>CAZHCA010000011.1:0-137035 GCA_964530825.1 uncultured Saprospiraceae bacterium
GCTTCCTTATGTTTTTTTCACCCTCCTAACTTTTTAGTAGGGTAGAGTACCTTTACCCACTTACCTTTTACAAAATTTATTTATTTTTGCGCTTCATTAATTCGATGGACATACGAACGCTATGGCAAAAAGCAAGAAGAAAAAACAGCAACAGGAAGAGGAAGTATTGGTAGATATTGTTGAGGTGCGCGATCAGGCCCAGAGTTTTCTGGACCGCTATCAATACTACCTGTTCGGCGCTTTGGTCGGTTTGGTGCTCATTATCGGAGGGATTTTTGCCTACAATAATTTTTATAAGAAACCGCGACAACAAGAGGCGCAGCAGGAAATTGTTCAGGCTCAACGCCTTTTTGAAAAGGATTCCTTTGCCCTAGCCTTGACGAATCCCGGAGGTGGTAATTTGGGATTTCTCGATCTAGCTGACGAATACGGTGGAGTGAAGGCGGGCAACCTGGCAGAATTGTATTCCGGACTATCCTACCTTAATATTGGCGAATTCGATGCAGCGATCAGCTATCTCGAAGGTTATAAGCCAAAAGACAGCGTGACGCCCATCATTCGGTTTGGTGCACTAGGCGATGCTTATTCAGAGTTAGGCGATTTTGATAAAGCCCTAAATTATTACCGAAGAGCAGCCAACTACAGCGACAATGAGCTTCTAACTCCTTATTATCTGCAAAAAATGGGTATGCTACATGAAAGCCAGGGCAACTCTGCGGCTGCAGCTCAAGCATACCAAGAGATCAAGGATAAATACCCCGATTCGCCTGCTGGCCGCCAGATCGATAAATACCTGGTGCGCGTTGAGCAGTAATTCGTCGTTGGCGGGAATGGTTTTTTCCGTAAATTCCCGCTAAAACGAATTATGGCCACTGCCTTGCGTAATCTTTCAGAATACGATGCTTCCAATATTCCTTCCGCCGCGGATTTCTCTTTCGGCATCGTCGTAGCCGAATGGAACCGGCACATTACCCACAAATTGTACGATGGTTGCCTGGACACCTTGCTCGAGCACGGCGCCCAAGAAGATCAGGTCCACGTCATTCAGGTGCCGGGATCTTTCGAGCTCCCGGGCGGCGGCAAACTCCTGGCGAGTCGCCACACACTCGATGCGGTCATTTGCCTGGGTTGTGTTATTGAGGGCGAAACCAAACACAATGAGTACATTAATTCAGCAGTTGCCAGCGGGCTGACCAACCTCAGCATTATGACCAATATTCCTTTCATCTTCGGTCTGCTTACACCCAATACGGAGGAACAAGCGTTAGATCGTGCCGGGGGCAAGTACGGCAACAAGGGTGTTGAGGCGGCGGTTGCCGGTATCCGGATGGCCAATATCAAGCGGCAGCTGAAAATTTCTCAAAAGAGCTCGATCGGTTTCGGGCGATAAAAACCGAACTTATGCAATTGCACCTCATCGAAAGCGGTAAATTCAAACTCGACGGCGGCGCTATGTTCGGCATTGTCCCCAAGCGGCTTTGGCACAAGCTCAACCCGCCCGACGAGTATAACATGTGTACCTGGTCGATGCGCTGTCTGCTGGTGCAAACCGGCGAGCGCAACATTCTCGTCGACACGGGGATAGGCGATAAACAAGACGAAAAATTCCGCTCGCACTTTGAACCACATGGCGCAGATACCTTGCTAGGATCTCTAGCAAAAGTCGGGTTGGAGCCCGAAGCCATTACCGATGTACTGCTTACCCACCTCCATTTCGATCATGTGGGCGGTGCCGTCCGTTACGATGCAACGGGCAAACTGACACCTACCTTTCCCAATGCTACTTATTGGAGCAACGAGCGCCACTGGAACTGGGCCCTACAAGCCAATATCAAAGAACGCGCCAGTTTACTGCGGGAAAATTTTGTACCTATCCAAGAAGCCGGGTTGTTACGCTATATCGACGTCCAGCAAGAGGACGTCGAATTCCTGCCCGGTTTCAACTTGCGCTTCCTATACGGACACACGGAAGCTATGATGATGCCCAGTTTCCAAATCAACGGTAAGACAATCTATTACGGTGCTGACCTGATACCATCCTCTTTCCACGTCGGATTACCCTACATCATGGCCTACGATGTCCGTCCCTTGCATACGCTTGAGGAGAAAAAGCGATTGCTTTCAGAGGTGATGGAAAAAGATGCTTTGGTGCTTTTCGAACATGACCCGGCCCTGGCCGGCGCTCGCCTCAGGCGGAATGAAAAAGGCCGCATAGTACTGGGAGAACCACAGGAACTCCGGTCTTTTTTATCGCTCGCTTAAGATGGAGCTATTTTTGCGTTTCTGGTCGCAGGATGAACTGCAAGTGTTGGTCTGGGGTCAAGTATTTTTTTGCAGCCGCTTGTACGTCGGCTGCGGTAATGGCGTTCAACCGTGCTTCGATGGCCTTCGGCCGCAATTGCTCCATGGAGCGATCTGTCCAGTAATACCTGACTAATTGATTAAGCCAAAATCCATTTTGTTGGAAGGCTCTACGCAGGGCTACCTGCTGGCCCGCAATAAATTTATCCAGTTCTTCCTGATCTGGCGGCTCCTGGCGTAATTGCTCAATTTCCCTATCCAATAGTTGGACAAGGCTGTCGAATTCCGATGGGTCAGCGTTAAAGGCGAACGATATCCGGTAGTGCTTACGGGGATATTTGCTGGTCCATTGATTGACCCGGACACTATATACGCCACCCTGATCTTCCCGCATTGCTTCCCGAAGACGTCGACGCAAAATGTCGACCATCGCGCCCAGGTGGGCCCGATTTTCCGGTCCGTAGGAAAAAGCACCATGATAAATGCGTTCCAGTAAAACTTTGGGCGCTTGACCGGCAACCAGGGTGGTATCGATTGGTCCGGTGGCCAGGCTGGCGCCCGTATCGCGAAAAGACTCATTCCGGCCCTGGGCCGGCAGTGGCGCCAGATACTGCCGGACTAAGGGGCGCAGACTGTCGGGGTCAAAGTTGCCTACTAGGAAGAAAATGAAATCGCTGGCATCGGCGAAACGATCGCGGTAAATGCGTTCGGCCTCCTGCAAGGAAATGGCCCGGTAGAAAGTGGTATCCGCAATAACGCGGCGTGGGTGGTTGTCGTATTTCAGGCGTTGCTTGAAATCGGCGAAACGGTAATTAGGATCAGCAAATAAATTCTCCAGCACAGAAGCCTGCCGGTCAATAGCCGAAGCAAAGGCGGTTTCATCTACCCGAGGCTGGGTAAAGTAGAGGTACACCAATTGGAAAAGAGTCTGCAAGCTCGCTTTGTCAGATCCCCCACTAAAACCTTCCCGCAGTTCGTCGATATAAGGCGATACTTCAACCCGTTTGCTGGCTAACAACCTGGGGAGTTGGGTGGCAGAAAAGTTACCTACGCCACCAGAGCTAGGGAGAAGGTTAGCGCCGAAGGCTTGCGGATAAATGGCATCCGAGTAAACAGAGTGGCCACCAGGGCTAAAAGCCCGCATGAGAATTTGATCGTTCCTAAAGTCAGTTGGTTTAAGGACAATCCGTATCCCGTTAGAAAGCGTCCATTCCAAAATATGAAGGCTGTCGTCAATGACACGCTCAGCAAGGATGGTGCCGGCTTCGGGCAGGTCCGAGATGAGCGGCCCTTCAATGACATCCTCTTGATAGGGTTCGAAATCTATACTGCGCAGATGCTCGAATATGGCGGCTGCCGTATCGAGCTGGGGTATGACTTCGGCAACCTCCTCCGGACCGGTAAGAACGAATATGCGTTGCTGCTTGGCGAGCCATCGATCGGGTAAGTCATTGAAATCCTCCCGTGTGATGTCGTCCAGGATTTTTTTCATTAAGGCCAATTGTTGTTCCGGGCTCCAGGCAGGTTGCCGGCCCAGAAAATGTTGAACATATTGATTGGCCAAGCGGCCGGAGTTGCGCTTATCCGACTCTCGTGCCCGTTGATGAGCTGCAGTCAGCAGTTCGGCTTTCTGGCGCCTTAATTCCTCTGCTGTGAAACCGTGCTGGACAGCCCGGAAGGTTTCCTGTAAAACGATTTCAAAGCCCGGCAGGATGTTTTCGGGTTGAGCAAAAACCGAAAGGTGGTACTCATCCCGCTTACCGATGCCGGCACCGTAGCTCGAATTGGCGAAGGTGAAAGGTGGATTCTCGTGTTGTTGTAACTCATACAGCCGGTAGCCAAGCATGCGATTATACAAAGATCGCAAAAGTACCCCCCGGTAATCGGCATTGGTTAAGTAAGGCGTCATGGACTGTCGTATGATCAGTTTCAGTTCGGAAAAGGGGGCCTCTGGATCGGTGGCCGTTACAAACAGGGTAGTATCCCGATTGGGAACTGAAAATGTGGTATGCTCGGGTGCCTCGGCTGAATTTTCCAAATCGCCGAAGGTCGTCTGTATGGCTTTTTCCATTGCCGCCGTATCGAAAGCCCCTACCGCAATAACTCCCATGAGTTCGGGTCGGTACCAATCTTGATAAAACTGCTTGATTGTTGTACCGTGCACGGTATCGATAAGTTCAGGGTTCCCGATCGGAAAGCGATCGGGAAAGCGCGAACCGGCATACAAAACGGGATAATATTGCCGGCGCATCCTTTGGTCGGGTTTTTGCCGTTGACGCCATTCTGAAATAACGACTCCGCGTTCTTTGTCTACTTCCCCGGGTTCGAAAGTGAGTTCGCCCGCCCATTCCCGCAAAATAGTTAGGCCTTCCATTATCAAATGCTGACTATCGGCTGGCAACTGCAATTTGTAGACTGTCTCTTCGAAGGACGTGTAGGCATTGAGGTCAGGGCCAAACCTGGCGCCTGTTTTTTCCAGAAAATTGATGAGTTCGTTTTTAGGGTAGCGTGCGGTACCATTGAACGCCATGTGTTCGACAAAATGGGCGACGCCCAGCTGATCATCTGCCTCTTGTAGGGATCCCGCGCGTACGACCAGCCGAAGCGCTACCTCCTTGGTTGGTTGTTTATTCGAATGCAGGTAATAGGTGAGGCCGTTCTCGAGCTGGTTGATCTGGAGTGCGGGGTCCAGGGGCAACGGCTGGGCAGCCAGGGGCAGGAGGGTAGTCAGATACCAGCCGGCCAAGAGCAGCAAAATGCGCATGGATGGATTTATTTTCTTTTTTTCTTTTTCTTTTTATTCCGGTTACGGCTAATGCGTCCGCGGCCGGGGGCCGCGGGTCCGGGGACACCACCCATCCCGGGCATTCCTCCGCCCTTAGTCATTTGGTGCATCATTTTACGCATCTGCTCAAATTGCTTGAGGAACTGATTGACGTCTTGCAGCTCGTGGCCCGAGCCGCGTGCAATGCGCTTTTTACGGCTAAGGTTGATGAGGTCGGGATCGGCTCTTTCGGCAGGTGTCATGGAGAATACCATGGATTCTACCCGTTTAAAGGCGCTGTCATCAATATCGAGGTTTCGGGTGAGTTTCGACATACCCGGGATCATCCCCATCAGACTTTTTAGATCACCCATCTTCCGGATTTGGTTAATCTGGCTGAGGAAATCGTTAAAGTCGAATTTGTTTTTGCGAATCTTCTTCTCTAAGCGTTCGGCTTCTTTTTCGTCGAATTGCTCCTGGGCCTTCTCCACCAGGGATACGATATCGCCCATTCCGAGAATGCGCTGCGCCATCCGGTCGGGGTAAAATACGTCCAGGGTATCAAGCTTTTCCCCCGTACTCACAAACTTAATGGGCTTACCTACCGTGTACTTGATCGATAGAGCCGCACCGCCGCGCGTGTCCCCATCAAGCTTGGTCAGTACGACCCCATCGTAGTCGATACGCTCATTGAAAGCAGCTGCGGTATTGACGGCATCCTGACCGGTCATGGAGTCCACTACGAAAAGGGTCTCGTTGGGCAATATGGCGTCTTTGACATTGGCGATTTCCGTCATCATTTCCTCGTCGACAGACAGGCGGCCTGCCGTATCGACGATGATCACATCATGGCCGTGGTCCTGGGCGTGTTGAAGGCTGTGCAGCGCAATTTCGACCGGGTTTTTGTTGTCCGGCTCTTTATAAACTGGTACTTTGATCTGGTCGCCGATGACGGTGAGCTGATCGATGGCGGCCGGGCGATAAACGTCTCCGGCAACCAGCAGCGGACTTTTCTTTTTGCTCTCTTTCAGGTACTTGGCTAGCTTGCCCGAAAAGGTGGTTTTACCCGAACCCTGTAAGCCTGAAATGAGAATAACGGTGGGTTTACCGTCGAGGCTCAATTCTTTGACTTCGCCTCCCATGAGGTCGGCCAATTCGTCCTGAACGATTTTAACCATCAGCTCGCCCGGTTTGACCGACCTTAGTACATTGTCGGTGCCCAGGGCCTTATCCTTAACCCTATCGGTAAAATCCTTTGCGATTTTATAGTTAACGTCGGCAGCCACCAGAGCTCGGCGGATTTCTTTGACCGACTGTGCAATGTTGAGCTCGGTTAATTTACCTTCCCCCTTGAGCGTTTTGATGGCGCCCTCCAAACGATCACTAAGACTTTCAAACATGACTTAATTATTTCGCGCAAAAAAGTGGTGCAAATATAAGGATTTACGGTCGACTTTAGTTCGATGCCTTTTCTGTGGATTCTCCTGGCTATATCGAGAAAATGCCAAATATTTGCTTAATTTTATCCTCATACAAAAACAACGCACCAGGTGTTTTTGCTTGCCGTATTGTATTGTTCTTAGAAGACCTCGGTCAATTTCACTATTAAATAGCGAATCGCCTAACGGGCGCGATTGGATGAGTAGACTTGCCGCATTGTAGCTACCCGGGTACAAAAGATAGATCAGAAGAGGAGTGACGAAACAGCTGATAGGTTAAAACGAACTTAAAACCAATTTTAATACAAACCCAAAATAGCTTATGTCAACAACTACCCGCATCATTTTGATACTGGTGGCGTGGTTCCTGTACGTTTTGGCGCTGCAGCGTTTTTGTACGCGCCAATTGTGTGAGAACTGCAGCACGACCGGCATCATTGGCGATGAAGCAGGCGTTGAGGAAAACCCCTACGCGCTTGCTTTTCGCTGGGGCGATGCTACGCCTTTCGCCGGACCCGGTATCGACTCCTTGCAAGCTGCCGTTATGGCCGGCAGCGATAATGCGAACGTTCTGGAGATTGTCGGCAAATATTATGCCGGTGAGGTGGATTCGCCGGAAGAGGGCGAACAGCTCGGTCTGGAAAGGGCCAGGCAAATTCGCGATCAATTCTTTCCGGATCTGCCCGACAGGCGCGTTAAGCTTTCGGCTAAAGTCATTGCTGGCAATGCACCAGAGGATGCCCGCGAAGGGTACTTCGAAGCTGCTGTTTTCAACTGGGGGCCATCCCGGGTGGCTGGATCGAATCTCGACAGCTTACTGGAGCTGGGCGTCTCGGCGAAGTTTCCCTTCGATTCCGACACACCGATTCAAGACCGCAACATAGACGAGTATCTGGACAAAGTCGCACGCGAGGTAGAGGTAGATCCGATGGAAGAACCCATCGTCATAACTGGCCATACCGACAACGTAGGAACCCATACCTACAATCAGGCCCTAGGACAACGCCGGGCTGAGGCGGTCAAGCGGCTGCTCGTTCGGTTGGGTGTACCGGAAGAACACCTGCGGAGTCGCTCTAAAGGAGAAACCGACCCCATTGCACCCAACACCACGCCGGAAGGTCGGGCCCAAAACCGCCGCGTAGAATTTCAAAGAGCGGAAAATTAATTTTAACCAACCAATCAAAAACAATCGATCATGATCTACGATATGCTATTTCTTCAAGTTATCCTGGGCTGTTCGCCATGGATTTGGCTGGCCATGCTGCTGCCGCTACTACTGGGTGCCCTGCTGGGTTGGCTGCTTTCTCGCCGTAGCGGTAACGCCTACGCTACTGCCGGTGGCAATGGTGACAATCGTAGCTTGCAAGCCCGCATCAATGCCCTGGAAAAAGAGCTGGCGGATTGGCGTTACAAACACGAGGAAAAAGATAAGCTCGCAGCGTCTTTACGCACTCAAGTCGGTGAGCTGGAAGCCGATAAAGCCAGTTTGCAAGCTCGCTTGAGTACTGCGGGGTCGGGCCCCGATGTTATTGAGAAGGATAATTACATCCTTTTCGACAAGAACGACAATACCAACCTGCAAGCCATCGAAGGGGTTACACCCGAACTGGAGGCCGTGCTCAAGCGCCATGGTGTCAACACCTGGGGCGACTTTGCTGCACTTGATAGGGCCCAACTCGAAACCTACATCCGCGAAGCGAACATCGATCCTGACGTTCTGGATACAGCGGGCATGCTGTTACTGGCCGCCCATGCACGCGATGGTAAGTGGGATGCCTTTATGGAGCAGCGCCTGCACGTGGATCAGTACTACCTGCCGCTTGACCAGGAGGAGATTGGTTTCGATATTTCGAATAAAACTAACCTGCAAGCCATCAATGGGGTTACGCCCGAGCTGGAGGCCGTGCTCAAAGCCAACGGCATAAACACCTGGGGTGACTTAGCCAAACTGGATCGTGCTACGTTGCGGGGATTAGTGGCAGAAGCAGAAATGGATCCCGATCGTTTCAACTACAACGGCACGCTTGCGATGGCTACCCTAG
The DNA here is from genome assembly GCA_964530825.1 of uncultured Saprospiraceae bacterium. Lineage (GTDB taxonomy): Bacteria > Bacteroidota > Bacteroidia > Chitinophagales > Saprospiraceae > CAZHCA01. The sequence continues at coordinate 8,547 of CAZHCA010000011.1, forward strand.
CCCGGGACGGTCGGTGGAACAACTTCAAACTTGCGCGCCGTCATTATTTAGGTTTGCCCCTCTTTACCGACGAGTCGGGCGCCGGAATGAACTTCGATACCAAGGACAATAGCCGGCTGACTGCCATCTACGGCATTACGCCCGAACTGGAGGCAACCTTGAAAGGCCGAGGCATCCGCACCTGGGCAGAGGTGGCAATGGTTAGCCAGGAAGAATTGCGCCGCGATATGGAACAAGCCGGTATTGATCCGGATGGCGTCGACATGGAAAGTATTTTGCAAATGGCTGCACTGGCCCGCGACGGTAAGTGGGAGGAGTTTAAAACTGCCCGCTTTAAAGCGCAGCAAGCCCGTATCGAAGCGTTAAACGAAAGGTTCGGCCAAAAAGACCTGAGCGTTGTAGATTACAATGCCCTGTTCTCTAATGATAATCTGCAAATCATTGAAGGAATCGGGCCTAAAGTCGAAGCCGTTTTAAAAGGGGCCGGTATCATGTCCTGGGAAGATCTTGCCGACCAATCGCCGGATGAGCTTCGTGCCATTCTCGATGTTGCTGGCTCGGCCTACAAAATGATGGATCCGGTCACATGGCCCAAACAAGCCAGGTTGGCAGTAGAGGGTAATTGGAATGAACTGATTGCTTACCAACGCTTTCTCGACGAAGGCCGCGCTGGCCAAGGTGATTTTGAAACACCTTCAAAAGTGAGCGAGCTGGCTGCTAAATCTGTCGGCTTTATCAGCGATGATAAGACGGACCTGACGGTGATCGAGGGAATAGGTCCCAAGATACTTGAACTGTTGAAGAATAATGGCATTCGGGACTGGCACCACCTGGCAAATACTACGCCCGATCGGCTGCGGGAAATCTTAGGCGCCCAGGGTGATCGCTTCCGCTTCATCGATCCTGCTACCTGGCCTATCCAGGCGAAGATGGCCGACGCCGGTAATTGGAAAGATCTCAAAGCTTACCAAGATTATTTGGTCGGCGGAGTGGATCCGGGTTCCAATCAAGCCGTCGAACCTTTCCGCCTGCCAAGCGGTGGTATCAATTATGCCGCGATTTTTCCGCAGAACGATAACCTACAGATCATCGAGGGGATTGGGCCTAAAATCGAAGAAGTGCTGAAAAAAGCCGGCGTTAATACCTGGACCGAACTGGCCGTTAAAACTACAGAAGAATTAAAGACCATCCTGGAAGAGGCCGGTCCCGCTTACCGAATGCACGATCCTTCTTCCTGGCCGCGCCAGGCCAAGCTGGCCGGAGAAGGCAAATGGAATGAATTGGTGGAATACCAAAAATTCCTGGATACCGGACGCGAAACGACCGGTGACTTCGAAACCAAGGCCAAGGCCGAAGCGATGGCCATGAAGATCTTAGGATTTACCAATAATCCGGATGACCTAAAGGTTATCGAAGGCATCGGGCCGAAGATTGAAGAATTGCTCAAAAGCAATGGCATCAATAACTGGTCTGACCTGGCAGGTGCCAGCGTACAAAGGCTGCAAGACGTCCTTGACCAGGCCGGCGATAACTACCGGCTTGCTAATCCAAGCACCTGGCCGCGCCAGGCCGAGCTGGCCGCAGCAAATAAATGGGACGAACTAAAAAATTACCAGGACTTTTTGTCCGGCGGAGTAGATCCCAACCAGTCCTAACATCTACCTTTGGAAAATTGCGAAAAACCAGCGCCGCTTCCTCTATTTTGTGGAGGAAGCGGCTTCTCTTACCTTTACACCTCAAATTCAAATTTGACACATGCAAAAAGTCATCACGGTAACTGCTCACACCCAACTCGCAGAAAGTGTAACGTTTACTGAGACGGAATATCCGCTGATCAACCAGCACCTGGCTGAGGGTTGGGAAATCGATGATATGGAGGTTGTTGAGCTGGACGCTTCTCAGCACCACTACGCCATTGTTTTTGTTCTGGAGAAAGAGGAAAATGACGAAAAGGAGGAAGAAGAAGATGTTGACGAAGAAAATTGGCCCATCGATACGACGGACCGCGAGAGTTTTTCCATCTTTTTAGGGGTAGACAACGAGACCGAAGCCGCCATGAAAGACGCTGGTCTCAAGGATTGGGCTATGGTGGCTGCTATTGATGCGCGTCAACTGCACCACTATTTCCTGAAGGCTGGAATCGTACCCAAAGAAGTTGAGCCCGCTGCGATCATTGAGCAGGCGCGTTTGGCTGATGCCGGCGATTGGAAGGGCTTTTTCAATTACCGGGACAGCTTGATCCAGGATTCCGACGCCGATTAATGCGATCTTTTTCCTGGCTGGCTTGTTTCTCTTAAATTGTTTTAATTAAAAATTGCTATGTCCTACCTAAAACAAGCTGTACATCTGTTGCTTTTGCTTTCGGGATGGCTCGCGGTTTACTTTTTCCCTGGGCAGCCTCTTGCTGCACAGAGCGACCCCAAAGCGGAAGCATTGGCTATTTCGGTTATGGATGCTATGGGCGGACTGGAATCCTGGGAGGCTGTTCGCTATGTTCGGTGGACCTTTGCAGGCGCCCGCACCCTCACCTGGGACAAGCATGGCCAGCGCGTACGTATCGACTTTCCCGGTAAAGATCGCATCTATTTACTGGATCTGGCAACAGATACTGGCAGGGTGCAACAAACCGGTGTGGTGCTAACTCACCCCGATACCATTGCTAAATACGTGACGGAAGGTCAGTATATTTTTATCAATGACAGTTATTGGCTAGCGATGCCTTTTAAAATGCTCGATCCAGGGGTTACCCTGAAGCATCTGGGCGAAACCCGCACCCTACAGGGAAACGAGCCAGCCTTGAGTATAGAAATGACCTTCGACCAGGTTGGATTTACGCCCCAAAATAAATACATCGTGCGCATCGATCCCGAGTCGAAGCTTATCAAGGAATGGTCCTACTACCGCGATGCCACGGACCCGGAACCTTCACTGACAACACATTGGAAAGATTATCAAACCTACGGCAAGGTGAAACTTTCGGGCGATCGCGGCCGGGTTCAGTTAACCGATATCGCCGTGATGGATGAAGTGTCGAAGGATTTCTTTAATCCCTTCTGAATCCCATCCTATGTTAGTGCCAACCATACCAACAACGCAGGGCCTCCTTTTTCACCATATAGGAAAGCCAGTTGGCCGTAGGTCCGTCCGATTTTGCTAGCAACCTCGAAAGAGATTCCGAGAAGGAGCAGGCTTGCCTCGGGGGGCCAGCTAGCCTCCAGACCTTCACCCGTACCGGGGAAAGTAAGAAAGTCGGTTTTTTCCAAGTCGGCCAGTAATTGGGCCTGCCGCTGCGCATTAACTTGCGGGAGCAATAGTTGGGAGCCAGGATTACAAGCCGTAAGGTAGGCCCAGGTTTGCCGGTGGTGTTTTTCCAGTAGGCGGTCGAGTGCCGGATGGTGTTGGCCGATTTTTATAGTCAATGGCGGATCATATACCCGGTAAAGTGTGTTATAGTAAGCAGTTTTCAAAGAAGAATGCATAAAGCCCTTTTTGTGAAACAATTACAGGGAAGGGGATAACCGCCAAAAAGCATAAAGCAATTAGGATAATCCCCCTTGAATATCGTACTTTTGCAGAGTTTTTAGAGAAAGCGATTCGAAGGCAGGAGAAAGAATAGCAGTAGCAGCACTTTCGGACCGTGAAAAACGCGTTATGGATAGAAATACTTTCATTGGAATAGCACTAATTTTCATCCTCTTTTTCGTGTGGCAGTACTTTGTTACGCCCTCGCCGGAAGAGATCCGCGAGCAAAAACGAGTGGAGGACTCCATTGCGTTGGCACAGCGGCAGGCCGACTCCTTGGCGCAACTCGGACAACTTACCGCCGATGCGGCGGCCTATAACCCCACACCTGCCGATACCGCCCGGGAAGTGGAATCGGATTCAGTAGCAGAGCTGCGCCTGAGTCAGGATTTCGGCCCATTTGCTCCAGCTGCTAAAGGGACAGCACAGCAAATCCAACTCGAAAATGAAAAAATCAGGGTGACTTTATCTAGTAAGGGCGGTCGGGTCACCGAGGTGTTGCTCAAGGAATACGATAAGGTCGTAAAGGGCTCCAAACCCAAAGAGACGGAAAAAGAGCCGGTTCGGCTTCTTGCAGACCCCAAAAATAAATTTCATTATTTCTTACCGGTCTCCAACCTGCCTGCAGGCGGCGTAAATACCCAGGACCTGTACTTCGAAATAGCCGAACAATCGGCCGATGGAGTCACTTTTCGCGCTCCGGCCGGAGCAGGGCGCTACTTTGAGCAGACTTATCATTTAGAGCAAGACGGATACCAGATCGATTATCAGATTAAACTCGAGGGGTTGAACGGTGTGCTCGACCGCTCACAACCCAAAATCACCCTGAATTGGGAAAACTACCTAGATAAACTAGAAAAGAACGTCGATATCGAACGCACCTATTCGACCGTCTACTACAAGCCGGTCGACGGTAACATCGACAATTGTAACAAACAGCGCAATGACCGGGATGTCATTGATAACAAACCGTTGAAATGGGTCGCCCACGCCAATCAGTTTTTTACCAGTGTGTTGATTGCCGAAAACAGTTTTCCGGGCGGTGTGATGGAAACGCAAAAACTAGACGAAAATTCAAGCGATCTGGAGCTGGTTAAGTCGACCGTCGAGATACCGGTAGCCGGAGATAACCAGGAGACGTTCGCGATGAATTTGTACGTGGGCCCCAACGAGTTTGATCGCCTGCGCGACATTGGCTATGATCTGCAAGACGTGGTGCCTTTCGGTTGGTCGATTTTCGGTACGGTTAACCGGTGGATTATCCGGCCACTCTTTAGCTGGCTGTCGAGTTTCATCGGTAGTGCGGGAATTATCATCCTGATGCTGACCCTATTGGTAAAACTCCTCCTGTACCCACTCACGTACCGCATGTTATACTCCCAGTCGAAAATGAGTGCCTTGAAGCCGCAACTCGAGCAGGTTCGTTCTAAGAATAAAGAAGACCAACAGGCTCAGCAAATGGAGACTATGAAGCTGTACCGCGAAAACGGGGTGAATCCGTTGGGAGGATGCTTGCCAATGTTGGCGCAAATGCCGATCTGGATCGCCTTGTATCGGTTCTTCCCCGCCTCGATCGAATTCCGGCAGGCAAGCTTTCTGTGGGCCAATGACTTAAGTACGTACGATGAGTTTTTCCATTTGCCCTTTGATATTCCTTATTTCGGGGCGCACGTAAGTTTGTTTACTTTGCTTTGGGCCTTGACCACCCTTATCTATACCTATTACAATACCCGCCACATGGACATGTCGGCCAATCCAGCCATGAAGTATATGCAGTACATCATGCCGGTCATGTTCCTCGGCTTTTTCAATAGCTTTGCCTCGGGCCTTACCTGTTATCTGCTGTTCAGTAACTTACTCAATATTACCCAGACGCTGGTTACGAAGAACTATATCATCGATCAGAAAAAGATTGAGCGTAACCTGGCTGAATACCGCAAGAAGCCCAAGAAGAAAAACACCTTTCAGCAGCGCCTGGAAGAGGCCTTGAAGGAGCAAAAAAAGCAGCAGGAACAGCAAAAACAAAAGCAAGCCAAGGGCCGCAAGCGGAAATAATCATCAGGAGTAATCCACCTCACAGGCGAGCGTTACCATTTGGTACACATCGGGGAAAAAAGCATTGAAATCGTCGTTCAGGCCAACCTCATTTTCCAGCAAGCTTTCCAGGGCCCCCTCCAAGTATTCGGGGCGGCTGGTGCGTTTTTTCAACCGGTCAATGGCCTCTCTGATACCGTCTAGGGTGCCGTAGCGCATCAACCAATCATCCTCGATCATATGGGAAACCCGCCGTTGTAATCGCTCGGGCATCACCGGATAGAAGTCTTCCAAAATGCGATACATTTCCTGAGTGAAAGAGGCCAGGTCCTGGTCCGAGTAGCGGCCCCAGTTTTTCACTAAAAAATAATCGTAGTAAATATCGACCAGCACTGAAGCGTACTTATGATGACGATTGTGCAGCCGGCGAGTACTCCGGCGCACCACGGGGTGCTGGTCGGTGAAGGAGTCAATGCGACGGTGTAGTTGAATGCCGGCTCGAATAGGGTCGGGCAAGTGAGCGAGCTGGTCATTATGCAGGTAATCCCCGAGGAAGTTTCCGACGATCAGCTCGGGTTTGCGGCACGACAGGAAAAGGTGAGCGAGAAAATTCATACGCTGCATTTTCAAGGTACATAACTAAAACGTTCCAGTCGGGTGAATTGATTGGTGAAGCCAATTTATTCCGCTATCTTTGGCGCGTTTTTTACCCGACTTTACCAAACCAATACTTCCTTCGACATGGCGCTTCAAGCAGGCATTGTAGGATTGCCCAACGTAGGGAAATCCACCCTTTTCAACGCGCTTACCTCGGCCAAGGCGCTAGCGGCCAACTACCCATTCGCCACTAAAGATCCCAACCTGGGGATCATCACAGTGCCCGATTACCGCCTCGACAAGTTAGCCGAGTTGGTAGGTCCGCAAAAGGTCATTCCCACAACCGTAGAAATCTTGGATATTGCAGGCTTGATTAAAGGTGCGAGTCAAGGGGAAGGTCTGGGGAACCAATTCCTGGCCAATATTCGAGAAGTAGACGCCATCGTACACGTGGTGCGTTGCTTTGAAGACGGCAACGTCGTTCACGTTGATGGTGAGGTTGACCCGGTCCGTGATAAAGAGACGATCGATACCGAACTCATCCTCAAAGATATTGATACGGTCGAAAAGCGGCTGGAAAAACTTCGTAAAAACGCCAAATCGGCCGAAAAGGAAGCCATCAGGGCGGTAGCTATCGCCGAGCGTATCCTAGAGCACTTGAGCAATGAAAAACCGGCTCGTTTGTTTCCCTTGGAAAATGAAGAAGAGGGAGCCTTGTTGCACGACATGATGCTGCTCACTGGTAAACCCATTCTCTACGTCTGCAACGTGGATATGGATTCCGTTCATGAAGGGAATGAGCACACCCGCAGATTCTGCAAGGCAGTGAAAGACGAAAATGCGCAGACTATCCTGATCAGCGCCGGTATCGAGGCGGATATTGCCGAACTGGAGACCCGCGAAGAGCGCCAGGAATTTCTGGAAGATATGGGGCTCAGCGAACCCGGTGTCAACAAGCTCATCCGGGCCACCTACGATTTGCTCGATCTTATTACCTATTTTACCGCCGGTGATAAAGAGGTACGCGCCTGGACTATCCAGCGTGGCACCAAGGCACCGCAGGCAGCGGGCGTAATCCACACCGATTTTGAAAAAGGATTTATCCGCGCCGAGGTCATTAAGTATACCGATTTCGTGACCCACGGGTCCGAAGCAGCCGTTAAGGAAGCCGGCAAAATGGGCGTAGAAGGTAAAGAATACGTCGTGATGGACGGCGACGTAATGCACTTCCGATTCAATGTGTAGTCTTAACCCTCGAAGTGGAGCGAAACGGTAAAAGTGCGGCTCAGGATTTTTTCCAAGACGGTTGACTCTTCGATATTGTCATTAAAAATTAAGGTGTTGCCGATTCCGTGCGAGACCTTTAGTTCAGGCGAGAAGATGAAGAAGGGAAAGAAAAACTGCACCCCTGCCCCATACTCTAAGGAGAAATCATTGGGGGAGATCCGGACTAGATTTTCCGCCTGTTTGGTGCGTGAATCGCTGGCAACGTCGAAACCGTATTTCACCCCGCCGATTATAAAAAGCCGCATATCATTGAACGGTGCGGATTTGTAACGTACGTGAAAGGGGAGTTCTACAAAAACCGATTCTACCGAACGCTGTGTCGTTTCGGAAACCCGGGAGTTTTTTCCGTAAACGATCTGGCGCTCCGAAAAAGACAGGGTAGGCAGGAAACGCAGGTCGAAATACTCGCCCAATTTCAAGTTAGTTACAATACCTAAGTTAAAACCCGGACCACTTAGAGACTCCACCGTCTGAATGCTGTCGCTGAAGATAAATTCCTCCGACTGAAAAGGCTTAAAATGGCCCGAGTTCAGGCCCAGCGTGATTCCGAAGTAGTAAGGTTTTCGCTGGAAGCTTCGGAAGTTATAATTTTTGCTGCCGCCCTGGCCGAAAAGGGCAGGACTAAAAAAAACGCAGATCAGGGCCAGGGCTACCTGGTAGCCGTGTAGATAGAGCAGACGCCTAAGGTTAATGGTTTGCATTGGCTCGATTGAAATCCCGTTTTGGCTAATGTATTCAGAAAGTCTTTCCCGTCGGGAAAGGTTTGTACCGACTCGTAGAGATAGCGGTACGCTTTCGGATCTTTGCTGGTTAAACGCCCAATTGTCGGCAAAAGGTATTTAAAGTAGGCATTATAAATCTGACGGAAGGGGAAAATGCGCGGCTTGGAGAACTCCAGGACTACCAGCTTGCCCCCCGGGCGCAGTACCCGTTGCATTTCTCGCAGGCCTTTTTCCAGGTTTTCGAAATTACGAACCCCGAAAGCCACCGTAACAGCATCGAAGGATTGATCGGGAAAAAGAAGGTTTTCGGAGTCGCCGCTCCGCAGGTCGACAGTAGCCGAAAGCTGGCGGCTTTGAATTTTTTGACGTCCAATGGAAAGCATATTTTCGGCGATGTCTACACCGATCACGGCTTCGGGCTGCAGCCGGCGAGCGATCTCAACGGCCAGATCAGCAGTTCCGGTCGCTACGTCGAGTACGCGTTGAGGCTTGGTCTGTTCCAACTCGTCGACTGCGCGTTTGCGCCATCGGCGGTCGATACCCAAAGAGAGAAAATGATTGAGAAAATCGTAGTGCTTAGCAATGCGGTCGAACATGGTGGATACCTGCTCTTTTTTACTGCCGCCTTCGCTGTATGGTTTTACCGATTGGTTCATGATCGTGCTTTTGGCGTCCCGTATAGCTGGGCCGAAAATAAACAGATTTTGCTTTTTGGAACAAATGAAATCCCATTGCCGCCTTTTCGTCGAGGAAACACTTTGAAGGGCCTAAAGTTGTAGGGTTAGCTGCGGCCTTGTGCTTGGTTTTTTGTATCTTTGTTAATACGCAAAAATCAAAAGGTTTAGATCTTTAGTGCGCTGGCGGGCGCCTTGACAATTGTAAGCTAAAATAGGTAAATGGCAGATAGTCAGCGGATTGTTCCGATCAATATCGAGGAAGAAATGAAGTCAGCCTACATCGATTACTCGATGTCGGTCATCGTATCGCGTGCGCTTCCCGATGTGCGCGACGGCTTGAAGCCGGTACACCGCCGTGTGTTGTTCGGCATGTCGGAGTTAGGGCTCACCTACAATAAAGCATTCAAAAAATCCGCCCGAATTGTGGGGGAGGTGCTGGGTAAATACCACCCACACGGCGACTCTTCGGTATACGACACCATGGTGCGTATGGCGCAGCCCTGGTCACTGCGCTATCCTTTGGTCAACGGGCAGGGGAACTTCGGCTCCATGGATGGCGACAGCCCAGCGGCAATGCGCTACACCGAGGCCCGCCTGGAGCGTATTGCCGATGAGCTGCTGGCCGACATCGGAAAGGAAACGGTCGATTTCGAGCTCAATTTCGATGATACGATCGAAGAGCCAACGGTACTGCCTACGCGGTTGCCCAACCTGCTGGTCAACGGATCTTCGGGCATTGCAGTGGGGATGGCTACCAATATGATGCCGCATAATCTGCGCGAAGTAGTCGATGGAGTCGTAGCTACGGTAGATAATCCTGGCATTACTGTAGCCGAGCTCATGCAATATATCAAAGCTCCCGATTTTCCGACGGGCGGAACCATCTACGGTCTGCAGGGTGTACGCGATGCTTTCGAAACGGGGCGCGGTCGGATCGTGGTGCGTGCCAAGGCCGAAATTGAGATCGACAAATCGGGCCGGGAAAGCATCATTATCACAGAAATTCCTTATCAGGTCAATAAGGCAAATTTAGTAGCTAAAATGGCCGACCTAGTAAATGATAAGAAGATCATTGGGGTCAGCGACATCCGTGACGAGTCAGACCGAAACGGCCTGCGCATCGTAGTGGAAGTCAAGCGCGATGCCATTGCCAGCGTGGTCCTGAGTCAATTTTACAAATACACCTACCTGCAGTCGACCTACGGGGTAAACAACGTGGCGCTGGTTAACGGCCGCCCCATGTTACTCAATTTAAAAGACCTAATCGAGGAGTTTATTCAATTCCGCTTGGAAGTCATCGTGCGGCGCACCCGTTACGATCTGCGCAAGGCAGAAGAGCGGGCGCACATCCTGGAGGGCTTGCTCATTGCACTGGATCACCTCGATGAGGTCATCGATTTAATCCGGGCCTCCAGTACCGTTGAGGATGCCCGCACCGGTTTAATGGACCGCTTTGAGCTTTCTGAAATCCAGGCCCGCGCGATACTCGATATGCGCCTGCAGAAGCTCACCGGACTGGAGCGGGAGAAGGTGAAGCAAGAGTACGAAGAAATCCAAGCCCTGATTGCAGAATTGCGCGCTATTCTTGCAAGTGAACAGCTACAGCGTAACCTCATCAAAGAAGAACTACACGAAATCAAAGAACGGTACGGCGACAAGCGCCGGACTGATATGACTGCTGCTGAGGGGGAGATCAGCATCGAAGACCTGATCGAGGACGAGGAGGTGGTGATCACTATCACTCACCTGGGGTATATCAAGCGAACACCGGCCAGCGAGTACCGTACTCAAGGCCGTGGCGGCCGCGGCGCCCGTGGGTCCAAGACACGCGACATGGACTTCATCGAACACATCTTTGTGGCGACCAACCACAACTATCTGCTCTTCTTTACCGAAAGCGGCCGCTGCCACTGGTTGCGAGTATACGAAATTCCCGAAGCCAACAAAACTTCCGGTGGGCGGGTGATTCAGAATATTCTGGACATTCCTAAGGAGGATCGTATCAAGGCTTATCTACGGATCAAAGACCTCACCGACGAAACATTCATCAACAACCACTTCATCATGTTCTGCACGCGTAAGGGACTGGTTAAGAAGACACCGGTCGAGGCCTTTTCCCGCCCGCGTGCTGGCGGTATTATTGCGATTTCCATCAATGAAGGAGACCAGTTACTGGAAGCTAAGCTCACCGACGGAACGAATGAAATCTTTCTGGGAACGCGCTCCGGGGCTGCGATCCGGTTCTCGGAAGACACCGTTCGGGCTATGGGCCGCACAGCAGCTGGCGTCAAGGGGGTCACCCTGGGCGACGATCGCGATGAAGTTGTGGGCATGGTAAAGGTGCACCCGGAAGATAAACAATACACGATCTTATCGATTTCAGAAAAAGGGAACGGAAAGCGTTCCGAAATTGGAGAGTACCGCCTGACCAACCGGGGTGGAAAAGGGGTAATTACTATGAACCTGACCGACCGGACCGGCGGTCTTATCACTATTAAAGCAGTACAACACGACGATGATCTTATGGTGATCAACCGCTCGAGTATTTTGATCCGGGTCTCGGTAGGCGAAATCCCCGTTATGGGGCGCTCCACGCAAGGGGTACGCATCATCCGCCTCGATGAAAATGATGAAATCGCTGACGTAGCCGTAGTACCCCACAACGGGGAAGAATCAGAAGAAGAATCGGCTGATAATGGGATGATAGGATAATTTTAAGGAGGAATTAACTGGAAGTCCAGCGAAGATTTCAAATATTTGTTAGCGAATTGGGTTAATACCGTCTAAACAAACTATAAATGACTATGAAAAAGCTGTCTATTGCTTTGTTTGCGCTTTTATTCCTGGCCGTTACCGCGTATAGTCAGGATTTTAAAGACTATTACAAAGACGCGAAAAGAGCTATCGGTAATTACAATATGGATCAAACCAATAATGCCGATCAACTCGGTGAAGCGGTAGTGAATATCGATGCTGCCATGGATACCGAAGAGGGTAAAATGGACTCCCGGGCCTGGGCGCTGAAGGGAGAGATCTACAATACCATAGCTTCTCAGATTGTGCTGAATAAGCAAACCGGTTTGGGACTTTCGGAATTACCGCAGGTCAACGATCCCGCTTTTGAAGCTTACAACGCTTATCAGAAAGCGCTGGAAACGGCAGAAAAGAAGTACCAAACCAAAGATGCGATCAAAGGGTTGCAGGCCGTACAATCGAACCTGAGTAACATGGGTATTTATGCCTACGAAAACAGCAATTTCGAAGAAGCTTTCCGCAATTTTAATGCTGCTTTGGAAGTGCACGAAATGCTTAAGCAAAATGGTGAGTCTAGCAGCCTGGATGCCGAAGAAGATCTGAACAACCAGAAATACATCACCGGTCTTGCCGCCTTGGGAACCAATAATATGGATGTGGCTGAGGAGATGTTTACCGACCTGTACGAGTCAGGGTTTGCTAAGCCGGCCGTATACGAGGCTTTGTACAAAGTAAATGCCGAGGACGATATGGATGCGGCCTATGAATACCTGGAAAAAGGCCGTGAACAATACCCAGAAGATGTATCCTTGCTCTTTGCAGAAATCAACCACTACCTTAAGAAAGGGGAACTGAACGAGCTGATCACCAAGCTGGAAGAAGGTATTGCTGCTGAGCCCAATAATGCATCCCTTTATAGCGTAATGGGTAATGTTTACGATCAGCTGTACCAAAAATCACTCGAGGCAGGAGATGAAGAAAAAGCGCAGGAGTTTTTCGGCAAAGCCCTAGATTATTATAAGCAAGCTCAGGAAGTATCGATTAAAAACGGACAAGGTAAGAATTTCGATGCTACCTACAGTATGGGCGCCCTGTACTACAACAAAGCCGCGGCCCTAACCCAGGAAATGGAGAAAATCGCCGATGATTACTCCAAAGAGGGTATGAAAAAATACGAAGCTATGCGCGAAGAGGTGTTTAATCAATTCGAAAAAGCCTTGCCGTATTTTAAAGAGGCGGAAAAGATCAATCCGAATGATGTTAATACCTTGGTAGCATTAAAAGAGATCGCCGCAAAAACGGATGATCTGGAGCTTTCCAATGTTTTCAAAGAGCGCCTGGACCGCGTTCAAGCCGGCGAAACGCTCAAAGACTCTTACTACGAGAATAATAATGAATAGGCACTACTGTTTAAGTAGTGAAATGGCCCGCATATCCCTATGGAGGTATGCGGGTTTTTTATACCCTGAAGGTTCTGCCTACATTAGATACAGACAGTGAATGGTTAAAGGCGAAAAGATGAAAGCCAAAAGGGGATACCCTGCTAATCAATAAATCCCACGCAAGCCTTCCTATAATCGACTCCAAAAAGATAGCAGGATTGATACAATATATAGTATTCACGAATTATCGGACAAAGTGTCAGACCTCCAAATAACCTACTGACCGGTTCACTCTTAACGATTACCATTAATCTCTGAAGGCCATTGGTTAAAAAGATATTGTGCAAGATTAATTTTTCCCCATCTTTTTTGCTTCGACTAGTTTCTTCCTAATCTAATGTTTATATTACTCTATCATTCCCATAGAATTTGGGATTATTACGCTCCTTGTCTTCGTTTTACTGCAAGAAGCAATTAAATATTCTATGTAAACAGATGTGTAATGATTTAGCTGTAAAGAAAAAGCTATGGATTTTGTGGGAGCTCGCAAGACCTTTTCAATCATATTCATAATACCTATCTTGGATAAAGGTACAGTGCTTCGCTTCGTTTTTTGCGTCCCACCCCAATCCAGTAAAGCTAACCGCGGATTTATCTGCCGCACTTCTCCGGCTAACGAGGTGAACTCAAATTGAGAGCCATTCCTAATGGTCTGAAAAAATTCAACAATTTTAAACTTAACTATTCATTATGAAAAAGATCACCTTTTTATTATTTGCAGGATTGGTAGCTTTTTGTTGGCTATGCCCTGCACATTTGCAGGCTTGTTCACGCATTGTTTACCTGGGACCTAATGCAACTGTCATTACAGCTCGGTCAATGGACTGGAAAGAAGACATAAAAAGCAATATTTGGGTTTTTCCCCGGAGCATGGATAGGCAAAGCAAGTCGGGCCCTAACTCTATGAGTTGGACCTCCAAATACGGTTCTGTTACTGTATCAGGCTACGAATCAGCGACAACCGACGGTATGAATGAAAAAGGCCTGGTTGCTAATTTATTGTGGTTAGCTGAGTCGGAATATCCAGCTGTTACCACTGGCAAAAAGACACTTGCCCTTTCGTTGTGGGCGCAATATGTGCTCGACAATTTTGCCACAGTAGCTCAAGCTGTAGAGGCTCTGGCCCAAGAAAATTTTGTGTTGGTTACGGCCGAAACACCAGGGTCTACAGGCATCGGGCTGGCTACTTTGCACCTTTCCCTTTCTGATGCTTCGGGCGATAGCGCCATTTTTGAGTATATCGGCGGTAAGCTAGTTATCCATCATGGACGGGAATACCAGGTGATGACCAATTCACCCACTTACGAAAAGCAACTGGCCCTGTACAATTACTGGAATGAGATCGGAGGCACGACCATGCTCCCAGGTACTAATCGGGCAGCGGATCGTTTCGCGCGTGCTTCTTTCTATGTTCAGGCTATTCCCCAAGTCGATAATACCCGAGTGGCCTTGGCCTCTATGTTTAGCGTGATCCGTAACGTTTCTGTACCTCTGGGCATTTCTACACCTGGGCAGCCAAATATTTCCAGTACACAATGGCGTACCGTTTCTGATCATAAAAATCTGGTCTATTATTATGAAAGCGCCTTGTCACCCAATGTATTTTGGTTGGACTTGAAGGAAATTGATTTTTCATCTAAAGCAAAAGTGAAAAAACTATCTGTAATTAATCAGGAAGTGTATGCTGGTAATGCGGTAGAAAGGTTAATGGCTGCCGAACCCTTTGAGTTTATGGGGATTGAGTAGTCTGCCTTGCTATACCCGCGAGCCTTTTGTTGAACTGGTTTTTGATGTTCGAGGTTTTAAACAGGTCAGTTAGAGGTCTGGAAAAAAGCAGCACTTTGTATTGGCGCTATTTATCTTACTTTTTCTATTCTGCTAGTAATATTTTAACGGAGGTCTACGCGATAGAGCGGTATAGGAAGCATTCAAAATAGTCCTTAGCATATCGTTGAGCAGGGCTAGAAGGGATTATATCATGTTTATGGCTAATAGTTACTTGACCAGGGGGCTTTTGTTGGCCCCCACTTGTCTCCTTCCCAATAACGTTTTTGATTCCTGAGGTTTTTCCGTAATTTTTCGCGCCAACGGAGCAAAGGATAAGAAAGGATTTTTACCATTACAACGGAGTGTTAAGCCAATCGAACTCATGAATGTAAACGCCAAAGGTAAAGACGCCGTCACTTACGATGCCATTGTCATCGGGTCGGGAATCAGCGGAGGCTGGGCTGCCAAAGAACTGTGCGAGAAAGGATTGAAAACCTTGGTGCTGGAACGCGGTCGCGATGTAAAGCACGTGGTCGATTACCCAACCGCTGCACTCGATCCATGGGACCTGCCACTGCGCGACAAAGTGCCGGAAGAAGAGGTGAAAAAGCATTACTACGTGCAGGAACGCACCGGCTATGCCATCCGGCAGTCGAGTAAGCACTGGTTTGTGCGGGACGACGAAAATCCCTACGAAGAAATCAAGCGTTTTGACTGGATCCGCGGTTACCACGTCGGTGGCCGCTCTATCATGTGGGGGCGGCAGTCCTATCGCCTCAGCGACCTGGATTTCGAAGCCAATGCCCGGGATGGAATAGGAGTGGACTGGCCTATCCGTTATGCCGATATTGCCCCCTGGTACGATTACGTAGAGCGCTTTGCAGGTATAAGTGGTCAGGCAGAGGGGTTGCCCCAACTGCCCGATGGTCAATTTCTACCGTCTATGCCGTTGAATGTTGTAGAGCAGCATGTGCGCAAACGCATTAAAGAAAACTTTCCCAAGCGGACACTTACCATCGGACGCACGGCTCACCTTACCCAACCCGATCCAAGCATTCACGGCCAACGCGGCAAGTGTATGTTTCGAAATCGCTGTATCCGGGGTTGTCCCTACGGCGCTTACTTTAGTTCTAATGCCTCAACCTTGCCCGCCGCGGCAGCTACAAGTAACATGACCTTGCGTCCGCACTCCATTGTCCATTCCATTTTATTTGATAAAGAAAAACAGCGGGCTACCGGTGTACGGGTAATTGATGCCGAAACCAAAGAAACCCGCGAGTTTTTCGCGCGCATTATCTTTTGCAACGCATCCGCCCTGGCTACGACCCTAATTCTATTCAACTCCAAAACCGATGAGCACCCCGATGGTTTGGGCAATGGCAGTGGCGAGTTGGGGTGCAACATCATGGATCACCATTTCCGCACAGGGGCCCATGGTATCCATGATGAATTCGCCGATTTCTACTACAAAGGACGACGGCCGAACGGCATCTACATCCCTCGATTTCGCAATCTTGATTCCAAAACCCGGATGAAGGACTTCGTGCGCGGTTACGGTTATCAGGGTGGCGCTAGTCGCAGCAATTGGACGCGCGGCGTGCGGGAACTTGAATTGGGCCTCGGAGCCGATCTGAAACGGGAACTTATTACGCCAGGACCCTGGCAAATGGGTATCAATGCCTTTGGCGAGATCTTACCCTATCACGATAACCGTGGCACTCTCAATGAAGAAAAACGCGATAAATGGGGTATGCCTACCCTCACTATCGACGCGGAGATCAAAGAGAACGAACGGAATATGCGTAAAGATATGCAGGCGGCAGCCGTCGAAATGCTGGAGGCCGCTGGCTTTCGCGATGTGAAACCTTTTGATTCTGGTTATTGGCCCGGATTGGGGATCCACGAAATGGGGACCGCCCGCATGGGGCGCGACCCTAAAACGTCAGTGCTGAACGAATGGAACCAAATGCACGAAGTCCCCAACGTATTTATTACTGACGGCGCGTGCATGACGTCATCGGCCTGCCAAAATCCTTCGTTGACGTACATGGCCCTTACAGCTCGGGCCGCCGACTATGCCGTTAAGGAACTGAAAAAAATGAATTTATAAGCTTAAAAATTCTCATGCATGCAACGCAGGGAAGCGCTAAAGTATACGGCCCTGGCTTTGGGGTACTCCCTTTCTGGATTGACGGCTTCTGCTATTTTGCAAGGTTGCAAAGCTGACCTCTCCTCTAACTGGGTTCCGCGTACGCTTACGCCGGAACAAGTTGACTGGGTGGCCGAGATGGCCGAGACTATCCTGCCAGCCACCGATACGCCGGGGGCCAAAGATGTGCTGGTACATCGTTTTCTGGATGAATTGCTCAGCGATTGGGCCGGACCGGAGACAAAATCCCAAATGCTGGCCGGATTAGAATTAATGCAGGCCTATTGCGTAGAAAAGGGCGGCGCCGATTTGCTCTCCCTCGAACCCGAGCAGCGGCTTTCGGTGTTAAACGAGCTGAACGAAAGGGCGCTCACCCTTACACCCATGGAGGAAGAACGATTGCTGGAGCGTGGTTTCATCGCTTGGAAAAAAGTAATTATCCAAGCCTATTTTTCCTCCCCGCAGGTCGGTACGGAAGTATTGGCCTACGATCCCATCCCGGGCGAATATCGGGGGAATATGCCCTTATCAGAGACCGACGGCCGGGCGTGGTCCCTCTAATCCGTAGGCATTTCTTATTTTCGCGGAGCATCTAATTAAAATGAATTATGAAAAATATCTCCGTGATCGGCGCTGGTACCATGGGCAACGGCATTGCCCATGTTTTTGCTATGCATGGCTTCCGGGTTCACCTCATTGACATTTCCGAGGCCGCCCTGGAAAAAGGATTGGCCACCATCGACAAAAACCTAGACCGGATGGTAAAGAAGGAAAAAATCAGCGCCGGTGATAAAACCCAAACACTGGACCGAATTGTAGCTTTTACCCAGTTGGCCGATGGCATCGGCCATTCCGACCTGGTTGTGGAAGCCGCCACAGAAAATACCGAGTTGAAGCTAAAACTCTTCAGCGAGCTGGATAACCATGCGCCTGGTGATGCAATCTTGGCGACTAATACGTCTTCCATTTCGATTACCCAGATTGCGGCAGCTACCCAGCGTCCCGAACAGGTGATCGGTATGCACTTTATGAATCCGGTCCCTGTAATGAAGTTGGTCGAGGTCATACGGGGGTACGCCACTACCAACGAGGTGACTGCCCGAATTATGGATTTGTCAAAGCAGTTGGGCAAAGTTCCCGTTGAGGTGAACGACTACCCAGGCTTTATTTCGAACCGTATCCTGATGCCGATGATCAATGAGGCGATTTATAGCCTATTTGAAGGGGTCGCAGGTGTCGTAGAAATTGATACTGTCATGAAATTGGGTATGGCCCATCCCATGGGTCCTCTTCAATTAGCTGATTTTATCGGGCTTGACGTATGCCTGTCCATTCTGAATGTACTACACAAAGGATTCGGCAATCCTAAATATGCTCCCTGTCCTTTGCTGGTCAAGATGGTGACGGCGGGAAAGAAGGGCGTAAAGTCCGGCGAAGGATTCTATCAATATCAACATGGCAGCAAGGAATTGGTCGTGGCTCCTGCTTTTGCAAAATAACTATTCCGGCGGCTTGCCTGTGTAGGCCGCCCGCCTTGCTTTTTTGAGAATTAATTTTCATCGGGCATTATTTTTACGTAACTTACTATCGTAATATAGCTCTTCTATATTGCTGTCTTGTAGGCATGCTAAAGCTTTGAGCAAATAGGCCAACCCGGTCTACTTACCTTTTTCCATTTTTGATTAGGAGCTTGATTAATAATCCACTAATCGGCTGATTGCAGCGGATATGGTCGTTTAACCCCATAGCCCGGCAAGGAGTGGAGCGAAGTGTAAACTTAGCGCAATGCCAGATGAGCCCAGATGGCAGCAAGCTGAGACACTGGATTCCCCACCTAAATTCGGTAGTGCCAAGCACGCGCCTGAGCATTTGGCCCCGTTCAGCACAAGTTTGCTAATCCGTTTTATAGGATAAAATGAAGCGAGCTCCAACCATTAATTCCAATAGATATGAACAAGCTTGCAGCGTTTTGCTGGAATGGCGGTAGGATAATGCTGGTTTGGTTTTTGGGTTGCCTTTTTTCCAGTAATCTTCGCGCTCAAACCGATTCTATCCCCGACTTTTTCACTCGGCCTAATAGTATGGTGGAGACCGCATCAGTATCTACAGCACCGGATATCAGCACATCGGATACCCTGGGCTGGAATCCACAATTTTCGGTCGGTATCGGTGCCGGTACCAAAGGTTACGTAGCTGTCGATGGTGCGCTCCGGATCGTTCCTCATTTTAATGTACGCCTGGGTTTTAACCTATTGCAATTCAGCGTCGATAATTTTGAGGTTAACCTGGAAGACCTCAATGACGAAACCCAGCAATTACTTATCGACGGCGAGATCAACCAAAGTAATATCGAGTTACTACTGGAATTTGCCTTTGCTAAAGAATTCCTGCGCTTGGTTGCCGGTGGCGCCTATCACTTCCAGAACAACATCACCGGACGGGGGGGGCTGACGGAAAACCTCATGGTACAAGACGTGATTCTAACGCCCGAGGAGGTAGGGTACATTGAGGGCGATTTTGCATTTACCAATACCATTTCGCCTTATTTGGGTATTGGTATTGGGCGCACAATTTCGCAAAAGCGTATCAGCTTTTCCGCTGATATCGGTACCTATTACCGCGGAGCGCCTAATGTCACCCTGGAGGCAACCGAACTTTTTCGGCAAAACGTACGCAACGAAGACGAACTAGAAGACATCCTTGAAGATATTCGGTGGTGGCCGGTCATCGCTTTGCGCCTCGGATACCGCTTCTTTTGAAAAAACCAAGGAACAACAACCATGAAAAAACTACTTAATTTTTGGCTGGCTGGGATTTTTTTATTGCTGATGGCGCCCGCTTGTGTGCCCGATCTCCAGGAAATCAGCGACCAGCTGGAAAATGATATTTCCATTTACTTGGGAACTGGTATTTTACAAAATCCGGCTACTCTGCAGTTTATTGATGTAGAGACCGGGGCGCCGATCCCTAACGTAAAAGCTAAGGTGTTGGTAACCGACGTCGAAAACGGCATTTTCACACTACTCGGAAAAAGCGAGTTACAGGGGGAAGGCGGCTTTCTCAATCTAGGGGTGCGTAAAACAGAGAATTTAGCAGATCCCAAGCGGATAAAAATGCGATTCGATGCGCCTGGTTATTTCCCCCAGGTAGAAGATTTTGTCCTGCGCGACACCCATACGCTTCTTTTTAATGTATACATGTACCCGGAGTCCAGCAGTTCGGAGCGTGTAGCTTTTAAGCGTCGATTCAAAATCAACCCCAGGCAGGCTTTTGCATTCCCAGTTTCCAATAGCCCAACCAACATCATGCTCCGGATTGCACCCGGCACTGTTTATCGCGATCACAACGGCGATGACCATGTCGATGGAAGGGTAGATCTCGACTTAGAGTACTGGGCACCTACCGAGAAGCACTTGGTCGTGCTGCAGGACCGGCTCTACGGGGTTCCTTTTGAAACGGCCGATGGACAAATCCAGCAGGCGACGATACGCCCTTTAGCGTATTTTGAAATCGATATGTTCATTGGCAATCGCGAGGTGTGCTCTTTTTCTAGGCCAATGAAAATTGTCGTCGAGCTCCAGGCCAATACCCCTAACCCCTTTATCAACCGGCCCCTGCGCGACGGGGATTTGTTGCCGGTTTTTTCTTTCGATGATCTGCAGCAGGTCTGGCGCCCCGACGGGGTCGCAGTAGTCGAGGAGCGTAATGGCCAGTTAATAGCACAGTTTGATGTGCCCCACCTTTCAACCTGGGTGCTGGGATATTCTAATTTGCTCAGCAATGGCGGATCTGGCAACGAATGTCACCTAGTAGTGGATTATAAAGCCACTGAAGATCACACCGGCAATTACACTCAGGTGTACCGTTCGGTCGATACGGTAATTACCTACCTGGATACTACTATCATAACCGTAGATACAAACGGCATCATACGCGAAGAACGCATTGTTAATGATACTACCATCTACAAATTCGATACCGTAACTTATACGTATTCCTACCGGCCTAGTTATACCGTTTACAAAGTTTTTCCGGATTGCGCGGGAAGCAGTAGCATCGATCTATCAAGCGAGATCAACGCTGGGTTGGAGGCAGCGCATGCCTTTTATGAGCAAATTAACGCTACCGAATACGCTGATTTGGAATTTAAATTCTTTCCCTCCGTTTTTAATGTGGGCTCACCGCAGATCTGTCTAGCAGCGCCCACTATGCGAAGGGTGACCGTGCAAGCCGATGATACTATCCCGGTAATTCTGGATGTGGTCTACGAAACAGGTTTCCGGGAACGCGATTTGAGCAACGGTGATTTTTTGCGGGTGATTGCCAACCGGGAGCGAACCACTATCTCCCGCATTGTTTACCCTGGAGAAAATATATTGGAGATCCCTGCACCCGGATTCCCTATTCTCGAACAAAATAATCGCTTTTATGCAGATGTCGATATAGAATTGGTGCAGTACGACGATTGCCAACCCAATTTCCAGGTTCTATTGGAACCACTCTGTGAAACGTTTAACGGTAATGCACCCCTGCGTTTTTCCGTTCAGGAGCGAGCATCGTCGAAATTCAAAGTGTTAGCCACCGGAAGATGTCCGGATAGCGATTTATTGCTGGTCCCTACTGCATCGATTCTCTTTCGTCCTGCGTGTGCTGATGACAATGTCCCTTATGCTATCTTAGCCTCAATGATTGACGGCGAATACCAGGGGGTGGCACCCTTACGGATGGGGCAATCCTACGATTTTTTATTATCGCTTGATAGTTCAATCCGAGAAGCGGAAGATATTGAGATTCTAAACGATTCGACCGTTTATTTAGTGGACGGGACGCCATTCCTCGTGGCCGTTGCCGGCGATAGTATCACTGTGGATTTCGGCGAGGTGGAGTTGCCCCAAAGCCTATGTGACGATTTATAGGTGAAAAGCAACACGGGGAGTTTGTCCGTTGTACTGCCGTCCAAAAGGATCAACAAAAGGAACGTAAAGGCACAACCTTCAATGAAGGCTAAATGCCTATTTTGCTCCTAAAAATGTTGAATTACCTTCAAAAAGAATTTCATCAGCACTTCCGTACCCCAGCTACTGTAGTAGTCAAAGCACCCGGGAGGTTCAATGTCATAGGGGAGCACACCGACTACAACCAAGGCTATGCTTTTCCGGCCGCCCTCCATCAGGGTATCTACTTTGCTTTCTCCATTCGTGATGGCTTCGGCATCGATGCGGTTGCGCTCGACCGGAACGAGCGCTTATCCCTTTCCATAGGAAGTACTGCCTCGTCTCTGCCCGGATGGGGGCGGTATTTGGCAGCAGCTACGGCCGAGTGGCGGGACCGGTCTTTGCCGCTGCCTTCTTTTAGGGTCGCCTTTACCAGTGACCTGCCGGTAGGGGCCGGACTTTCCTCTTCGGCAGCTTTGTGCTGTGGGGTGTTGTACGGGCTACGCATCCTAACCGGCGCGTCTGTGCCCGATACCGAATTGGCGAAGATGGCCCAGGCTGCCGAGCACCGGCTGGGTTTGCAATGCGGCCTTTTGGACCAGTATGCTATTTTGTTCGGCCTTCGAAATCAAGGATTCTTGCTCGACTTTCAGACCATGGAGCGCAGCTATTATCGGCTAGATTTACCAGGGTGCGCCTGGCTCCTGATCGAATCGGGTAAGACGCACCAGTTGGCCAAACATTCGGGTTACAATGAACGGAGGGCAAGTTGCGAGCGAGTGGCACAAGTGTTGGGATGTATTAGCCTGCGCGATGTGACCCTAACACAATTAGAGGGGGCTCGTAACCGGCTCGATCCGTTTGATTGGCAATGCGCCCGGTTTATTTTGTCAGAAAATAACCGGGTTCTGCAAGCCCGAAACGCGCTGGATGCAGGCGAGCCCTACCAGCTGGGGCAGTTACTATTGGCGAGTCATCAGGGTTTGCAGCAGCAATATCAGGTAAGTACGCCAGAGCTAGATACCCTAGTCGAACTGGCGAAGGGCTATCCTCACGTTTACGGAGCGCGCATGATGGGCGGCGGATTCGGCGGATCAGTCCTTTTGTTAGTAAAGTCAGAAAAAACAGCCCTGGTTACCACCCAGTTGTTGGACGGCTACCGGCAAGCTACCGGTATCGTTAGCCGAGCTTACTCCATACAGCCGGGACCCGGAGTTCAGCAAATCGCATAAAAAAGGCAGTTTCGAAACATCGAATACCGCCTTTTGTATTGGAAACTTGAAAACCTTGCTTAGTTACGCTGGTATTTATCTTTTAGATTACCGTTCTTATCGACCCAGGTGGACAGAGCGTAAGCGAAGCCGCGACCAGTGTGGGGTATTTTCTTCAGTGCTCCACGCTTATTGGCCAATTTATGCAAGCTACGGTTAAGCTTACCTTTGATATCTTGGTCAGACATCTTCACACCGTCTTTTTCTACTTTGCGGCGGCCCGCTTCGAATAGATCGGAATTGATAAGCACTTTTTTCTCAGATTTAAGGGCATTTATAATGAGTAAGTCCCAGTCGGAAAGCCGATATCCCTTGCCCAGCTGTTCGATGTTCAGATCATCCTCATCCTCTTCTTCCTCCTGTGCGGTGGTTACTTTCTCTTTGGCGGCGGCTGGCTTGGCAGGCGAATCCACCGTCGACATGGTGCTGGGGGCTGAAGCAGCAGGCTTGGCGGGCGATGCGCCGTTTACACTGCCAGAATCCGGCATCAGGCTGTAAAGATCATTAATAGCATGCTGCACATTATTAATTTGATACTGCAGTTTTCGCATTTCCGAGCGGTACCGGTTGATCAAATCCTCAATTTCCAGTTTAGTAAGATGACTCATTTGTTCTAATTTTTAAATTTTCAGTTGTACTTTACAAAAGTGCCAATAAAATTTGTTTCCTATTGTGGTCAATAAGTTGGCTTTCAGGGTGTTGGTACTAGTTTTAGGCGCGAGATTCTTCAGTTTACTGGGGCGAGCAATTCACATGCGAAATTAAGTACTTATTTTTAAAAAATAAAGGGTTTACCTTGTTTTGGTTTTCTTTTTCTAACGTACAAATGAAGATTTAGTTGCTGGGCTTCCCGAAAATCCAATTGATGGGCATTTTTTGACCGGTAAGTAACCGTTTTGGGGTAGGGAAAGGTCTTTTTTGATCTATTTGCAGCAAGCGTCCGAAAAATAATTCTACTATCGGAAATTACGCTTGGTCGAAACGGTAATGGAAAAGTACCATAAATTGGGTAGAGAGTTGCACTAAGGCCGATCGGATTTGAAGCGGTCGATCCGGCGCCGCTCCTTTTTAGTCGGACGGCCCGCGCCTTTCTCCCGTTTTTCAGGCGAAGCCTTGCCGATGAACCAATCATTAAACTTATTGAGTTCCTCTTCGGGGGTTAAATCGGTATAGCACTCCTGTGCAAGGGGAGCCCCCACGCGTTTCTGGATTAGTTTTTCAACCCGGAAAGTAAATAAAAATCCGTTTTTCTTGACCTTCACGATTTCACCTATGTGCAGGTTGTAAGATGGCTTAACATTAACACCGTCGATCTTTACCTTTCCGGATTTACATGCATCGGTAGCTAAGGTTCGGTTTTTGAAAATACGTACACTCCAGAGCCATTTATCTACCCGTACCTTTTCGTTCATGTTACCATTTTTTTTCGGTCCGCAATTGCGGATACTCCAGATCCAAATTGCGCAGCGCCCGGGCTACGGTTTCGGCCACCAGGAAATCTCTATACCAGCGTTCATCTACCGGTACAATATGCCAGGGTATGCGCGAAGCGTTAATTGCGTATTCATAACAACGCTGGTAGTCGGTCCAGTGTTCCCGCTCCTCCCAATCGCCGTCTTTATGTTTCCAGAATTTATCGGGGTCTTCCAGGCGCTCCCGCAATTCCTTTTCTTGTTGCTGGTAGGAGAGGTGCAGAAAAAACTTGATAATGACCGTGTTGTTATCGTAAACTAGCAGTTCTTCAAACTGGTTGATACTTTCCATGCGTCTTTCGGCTTGCTCATTATCAATCCAATTATGAACGCGCTGAATGAGGATGTCTTCGTAGTGAGAGCGGTTGAAAATATGCAATTTTCCTTTTGGAGGCACCCGTTGATGCACCCGCCAAAGAAAATCGTGTTTCATTTCTTCTTCCGTAGGCTTTTTAAATGAGAAGGTGTTGATTACATTTGGATGTACTTCTTCAAAAACTTTGCGCACTGCTCCGTCTTTGCCGCTGGCATCCATTCCTTGAAAAAGAATAAGAATGGCATACTTCTCCTGGGCGAAAAGGATCTCTGTTTGATCGCCTATTTCATCAATGAGATCTTTAGTCTGTTTTTCCACTTCTTCCTCCTTCAAGCCTGCAGGCGGGGTGGTGGGTAATTCATCAAGTCGAATCATGGATCTTTAGCTATTTAAATATTTAATGGGATAAAATAACTAAAGTAAGATATTTTTTTCCGGGCGAAAAAGTACCGGTCGCGGGGAGTTGGCCGGAGATTGGTATATTTGTGTAATGATAAATGAGAAGATTGTCATACTGGATTTTGGCTCTCAATACACGCAGCTGATTGCCAGGCGAATACGCGAGCTCAATGTCTACAGCGAAATTATTCCATACAATGCCCTGCCGGAGCTGGAGCCGTCTATCCGGGCGGTGATTCTTTCGGGCAGCCCTTTTTCGGTCGCTGATGAGGGGGCCTTACCGGTCGACCTTTCGGTTTTTCTGGGTAAGGTGCCGGTTTTAGGGATTTGCTACGGAGCGCAGTACATTGCTCAATTTTTCGGAGGGCAGGTGGAGCGTTCTGAAAAGCGGGAGTACGGAAAAGCCAATCTCAGCCGCTTATTTCGGGAATCGCTTTTACTCAAAGGTATTCAAGCGGGATCGCAGGTTTGGATGTCTCACGGCGATACCATCATAACCATTCCCCCCCAATTCGAATTGGTGGCCGGTACAGATGCAATTGATGTTGCGGTATTCAGCAGCCAAAACGGTCAGTTCGAACAGCCCGTGTATTGCTTGCAATTCCACCCGGAGGTCACCCACAGCCTGGATGGCCAGCAATTATTGCGCAATTTCGTTTTCGAAATTGCCGGTTGCAAGGGCGACTGGACGCCCGCCTCTTTTGCCGAGGAAACCATCCAGCAGTTGCAAGAACAGGTCGGACCTAATGACTGGGTGCTCATGGGCCTTTCGGGTGGGGTGGACTCCAGCGTAGCCGCCACGCTCCTGGATCGCGCCATCGGCGATCGGCTGGTTTGCTTTTTTGTCGATAATGGCCTACTGCGCAAAAATGAATTTGAAGAGGTGATAGCCTCTTACGAGGGCTTAGGGCTTAACGTTAAAGGCATTGATGCAAGGGCCGAATTCTACGAAGGTCTGCGTGATGTCTCCGACCCCGAACAGAAGCGAAAAATCATTGGCCGTGTTTTTATTGAAATATTCCAACGCGAGGCAGCCCAGCTTGAACACGTAGAATGGCTTGGGCAAGGCACCATCTATCCGGACGTCATCGAATCGGTTTCGGTTCACGGACCCTCCGTAACCATAAAATCCCACCACAATGTCGGCGGGTTACCCGAACAAATGCAGTTAAAAATAGTAGAGCCTCTACGCGCACTTTTTAAAGACGAAGTACGGCGCGTGGGCCAGGAATTGGGAGTGCCATCCAATATTTTAAACCGCCATCCGTTTCCAGGACCGGGCTTGGGTATCCGGATCTTGGGCAATATCACGCCGGAGAAAGTAGCATTGTTGCAGGAGGCCGACGCCATCTATATCAATCATCTTCGTACCAGCGGCTGGTATGATAAGGTCTGGCAGGCCGGCGCGGTGCTGCTGCCGGTACAATCGGTCGGGGTCATGGGCGATGAGCGAACCTACGAGCGTGCGGTAGCGCTGCGCGCGGTAAATTCACTCGACGGTATGACGGCCGAATGGAGTCCGCTGCCCTATGATTTACTGGCTAATATTTCAAGCGACATTATTAACAACGTGAAAGGAATAAACCGCGTAGTTTATGATATCAGTACCAAACCACCCTCGACCATCGAATGGGAATAAATGCTGGATCCTCGCCTTGCTGATTGCCGGATCGGCAAGTCTGTTCCCGGGTTGCGCCCTTTTTCAGCCAGCTAATTCCACCGAGCGGACCCAGGAAAGAGAAGACCTCGGCGAGATTACCGGTGGCCAAAATCGGTCCGACGGGCAAAATCCGGTCGTGCCGCCGTCTTCCGGCGAACTTGAAACCTTCGAATGGCAAGAAGTTTCTGAACGCGAGGTCCCGCCCATCGAATCGGACGGTCGACCGGTAGATGTTCCCGGGATCGGTAGCATCACCGGCGATAACGACTCCGGAAGGAACCCGATGGATAATAATTTAAGCTATGGCAATACCTACCGGATTGCTTATTTATTACCCTTCCTAGAGAACCGTTTCAATTACGAGAGCGGAAAAATTGAAAACAGCGCAGCCAATTGGTCGATGCAATTTTACCTGGGTTCTCGATTGGCACTCGACGATCTTCGCCGCAATGGCCACCGTCTTAAGGTACACGTCTTTGACACGAAGGGTGAGCCGAAAGAGGTGGAAAGTATGCTCAATAGCGATCAGAATATCAAAGGTGCAGACCTGATTATCGGCCCCTACCGTCGAGAGAATATTCAGCTGGTAGCAGAATACGGAAAAAATAATCGGACTGTGGTGGTTTCCCCTTACAGCGCGGCACCGGGGCTAACGCAGAATAATCCCTACTTCATTCAGGTCAATCCGGCTATTACTACGCATTGCCAGGCACTCGTGCGGCATGCTACTGCACAGGTACGCCCGGAGGAGGTCGTGCTTGTCTACCGCAATAATTCGCTAGAACGCTATTGCGCGAAGGAGATTCAGAAAGCCTACCAGACTCAAATGGGTAGTAGCCAAGTTTCACCATTACGTGAATTACAGCTGCCCAATGACTTCGAGGACTACCAGAACATGGACCTGCGGAATTTTGTACAGGAGGAAGAAAATATCGCGTTTATCGTTCCTTCCTGGCAAGATGAAAAATTTATCATCACCTTCCTGCGCGTACTGGATAACACCCGCCATAACGATCAGGAGATATCGGTCTACGGAATGCCGGGCTGGATGAATTACGAGTACATGGACTACAGCTATTACGAAAAGCTCAATGTACATGTGAGTAGCAATTATTACATCGATGAAGACTACGAAGAGGTGGCCATGCTCAAGCAGCGATTTTACGACACTTACCGTACACTACCCATCGAGGCTGCCTATATCGGTTACGATATGACCCATTATTTTGCTACGATGCTGGAAAACTATGGCCAGGAGTTCCCACAAAATCTGGAAAGAGCAACCGAAGATTACTTGCATTCCCGTTTTGAATTCGAACGGGTCGTTGACATGGGCGGTACTACCGGCATGGAAAACCGATCTGTTCAAATGTGGGAAAACAAACACGTTCATATTTTGGAATTCGAAAACTACGAATTCGTACCCGCCCGCTAGCGATGCCTGACGCCGGTGCCGGACTAGCCCGGCACCGGCGTTTTATCTATATTTAAGGTTACACTTTAACCAATTGAAGTAGCCTATGACGCCGGAACGTCGCGAAAGACTGCGCAGTGTAGCTTACCGTCGTCAGTTTGATTTGACGGTTATCCTGGAAAATGTAAACGATCCGCACAATATCGCAGCGGTTTTGCGATCCTGTGATTCGGTGGGGTTGCGCGAAATTTTCGTCCTTTACAATAATCCAAGGCTCAAAATCGATCGGTTGGAAATGGGCAAACGCTCCTCGGCCGGGGCCCGCCGCTGGGTAGACATCCGTTTTTATACCGATACCAGGGCGTGTATGGTCGAGGTTAAATCGAAATACGATAAAATTTATAGTACGCATCTCGATAGTACGGCCGCCTCGGTCTACGACCTTGACCTGACCCAACGGGTGGCCCTGTTGTTCGGGAACGAACAGGTTGGCATAACCTCCGAGGCCCAATCTTACGCCGATGGCAACTTCCTCGTACCGCAGATGGGGATGGTGCAAAGTCTAAATATCTCCGTAGCTTGCGCAGTCACGCTGTACGAAGCCTATCGTCAGCGTCATCGCAAAGGTTTTTACGGTGCACATAACCGCGCAACGCCCGAAGAAAAGGAGGCTCTCTTCGAGCATTTTATTCAACGGCACGAAGATCGGGCGTCGGGTGCCTACGTCGATCCCCTCGATCGTTAACTGGACTTGCTAACAAGGTGTGGATAAAAAAAAGCCGGCTGTCCAACATTGGATAGGCGAGGTCCGTATATTTGAAGGCTATGAGGTTGCAGCGAATAGAAATAAAAGGTTTTAAGAGTTTTGCCAACCAAACCGTCATTAACTTTAATGAGGACGTAATCGGTATTGTCGGTTCTAACGGCTCCGGCAAGTCCAACATTGTAGATGCCATACGTTGGGTATTGGGCGAGCAGAAAAGCCGGGAACTTCGTCTGGATCAAATGTCGAGCGTCATATTCAATGGCACGCGCAAACGCAAGGCGGGCGGTATGGCCCAGGTGGCACTTACCTTCGAAAATACGCGCAACCTCCTTCCGACCGAGTATCAGGAAGTCACCATCACGCGCATTCTCTACCGCAATGGCGATAGCGAGTACCGGTTGAATGGAGTGCCCTGTCGTTTGAAAGATATTACATCCCTGTTTTTAGATACTGGTATTGGATCGAATTCTTATGCGATCATTGCCTTGGGTATGATCGACGATATTCTCAACGATAAGGACAATGCCCGCCGGCGAATGTTTGAGCAGGCTGCCGGCATATCAAAATATAAGGTGCGCAAGCGCGAGACCATCAATAAACTGCGCAATACCACTGAAGACTTGGAGCGGGTCGAAGACCTGCTTTTTGAAATCAGCAGCAACCTGCAAGCATTGGAGAAGCAGGCCAAACGTACCAAACGCTATTTTGAACTAAAAAAACAGTACAAGGAGCTAAGTGTAGAATTGGCCTTGCTGTGTATGACCGATCTCAAGCATAGCCATGATGAATTGTCGGCGCGCATCAGACAAGAAGAGGATCGCTTCCGCGGGTTGGAAACCGAGATCGCGAATCTCGAGGCCCAGCTGGAGCAAAAGCGAAAGACCCACCTCGACAAAGAAAAATTACTATCGGAACGGCAACGGCAACTCAACCAATTGGTAGGGGAAATTCGCAATCGCGAGGGTGAACGGCGTATGCTGGAGCAAAAGCTGGAATTTGTAGAACAGAATCGCCAGAAACTACACCTGGAAGTAGAACAGGCCCAACGGCGTATCCGAGAGCTGGAAGCAGATATAACGTCTTACCGCTCCGATGTTAATCTGGAAAAGCGCATAGAGGCCCGCCTGGAAGTCGAGCTGAATGATGCCGAAGCAGAACTGGAGAAAATTAGCCAGAGCCACTATAACCTGAAGGCCGAATTAGACGGCGTCGTGGCCGAACAACAGTTGGCCGAACGCGTGGTGATCGAATTAGAAAAACAAAAGGCTGTAGACAGTAACCGGGTGCAAAGCCTCGAGCAGGAATTGCAGCGCAGTGAGCAGGAGATTGCCATCCGCCTGGAAAGCATCGCCAACCTGGAGCGGGAAAGGACTGAAATGGACGAGCGCATAGCCACAAAATCCTACCGGCTCGAGCAGTTGGAGCAAGCCGAAGGCCGGCGCAAGGGCGCCATGGAAAAGGCCGAAACTGAACTCGAGCTAACCAACCAAGAAATAGCTACTGTCAATCGCGAATTGGATGCTAAGCGCAACGAGTATAAGCTCACAAAAAGCATGATCGAAAACCTGGAAGGTTTCCCCGAATCGATCCGCTTTTTGAACAACAACAAGGAATGGAACCAAACTGCGCCCCTGCTCTCGGATCTTATTTACGTCCAGGAGGACTACCGTGTGGCCATTGAGAACTTTCTAGGACCCTACCTCAACTATTACGTGGTAGAGAACAAGGCAGAGGCCATTCAGGCAATCCGTCTGCTGGGGCGAAGTCAGAAAGGTAAGGCCAACTTTTTTCTGCTCGATGCTTTCGAAGATTACAATCCGCCAATAGCATTGCTTCCGGATACCACTCAGGCTATTGATTTGGTAGAAACTGACCCGGCCTACCGCAAACTATGTAGTTATTTGTTGGAAAATGTACTCGTCACGGAAGAAGAAGATCTTGAGGTGAGCCTCCCGGAGGGTGATGTGGTGCTGCTCTCCAGGAGCGGACGCTTTATTAAGCGGCGCTACAGTCTGTCGGGGGGGAGTATCGGATTGTTTGAAGGTAAAAAAATAGGGCGTAAGAAAAATCTGGAGATCCTCGATACGGCTATCCGCCAGGCCGAAAAGCGCCAGAATGCTCTGAGTACCGCCTTTTTCAACATAAAAAAGAAGCTCGAAGGACTCAAGGCAGCGAATACACCAGCCGAGATCCAACACGAAAAAAATGAGCTCAACGCCTTACTACAAGCAAAAGTATCACTCGATACGCGGCTGGAAAATTTTCAGTCTTTTATCAACGAAGTAAATACAAAGCAGGAAAAACTTCAAACTGAAATCGAGGCGCTGCAGTCCGGGATCCAGAGGGTCGACCAACAGCTGGCCGATCAGCAGAAAGACCTAACCCATATCCGCGACCGCATCACAAATACCGATGGCCATTATCAGCAGGTGGCGGAGCAGATGAGCACGGTTTCTACTGCATTCAATGAAAAGAATATCCAATTCATTCGCCAGCAAAACAAAGTTACCACCCTGCAGCAGGAGCTGACTTTTCGCGAAGAACAATTACAGGAACTGCGCACTAGTTTGGACGATAATCAAAACACAATTGATCGCTCCCGGCAGGAGGCTAGCCAAATCCAGGAGAAGCTCTATGCCTTGGCGCAGCAATTGCAAACCAGCTATCAGGAGCGCGATGAGCGCACGGCTACGCTATCGGAAGCAGAACAGGTGTATTTCCAAACCCGGGGCACCATCAATGATATCGAGGATCAGTTGCGCAAGGTGAATAAGCAGCGTAGTGACAACCAGCTGGTTATCAACCAATTGAAAGATAAGATTAACGAAGTGAAGGTGCAGATCAGTTCGATTGCCCAACAACTGCGCATCGAGTTTCAGATCGATATCAACGAATTACTCCAACAGGAGCCTAAAACCGATTTGGGTATCGAGGATTTGGAGGGTAAGGTCGCCAAACTGAAAAACCGCCTCGACCATTACGGCGAGATCAATCCGATGGCAGTCGAGGCTTACGATGAGATCAAAGAGCGGCACGATACCATAACCCGCCAGCGCGACGATATCCTGGAAGCGAAATCTTCGCTGGAAGCCACGATCCAAGAAATTGAAGAAACAGCTACCCAGCAGTTCTTGGCGGCTTTCGACAAAGTGCGGTTGTATTTTATCAACGTGTTTCGGAGCCTCTTTACGGAAGAGGACGACTGTGATCTCGTCTTGCTCGAACCCCAATCGCCGCTGGAAAGTAAGATCGAAATTGTGGCGCGCCCCAAAGGCAAGCGCCCACAGACTATCAACCAGCTTTCTGGAGGGGAGAAGACCCTCACCGCAACGGCTTTGCTTTTTGCGCTCTACTTACTCAAACCTGCGCCCTTCTGTATCTTCGATGAGGTTGATGCCCCACTGGATGATGCTAATATTTACAAATTCAACAAGATCATCAAGAAGTTCTCGGAAGACTCCCAATTCATTATCGTCACACATAACAAGCTAACAATGGCAGCTGTCGATGTGATCTACGGCGTACATATGGCCGAGGAAGGGGTGTCCGGCGTAATGCCGGTCGATTTTCGCGACCTTGATCACGAAGGTGTGAGCGATTCGGTCGCTACGGCCCCGCGGTAGGGGCTTATCGATGGTGCTCCCTTGGGGTGTGCGGAGTGAAGTGCGCCAACTCTGCCAGGTTTTTTTTAAATTGCTAGAAAATCCCAGTATCTATACCCATACCGTTAAAAACCGGTTATGAGCGCAATTGAAGACTCGTTTACTCTAATTGAGACGCAAGAAGACCTGCAATCTTTCGTCAACCAGCATCGCAGCGTAGAGTGGGTAACCTTTGATACCGAATTTGTAGGAGAAAAACGATACACTACCCGTTTGTGTCTAATCCAGATTGGTTCGGTACATGGCTTTTTCTTGATCGATCCATTTCCCATCAAAGATTTTGCCCCCTTTTTAAGCTTAATTACCGACCCGGGTATTATCAAGATTACCCATGCGGGAGAAAATGATTACCGGCTACTCAACGAACTGTTCGACATCTATCCCAAAAACTTATTCGATACGCAGTTAGCGGCCGGCTTCTTAGGACACCGCTATCCCATTTCTTTTCGCAAATTGGTGGAGTCGGAGCTGGGAACTCAACTCAAAAAAGGCTATACCGTGGCCGACTGGGAAGCGCGTCCGTTTAATGAAAAGCAGATCGCCTATGCTATTAACGATATACTTCCTCTGGAGGGCCTTTGGCAAGGCATGAGCCGACGGCTGAATGATCTAGGTCGTTCCCATTGGGTTGCCGAAGAGTTAGAAGAATGGGAATCTGCCGATTACTATGCCAAGGATCCCTTTAAAGAAGCGCTCAGCAGCAATATGATGCGTTCGCTCAACCGGCGGGAGCGCTTGTTTTTGATTCGGCTTTTTATTTGGAGGCAAAAGGTAGCTAAGCAAAAGGATTACTCCAAGGAAATGGTCCTTCCAAGTAAGTTAATCGGCCATATCGTGCGCAGTATGCGCTCGGGGCGCGAGGCACTGTACGGCAATCGCCGAATCCCTGATAAACTGGTGAAAAAATATGGCGCCGAATTTGAAGAAATGTACAAGCGCCCCATATCAGCGGAAGAGCAAAAGGTGCTTAACCAAATTAAAAAAGAAGGTAATGAAGATCCCAGGGAAGAAACCCTGTTGGAAATACTGTACCTGGTCATCAAGTACCGTTGCATTGAGGAGTCGGTTGCGCCCAACATGGTACTACCGCGCAACGTGCTCAAAATTATTAAGAACGAGCCCGAGCAGGCCGAAGAGTTGTTTGGTCGGGGGTGGCGACGGGAACTTTTCGGCGAAACCTTCGTAGAATGGTTGAAAAATTTCGATCGGTTAGGCCTGCAGATGTACGGCGATCATATTGAACTGAAGCTAAACGGATGAGCGCCTCCGACCATACCCATTTGCTGGACGTACAGCACTTATCTATTCGATTTCCGGGTAGTCCCCCGGTTGTGCATGATCTATCTTTCCATATCCAACGGAGTGAGGTGCTTGGGGTAGTTGGAGAATCGGGGTCGGGAAAAACCCTTACTGCTTTGGCCGTTATGGGGCTTTTACCGCCGGGCGCTGGTCTGGGCCAAAAATCGGTTATCACTTTTAGACCCCAGACGGCCTCACCCCAAGCCTTGCACGAACTTTCCCCTAGGCAGTGGACTCGTATTCGGGGCAAGCAGATTGCGATGATATTCCAGGAGCCCATGACGGCTCTTAATCCGGTGATGCGCTGTGGACGTCAGGTCGCCGAGGTCCTAATGCACCAAACAACAACACCGAAGACGAGCGTGCGGAAGGAAGTCTTGCAATGGTTCAAGCGCGTTCAGCTGCCAGATCACGAACGCATTTACCAGGCGTATCCGCACCAACTGTCGGGCGGGCAGCAGCAGCGGGTGCTGATCGCCATGGCAATGATCGGACAGCCGGAATTGTTAATTGCCGACGAGCCCACCACCGCCTTGGATGTACGCGTTCAGCAGGACATTTTGAGGCTACTGAAGAAATTGCAACGCGATTTCGACCTTTCCATTCTTTTTATTACGCACGACCTGGGGGTCATTCGTTCCCTGGCCGACCGGGTATTGGTCCTGAAAAACGGACGCCAGATGGAAGTTGGGGCAGTGGAAACGCTTTTTTCCCGGCCGAAGACGTCCTACACGCGCAATCTCATTCACTGTCGCCCACCGCTGAACCGACGTCCGCACCGGTTACCTACCCTAAACGAGCAGGAAGCATCCGCTCCGGTAACCGCAAGCAGTTATCAGCCTGCTGAAGAGCTACAGCTACGGGCCGAAGATCTGAAAGTCAGCTATCCGCTGCGACGCAATTGGTGGGGAAAAACGAAGGAATACCTGGCGGCCGTTGACCAAGTAAGCTTTTACATCCGGGCGGGGGAGACCCTGGGTCTGGTAGGAGAGAGCGGTTGCGGAAAAACCAGCCTGGGAAGAGCGATCATGGGCCTTACCCCAATTAGCGGTGGCCGGTTATGGTTTGCGGAAGAAGATATTTCCCACCGCATTCGCAACGACCAGCGTCGACTCAGCAAATCTATGCAGATGATTTTTCAAGATCCTTATGCGTCCTTAAATCCACGATTGACTGTAGGGGAGACCATTGTCGAGCCCATGCGCTTGCACGGGATCGGTGGAAATGAAAAAGAGCGCCAGGATCGTGCCGTGGATTTGTTGGAGCGAGTAGGTATGCAGGCTGATCACCGGGGGCGGCTTCCCGGTGCTTTTTCTGGAGGGCAGCGTCAACGTATTGCTATAGCCCGTGCGCTTGCGGTCGAGCCCAAGCTGATAGTCTGTGATGAAGCTGTCTCTGCCCTCGATGTCTCGGTGCAGGCTCAGGTGCTGAACTTAATGCGGGATCTACAGGAACGGTACCAACTTTCTTATTTGTTTATCTCTCACGACTGGTCGGTGGTGCGTTTTATGAGCCATCGGGTGGCTGTCATGTACCAGGGAAAAATTGTAGAAACCGGTCCCGCAGCAACAATCTATGAAAGGGCCCAAAGTGCTTATACGCAGTCTCTTATTGATGCTGTGCCGGATGTTTCAGACGCATCATTCCGGTGGCGGGTATGAAATCAGAAATAAATCGCGAAGGATTGCAACCTTAAAGGTAGGGGTATCGTCTTTCTGGCAACATCATTAATCTGAAAATCGGTTCTGCTGGTCGAACTAGGATGCAGACTGGTCCTTTTTAACGTATCTTTTTGTGACAAAAATGCATCCGTAGCGTTGATCGAAAATTGTGGATAAGACTCATGAATAAAAAGCGTACTCTTCAAACGGTTATTGTTGTCTTGATTGCACTTGCAAGTGTGTTATCTTACGTTTACCTGAATCAATTGGAACAGACAGTCGCTGCTCCTCACGTCGAGGAGGCGGAACAAATGATAGAGGAGGATCCTACGGCCAACGATATTCGTTTGCCCGACCTCCGGCTGTTGAAAAAGGCCACTGATATGGGGCGTCGTTTTATCCCTGCCTCTTAGCACCGTGTTTTTTCCAATACCGTAGCAAACCGCTTACACTCATCCAGGACGGATTGGCTGCTTCGTACTGTTCTAAGCCGCGTCTGGACAGTCCGTGTTTAGATAGATCTTCCCGAACATACCCTTCAAATTTTGGCACAATCTCTTCGGGCGGAGTCCCCGATTTGAAGTAAGGCTTGATCCAATTGGCCCAGGCATCCAATCGTTTTTCCAGCATGTTCAAGTGGTCCGCTACATCATCTACCTGACCATAATGGGTTAGCAGCAAATGATCGGGACTCAAATCCTTAATTCGCTGAATGGAATCCTTCCAGTCTTCCAAATTGATGTCGGGCGGCGGGCAAGGAGGAACCACCGGTCCCTTGATCCCGATTTTTACGCCGGCCACGTCACCCGTAAACATGGTATCCCCAAGTTGCCAAGCGATATGATGTACTGCATGTCCGGGGCTGTGCATGGCGCGCAGGATGACCTCACCGATTTGGATTTCCTCGCCATCCTCTACGGCCTTAAGTTGGTCTTCCGGAATAGGTTGCATGGCACCCCAGAGTCGTTCCATGTGATCACCGTAGATCATTTTAGCTGACGACCAAAGGCGTTCGGGAGCAGCCAGGTGTTTGATACCCCGCGGATGTACGTAAACCTTCGCTCCTGTCTTGGCTAGCGCCCATGCTGCACCCGCGTGGTCGAGGTGAATGTGCGTAAGCAAAACGTGCTTGATATCTTGAAGTAGGTAGCCCAGGTCGCTTAATCCCGCCGTTAGTCTGGGCAGGCACGAGTGCGGGCCGGTCTCTACGATAAACGGTCCGTCTGTGGTTTCCACTAAAAAAGCAGCAATGGTCGATTCGATACCCTGAAATTGTAAATCGATAATATGGATCATGATTTTTTTTTAGGTTTAAAAACCCGCTGCCTGGCCGTCTTTTCTGGATTCAGACGCTCCGAAATAAACACCTCGAGCAGCATCGTACAAAATAGCCTGGTAGCCCCCGTAGATGCCGCGTGCAAAGCCAATCTGATGTCCCATCCCCGTCAATTGCCGAATAGTTTCGTAGTCAAAGCCGCTTTCCAGGTGGATGGTCCCGCGATCTTGTGC
The DNA here is from genome assembly GCA_964530825.1 of uncultured Saprospiraceae bacterium. Lineage (GTDB taxonomy): Bacteria > Bacteroidota > Bacteroidia > Chitinophagales > Saprospiraceae > CAZHCA01. The sequence goes on from CAZHCA010000011.1 coordinate 45,861, forward strand.
CCGGTAACCAGTAGGAGTAGAGGAACCCGAATGGTCGATCCGTGGGGCGTCACCTGCTTCCTGTAAATTCATACCGAAATCGATGAGGTTCATGATGATTTGTATGTGGCCCTGAGGCTGGAAATCGCCCCCCATAACGCCAAAACTCAAAAAGGGTTGGCCGTCTTTGGTGACGAATGCCGGGATGATGGTATGAAATGGTCGCTTGCCGGGTGCATAAGTGTTGGCTTGCCCTTCGGTAAGGGAGAAAAGTTCGCCGCGGTTCTGGAGCATAAATCCTAGCCCATCAGGAACCATTCCGGAACCCATACCCCGATAATTGGACTGGATCAGAGAGATCATATTGCCGTCCCGGTCTGCTACTGTTAGGTAAATGGTTTCACCAGCGCTAATTTCCCCTGCTTCGTATCGGCCGGCTCGATTTGGGTCGATTTCCCGACGGCGTCGGTCGGCGTAATCATCCGAAATCAAAGTTTTCACGGGGACTTCCGCAAAATCGGGGTCCGCGTAGTAGCGCGCCCGATCTTCGAAAACTAGTTTTTTGGTTTCCGTAAATAAATGGAGGTGCTCGGCACTTCCGAAGGGGATTTGGGAAAAATCAAACCCTGCCAGAATGTTCAGCATTTGCAGGGCGGCGATGCCCTGCCCGTTCGGCGGGAGTTCCCATACGTCGTAGCCGCGGTAATTGGTGCTGACCGGCGCCACCCATTCGGATTGAAGGTTGGCAAGGTCTTCGTAGGTCAATTTACCACCTTGAGCTTGGATGAAGTCGACTATCGTACGTGCAATATCCCCCCGGTAAAAGGCATCGCGACCGTCCCGGGCAATCCGGCGGTAAGTTTGCGCTAGATCGGGGTTTTTAAAAAGATCGCCTTTTTGGGGTACGCGACCATCCAGGGTATAGGTTGCTTCTACATTTGGGTAGCCTCTACGAATATAGCGGGGCACAGCAATATTCATGTAGTAGGCGATGAGCTCACTAATTGGAAACCCTTCTTCCGCGTAGCGAATAGCGGGAGCTAGTAATTCCTCCATCGGGAGCTCGCCAAATCGTTCGTGTAACTCGAACCATCCATCTACACAGCCGGGCACACTGACGGGCAAAGGACCGTAGGATGGAATTTTGTCTAAGCCCAGGTTTTTGAAATCGCCCAGGTTTAGGGCCATCGGCGAACGCCCGCTGGCGTTCAGGCCGTACAATTGCTTGTCTTCGGCACTCCATACAATGGCGAATAAGTCGCCACCGATACCACACCCTGTTGGTTCCATGAGGCCAAGGGCTGCGTTGGCCGCAATGGCGGCGTCGATAGCAGTACCGCCCTGCTTGAGCACATCAAGGGCTATTTGGGTAGCTAACGGTTGACTTGTGCAAGCCATTCCGTTGCGGGCAATTACTTCGGATCGGGTAGCGAAAGCCTTTCCGGTAATTCGGTCTTGGGCCGGTAGCGTAGTGGAAGTCAAAATAAGGGAGAAGAGCGTGCCGGTTAATAGGCGATACATAATGGCGATCAATTTAATTGGAAAAACAAGATAGCAATTTTTTCAGGTTAAGCGAAAAGGTTGATTTTAAAGCAAAATTTTACTCAGTTAAAGTTTTCTCAAGTTTTTATTATCAAAAATATCGATATACCCATTTAAGAAATCCGCTGTTTCCATGCGGCGACGTCCTTGGAGTTGCAGCTGCTGAACCTTGAGGTGCCCCGTGCGGCATGCGACGCGCAGTTCGTTTTTTCCGTAAGGTTGAAAACGGCCGGCTGGAAGGTCCAGTGTCGTATCATCTTTTGTGGTACGCAAGATTTTGCATTCCTTTCCATCGAAGGTTGTCCAGGCCCCGGGGTAGGGGCTAAGCCCTCGGATGAAATTGTGTACATCGTACGCTGGCCGGTCAAAATCGATTTCGCAAGTTTCGTGGAAAATCTTAGGGGCCGGGCTCGCCAGGCGATCATCCTGTTTGGTAGTGGTTACATTTCCTTCGGCAATCGCATCGGTAGTGCGTAGAACGAGATCGGCACCCAGCTCCATCATGCGGTCATGTAAATCGCCGGCGGTATCATTTTCCTGGATGGGTATTGTTTGCTGGAAAATAATGTCGCCCGTATCGATTTCTTTTTGCAAAAAAAAGGTAGTGGCTCCCGTCTCTTTTTCTCCGCGGATAATCGCCCAGTTAATGGGGGCTGCTCCCCGGTATTTGGGCAGCAAGCTACCGTGCAGGTTGAAAGTTCCTTTAGGCGGCATGGACCAGATGACTTCCGGAAGCATACGAAAGGCAACAATCACGAAAAGATCTGCTCTAAGCTTGCGCAATTCTTCTAAAAATATGGCATCACGTAATTTTTCCGGTTGCAGGACAGGGATCGCATGAGCGATGGCCTCTCGTTTCACGGCTGATTGTAATACTTGCTTTTTACCGCGTCCACCTACCTTATCGGTGGCCGTAACGACACCGACTACCGAATGTCGGCTATTGATCAATTTGCGCAAGGAAGGCACCGCAAAATCGGGTGTTCCCATAAAAACAATACTTAATTCCATAAGAGTATTTCAGAATTTTTTAATTTTCCGCATTTGTAAAAGGCAAAGACTTAACTTTCAGTTAACTTATAGCTGGTCAATGCCTCCCAGTATAAACTGTTTTATTTGCCGACATGCGAGAAGAAATAAACTGGACGAATTCCAGCGGTGACCAGATGCACGCCTGGCATTGGGTAAGCCCGAAGCCCCGAGGACAGGTGGTGCTTGTGCACGGGATGGGCGAATACGCGGAAAGATACAAACCTTTCGCTCAATCCCTCAACGAGCAACGCATATCCGTAGCGGCTTACGATCAGAGAGGACATGGCCATTCCGGTGGTCAGCGCGGGCATTTTTCCAGTCTTTCAGATGCCGTTAAAGATTTGGATACATTCTGCACATTGGTTCGGCAACCGGATCTTCCGCAAGTATTGTACGGCCACAGCATGGGTGGAAACCTCGCCCTGCGTTACGCTTTGGACCATCAGCCGGCGCTGGCTGGCTTGGTTTTATCGGCGCCGTGGCTGCGTCTTTCTTTTCAGGCACCAAAACTCTTGGTTGGGCTGGGGCGTTTCATGCGCAAAATCTATCCTACTTGGTCACAGGATAACCAATTGCAGGTTGAGCATTTGAGTCGCAATTTGGGCGTGGTTAGCCGCTATCAGGAGGATCCCTTGGTGCACCGACGCATTACCGCGGCTACAGCCATTGATCTAATGGATAGCGGCAAAGCTTTGCTGGCCGGGCCCATTAACCTGCCGTTCCCAACCTTGATCATGCACGGTACAGAAGACCAGATAACCGATCCCGAGGCCAGTGCTCAATTAGCGGAACATATCCACAGCCCAGTCACCTACCGGGCATGGGAAGGTTTGTACCACGAGCTGCACCACGAGCCCGAACAGCAGGAGGTAATGCGTTACCTCAGCAATTGGTTGAATACACTGCTGCCCCAGTAGCTGATCGGTTTAAATTGCTATTTTTGGCGCATGTTAGAAACAACCTCTTTGCCAAGTTGCTGTATTGTCATTCCCTGTTATAATGAGGTAGAGCGCTTTCCTCAACAGGCTTTTTGGAATTACTTCGAGCAGAGCACACAGTATTTTTGTCTGGTTAACGATGGCAGTAAAGACGGCACGCTGGACATGCTGCAGTCTTTAGAGCAAAGGGGAAGGGGGCGCATTCTGGTAGTCGATCAACAGCCCAACAGCGGCAAAGCCGAAGCGGTACGACAAGGAATGCTGGCTGCCCGTGACTGGTGTCGGGCGGAATGGTTTGGATATTTCGATGCCGACCTGGCAACCCCACTGGAGGAAATCCCTTACCTTTTAGCAAACGTCGCAGCAGGTGATACCTTTTACCGCATGGTATTCGGCGCACGCGTCAAACTCCTGGGTTGGCACATCGAACGGAAAGTTGTACGACACTATTTTGGACGGGTCTTCGCTACGCTAGCCAGTTCGATCCTGGGTATCCCGGTTTACGATACCCAATGCGGCGCAAAAATCTTATCGAGAGAACTTATCGATATCGCATTTGATAAATCTTTTTTGAGCCCATGGTTGTTTGATATTGAAATTTTTGCACGGCTTATTTGCCATTTTGGAAGAAGTGAAACGGCGGCCATGCTGCTGGAAGTGCCGCTCCGGCAATGGATTGAGATGGGCGACTCTCGAATAAAAATGAAAGACCTGTTGCGGGTACCTTTTCAATTAATACAAATTCGATACTACTATTTTAGCAAGAAAGGAGCCGCACGGAATAGGAGGTAGCAAATTGTGCTGGCATTTGGCTTTACAGCAACGCATTGTGGGGCCGATGTGCGACCAATTTTCCTTTTTTCAACGTGGCTGAGCCGGGTTAACATTCTCACGGATTGGCTCCCTTTTGGTCAAATAAGATCGTCAATTTGTAGGGTTTTATGTATTTTACTTGTTATTATACGGTTAAAATCCGCATATTGGCATCTTGAGTCATCAAATTAGCATTATAAGGGATAGCGGTCCGTAAAACAGGGTTTTCCGCTGCCCGCAGAGAGGAGACATGTCATTGAATTTTCCATTTTACCAACAGCTCGACGAGATGGATTGTGGTGCAACCTGTTTGCGCATGATCGCTCGACACTTCGGCAGGTATTACTCCCTGGAGACCCTGCGCGAGCTGACGCATGTCTCTAAACAGGGGGTCTCCCTGCTGGGGATCAGCGATGCAGCGGAAAACATCGGCCTACAAACCCTTGCGGTCAAAACCACTTTTGAGCGGATTGCCAAAGATATCCCTTTGCCTTGCATCGCACATTGGAAGCAGAACCACTTTGTTGTTATATATAAAGCATCGCGCAAACACGTTTGGATTGCCGATCCGGCTGCCGGGAAATTCAAGCTTTCTAAGCAGGAGTTCCTTGAGCACTGGATAAGTGATGGCTCGGGGGGGCAGGAAGAAGGCATCCTTTTGCTGCTGGAACCTACACCAGAATTTTTTGACCGCGATGATCAGCGAACCGATAAGTCGGGCATACGATACTTTCTCAACTACTTTGGTCGCTACCGAGCCCTAGTCATCCAGCTGTTTGTAGGGCTGTTACTAGGCAGTATCATCCAGTTGATTTTGCCCTACCTGATCCGGTCTATTGTGGATGTGGGGATAAACCGGGAGGATGTAGGCTTCATTACCCTGGTCCTGGTGGCCCAGGCAGTGTTGTTTACCACAATGACCTTAGTCGAGTACGTACGCAGCTGGATACTTTTGCACGTGGGGGTTCGCGTGAATATCAGTTTGATTTCCGATTTTCTGATCAAGCTGACGAGACTACCGATCCGGTATTTTGATACGCGGCTTACCGGAGATCTCATGCAGCGGATTTCCGATCACGAGCGGGTAGAACGGTTTTTAAGTTCAACGACGTTGGTATCAGTATTCTCTTTTTTCAATCTGATCGTCTTCAGCATTATTCTGGCTACCTGGAATACAACTATTTTGTGGATCTATTTAGGCGGCACGGCGCTCAACTTACTCTGGATTCTCTTATTCATGCGGTACCGGCGCGAACTAGACTACCGCCGTTTCGATCAGTCGGCTGAAAACCAGGGCAACCTGATCGAGCTCATCGGCGGAATGCAAGATATCAAGATGCATAATGCCGAAAAACAAAAGCGGTGGGCATGGGAGCGTGTGCAGGCCCGGCTTTTCCGAACTAGCCTGAGTGCTCTCCGCATTGAACAGCTGCAGCGATCTGGAGCAATTTTTATTAACGAAACGAAAAACCTGCTGATCATCTTCATCGCCGCACGCGGCGTGATCATCGGTGATTACTTGACACTGGGTATGATGGTGGCCATCATTTATATCATTGGCGCAATGAATGCACCGATTAACCGGCTGGTCGAGTTTTTGCAGTCCTGGCAGGAGGCACGCATCAGCCTGGAGCGTATGAGTGAAATTCACAACCGTCCCGACGAAGAGAATGCTCTGGAAAAAATTACCATCCTGCCCGAGTCGGGTGACCTGGTGCTGGAGCATGTCAATTTCCAGTACGACGGATCTTCTTCACCGGTTGTGCTGCTCAATATTAACCTGGTCATTCCCAAAGGAAGGACGACCGCTATTGTGGGAGCCAGCGGCAGCGGCAAAACAACCTTAATTAAGTTGTTACTCAACTTTTATCCGCCGACGGAAGGAAATATCCGGCTGGGCGATATCAGTCTAGGCAGTCTGAACAATAAACTTTGGCGGCGTAAGTGCGGCGTAGTAATGCAAGATGGTTATATTTTCAACGACTCCATCGCCCGCAATATCGCTCTGGGAGACGAGATTATTGATAAGCGGAAGTTGCTCAAAGCCGTAAAGGCCGCTAACATTCAGACCTTTATTGAGTCGCTTCCGCTGGGGTACAATACCAAGATCGGCTCCGAAGGACTTGGTTTAAGTCAGGGGCAACGGCAGCGTATTTTGATTGCCCGCGCCGTTTATAAAGAGCCTGAGTATCTTTTCTTCGACGAGGCAACCTCTGCCCTGGATGCCTATAATGAGATGCTCATCATGGAAAACCTGGAAGATATTTTTAAAAACCGTACGGTGATCATCATCGCCCACCGACTGAGTACCGTCATGAACGCCGACAATATTGTAGTGCTCGCCGATGGGGAGATTATTGAGCAAGGTACGCACGACGAGCTTACCTTTGTTCAGGGTGCCTATTATCAGTTGGTACGCAATCAATTAGAACTGGGAGCTTAATATCCGTCATTCATGTCAAGAAGAGAAGAGGAAAATATAAAGCTTAGAAGCGAAGAAGTTCAGGAAGTGCTGGGCACGCCGCCCTCCTGGCTTACCCAGTACGGTACCCTCATGGCCTTGATGACCTTCGTAGCAATTGCCTGGGCGGCATACTGGATGGAATATCCCGACTCGGTAACCGGACCGGTTACTATTACTTCTTCCGACCCTCCGGTGCGGCTGGTTGCGCAAAAGAACAATTACATTGATCGGGTATTGATCCAAAATGAAGATACGGTCGTAGCTGGGCAAGTTTTGATCGTGATGCGCAACTATGCAGAATTTTCCGACGTCTTGTACCTCGACGATCTCATCACGGCGGTGGATACCCTAACTGACTCCACCTTGATGGCTTTTCGGCCACCGCGCAACTTAATTCTTGGGAATCTGCAGGATCCCTTTTACCAGTTTACTCGTTCCCAGGAACAATTTGAAATCACCTACTCTGGTAAATACGAAAAGTTAGATATACGCGAGTTGCGTAAACAGAAAAACATCTTGCGGCAAGGGATTGAGGTCGAAGAGGCTCGCAAAGGCAACCTGGACGAGAAAATTGACTTGGCCTACCAGCGATTCAATAACCAAGAAGATCTTTACAAGTCCGGACGCATTCCTTTCCGCGAGATGCAGGATACCCGAGAGGAATTGTTGTCGCTACAACGAGAACAGCAGAGTGTGGAGTCTTCGATTAAGAGCAAAGAGTTCCAGATCGAAAATATCGATAAACAAATAAGCGGCCTGCAACGCGATTCGCGGGAGTATCAAAGCTACGCCTCTTCAGAGATGGAAACCAATTTCATCAAGCTGAAGAACCAGTTGGCCGAGTGGAAAGAAGAAAACCTGATCGTGTCACCCATCCTGGGGGTGGCCAGTTTTACCAGCGATGAAGTATTTAAAGACAAGTATGTTATCGAAGACAAACAGCTGATCATTGTATTTCCACTTGACAATCAAGAACCGGAAGGGCGGGTTTTACTCGAACCAGGCGGTATCGGTAAAGTGCAGCCCGGACAGGAAGTAGTAATCAAATTGGAAAGTTATCCTTTTCCGGAGTTTGGCGCAGTGCGGGGAAAAGTGGTGCGCAAAAGTGCCGTACCTTCCGGGAAAAGCATACCGGTAATCGTCACCTTTCCCGATGGGTTTGTCACTACCCGGGGAAAGACCATAAGCCTCGGAAAGCAAATGCAGGGCCAGGCAGAGATTATCACCCTCGATAAACGCTTTATCGAGCGGGTGTTTGAGCGTTTCCGAAAGTACGGGGCTGGCTAGTTATCTTCCTCAAGTTGCAAATTGTATACCAAGCGCAGACTGGCGATAGGACCGTCATTGAAATTGGTGTTGAGCGGTATGCGATTATCGCCGAATTCAAGGATGCTGAGTTTAAGGTCGAGCTTGTCGTTAGCCGTGTATTGCTCGTAGTGACGCGCAAGGGAGTAGCCAATCCGGCCTTCGGCGTGAAAATTTCCGAATAACCGGATCCTGCCAAAAAGTGTCAGATCAATGCTGGCCCGTTCGATGTAATCATTGCGATAGGCCTCTTCGGTCAATCGGTAAGAGGAAACTAACCCATAATGGCTGAAACCCACTGTGAGATTGCGGTTCAAATGCTTTTGCACTTTCAAGTAAATAGGGAAAAGGCCGATCATTTCCCAGCGGTTACCAAAGTCCCAGTCCACATAAGCTAAGGGGACCAGTAAAGGACCGAAGGCGTCCTGATTATAGAGAAAGCCGTAGCGCATCATCAGGCCGGGGCGGTAGCGCTTTTCGTAGAGACCAATCACCCCCAGTTGAAAGTGCCCTGTAGAGATATTGACAAAGTCGCCCATCAAGCGGGGGATTACCAAAAATTGAAAGGCCCGGGTGTCATCAATCTGATGGACCCAGCCCGTTTGAAAGATGATACCATGAACCCGGATCGGGTCGGCCAGGTTTTCAGGAAGATCTGGCTCCTGTTCGATGAGGTAATTAAAATAGGTGACATCATTGTACCAGATATTTTTTTCGTTGAGCACCACCGGAAGTTTGAGGTTGATCAGGCCTACCAACTCCGTAGCCTTTCCATCCAGGGATTCTTCATATCTCTGTGGTAAGCCGTATTGATACCCGACGGTGATTAGATCAATGCTGCTTTGTGCATAGCTAGCGCATGAGAAAAATAAAGTGAAAAGGAGTAGATGAAGTTTCATAGAAAAGGAGTGAGTGGAGGTACTAAAGGATAAGGGTGTAAAATCACACTAACTAATTTAATTGATTTGCGCGAGGTGGGTATAATTGCAGGAAGCTTTTTTATAAGCTGTTAGGGCTATAGCGCTGACAGCGCTTAAGCCCTAACAGCTGTTGCATCATTAATTATGTTTTTGTAATTTTTCTTGTTAAATTCAAAAATAAAATATCTGCCAGAATGCATCTCAAGAGCTTCGTAAAAAGGCGGATAGCTGTAAAAAGACACCAATTGTCTTTTTCAATAATTTGAGCTGTCGAACAATAATCTACCTTTGTAGCAAAAATCATTCATGCGGGCTTTCCGAATCTTATCGGCTGTTATTTTGGGATGTTGGTCGTCCTTAATGCAGGCCTTGCCTTTTCTTCTCGGCGGTATTCAAATCAATGAGCCAGACCAAGAACGATGGCTGTACCATCTCCAACATGCTGGAATGAACACAGTCGAGGTTACCGTTTACGCTATGCAGGGGGGCTGGAATACAGCTCACCTTTGGTACGACTCTGATAAGCCGTACGTCGAAGCCGAAATCAAAGCTGCAAAAGACCTTGGTATGCACGTAGTACTTGTGCTGCGCGTAGCCCTCGATCACGCCTTCTCTGAAAACAAGTATTATTGGCATGGTATGATCATGCCAGAAAGAAACGGCCAAGTGCAACAATGGTTTCTCAACTACGGAGGCTTTGTGCATTACTGGGCAGGACGTTCGGAGGAACTGGGGGTGGATGTACTCGCGATCGGTAGTGAGCTCCGGTTGCTCACGGCAACGCTGCCCACCGAGCAAATTCCTGGACTCGAAGCTTATTACCTCGATACTGTTAGTACCAACGCCTATCTCGACCGGCAGTTGCACCACGCTGATGCGATAGAACAAAGTACTATCTGGAGCCCGGACAAAGGCTCGCTAACCGCACATTTACAAGCCAAATTAGCTGCCCATCGCCACTGGGCACATGTCGTAACTTTTGGTCAGAACCTGAAGCGGGTCAATCGGCGTCGCGCCCTACTGCACGATTGCTGGGGGCAGTTGATCGATGAGGTACGGGCCGTCTATTCAGGTAATCTGACATACGCTGCTAACTTCGACAACTACCATCGTGTGGGCTTTTGGGATCAATTGGATTGGGTGGGGATCAATGCTTACTTCCCCTTGCGGCATGAAATACATCCTTGGCCGGCTGGGACAATTGCGGCAGAAATGGAGGCTTCCTGGGAGGCCGTTTTCAGGAAGATGTCAACCAGGCTGAAGAATCTCGGCGTAGGTGGGCATCCGGTCCTGTTTACCGAGCTGGGTTATACCCGTTATCAAGGAATGTAGTACCAACCCTGGCAAGGCTTTGGCTGGGGGCTGCTACCTGGCGACAGGTTGGTCATATGGCCCCAACAGCCTCTGGATCCAACCGAACGCAGCTTGGCCGTAGCCACCCCTTACCGGGCTCTCTACAAACAGTCGGCCGTACACCTTGCAGGTATTTTGTACTGGAAATTATCGACCTGGTCCGACCATCGAGCCTTTTGCCTTAATCCTAGACTCGGGCGATCCATTGCAGGCCGCTTTGATTCCTGACACGAATCTGCACCTGCCTGAAAACCTGCATTGGTTAGAGTCGTTTTAAATAATAAACACTTATGCATACTTACGATACTCTAGTGGATGCCATTAACGACTTGCGTAAGCGGGGTTACACCGAAGATCTTAAAGTACAGGGAAATTACCTGGTTTGCGGATCGGATGGAGCGGAAATTCTTCCCGAACAATTCCAGGTTGATGAGTTCTACCGTTTTGAAGGCGACACCAACCCTTCCGATATGTCTATCCTAATTGCCATCTCGTCTCAACCCAGCGGTCGTAAAGGGATCCTAGTGGACGCATACGGCACCTATTCCGAAAACCTGACCTCGGAGATGCTCGAAAGGCTTCGGTATCCGGAGCACCCCAACCAATAATTACCTTTTCTCCGTCAACATTAGTAAATGAGTCGTCTGGCGCTCGTTAAAATTATTATCACTGATCAGCACGATGGTTCGTTTGCCTTCCGGTGTTGGTGCACCAAAGGTCATGCCTTCTACATTATCTATGCGTGGTAATACCCCAGACTTCTTTAACGGGTCAAAACTGAAAACAAGAGCTCCCTTGGCACTTTTGATTGATTTCGGGTTCGGGATATCGCATAAAGAATCGTAGTTGCTTACGTCTGTCTTACCCTCCAAGTCGACTTCATAGATCCGAATGGAGTTCCCTTTTAGTGGGAAGTAGTTGCGCTCTAATGCGTAAAGCCGGGTACTGTCGACATAGAGCAACTCTACCAGACCACTCCCCAGGGCAACCGGGTAAATTAGCTCTCGCCTGATCTGTTCCCGCTGTAAATCGTATTCAGCAATGCGTACTACTTCCTGGCCTTCACGAAACCGACGCGCGCACGGCAAGTCATGCTTGAGTGCATTCTCAGTACCGATATAGCCAATATGCCCATTGGGCGTAAGCGCCAGACTTTCCAGGGACTTATTATTCTGAATACCGTAGTTTTCCCCCTGGTGGAACCGGTATCGGTCAGGAAGAGGGTATTCCTTTAAGATATCCCCGAACAGGCTTGATTCCATAAGATTGCTGTTGCCCTCGTTGGTCCAGATAAAGGTGGCATCTTTGTCTTGCTGGCGCAATCGGATGGATTCCGGGTCCTGTTTGCGCAGGGTGGCACCATCTACAATATTAAACTGGATTACATCTTCGATCACTGCTTTCAGGGAATCCTCCTGAATGATGCGTAAAATGTAATACCGGGATGGATATTTATCACTGATCAGGGCATATTTATCCAGGGCGGGTAAGTATTCTATGCCCGAGAGGCCGCCGATTGGGTTTTCGGGATTGAACTCCAATGTGGTTCGTTCGTCGATTACCAACCGACCACTGAAGGTATAGGCAAAAGAAGAAGGATCCTGGGCCTGGGCATTACAGGCAGTGCACAGCCAGCCGGTAAGCGCCATGGATAGTGCCGGCAAAAGGATACGCATAAGTTTTTTTGTTTTTTAAGAAACGAAAAATGCCCCGTCGCCAAACGGGCGTCCGGGGCATTCCTTCGCAGTACAATTATTAAACTATAAGTGAATCGCTTCGTCGTAAGCAGCAGCGGCGGCTTCCATAACCGCTTCGCTCATAGTCGGGTGCGGATGTACCGATTTGATGATCTCGTGCCCAGTCGTCTCCAGTTTCTTGGCCGAAACAACCTCGGCAATCATTTCCGTGACGTTCTGCCCGATCATATGTGCACCGAGGAATTCACCGTATTTGGCATCGAAGATTACCTTCACAAAGCCGCTCTTATCGCCGGCGGCATTAGCCTTGCCCGAAGCCGTAAAAGGAAATTTACCCACTTTCAAAGCATAACCCGCCTCTTTGGCTGCCGCTTCGGTATACCCAACGGAAGCGACCTCGGGTACGCAGTACGTACAAGACGGTACATTTTTGTAATTCAAGGGCTCGGGTTGTTCACCTGCAATCTTTTCTACGCAGATGATTCCTTCGGCCGAGGCAACGTGGGCCAGTGCCGGCCCGGAAGTGACATCACCGATAGCATAAATACCGGACACATTAGTACGGTAGAATTCATCGGTCTTGATCAGGCCGCGATCGGTCGTTTCGATACCCAGTGTCTCCAAGCCTATGTTTTCGATATTGGGGGTCACACCGGCAGCCGATAGAACAATATCACAATCGATGACTTCCGTCTTTTCCGTTTTTCGGTTTTTCACGGTTACTTTACAGACCTTACCCTTGGTATCGACGGATTCTACTGCCGTATTACCCAGTACCTTGATACCCTTTTTCTTGTAGATCTTACCCATCTCTTTCGACACATCGGCATCTTCGCGGGGCAGCAGTCCCTGCTCTAGGAATTCTACTATGGTAACTTCGGTGCCGATGGAATTATACAGGTAGGCAAACTCCGTACCGATTGCACCAGCACCAACAATGATCATCGATTTGGGCTGTTTTTCCAGCGTCATCGCCTTGCGGTATTCAATAACCTTTTCACCGTCAATAGGAATATTGGGCAGCTCTTTAGCGCGGCCGCCAGTAGCAACGATGATATGCTCGGCCGTGTATTCTTTTTTAGTACCTTTGGAATCGGTCACTTCTACCTTTTTACCGCGCAGCAACTTTCCGTCGCCCATCAGAGAGTCGATCTTATTTTTTCGGAATAGGAAATTTACCCCCTTGCTCATGCCGCCGGCTACGTCCCGGCTTCGTTTAATCATGGCGGTAAAGTCAGGCTTGGCTTCCTTGACTTGGATGCCGTAATCTTCGGCGTGGGTAATATATTCAAAAACCTGAGCGCTCTTGAGCAGCGCTTTGGTCGGGATACAGCCCCAGTTGAGACAAATGCCTCCGAGCGATTCGCGCTCGACAACGGCTACTTTCATGCCGAGTTGGGAGGCGCGGATGGCTGCCACGTAGCCGCCGGGGCCACTCCCGATCACGATGAGATCGTAATTCATACCTATTGGTTGAGCTTTTACAGAAGGAAAAAATTGTACTTTCAGGGTACTAATACTATCCTAATAACAACCCGTCAAATATAGAGATCAATCGGGAAGGGGCAAAAATTAAAAGGCCCCACCATCGCATGATGGCGGAGCTCACCTAACTTACTGATACTGATATAAACTTATAGCTGGACTTCTACAATGGAGAAGACGAGCAGGCTATGCAATAATCATGTGCTAGATAGGAATAATAAAAAGGTGTTGAGAGCAGTAAAACAAAACCGCCGAGAAAGGCAACAAAAGATTGCGCCCATGAATAGGGGAGGTGCTTGTCTTACGATTCATTGTTTTGTGTTTTCTACTCAACAAGGATAAAAATAAAAAACCTTGGTTATGGTTACAAATTATTCGAGCACGAAAATCCTGCCTAAAACTTTTGACAGTCCAGCTGACACTTTGTCAAATTTTTGATTATCAAATACTTTTAAAGTGTTAATAAATAATATTTGTTTTATTGTAACTGATCGTAGTACCTGATTTTGAGCAGTTTCACCTGGGGAAAAAGTTTTTTCAGGGAGTGGAGAAGGTAATAATTAAAGTGGTCGATTGCGCCCCAGTGATGCGATCGATGACTACCAGGAAACCCGGTTCCAGCTCGTGGGGCTGGACTATTTTTATTTCCGCTTCCTGAGCGACAATGGCCGTAGCCCAACTGTTTAGTGCTAATAAATCGGGTGATCGGCGGGCGAGGTTTCGCAATTCCTGAGCGGCTAATCTGGGCCATCCGGTACTTAAGGTATCGGTCACTGCAGGCGGCAAGTCAATTTGGAAAGTCTGGCGCAATTGGTCGCAGCCCGACTGTAGCACTCGTACTGTCTTTCCCTCTTCTAAGGTGAGGTGCTCGGCACTTTCTTGCCCTTGCCGTTCAAATTCATGGTCTACAATCCCGGTCATTCCATCGTGGAAGATCGGTTGGGGCTCTCCGTAAGTGCAAGCGGAACCTTCAGGTGTACCAGGGCGGCAGGCCACCAGAGTGATGAACAAGAAAAAGACGCTCAGCAGCGGATGGTTCATGATTCTGTAATTTTGCATGGCTGGATGATGTTTAAACAAAAGAATAGGGTAGGGCGTTAAACCTGCGAATTTTCAATAATTATAAAATATTTCAAACGCCAATTATGGAATATGGCATCCCATCAAAGAATGGGCAAGCACATCTGAATGGCCATCACCATGGGGAATCCGACTCGGATATTAAAGGTGATCAGCACCTTTCTTCTCACATCGAAACCCCCCTTCGCCCCGACGCTTTCGAGCGGTCCGACGAGGAGAAGGTACAGCTGATTGAAGGCCACTTTAAAGCCATCATGGATATTCTGGGTTTAGATCTCAATGATGACTCTTTACGTGGCACCCCCCGGCGGGTGGCCAAGATGTACGTGCAGGAGATTTTTTCTGGCTTGAATCCCGAAGACCAACCGAAAATTTCCCTTTTTGAAAATAAATTCAAATACCGGCAGATGCTGGTAGAACGCGATATCCGCGTGCAATCTTTTTGCGAACACCACTTTTTACCTATTTACGGTAAAGCTCACGTTGCTTATCTGGCTAATGGCAATGTCATCGGCTTGTCGAAAATTAACCGCCTGGTAAATTACTATGCACGCCGGCCTCAGGTACAGGAGCGCCTGACAATACAAATCGCCGAAGCTCTCAAGCATACATTGGGAACCGAAGATGTAGCGATCTATATCGAAGCCAAGCACATGTGTGTGCAAGCCCGTGGTATCGAACACGAAGCCAGTAGCACGGTTACAGCAGAGTATAGTGGAAAATTCCTGAACGAAAGCGTACGTTCGGAATTTTTACAAGCTATCCGGTCCTAGTGATTTATTCATCCAAAATATAGTCTTCCCACATGGAAATGCTAGCGAACAAGAACGTACTGATTATCGGAGGTAGTGGAGGTATTGGCTCCGAATCTGCCAAGCTCATTCAGAGCCATGGTGCCCACGTCTATATGACGGGGCGCAATATGCATAAACTTAAAGAAGTAGCCGCCGAGGCTAAAGTACCCGAAGATCGATTGTACCAACTCGATATCACCAGCTCCAAGGCGGTCAACCAGTTCGCCGAGACCTTGCTTGACCGTATCGAGCGACTCGATATTCTCATTATTGCCGCGGGTATTGGTATCTTGAAAGCTGCTGAAAATATTACCGACGAAGACTTTAGTGCGATCGTCGATGCCAACTTAAAAGGTCCTTTCTACTTAATGCGGGCATTTTTACCGGGTATGAAAAAAGAGAAAAAGGGAATGATTGTTAACATTCCCGGTGTATTGGGCAAAACCCCAATGGCTGGGGCCGCTGCTTACGCAGCTACCAAATACGGCCTCAATGGTATGGTCAAGTCCATCCGCGAAGAGTTGCGACGCACCGAAGTGCGCATCGTAACCCTGTACCTGGGAGGTGTAGATTCTCCTTTCTGGGATAACATAGATATGAAAGTGAATCGCGACAAATTCATCACGGCTAAGGAAGCCGGGCGAGCAGTCTGGTTCCTATGCCAGCAGCCAAGTTCCGGCGTGGTGTCAGAAATGGTCTTTCAGCCTTTCAACCACCAGGCCATATAATAGAAAAAATGCTGTGAAGGGAGAGACCACGTAGGCCCTCCCTTCTTATGCCAGAAAAACAGCCAACTCGTCCGTCTCGTTAATGATAACCTCAATGTTTTCTTTCAGAGTGGTTGCAAGCGATAGACCGACGTAGTCTACCTTGATTGGAAAAGACTTATGCTTACGGTCGACCAATACGACTGTCTCAAGACCGCGGGGTAAATATTCCAACAAAGGTTTACAAGCGTAGAAAAGCGTACGACCCGTATTGGCTACATCGTCGACCAGTACGACCATCTGTTCCTGTAAGTACTCGGCAGAAAGGTCAAGCGTAATTGGATGACCAAGCGGTGCCGCCGGATTCAACCGGATGTTGCCTAGGCTATATTTAATGTCGGTACGTGCACCCAGTTCATTACGAAGCAACTTTGCCAGTGCTAATCCCTTGTTATTCACGCCGATCAGTGTGACACGTTGTTCGTCGAAATGTTGCTCGATCAATTCGATCGCCAGACGTGTTATCTTTTTCCGGATTTGCTTTTCGTTGAGTATTTTCATAAATGCTTCTTGATCGAAGGATAATTTTATTTAAAACCAGTATAAAATATGAAATTGGTAAAGATTATTTTTTCGGCAATCGAGAAGAAGCGATTAACTTAGCGAAAATTCGCTGGATTTTTCTCTGGTGAAAAATAACGATATATATGATTGGACAGATTATTTTTGCTGTAGTGGCTTCGGCAGCTTTGTTTGTTGCCTTACGGCAATTCCTCAAGATACGACGCAATATTGTGCTGGGTGAGCCCGATGAGCGTCCGCTCGACCGGGGCCAAAGCTGGCGCAATGTTCTGCTGGTTGCCTTTGGCCAGAAAAATATGTTCAAAAACTGGCTACCTGCAATTTTTCACTTTTTTATTTACGCAGCTTTTCTCATCACCCAGGTTGAACTGATCGAAATTTTCATCGACGGAATTACGGGGCAACACCGTATTTTTTGGCCTTCGTTGAGCGGATTTTACACCTTCGTCATCAGCTTCATTGAAATCCTTTCTGTACTGGCGCTCATTGCTACAGTTATTTTCTTAATTCGCCGCAATGTATTGAGTATCCCGCGGTTCAAAAAGCCAGAAATGAAAGGCTGGCCTTTCCAGGATGCCAACATCATTCTATACGCAGAGATTGCCCTCATTTTCTTCATTTTTCTGATGAACGGTGCCGACATGGCGCTCAATGACGGAAAGTATAATTTTGCTGTAAGTCAGTACCTCACGCCACTTTTCAGCGGTTACAGCGAAGGTGCTTTGCATACTATGGAGCGCGTAGGGTGGTGGGGCCATTTTCTAGTTGTGCTGGGCTTTCTGAATTACCTGCCCTATTCCAAACACCTGCACATCATTTTTGCGTTTCCGAATACTTACTATGCCCGTCAAGAAGCACCCGGCGAGATGGAAAATATGCCGGCTATCATGAACGAAGTAAAATCAATGATGGGCCTTACCGAAACGGCTGACAACAATGATATGAGCATGGAGGAAGACCTACCCGATTTTGGTGCCAATGACATTTTTGGTTTGAGTCAGCGTACGCTTTTGGGCGCCTATGCCTGCACCGAGTGTGGCCGCTGCACCGCCCAATGTCCGGCTAACTTAACGGGTAAAAAATTATCCCCTCGTAAAATCATGATGGATATTCGCGACCGGGCGGCTGAGGTAGGCCGCAAAATCGATAGCGGCAGTGAAGAATACGCCGTCGACAAGAGCAAGCCCCTGGACAAAGATAATTTCGACGACGGTAAAAACCTTTTCGACTACATCACCAGGGAAGAACTGCACGCTTGCACCACTTGTAATGCCTGTGTGGAAGCTTGCCCGGTATTGATTAATCCTCTGGAGCCGATCTTGTCTATGCGGCGCTACGAAATCCTGACGCTGTCGGAAGGCCCGCAGGAGTGGGTGCCTATGTTTACGGCCATCGAAAATACCGGCGCCGTTTGGTCGATGCCCCAAGACCGCGATCAGTGGGCTAAGGAGCTAAACAACAACGGACAATGATTCGCCTCTTTCAGGGGCCATAGATAAATCTTAACCGTATGTCAAAACCACAAAAAAAAGTACGTACCATGGCCGAAATGGCCTCCGCCGGAGAATCGCCGGAGATCCTTTTTTGGGTGGGCTGCGCCGGTAGCTACGATGACCGCGCCCAGCGGGTAACCAAGGCGATGGTGACGATCCTGAACGAAGTAGGTATTGATTTTGCCATCCTTGGTAATGAAGAATCCTGTACAGGCGACCCAGCCCGCAGGGCTGGAAATGAGTTCGTATTTCAGATGCAAGCTGTACAAAATATTCAGACGTTGAATATGTACGAGGTGAAAAAATTAGTTACGGCTTGCCCCCACTGTTTCAATACGATTAAAAACGAATACCCGGCCTTAGGAGGGCATTACGAAGTGATTCACCACACGCAGTTGCTTCAACAATTGATCGACGAAGGGCGTATTCAATTGGAAGGCGGCGGTGCTTATAAAGGGAAAAAGATAACTTATCACGACTCCTGCTACATCGGGCGCGCCAATGGTATTTACGATGCGCCGCGGTCGGTACTGGAAGCGCTGGATGCCGATCTGGTAGAAATGAAGCGTTGCCGCAGTAAAGGTCTTTGTTGCGGCGCTGGCGGTGCACAGATGTTCAAAGAGGATGAGCCCGGCGATAAGCGTATTAATATTGACCGCATCGAAGAAGCCTTGGATACCAATGCGGAGATTGTAGCCGTCAACTGCCCTTTTTGCATGACTATGATGAATGATGGGTTAACTAATAAAGGAGAAGAAGAGAATGTGATGGTCTACGATCTTGCTGAATTGATTGTTGACAGTAAAGTGAAGGGATAGGTATCCCGGCCCGTAAATTCAAGCACGATGATTACTTCCGATTATACTACTTTGCCAACAACCGCGCGGGTCTGGATTTACCAGGCTAAGCAAGGATTTCCGACTGCGGCCACGCCCCTGGTCCGGGAAAAAGTCCAGCGTTTTACCGAACATTGGATAAGCCACAACCGGCAGCTGCGCGCCTATGGTGACGTTTGGCATGACCGCTTTGTTGTCCTGATGGTCGATGAATCCAAGGCCGGTGCCAGTGGATGCTCGATCGACAGCTCGGTTCGTTTTCTGAAACAACTGCAAATGGAATACGGTGTCGATCTCTTTGATCGCATGGTTTTTGCTTACCAGGATGGCGACACCGTTAAGGCCTTGAACCGCGATGACTTCGCAGCCGCTTACCGGTCCGGCGCGATCAACGATCAAACTATTGTATTCGATACCCTCGTGAAGACAAAAGGCGAATTTGATAGCGGGTTTCAAAAGCCGTTAGGCAAGAGTTGGCACGCAAGGTTGTTGTGACTTCATCTTTCCCAGATGAATAAATTGTTGCTGTAAGTGCCTACTTTCTCTCGAGAATGTTCGCAGATAAAAGTCGATTTATTGCTTTACCCGGACGGGCTTTCGGTCAAAAGGATTCAGGGCCGTACCCTGGACGAGGGCTTCAGCTTCTATCCGGTAATCGGATTTTACCTTGTTGAAATACTTAGCGGCTCGGGCGAGTCCTTTGGTGAGCGGATTGCGCTGCTCCCATTCGTCCATCTCCGAACGCATTAGGGTGAAAGGTAGGGTAAAAGTTAACTCTACAAGCTCTCCGGCTTGGATATAGATTTTTTCTTCGAGATTTGTCCGGCCTAATTCGTATTCATCGACGAGTTGATCTTTGCCGCGCCCACGGGTGTAGCGCTCAATCATGACGAGCCGAATCTGTGTAACGGTCTGGTCGTGCATTGACTGCAGCCGGATAAGTCCGCTTACGGTAGTCGTACCTGCTGCAATCTCTTCCGGAAGATCCAGTTCGAGCTTTACGCCTTCAATACCCAGCCATTTTTTTACACGATTGATCATAATACAAGGTCTAAATCAATAGTATAACAAAATTAGCACAAAGGTGAATCTAGCAATCGAAATAAGGGGCCATTCTACCGACCAAAGCGGTCAAAAGCTGGGACAAAGAACAGTCTCATTTACGTATTGTCCGAGATAGGCGATCGATATCTCAAAGGCGCCGGCACGGGTATTGCCGTCGGCGATACCGCCGACCCGGGCGTCGTAGCTAAAGCCGATCAGGAAGTTGCTGTACTCTAATCCGACCATACCGACTACCGCATCAAGTCCAAACTCGTCATCGACGCTGCGCACCGGGCGCACCCATCCGCCCACATGCAGGGCCGTACCCTGGATATCGTCGAGCAAGAATCGGAAGTTTGTACCGGCATTTGCCGCCAGGTGAGGACCCTGAAGGTAAACCAGTGCACGCGGTAGCAGTTGTACCCGCTCGCCCATGGGGATAGTTAAGCCAATGTGGGCCGAGTACTTCTGAAATAGGGTATTGTCATTCTGGTCGGCTTCGTTTTCCTGGGTGTTGTAAAAACTCACTTGCGGTTCCAGTACATGGTGCAGTGCCGCCCCCGCGTAAATACCGATTTGGTTCCGGGGTGCGTAGGTGTAATTGACCCCGATGTTCATGTCAAAAAAGGAGAAATTATTTTCCGGAAGGTCTTCGCCGGTAGGATCGGTATACCCATCGAGCCCGTTAAATTGATCGCTGAAAGTGATACTGCCGTAGTTTACATTGCGCTGGGCAATGCCCAGTTGCAGCCCACCCGACAGATAATGGTTGCCGGCATTGGAAAGCGATTTGTGAAATGCTCCGGCTACTTGGATTTGGTTGGTAAAAAAGTTGGAACTGCGATTGCGGTCGTTGAAAAATAAAATGCCCACGCCGAAAGCGTCCTTGCGGTTTTTCTTGTACGAATCCAATCCGAAACGCAAGTCCACCGCTGCGCCAAAAGTGGTCCAGGGCTCATCCAGCAGGTTGCGCCCCTGGTCACGATAGATCATCGACACCCGGTATTTGCCGTCAAAGGCCCCACTCAGTGCAGGGTTGAGGGCTAAAGGTGAAGCGTAAAACTGGGTGAAGTGCTGATCCTGACCGTGGAGATTGAGGGCGCCCGTAAGGAAAAGCATCCACAGAATACATTTTGCTCGTTGCATATAGGCTTGGGTAAAGATTCACTGTAAAGTAGGAAATTTAGAAGACGCCTAATCAACGGAAAACTTTCAATTATTAGTATTTTTAATTAAATTGTTAAAGATGTAGCTGCCGACCGCTTAGCAAATCCTTATGCATGACTTTTGCCTTATGCCCGCTTAGTGTTGTTCCACTCCGCTCTTCTGCTTCCGGCAAAAGTGAATTATTATCTCAACTATTATTCGGTGAATTGGTCGAACTGATTGACCGCAAAGGCAAGCAATGGGTGCAGGTACGCTGCCATCACGATAATTTCGTCGGTTGGGTAGCCGCAAACCAGTTGCAGCTGATAACGCCTAGTGAATTCGAGCACTACCAGGCGCACTTCTCCTTTAATCTGGAATTGCTCCATCCGGTTATGGGCGAAGACCATTTCCTACCCATCGTCATGGGTGGGCGCCTGCCCGAATTCGACGGTCTTCGCTTTCAACTCGGCGGCCAGCAGTATACATTTAGCGGGCAGTCCTACACGCCCGGAGCTGTCCCCGCCACGGCCGAATTTATCGCAAAAATTGCTCGGCGTTACCTGCATGCACCCTATATGCAGGGCGGACGGTCGCCGCTTGGTATCGATAGCGCCGGCTTGACACAAATCGTGCTTCAGATTGCCGGCTTCCAACTGCCCCGCGAGGCGCACCAACAGGTGGAATCAGGCGATACGGTCGATTTTATCGAACAGGTTTTACCGGGCGATCTGGCTTTTTTCGAAAACCGCACCGGCCGGATCACCCATACCGGCATCGTCCTGCCCGACCTGCAAATCCTGCATGCCTATGGCAAGGTGCGTATCGACCGGTTGGACCACTATGGCATCTTTAACCTGGAGGAAGAAAAATATACCCACCGGCTGCGCATTCTCAAGCGCATTCTACCACCCCTAGCGCCACCTTCCCAACCTGCCGAAACGAATGAAGAACCGACTCCCGAGCAAATGGAGCTTTTTAAGTGATTTACCATAAACAGTCATGAAAATTGGTATAGGTCCTGAAAGTTGAACCGGATTACCTAATTTTAGCCACATGAATATTGCGGTTAACACGCGTTTGCTACTGCCCGGGCGGCTCGACGGCATTGGGCACTACACCCATGAAACATTGCGCTATCTCACGCGGAAACACCCGGAACACCGTTTCTTTTTCCTCTTCGACCGGCCTTTCCACGAGCAGTTCATCTATGCCGACAACATCCGCCCGTTGGTCGTCTCCCCACCGGCCCGTCATCCGGTCTTATTTTATACCTGGTTCGAATGGGCCGTACCCCGCGCACTGGCCGGGCAGTCCGTGGATTTGTTTTTTTCGCCCGATAACTTTTGTTCCCTGCGCCTACAGGCGCCAACCTATTTGATTATCCATGACTTGGCTTTCGAGCACTACCCTAGGGATGTCTCCTGGGCCCAGCGCCGCTATTATCAATATTTTGTACCGCGATTTGCCCGGCGGGCCGATCGCATTGGGGTCGTTTCGGAAGCCACCCAGCGCGATTTGGTTCAGCGCTACTATATCGATCCGGCCAAAACGGACTTGACCTACGTCGGATTAAATGAAGGAATCGTTGGTGAGCGTCCCGACTACGACGTGCGAGCTCGCTACAGCAATCATCAGCCTTACTTTCTTTTCGTAGGAACGATCCAGCCGCGAAAAAACTTAGTGCGGGCGTTACGAGCATTCGATATCTACAAAGACCGTACCGACGGCCCTGAGCAGTTTTTGCTCGTCGGTCGCAAGGGGTGGCGCACCACAGCCATATTTGAAACCTACGAACGCATGCAACACCGCGCAGCAGTACATTTTTTGGAAGGGATCGATAACACTACACTTGGGCATCTCTACGGCTCTGCCGAAGCCTTGCTTCTGGTGTCTTATTTCGAAGGTTTTGGTATGCCTGCCATCGAAGCCCAAGCCCATGGTTGCCCGGTCATCGCAGCCGGGAACAGTAGCTTGCCCGAAGTAGCAGGTCCGGGCGCCTTGCTCGTCGACCCCTTTTCGACTGATCAGATTGTGGGAGCCATGATGCGCATTCGTCAGGAACCCCAGCTAGCCCAACGTTTGCGCCAGGCGGGACTGGAAAATGTCAAGCGTTTTAGTTGGCCCCAAACGGCCGAACGGATCTGGGGCGGCATAGAGCGGGTGTTGGCAGAATAGAACGCAACGGAACCGTTGGTTCCGCATCACGCTAAAAGAACAATCCTACCGACAGTAACCACCGTGATGGGCTGTCATCAAACTCGTATTCCTGGCCATTAAAAGTGATATGGTCACCGAAGTTGGAAAAATTGCCTTCATAGCGCAGATCGATGGCGATATTGAAAATATCAAGGCCTACCCCGGCCAACCAACCAAATGTCAAGGAATCAAAGTTCTGATCGTAATTGTCGAAATCCAGTAAATCTGAAGCACTGTTGATGAAAATGTGGCCTTCAGGTCCGGCCATAAGCCGCAACGGCCCAAATTTAGTGCCCAATAACAGGGGAATGTCCAGGTATTGGTACTTTTCGGTAAAAACCTCGGTAATAGTGCCCGGGTTATCTAGGTCGGTAACCTCAAAGTCAACGCTATTGGAGTTGAACAATACTTCGGGCTGAATGAGAAAAGTGCCCAACCTGATCTGAACCATAATGCCACCGTGAATGCCGTAGCGGGCTTCTTCCAATGCAATACCCAAGTTCTCGTTGCCGTTGGGGCCGAGCAGTTGCAATTCTCCCACGTTGAGATCGGTAGTGCTGGCCCCCAGTTTGAGGCCAAACCGGACCTGGCTTTGTGCCGTTAATGCCAGGATCGTAAACAAGGTAATCAGCAGCGGATTTTTCATTAGAAGGATCGTTTTTGGAAATGATTTTGTGCATATTGTCCTTATACCATATGATGCCGGAAAATAGTCCAGTATTTTCAAGTCGAACCTACTTAACGCAACCTTAACCCTAAGGGCCGTTACCCGGCAGCTGGTGTAATTAATAGTTTGAAGATGGTGATCAAGTCGGTTGAATTTCGGGGGAGTTTCCCGTCGATTCGGCAATGCCCGGACGACTCCAGGCCGGAATATGCCTTTATCGGTCGGTCGAATGTTGGAAAATCCTCCCTGATTAACATGCTGGTCGAGCGAAAAAAATTGGCGCACACCTCCGGAAAACCGGGCAAAACCCAGCTGCTGAATTACTTCCTCGTGAATCAGGAATGGTACTTGGTCGATCTGCCGGGGTACGGATACGCCCGCGTGTCCAAGTCGCAACGCAAGAGTTTTCAAAAGATGATCCAGGACTATATGGTCCATCGCAAAAATTTGATATGCGCCTTTGTTCTCATCGACGCCAATATTCCGCCCCAAATGAAAGACATCGAATTTATCAATTGGTTAGGCGAAATTCGCATTCCTTTTGTATTGGTTTACACCAAAATTGACCGTTTGAAGCCTCGGGAGCTGGAGGATAATCTGGAGGCCATCCGGGCGGAGCTTCGAAAATTTTGGGAGCCCCTTCCGCAGGAGTTTGTCACCTCCGCTAATAATCAGGTAGGGCGGTCGGAGATCATGGACTTCATCGAAACGGTAAATGAACAGGTAAAAAACACGTATGATCTATGACCAAGGAACAGCGCCTTATCCACCCCCATATTTGGCCCGAGATTGAAGACTGGCCCATTTACCGGCTACATCAGGACCGGGTACGATTTGTTCGCGAAATTGAGTCATTCACCCTGCAGCGCTTTCTGGACAATTACCGACCCGATCAAATTAACGACCTGCTAGCCAAAACTATTTATCTCGAGCGGATTCGAATCAAAGAAGAGCCCTGGAAGGTAGATCCGCCAAAAGAAAAACAATTCTGGCGCCGTATCCAGAAAGCTATGGTGACCGGTATGGACCAGCCTACCACCGCTAATTTCCAGAATGACCAGGAACTACTGGGGCGGATTGTACACCGTTACGCAGAAGAAATTGTAGGTACTTTCCGGAAAAAAACATTCCTATTTGCTCGACGTTTTCTGACCTTCTTTTTTACCACCCTCCTGAACTCCGCTGGATTTATCCACTTGCGCAAAAACAAATACCAACTTTCAGATCGCCTCCTGGTAAGCGGTAAGCTCGATGAGATCCGGAGCCTCATGACCAAGGGCACTGTTGTGTTGGTCCCAACCCATTTTAGCAACCTGGATTCTATCCTGATCGGCTACGCGATCGATTCGTTCGTAGGACTACCGGGTTTTCTTTACGGAGCGGGCCTCAACCTTTACAATACCGGGTACGTAGCGTATTTCATGAATCGTATTGGTACCTACCGCATCGATCGGCGTAAGAAAAACCCGATCTACCTGGAGACACTGAAGGCCATGTCCAACCTCGCGGTTCAGCGGGGTACGAATATTCTATTCTTTCCCGGTGGTACCCGTTCCCGTTCTGGCTCCCTGGAAAGCCACGTTAAACTTGGACTGCTGAGTACGGCCGTGGAGGCCCAACGCTCTCTCTATCAGCAAGGCCGAGATAAAAAAGTGTTCGTGGTGCCCCTCGTGTTGAGTTACCACATCGTTTTGGAGGCGCAGTTTTTGATTGAGCAACACCTGCGCAAGATGGGCAAAGAGCGCTATATCCGGGTGCGCGATGATTTCGGCAGCCTGCGCCGCATTCTGCGCTTTGCGTGGCAGGTCTTTAGTCAGGGTAACGAGGTGCGGCTGTCTTTCGGTCAGCCGCTCGACGTGCTGGGCAACCCGGTAGACACGGAGGGCAAAAGCCTGGACCAGTCGGGCCGACCCATCGACCTCAAAGCTTATTTTTTGCACGGCGGCGTCGTAAATACCGACCTTCAGCGCGAATCCGAATACACTAAGATGCTGGGTAAAGCCATCGTCGAACGGTACTTTAAAGACAATATCGTGCTGACCAGCCACTTGGTTGCCTACGCTGCTTTTCGGCAATTACAAGCAGAAAACCGACGCCTCGACCTCTATGGCCTCTTGCGCTTACCTACCGATGAGTTCGTTTTTGACCGGGAAAAACTAGAGCAGCGGGTCTCTATCCTACGCGAACATCTCTTTTCCATGGCCAATGCAAGCCAAATAAGACTTTCGCCGGAGATTAGCTGGGAAATTGGCGACCTCATTCAGGACGGTATTAAGCGCTTAGGCACCTTTCACGTTAAGCGACCGCTTAAGGTGGATAAATCGGGAAAAATTCGCAGCGACAGCTTCAAACTCCTTTATTATTATCATAACCGACTCGATCATTACGGCCTAGAAAAAATCGGCTGGAGGATGGTAATGCCCCAAATAAAACCTATATCGGTAACCTGAACCCCATATTCATTCCGGTTTCATGACAGGGGCTGCCCGAAACGGATCAAATTTCCGAAAAGATCAATTATCGCAAATTCGCGCATGCCCCAGGGCTTGTTTTCGAGCGGCCCGTTCGGGTGAATGATCCCGTGGGGTTCCAATTCGGCAAATAGCTCATCAATGTGCAGCACATTAATATAGCAACTAGTATTTTCCGGAAAAATGTGGTCGTTGCATTTCCAGAAATGAATAGCTATGGCATCCCGTTGGACAATGCCGTAGCCCTCATCCAAGAAACCGGCGGAAAAACCCATTTTTTCTTCGTAGAATGCTACGGACTGTGGAATATCCAGGGAAGCCAGTACCGGAAAAGCCTGCTGAAGGTATTGTTTAGACATGGTAAGAGTATTTATGCTGGTAAAGCAGACCAAATAGGTTTGCCCAGCCAGTCTGCTAAATCATTGGCTTGCCGGACTATTTTCCGTCGGTTATGGTGATGACTCAAATACCGTCGATTGGAATCCGTCTGTACTAGATTTAGCTGATAGACGGTATGCGAATCGCCATCAGAATCAGTATTGGTGTAGGCGATCAATTGAAGAGCCTCAATATCCGAAAGCCTTACCTTATACCCTTTCTTAGGAGTTGGCTGAGTGGTGACCGGATCAAAACGACCGTGCCAAAAGTAGCCGCTGGATTTATCAAACTGGATAGGGATACCTAGGTTGTACAGCATTAAACCGCATATCGCACAAAAAACGAATCCGACGAGCATTAACCACCAAAATGGATCGTCAATTTTTTCCTTAAAATTAATGAGGGTTGTAATAATAATGGTCAGGCCTAATGCGAAGCCGGCTACTAATAATCCGCGAAAAAAATAAGAAGGCGCAAAACGGGCCACTCGGTCACTTACAATCACCAAGCGGCGCAAGCCAGGACCCTCTTTGATCCCCGACCGGTTCACTGGATGCCATTGGGTGCGTTCGCTGACCGCCGACTGAGTAATAAGTTCAGGCATGATTATAGTGCTTTACCAAGTTTGAGACCGCTTAAATACCGATTTGTAAGATCAATAAAATAAGATAAATAAGATAAACCAGCACCAAAATAATACCTTCCCAGCGCTCAATGCTGAATTTTTTGCCCGTAAAGGCAAATACGAATAAGAGAATGCCTAGGAATATATTTAAACCGAAATCGACGGCACTGTCCGGGTCTACATACACCGGACGGACCGTTGAAGAAATACCGAGAACTAAAAAGATGTTAAAAATATTAGAACCTACGACGTTACCCACGGCAATGTCTATGACTTTCTTACGCACGGCAATAAGCGAGGTAGCTAGTTCGGGTAAAGAAGTACCAATTGAAACTACTGTCAGCCCAATCACGCGATCGGATATTCCCAAGTTAGCAGCCAGGTTGGTCGCACTGTACACGATTAGGCGTCCGCCTATGGCTAATCCAACCAGCCCGAAGACAAGCAAAAAAATCGATCGTAGGGTAGAGTAGGTCGGATAAACGCCTTCTTCAGAGGGATTTTGTAAGGATAACTGAATATTGTACACCAGAAAAATCAAGAAAAAAGCAAGTAAAACGATGCCTTCCGAACGGGCTAAGGCATTGCCGGTAGCTCCGTCGACCAGCATATCCAAGCCCATGACCGATACCACAAGAATGGAGAGGAAGTTGAAGGGAATCTCTAACCAAACGGTACTTCTTTGGATGGAAAGCGCGTGAACGATTGAGGTAATGCCTAAGATACCGCACACATTGAAGATGTTACTACCCAACACATTGCCCATCACCAGTTCTGATTTGCCGACAAATGAGGAGTAGACATTAACGGCGAGCTCGGGAGCGGAGGTGCCGAAGGCTACTACGGTAAGACCGATGACAATGTCGGGCACCCGAAAGTTTTTAGCCAGGGAAGAAGCGCCGTCTATGAGGCGGTCGGCACTGTATATGAGCGCCACAAAGCCTACCAACAGCAAAATGAGATTCATGTGTATTGTTCAGCGTTCGGTGTTGACGGCCAAAGGTAGGAAAAATGGTTTAGAATGAAATTGCCGATTCTCCAACCTGCAACCTACCCAATCAGGGCCATCCGACCATTCTACTCGGTACCGAAAACCGCTGCGGCCCGAGGTCGCCTTGTATTTGGATGTCGAGCCTAAGGGTGTCGGGTTTTTCCATACCCAGAGCGCAGAACCCTTCAAGAGATATTCCGGTGGTAGGTACATCGTTGATGGCGGTGATGACGTCGCCGATCTGCCAGTCTGCCGATAAGGCACTAGCGGCTTCGAAAAGGGTTGCAATGCGCACAGTGTCGTTTTCCCATTCCAGGCCCATAGCAGATTGGGGCAACTGCACCGGGGTAAATTGTTCTTTGGACGTAAGGTACAGGGCTTTGTCACTCCAACTGATAAATATTTTTCCGTACTGCTCCCAAAAATCGTTTCCGATCTTATTAGTAGAACGTGAAAACCTGATAACCACTGAATCAATGGGGTATTTAGCCAGTTTTAGTTTTTCACCTAGCAAATAAAAAATACTGTCGGTGTGGGCGCCATAGATACCCTTAGACGATTTTCCATATCTGAAGGTGGTGGGAAATTGCTCGAGCCATTGTTGGTCTGCATCATCTAGCCGTAGACTAAAGCCCCCGTTAGAGCCGGAATCAAGCGTGACTTTCCGGAAGGTACGTCCATTAAACTGGACCTGAAATTCCGGACTCCGCTGGCCGGGGTCAGAGAATGGGATGCGCACGCTGTAACCCACCGGCCGGGTATTGCGAAACCAGCGCAGCTGCGCGCTTTCATAATCAAACTCCCAATCAAAGGACA
This sequence comes from uncultured Saprospiraceae bacterium, assembly GCA_964530825.1. GTDB lineage: Bacteria > Bacteroidota > Bacteroidia > Chitinophagales > Saprospiraceae > CAZHCA01. The sequence goes on from CAZHCA010000011.1 coordinate 75,218, forward strand.
CTAGTGCATTGGTACCGATAATCCCGTCAAATTGAACACAACCAAAGATGGAGAGATCGGTAACCGCAGCAATGATATTTTTCCAAACCAACCCACCAAATGCTAAGCGGTCGACAGTTACAAAATCCAACTGGTTGCTCCTGCCTTGCGAATCGCTTACAGCGGTCTGATAAGCTCGTTTAAGGCCCAACTCACGAGCAACCTGATCGTCAACCACGTTTGGGGCACCGGTATCTACAAGGAATCGGTAGGTGCGGCCGTTGACTGTTACGGGGACGAAAAAGAAACCACGCTCATAAAAAACATCAATTGTGTTATCCAGAGGAGTTTTGATGAGTTTCCCCTGGTTCATCATGCGATAGGTTTTGCAACCCGTACAACAAATTAGTCCAATTAAAACAAGAACCGGACGCCAAGGAAGAAGGTATTTGCTGAAGGTAGCCTGCATTGCAGATAAGTCAAAATTCAATTCAATGGTACGCATAAAGTACAAAAAGGCCTCTTTCAAGTTGAACAATATGGGGCTGATGATACCTACCTGGGTAAAACCCCAAGCCTGTAGTGTAAAAAGGCGCAAGGGTTTTCTAACCTCTTGCGCCATGTTTTTTCAATCAGGACCAAAAATGTCTATTGCCGCTCCAGATAAAAAGTAGCCTCCGCGGCTTTTTCGCCACCTTGGTAAACTGTTCGTAGGCCTTTCATTTTATTGTCGTTGACGACCTTCACCTCGTCGACAACCTTTTGGTTTTCTTCCTTTATGGTTACTACCTGCTTTAGCGATTTTCCATCAGCAGCAGTGGTCACTACCAGATCCATAGGCATTCCCTCCATCGTTTCGGAAGTGCCAACCCATTTATTGGGGTTCTCTGCTTTCAGTTCGTTTTTAACGGTGCCTTCTACCGATTTGCTGGTAACCTGAATAGATTCTCCTGTCTTGGTAATTTCCATCGTCCAGGTCGATTCCGGATTTTTTTCGTAGTAGCCTTTCCAGGTGCCGACCATCAAATCCGTGAGCGATTGCTGCGCCTGTAGTCCGAAAGCCATTAGGGTAACGAAAAGGGTTAATGTCAGTGATCTTTTGTACATAATTGATTGGATTTTAATGGTGTTCAATTGTATTGAGAACTTTTAATTAGATGGATTAAGTAATAAATGCTAAATATTATTGAAACAAAATACTTAAAAGTAAAATTCATTGCAACTCTATTAAAGAGAGACCGTATATGCAATTGATTTGTTTATTAAGGTTAAGTTAGGTCGGTTCATTCCTGCTAACTTATTGAAGATAAGCTCGGCCCCAACAGGGACGGGCTTATCGTTTTTTGCCCTTTCCCGTAAATCCACCGCCCCCTAGATGGAAACGCAAATAGAACATATTGATGCGGTCGTTATCCAGACCCATTAATCTATCCCCGTTGCGAGTGCTCCAACTGTTATTGATCGCCCCGAGCTGATACCCCACACTTAGCCCAACGGCTGGTCCGCTTAATCGGTATGGCTTTCTGGAAAAAGTCTTAAATAGATTAAGATTGAAATCAACGTAAGCCGTACCCAATTGAAAAGTCGCTGAACTGCCCGGGGCAATGGGGTGCCCACCAAAGGCAATAGATCCGGCGCTGTCATTGGTGATCTCTAGCGCAGATCCAATCCCGCCCAGTCCGACGGTGGGGAATAATAGCCAAAGGTCGGTGTTCCAAATCACATAGCCGGCATTCAGTCCGCCGCCCCCCATCCGGTAATCCAATTCGATACCATTGGCACTGGTGGCAGGAAAAAAAGCGCCGTAGCCCTGCCCAGTGATGACCCATTGTGTTTCCAGAAGTAAGAACCCGCCACCTCCGACCTGATAGCCCGGGGCTTCCGATATATCCGGCAGATCCGATTGGTTTAAGTTTTCCGAGAGCTGTTGATATTCACTAACGGCCAACCCGCCGAAGACAAAGCCGACCCCACCCCAATCCAAAATAATGGGTTTACTCCCTTCTGCTTTTTGCGCCAATAATATGGTGGGTATCAACGTAGAGAAGACCAGGATGAAAAGCTTTTTATACATGGCGCATCGTTTTAGCTTTCAAATATAGTTGACCCTGATCTTTCAGGCAGTATCCGGTGGGCGCTGTTAAAAAAGTTTTTTCGAACTAAACTCTATACTGGAATGATTGTTCTTTTTTATAAATTTTGGAACATTCATTTAATTAAAAGATTGACATGGAAAAATTAACTGGAAAAATTGCAGTCATCACTGGAGGTACGAGTGGTATCGGGCTGACTACTGCCAAGCTGTTCAAAGAAAATGGAGCTACCGTCATCACCAATGCACGTACGGAGCAGCGGCGTCAGGAAACACTGGACCAGCACGGCGACCTTTTCACTGATGTCTTCCCGGCTGATGTGAGTCGGGTGGGGGAGATCGAAGACTTTTTCAAGCGGATCGGCGAACAATACGGCCGGATCGACGTGCTGTTCCTCAATGCCGGGGCTGGCACTTTGCTGCCGTTGGAGGCCACCACTGAAGCTGATTTTGATCGCGAATTTGCCGTCAACGTCAAAGGCGTTTATTTTGGTATCCAGCAAGCAGCGCCTTTGCTGACGAAAGGTGCATCGGTGGTGCTCAACACCTCGATCGTCAACCAGAAAGGTATGCCCAATATGAGTATCTATTCGGCTACAAAAGCGGCTGTTCGCTCTCTGGCCAAATCGCTTTCGGCCGAGCTTGTCAGTCAGGGCGTGCGCATCAATGCGGTGAGCCCGGGTCCGATCGAAACGCCTTTCTTTTCCAAGACCAACCTGAATGAGGAACAAATTGGAGCTATTGCCGGCAGTATCGTAGAGCAGGTACCCATGAAGCGTTTCGGCAAAGCTGAAGAGGTGGCGAAGTACGTTCTCTTTCTGGCGTCTGACGACTCCTCTTACATGATCGGCACCGAAGTGGAGGTCGATGGTGGTATGGCAACGTTATAGGCTCGCTGAATTCACTCTGGAGAACTGGTCGTTGGGGTGCGCCAGCGACCACTTCACTAGAAATTTGCTCCATTGGAGATCTATCCAAAGATATTTAAGTTATACCTACGAATAAAAAAAGACCGTCAATGCCTAGAGCGAAACAATTTAAAGAAGAAACGGTGCTGGAGAAGGCAATGGAGCTTTTTTGGAAAAAAGGGTACCATGCCACTTCAATGGACGAGCTGGTAAATTATGTAGGAGTTAACCGGGCAAGCTTATATGGTTCCTTTAAAGGTGGAAAACTGGAACTGTATGAACGCGCTTTGCGCCATTACCAACAAAAGATGACTGATGCCAGTCTCCGGGAACTTAACCCCGACCGGCCGGTGGCGGAGTCGATCCGGGCCATGCTGCAACGGGCGGTTCAACAAGCGGCTACCGACCCAGACGGCAAAGGTTGCTTTATGGTAAATTCTACCACTGAGATGGCACCCCTAAACGACCAGTTATTGCGTTTCAACGACCATAATCGCGAAGTCTTTGAGCAAGCACTGCGCGATTACCTGATGTTGGGGCAGGAGCGGGGTGAAATCGATCGGAATCGCGATCTTGACGCATTAGCGGCATTTATTTTTACACTTTACAATGGTTTGATGGTCGTCAATAAACTAAAGGTGGATGCAAAGCAATTGCAAAAGATAGTGGATCTCGCCGTTGAACCACTTTCCTGATAGGTTCCCCTTCGAAATCGAGACACATTTTACGGCTAGAACCTGGTTTGTTCAAGGAATTTCTGGCTGTCATGCCTGAGGTATAACCAATCGGTCAGAAACAAAACCTCCCCGAGGAAGTATTAAGGCCGGATTCCGAACTAATTACGGGCCGATGTAATTCAGAAGAAGCGATAGGTTTTTGTATAGGTTGTCCAAACCACGGACGGAAGGTGTCCCTTTTGGCCTAAATTAAGTTCAGGATAAAAACATAGTGGAGAACAAAGGAGTTCCGAATACTTAATGTTATTTGTTGAAATGTTAAACAAACTTTTGACTTCGCAGTTACTCAACTAGGTTTGGATTAATAACTAAAATACCGTTGCATGAAACCTTTTGCATTATTCCTATTAGCCTTTTTGATCTTCGCTTGTGAGCCCGCTGCCAATACAGACAGTGAGAACACCGAAGAAAATACTGAGGAAACAACTTCCGAAGAAACCACTATGGAGGAAAATGATGGCGCATCTGAGATGAAAGACATCGTAGGTACCGCCATGGAAACGCCTCAACTTTCTACGTTGGTCACTGCCCTGAAAGCAGGTGACCTGGTAAGCACGCTGCAGGGTGAAGGCCCCTTCACCGTTTTTGCTCCGACCAATAAAGCTTTTGAAGCGCTGCCCGAAGGCACCCTTGACGATTTGCTAAAGCCCGAAAACAAGCAACAATTGGTGAAAGTACTGACTTACCACGTTGTACCGGGCAAAGTGATGTCTACTGACCTGTCTGACGGTATGAACGCCGCTACGGTTGCCGAGGAAGATCTTACCGTTACTATCGAAGGCGACAAGGTCATGGTCAACGACGCACAAGTGACTAACGCTAATGTCAAGACTTCTAATGGTGTAGTACACATTGTGGACAAGGTGATCCTACCGCCTAGCGAATAAGGAATGTTTCCCATTCCGTACCAATAAGCCCTGGCAGGATTTTCTGCCGGGGCTTAATTTTTTCACTATCTGATCGATTTCGACTATTTTTTGACTCTAGATGGCCTTAATCTTGTGTCAAAACGAATACGATGCGTGTAAGCTTTATTGGACTCGGCATTATGGGTAGCCGGATGGCCCTGAATCTGTTGCAGAAAAAAGGGCTTGAACTCACCGTTTATAACCGTTCGCAAGATCCTGTACGCGAACTTACTGCTGCAGGGGCAAGTCCTGCGGCCACCCTATACGAAGCCGTAGAGGGAGCCGATGTTGTCTTCACCATGCTTTCGACACCAGAGGTGGTAGAGCATCTTGCTTTTGGTCCTGAAGGTTTTACCTCTCAACTCTCCTGTTCATCAATTTGGGTAGACTGTTCTACGGTCGATCCTTTCTACGTGCGAACCGTTGCGGAGCGGGCACGGCGGCAGGGTTTTCGTTATCTCGAAGCGCCAGTGGCTGGGACCAAACCGCATGCTGAACAAGCTGAACTGGTTTTTTTGTGGGCGGAGAAAAAGCCGACCTGGAGGAGGTCGCGCCCTTACTGGATCAGATGGGGAAAAAAGTCTTATATGTCGGGGAACAATCCAAGGGCGCCTCCCTCAAAATGCTGGTCAACGGTATGCTGGCACAAGCCATGGTAGCCTTTGCAGAAGCGCTTCTGCTGGGGCAGAAGATGGGCCTCGATAAGACTTTCCTGCTCGAATTTTTGCCCAATACCGCCGTAGCTCCTCCTTTTGCGAAGGCCAAAGCTGAAATGATTAAAACTGGTGATTATACCGTTCAATTTCCGCTGGAGTGGATGCATAAAGACCTACAACTGCTCGCCCAGACTGCCTATGCCGAAGGCCAGTCGCTCTACCTAGCTAATCTAACTAAAGAGATTTACCAAGACGCCAAACGTGCCGGCCTGGGCCGCGAAGATTTTGCCGCCGTTTACCAATGGATGAAAAAGGAAGCATAGGGAAAATCCAATGGTTACCGATCATTACCTGTTTAAAACCATAGCACACCTAGAGCCATACTCCTTATTCCGCAACGCCTATTCGAACAAACATTTGTAGAAACGCTCTTGCACGAGGGCCATTCGAGTGTTTTGTACAAGCGCTTAGACCGAACCATACGTGGGCGGCAAAGCTATATTTCAGCTACGGTACTATCGTTTGTCCGGCAAGGCATGCAACAGATTAGTGATTATGAGGGTGAACGCGTACAGGTACGAGCAGGTGAATGGATCCTGATCCCCAAAGGTATTTACACCGTATCGGACATATGGACTGAGCGCGCTCCTTTCGAGGCGGTCTTATTTTTCTTACACGATGACCTGGTAGATGTTTTTTTGAAGCTTAGGCAGTGCCCCAAACGTCCGCCGGAAAACGATTCATTCTTTTTACGCCAGCGTGCCAGTCCGCAGCAAAAGGAATACCTGCAGACCTTACTTCAGTTGTATCGTGCGGGGGTGTCTACCGACCCGGCTTTGCTTCCGGTACAATTGCAAGAACTTCTTCACCTGTTGGCCAATCACGATGAATGCCGGCAGGTGCTGCCATTCCTGGCGGGAAGCCGGTTGGGTAAACGCCGGAACTTGAGGTCCTTTCTCGAAGCCCACTATGATAAACCTCTGAAAGTAGAGGACTACGCCTACCTCACTGGACGCAGTTTATCTTCTTTTCGGCGCGATTTCAAAGAGCTTTTTGTCAGGCCCCCACAACAATGGCTGAAAGACCGGCGTCTGAAGCGCGCCCGCGAATTGCTACTGGAGCAAAAGCTTTCTGTAACCGAGACAGCCTACGCGATCGGCTATTCTAATATCTCTTATTTCATCCGGGAATTTAAAAAGCGCTACGGCTGTACACCTAAGCAATTGTAAGTTGCTAACCAGTGCAGACCTGAAAATCTTCTTATTTAAAAAGAAAAAACACCTGCTATGTCGGAAAAACTAATCTCTCCAGAAGCCTACCTGGATAAGTTACCCGAGGATCGCCGCTTGTCGGTAGGCCGTATTCGCCGGGTACTTCTCGATCATTTACCAGCCGGATTTGAAGAGCAAATATCATATGGTATGTTGGGTTACGTTGTTCCCCATGCCTTATATCCAGAGGGCTACCACGTCAACCCCGAACTGCCTTTACCCTTTATCCACCTAGCATCGCAAAAGAACCACGTAGCGCTCTACCATATGGGGCTATATCTGGATAAAAAGCTATTGGATTGGTTTGTCGAGGCATATCCCGCCCATTCCAACTGCAAACTGGACATGGGGAAAAATTGTGTGCGCTTCAAGAAAATGGAGGCCATTCCATACGATTTGATAGCCGATTTGGCCGGTAAAATAACCCCACAGGAATGGATCAGGACCTATGAGGAATCCGTTAAAAAGTCTTAAGTTTTGCCGAACGTCGGCCTTGCTACTTTTCTTATGCGCTTCATTTCGGTTCTTTAAAAGAAAACGATGTTCAGACTCTTCATTCCCATACTCGCCTTAATAGGTAGCCACGGCTTGGGTGGGCAGTCGCCGGTTGAGCTCGGTCGAATCGATTGGGAGCGCCATTTTGAACGGGGCCTGCAGCGGTCCGAACAGACCGGCAAACCGGTTTTCCTGCTTTTCCAAGAGGTGCCCGGATGCCGCACCTGTCGGAACTACGGACAGGAGGTACTTAGTCATCCTCTCATCGTAGAGGCTGTGGAACAGCTTTTCGTACCGGTAGCCATTTACAATAATCGGGGAGGCGCCGATGCCGAGGTATTGAAATACTACGGCGAACCCAGCTGGAATAATCCGGTGGTACGCATCGTAGGGGCCGACAGACAAGACCTTACACCTCGTATCAGCGGCAACTACAGTTCGTTCGCTGTCGTACAGGCTATGATCCACGTTCTTCAAAAGACCGACCGCGATATCCCGGCCTATCTGGGCATATTGCTAGAAGAATTACAGGCAGAGTCTGGTGGTATTGCCCATGCTACCATGGCCATGTTTTGCTTCTGGTCTGGCAGAGGCCTCTATGGTAAACTTCCGGGTGTTATTCGCACCGAACCTGGGTTTATGCACGGTCGTGAAGTGGTGAAAATCGAGTACGATCCTTCGACCATTTCGCTGCCGGAGCTGATCCAGAGCGGCCGGCAAGGCAACTGCGCTGACCAGGTTTTCGTAGATGGAAAAGCGGACCGGGCGACCGCTGCACGAATCGTCGGACCTGACGGGGTAAAGTCCACCGGTGCCTATCGCCCCGCTAAAGACGATAAATACTACCTTTCCCGTACCCACTACCGAGCAGTACCGATGACACCTCTTCAGGCTACGCGCGCCAACGCGCTCATCGGAGCGGGCAGGTCACCGGCCTCGGTACTATCACCCCGATAGCGTGAATTGGCCAGACGCATTGCACAAGAGCCGAAAAGCACTTGGACGAACCTAATCGGTTCGGATATACTAGCCCAAGGAGAAAAGCTTTGTTCGATAAAAACTTAGCATATGGATCCAGGTCCCTGTCCCTTGTGCGAAACTATCCGCCGGATACCGAACGGATATTCCGAAGTGACCTTTCGTGGACGGCGCTACGGACTTACTCGCACCGATTTTAATGCCGGAAAAAGCCTGAAGGTATTTGCCCGAGATTTGGGCGGTACCGATTTTATCAGCTTTAACTATTATCGTACGGGTACGCAGTCGTATCTAAAACCCTGCGAAATGCCGGATAAAAAGGTTCTTACCTTTTTAAGGGAGATGGAATACTTGCCAGCAGATTAAGATGAGCCCTTCGAGGGTACTGAAGCTGAGCATGGAATGCTGAACTGGTATCCGCCCAAATTACAGGATGAAGTTACCGTGCCCATTCGGCTGGTATCCCTTTTCTCCTTTTCGCAAAAAGGTGTATACTGTGGCTCGACAACCAACCTGCTGTTATGATCCAACAACGCATTTCCTGGTTTTTGCTGTTCATTCTCCTAAGTGCTTGCCAAACAAAAGACAACCCCGGACCGACCGTTGGTTTTGTAGACGCCTTTGAAGACGACACCATCGGGCAGGCGCGGAAAGGATTTCTGGCAGCACTGGCTGCTGCCGGTTATGCAGAAGACAAGGGCACCCTGAATGTTATCTACCGCAATGCCCAGGGTGACATACCAACCTTGACGCAAATCATACAGTACTTCGTTGCCCAAGAGGTTGACCTTATCGCGACCTGTCCGTCGCTTTCCACCATTACGGCTGTGCAACGTACGCAAACCATTCCCATTTTTATGATGGTATCTCCTACTCCGGAACTGATGAATATCAACCACGAGCAAAATCAGTCTCCCGGCAATCTCTACGGTGTAGCCGAAGACCTAGCCTATATCGACACCTCCTTTTCCATCATTCCGAAACTTCTAGAACCCCAGGTAGGGGGCTTGCGAATCGGTTTGCTCTACAACCAATCGGAACCCCAATCGGTAGATGCCTACAACCGACTACGGGAGCTAGCTTTCGGGTTGGGAGTAGAATTGGTGGCCCGCCCTGTAAACACGACCGCCGATGTTCAGTTGGTAACCGGTGCTTTGCTCAATGAAGACCTTGATGCTTTTTTTGCTAATCCTGATAATACCGTATTTGGTGCTTTCGAAACCATCCTGAAAGCCTGTAGCGAAGCGGATGTGCCCATTTTTACGAGCGAAGCGGGACTGGTTGCACGCGGTGCAGTAGCTGCTTTTGGGGCCGATATCTATCAATGGGGATACCAGACTGGCGAACAGGCCGTGCAATTTTTAGAATCCGGATCAACCAAGGGTATGTCCTGGGAGATGGTCGATGTACGCCGTCGCGTATATAATCCCGACGCAGCACGCCATTTTAATATGCTAATCCCTGATGCTTACGAGCCAATTAAAATCGATAACTAAACAAAATGCCTTGCCAGTCATTGCATTACTATTTGGAACGTAAGGAATGGTTTTTTACTTATCCGCCCTCATATTAGGCCTTTCTTTATCGGCCATGGGATTGGGAATCTTCATCACCATGAAGATTTTCCGCATTCCCGATATTACGACCGACGGGAGTTATACCTTAGGTGCGGCCGTAACCGCGGTCGGACTCAGTCAGGGTTGGTCGCTGTGGCTCCTAATCCCACTGACCATGGCCGCCGGAGCCCTGACCGGCGCGGTCACCGGTCTGGTGCATACCCGCCTGAAAATCGATGCGCTCCTGTCCGGTATTTTGGTAATGACAGGTCTGTATTCCATCAATCTGACCGTGATGGGGCGTTCCAACATTCCCCTGGAGGTATCCAGAACGATCTACGGCAAGGTTGGACTCTTTTCTACTGCAACTTATAATGAATTGCTGGTGACTGGTGCGTTTCTGTTGATCCTCAGCGGTTTGTTAGCCTACACCTTGCGCACTGATTTCGGCATCGCCATGCGTGCTACTGGTAACAGCAGTTCGATGACCCGGGCCCTGGGCATTAATGACAACCGCATGAAGATCATCGGGCTGGCGATGGCCAATGTCCTAACCGCCTTAAGTGGATTCCTTGTGGCCCAGTATCAGGGATTTGCCGACATTAATATGGGAATCGGCATTGTACTTGTTGGACTAGGGTCAGTTTTGATCGGTGATGCACTGATCAATTGGTTTGGCGTGTCGAAGATCTGGTTACAACTGGTGATGGTCATGGTAGGTTGTATGTTGTTCCAGGCGGTATTGGCCGTGGCCCTTTCGGTTGGCGTGAATCCCAATTTGCTCAAATTGATTACCGCCTTGTTCGTTCTGGCTATTGTTGGTTTTCCTCAACTTTTACGCACAAGAAGGTATGATTGAGCTTCAAAAAGTAACCCACGTTTTTAACCGCGGCCAGGTCAACGAGGTCATCGCCCTGCGGGAAGTGGATCTCCGGATCGAAGCCGGTGAATTTATTGTACTTATTGGTTCCAATGGTTCCGGGAAAACTACTCTGCTAAACCTGATTGCAGGATCGATCTTGCCCACCGCTGGTAGTGTAATCCTTAACGGCGTCGATGCGACCAGTCTGCCCGAGTATCGTCGCAGTAAATGGATCGCCCGGGTTTTTCAGGATCCCCTGGGTGGAACTGCACCCGAGTTGAGTATTCTGGATAATTTCCGCCTGGCCGCCCTGCGCACGCAATCTAAAAAGCTGACTATCGGCATCAATGCGGTTTTTAAGCGCCACGTACGCGAACGAATCGCTACCCTGGAGATGGGTCTGGAGGACAAAATTTATCAACCAATGGGCACCTTATCCGGCGGTCAGCGTCAGGCCCTCACCCTCTTGATGAGTGTAATGGACGATACCCAGATTTTACTCCTTGATGAACCTACCGCTGCACTCGACCCAAAAACGGCCGAAACCATTATGCACACGGCTCAGCACCTTATCGAAACGTATCAATTGACCACCCTATTCATCACTCATAATATGACGGACACCTTGCGTTATGGCAAACGCCTGATTCAAATGGATGCCGGAAAGATCGCTTATGACTTAAAAAATGAGGAAAAGGCTGCTCTGAGCATTGAGGATCTCTATGACTGGTTTTGATCGGTGCCCCAAGGCTGCTGATGAGCAAGCTTTGCTGCCTTGCTCAAAATCCGCCCAAGAAGCCTGTAGAATATTGACCCCCAGAATATTTGAAGGACTGCGAAAAACAGCGCTCTAAGTGAGAAAAGTAAGAATCAGGACTATAAAACTAGAGTTTGGTTAAAGAATGATTTTTTGGTGAGCGAAATCCGGCGGTGAGAGGCTGATTTGCAGCCCAAAGCGAATTATTCAGAATCACCCAAAAAGTCTATTTTCCCATTTTTTCTCTCTGTTCCCTTTTAAAAAATTACTAGCTTGCCCTCAATCGTAATCACCAGATGATGAACATTCTATTCCGCACGCTGCTTTTTTTAATGCTCAGTAGCAGTTTTTTCTCTCTTTATGCGCAGGGGCCAATGGGCAATACCCTTCGCATTGCCATTTTTTCTGAAGGGCGGTCTACACAAGCGGCTTTTTTCGAAGACTTTATTAAAGAAGAAATCAGGGCCCTGTTGGGTACCCGGTATCAATTGGTATTCGATGTCGAATTTGCCAGCGGCGATCTAGGCGGATTGTACGAAAAAATAGAACGTGTATACCGAGAAGATCGGGCCGATATCGTCATTGCGTCCGGTATCATCTCTAGTACCTTGCTCCTTCGCAGGGGCGATTATCCGATACCCACTATTGCGGGCATTGTAGTGCGGGAAGATGTGACCGAAATCGTTCCTTTTACAGATGAGGGCACCAGCGGCGTGTCCAATTTTACCTATCTGGAGTCGCCTTTCGACATTGCCCGCGATCTAGAAGTGATGCACCAAATTTATCCCTATCAGAAGCTGGCTGTCATAGGTGAGCCCCTTACCAAAAGTCCACTATTGAAACTGAGGGAGATCTTCAAGACCTATCTGCCAGAAGGGGTCGAGTTTATTATCCAACCGGTTCAACCCAATCCGGGTGCTACCATCGATTCCCTGTCAGAGGACGTGGATGCCGCTTATTTATTGCCCGTGTTCGATTCCTACGACGACTCCGAAATAGGGGAGTTGGTGCAAGCGATTAACGACCGGGGGCTGATTTCCTTCTCTCTGATTGACGATCCGTATTTATCCTTGGGCGGTTACGGAGCGTACAGCTCTACAGAAAAGGTGCAGAAAATCCCGCGGCGCATTGCTTTGTCCGTGATGAAAATTGTGGAAGGGGAAGATCCTAAAAATTTACCGGTAAGAATAAAAACTTATACAGATAACCTGATCCTCAATGCGAAAACAGCGGGTAGAATCAATATTTATGCTGACTGGGAGCTCATCGGGAAATCTACGTTGATCAATGTGGGGTCCGTGTACACCGATCAGGAAATTAGTATTTCGGCTGCCATATTCGAAGCGCTGGACAATAACCTGGATTTTCAGATCCAACAAAAGCAAACCCAGATTTCGGAGCGCAATGTAGATGTGGCGCGAAGTAATTATTTACCCCAAATTTCCGGTACGGCAACCTATTCCTTAACCGACCGCAGAACCGCAGAAAACTCTTTTGGCAGTCAGGGAACAAACGGCAATCTAACGACCGGTGGCTCAATAACGCAACTTTTGGTCAATGAACCGGCCATAGCAAATATTGCCATCGAGAAACTTTTGCTGGAAAGCCAACAGCAGGCTCAGCTCGAGCAGAAACTCGATATCATCCTGGAAGTAGCTCAAGCGTATTTAGGCGTTTTGCAAGCCGAGGCTTTTTTGCGCTTGCAAAATGAAAACCTAGCCGTAACGCGTAAGAACTACGATATTGCCCAAACCAAAGAGCAAATCGGCCAATCCAGCACATCGGATGTTTACCGGTGGGAATCGCAATTAGCCAATAATAATATAGAATTAAACAATGCTTTGGCGCAGCTTCAGCAGTCCCGCTACAACTTGAACCGGATCCTGAATCGCCCCATCGATCAGGAATGGTCTCCGATAGAGGTACCCGACTCCGACAGTATCTTGCAGATCCTGGATGGCCGGCTATTTGCATTTTTGGAGAACCAGAGCGATCTGAATCTGCTGGCCGACTTTTTAGTGCTGGACGGATTACGTCGATTACCCGAATTGAAACAAGTTGACCTGTCGAAGGCTGCTCAGGAGCGGTCTCTACTGTCGCAAAAAAGGTCCTTTTTTCTGCCAACCATCGCGGCTTCCGGTGGGCTGAACTATGTGATCGATCGTTTTGATCCCGTCCTTCCTCCCGAGGGGTTTCCGCAGCCTATTGACGATCCCACTTGGAATGTAGGGGTCAATCTGCAATTACCCATTTTTCAGGGCATGTCGCGCCGGTATCAGGTCGATCAGACTAAGGTAGGTATTATGCAGCTCGAAGACCAGAAAGCCAATTTGCAAAACCTGCTAGAGCAACAAATTCGCACCAATTTGTCTTTCGTAAGCGCTTCGTTTAACAACGTAATTTTATCGCGCCAATCGGCTGAAGCAGCGAGATTGAATTTTCAACTGGTACAGGATAACTATTCCGAAGGCATCGTAAATATTACTTCCTTGATCGATGCCCAAAACGCAGCCCTGCAGGCAGAGATCAGCGCCATCAATTCAGTATACCAATTGTTAATTGACATCTTCACGCTAGAGCGATCTTCAGGACTCTTCCTGTTCGTTGCAACACCCCAGGAGAAAAATGACTTTTTTAATCGCTTTTTAGAATATCGGGCTACGCGCCAATAGCAGCTCATGAAATCTCATTTTTGCATGCAAAAAATGCTTGTATTCGTTCCCTTCTTCCTTGTATTGTCGGCCTGCGGCGACAAAGCAACTACGGTGGTCAAGGAAGCTCCCCGTCCGGTTTATTATGCACCGGTTATGTCGAGTAGCAGTGCTGATCTTAGCACCTTCTCGGGTAAGGCGAAAGCTCCCGATGAGACAATACTCAGCTTTCAGGTAGCCGGAAAGGTCAACGAAGTCAATGTAGAACTGGGAGATCGAGTTCGTAAAGGACAACTGGTCGCCACGATCGATCCTTCCGATCTTAATATTCAGGCCAACCAGGCAGTAGCTCAGAAAAAAGGCTCTGAGGCGCAGGTGATTTCTGCGCAAACCCAGGTAAAAAGCGCCGAAACCGCCCTTATAACCTCTAAGAGTAACTATCAGCGAATCGAGAACCTATACGCAAATAACAGTGTTTCTTTGGCGGATTTTGAGGCGGCCAAAAGCAATTACGAGACGGCGCAATCTCAGTACGAAGCTGCTCTGGCCAACCTCGAAGCGGCCAGGTCGCAAGTAAACTCCTCTTTGCAGCAGGTGAATGCAGCACGCAACCAACTCTCTTACACCCGTCTCATTGCCCCCTTCGACGGAATTGTAACCCGGGTCGACATCAAAGAAAATGAATTGGTGGGGTCGGGAACGCCCATCCTGGTGGTTGCCGCTGAGGGTGATCCTGAGGTCGAAGTTGGCGTACCCGATGTGGCAATCTCTCGCATTCAACCTAGGCAGGAGGTATCCATTGTATTTTCTACCTTGCGCAATCAAACCTTCAAAGGAATCGTAAAAGAAGTAGCCTACGCAACCGGTGGGGCGCCAACTTATCCGGTAACCATACGCCTGGTGAACGCCAGTGAGGATATCCGCCCCGGCATGGCTGCCAATGTCACATTTTCACTGGCCGGTAAGGGGGTGGATCAGGTTGAAAGACTGCTGGTCCCTGCCTCTGCCGTAGGTGGAGTAGGTGACGGCAACTTTGTCTTTGTGCTAAACCCCCAGGACAGCAACTACTACACTGTAGAGCGGCGCCCTATAAAGGTCGGAACGCTTACGCCTAACGGAATGGAAATACGCGAAGGATTGGATGATGGAGAATTTGTAGCTACAGCAGGTCTGAGCACCTTGCTAGAAGGTATGACGGTAAGTTTATTGGAAAATTAAGGATTGGTGATAGGGTAGGTATCTCTTACTCTTCATCCCACTTAATGCACCCCGCCAAAATATGAACCTGACAAAAATTGCACTCGACAACAATCGGTTGACCATCATGGTCGTAGTGGTCATCTTAGTCATGGGTTTGCTTACCTACAATAATCTCTCGCGCGATGCTATGCCACCCTACACGGTGCGCATTTGTAATATTGTGACTCAATTCCCGGGTGCTACTCCCGAACGGGTCGAGGAACTGGTAACGGATCCTATCGAAGAGACCGTACAAGAATTACCGGAACTAAAAACCGTAACTTCCGCAAGCCGTACCGGCCTGTCGGTGGTCAGTGTTGAAGTCGCGCCCAGTATCGTAAAAGATGATCTCCAGCCGGTCTGGGACCGGCTGCGCCGCAAGCTAGAATCCATCCAAAATGAATTACCTTCCGAGATCCGGGGGCCTGATGTGCAGGACGACGGATTAGGAGACACCTACGGCATACAGGTGGGGATGGAGACCGACGGTGTACCTTTTGCCCAAATGAAAGAATACGCCGAGGAGATACGCGATGAGTTCATTGCGCTGGATGATGCTGCAGAAGTCGAAATTAGCGGTATCCAGGATGAGCAGATTTACATAGAGTTCGACAATGCCAGGTTGGCTCAGTTAGGTATTAGTGCCAACCAGTTGGGGAACATTATCAGTGCGACCAATATCGTTTTTCCGGGCGGAGAAGTCGCACTCGAAGACGAACGTATCGTACTTGAGCCTACTGGTAACTTCGAGGATGTTGAAGACATCAAAAGTACCGTGATTTCCCTGGGGGAATCCGGACAGACCGTTAAACTAGGCGATATAACTACGATTACTCGCGCCTACAAGAATCCCATCGATCGCAAGGTGCGCATCAACGGTAAGCCAGGCCTGGTTATCGCTACCTCGCTGAAAAAGGGAGCCAACCTAGTTGATCTGGGTAAAGCGATTGATCAAAAGATAACGGAATATAATGCCATACTTCCAGTCGGTATCCATCTGGCACGTATTGCCGATCAGGATTACTATGTACAGCAGAAAATCGCCGACTTCGTTAATAACGTGATCCAATCGGTGATCGTTGTACTGGCGGTCATGCTCCTTTTTCTGGGGTTGCGTACCGGACTCGTGGTGGCTACTTTGATTCCCCTGGCGATGATTATGACACTCTGGCTGATGGGGCTCTTCGACATCGGGTTAAACCAGGTATCCTTAGCCGCGTTGATTATGGCACTCGGTCTGCTGGTAGACAACGCCATTGTAGTATCGGAATCGATGCTCGTGAAAATGGAAAATGGTGATCCTCCGCGCATTGCAGCCATTGAATCATGTCGGGAGTTGATAGTGCCCTTATTAATTTCCTCCCTGACGACCTCGGCGGCTTTTATTGCATTTTTCCTGGCCGAAGATATCATGTCGGAAATCATGGGTCCGATATTCGTAGTAATCACCATGGCACTTCTTTCTTCCTGGATCATGGCCATGACGGTCATTACCATGCTGGGTGTGGCTTTTATACGGGTAAAAGAGCACGCAGAAGAAGAGCCCAAGCGCGGTATTGATGCTTTTTTTGATCGGTTAAATAATCGGTACAAAGACTTGTTGCTCTGGTCGCTGCGCCGGCCGGTAACCATCGTGATGGTGTTAATAGGGCTCTTTTTCGGATCGCTCTTTTTATTCGGATTTTTACCTTTCATCTTTTTCCCTGATAGCGATCGCAACCTGGTAACGGTAGATATTAATCTTCCGTTGGGGACGAAAATTGAACGCACCGAAGAGGTCGTACGGATCATGGAGCGCTTTTTCCAGGAGGAACTTCAAACCGGCAAAGATCGCCAAAGCGGCATCGATAGCTGGACGGCTTTCATTTCCGAAGGTCCGGAATCCTATGACCTTGGCTATCAACCGGGCGAAGCCAATACCGGCTACGCACACATGCTGATCAATACCAGTAGCTATCTGGCTAATTCGAGTGTTATCCAGGCCATTGATGACTTTGCATACCGCAGCTTGCCGAATGCCGAAGTAACAGCCTCGCCCCTAGCCGGTGGCGGTGGTGGGGGCGCGGATGTGGAGGTCCGTATTTCAGGATCGGAACCCGAAGTGCTTTTCGATATCTCCAATCAGATAAAACTGTTTCTCAACGATATGCTCTCAACTAAAAACATTAAAGACGATTGGGGGCCAAAAATTAAAAAAGTCGTCATCGATATCGACGAGGATAAAGCCAGCAATGCCGGTGTTACCAACCAGGATATCGCGGTATCACTTCGTACCGCTTTAAGTGGATACGATGCCGGTAATTTTCGAGAAGGTGACAACAATATTCCCATTGTGATGCGGACCGAAGGCAGTCAGGAGTGGAACGTTACCCAACTCGAAAGCCTTAATATCTTTTCTCAGAGTACCGGACGGAATGTACCACTTGTACAGGTTGCCAGCATTCGGATTGAGTGGGATTTTGCTAAGATCAAACGTCGCGATCTGCGCCGTACCATAACGGTCGAGTGCGATGCTAAAACTGGCTATACCGCTCGCAACATCACCGACGAGTTGACCCCCTACCTCGATGAATTGGCTAAAGATTGGCCGCGCGGCTACACCTACGAGCTCGGGGGTGAAAGTGAGCAGAGCGCCGAAGCAATGGGTGCCGTTGCCGACCAGTTGCCGCTAGCGGGTTTCATCATTCTCTTGTTGCTGATCGGCCAGTTTAACTCGATCAGGAAAACCGGTATCGTTTTAGCTGCCATCCCGATGGGGATCATCGGGGTGGTGCTGGGCTTATTGCTGTTCCGATCCTCTTTCGGCTTTATGGCGTATCTTGGCGTAATCTCCCTTGCAGGTATCGTGATCAATAACGCTATTGTACTGATCGACCGCATTCGCATCGAAGAGGAGGAGCTGGGCAAGTCGCCCTGGCAAGCGATTATCGACGGGTCACAGCAACGTTTCCGGCCGATCTTGCTAACAACCTTTACGACCACCTTGGGCTTGATCCCTTTATACCTGGGTGGCGGCTTGATGTGGGAGCCCATGGCGATTTCCATCATGGTCGGATTGCTATTTGCCACCGTGATTACCCTGATCTTTGTGCCGGCGTTGTATAAGCTACTGTTTAAGATCAGCGAAGAAAAAGCTATCGGCAAACCTTTAACCGAAGGATTAACAGAAAAGTAGTTATGCTTGGCAAGATATTCTAGTTGCGTTGAAATCAGGGGTGCATTGGTCTGCGCACCCTCATATTATAACCGTTCATGGCCATTCCCGTCCAGAATAGTTGAAAAGGCCAGGTAAACAGCAAACCGGATCCAAAGGTGAAATAACCAGGACTTGGTTGAGTAAAAACATTCACTAACAAAATCACCCCCGGTATCCCCACCGGTTTATTTCTCCTGCTCTATCCAAAAAGAATAACAGGTCGCCATGCAGGACAATTCGACCGGTCGGTAATTCCATGGAATGCGTCGGCTCCTCTAGCCCGAGTTTGCTTTTCACCTGTGCATACTTATCGCCCCTCTTAAAGCCATTCTCAGATGTATTGTTGTTTTGGTAATTAGCTAAATGAAATACTACGCTTGGTCGCTGATCTATGGATGCCGGCGGATCGTAACGGTAGATCTTTGATTGTGCTAATTCCCATACCCGAAGGACGACCTTGGGGGCCGGCGACAACTCCTGTCGACGCCGGGAATTAAGCGGATTGTTCATAAAAGCTCCTAGATCCCCGGCCTTTAAACCTTCCAGGCTTTCGGGGAAAAGGAGTGCCCGGTTGGCCGGGGCGGGTATGACGGGTGTTCTCTCCAGGATGGCAAGGTTATATTGGGCAATGCCGGTGCTGTCCCGGTAGCTTTCCAATATTTGCTTTGCAGTCTGCTGCCGGCCTTGATGAATAGCCAACAGGGCCAGCAATATGTCAATATCTTGCTCGGTTTTCGGAAATTTTAGGCGTTGGTGGCGGGCGTGCTCCCGGGCTTCTACAGCGGCGTAAAAACGCGCACGGACCGTATCGCCCAGCAGGTAATAAGAACAAGCCAGATTGAGGTATGCCGGTGCGTAACGACGATCCATACTCACGGCATTGCGCAAATAAGTTTGCGCTTCGTAGAGCATAGCCATCCAGAGAGAGTCGGGGTTGTTTTCGTCTCCTTTAGATCCGGCGCCGAACCGAGTCTCCACTTCAATGGGGAGGAGAAAACTGTTGCGTTCCGCCTGGGGGCGGTATCGGAGCGCATCTAACAGGGTGAGGGCACCCAGGTTATTGTAGATCTCCCGGCCCTGATATTGGGTAAGTATCTGGCGCAGGCATATGCGTGCGTCGGTATATCGGCCAATGGCAATTAACAGATTGGACATGTCGTACAAATCGACCAGTAGGCGCAGCTGCCTGACTGATATCCTGGCCAATTCCTGGCGGTCGGCCAGGGATGGGTAATTGGGCATATCTGCGTCGTTCAGGCCATATTCGTCATAGATATCCTGTAGTAAATCCGGCATACGCTCAAAGACTGGGTAGCCGGCCGAATAAGCCAAAAATCCGCCCAGGTAATCGGCTTGCGCCTCGTTTTGGATATTTTCCAGGGTGTCAAGTTGGTTGATATTCAGGGTACGACTGATCTCCAGGTCTTCATTGGCAGCCAGGAAACCCCGGCGCCATTGGTGTTTTTCATAAAAGTGGGTGAGTTCATGCCCCAGCAAGACCGCAACTGCCTCGCGACCGTAACGCATGCAGATGTCGTAGGCCTTTTTTTCCAATCCGATACTGCGTCCGTCGCCTTCAAGAAAGGCGCCTTGTCGCTCTTCAGCAGAAAGTCGGAAGGCCGGCAGTGGAAAGCGCCGGTCGCCTCGGGCCTCGGCCAATCGCTGATAGATGACAAAAGCAGTATCGTAGGCTGGGCCCTTTATATCGCTTTCGCCTGCTGATAAAGCCCCCGGCTTCTCGATCAGGGCAAATGGGGTAATTGCCCGCTGTGCCTGGAGGGTTATATGGAATAGCAGGCCTAGCAATAGGGCAAAGATGCGTGAATTTGTATATCTTTTCATGCAACAAAATATACACCTTTTTCAGTATATGGTGGGAGCACGATTTTCAATGGGAGGGATCAGGTTGGCCATTGGAGGGTTTTTACTGCTTTTGCCCTGGATTTTACCAGGCCAAATTCAGTCGGTTCGACCATTCGGAACGATATACGCACTGGTGGTCGGTATCTCTGAATATCAGGACCCCGATATTCCCAGCTTGCAATACGCTCACCGCGACGCCGAGGAAATGGCGGTGTTCCTGCGCACCGGCTCTGACTGGACCGTGCCGGACGATCAGTTGGTCCTCCTGACGAATGCCGAAGCTACCCTGGGTAATTTTCTAAGTGAACTGGAACGCCTACGCGCTCAATGCCAACCCAGGGATCGACTTCTGATTTACTTTTCCGGCCACGGCGACATTGAACGGGTGGAGCAAGAGCAATCGGAAGGGTATCTGCTATTTCACGATGCTTCTGCGAGGGCTTACGCCGTAAGTGGCGCCTGCAAAGTTTCTACTCTGAATACATTAATACAAAAATTAGTTTTGGAAGGGGAGGTGGAGGTCTTACTTATTTCCGATGCCTGCCGGTCTGGAAAACTGGCGGGTGGGAAATATCAAGGCCCCTCGGCTACTACTGCTGCACTGGCCCAGCTATTTCAAAATACCATAAAAATTCTCTCCTCCCAGCCCACGCAGTTCTCCCTGGAAGGTCCACAATGGGGTAGCGGCCGGGGCGTTTTCTCTTATTACCTGATAAAAGGACTAGCTGGTGAGGCCGACCGGGATAATAGCCGCTATGTTCAGTTATGGGAATTGGAAGACTATGTGCGGGATAGCGTCATGGCGGCTTCTAATTTCCAACAGATTCCCGACACGGATGGTGATAAGATAGTTAAGTTGGTTAAGGTTAAACAACCCACCGCTCAGAGAGCTACGGTTGGGCCAACTGTTCACCTACCCGATACGTTTATCCTGAACAGCCGAAAACGATTTGCAGCCGCTATCGAACGCGGGCAACTGCTGTATCCGGCCGCGCAATCGGCTTATCAGATCTACCAGGATCTGAGAGCATATCCTGCTGCCAAGCCTTTTTTACCCCTCTTAAAAGTACGGCTGACCCAGGCCTTGCAAAACGAAGCACAAACCGCCCTAAATGATTATATCAAATCTCCGGAGCAGGAGCTGCGCAATCGTTGGACCAATAGTACAGTCTACCAATATTACCCGGATTACCTGACCAAGGCGGCGGAATTATTAGGACCGGATAATTCCTTTTATACTGGCATACAATCACGGGCGGTGTATTTTAGAGGCGTTAATCTGCGGCTTCGCCTGGATAAGGCTTATGGCGAAAATTACGGTACCGAAGTCCGGCCGGCCGACCGGGATTCTGTGCAATTTCAGCGCTACGATAGCCTCCTGCAGGAGGCTATCGATCTGCAACAAGTTGCACTGGAGGGGGATCGCATCGGTCCTCACATCTACAACGAAATCGGTTTGCTGTATCTTCGCTTAGGGCGACCCAAACGGGCGCTGGAGGCCTTCGAAAAAGCTTACGAGCTATCGCCGCAATGGGGACTGGTGATTTCCAATCTCGCTACGGCTTATAAGCGCATGGACAATTTCCCGGAGGCAGAGCAACTCTACAAAGCTGCCATTGCTGCCGACCCGGACTTGGGAATGACTTATTTCAATCTGGGTGTACTTTATTCGGAAACCAACAGACCCCGGGAAGCCATCGAACAGTACCGGCGCAGCATTGCCATGGATCCGGAATATCCCGAGTCTTATTACAACCTTAGCTATATACTGGTAGATGATCCCAGTCAGCTGGAAGCAGCCGAAGAGGCTATCCTCACCTACATTCAACTCAAGCCCGATGATCCTTATGGATACGGGTTTTTGGGCTACATCAGAGAAGCAGAAGGCGATATCGAAGGCGCTAAGATCGCTTACCTAAATGGAATAGTAACCCACCCAACGACTTATTATAATTATTTCCACCTGGCCGATTTATATAAAGATTCTGAAGGGTCCTGGCCAGCTATCGCGTCACTTTTTCAGCAGTACATAGAAGAGGTACCCGATGACCCCCGGGGATACCACCAACTGGGTTATGCACTACAAAATCAGGAAAAGCTAGCCGAGGCCCGGCAAGCCTACCAAAGCGCTTTAGTAGTTGATCCAGCTTTTGAAAAAAGCCTATTTAACCTGGTCACAGTTTGTATCGAACAGCAGGACACCCGGTCAGCCTCAGACTATTTCAAACGGCTGACTAGCCTATACAAAGATGATCTCAATAATTGTGACTTACTTTTCCTGGACATTGAGGTGCGCCTGGCGGACCAGCGAAGGGATGCTGCAATCCAGGCACTGAAAATATTCCTGCAAAACGGTTGTGAGAAGCCGGCCGACCGCATCCGGGAAGAGTTACCTGGGTTGGCCTCCCACCCAGATTTTGAGCTTCTGATTAATACATACCGGGCCGACGATTAGGAGTCATCACCATGCATGAGGTTGAGTTGAAGTTCCTGAATGATTTGCTTACTCATCTGCTTGGCATTCGTATCGCCGGAGATCCCCTCCATCCGGTGTATTATTGTATTTTCCCGGATTAGGTTTAATCGCAAAATATTAATGACTCCTGCGTCGTCGGTTTCGTAAATACCTCTAACTCGATAGCCGCCTGGATAGGTGGTGCTGCCAGGCGTGTACTTAAAGCTGCCTTTGATTTGGCGCATTAAATTATCGAGCTGCGATTCCAACTTCTCAGGGTCAAGTCCGTCCATATTTTGCATGCGCACTTCGTAGATGACAGGTACCTGATCGCTGAGGGGTATATCGGCCTCGGGGGTAAACCAGCCAATGGGAAAACTGGAGCCCCCACGCATCATTGGGGTTTGTACTTTTTGGATTTGCCTGGCTAGATCCGGTACGGTGCGCTTAGCATGCTCGAAAAGCTCCATGACCTTTACTTCCAAGCTATCGGAAACCGAGGGATTTTTTTCCAGTGCGTCGCCCCGCATGCCGCTCAACAAAGCGTAAGTAAGTAAGCCCTGATTGAATGCCCCGCTTTCAAAACTGTCTTTGTCGGCAGCACTCCCCGAGAGGATATAGATCCCGGTACGGTCTTTCATCGTTTCAAAGGTACGGAACTGGCTGGAATTTAAGCTTTTGGCATTGGCTAAAAGGCGCTCTACAGCCCCGCCGGAATTACAGGCATCGATAATTACTACTTTCTTATTCGCACTAATGGCATTAAGCCAGGTAGTGAGCGTGTCGGTGGAAAGGGTCTGCTGGTTTCGCGTGGCCGGGTTCGAGGAGTTGGCTTCTTGGTATTGCGGCAGCAGGTAATAGAAGCGGGCATCCTCGCCATTACCACGGGTGATACCATGGCCAGAAAGAAAAACCAGGAGTACGTCTTCTGTTTTGGCTTGCCGGGCAATGCGTTGAAAAGCTTTCTGGATATTGTCCCGGTTCGTTGGTTTGTAGGTGATGTAGGCCGGGAGGCCGATAGCAGCGGCTTCTTGGGTGGCAAAGCAAATGGCTTCCAGGCTATCGGCAGGAAACAAGGGTTTTCCCACAGAGTAAAAGGCGCGAACCATAGCAGCTGCGTCGTGATCCGGGTACTGAAGGTCGGTAATGTTTTCGTCTTGGTAATTGGAGGTACCGATAGCTAAAATGTACAGTTTAGGAGGGACCAGGACTTCTGGATCGACTGGGGTTTGGCTCGTACCGTCTCCTTTTGATAACGCCCGGTAGCGGTCGTAGAGTAGCTCGACGGGTTGGCTTTTCAGCCAGTTTTCATAATCGTAAGCAATGATTCGTACGCGATTCGTACTATCGGGATGTGCCCATAGGTCTTTGTTATAGAGGGCTAAGTCTACGGTCACACGCTGATTGCGTTCCGGATTTGCATCGGGAATGATTTCTTTTCCATTCAGGAAAATGCTCAGTCGCCCCATTCGGCCGGCGCGTTCCTCCAGTTTGACCCTGAGCTTGTCGCCGTTGATTGTGGCCTCGACCTTGGGTGCCAGTAAGATCTCGTTGGTATAGCCGATGGTACCAGGCGTTAGGTCATCCAGATTGTCAGTCAGCAGCTTGGCAATCAGGCCGTGTTCGTAGTAGCGATTTTTGAGTTGATCCAGCGCAACCGGGACAAGATTACCATCCTCTTCTACCAGAAAATACAATAATTCCATGGCGGCAGGGGAGGCATCAAATTGCCCCGACGGGCAAACGGCAACCCAATCGGTATCACCCAATCCAATGATGCTAAAGAGCTCTTTTCCAGACTTTACGTCCCAGACGATTACCCGGTTATCGTCACCTGCAGTAACCAAGAATTTACCATCAGCAGAAAAGTCTACATACCGAACCTCACCGGTGTGCTTGGTCAATCGCTCGATAATCCTACCGTTTTCCAGCGCTCGAAGCTGCACGTCGCCCCGGGAATCTCCCATTGCTAAGAGGCGACCATCGGGAGAAAAAGTAACACTGCTTAGATAACCGGCAAAGGTATCAATGGGGGTACCGTTTTCCAGGTCAATGATTAGGGCCCCCAAATTAGGCGCTGCCGCAGCAACTAGGTTTTTTTGAGGATGAGCAGAAAGATTGGAAATCCCTACCGGAAAATCGGAGAGTTTATGGAGTAATTGTCCGTCAGCAGTACGCCACACCATGAGAGATTCCGAGCTACCGGTAACCACGTAGCTCCCATCCCAGGAAAAAACACCCGCATCAATCTTGTTGCGGTGGCCATCGAGTGTGATAGGCGAACTGTCGCTGTCCGTCTTTCGGATAACAGCAAGCGGACCCACACTTTTTTCGCTACCCGATAAAATGATGCTTCCCTTACGTTCCATAGCCAGCACAGAGATAGAAGCGCGCTGGGCATCGGGAATCAGGCGTTGAACCTGCCCACTTGGGTACTTCCGGAATTCAATATTGTTGTTCCGGCTAGATAGTACCAGGTTTTTTGTAGGATGAAAGATGGCTTGGTGGACCGATTTAGTCGAATCTGCGAAAGGTTCCAACAATTCCCCTCTTTGTAGATTCCAGATCCGGATAGATCCTTTATTGAAATCTTCCCAGGGATCGGTACTTATCATTAGGTATTTACCGTTAGGAGAAAATTGGACAGCGGAAAACTTGTTATCAGTAACCCCTTCGAAGGTTTTGAGCCGGCGGTCCGTATCATTGAGATCAAGTTGAATGATTATCCCTTTTTTTCCAAAAAACTGAGAACCCCCACTGGCTAAAAATAGGGAGGAGCCGTCTGGCGCAAATGCGGCTGCGGCAACTGGCAAGCCTGCGAAGGGCTTGATGGTATCAATACAAGCTCCGGTATTGAGGTCCCATAATCTAGCAGTGCCGTCTTTACTCCCTGTCACAGCGATTACGGCATTAGGCGCAAAGGCTACACTGGTAATTTCCCCTTTGTGACCATGCAGTTCCAGGTGGATATTCCCTCCTTTTCGGTCCCAGATTTTGGCTGTTTTATCTACGCTGCCAGTAAGGACCCATTTTTCATTTAGCGAAATAGCAATACCCGTAATGCCCTGCTGGTGGCCACCCTCAAAGAGGGTTACCAGTTGACCATTTTCGGCATTCCACAATCGTGCTTCTCCTTGATTATCCCCACTTGCAATTAATTTGTTATTTTCACTTACCGCAATTGCTACTACTTTGCCACGATGTCTATCCTCAAATGAGAAGGCGGGTGTATCCGGTTTTTGCAAATCATATTTGTAAACCTGAGCGCCAGCAGTACCATGAAAAAGGTAGCGACCGTCCCTTGAAAAACATACGCTAGTGGCACTATTTATAGCACCGCTTGTCAATTGGCGTTGGCTTCGGTCAGAGATTTGGTGTACGATCACTTTCCCGTCTTGTTCCACAACTGCCAGGCTAGAATTTTTTGGCGACCAGGCCATATCCTGGATCGCAAAATTATCGTTACTTGAAAAATCTCGTAACAAACGGCCGGAGGCGACCTCCCAAAGCTTAACTTTTTTATCATAACCGGCTGAAATTAAGTATCGGCCATCCTGTGAGACACTAAGGTGCGTAATGGGTTTAAAGTGGCCTGCCGGTACGACGAGTTCTGCGTTTTGTCCGTGTACTATGGCAGTTAAGAAGAGCAACCCTAAGGTAAGCAGTAATCGCATAGACGTTGTTTTGAGTAACGCCGGCCCCGGAGAGCCAGCGTTACCATTTGGTATTCGATCTATTTCGGGGTGGGAAGGATGTCGAAATAATAAAGAAATGCTTCGTACATATCCTGGGCGAGTGGATTGCGCTTATCGTTGCGTTTTGCCTCTTCGTAGCGCTCCCCAGCTGCTGTCCAGTATTCTTTGTATTCCAGATACACCCCTTCGAGCATTTGCCGTGTAGACGCGTTGGCCGATTGATACATCGGGTCGCTTTCTAGCTGGTCTAACCATTCTGTACGTTGCTTACCGGGTACGCACTCAAAGGTAACCTTGCTGCTCATCCGTTCCTCATTATCGATATCGAAGACTTGCCAGCTGTATTTGGTATCGGCCTGGAAGGCGTACTCACTCGGATTCACCGTCAGGCTTTCTCCCTTGACCGTTCGATTCAGGAGGACGGCTTCGGTCTGGTCGCGCAATTCAAATCTGTAGGTTCCTCTTTTAACCTCGGGGTCGGTCCAACGGAAGGTAAGCGGACCCGGCGTAACCTTACCCCCAGTAGGCTGCACCCGTACGATTGGGAAATTTTTATTGCCATGGCCAGAGGAGGTCTTTTTCATCGGGGGCTTCTCATCGACTTCATCAGATTTGGGCTTGGTGGCAAAGCCCGATCGCACTAATTCTACCGAGGTAAAAAACGGGTCGTTTGCTCTTTCTAGTTGATCGCTGAAGATGGAAGCCGCAGCACTTTCCCGAAAGGCGCTACCATCGTCGAGTAAGTCTGCTACGGTAATCTGGCCACTTGCGTCAAAAGTGGCAAATACGTCATTGGCGACAATGCCAATTGAACTATTCCGCTTGAATTGAAGCCGTCCTTCGGGTTCGATAATCGAACCGGCGCGTAGGCGCTGAAAAGGGTATCCGTCGGCGGCCGAATATTTCACCTTGCCGTCGGCCATATAAACAAACAAATCCGGGGTTTGGGCATAGAACATAGAAGTCCAGCCCAATACAAACCATAAAAGCAGTAGTGATCGCATACGGTTAGTTTTAGGTTATAATGGTTAATTATTGCAAGTTTATTCCGTATTGGCAGTGTCATATTCCTTGCGGAAAATCATCCACTGCTGGAGTTCGAGCCGATTGTTAAACTGAAAAATCAGATGCAGGCTATCATACCGCCAAACTTGGCCGTCTGGGAGCTGTAGGATTTCATCGGGCGTCCCGTATGCCTTGCGTACTGTTGAGGCGTGGTCGTCCAGTTGGACACCTTTAAGGGTTGTACCCCGGTAGTGGGGCAAGGTTCGTTGCAGGTATACATACTGGGCGCCATCGCGTGCGTAGTGCAGTAAGATCTCTGAGTTATCGAGTACTTTTTTGCCGCAGAAAACCTGAGGGGCGACCGTGGTCGTACTCATGCCGATTGGGTTTTCCAAAAAGTCCCCGGCAAAGAGCCCATCGATGGTTTCCGGAGCCGAAGGGTGAGCGGGGCGGTAACGCAGCGGTGGTGGGGCCGCTTGCTGCAAGGCATCCAGATTTCGCTGCGCCAGCCCAGGACTGTCGCGCAGGGCTTGTCCAAAAAAAACGGTAGCCGTGGTGGAGTCGCCCTGGAGGCCATAGATAATCCCTTGCACAATGCGGGCGTCGGCTGCTGCTTTCGGGGTGCGGCTGCGCTGCTCAGCCCGTTCGGCATAAAAGGCGGCATCGGTCCATTTATTTTGGATCGCATAGACCAAAGCCAGGTTCATTTGAGGAGTAGGATTGTCGGGTGCCAATTGCATCGCACTGATCAGGTTGCGTTCTGCTTTTCGCAACCATTCGGCCCGGCGGGCTTCCGCTCTCTCCGGCAAACGAATGGCGATCTGCTGCAGTCTGCTTTCCAAGTTTAATTCAAAGGGGAAAACAAAAGGTAACTCGCTGGCAGAATACAGTGAAAGGGCGGCGCGTGCAGCGTTTACGCCGGCATTATTGAAGATCTCATAACTTTGGAAATCAAAAAGGATGCGGTCGAAGTATTGCTGGGCTAATTCGTAAGCCTCGAGCATGGTCAATCCATTGGCCATCTCAAAGACGTTGTGCATCTCAGCCAGCCGCTGGGCGGTTTCTCTCTGCAGCCTTTGGCGCTCAGCCAGATCGGGGTAGCCCTTCAGGTCAATGGGGTAGTCATATTGAGCATAGGCGACAGCCAGAAAGTTTTCGGCAACTCCGTAGGGGTTGTAACCTGCAGAAAGGGCCAGGATACCACCCAGGTAATCGGCTTCTGTCTCTAGCTGAATACTTTCCATCCGTTCCCTGGCCGAGCTGGTCGAATGGTCGTTGCGCTGAGCAACAAAGTGTCGATTCCAGTCGTGCTTTTCGTAATAATGCACCAGCTCATGGGCCAATAAAATAGCTATCGCATTCGTAGAGTCAGGCCCAAATTTCCGGCACAGGTCGTAGGCTTTTTCTTCTAGGCCTACCTCCCGACGTCCGGGGTGCATCCAGGCGATGTACTGCTCGCCCTTATTCATGACAAACTGCGGCGGCGGTGTGCGAAAATCGCCGCGAGCATCGACCAACTGATCGAATACGGCTTTAGCGATGTCATATTTGGGGCCATCGACCGGGGGCGGCGCAAAGGGTCCCGCGGTTTCCCGATAAGGTAGATAAGCGAAAAGAGAATCCTGGGCAGCCAGGCTTACCGAAATGATATTTAAAAGCAACAGAAAAAATAGTACTCTCATGTTCTTTGGTTTTTAGGAGCGTATATGCTCTTTGGCTGCTTCGAGATCATTCATACGCACCAGGAATGCTGCAAAGAGCCGTTGGTAGATTTGATGATCAGGGGCTTCTTCGATCTTTTCGAGGTATAGGGTATAGGCGGGATTGAAGAAACCTTCTTCCTCCAGGCGCTGTAGCAAATAAAGCGGTTGTTCTTCCGGCGTCAGCTGCTGGTAAAGCCTGCTTTCCCGGACAGATTGGAAAAACCCGTCGACTTCTTCAGGAGCATACCGGAATAAGTAATTTGGGGTGGTCAGCTGTTCGGCATCGGTACCCTGAGTGGTTACGGACCATTTATAGACGGCACCAGGCTCGAGGCCAAGAGCCTCTAAGTTTACTGTAGCGTAGGTTTTCCACACCTTCTTCTCGTAGACCAAGGTTTGATTTTCGCGTTTTTCGATCCGGAGGTAGTAAGGAGTTATCGCGGTCCCGGGGGTCCAGGTCATGGTCATGGCCGATTCTGCTACCGTGCCTTGCAAATACTGCGGAGCGATGAGTGCGTATTCTTTATCGCCGAAGCCTCTGATACCCGCGGTGGTGTTGGCCAGCACTTCTTTGTAGTAATTTTCCAAATCTTGTTTGCTTCGGCTCTGCCGTACTGAATTGCTCAGGAAATTCCAAAAGCGGTTCAGAAAGGTAGATTCGGGTTGCAATTTGATGTCATGTGCGATGTCGGTCAGATCATAGGTCTTAGGACCTTCGAGTTTGGTTTTTCTTCCCTCGTAAATCAAAGTGATGTAAGCGTCGGCGTTTACCACCAGCTTTCCGTAGGCGGGTAAGGTTTTACCGGCGAAAAGCAGCTCCGCTTTATCATTTAGGCGGTAGTTCACTCCTTGATTCGTATTGATGTATAACACGGTAAAGGGCTCCTCTTGCGCCAGCAGGGTAGTACCCAAGCAGAGGAAAAAAAATAAGTTGAGATAGTGTTTAGTGTTCATGGTTTTAAGCATTGGATTCAGATGCGGATTCTATTTTGATATCATCCTTTTGGGTTTTATTCGCTTTTCGTTTTGGGGTCAGTTGGTGCCAGGCCAGGTAAGCAGGTAGCTGTTCCAGCCAGGGTATGCGTTGCCGTAAAAAGTTCTCGTAAATCATGATCACATCGTAGGCCAACAGCAGAGCGAAGATGCCGAAGGGGAATTCAAAGTCGATCCGCCAATAATAGAAAAGCAGGGCGATCAGGAAAAACAGGAAGACAAACTCTATCCCCTGCAGGGCGCGAGTGATTCCGTGGAATGATTCGTGGAACCGTCGGTAGATCCAATGAATCAAGACGACATTGAAATAACTGAATAGCAGGGTCAGCAAAAATCGCAGCCACGCCGGTGGAGTCTTGACGTAGTGACCATTGATAATCATGCTAATTACGTTAGCGTGCACCACAAGGCCGAACATGTCGGGGATGGCTTTGCCGGTATAGTTGGGATTTAGCGGCGTGTAATGCCGGTCGGCTATGGATACCTCGGCCTCTGACTCTTCGGGGACGTACCCCACCAAAACGATCTTGCCTGCTACCGCTTGCCTAAGGGATTCGACCGATTGGGCATTGAGAAGCACATTCATTTCAGTGCGGATAAAATCCGTCCGCTCGCCGATGTAGTAGATTTGTTCGAGGATGCGATTGCGTTCATCGAGCAGTTGCACTCGCTCTGGGTCGTAGTATTCTGCCAATGCAGTAGCAAAGGCCGGTATGGTTTGTCCCCCGGCAGATTCGCGGGAGCGGAACATTCGAATCGTCTTGGTATTGTTGGAAGGAAAATTGACATACCCTACTGAGGCCGCCTTAGCAAAAAAGGAGTCTACACCCATCCAACCGCTAAATCCAGGTTGCCCTTCTATGGCTGGCTGCAATTGGCAGGCCAACACCACATTCGGAGCGGTCTGCAGGGCGGTCTGCAAGGCTCGATCGACCTTTGACGAGTCGGTTGTTTCAAAAAAGATGTCCAGCCCGATGGCAGCCGGCTCCGCTTCGGTAAGGCAGTTGATAAGTTTTGTTACGTCGCTCCGGTCGGGATTTAATCCGGTATTGACCAGCAAAATATTGGGTTCTACGAATCGCGGACGCTCACTAAGGTAGGCATAAACGATGTCTGTCGTTTCGTAATCCTGCAGGCCATTGTTGAAAGGGTCGAGGTAATGCATATTCAGGCGCAAGGCATCTACCAGCCAGATGATAGCGAAGATCATGAGGGTGACTAGAATGCTGTGCGGCTGTAAGATCCTGTTGATCATAGTCGTGTCATCAGCGAAGGATTTCAAGAGATGACGGTCAGTTTTTGCGCCGTTTGTAAATAACCATTTAATAACCTTCGTTTTGGCGCCAGTTTTCTCATATTATTTCAATTTCCAACATCCCATAGGCAGAATACGCCGAAAAGTGTCGAAAATTCGATGAACGATTGCATTTAATCGTTCTTAAGCATTATGGTAAATTAATAAAAAAAGAAGAAAATGGGTCAAGCTTGACGCATCTTCTTTCTGTAAGTACGGTTTAAAGAAGCAATATTTGGTGTGCTCTTTATCAGTTGGCTGAGTGAAAGATAATAATTCGAGAGGCAGTCTTATACTGCGTCTTCGACATGCATGACAAAGGCCCGAATCTTACTTTGTGCCTGGCTTTTTTCGTTAAAGGCTTGTACTAAGCTCATTACTTGCTGCGATTTCTCTGCCTCGGTAAAGGCAAAAAACATAATGGCGTTGTATTCATTTACGGATGCCGAAAACCAATTAGTGGATAAGTCTTGTTCGTCCCCATTTTTGTAACCACTCATACGCGATTTACTGAAAATCTTGATTTCGGCTTCCTTTAGAATTCTGAGAATATCTTTGTCGTAAGCTTCGAAACCCAGTACGACCAATAGTTTCATGATCCAGGATAGTTTTTTCGTTCAGTGAGGTAATAAACCAATGGTACCACCAGCAGTGTGAGCACTGTCGAGGCAATGGTGCCGCCCATGAGGGAAATCGCCAACCCTTGGAAGATCGGATCAAACAGGATAACAAAAGCACCGATTACCACGGTACCGGCAGTAAGCAAGATCGGTGTTGTACGCACGGCCCCTGCTTCGACAACGGCTTGTTTAAAAGAAATACCGGCATCGAGCCGCAGGTTGATAAAATCGATCAGCAGCACCGAATTGCGCACCATGATACCTGCAAGGGCGATCAAACCGATCATAGAAGTGGCGGTAAAGTAGGCCCCGAAGAAGTAGTGCCCCAGAATGATTCCGATCAGGGATAGTGGAATGGCCACCATCATCACGAGTGGCGCCTTGAAATTTTGGAACCATCCTACAATTAGTATGTAGATGATCACCAACACTACCCCAAAGGCGGTGCCCAAGTCGCGGAATACTTCCAGGGTAATGCGCCATTCACCGTCCCACTTAATCGTAAAATTGTCCTCCAGTATGGGCGTTTCGCTGTACGCTTCCTCAACAAAGTAACCGGCTGGCAAGTCGATTTCATTAAGTCGTTCTCCCATGTCCAGAATGGCGTACACTGGACTTTCCAGTGCTCCGGCCATATCTGCGGTTACGTAAACGACGCGCCGTTGATTTTTGTGGTGAATAGCCTTGGGCTTGCTGTATTCGCGTACGTCCACCAGGTCACCCAGAGGAATGGAATTTCCCCGGCCGCCTACTAATTCGATGTCTTGCAAATCTTGCAGGCTACTGCGTTCGGCCTCGCTCAGGGCCATGGTAATGCCAACGGGGTCGTGATCATCTTCGGCCTGTAAGAAGATTACCGGACGATGGCTCAATGCCATGTTCACCGCTTGAACAATTTCTTGGGGTGCAATCCCATTGAGGGCAGCTTTTTCTTTATCTACCAAAAATTGGTATTGGGTTTGGTCGGCTTCCACCATCCAATCGACATCGACCACATTATCGGTGTTCGCCATAATGTGGCGGACCTCTTCGGCTACTGCGACTTGTTGGTCGTGGCTGGGACCGTAGATTTCGGCTACCAGAGTGGAACGAACGGGCGGACCCGGCGGAACTTCCACCACCTTTATGTTGGCGCCGTATTTTTCGCCAATTTCCTGAATAGGGCCCCGGTATTTTTTGGCGATATCGTGACTTTGGATTTTACGGTCATGCTTTTCGGTAAGGTTCACCTGGACATCAGCCACATGAGCACCCGAGCGGAGATCGTAATGACGCACCAGCCCGTTGAAGTTGATTGGTGCGGCCGTACCCGTGTAGGTTTGGTAGCTCACAACTTCATCTTGGCGGGATAAGTAAAAGCCAATCTCACGTGCTACACTTGCCGAACGTTCCAAAGTGGTCCCCTCAGGCATATCGATGATAACCTGAAATTCATTCTTATTATCAAAAGGCAGCATCTTCACAGCTACGGCATTGTAGTAAAACAAAAGCATGGTAGCCAGCAAAATAAGGAAAGTCGTTCCGAGGAAAACCCATCGCTTCCAGCCCGAGTCGAGCAGGGGCGACACCAGCCGAAAATAAGTACGGTAGATCCAGGTATCGGTGATACCGCTTACCGCATCCTCTTCCTCCTTGGCCGTATTTTTATGAGGTTCGCGGACGCGTAAAATATGGTAGCCAAGATATGGTGTTAGCGTTAATGCAACCAATAGAGAGAACAGCATGGCCATCGCTGCTCCGATGGGCATAGGGCTCATGTACGGCCCCATGAGGCCCGATACGAATGCCATCGGCAAAACGGCCGCCACCACAGTAAAGGTGGCTAAGATTGTTGGATTACCCACTTCATTGATAGCATAAAGGGCGGCCTGCCGGAAAGGTAATTTATCCATCTTGAAATGCCGGTGCATATTTTCGGCAATAATGATCGAATCGTCGACAACAATACCGGTCACGAATACCAGAGCAAAAAGGGTGATCCGGTTAAGGGTATAGCCCAGAAAATAGTAAGAAAAGAGCGTCAGGGCGAAAGTGATTGGCACCGACAGGAAAACGACCAGCCCGCCTCGCCAGCCCATCGCAAAAAAGACCACAATGGTGACGGCCAGGATGGCGCTCGCCAAGTGCAGGAGCAGTTCCGAAACTTTTTGATTGGCGGTGACGCCGTAGTTGCGGGTCACATCAAGGTTGACGTCATCGGGTAGGAGAGAGGTTTTCAGAGCGTCTACCTTCTCCAGCACATCTTCGGCTGTGCGCATGGCATCGGCACCAGGCCGCTTGGCTACCGTGAGTGTTATGGCAGGGTAGTCCGAGGGATGGTCTTCTTGCTGTTGACCGCTTGCCCGACCGTAACCAAAAGAAACGTACTGATCGGGTTCTTCGGGACCGTCCGCAATTTCGGCTACCTGCCGTAAGTAAACGGGGCGATTTTTATAAGTCCCGATTACTACATCGCCTACATCTTCTGCTGACCTTAAGAAGGAGCCCGTTTTGACGAGATATTGCTCGTCGTTACGGTTAAAGGTTCCGGATCGGGACTCTTTGTTATTGGCCTGCAGGCTTTGCATGATATCGAGGATATCGAGTTGGACCTCGGCCAGCTTATCTTTATCTGGTGTAATGCGTACCTGGCGGCTCCGCCCGCCAATGACGGTAGTAATTGCTACATCTTCAACCTTTTCGATCTCAGTATTGAGTTCCTCGGCAATGCGCCCGAGCTGATAGTCGTCGTAGGTTTCGCTCCAGAGGGTAAGCGTAAGTACCGGCACATCGTTGATGGAGCGTTCCTTAATGAGCGGCATAGGTAGGCCATGGGGCATTTGATCCATGTGCTTCATCAATTCCGAATAGAGTTTGACTAGGGAGCGTTCGATATCTTCGTTTACGTAGTATTGCACGGTGACCATGGCCTGCTCTTCCATGGATGAGGAATAGACATACTCTACTCCGTCGATATTGGAAATGATATGCTCTAGCGGCTGCACGACTTTGGTCTCCATTTCGCGTGGCGTTGCGCCTGGATATTGGAAGAACAGATCGGCAATCGGTACTTCAATTTGGGGTTCTTCTTCCCGTGGGATGATAGATGCTGCATAGATGCCAGCCAGGAGAAACGCCAGTATCAGCAGGAGAGAAAGTTTGCTATTGATAAACAGTTGGGCAATTCTGCCCGCTAGTCCTTGTTGCATGATTAGAAGCGGTTTTGGGCTTACTGAATTTGAAGGCGGGCGCCATTGATCAGCCGGCCTTCAGCTTTTACGATGTACTGTTCTTCCGGCTTTAATCCCGATAAAACCTCGACGCGTTCACCCAGGTCCTGTCCCAAGCGTATCCAACGTAGTAGAGCCACTTGATCGCTAGTGGCGACGTATACACCATGCAGCTGCCCTCGCTCGTGGATGGCTGATTTCTCAATGGTGAGTTGCCGGTAAGCGGGGGCCTCGGCACTATCGGGTTGAATGTAGGCACTGACGAACATACCAGAGTAAAGGTTTTGCTTTTGCAGACCGGCCGGTTCCAGGTCTATCTTAGCAGTATACTGTCCGCCCGTCGATCGGGCCGAACGGCTGATAGGCCCAACGGTGCCAGCAAGGGTCGTCTGATTGGCTTTAATGACCACCTGGGCAGGCTGCCCCTCCTGTAGGTGCACAATCTGGTTTTCGGGAACATTTACCACGGCTTGGTAGGCGCCTTCCGATTCCAAGGAAAGTACTGGCCGGCCGGGGCTGACCAAGTCCCCCGACTGCAAGTGTTTCTCGGTTACGATGCCGCTAAAAGGCGCGCGTAAGCGCGTGTACGCCAGCGTAGCTTCCACTTCTGCTAGTTTCTGCTTGGCTTTTGTCACCTCTTCCTGGGCTATACGGTATTGCGTTGTGATATCGTCTAATTCTTTTTCGGTGGCGCTTTCCTTCTCATGTAAGGTTTTTATGCGGGTGTAGTCTTTCTTGACGTTGGCGAGCTGGATTTCCGCCTGATTGATGTTCGCCTCCACCTGGGAGCGCCGAGCTTGCAGATCGTCGTTACTAATCCGAGCAATGGTTTGGCCGCGACGAACACGATCGCCTACCTCCAGTTTGAGATCAATGAGATAGCCCATGGTACGCGGACTCACCTGTACGAGTTCATTGGACTGAATAGTACCCGATACCTCGATAGCGGTGATGCCGGACAACATTTGTGGCTGGGCCACCTTCACTTTAATAGTGGGCCGGGTATCTTCAGCCAGTTTTTCTTCATGGCCTCTGCAAGATGACAGGGTTGCTACTAATACAAGCCAGAAACATATGAATGTACACTGATTCATGTGGATGTATTTTTCAATTTTCGGATTCATTGTTTGCGTAAAAATCGGATGGTGGTAATCGCTTGGTTATAGCGATAGATGGCCCGTAATCGATCGAGTTGGCGATTGGCTAGGTCGACTTCAGCATTGCGCAGGTCGGTGGTTTTTTCCAACCCTTCTTGGAAACGATTGGTTTTCACTCGCAAATTTTCTTCTGCTTGTTGGATACGCTGTTCAGACAGCTGTAATTGCTGCTCGGCAAGGCGATACGATCGCCGGGCTCGCTCGAGACGCAGCTCGCTCTGATCTACCGCTTGTGCGTACTGCAATTGGGCTTTCTCCAATTCCAATTGCGCTTTATTACGCTCGGCGCCTAGTTTTCCGCTTTTGAAAATATCCCAGGATGCAGAAAGGCCTACCAAGTAACCATTAGCACTTTCATCAAAGGCAAGATTATTGTTGAATTCGTAGGTGGCAAAAGCATTCAGGCGGGGGAGCGAGGCTCTTTGGGCGGCTTTCTTTTGGTAGTTTCGCGCCTCAATGCCCTTTTGTAAAGCCTGTAGGTCCGAACGCCCCTTGAAGGGCGCATTGGCATTTTCTTCTTCCCATTCCTGAAGCTCCAGGGTATCTGTAGGGAACAATACGGGCCCCACCGCTTGGCCCATTAAGAAATATATCTGATCAGAGGCGTTTTGAATACGGAGTGCTGTCTCTAGTAGCTGCTCCCGTACTTGCGCCACCCGGCTCTTCATGCTGAGCACATCCACCCGTTGCGCGTACCCGACATTGTAGTTATCCTCTACTAGTTTTAGGTTGGCTTGAGCGGTCGACAGGGCCTGCTCCAATACTTCCTTTGACGCATAAGCAACCTGTAATTGCAGATAAGTCTGCGTAAGCTCATATTCCACTTGTTCACGGGCTCGTACGACCTGTAAACCAGCAGCCTGCGCTTTAGCCTCGGCAGCCCTGTGGGCTGCAAAGCCATCAAAATTGAGTAGCGGTTGCTGCAACTCTAGTCTGGTTTGCAGGTTGCCAATACCGTCGGGATCATTGAGGGCCGAAGGGGCAAAATCTTCTTGCGCTACGGCACCTTGGTTCAAGCGTGTGCCGAAAACATTGAGCGGCAGATTGGTGGCGGTACCGGTGACCGAGGCCCGGACTTCCGGCAGGTATACGGCTTTACTTTTTTCGACATCTTGAGCGGCCAGTGATTGGTCAAAAGCTTGTAAACGGATTTGTCGATTTTCGCGTAACGCCTGTTCGATCAACGACGCAAGTCCGCGTCCCACCGTGTCGGGGGGTGATTGCGCTGCAGCAGATGCGCCGCAAAACCATGCTAAAATTATAACTGAGGGCCTGATTATCCTATTCATATTGCCTGCTGGTTTGGTACAAACTTAGGTGATGTTAAAGGAGAAGACTGTGAAACGGGTCACATAGGCAAAGGCCATTGCCTAAGCTTTAAGTTCTATTTTCCTCTGTAGGTATGCGGAAATTGAAATGTTCAAGGCAAGGATTCTTTTTTGAATTAGAATGACAATTCAAATAATGTGCCTAGTTAGGGATGCTTTCTACTCGAAATGACACAAACAACAAACAAATTGGAAGGCTGGTCGTTTCAGAGTTTGTATTTCCCATTAAAATTCCATTATCATGTTGAAGCCACATTTAATTTTTTTCTGGGTAAGTGGCTTGCTCATAGGCCTGATGGTTTGTGCCATCTTTAGCTGTCCGCATTGGAAGATCGCCTCTCCCATGCTGCTGCTGCTCGGGGCACTTGCCGGGCGGATAGGATACGCTAAAAAGTAGGCAAGTTAGGGTAAGTCCTACGGGCCGGCGCGTAGGGAATATGGTGCTTCCTATCGGAAGCGGGCCAGTAGGTAGCGATGGAGAACCAGCGCCACATCCTGCCTTCCGCCTTTCAGATGACGCTGCAAAAATTTCAGCGCAATCAGGAGAGGGCTGCATTTTTCGCGCGTTTGCGTTCGTGTTCTTTGAGGAGAATCTTGCGCAGGCGCAGGGAATTGGGTGTTACCTCTACGTACTCATCGCCTTGGATATATTCCAAAGCTTCTTCCAGGGTAAACTGCCGGGGCGGTATCAATTTAGTCTTGTCGTCGGCGCCGGCCGAGCGCATGTTGGTCAGCTTCTTGGTTTTCGTAAGGTTGACGACCAAGTCTCCGGCCCGGCTGTTTTCACCTACTACCTGACCTTCGTAAATATCTTGGTTCGCCTGAACAAAAAAGACACCGCGGTCTTGCAGGTTATTTATCGAGTAGGGGATAGAGGTACCGGTTTCCATAGAAATCAAAGAGCCGTTGATGCGGCCTGGAATGTCACCTTTATGAGGTTGGAATTCCAGGAAGCGATGGGTCATAATCGCCTCACCAGCGGTGTTGGTCAGCATCTGATTACGCAGTCCGATGATGCCGCGCGAAGGAATTTCAAACTTCAGGATCACACGGTCGCCTTTGGGTTCCATTGACAGCATGATGCCCTTGCGCCGGGTGACCATATCAATAGCAGTACCCGAAATGTTTTCGGGAATGTCGATCGTGAGTTCCTCAACCGGTTCGTGTTTGACACCGTCGATGGTCTTGGTTATGACCTGGGGCTGACCGATCTGCAGTTCATAACCTTCGCGGCGCATGGTTTCAATAAGTACTGCCAGATGAAGGACACCGCGTCCGTAGACGCGGAAGGTATCGGCCGAATCGGTTTCTTCAACCCGCAAGGCGAGATTCTTTTCCAGTTCCTTTTCGAGGCGTTCTTTCAAGTGGCGGGAGGTGACAAATTTACCTTCCTGTCCAAAAAAGGGCGAATCGTTGATGGTGAACACCATACTCATGGTCGGTTCATCAATTGCGATGCGTTGCAGCGGCTCAGGGTTTTCGACATTGGCTACCGTATCACCAATTTCAAAACCTTCGATTCCGGTAATGGCACAAATATCACCGGCCTGAACTTCGTCGACTTTCATTTTTTCAAACCCTTCGAACTGGTATAAGCCGCGAATCTTGCTCTTTTCAATGGCTCCACCGATTTTGCAAAGGGCAATTTGTTGCCCATCTTTCAAACTACCCCGGTGCAGACGCCCGATAGCGATCCGGCCGATGAAGTTAGAGTAATCCAGGGAAGTAATCAGCAGTTGGGTGCTGCCCTCAGCAGTTTTTGGTGGCGGAATGTGCTCGACAATAGCATCGAGCAACGGAAGGATGTCATCATTGGGTTGCTGCCAGTCGTGGTTCATCCAGCCGTATTTAGCAGAACCGTAGAGGGTCGGAAAATCGAGCTGCTCTTCGGTGGCGTCTAGGTTGGCCATCAGATCGAAAACGGCTTCGTGCACCTCGTCGGGGGTACAGTTCTCCTTGTCTACCTTATTGATGACCACAATGGGCTTCAGGCCTACTTCGATTGCTTTCTGCAATACAAAGCGGGTTTGAGGCATAGGCCCTTCGAAAGCGTCCACGAGCAACA
The DNA here is from genome assembly GCA_964530825.1 of uncultured Saprospiraceae bacterium. Classification (GTDB taxonomy): domain Bacteria; phylum Bacteroidota; class Bacteroidia; order Chitinophagales; family Saprospiraceae; genus CAZHCA01. The sequence goes on from CAZHCA010000011.1 coordinate 114,890, forward strand.
ACACTCCGTCGGCCATGTTGAGTACCCGCTCCACCTCGCCGCCAAAGTCGGCGTGGCCCGGGGTATCGATGATGTTAATCTTAGTGTCTTTATAGCGGATAGAGACATTTTTGGCCAGGATCGTGATGCCGCGCTCGCGCTCCAGCTCGTTGTTGTCCATGATCAGTTCGCCGGGCTTTTCGTGGTCTTGGAAAAGCTGGCCGGCTAGGATCATTTTATCGACCAGCGTCGTCTTGCCGTGGTCGACGTGAGCTATTATTGCAACGTTGCGTAAATTCATGTCATTCAGTCGAGTGATAAAACTACCAGCGCGCAAAGATACATTTGTTGAGCGAAAAGAAGGTTAGATTAAGGTTAAGGTTAAGCAGATTAATAAAATGAAGCCACATTTTTTTGCATCAGGAAAACCGGGATTTCATCTACCAACAGATTGTTTTTGTACCGACTGCACCGTGCTAAATTTATATAACGGAGCGTAAAACCCACCGGTCTTCAGCCGGTGGGATGAAAGCGACGCACTTTAGCCCTGGGACAAGATGTACTGTCGAATTGTATTTGGAGAAGCTTGCCCAATCGAACAAACGAAATAGCCATCTGACCAAAAGGTGTGTTCTTTCCAAAAGTGCTTTGACAAGAATGCCTGGTGCTTTTTCCAAGAGCGAATTGACCAGTAAGATGTACCGGGCGAAGGAGAAAACGGGAGCTGCCTGTGGGCTTGATCTGGGCCTGAAGGACTTCATCACCAGCAGTGAAGGAAAGACATTTAAGAATCATCGATATAGGAAAAAATACGCTGCACCTATCAGATTAAAATCCCCCGAAGCCTGATGGGCGATGATATTCCGCCCAACATGAATGGAGACTATGCACTGGTCCGGGTAAGCATTTTAGATTTCGGCAGACCAAAGCCCAACGGTATGACCCTCGTTTATGATAAATTCATGAACGACGGTCCTGAAGCCGCCATGAAACAGTTCTTTGAGCTAATCGAGGAACCCAGAGATTACCGGATGACCGAAACGGCCATCAATGGCTTTGGCTATGAGATGCTCCGGCAGGAAAATTTGAATGCGGCCATCGAGATTTTCCGGGCAAATATGGCCCTGCATCCGGAATCGGCCCACGTCTACGATAGTTTGGGCGAGGCATATTTCACCAAGGGTGATAAGAAACAAGCCAAAAAATACGATCAAAAAGCATTGGCGATCAATCCCAACTTCGAGAGTGCCCTCGAGATGATGGAAAAGCTGAAATAACGAGTTTAAGAGCAGATGGTAGAGTTCCTACGATCATTCCTTATTTTACCCGGTTTTTTGGACTGGGCTTGCGCCGACTCAACTCTTGGAGAGCCGCTTTTCTTTTACTCTTTCATACAATTCCTCGAAACGGGAGAGGCTATCCCGGCAGTAGCCCATGATCAGGCAGACTTGGGAAACATTGCTTAATTGCTTGAGCTAATTTGAGCAATCCTAGCTTGTCTTTAATAACACGGTCAGATCACGTAGTGATTACTTTAGCCAATCGGATGATGGCTGCTACCATTAACTGCAAGGTGCTGCCCCCCAGTCAGCATGGCCGCGCCCTTGACGGCATTTGAAACTTTTCTTTAAGCTGGCAACCGTAAATTGATCGCCTTTGGGTTCCAGTTCCATCACTAGTTTTGTGGCCTTCACTGCATCGTCCAACATGTTGTCGTGTATGAGCGTCACTTCCGTGTTCCCGTTGTCGAGCTGGGTCTGGTTGATATTGACTGACTCATTACCCTCTTCGCCGGCTTCGTGGGGGTAATATTTCTTCATGATGGCTTCGGGGGAGAGCGCTTCACTCATGCTTGCCAGTTCCTGGTTGAACTTGCTAACATCGACGTATTGAACATCCTCTTTAGGTTTTGCGGGCTCTTCGCTTTTCGTAGTTTCTTCCGTTGCGGTCTGGTCTGTCTCTTTTTCCTGCGGCTGGCAAGCCCACAAGGCGAGGATCAATAAAGAAAAAAGGGCTTTTTTCATGGCGTTCAATTATTTGGAGTATTTAAGAAATCATCGGAAAAATGGCCTCTGTCCTTGGATTGCGCAAACTTCTTGTCATTGAAAGCCGCCGATCCACCGCGTGGAATCGATAGTGCCGACCAATCCCTTCCCTTTAGCATTTTACCAATAAATACAATTTGTCCTATGTGGTAAGGATAGTGGCCCGCTTGCCGATGGATAGCCTCAGCGACTGTATGTCCCTGATTGCGAATATACACAATCCTGTTCATATCTTCAGGCTGCAGGGGGTCTATGGCCTGGAATAAGCAATCCCAGCCTTTGTTCCATTTCTGCAGTAGCTCTTTCCGGCTCTGGATGTCGGCATCGAATTCCGCTTCGCGCTGGCGCCATTCCTTCTCACCATCGGTCGTGAGGAATTCGGTCCAGCGCGACAGCATATTGCCCCATAAATGCTTGACAATGATTGCAATGCTGTTGCTTTGCTCGTTGGGTCGCCAAAAAAGCTGCTCGTCATTTAGCTGGTCAAAAGTTTGATCGCCGAGTTGTTTGTAATAAGCGAATTGTTTGCGGATAGAGGAAAGAAAATCTGAGGACATGCAAATTACTTTAGAATAAAAAATTTAAATCGTTTTTAATTTATTTCCTTTTAAAAATATATAAAATTTCCCGGGTTGAGCGGTCATACCTCACTGGATTCGTTAACGTTTTTTCAAAAAAACTTGCAAATCAGGAATTTTACCTTACCTTTGTGTATAGCCCTAAAGTGTGGCAGACTACTTTTTTTATTTTAATTTTTGTTTATGAACATTTTTGTTGCGCGGTTGAATTACGACACGCAAGAATCCGATCTGCAGTACGCCTTCGAAGAATTCGGAGAGGTAAGTTCTGCAAAAATCATTATGGACAAATTCACAGGCCGCTCTAAAGGTTTCGGCTTCGTAGAAATGCCAAACGATGATGAAGCACAATCAGCAATTAACGAATTAAACGACTCCGAGCTGGATGGCCGGAACATCGTTGTGAAAAAAGCCGAGCCCCGTGAACGCCGTGACAACCGCGGCGGCGGCGGTGGATTCAACCGCGGCGGTGGCGGCTACGACAGAAGATATTAGAATTGAGTTTCGAATATTTTTGTTGTAAGTTTTTTAAGAAGCCTCGTCCCCATTGGACGGGGCTTCTTTCGTATCAAAAAGAATAGTCCAACTTAGTAATTTCCAGCTCGTACCAGGTGAATATCCCTTGATCTAATTCCCAGCCAACGAATGCTATTGCCGGAAGGCGTAAGCCTTCAAAGGTCCGATAACCTTCTGTGGGCAGTTCAATGATCCAGTTTTTCATTTCTCCCGTTTGTTCATAATATCGAGGGGCCTCGATGCGTATCAATTTACCGGCCTTATCAAAGGTGAAAGTCGCTTGCACTGTTGCCGGGCCTTCCCGCAGGGTAGCCATGGCGCGTTGATCGTCCAGTGCTTTCCACTCGATATAGTCCTTTATTGCCACTGTGGGGAACCAAGCCATTTCCGCTAAGTATCGCACGGCCGTTCCTTGGTCGATTTGCGGTCCTTCGGCTCGAATAACCGGAAATAAATGATAAAGCTTGATCAACATCTGCCCGCGGCCCCCTGCGTAGCGATCACGGCCGCCAAATTGCACCAAACTTCCGGTGCCTACGTGCGCGTGCCAGATAAACGCGGGATCTATTAAGTTGAACCATTGGCGAGCATCTACCGTCAGCCATTTACGATTCGGGCCTAAGCGCATGCGACCGCGTTGGTGCAGCCTGACCTGGGCGGGTGAAGCGGTACCAACGGCACGCACATGACGCAACCAGCGTTGGACAGGCGACGGCAATACCGCTAAATCGGCTTCTTCGAGGTTGGTGCCGGCCTCCTGGGGGGGCGACAATAAATGGGTCACCTCCGCTTTAGCCATTCGCTCGAATTGCCACGCCCCGGCTCCGACCAGACAAACCACCAAGGTAATGAGGTTGGGTAGCGTGCCCCAGCGGGCATCGGTCCAGACTTCAATAATTGCAAATTGGGAGATCACCACCCCAATCAGTCCCGCCACCCACCACCAAGACCAACCTGCACTATAGGCAAGGGCAGTGAGTAAAAAAACTAAGGTGGTAAGTAACCAAACCAGCCCGATGGGCTTGCTAATCGGTTGTTCGAGCTGATCAACCTCAGCCAAGCCGAATGCTTTGACAAAGCCTAATAAATGGATACAGCCATGTAAAACCAGGAGTGCTATAAAAAACCACCGTAGCATAATCGAAATTTTGGGTGTTTTGCCCGTATAGAGTAGGATGCCGTTTTTTTTCGAACCAACCAATGATCTTTACCACTCCTGCAGGACTTGAATACTTGCTGCGGCCCACGAGCCATGGTTTTTCCTTATCTTTTCCCGCAAAAAATAATGATGCGTAGCAGTTTTTTCTTTCTTGTGGTTAGCCTCTGGAGTCTGCACGGGCTCATTGCTCAGCAGGCTACCCTTAGCGATTTGACTACAGCCCTGCAGGTGGGCTTTGCCCTGAGCGGCTCCAACGGTCCTTCCAGTGTCAACTGGATCGATGGAGGCGACCGTTTTTCTTACATCGACGATGCCGGTAAAGTGCGATCCTACAATCCGGCTACCGACGAAGAAACATTGATCTTCGATAGCGAAGGCAAAACTTTTCCCGATCGGGATGAACCCTTTGAGTACCAAAGCTTCCAATGGTCAGCCGATTTCAAATACCTGCTTTTCCAAACCAATTTCCGGCCCGTCTGGCGCTATTCTGGCGAAGCCGACTATTACCTCTATCATATTGAGCAAGAAAGCTTCCGTTTGGTTGCTAAAGATGCCCGTACCGCCGAGCTTTCGCCCGATGGCAAAAAAGTTGTCTACGAGCGGGGCGGCAACCTGTTCGTACTCGATCTGTCTTCGGATAAAGAAACCCAGCTCACCGACGATGCCCAGGAGCAGGTCTATAACGGACGCTTCGGTTGGGTGTACGAAGAAGAGTACGGCCTCGTGCAGGCTTGGGCCTGGTCGCCCGATTCGCGCTATATCGCCTACTGGCAAACCGACGAGCGGGATATCCCCATCTATCGCATGACCGACTTTAGTTCGGCCCACCCGGAATACGAGGAGATTCCCTATCCGCGGGTTGGCGATCCCATACCCGGGGTGCGCATTGGCATACTGGATATTGCTAAAAAGAAAAATACCCAGTGGGTGGATTTGGACCTGGAGGGCGGGACCATCCCACGCATATACTGGACGGCTAACGAAGGGCAACTCGCATTGGTACACCTAAATCGCCCGCAGAATCACCTGACCCTCTATTTTGCCGATGCCAAAAACGGTAAGGTGAAAAAGATCATAGAGGAAAAAGACGACAGCGGCTGGATCGATGTATTCGACTTTTTCGCCGGTATTCTTCACTACTTTTCTTTTCCGGAAGATCGGGAAGAATTCCTTTGGATCAGCGGCCGTTCGGGCCACAATCATATTTACCATTACAACTACGATGGTGAGCTGCTGAATCAAGTTACAGAAGGAGCTTGGGATGTCGTTACTATCGAAGCGACGGCCTGGAGCGAGGGCAGCGGAAATATCTATTTTACCTCCACTGAAGTATCTCCTTTGGAGCGCCACCTTTACGTGGTCAATGCAGATGGTACGGGGAAAAAACGCCTGACCCGGCCACCCGGGCGCCACAGCATCGATATGGGTCCCAACGGAAATTATTACATCGATAATTACTCAAACGTCGATCAATACCGTCAGGTGGAGCTTCGGAGTACGGCCGGAAGTAGGGTCAAAATACTAGAGGATAACGCCAGCGTGGAAGCTACCCTGGATCGTTTTGCTTATGCGCCCCGGGAGTTGTTTTCCTTCACCACTTCTGACGGGCAGGAGCTGGATGGCTACCTGATCCGGCCAATAGGCTTTGACAGTACCCAGAGCTATCCGCTTTTCTTAAATATCTACGGCGGTCCGGGCGCCCAATCGGTCTATAACCAATTCGGTAGTAACGGGTTCGAACAGTTCCTAGCGGCCAACGGCTACGTTATTGCCAGCGTCAATAACCGCGGCAGCGGGGGCTACGGCCAGGATTTTATGCAGGTCGTGTACAAGCAATTGGGGAAATACGAAAGCCTCGACTTTGTCGAAACTGCTAAGCATCTGTCGGGTACTTATGACTGGATCGATGGCGAGCGTATGGCCATTCGCGGGCATAGCTATGGCGGCTACGCCAGCAGCTATACCATGGTGACGCACCCCGGCGTTTTCGACGTAGCACTAGTAGGAGCGCCGGTAACGGACCAGCGCTTGTATGACAACATCTATACCGAGCGCTACATGGGCTTGCTGGAGGACAATGAAGAGGGGTACATCCAAGCCGCCCCTATCACCCACGCCGAGAATCTAGAGGGGAAAATGCTGATTGCTCATTCTCTGATGGACGACAATGTGCACGTGATCAATACCTACCAATTTATAGAAGCCCTAACCAACGCCGGCAAGGATGTCGATCTGCGCATTTACCCGCCCGGCAATCACGGCGTGGCGTACAACTTTTCCAGTTACATCCTACTGCATCAGACGTATTTTGATTTCCTGGAAGAAAATTTGGTAAGGAAAACCCAACCATAAGGTTTGCAAACTAGAGGAGGGTTTACCCCTGCTCTAGTTTGCTTCTTTCTTTTTCATTCGACGACTTCCGGCACATCTTTTACACAACGGAAACCTACGTGATTGCTCGCCGACCGCCATTCGGCTTTACCGCGGGTACCCACCATGTAGCGGGTACAGTACTGATCGGTACATAAGAACGAGCCACCGCGTTGTACTTTTTTAGCCGCTCCCGGCTCGGTAGGATCCCAGGAGTCGTCGGGGCCCGGCGGATTATCAATAGAACCTTTGTTTTGGGCCACGAGTTGGGCATAATAATCGGCCCGGTACCAATCCTGGCACCATTCCCATACATTACCGCCGACGTCGTATAAGCCATAGGCATTGGGTTCGAATTGAGCCACAGGGGCAATCCCCGAAAAACCATCTTTTCCTAAATCCTGATCGGGAAAATGACCTTGGAAGGTATTGGCGACTGTTTTGCCTCCGGGTCGCATTTGGTTGCCCCAGGGATAGAGCGTCCCCGCCTGTCCACCCCGGGCGGCGAATTCCCACTCTGCCTCGGTTGGCAGGCGTTTGCCTGCCCATTCGGCATAGGCCGCTGCATCCTGCCAGCAAACATGGACGACTGGGTAATCTTCCTTGCTTTCAATATTGCTGCCCGGTCCGTATGGATGGCGCCAATCGGTCCCTGGCACCCACGCCCACCACTGCAAATGATTATGCAACGGTACCGCTTCGGCAGGGGGGGCAAAAATAATCGAGCCGGCGATAAGATTTTCCTCCGGAGCATCTGGAAATTCCTCGCGCGTCGGTTTTTGCTCGGCTACTGTCACGTAGCCGGTAGCAGCTACAAATTTTGCAAACTGGGCATTGGTGACCTCGTGTGCATCCATGAGAAATGGCTTTACGGTCACGCGATGCACGGGGCGAGCATCGCGCATGGGCTCCTTGCCACCATTGGTCATTCCCACTGGATTAACGCCCCCCATGCTGAAGGTGCCGCCAGGGATGAAGACCATACCTTCCGGGATCTGTCCGGGAGCAAGCTGCAGGTCGTTTTCAATGGTCGGCGCAAAATCGTTGCCACCCTGGCGGGCGTAGATCAGACTGTCGGGAAAAAGCAGCCCGTTGCTGCACCTGCGTAATTCGGTAGATGATGATGTGCGGGCCAGGTTTGGCGCCTTCGCTTCTGGCTCGGACCGGCAGGAGACCAGGATGACAAATATAAAAAGTAGGAACAGTCTTTGCATGGCGGTTGGTTTTTGAAGGGGAATCGTGCTTTCAATTGCTGTGAAAATTCATGAGCATAACGTCCACTTTTGGGGAAGGATCGTACCCTGCAGGAATAAACGATTAATTTCCGGTTTAATTTAAAAAAAAAGACCTGCCAGCAAAATGGTCCATGGGCGCGTCGCCAGTATCAGTTATCTATAGACGCAGCGAAAGGCCCAGGGCAATTAACCCTTTGTAGCCGAAGCCCAGCTCAGCTGCCACTCCTAGTGTGCCGCCATAGCGGGCGCCAAGAACAGTAACTTGGATGGCAATTTCGTTATCTTCTTCAGTCATTACTTCCCCTTCCAATACATCGTCTTCTTCGTCGACAAAGCGGGTAAGACCCAGTTGCAGTCCGGAATAAAGATCTAGATTTTCTTTGGGTTGAACCCAGTAGTAACGACCCAAAAGCATAAATGTATTGAAACGACGTGTGAGTTCACTGGTGTTGGCTTCGCTCAAACCGATGGAGTATTCCTCCACGTATTGAGAGCGAGAGTAATGTACCCCCAAATCAATCCGCTCATTGAGCCGGTAGCTGGCCTCTAGCCAAAAGGCCGGCTGATAGCGCGTGGTATTTTTTTCAATTGCCGGCAAAAAATTATTCACCAATGCATCGGAAGTTGCTTGTGCCACAGCCTGCAGGGTAACAAAACCCACACCTCCATCGATTTGGATCTTGTGTACCGGCTTTGCGATCTCCCCTTTGATTTGTTGAGCACAGGTAAAAGCCGGTACAACCAGCAAAACTACCAAGAGGTACTTTTTCATAGTCTTGGAATTGCGACGCGATCATTGGGACCTGCAAAATACGACCTTTTCGGGTACGTTGGTGCGGCAACTCCGGCAAAAAATGGAGCCAAACTACTGAATGACCGGATACCGCCTTTTGGAGTGCAGCAACGAAAACCGTAACTATGTCGCGACTCTTTGTAGGTCGTCCGGATAAGAACATTTCCCATTTCTGAAGAACGCTTGCTGTCGCAATAACCGTTTTTATGGATTTAAGGAAACAGAGCAGATGGTAGAGCAAGAAGTAGGAAGCGATGATCATTTCTCATATCCAAAGAGTCAAATGTGGTCCTCGTTATTTTTTATCACAATATACCCCCAGATGGCGTTGGGCAATGCGCACGGTTTTGTCAATCGGCCGGTCGAGGGTATCAGTCCGTTGGGCGTTGAAGATCCATTCTTGGATACCTCGGCGCGCTGAGCGTGAAAATTGATCAAAATGGAAGCGGGCACCGGTGTAAGCAGACAGGGCTTCCTCCAAATCTGGTGGAATGATACCGGCTTCAATGTCGTTGAGCGCATCCCAGGTGCCGGTTTCATTGGCAATACATACCATCTCCAGGCCTGCGGGAGCCATGCGGCCCTCGTCCTGACGACGTGAATTTTTTTTATCCACTTTGCCATTCGTGCCAGGCAGTGCGGGTGGGGCATAGAGGGTGTGGTCTTCACTGATCTGCATATAATCGAAAATACGAAATCAACAAAAAAGGAGTGATTTCATAACAAACTATTCCAACGGGCAGGGTATTAAAATCGGGATATCAAGATTTGGTATACAAAAAAATAGGAGGCCCGGTTGCGCCTCCCATAACCACTTAATTCATTTGGTTCCGCGGGGTAGAAAATTACAATTACTTTTACCTTCAATCTAGGTAATTATCCGGTCAGATAAACCGGGGGATTGATCTAAATGATCATCCGTTACCAAAACGAAAGCTTTGGACTCCAAGAAGTCCAAAGCCATTCAAAAAAACACTATAATGAAAACGAATCGATACGCTGACCGTGTCGAAAATGTTCTACACTTTATTGATTAGCGAACGGAACCATGCGCGCAAGCGCTTCCGATATAATGGCGTGTTTTTTGCTCTGATACTGTAGCAGGGCCAGGGTGTTCTGCGGGGACAGGTGCTTACCCATGGTTTTTGACATCTTGTTCATCAGTTTCAAACGGTCTTTTTCCACTTTGAGCATGTCATTTGTTAACTCTTTTGCCATGCTGGGCGTAATGTTTTTGAAATTGTCGGCATACTTCTTGATAATGCCCAGGCGTTTTTCACCGTTGGCCATGAAGGCGTCCATCATCTTATCGTAAGCCATACCTGCAGGCGAGCCGGGGTCGAGATCAAAGCCAAGAATAGCGGACGCGTTGTCGAAGTTTGCAGCTTTGAGCTCTTTTGCCAGCATGGCTTTGTAATCCTGCGAAAAAGCAACAGTAGAAAGAAGCATACTGATGAAAAGCAAAAATAGATTTTTCATTTTTTAATTATTTTGTGTTTTTAAATATTTTAGGGCATAACTAAAAAAGGAAACCCCTGGTGCGCCCCCCAACCTTACTTGCCTCCGACCTTTGTCATATCGGCTATTTGCTTCTGAACCTTGCTCAGGCTCCAGTCGCCGGCAGTCTGACTAGGCGGGTAATCTTGGAAGGTCGATAGAAAATTAAATGCGTATACCTGCATGGCCCCCAGAATGTAGGCTCGGTCAATGTACCAATCGTAGTAGGTGTTGGAGCCCTGGAGCGCTTTTTCAAAGGGATCGCGGCGCAGATTGAATAGATAAGGCGCCCGCAGTTCTACAAAAGGCTCCAGCCAAATCTGTAGTTGGTCGGCCCGGTTTTCCTGGAACATGGCTTTCCAATCGGCATAGCGCAGGGCGGCTACATCGCCTCCGTCCGTCACATAGATGAAGCCTTTTCTGGCAGATTCATCGGTCTTGCCCATTAGGTAATCCAGTTGATTGACCCCGTCTACGTAGTTCTTGTAGCGTCTGCCGTTGAGGGTCACCCCGTTGCGCAGTTGCTCGCCGATCTTTTCATTCCCGGCAGCGGCGGCAAAGGTCGGCAGCCAGTCTTCGTGAGCGACGATGTCGTTCAGCGTTTTTCCGGCTGGAAATTTACCGGGCCATTTGATGAAGGCTGGTACGCGGAAGGCCCCTTCCCAGCTACTGTTCTTCTCGCCATGGAAGGGGGTTGTACCGGCGTCGGGCCAGGTATTATAGTGCGGTCCGTTGTCGGTAGAGTAGTAGACAATGGTATTTTCGGCAATACCCAATTCGTCGAGCAGCTCCAGAAGCTCGCCCACGTGCATGTCGTGCTCAATCATACCGGCGGTGTACTCGTCAGCATTCGGGTATTTTTCTTTGATTTGGTCCATTTTCTCTTCGCTCACATGCGTTCGGAAGTGCATGCGGGTGCCGTTCCACCAGGTGAAAAAAGGCTGACCAGCTTCCACCTGTTCGCGGATGAAACGTTTGGCCTCAGCCAGCGTCTCGTCATCGATTGTTTCCATGCGCTTTTTGGTCAGGGGGCCGGTATCTTCAATGCGTTGACCTCCTTTGCCGTCGGCCCAACTATGGATGACGCCACGCGGGCCAAAGCGCTCACGGAATGTTTTTCCGTCGGCTAGCACCATGTCAGCAGGATAGTCCTCGTTCTCGGGTTCTTCCTCGGCATTCAGGTGATAAAGGTTGCCAAAAAATTCGTCGAAGCCGTGCATAGTCGGCAGGTGCTCGTCGCGATCGCCCTGGTAGTTTTTTCCGAACTGGCCGGTAGCATACCCCATGGATTTCATAACGGTGGCGATGGTGACATCGCTCTTTTGCCATCCTTCTTCGGCCCCCGGCATACCAACCTTAGTCATGCCAGAGCGTACCAGGACACTTCCGCTAAGGAAAGCCGCTCGGCCTGCCGTGCAGGACTGCTGGCCGTAATAGTCAGTAAAAGCAATGCCCTCTTTAGCAATTCGGTCGATATTAGGCGTTTCGTAACCCATCATGCCATGGTTGTTGTGGCTGATGTTCCAGTAGCCTATGTCATCGCCCCAAATGACGAGGATGTTGGGCTTTTCTTGAGCTTTGGCCCAAATGGCCGCCAGTAAAAGGATAGCCAATAATTGAATTCGGATGTTGAGCATAAATGATATGGATGGTTGGTGATAAAATCTTAGAAAACAGGGTCGCCTGCCTGCCAGCCCAAAACCATCCATAGTGTTGAAATAGGTAGCCGAACAGGCGCCCTGCCTGCTCTTTATCAAGCAGCTTCATTTCAACGGCCAGTGAAGAACGGTTTCCTAGAAGTGGGTTGCATGTCTTTTTCGTCTTAAAATGTTGACTCCCTGTATTTAAACCTTACCCAATTATAGGAGCAAGAACGGGAGCTGATTATCAAAAACTGTTGTCAATTACAATATGAATCAAATGTTATGGCGTAGTACGAAGATGCAGATCATCGTTTGCCTAGAATCTTATTCGATCGCTTTAGCTGTTTATGAGGTGGGCGGAGCACCGAGTTGATGGCTTTCGAGCAATTGCTTGCGGTAGGCGGAGGGCGTTTGGCCCAGAAACTTTTTAAATGCTTTGTAGAAAGTGGTCCGGGAGTTGAAACCGACTTCCTGTCCAACACCTTCTAGGGTTAGCTGGCGCCACTGGTCTTCATTGATATGTTTCTGCAGGTACCGTATGCGATATTGGTTTACAAAGTCGTTGAAATTAACCTCGAAATGTTGATTAATACAGGCGGAAATATGGTGGCGAGGAATACCTAGAGCGTTGGCAAGGGCAATCATGTTGAAATTGGTTTGCAAATAAGGTCGCTCCCTGGCCATGAAGTTTTCAATATGCTCAGCATAGGTGCACTGTTGAGATTCGGAGATAATCGACGTGCGTTCCAACACGAGGGGTTCGATTTCCCGGGCAGACTGCACCCGGTGCATTTTGTAAAACGGTAGGCCGTATAAAACGATCGGATTGAACAACAAATAAAACAGGATGACCAAGTTGATCGCAAATAAAAAGAGCCGAGCGGTCAGAAAGGCATCCATGCTACTGAAATCGAAAGCCAAAGCCACTATGACCGAAGCAAATAAAAGCGCCATAGACAAGGTATAGCCTCGAAGCCACTTAACTTGCTCACGATGGGGTGGTAGGTCTACCCACGCCTTATTGAATTGCAAAACCATACCCCATTGCAGGTACATATAGATCAGGCCAATCCCTGCTTTGATGTAAAGGTGCCAGTATGCCGGCAACAGTCCTTCCGGCAACTGGGCGATAAGGTCAGGAGTAGCTTGGATTTGATCGATCCAGTATAACTTCCCAGCAGTTGAGCTTAGGAAGAGCGGCATCAATTCACCTGCGTGCAGTAAAAAGGGTAGGGCATGCACCCAATCGTGCCGCCGGAAGTTACGTTCATTTCTCAACAGAGCCCTTACGTACAAATAGGCTGCCGGTGCGATCAAAAAATGTACAGGGTGTTGTACGCGGTGCAAATGGGGAATGTACCGTATGCCATCGGTTAAGTAGAGCAGATCCATGACCCAGATAATCGTTATGGAAAATAGGCTCAATGCCAATAAGTGATTGGCGAAAGGATTTTGCTTTTTAAAGAGCAATAAAATAGAAATTGTTAGAAAGCCTAACACTGCTGCCAGCAGTGTTCCGGAAAAAAGTAGATTCGTCTCCATCATTTTTGGGTCGTACGTAGTTTACTAACAACCGCAATATACGTAGTAGCCTTGTTAAATTAGCTTCATTGGCTGTGTAATTCATGCTACCTTTGGATTTTTTTCTTAAAACTAATTTTTTATTCTGCAAAGGTAGGTATGGTGAAATTTTCAGCTATATCAGAAGTTGAATTCAAAATTTTAAACACACCGTGCTGAGTAAATGAGGCCCTAAAGGCCCCGATCATGCTTTTGGATACGATCAACGACGAAGACCCTCTGAAGTCTGGGGTGCCGATGCGCTACCACCTAGGTGTATGACGATGCCGCCGGTCAAGCCAAACTGGTAAATCGATGAGTAGGTATTAATATCGATACCAGAGCCACCCGTTCCAAAATACAGGCCCCCTCCGATACCCTGGACGATAGAGGTCAGTTGGGCCCGCGCCTTAATACTGATTTTATTGTTGGGCAAAAACATGCCGCCTGCTTTGAATTGCCAGGCAAATTCGGTTGTGCTATCATTGTTGCCGGAGATGATAGCTACCCCTAGGCCGACGCCGCCATAGGGCCAAACGACATCGCTTACCGGTAAGTAACGATTGCCACCGAGCATGATGTAGTTAAAGTCGATTTCTGTGGTGCGGTTCTCAATTCCAATCCAAGTGTAATTAACATCGGTAACCATTCGCTGGTATTGAAGCTCCAGTCCGTAATATGGATGGATCATGTATTCGACCCCAATGCCCCAGTGCCCGGTACCTTGTACTTTTCCGGAAATACCACCGGTATTAAATTTATCATCAAAGGTATAGCCCCCGAGACCCGACAGACGAATTTGTGCATGGCTAATGACGCCAAAGAATAATACTAACAATAAGCTTACTAGACTAGCTTTCATAATAGATATGGATTGTTGTGTAATAAATATGTTGCCATGAAGATATCCTTTTACTGACTCGGAGGTATCAGTTGTCGTTCGATATTGTAAAATGGGATAAGTTTTACGCTATCAATAACCTGGGGTGAATATCTTTATTCTGGCTGAATCGAGTATTTTCTAAAAACCAACCAAATGAAAATAGCAATTTACCCTGTAGTATTTGCGATTATGACGCTGTTTACTCCACTCTATGCACAAGAGATCAGCGAACGGAGCGAACAGGAGCCCGAATCGTTTACCCCTTACCACAGTTTTGGGGTAAGCCTGAACCACGCGCACGTGCGCGAAGGGGTAACCGAAGGCAATCGCCAATGGATCAATCTACCGGCATGGGGTATCGATTACAATTATTTTTTTCATGAGCATTGGGCCATTGGCGCACAAATTGATGTCATCACCCAGGATTTTCTAGTCAGACGTCACTTTGGAGGGGAGGAAGAAGAGGCTATCGAGCGTCAAACACCCATCGCACCTGCAATAATGGGTATGTACAGAATCAACCACCACTGGGGTATGAAGTTAGGGCTGGGCGCCGAATTTGAGGCCGAGGAAAGCTTTTTCCTCACGCGGATCGGTGTGGAATACATGACTCCTCTGTTTTACGAAGACTGGGAGTTGTTCGGTACACTCAGTTATGACATTAAATGGGCGGGCTACGATACCTTAGTGATCGGTATTGGGGTAGCCCGCCTGTTCGGGGAATAACGAGCAGGTATCATCCTGCTTCTAGCACTATTTTCTCATTCCAATTACTTCGGAAACAAGAGCACGACTGAAGTGCGCAACCCCCAATCCGCTTTGCCGCCGTCGGGCGCAGCCAGATTAAAGCGCGGTCCGGCCGAGAGCTGCACTTTTTGTTTGCCCAGGCTAGTTAATCCATTTATGAATGGATTGAACCAAAGGGTAGTTTGCTCTGCTGTCCAATTTTGTGTAAGCTCAAAGTTGGTGCCAACACCTGCGCCGCTAGCCCAGTTGTAAATTAAAAATGGCTGTAAAAAGGATTGACTGAAGTTTTCGATTTCGTCTTCGTCTCCCGTTGTCCAGAGATGGTTGACTAGAGCCCCGTAGGTCCAGCCGCCGGCTTGCTTGAGCGCCACGGCTGTGGGGCCGATGCCAAACTTATCAAAACCGAAATCGTCGCCCCCAACAGGCACTAGGAATGCCGGACCTGCTCCCCATGTTAACCCGTTTTTCGGCTCCTTTGGACTGATAAAAGCGCTTACCAACCCATCGGCTAACCCGAATTCCGATTCTCCCGTGCCAGTAATGTTATATTGAGAGATTACCGGTTGCACCCAGCGGGTGATTAAGTTTAGGTTGTCACTGATCGACAAGGGGACCACAGGCTGAATATTTAGAGTATTCCGCGAGCCTTTTAAATCACCGATACCGAAATCGGCGTTGTTTTGAAAGGGCACGCTAATCAGTGAAGCAACCGGATTGGCTAATTGCTTGGCCAGATCAGCATTTTGGTCCTGGGCAAAAGCTAGGGTAGCCGTGACCATCAAACTCCATACGAGTAGGAGTAGTTTAATTGTTATTTTCATCATGATTTTTGGTAAGTTATTGAATACATGTTTAAGGACAGAACGGACTGTCCTTGACGGAGCAAAAATAACAAATAAAATCTATATCTACTGTAGTCCCTCTCACCGCTAAATAATCGGCTGCGGCAAATCCTCCACCTATCGAGCTGGAAATATAGTTTTAAAATCATTGGCCATATCCACGACCAGCCAATCTTTTTCTTCAGCCTCTAGCAGAGCCGATTCCAGATGACCACTTAGGGTTTTGGTATCGTAGGCATATTCGCGCTCGCCGTCGGTGTGGTGTAGCAGTACACAAAAGCTCTGGTAAGGTGAACTTGTGGTATACTGCATCATTGCTTGGTCACCGTCGCTATTGCCGCCGCAAAATACGGGCTTTTTGCCGATGAATCGTCGGATGGCAATCGGCTTACCGGTTTTGTCATCCAAGTAAATATCGCCGGCGACCTTGGTGATCGTCGGCTTGCCATCACTGATGGTATATTCCAACTGACCGTAGCTGCCGATTACTTGGTAGGGCGGGATGCCGTAGACCTCCTCAGTCCATACGCGCATGAAATCGGCCCCGCCGCCGCTAACAATGAAGGTCTTGAATTTGTGGGCCCGCAGGTAGTCCAACAACTGCAACATAGGCAGGTAAACAAGCTCCTGATACCGCCGATCGAATTTTTCGTTGCGGGCTGTATCGATCCACTGGCGTACGGCGGAATCGAATTCGGTCACGGTCTGCTCTGTATGGCTGGCATTAATTAATTCGGCCAGCCCCACCAGGCCAGCCTCCTTAACCGGTTGGAAGTCGCCTGCAATAGCGGCGCGCAGCACCGGCTGGTTTTGCCATTCGGGATTATCGCCTGCATGGGCACGCAGATAGTCGAGCGCAAATTGTAATTGATTGGGCATAGGCTGCTCGGGCCAGAGGGTGCCGTCGTTATCGAACACGGCGATGCGGTCCTCAATAGGGATAAAGGTTTTGCTATCCGGATCGGTAACTTGTTCCATCCAGTTCATGATGCGGGTACGGGGGGCGTTGGCCCAGGCCTCTAATACGGTACCGAACTGATCGGATTTCTGCTCGGTTTGTGTTGATGTTTCCGGTCCTTCCTGGCAAGCCGAGGCTATTAAGCCCATTGACAAAACGCTAACTAATTGTAGTAATCTGTTCATCATTTATTTGTTTGCTTCTTCGATTTGTACAACTTCGTCTTTTTGGAAATGTCAATAGAAGTAGAAACTTCAAGTCTGTAAGCGTCCTGGTCGCCAATAATGGCGCTCATATAGAAAAGAAGCAGGATCGCTATCGTATCTATTCGGAAGGTCTGTACATGGGTTAAATGGACTCCTAACACGAAATGTGCACAAAAGAAGAGCTTTTTCATTTGGTGGCGGAGTTAAATCAGTATCGCAATGCAATTTAAAGTTATCTAATGGAATGTAAAGGGGGCATGGATAAGCTAGACAAAGCTTTTCAAACTAGTTGCACACCAAATTTCCTACAAGCAGCCAATTGATAAAACTTCAAAATGCTTTCTTAAATATAGCTAAAGATTTGTTGGAATTGGACTGACTTCAACCAAAAGTGAAGAGAGTGCGGAAAGCACTCCCTTCACTAGAGGGGCAAGCTATCAAAGGGAAGCCTTCGTTGGCCTACTGGACTTTCATCAAGCGACGGGCTTCGGCTTCGAGGTTCTTGTAAGGCGTGCCCTCAACCGTCACGCCTACACCCTGGATGGTGCCACCTTCGAACTCACCGGGTGATCTGTACAACTGGCTTACATTATCGCCACTGTCATAGCCCACACAGAGGCCGTCGCCCGACAGCGTAAATTTGGCTGGTTGGGTCCGCATGGGGCCTTCGGCAACCACTTCTTCGTTGATATACAGCATGGTCTGGCCAATAGATTCGCCGTATTCGCCGGCTTCCTCGCGCTTGAATTCCATACCCAACGTATAAGCGCCGGGGGAGAGGGTTTGGTCCGATACGAATACTTGCTCGGGGCGGATACCCAAGAAGTTGTATACGTAGTACAAACGGCGATCTTTAATGAACAAAGCATGCCCGCCGAAGCGTGAGCCGTGCGCAAAGATCACACCTGAAGCATTTGGATCTTCGATTTCTACATTGGCCAGAATCTTGTAGTTACGACCACGAATATTCACAGCGACACCCTCTGGTACTGGGGCCGTATTGGGGTAGTACACATAGCGATCGCGGGGCGGCTCCTGGGTGGGGCGCTCGACCGTAAGCAACTCGGCAGCGCTGCGATCGTCCAGCGGTAGTACCTTGTTCTTTTCCGCTTCTTCGAACCAGGCGTCTTTCAACTCCTGCAGTTTCTCTGGATACTCTTCGGCCAGGTTTTTGGATTCCGAGCGGTCTTCGGCCACATGGTAAAGTTCCCACACATCCTGTTCGAAATTGCCCTGGCCCGAAATAGGAGCGTGCAAGGCTACGGCTTTCCAGCCGTCTTTCCAGATGCCGCGGGTGCCCAGCATGCAGTAGTACTGGATTTCCTTCTGGGTCGGATCGTTGGGTTCGGCATCGAAGGTGTAGGCCATCGACACACCTGAAAGTGGCGTCTGTTTTACACCGTCGTAATATTCGGGCATATCAATGCCGCATACCTCTAGCAAGGTAGGTACGATATCTACGGAATGGTGGTACTGGTGGCGGATCTCGCCCTTGGCTTTGATTCCTTTCGGCCAGTGAATAACCAATGGGTCATTAGTGCCTCCGGCAAACTGCGAGTAGCGCTTGAACATTTTAAAGGGCGCCGAAAAAGCCGCTGCCCAGCCGGTAGGGAAGTGATTATAAGTATCCGGACCGCCCAGTACCTCCAGGTATTTCATGTTTTCTTCTAGTTCGTCAGGGTAACCGTTGAAAAATTTATTTTCGTTCACTGACCCATTGGGGCTGCCCTCGCCGGAAGCGCCATTGTCGGCAGCGTAGATGATGATGGTATTTTCTAACTGGCCGGTTTCTTCCAGGTAATCCACAATACGACCGATCTGGACATCGGTATACTCGGAGAAACCAGCATACACCTCCGCCATGCGGGAGAAAAGGCGTTTCTCATCATTATTTAATTCTTCCCACGGTCTGACGTAATCGGCCGGGTTCGCTACATCTTCGGGCAGCGGGTTAAAATCCGCCATCTCGGTATCTTCTGGGATTATACCCTTTTCTTTCATTCGCTCCACAACCCAATTGCGGTATGCTTCGTAGCCGTCGTCGAACTTACCTCGGTATTTATCAGCATACTCCCTAGGTGAGTGGTGGGGAGCGTGGTTGGCACCGGGGCAGTACCACATGTACCAGGGCTTGGATGGGTTGGTTGCATTTTGATCACGCAGCATTTCAATAGCCTTGTCGGCTAGGTCTTTGGAGAGGTGGTACCCATCTTCCGGGCCGTAAGGCGCTTCGATGAAGCGATTGTCTTCCACCAAATCTGGGAACCAGTTGTTGGTCTCTCCACCCAAGAACCCATAGAAGCGATCGAAGCCGATTGCTAATGGCCACTCCGAGCGGCTGCCTCCCGGAGCTACATCTTGCTCGGGAACGTTGTGGTTTTTACCGATCCAAAAGGTGCTCCAACCATTTTCACGCAGGATCTCAGCGAAGGGCGCACAGTCATCCGGAACACGCCCGTTTGACCCCGGGAAACCGTCGGCGGTTTCGGTAATGGAAGCCATGCCGTTCAAGTGGTGGTTACGACCCGTCAGGATGGTGGAGCGTGTCGGCGAGCAAAGGGCCGTGGTGTGCCATTGCGTGTAGGTGAGGCCGTTGGCGGCCAGGCGGTCCAGCGTAGGCATATTGATGCGGCCGCCATAGGGCGACCAGGCACCTAGCCCCGTATCGT
This sequence comes from uncultured Saprospiraceae bacterium, assembly GCA_964530825.1. Taxonomy (GTDB): domain Bacteria; phylum Bacteroidota; class Bacteroidia; order Chitinophagales; family Saprospiraceae; genus CAZHCA01. The sequence goes on from CAZHCA010000011.1 coordinate 134,570, forward strand.
CGTACAAAATAAACAAAATATTGGGCGCATCCTCGGGCGCACTTTTGGGGATATAAGCTGACCAATCGGACTCCGAATCTCGTATGTCTAGGCTGATCTTGCCCTTAAATTCATTTTCATTACTGCTTTTTTGGCCTGAAGCAGCACTATCTGCGCAGTTGGGTAAGGTGAAAACCATGGCCAGGAAGAAAGACGCCAGCGCCACCATTTTAAATACTTGCACCTTTAGTTGTTTGTTTTTCATTTGTTTTTCAATTCTTGTAATGAATAATGTAATTCTGATACCCTGACAAAAAACCGATCAGATTGTCCCAAAATTAGGAGGAATAGTCGGGTAAAGACGATAGGTTCTGGGTTACTAGACCATGGAGGAGCACCTTTCCCAAATCAGGTTTATATTTTTTTTAAAAAAACCTGTAAATCAGCACTTTATATCTTTTGTCAAAAACGTACCTGATTATAATCTAAAACAAAGGCAAAGTTTAAAAAGGAATATGGAAGAGTCCTCCACATGGCAGGTGGGCCAATTATTGATTACCTATTAGGTTGAATTGAACCTGGATCGAAACGGCCGGAAAATTTCATCAGGTTGCCGAAAAAAGGCGGGGCTGCCTGTTTTCTTTACCACGACCAACCAATTCCGCTGCGGAATACGTAATCGGTACTACCCGCACCCTCTACTGGTTGATTATCGTAGTTGAGGTTAAACCCAAAACGAATATAAAAATCTAGAGGCAGATCATACTTGGCATCAATTGCGGCTTCGAGGCGCCAGCGTCCCGACTCAGTAAAGCTGGGGTAGGCGACCGCCCGGGATAAAAGACTCAAGTCTCCTACGTCGTACATATTGTACTCAGCTCCAAAATACCCCTCAAGGCTTTGTCGGTCGTCGATGTCGGTGGAAAAATCTTCATTGTTGAAATTGAGACCGGCGCCAGCACCCAAATAAACCTGATTGGTACGGATAAAATATCGTCCGATTCCGGCACTGAGGTTCGAGCGCAGGTCGAGTTGTTGCTCCGTACTAGAAAAAAAACGAAGACTAGCATTAGTATACCAATCACGCGGTAGGAAATAATTAAACCCCAACCCGCCTTCTGCCCTTCGTATGGGGTCGGTGCCTTCTTGATTCGAGGTTACGACACTGTAAAAGAGGTCGGTGGACCACCGCCGGCTGTAGTAGCCAACGTTGACGCCCAGACTCAATTGACGTAGGTTTTGGGCTTTGGTAAAACTGAACCCAACATCCATGGAAGCGTTGAGGCGGCTGGCAAAGGTTTGGTCCGCGGATTTAAGATAAACAATGCCCTCTTGGTCTACTTCCTCTTGTTCACCCGATTCGGTGAGAATAGCTATCCGGTTGTCGCCTACCGTTGCCACCTGCCCGTCGAAGCGGCGCCCGTCGAAGAGCGTGATCAAAAAGCTGGTTTGGGTATATATTTCCTTGATGCCCTCCCATTCAATTTTAAAATCGCTGTCGCTGAAATCGGTCTCTATAAGTAATACCCCCCGATCCATGTTCTTCACTTCTCCTATTATGTAATTGTCGTTAATGAAAATGAGAGAATCCTGAGCAGTTAAAAAATGAATACAACAATTCCAAAAACTAAAAAAAAACAGCAACCGAGATAGGGCTTTCATGAGTGCATCTTGTTCGCAATAAAACTACAAAAAAGGAACACCCTTTATCCATCACTGTGCGCCCCTTTTTTTTATCTGAGTCAAAAAGGCTAGTTCAAATTTATGGCGTTGCCATTTTTATATATGGTCTAGCTTTCCTTAATGATCTCCAGGACCCGTAATTTGTACAGATTTCTCGGTTCGATCTTGAGCGAATTTTGGTCCATAGTGACTGAATCAGCCAGATTGCTGGCCTTGGTTGCTATCCACTTTGTATTAGGATAGGTGGCATTGAGAGTGACCAACGTCAAGCGCCTTCCCAGCTAACTCAATGTTTGGGACAATATACTCCCTCGGACTTTCGGCAAACGGAAACCGGGAGGGTATGACGAGGGCCCAGCTGGCGGCGCCATAGGTATGTCGGAGTAGAAGGCGTGCATTATTCCTCGGTGTACAGCGTAACCACGCGTTTGCCATCCTGAAGGAGGTCAAGCTTGTTTCCTTCTACGGTGAAGCCGTCCACTTCAGAGAGGGTATTGATGAATTTCTGCTCCAGTTGCATCAGCTCCGGGGATCCTGCCTTTTCGGTTTGCACCACCGAGCTGATGGTTACGCTTTCCCCGATCAGGCCGTAGCTGGCGGTGATATTATTTACTCCTCCAAAGACCTCTAGGGTGCCATGATCAAACATCATCGTCAGCGGCTTGGGCGCCTTGACTTCCTCGCCCTTCAGCGCAGCTACGGTCCACAATTTGTGGGCGGCCTCGTTCACGCCCGACATGTCACAAGCGTGTGCCGTCCAGGTATACGTTTTATCGGAAGCTGCCGCCGTGATCTCTTCCCTGT
>CAZHCA010000012.1:0-136009 GCA_964530825.1 uncultured Saprospiraceae bacterium
CCAACATAACTTGTTGATAACGTGTAGATTTTTTACTTTTTGAGGAAGCCCTAGGGTAATCAAATTCTTTGGTCTCAGGAATCTACTCGTACAATTTTTCCTAAGTGCCGCTGGCCCGCCGCTTCTAGTGTGTAAAAATAGGCGCCAGTCGGCCAAGTACTAACTATTGCAGGCAGTCTAAGCGTTTGTTGACCGGAAGATAAGTGTATCAACTGCTGGTGTAAGACGCGACCGCTGGCATCGAATACCTGGAAATGAACGGGACCTTTTTTTTCCAGGCAAAAAGAAATATTGGCCCAATCGGTAAATGGATTGGGATAATGAGTGACCTTACCATGAAAAATGGGCGAAGAAGAAGGCACAAATTGCAAGTCCAGGGGTGCGCGTATTTCTTCCCGGGTAGACGGCCGGTAAGCTTCGGCAGGCGTGAGGACACTATTCCATACGATCGCTTCGTGCAGGTAGGTTGCTTGTTTGGCCGCTACCTTTACCCATAACAGCGGACCGTCAACGGCATCTTCGCCTGCCGGTGAGGTATCCCAGGAAAGCGGGATGCGCCCCTGACACGAATGAATAAGCCCCACATGGCTTAAAGACAATACTTCCGATCGCCAATCCAAAAATTGCAACCGGCTAGTATCCAACTCCAGCGTTCCTTGCAGACCGATCACTTTTTCCTCAGGCTGCCCGATGGCCACCCAGGCGGCCTCACCGGGTAGAAATACTCGGTCCTCGACCGGGAGCCATATCGGAGGAGTCTGATTCGCACGGGATTGAGCTTCCCCACCAACATTGACCGCAGATCCATTGATGTCGCCCACCTTGATGGCAATGAAATCGCCACCCTCCTGATCGCTTAACAGGTCGTTGTAATTTCGAACTTCGGGAAAAGGCTCGGCCCAGGGGTCGCTGGGCTTGGGAAAAACGTAATCGGCATTTACAAATCGCCAACTCGTATTGTTGCTGAATTTCGCCTCTACCCGCAGGATCACCTTGCGTAGTTGTACCAAATCGAAAGTGGTTACCGACCGGGAATTATTGACGTCTGCGGCGATAATCTTGTAAGGACTAGCTATCTGCTGAATACCTAAGATATGCCGGGTTATCACGACGATATCGTAAGTTGAAACGCCGTTGGGATGATTGAGATCAAAAAAGGGAGACACGGTGTAATCGTACCCTTCTTCCAAGCCTTCAAAGCCGTAATTACCTGTTTCGTCTGTAATGTAGGTCATGCTTTGGCGACCGCTCAGCCGCACTTCAACCCCGGCAAAGCTCTTTTGCTCTTCCGTAGCAATCTTACCGGCAATATGATTGCCCACGGGCGCTGCATTACAAGTTCCCATATTATCTTGCACGAGTAAATAAGTTTCGCAATAACTATGATTGCCAGCTTCGTCCCAGGCGTGCACCTCCACACGCACCGTGCCTAAATCAGCACAGTAAAAGGTAAGCCCGGTCTGATTGCGATTCACACTGTCGCGCCCGAGTCCCAACGGATCTTCGACGAGGTTGATGGAATAGTCGGTGATGAGCCCGTTTTCGCCTTGGCCACTGCAGTCAAATACAGGGGAAGTGATAAAATCACTGGCCCATAAGGCCATGGCCCCTGTGCCCAGGGTATCCGTGTTTTCGCGGGGCATTAATTCAATTGCCAGCCCTTCAACACAGATGGGTGCCGGCGCCTTACAATCGACTACCCGGAAGGGTATGCGCCGGATACTGAAATTGCCGCAGTCGTCGCGGGCTGTGACCACCGCACTGTGCTCCCCGAGAGGGAACCGCCCTTGGATTACGAAATTAGGCCAGCTGCCGATTACCGAACCCGCCTGGAATTGATCCAGCGGTGTTAACTCATCTAGATTGAAAGCATCGATGCCTACACTGATTGATCCGCCGGTAGTACATTCGTCTTCTACCCGGACCGGCAGTTCCAGGAGCCCGGTACAATCATTTAAGGTGTCATTATTAAAGCTACACACTTCCAACGTATCAGCTTGAATGAGCGGGCGTGTATCGTCGTATACCTTAATCACCTGGAGATATCGGTAATACCCCAACGATCCGGGGGTGTACCCTTTTGTCCAGTAAGCCTCGTCCGCCAGATCGGGTAAGTCCGTAAACTGAGGTTCCAGCTTATCGATCGGTTCATCGGTATATATCGTTTGCAGGTCATCCGAGAACACCACCAAAGGGATATAGCGATCATCGTCATTGAGATCCAAATCGGGTTGCTCGTTTCCAATACTGCCATCGCCAAATACCCGGTCGCGTCCATCACCATCGGTATCGTCAAAATCAGCATAATCGGGTTTATCCAGTACATCGGCGTAGCGAATCAACCAAAAGGCGCGATCACCGGCCGTGCCGTTATTATCGTAATCCCGGAATAAATTCCACGGATCTTCTGGATAAAAACCGTCGTACTCGCACCAGTTAATGATGGTATAAAGGCGATGCACCTTGAAGCACTCGTCGCCGTTGGTGGAAAAAGTATCATCTAAAACACTGATGGCCAGTAGATCACAAGCATTTTCAACGTACACCAAGGTATCGACAAACGGATCGCCGCAGATCTGCTCGGCATCGGCCGGGAATCGAATAGCATACTGGTTGCGCTCGGCAAATGTGATCGTCTGCGTGCAAATCGGACCGCGTTGCCCCGTCCTGGTATTGACGGGTTCGAAGCGTCGCGTCAGCGTACCTACTCCGCAGGGGTCCAGATCGACCTGAGGGGTAAGTTCGTTGATGATTATGCTGCAGTACGCCAACTCACCTGAGCCACTCGGGTCCGGTTCACCGAAAGCGGCGGCCAGCTCTTCCCGCTCAAAAAAATTGATCTCCGATAATGGGTCCGTACAGAACAACAGAGTGTCATTGGGCGCACTGCATTCCGGGATCGTTTTATCCTCGATCCGCACATCAACCCAACAGGTATTGGTATTCGGTTCCGGGTCGAAAAAACAAATCGGTGTACCATTGGCATCACGGATTACCTCGCCATTCCGATCATATCGGTAAAAGGGGTATTGTGCATCATCTCGCCCCTGCAGCTCAACGGTAATGGTGTGGGTTACGTCACAACAAAACACTTCCACAAACCCGGAATAGGGCGTGAACCACTGACCATTGCGAAAGACCCAGCCGTCTGCCTGGTCAATGCGGCCATCTTCATTGGTATCATACCCGTTATCAAGGAATACAGATAGGCAACCGCCCGGTACAGAGCGCCGAATTTTCAAATCAATGGCTTCACTACAATTGTCGGTACTATTTTCGTCCAGATCTTCAGGATAAATCCTGCCATATCCTTCCGCTGAGACAGAAATATTGAATTCATTTGCGCAGCGCATGGTCGGTCCTATCAGGTCCTGTACTCGAAATGCAAGCGTGTCGCTACTGACACCCTTACACCCATCGGAGGTTTGAACGATTAGATCGTACAAACCCACCGGTACATCAGTGACTACACCATTGAGGTCACTACCTGCTATTCTGCGATAAATCTTATTCCCAGTAGGTACTCCAAATACTACTTCGTCAACCCATCCATAAACACTCAGGTTGACGGCTACCTCCGCCTGTGGACAATCCGATATGTTGACCCCCCATCGCTCTAAACTACGTACGTGGAAACTCGCAGTACAACCAAATGGATCGGTAGATACCAATGCGGTATCACCAGGCAGTTGAACGGCAGGACCTGCGAAATCACCAATTGCCCAGGTCGTGGCCCCCAACGTTAGTCGATTCTGACCAGTGACCTGGCACCAGTCGACGACCTCAATTTCTTGGGAAATTTTCCGTATCCGACCGTCGCACTGGGTGCTTTCAGAGGTAGTAAGACTTACCGAGTAATTACATAGGTTTTCCAAAAAGACCATTTCACCAAAACCATTGCGAACTGCCAGCTTCGGCGCTGGAACTTTGGTATCGAAAGGCGTACAGGTCTGAATGGTATCGTGCACCGGACCCTGGACCAAATCGGTCCGCAGGTCGGGTATCCGGAAATCGTATTTGACGGAGTAGCTACTTGAGGCCGGCTCCCCATCGCTATTATTTCCTTCGTCTTCGGTGAAAAACGTACGGGTAAGACGGGCGAACAAGCCGCCCTGGGTGCAGTCAAAGTAGGTTATTTCATCGAAAAACCGTAATCGGCTGTCCAAGACCGCTTCCGGGGTACAATTGTCTCGAAAAAAAGGGCGCCCAAGAAAAAATGGGCTTGCCGGATCAATGGTAGCCGGATTATTGAATACCCGGTCAATATCCGTACATATCAGGCTATCAGCGCTGGGATCGGATACCAGCCGATCGAAAACTGGAGTGGTTTTATCCTCAGCTTGGACCTGACCGAAGCAGATCGCTTCCCCGGAGGTGTTGAGTAGTACATAATTGTGGCGCCCGGGGCCGTCAATCCGGTTACCGTTGGGGGTACCATCGTCTATCAGTACGGTTGCCGCCGTATCGCAGTAGCGGGGGCCAACAGCCACGTCTTCACCTGTCAATAAATAGGTGCATTTATCGTCTAAAGTAACATTGATCAGATCCGGGCAACCGCAATTGGCCAACGCGCAATGGGCGATAACCGCATCCAAATCGCCGCAACTCGGGTCGTTGTTATCAATTGTAATGTCGCTGGACATTTCCAAAAGCCGGCAAATACCCAGCTGGTTACAAGGTGCAAGAGCAGGATTAGTCGCGATGCGAACCTCTCCTAAGACGATCACACGGTCGAACCACTCCCCTAACGTAGCTAATTGCGAATTATCTTCAATGATGAGGTCGCCTTCGATTTGCGCAATACCTCCCAGATTAGAAACATCTAGAATATCCGCTCCGGAAATAATCAAGCTTCCGGAAAGCTCCGTGCAGCCTGGGTAATCGCTTATCCAGTTATCAATAGATTGTTGAGTCGAAAGGACCAAATCGCCACTCGGACACTGGGCCAACAGATTTTGAAAGAGTGGAAAAAAGAAGAACAGACCGGCGAAATACCAACGCCGTAAGACAAGCAGGCGCCGCACAAGGTCGGCCAGCAGGTGCGTAGGTTTTCTCATGAGATTTAAATCAGTTTTTGGGAACGCTATGCTCCTAAAAATACGGAAAAAACCGGATAGTATTGCGAAGTAAACTAGAATTATCGTCAGAAAATCAACGGATTAGGACGCGAAAAAGTTAAAAAAATTAAGAAATGCATTGCTTAATGCCCACCCTGTAGCTAAGGTAGCAACTAAGGTCCTGCCGGGTGCCGAATAAAACCTATTAAACTCCGTTACCATTTGTTCTAAACAAAAAAGGAACGACGCAACGCATCGCTCCTTCCAAATATGGTATGTTAGATAGCCTCTCCGTACCTGAGGGCTAACCGGCTGCTACCTTAGTTTCGGCAGCGCGGTGGTCAGCCAAGAATTTTTCTAGCCCGATATCCGTTAGCGGGTGTTTTAAAAGCCCTAAAATTGCATTCAACGGGCACGTCACCACATCGGCACCAGCGCGCGCAGCATCTACTATGTGCTTAGAGTTGCGCACGGAGGCAGCTAAAATTTCCGTATCATAACCTTGGAGATTGTAGATCTCCGCGATTGCTTCAATCAGACCTACGCCATCCCAGTTGATATCGTCGACTCGTCCCATAAAAGGTGATAAGTAAGTAGCACCCGCTTTGGCAGCCAAGATAGCCTGGCCAGCCGAAAACACCAGGGTACAGTTGGTGCGGATGCCCAGCTCTGTAAGCTTGCTGATAGCACGCACGCCGTCCTTGATCATGGGAATTTTAACGACAATATTGGGAGCGATTTCAGCCAAGCGCTGACCTTCATTCAGCATGGCTTCGTAATCGGTTGCAATCACTTCGGCACTTACATCTCCATCGACCAGATCGCAAATGGTGCGGTAGTGGCGGTAGACATTATCCAACCCACTGATTCCTTCTTTAGCCATGAGCGACGGGTTGGTGGTAACCCCGTCTAAAATACCTAGGTCCCGCGCTTCCTCAACTTGGGCCAAGCTGGCCGTATCGATGAAAAATTTCATGCCTCTCCTTAAGTTTGCACAAAGCTACAAAAAAAATTAATAGGGAAAATAACTATTCTTGGCGATTACCACACTTCGTCTAATCTCTGGCCGGGAAAACGCCTACGTCGGCGATCAGACTTATTGCCATTATCCGGTCGGGCTTCACCGGCCAACTATTTACCTTGGAAAAATGAAAAAATATCTCTGCTCCGTCTTGTTTTTATTCGGACTGCCAATTTTCCTTTCGGCGCAGTCGCTCCCGGTCGATACCATCTCCAAAGACCGACCATCCTTTCTGGCTTTTTATCCTGTCATCTTTTACTTTCCGGAGACGCGGCTGGGATTCGGAGGAGCAGCCATTTACAATTATTACCCAGGCAAACTCCTCAGCTCCCGTCCTTCACAACTGGTGTTGAGTGCCACCTATACCCTGAACCGCCAGGTTTTGATTTTCGGCTCCTACCGGTATTTCTTGCGAGGTAATCGAACTGAAATATTCGGAGAAGTAGGCTATTTCGACTACTTCTACTTTTACTACGGCATCGGTAATGATACGCGTTTTACTGATGAAGAAACCTACAGTGTGCGTTTTCCCAGACTGGAAATGAATGCACTGGAACAGATCATTCCAAATGTAAGAATCGGTCTATCCTACAAATTTGATGACTACAATATCTACGAAATATCGGCAGAGGGGCTGCTCGAAGCCCGGCAACCCGTTGGCGTCGAGGGGGGTGTGGTATCTACCGCCGGTATCATTGCACGATACGATACGCGCGACAACATAAATTTGCCGACTCAGGGTACGCTAGCCACATTGCGCTTCCAGCACAATGCAGGTTGGCTGGGAAGCGATTTTCATTTTGAACGACTCTTTTTCAATATAGCTCAATATTTTCCATTTCCGTCCAAACAAATTATCGCCTTCAACGCTGTGACGGGGGCGATTTGGGGCGCTCCCCCTTTCCAGGAGTACCTGTTTTTAGGCGGTGATGATCTTGGGCGCGGAATTGTCGAAGGTCGCTATCGCGATCGCCACTTGCTGATGTTACAGGCCGAATACCGCTTCCCTATTATCTGGCGCTTTCGCGGGGGGGTATTTGCGAGTAGTGGTCGGGTTGGTGCCGCCTACAGCGACCTTTGGCAGGGAGATTACCACTTCAACTATGGGGGTGGTATTCGATTTTTGCTCGATCCGAACGAAGGTATCCAGCTGCGTTTCGACGTAGGCTTGGGATCCGATGAGCCTGGTTTTTACCTCACTTTCGGCGAAGCTTTCTAAAGATCGGTGTAGTTGCCAATGCTTAATGTCCAATCGTAATTACCAAATTTTATTTTCTTGCTATTTTTAGTATCAATAACATCATACTTGACCAGCATTTTTTTAACCCCGCTCCTGCCACCAAAATCGCCGCGAAACCAACTACAGAGGGGCGTAGTTGTCACCTTTCTACCGTCAACCGTAGTTACCTGCTCCAAATATCGCCGGCTGATCGTATCCAATTGCTCATCGATCCGGTCGGCGCTGTAAATGGCTACGGGCGGACAGCTTTTTGCTCCGCAGTTCAACGCAAAATGAATGCGCGGATCCCGGTCGGTGATGCGCAGCGCTTTGATATCCTGATCGACAAACCACTTCTGCAGGTATCCGAGTCCCCACTTCACTCGCGAATCGCGAATGATGTCGTGTTCGATATTGTCGAGGCTCCAAGTTTTTCCCGCAATTGCAATCTGCTTTCGGGTAAAAAACCGTCCGCGGTCATCGAATCGGCTGGGGTCGTCTTGCAATAGGTAAATGACAAATCCATTGTACGTATTGATCCAGAATGCTAGCTTTTCCGCTTTGGTATCGACACCAGCAGCCAAGGCTTCAAAGTCCAGATTGGCGTATTCTTCCACAATGGTATCGACCGGCTCACCTGCTTTCAATCCTTTAAGGAAGGCTTGCGATAGCGCCAGGTAATCGCGATCGTACGGTGCGGTTACGGTTGCCTGGGTATCGGAGGAACACGTGGTCAAAGAAAGGGTTAGATAATAGACCGTTACTTTTGGCCACCCTAATCTTGAGGTTAAAATCCTTGCGGGCATATAGTCTCGTATATTGATGAACAACTCAAACTACGATTCCATCGGCGATGTAGATCGGAAAAAATAAAAATAAGTAACGCAAATGACCCTAAGTGTCCTGATCCCTACCTTTAACGAAGCCGAACGCATTCTTCCGCTTGTACGTCACCTGCGCAAGTATGCCGACCAGCGACTACGCGAAATCATTGTCGCCGACGCCCCTGCTTCTGATGATCAGACCTTATCGTTACTGGCCGATGAAGCTAAGGTCCACGCTTTTCGCACCCATGCGACTTGTCGCTCTCAACAACTTAACCAAGCTGCAGCTCGCGCCCGAGGAGACGTCCTGTATTTCCTGCACGCCGATGCCCGGCCACCGGCCACTTACCTCAACGATCTTTTTTCCGCCCTCTACCGGGGTTACGATTTTGGCATGTTTAGCTACCGTTTTGATTCCGACCACCCTCTACTCAGGCTCAATGCCCGCATGATCAAGCGCGACGGACCATTTACCGGGGGCGGCGATCAGTCCATTTTCATTTACCACTCGCTGTTTAAGCTGACCGGTGGCTACCGCAACGACCTTGTTATCATGGAAGATTTTGACTATTTCTGGCGCTTGCGTAGGCAAGGCTATCGATATACCATTCTGGATAGTGAGGTACTCATCTCGGCCCGCAAATATGAGCGCAACAGTTACCTAAAGGTCAGTATCGTAAACGGTTGCACGTTCTACCTCTTTAAGATGGGCTTTTGCCAATACAAACTAAAGCGTTTCTACAAATGGGCACTCGGCGGTCGGTAGGAGCCACGGATCTGCACCGCAGGGGAATGACGGCAAACGTAACTGCTACATCTTGTAGTACCGTTGCACGTAATCCACAATCTCGCTGGTTTTATCCAGGCGCTCATTGGTGGTGCCGGTACGTACGAAAAAACATTCGTATTCTTCGTCGTTCTTTTTTTCCTTAAAAAATACGGGCGAAGGGTAAGACTCTACATCGATCCGGTATATGAGCTTACCGTCGATCTCTTCAGCGTCGAAGTGGACGCTTTGGGCATAGCCTTTGCCCACACGATCGCGAATGTAGTTATACAGATTCTGTTGAAACTGATCAATCTCGGCCTCATCGGCGGGAACGCCTTTGAGGGATCCGTCATTTTTCACCCCCATGAAGATGGTGCCGCCGTACAGATTCATAAAGGCTGTGATGGTCTGGGTGACTTTCTCGATGTGGCGGTAGGCGCCAGAGGCTTTGAATTCAATCGATTCGGATTCACCCTGTGCAATGAGATCGGGACTACTAAGTGGCGTGTCGCGGTAAAAATAACCCAACGCTTTACGGGTAAGGGTAAGAACTAATTTGAGCCGCAACTCAGTAGGCAGTATACTGTCTTCAATTATGCCGTTGCGATCCATCGCTACCAATACCGAATTTTCTTTTGCGCGTATGGTGCCTAGCCGGCCTTTGTTGCTGAACACCCCTACTTCACCGAAAAGATCACCGGGACCAAACTCTTTGGCTTCCTTAGTATACAAGCGCAGTGAAAGCTTGCCATCCGCTACGATGAACAAATATTTTCCTTCCCAGGAAATGGCAAAGACATTCTGGCCTTTCCGGTACTGCTCGACGTGACAGATCAGACGCAATTGTTTGTACTCTTTTTCGCTAAATCCAGCTAGATCGGGACATTCCCTCAGGGTGCGAATAATTAATTCGGTCTGGGTAAGCGTGGGTTCCATAGGCGCACGGTTTTCTATTATTTTCGGGAAATGGAAAATAAGAAAATTGCGCAAAATCCCACGAAAAGGACAAGGTAGATAGCAATTCGAATCAGCGGCCTTGTGCCTGAAATTCGGCAATTACACGGTGTGCGATATCTAAATGGCGCTGCCGGCGATGCTCCATGTATTGATCAAGGGCCTGAAAATCATTAAAACGGCGGCGGTCAACCAATACCTTTAACCCCACAATGGCATCGTATAGCAGGGTATTGACCATCCCCCTGAGCAGGCGCCGGCTTTTTAAACAGGAATCGAAAAGAAAAGCACCGGTAAGTCGCTCGACTTCGACGTGCATGGCGGAGTATTGCAGCAATTCCGCTTGCAGATCATCCATTAATCGGCGAAGTGCATTGGATGGACGCCCCGAACGGGCGTAATTTTTCGATCGGAAGGAAATGCGGCGAAGGCGATCTCCTTCATTGTTAGGAGCGAACATAAATGGCCCATTTTCATGAGTAGCGAAAATAACGATTCTCGCAAAAGATGGGCAAAAATAAGCCAAAAATCTTTAGTTACCTACTTTGTACGGTATGGAGTTAACCCCAAAAAGCTTTTGAGTCCACAAAATAGCCGGCGGGTCATTCGCTCCTATCCTATTCTTCAAGGAATAAGTCCTTTTTGTTCCAGTTTGCGCAAGTACTTTCGAATACGAAAAAATACCGATTGCTGTGTCATTCCGAGTTTTTGCGCAATAATCGCCTCCTCTACGCCGAATAAGTACCACACTAATATGTTCAGATTGGTGCTATCCACATGCGGTTTTAGGTACCGCTGAAGTGCTTCCGGAGTTTCGATCCTTTCTCCGAAATTTCCCTGCATCCTTTGGCGTCTTTTGGAGCGCGATCGCAAGATGCTCTTATTAAGCACACTTTTGATGAAACGATAACCCTCTTGTGCGTAACGCTCGTGGTAGGATTCAAAATTCTGATAGAGGTCGGTATAAAATCCCTCTAAAATCGAATCTTTCTCCAAATCACTTCGGATAGTCCTAGCCAGACTCGATTCCAATGCATCGCTATGCCGGTTCCTAATGTACAAAACAAATTCTGTGGGGCTCGACCAAAGAATAGATATCTTCATGGGTAAAATGAGGTGCTTTCCATCAAGCGTACAAGTAGTTTTCCTCTTGCTTACGGGTAGCTACGGCGAGTTATCCGAATACCGTATCGAACGCTGTATCAATGTAGGGCTAAAAAGTAGAAAGGCGCAATAGTAATTGGATGTAAATATTAAAATTATACCAATGAAAACACGGAATGTCGAAAGGTTATATCACTAGATAATTGCTTTTCATGACGATAACGATAAAGGAACTTTCATTTAGTATACCCGCAAAGGTGACTTTTGGAACCCAATGGAAAAAGCGGTTACAGCTACATAATACACAATTATTCTAACCGCCAAACAAAAAAAATCGATCCCGGGGGATCGATTTTTTTACATTTTTATTTTTCAATTTATTGACAATTGAATAACAATCCTTTTTTCAATACAAAAAAACATTATGTGTTTATTTCCCCGGATGGTACACCCGTGCGGCCTGCTTCATAATTGCATCTTTATCGAACGTTTGCGGTTTGGCTTTTTTCTCTGCAAATAACTCCATCTGGTTATTGTAGTAAGGACTCTCTGGTTCGGTTGAAGCTCCGTAGGCTACGATACTTTCCATGTCGACTACCCCGCGCTCATTGTACTGAATAAACATCATAAAGCCATCGCCGCCCTTTGCGTAGTAACGGCCGTCTTCTTTGCTGATTCCACCGAACCGGGCCGCCAGGGTGGCTGGAAATCCAAAAATCGGCAGGTTTTTATCGCCCCGCTTAAAGCGGAAAAACGTTTTGTAAGGGACATCTGTGGTACCAAAGTATTCCATCAAATGATCGTGTACGCTTACCAGGGCTGCTTCGTAGGCGGTATCGGCAATTTCCTTTGGTGTTTTTCCGGCACCCTCCAGTAAAAACCAACCCAACAGCATATAGGTGGCCGCATTACCTTCAGGGTTCACCACCCCATCCCAGGCCTTCAAGGAATCGACAATATATTCCGTACCGCTAACCGGATCGGTACGGCGGTAGCGCTCCAGGAGGGTATGTAATCCCGTCCGTTCTGGCATGCGAGCATCGAATTTCAAAGCACGCAGTTCTTCCATGTCCAGGAAAGTTCCATCCTGATAGATCTGGCGCCATTGATAGCTCCGCACGTTATCATCAGTCTGCTGGAAGTCGACCTCGGCCTGATAATCCAGCGAGTCCAACCAGCTTTCCTCGCAGGTGCATTTGAAGGGATTATGGTTGACGTTGTACACGTAGCCGCAATCGGGGTTCAAAATCAGCGGTCGCTCCTCCATGGGCAGAAAACGCTGCCATCTGGTTTCGGAAGTATTGCCAGGTACAACGCCCGCGTAGTCATAACCGGGCGTACGGTCGGGAAAAAGCCCATTGCACAGGTAAAAGATATTATCTTCCTTATCGGCATAGGTGATGTTGAAATAAGGCAACCCGTCGATCGCCAGGGCCTCTTGAAACTCCTCTAAGTTTTGTGCTTTCGACATGCGGTACCATTGCTCGGCCGTCTTGATGGTCATCGCCGGCGGAGTACGGATAGCAAAAAAGTTGCCTTCGGGCGTCTGCAATGTCGGACCATACACACTTTCGTAGACAGTACGCTTGACGCCAATCGGAAAAGGCAGCCACTTGAGCTTCACCTTGAGCTTGATCTTGCGTTTCTCCAGTTCGCGCCATTCCCCGTCATATTCATAGAGCAGCTTTTCGGTTGGGTGCATTTTCAACGCGTATACATCGGTGTGATCGTAGTAATTGTTGGTATGGGTCCACCCAAGGTGTTCATTAGTTCCAATCTGCGGACCCAGGGATCCGGGAAACATAGCCCCCTGGAAATGCCAGCCTTCCTCACTCATCACCTGCACTTCGTAAAAGGATTCCAACCCCTCGAAATCAAGGTGGGGGTTGCAGATCAGGTAGGTGCGGCCGTCTTTGGTCATGGTACTGCGAAAAGCAAAGCTATTCGAACCCTTTGAACCATAATCCATGTCGGGCATGCGCTGGTCATAGTAGTCGCCATTGACGAGTCGCGATACAATATCGCCGCCACCAATAAAATCGGTGATCTTCAGCGGATAGGCTTCCAGCAGATCCTGGGGCATTACGGGAAAAATTTTCTTATCCAACACCTCCTCAGGATATTGCTCCGCAAAGTCATTCACACCCTGGCAGTAGGCCCGTAGGTAAGCTTTAAACTCGAGGGACACATCGCGGTCGTAACGCTCCTCCACTAATTGGTCAAGCTGGAACAGGGCTGAGAAAAAGTCACCAGCAGCGCCGGTTTTCCCGTATTCGCGCCCCAGTCGCTCCCGTACCAGCATCAAAGTTTGTTGCAAGATTTCAAACTGGTCTTCACACTGAACCCAAGCCAGACCGTATGCGGCCTCGGGGTCGGTAGGGGCAAAAATATGCGGCACGCCGTATTCGTCACGGGCGATGGTGATGCGTTCGGGATCAATCTGGGCTGGCAGTTGACTAAAACACAACGAATTAAGGAAGAGCAATAAGTAGCTACAGAATCGCATAACGAGTATTTTGAATAGAAAATAAGAAGACGTTAAATATACTAACTTCTCTTTGCTTAAAGACACGCTTCACTGGGTTAACCCCTTTGTAATCCGAATTTTTGACTATCTTTTTCTTTGTTTTTTACCAAAGCCATCATAAAACTTGGATGTCATGAAACACTATAGCTGGTTGCTATTGCTAGGCTTTTCGTTGATGCTCTTTGTGCCGACGCGGGCTAGTGCACAATCTACTTCCGGGGACTCACTGCGTTTTCAGGCGCTCCGGTGGCGCAATATCGGTCCTTTCCGGGGGGGACGCTCCGTAGCTGCCTGCGGGGTACCGGGCAATGATCAACTGTATTATGCCGGCTACACCGGCGGCGGCCTGTGGCGTACGACCAATACCGGCCAAACTTGGGAGAATATTTCCGATGGCTATTTCCAAACGGGTAGCGTAGGCGACGTCGCCGTGGCTCCCTCCGACCCCAACGTAATCTACGCAGGAATGGGCGAGCACGCCGTACGCGGCGTTATGACCACCTACGGCGATGGCGTTTACCGATCAACCGATGCGGGACACACCTGGACCCACATCGGATTGGAAAAAACCCGCCACATTTCCGATGTCATCGTCCATCCAGCTGATCCGAATACCGTGTGGGTGGCTGCTCAGGGTGCCTTGCATGGCCCTAATCCAGAGCGGGGCATCTTCAAAACAACTAACGGAGGCAAAACTTGGCGCAAAGTGCTCTACGTAGACGAACAGACCGGTGCCTCTAGCCTGAGTCTCGACACCAGAAATCCGCGTATCCTCTACGCCGCCACCTGGCAGCATATTCGCTACCCGTGGAAGGTGAAAAGTGGCGGCCAAGGCTCTGGCCTATGGAAATCGATCGATGGGGGCGAAACCTGGAAAAAGATCAATGAAGGATTACCCGGGACCATGGGAAAAATCGGCGTAGCCGTTTCCCCAGCCAATAACCGCCGTGTCTTCGCTATTGTCGAGGCGGAAAAGGACAAGGCAGGCCTCTACCGATCCGACGACGCCGGTGCTACTTGGCAACACCTGTCGAGCGATCAGCTCCTCACAGCCCGTTCCTGGTACTACATGGAAGTCTTTGCCGACCATCAGGATCAGGATCTGGTCTACGTGCTCAATGCCCCAATGATGAAATCCGAGAACGGGGGGCAAACCTTCAACCGAGTGAGCGTGGGGCACGGGGATACGCACGATCTCTGGATCAATCCCGATAATCCCACTAACCTCATCCTGGCCGACGACGGCGGAGCCGAAATCACTTTCAACGGGGGTAAAAACTGGTCAAGCCTCAACAATCAACCAACCGCTCAGTTTTACCGGGTTAATGTCGATAACCGATTTCCGTACCACATCTACGGCGGCCAGCAAGATAACTCCTCAGTGGTCATTGCCAGCCGAACCAATGGCCGTGGTATAACTGCCAATGACTGGACGTTCGGCCCCGGCTGCGAAAGCGCTTTCATCGCTTTTGATCCCGACAATCCCGAATTGCTCTACGGCGGCTGCTACCAAGGGCTGATCGAGCAGCTCAATACCCGGACGCAGGAGGGCAAAGATATCATGCAATATCCTTCTCTCAATCTGGCCACGCCACCGAAAGACATGAAATACCGCTACAATTGGAATGCACCAATCATCGCATCACCCCACGATCCGACGACCATTTACCACGCCGGGAATGTCGTATTTAAAACGACCGACGGCGGAATCAACTGGTCAGTCATCAGCCCCGATCTGACCCGTAATGATCCCAGTAAACAGGGCCCAGGTGGCGGCCCGCTCACCAATGAAGGTGCCGGCGGTGAAAACTACAACACCTTGGCTTATCTGATCGAGTCGCCCCTCGAAGAAGGCGTACTTTACGCCGGCAGTGACTGCGGTTTGGTACATCTGACCCGCAACGGCGGAGAAAGTTGGACAGACATTACTCCAGGCGACCTGCCAGAGAGCAATGTCTATTCCATCGAAGTATCACCGCACGATCCCGGAACAGCCTACCTTTGTGCGAATCGCTTTAAATTCAATGACCTGCACTCTTACACCTACAAGACCACCAACTACGGAAAATCATGGACCCCCATTAGTACGGGTATCCGCGATGATGACTTCCTACGGGTAGTTCGCGAAGACCCGATCGTGCCAGGCTTGCTCTACGGCGGGGCCGAACGGGGCTTTTACCTCTCTGAAGACGGGGGCCGGCAATGGCGACTCCTACAACTCAATCTGCCGGTTGTACCCATTACCGACCTAATTGTGCAGGACAATGATCTTATTGCCGCCACCCAGGGACGGGCCTTTTGGATACTCGACGATCTGGGGCCTATACAACAATCGGCAACTGACCACCATCCAGATAAACTGACCATCTACGGTCCCAAACCCAGTGTAAGATACTTCGGCGGCTCAGAATGGGGAGCGGAAAAAACCACCCCGGGTTTAGGGGTCAATCCTCCCTCTGGTGTTTTGCTCTATTATCAATTGCCGTACGGTCACGACAGCACCGTGGTGCAACTGGACATCCTTGATTCAGAGGGGGCCTTGCTGCGCACCTATTCCAGTGAAAAAAATACGGAATTTAAAAGCTATCCGGGCGGACCGCCCAAACCTGAAGCGCTACCGGCCGAGGCCGGCCTCAACGCTTTTGTCTGGGATATGCGCACTGCTACACTGCTCGATGTACCAGATGCATTTGTGTATGGTGACTACCGGGGACGAAGGGTAGGCCCCGGCACGTATCGGGCTCGCCTGCTCTATGGCGACCAGCAGACGGAGGCCGAAATACAAATATTGCCGGATCCTAGACTGGAGGCCACAGCTGCCGACTTCGAAGCCCAGCAGGCCGTAGCCCAGCGCATCGATCTGCACATTGAAGATATCCACGCTGCCATTAATGATCTAGATAAGGTGCGTCGGCAAATTCAGGGCTACAATCAACTGATGGCCGAGATGGAAGGCGTAGATACCCTCATCGGCCTGGGCAAAGACTTATTGAAAAAAATTGATAATTGGCAAGCGCGGGTAATCGAGAAACGGCAAAAAAGTATCCAGGACGTAATCAACTGGCCGGGCAAACTCAATGCCGAGTTTTTTGCCCTGCGCGTAAAGGTAGACAGCCACGACCCACGCGTGCCACAGGGGGTATACAACCGATTAAACGACCTCGAAGCGCAATGGTCGACCCATCAGAAAGAATGGATGCGCATCATGGAGGAGGAAGTCGCCAACTACAACATTCTGTTTCGGGAGCGAAATATTCCCGCACTTATCGTAGCCGGAGAATGATGAGGTGACCCAAAGAGGGAAGTATTGTTTCGGCCCTCCGGGTCAATTCGCCCTACGTGTTACTTTTTGGTGCTTAGTATGAAAAGTTGGGCAAACCAAACGTTCGCCCTCCGCTAGTGGGCGAATGCCGTAACCCGGCCTTTGATAAATTTTTCTGAAAATACCTTCTGTGCTGCTTTGTCCTTGTTGAGGATATCCTTCTGGTGGTCTTTCGCGTACTCGATAAATTAGTTGTCCCAAATATGTAAGACCCAACAATTGGGACATGCCCCCAACTCGAAAAAGTCATCCTGAATGAATAAGTTAGCTGGTTTTGCTTTCTTACGAAAAAAATCAAATAATCCCAGAATAAAACTGATTAGTGAATATGACGGCAAGATACTAATTTGAAAGCAAGGCAGGACGAACGGTAAAATTTCTAGTGTCAGCCACCCGAGCCGAAATTTTTTTCTTTAATTTTCTTGGCATGAAACAGTGGGGTATTCTTTGTTTTTGTTGGTTAATCGCCGTCTCTGGGGCGTGGTCGCAAGTAACCGATACGATCGCTGCGGAAGCCGATTCTTTTTCTATCTTAACCCCTCCTTCCCTTCCATCAACGTCGAATGACACTTCTATTCTTAATCTGGACACCCTTTCAGTCGAGCGCATGACCAAATTGGAAGCACTGTCTACAGAAGTGGCTTCCTTTAGAAATTTAGTCAATTCGGGACTGCGTACCGATACCGTTGAAATGCGGCGTAAACTTCAACAATTTGAGCGCGACCTGGCGGTCATGGAAAAAACCCTGACGCAAGACTCCGGGCGGATCAATGCTGCCTTTCTTTTCACGGTCCAGGATATTCCCAGGCGAATCGAAGCAGAACTCAAAGGTTGGCTGGAAGATATCGATGCCTTTAACCAGGCCCTCCTCAATCAAAGCGAGACCATTGAGGATATGTTTTCGGATCCGATACTGGTTCAATCTTACTACACAACTGACAGCTTTAACGTACTGTATCGGGAGCGTTTCCGCACCATCCGCAACAACTGGTATGCATCGGCTACCGAATTGCGCAATGCATTTGAACACTTAGCCCTACTGCGATCTGATATTTTTGTCCAAAACCTGAAAGCCGATTTGCTGGTAGACCGCCTCAGCGAATTATTGGCGGATCGGCAGGTAAATTTGTGGGTAAATGAAGCCCCGCCGCTCTGGAGCGCCAGGCCGCGGAGTTATCTTTTTTCCATGGGCGAAGCATTTCGGCTTTCAAGGGACACCGTAGGCACCATCCTGTCCTATTTCCTAGCCAGTAGTAGCGAAACCCGATTTTTTATCGTTCTCGCTTTTTTTCTTTTCTACCTCTGGATACGCCGCAATCTTCGAAAAATTAGACATTCCCGGACGCCCGAGGAGCGGTCCGAAGTATTTAAGCCGCTGAGTTTTACACCTGCCTATCCCTTGCTTTCCGCGCTGCTAGTCTGCCTGCTCATCGCACCTTTCTTTTACCGCGATTTGCCCGGGGCCTACTTGGAGATCATATGGCTGCTGGTTTCTCTGACACTGATCCCTCTGATTTTCAAGCAGTGGCCCAATGCTAATGTACGCTTCATTGCCTTGCTGTTCGGGTTGGTTACTGGCCAGGTTTTACTCAATTTGATTATCATACCCAGCTTTCCTGAGAGATGGCTACAGTTAAGCTTGCAAATCGGCGGATTCCTGGTCAGCCGTCAATTACTTCAGAAATTGGATAACCTGCCTTTTCAAAAGATAGACTTGATAAAGCGCGTTATCCAGATTAGCCTCTGGTTCAGCGGCCTTGCCATCTTCCTGAACGTAATCGGCTCGTTCACCCTATCCAAGATATTCATTACGACGGCTCTATTCGGCACCGTTTTCGCCTTTGCCATCAAGATTATTATCGAAATTTTATTGGAGGCGATTTACCTCCAGCAAAAATCAGGCAATCTGGGAACTTCGGTATCTGCCTGGATGCAGTTTTACGATCTGCGCAACCGCTTGCGCCGGGTATTGGAATACATAGGCATGGCCTTCTGGATTATGACCTTTTTGAAAAACCTGCTGATCTACCGGCCGGTTTTTGGCGCCATCCAGAATTTTTTGCTCGCCGAACGTTCTATCGGGAACTTTCCATTCACCTTCATGAGTCTGTTAGTCTTCTTGCTCATTATCTACCTGACCACGATAGCAGGACAATTAATCAACTTTATATTCGGACGGGAAGATGGAAAAACCCAACCCATCGCTGGCCTTAAGGCCAGTAAGTTGGGCAATTATCTGCTGCTGGTTCGCATTGGCGTATATGCCATAGGTTTTCTACTCGCGCTAAGTGCTGCCGGGGTGCAGCTGACGGAGGTTGCTATCGTGCTCGGAGCCTTAAGTGTAGGCATCGGTTTCGGTCTGCAAAATATCGTCAATAATCTGGTGTCGGGTATTATCCTGGCTTTCGAACAACCGCTAAAGATCGGTGACACCATAGAGTTCGGCAGCCGCATTGGCAATATTCGGGAAATTGGATTTCGCTCCAGTACCATCCGCACCTTTGAAGGTTCGGACGTTATCGTACCCAATGGAGATTTGATCTCTCAACAGTTGGTTAATTGGACCCGCAACGACACCTTGCGTCGTATCGAACACATCGTAAGCGTCGGTTACGGCACAAACCTCGGGCAGGCCAGGGAGATAATCACCAAAATTTTGAATAGCAACGAAAAAATCCTGAGTGATCCGGCCCCGATTGTACTAGTGCAAACCCTTAATAATAGCTCGGTAGATTTGCGCGTACTCTTCTGGACTGAAGACCGCGATGGGTGGCTGGTTATGCGTAGCGATATCCTGGAGACGATTTATAACCGGTTGCGTAGCGAAGGCATCGAAATTCCTTTCCCAAAACGCGACATCACCGTTCGTATGGCCGCAGACCAAAAGGCGGCTGCCTCAGCCAAGCCGGAAGAAGACCCGGCCGACCATCAACCATCACCCTAGGACATAAAAAAAGCCTCCGGCAATCTATCACAGGAGGCTTTCACTTAACCTTAAGAGCGGATGACGAGGCTCGAACCCGCGACCTCAACCTTGGCAAGGTTGCGCTCTACCAACTGAGCTACATCCGCTTATTATTGCCCCTAACTTTCAGGAGCGAGGCAAATATAAAAAAACATCGCCCAATGAAGCAAATAAATTTTCCACTAAATTAACATAGGGTGAATTGCTGTTTAACGGTGACAATGGGCCAGCATGTCGCGCAGTTGGGCATTAAACTTGTCTGCTCGCAGCAGGTCTTCAATAGGAAGGTGTAACCGGTAACCCCAATAGTGGTTAGGGTCGGCCGGCACGTTGATCCGCTCCTCAAAGGGGTTTTCCCTTCGCAGTTGGGGGTCCATAGCTAGCAGATCCTGGATGGGGAAAATAGCCAGCATACTGGGAAAATTCAGGTGCTTCTCAATGATACGGCGTGCAAGGTAGGGCTCGCAGAAATGCGGTACCGTACCGCCCAGGCCCAACTCTTCAAAGTAGAAGCGGTTCTTGCTGGCCACATCCATCTCTTCCCACCAGGCCCGTATGGGCGCCATATCGTGGGTCGAGGGGCTACAAACGGAGAAGTATGGGATGTCGCTATGCTGCAAAAACTGCGACTGCGGGTTTTTGGACATGCGCTGGATTTCTAGGCTTAGAATATCCAGCTCGTACATCACTTCAGGCACACACGCAGGCACCATCCCCAGATCTTCCCCGCAGATCAACATGTCAGTCGAGGATTTTAGGGCCGGCAGTTTCCGCAAACCTTCCTCTTTCCAGAATTCTTCGTGCCGGCGGTAAAAAAAGTCGATGTATAGGTGATGTAAATCATGCTGCAGCTCATTAGGCAGTCGCCGGTAAGACTCCGTTTTATCCATGGAAATTCGGGGGTGGAAAGCCTTTCCGTCGCTACCTTTGGCTCCCAGGAAGAGAACATTAGCCACCATTTCAAATAGTGGCTCGCGCAATTGCATTCGGTCCGGCGCTTCGCTTTCCAGAAACTCCAGGATAGCCCGTTGGGTATTTTTTCCCGCCCTAAACTGATAAAATCCGTCCTGGGCGCCCGCTTCCAAGAAGTGCTCTTCGGCAAATGCCAAATCATCCCCCAGCTTTTCAGCTACCCAATCCTGGGGCAAGTAAGGCTTGCAAAAACGATCGTAATCAAATGCAATCTGATGCTGGTTGAAGTCGGCCATCGTCAGGGGTAAGGCCTTATTGAAGTAGCCCATCAGACCTTGCACCTGATCGGCAGGAATCTCCCAAATGCGGAAAAAGCCCAAAATATGGTCTACTCGGAATGCATCAAAGTAGCGCTCCGACTTTTGAAAGCGCTTGCGCCACCAAGCGAAGCCGTCGGCCTCCATCTCATCCCAGTCGTAAGTTGGCAGACCCCAGTTTTGACCGTTTTCTGAGAATGGATCGGGCGGAGCACCGGCCTGTACGTCGAGGTTATACAATGCTGGTTCAACCCAGGCATCCACGCTATAGCGATAGATGCCAATCGGCAAGTCTCCTTTCAGAATAACGCCACGCTGGCGGGCATATTCGGCCACCTGGTATAATTGTTTATCCAGGTGATACTGTAAATAGTAGTGAAAAGCGATGTCGTCGTAGGCTTCACTTTTGGGATCGACCAGTTTAGCAATTTGCTGCTCGTCGTAACGGGCGTTCACCCCCCACTCCTTGAAATCGGAGGTACGGTGCTGATCGCGTAAATAAGAAAAGGCAGCATAGGGTACCAACCAGTGTTTGTTTTCTTCGAAAAAGGCGAGGAAACTTTCATCCTTAAGTAAGTTCTCTTTTTGCTCGTTATACCGCCTGCGGGCATAGGACATCTTAAACCGCATGGTGTGTTCGTAGGGTACTTCCGAAAAAGCGTTGAGGCGCTTTTTCTCCTCTGCAAGTTGTTGGAGCTCGCCATTGCTTTTTGGCGTACCCAGCAGATCCAGGTTGAGGTACAGCGGGTGTAAGGCAAAGGCCGAAATGGCGGCATACGGATAGGAATCCTTGGCAGTATTGGTCGCCGTCGTGTCGTTAATGGGCAAAATTTGAACCACCTGTAAACCGGTGGCTTGAGCCCAGTCGACTAGCGAGCGGATGTCTAAAAACTCCCCTACCCCGAGGCTGTGATGGGTGCGCAGCGAAAAGACCGGAATGGCCACTCCCGAGCCCTTCCATTGGCCCTTGGGATGACGAAAATATTCATCCTGTACCAGCCAGTGCCTTAAAGGCCGGTTGAAGAGTTCGGCTCGCAAGACGCGGTCTTCGCCCCATTCATAAATGGTCTCCCCGGTGTCGCGGTGGCGCAGGAAATATTTATACTTTACCTGCTGTCCCTCCGGCGCCACCACCCAAGCCTTCCAGTAGGGATAATCCGCACTGGACAATGGTACCGCCTTTTCCGGATCCCAGCCGCCCAGTTGTGGCAGGTTACCAATTAGAAAAAGATCACAGTCTTTGGGTACGCGACTCAGGCGCAGGCAAAAGCGCAAACTTGGCACTTCACCGGCAGGCATTTCCGCCGGTGCGCTGCGCTGTAGGGGCCGGAAAATCCCTTCGGTAAAAGCAGAAGTATATAATGCCTCATCCGCATGATGCGGAATGCGCCAGGCGTCCTGAAGGAGGAGGTGCTCGTTGGTAAAGACCGACAAGTCGACCTGCCGCTCGGGGCCTCCTTCCGCTTTAATCTTCCGGCCATTATCCTCACTCAGATAATAGCGGTATTTTATTTTGACAGGTGTGCCGGTGGGTAACTCCAAAGCGCCTTCCCAAACACCTTCCCGTTTATACTCCAGTAGAAATGCAGATTCGGTGCGACCTGCACCCAATTGCGGTAGATTTCCTACGATACTGATTTGCTGCCCCCATTGGGTGAGGTAATGAATGCGAAAAGTGATTTTCATAGAAAAAACGTTATATGGGCCAGGGCCCTTCAACAAGATCCGTGTCGAATGCTGAAATGTACAAAGTTTTGTCAGGAAACAGAGTGGTTGAAGGAAGCTAAAAATGGTGGGCTAGGGTTTATGGTCCGACCAGTCAACAGGGCTAGGCGGCTTGCTTTCAGTTACTGTCTTGATGGCTCGCCAGATCGTATCCATTTCCGACCTGGCGTGATCGTAAGCCTTTTGGTAAATTTTGTCGATCTGACCGGTATCAAGCAGGTTGTACTTCAACAGTCCGGGAGGTAGAAAAACGTAATCGCAAAAGATGAAGCGGCTGTGTCCTACGGCGTAAAAAGACAGATCATAGGAGCGCTGCATGAGTTGAAAGGTGGTACGCAGTTGTTTTTCCGGCCGTCGGCGGGGAGCGTTGACAAAGCTACCGATCAGCACGTCGACTTTTCCCATGACCGGTTCTACCGGTAGGTTATTGAGAATGCCACCGTCGGCGTAATCTTTGCCATCAATTCGAATGGGCGAAAAAATCGGAGGAAGGGCGCAAGAAGCTAATAGCGGAGTAATCAATTGACCTTCAGAAAAAAAGACGTAATCTGCCTCGACCATGTCGGTAGCGGTTACGTATAGCGGAATGTTGTAGCACATTGGAATACTATGACTCAATGTACTCTCCATTCTACCAAATGTCCGACCTTCGTATCTTTGAACTAAACACTATATGATGGACTACAAAAGAAATATAGGTAGAGCGGTGGGGCACCTCAATCATCAATTCCTTCGAAAGCTTGATGAAGAGCTCCAAAATGAGAATATCCCACTCACTGCCGAACAATTCCGGTTAATGACAGTGCTATGGGATGGTGATGGTATGTCTCAGCAATCTTTAGCTCTACGTATCGGCAGAAACAGAGCCAGCACGGGTAAGATGATTGATGTACTTGAAAAAAAGGGAGTCATTGAGCGCATAGACGACCCGGACGACAGAAGGCTAAAACTCATTTTCTTAACCGATGCCGGAAGGGTGCTAGATGAAAAAGCTAGGGTTTGCGCTAAGGCAATCATTGAAAAAGCCAGCACAGGCATACCAGAGAACGAACTAAAACTGGTCTTAACTCATTTATTTTCAATGATTAAGAACTTGAGCTAAAAAAATTATCAATTTTGTATGATATCATACAGTTTAATATCATACATTTGTCGTGTAAATAAAAAATAGCTCTCAAATGACGATACAAGACGAATTAGAAATAAGAAACCTGGCAGCAGCATATGCTATTACTACAGACAATGCAGATGTAGATGGGTTTATGGCTTGCTGGGTGCCTGCTGAAGATTTTGGTGGGTACGAAAGCGGCCCTTTTGGTAGCATGAAAACCTGGCAGGAACTCAAAGACTTTGAATCTCACCATGTGGGTGAAGGCGGAATGGCTAAGGGAAAAAGGCATCAGGTTACTAACCTAATGGTTGAACCCATTTCAGCGAATAAGGCCTACGTTACCCATGATCTGGTGGTCTTAGAGACGGCAGAAATCCCTTCAATTATAGCGACTGGTCGCTATGACAAAAGCTTGGTGGTGAAGACTGAAAATGGATGGAAGTTCAAGTCACGAACACTTACCGTTAATAAAGGCTTTTTCAAGCTGATGGAACAACAAAAGGCAAATCAAAGCAACTCGTGAAAAAGATACCTAATAAGTACCGAATGGTTGTCTTTGTCTTCTTCATGACCCTATTCATCGGGCTAATCATGTCCGCAATCATGACCTGGAGGGCAGATGGTTTCACAAATACCTTTTTATCAACATGGATGACTCGATTCATCCAAACGTGGATCATCGTGATTCCTACGGTGGCAATAGTCATTCCCATCGTCACAAAAATCACAGATAAAGTAGTAGAAAAATAAATAAACAATTAAAATGAGAACAAAAATCCTAACTGGTCTGGCCATATTGATAGCGCTAATGCTCATCAACTCCGGACTCAACAAATTCTTCAATTACATGCCCATGGAAATGTCTGACGAAGCAACAGCTGTTATCAACAGCTTCATAGCGGCCAATTGGCTTTGGCCTCTTGTAGCACTTGTGGAGATAGTGGGCGGAGTGCTTTTTGCCATTCCTAAAACTCGTGCACTGGGAGCAATAGTGCTTCTTCCTGTTACCATTGGCATTTTATTATTCAATATAGTCTGGACTCCAGCCACAATAC
The DNA here is from genome assembly GCA_964530825.1 of uncultured Saprospiraceae bacterium. Taxonomy (GTDB): domain Bacteria; phylum Bacteroidota; class Bacteroidia; order Chitinophagales; family Saprospiraceae; genus CAZHCA01. The sequence continues at coordinate 24,883 of CAZHCA010000012.1, forward strand.
CAGTAGCGCTTGTTATTGTTGGTATTAATCTATGGGCAATCATAGAGGCTAAGGATCAATATCTACCAATGATCACTACGAAATGATCAAATTGACTCATTTCAAATTAAATACTTTAAAAATGAAAAAAATCGTCACAATTCTATCATTCACATTTATCCTAATATCTCACTCAATCATGGCACAAAATCAATACACTGAAAAATTAAATAAAGAAGAAGTCACTCTGATAATGGTTGACTTCCTGGAAGGTTTCGTACCCGGTATCCGAACCATCGATAAAAACCTATTCTATGCAAATGCAGAAGCTTTAGCCAAAGTGGGTAAAATATTCAAACTTCCCACAATTATGCTAGGTGATGAAGGAGGCTTCCGTGGCAATTTCTTTCCCAAGGTGAAGGAAAATTTACCTGATGCCACCTACATAGAGCGTCATGCAGTAAGTGCCTGGGATGAACCTAATTTTCGCAAAGAATTAGAGCGTATAGATAACAAAAAGATCGTATTGGGTGGTATATCCATTGACATTTGTACCACTCAACTTACACTTGATTTGCTAAACAATGGCTATCAGGTTTATGTTGTGGTAGATGCCTCCGGATCAGATACTAACCTGAACGAAATGGCCGCTATGCTTAGACTTACACAAGCAGGTGCGGTAATGATCAACTGGGGTACGCTAGCCTCTGAATTGATGAAAGATTGGGCAACGCCAGAAGGTCCTATGGTAGGCGAATTGTATCAAAAGTATTCGTATTGGGGCAGCTCAGAACTTGGTAAGTAATCAAATTGGGAATGAGTAGCCTAAAAATAGGCCGCTCATTTCCTTTCATCAATTCCAATGAAAATAATAGTATTTGCTATAATATGGATGCTAACGCTACCTTACTGTTCTGCACAGGATAAAGGAGCAGAATTGCGCCAAGAACATCAAAAACAAGGTAAAATGGAAAACGATATTGTAAGTGAGGTTGTGGGTACATCAGATGCACCCGTGGTTGTTTTATTTGGAGGCAACCCCTACCGCAGGGATGAGGTGGTTCGGCTTCTCGCAGAACTCGGAGACATCACCGTTTACGGAACGCTGGGTGAAGACAAAGGCATGGCTAAAATAGAGGAGCTGGATCGCAAAGTAGATCTGGTGCTGATTGGTGGCAGATATTCGGATGAGCAACGCTCACGGATCAAAAAATGGGTTGCAGAGAACCTAATTGGTGCAGAGGTAACGCAACCGGGGTATGACTACCCCTACTCTAATCCCGCAATCTTTGCGGATGTGAAAGCCAAATTAGATATCTGATTTGTCTTTCGCTATGAAGCAAAGCATTCGGATTCCTGCCAGGCTCGATCGACCGCATTCACGAAACGCGATGCCATCGGGATACTCAAAGACCATTGGTCCCTTCATTTATTTTGATCATCTGGGGCCCTATACTTTTCCCGCGCAGCATCCTGTTTTTATTCCACCACACCCTCATGCTGGCATTTCCACGATTTCCTATATGCTTTCCGGAGAAGGGCATTATAAAGATAGTTTGGGCAATGACTTGGTGCTGGAGAAAGGCCGGCTGAATTGGATGAATGCAGGAAATGGGATTGTACACTCCGAGGGCACATCTAGCTCATTTTCTGAGAAAGGGGGTAAGTTGCTGGGCTTCCAGATTTGGATACTCGGCAGTGAGGCAGAAAGATGCAAACCGGCTACCTTCCAAACACTTTCGAAGAACGAATTGCCAGTCATAAAGGAAGGGGCAAGTGAATTCCATTTGCTTGCAGGAAAATATGAAAGTCTGGTATCACCGATTCAGACAGCTAGAGACCTGGTTCTATTGGTGATCCACCTCAACCAGGATCAGATGACACTTACACTCGATCAAGAATGGGAATACCTCATTTATTCCTTAGAAGGGAGTTTTGAATCGGCAGACAAAAATTACCAGACAGGAGAAGGTCTTGTTGTTGACAACTTCAACGAACTGAAAATTTCCTCAGAAGAGTATTCTAGAATTTTGATTTTGGGTGGACCCCCATTGGGCTTTGAGCCTGTTTTCAACGTTTCTATAGTAGCAGGATCGCCCGAAGAACTCTGCCTTTATCAGAAAAAGTTACACACCCAAGGTTTCGGTTAAATATAAAATTAATGATACCATCAACTGTTGCCGAACTGAACCTTGTACGTGCAGCTCAAAGACCTACTGAGTTTCGTACAGGATTTACTTCTCATCAGAGTTTCAATTTTGGGCATAACTATCAAAAAGGTAGAGAAGGTTTTAAAGCGCTCAGAGTATTTAATGACGATTATGTATCGCATAATACAAGTATTCCACTTCATCCGCACCAGAACTATGAGATTCTGAGCGTAATTCTGGAAGGGCAAATGAGCCATGAAGACAATCTAGGTAATAATTTGCTGATTGAGCCCAATGAAGTCAAACTCATGAGTGCAGGTACAGGTCTCTTTCATGGAGGCACGTGTTACAATGGTACCAATTTTCTTCAGATTTGGATCATACCTAAAGAGTTGGACACCAATCCTGTGATCAGCAAGAGGGCATTTGATCCCCACGCTAGGAATGGCAACTGGCAATTGCAGGTTTCCCCTAACGAGTCAGAACATGTCCTCACTATCAAACAAAACATCTACGCTTATCGAGGAAATTTTAAAAAGGGAGAGCGCGTAACTTTCGAAAAGGTTAGGGATGCACATTACTTTTTGATGCCTTTAAAGGGATCTTTCAACTTAGATCATCAAGTAGTGCATACCAGAGACACAGCAGAATTCTACCAACAAGAAGGTTTCGAGATTGAAGTGTCGCAAGATGCTGACTTATGGCTAATGGTTCAACCCAATTCATGAAAAAATGAAAACGAAAATTATACGAAAATCAGATCGAAGAATAGACCGAAATAGCTGGAGAACGGCTTGGCACGAATACTACCCGGGAGTAACTCGTTTCGGTCAGCTTACAGGATTCAATCTGGATATTGTTGCCCCTGGTCAGGGTTTTGGCATGCACCCGCACCGTGATATGGAAATCATCACCATTCCCACGGAAGGAGCCCAGGTGCATACAGACAGTTTGGGTAATGAAAAGACGATTGCCGTTGGTGAGATACAGGTAATGAGTGCCGGAAATGGGATTCAACATTCAGAGATGAACGCATCATTCCTGGAGCCATTTACCAGCTATCAAATCTGGATTTACCCAAACAAAGATGGCATTATCCCCAGCTACCAACAAAAGGCATACAACCCAGTAGAGAAGGGATTGCAGCTACTTGTTTCCCCGAATGGAGAGAAGGAGAGTTTAACGATCCATCAGAATGCCTGGTTAAGCTACCTCAATCTCGAAAATGAAAGCCATCAAACTTACTTACCCAAGGCAAAAGATCATGGCATCTATATTCAGATTGTAAATGGTAAAGCAGAGATAAACGGTGAGCAATTATTCGAAGAAGACTCAATAGAAATAAGCACTGATCACCAATTTCAGATCGAGGCTAAGAGCAATTGCAGAATGATTTTAATTGAAACCAAACTTTAGGATGACCTTTGCTAAAAGTCAGCTATTCATCCGGTTAATCTTCTTTCTCTCTTTTTTACATTTAGTTGCATTGGCTATTGCTCAACCGGGTCCGATCAAGATTTTCCGCTATGCAGATGAATTCGCCTATGTAAGAGGCAAGGACTCACTCCAGTATTTTGAGCGAATTAAATACATGCCTCTTTCGAAAAACGGAAGCATTAATCTATCGCTGGGCGGTGAAATAAGAGAACAGTACCAATATTTCAAAAATGAAAACTTTGGCGACCTGCCACCTGGTGTAGAAGCGGATAATAATGGTCACTTGTGGCACCGAGTTATGGCTCATGCACATGTACGACTGGGGTCACAATGGAGTATTTTTACTCAACTCAATTCCACTTTTGCATTTGGGAAGTCTTTCATCACGCCACAAATCGATGAAAACAGATTGTCATTGCATCAGGCTTTTGTGCGTTGGCAACCTAAAAAAGGTAAAGGATTTTTCACCCAACTGGGCAGGCAGGAATTTGGAATCGGATCGGAAAATATGATTGCCATGCGCGAAGGGCCAAACACCCGGTTAACTTTTGATGCTGTTTTGTTAGGAATGGAACAAGAAAAACACAAACTCTATTCTTTCCTTGCTACACCCGTAATATCTGAAGTTGGCGTTTTTGATAATTCACATATTGACGAATACATATGGACTTTCTACTTGGTCAGCCAGTTGCAGAACACCCAACTCGATATCTTCTATTTTGGGTTTTACAGTGAAGAAAACAGGTATAACTACATGCCCGGACTAGAGCAGCGGCAGTCTGTTGGAGTTAGGCTTCATAATTTTCCAGAGAGTCAATTTTTACATGATGTGCTTGGGGTATATCAGTTTGGAAATTTTGGCAATAAGCGAATTTCAGCTTATAACTTTATGTCAATTCTTGGCTATCGTATTAAGGCAGGTAAGCAGTCATGGATTCCGGGCTTCACCTTCAATTACAGCAGTGGCGATCAATCACCAGACGATGATGTGCTGAATTCTTATAACACGCTGTATTCTAAACCCACATTCGGACTTTCAGCCCCCATCGGTGCGTCCAATATCATCAACCTAAAGCCTTCATTGGAATACAATCCCCAGCCTAATGTACGGTTTATTTTGAGCGGCTACTTTATGTACAGGCAAAGTGCGAATGATGGCACCTACACTCCCGGTCGTGTTCAAACAAGGCCTACCCCGACTCAAGTATTTCAGTCAGAAGAAAAAGAAATCGGTCAGCAGATCAGCCTTGAAGTTTGGTATTTAAAGGATGTCAATTGGAGCTTCTTTGCGGATTTTGCCTACTTTATGCCGGGGGGTTATGTCAAAGAGACCGGTCAGGGGAAGCCAATAACCTACTTATCTGGGAAAGTGAGTTACAAATTTTAAATCAATATAATGAAAAAGATGATACTATATATTGTAATCGGACTGTTTGTCTTCGTGATTGCTTTAAGCTTTACAAGTTTTGAAATCAACGAAAAAATTGAAATCAACGCTCCCATAGGACAAGTATGGGCAACCATAATCGACTTTGACGCTTACTCAGCATGGAATTCTCAACTTGAATATCTCGGAGGAGAAGTTAAACCAAACGGACAGCTCCACTTGAAATTATCCGCTGAAGGCGCTGACCCATATGAATTTAAACCCGTCATCAGCCATTGGAAAGAAAACCAACAATTTGCGTGGCTGGCCCGCACCGGGTTGCCAAAAGTATTTGACGGGGAGCATTTTTTTGAACTTGAGCGAATTGATGATAATACTACACTTGTGACAAATAGAGAAGAATATCGTGGAGTGATGTCTTTAATAATGAAAAACCTCCCGATGATGAAGACTGCTCCTGAAGGATTTCAAAAGATGAACAAGGAATTGAAAAACTACATTGAAAAATAAAAAAACGTGCTACAACAACACCTAAGAAAACATGGGGCGTAGAGTGGTTTATGCAAGTTTTCGGCTCTTAGCAAGCTCAGTTTCGGGCGGACAGTTAAGAGCTTCGAAAGCCCCACGTTTCTTAGCCAAACCGTTCAGGGCCCCAAAATCATCCTCGGGCCAGTAAGGTTTCAATAAATCGTAGTAGCTTTCACTATCGAATAGGCCCGGCTTTTTACCCGAATAGTGCTGTAGCTGAAAAATGGGTATTTCCTTAAAAAAGGCATTCATGTCACCAGTAGAATGTCCACTGGCATACAATGCTCCCACGAGTGCTCCCGCACTCACCCCGGAGATGCAATCCACGGTAATACCTTCTTCGGTAAGCGCATCCATGAGTCCGGCGTGGGCTATACCGCGTACGCCCCCGCCGGATAGTACAAGACCAATTCTCTTTTCCATCGTTCTGGAAAGAAGTAAAATTCAGCAAAAATCAAAACTCACTACGCGTTTATCTTGGATGCTGAATGGGGCTTACTTAAAGCCCTATTGACATGGCTTGGGGATTAGCAATTTCGAACAATCCCATATCGATACGACGTTCGAAGCTACGGCGGGGGAACTCTACCACGCGCCCGGTTTCAACGAATTCAATTACGACTTTGTGGGGTTGTACTTTTAATACTTTTACGGTTTTGGGTTGTACATTTTCCATCCTGATATTGGTTTTATTAATGGTTAAAAATTACACTGAAAGGGAGAGATAGATAAAGGAGACGATCCAGTTGGGCGTTTTAGTCTCCTTTATCCGAGGTATCCCTTTTTATCTTTAAAGTCCAAACGCATAGTATTGCGTTCCGGGCACATCTTCGTAGATACCCTCGAGCAGTACACCTCCGCTTTTCTTTTCCAAGTGATTAGTAAAATCCTCTACGGAAGAAACGGATTTACCATCTACCTTGGTTATGATGAAACCTTCGCGCACTTCGGTGAAACGGCGCAGTTTACCGGCAAAGAGCCGTTTAATGCGCACGCCTCCCTTAATACCGAGGGCATCAGCTTCGGATTTATCGATGGTTTCCAATTCGGCTCCCAGGGTCTGCAGGATCGGTTCATTGGCTGTTTCTACCAGTTCGGTAGTGCCTTGGCGGTTGTTGAGTTCTACCTCAAAGGTCTTGGACTGCCCGTTTCGGTCTACGGTTACCTGGATCTTATCGCCTGGCCGGTAACGGGCAATCACTTCCTGTAAACGAGGCGAACTTTCAATATTGATTCCTTCTACTTCGGTAATGACGTCGCCGGGCCGGATACCAGCCTCACCGGCGGCGCTATTATCGAGGAGACTATCTACGTAGGCGCCGTTATTGACGCGGAGATCTTCATCTTGAGCAAACCGTCCGTCAACGGTTCGGATCATAACACCAAGCACGCCCCGTTGAACGGTTCCGTATTCTATGAGGTCATCAACGACCTTTTGCACGATACTCGTAGGCACCGCAAACCCGTAACCAGAGTAGGCGCCCGTTGGGCTGGCAATCGCCGTATTAATGCCGATTAAACCACCCGAAAGATTGACTAGGGCACCGCCCGAATTTCCGGGATTAATTGCGGCGTCTGTCTGGATAAAACTTTCTACGGCGAATTGTTCCCGCAGAATATTGATGTTCCGCCCTTTGGCGCTCACAATACCGGCGGTTACCGTAGAAGTCAGGTTAAATGGATTGCCAACCGCCAAAACCCACTCCCCTACTTTTACATCATCAGAATCGGCAAGAGGTAACGTGGGTAAATCTTTACCATCAATCTTTATCAGTGCGAGGTCGGTAGTCGGATCAGTACCAATCACTTTCGCAGTGTAGGAGCTGCCGTCGTAAAGATTAACTTCAATTTCATCGGCATTCTCGATAACGTGATTGTTAGTCACAATATAACCATTTTCTTCGAGAATTACGCCCGAACCGCTTCCTCTACGCATGCGCGGATCCCGATCGCGGGGACCCGGTCCCATTTCAGGACCAAAGAAACGCTCGAATAAATCGCCGTATGGCATATTTTGCCTTTGAGAACGCCGCACCTGTTGGGTTGAGCGAATGTGGACTACAGCGTCCATTACGCCTTCCGCTACTTGGGTGAAATCAAGGGGCACCACTTCACCCGCTGCGTTAGTGGTGAACATAGCCGGACGCGCCTCGACGCTATCTACCGTTTCAATTTTTACTCTAGGCTGACTTTTGGTTTGTACCCAATAGAACAATCCCATAGTCAGACCACTTACCAATAAGGCAACTAAAGCACTCGTGAGAATGAATCGCTTCATCATGCTTGCAGTGTTTTGGTTATGCATGTTGGCATTTGTGAATAATCTCAATGCCTTTTCAACAGCAAGTGACGTTCCAGGTGTTCACTTTACTGTCAATATGTCAGCGCAAGAAATTTAGAAGGGTGGGTAGGAAGGTGATCCATGGGACGTTTAATGAACGTCTCCAGCTATATGCAGTCCAATCGCTTTGCCCTTTTCGAGCATAAAGTGGTAAGCGGCCTCGTAATCGTTGGGAATCTCGCCATCGAGAATAGCCTCACGAATAGCATCTTTGATGATCCCCACCTCACGTGAGGGCTCGATGCCGAACGTTTCCATGATCACTTCACCAGAGACGGGTGGCTGCCAGTTACGCAGGCGGTCTTTTTCCTCTACTTCGTCCAGTTTCTGGCGTACGATCTCGTAGTTTTCCAGATAGCGTTTTACTTTTTTCGGATTTTTGGAGGTGATGTCGGCCTGGCATAGCAGCATAAGATCGTCGATATCATCGCCGGCATCGAAAAGCAATCGACGCACCGCCGAATCGGTTATATTTTCTTTTGTCAGGCTGATCGGCCGCAAGTGCAAACGCACCAATTTCTGAACGTACTTCATCTTGTGGTCCATGGGCAAGCGCAGCCGGCGGAAAATTTTGGGGACCATGCGGGCGCCCACCACTTCATGGCCGTGGAAAGTCCAGCCATGCTCCGGGTCGAAACGTTTGGTTGGCGGTTTGGCAATGTCGTGCAGGATAGCTGCCCAGCGCAGCCAGAGCTTATCGGTATTTTGACTCAGGTTGTCCAACACCTCCAGGGTGTGGTAAAAATTATCTTTGTGGCCGCGGCCGTTGCGGTATTCCACCCCTTTTAGCGCATTCATTTCTGGCAGAATATGCTCGAGCAAACCGGTATCCATGAGCAGCTCGAACCCCCTGGATGGCCGGGGCGCCTGGATCATTTTATTGAGCTCGATCGCAATGCGTTCTTTTGATACAATATGGATGCGCGAACGGTAAGCTTTGATGCCCTCCAGTGTATTGGGATCGATCACAAAATCGAGCTGGGCAGCAAAACGAATGGCACGCATCATGCGCAAAGGATCATCGGAGAAGGTTTTACCCGGCTCCAGTGGAGTGCGAATCAACTTGTCTTCCAGATCAATCAAACCACCAAAGGGGTCGATAATGGCGCCGTAGTCGTCTTGATTGAGGGAAACAGCCAGGGCATTGATGGTAAAATCGCGCCGGTTCTGATCATCTTCCAACGTACCTTCTTCAACGGTAGGTTTGCGGGAGTCGTGGCGATAGGATTCTTTACGGGCGCCCACAAATTCAATTTCCATATCCCGGTGTTTGAGCATGGCCGTACCGAAACGCCGGTAAACCGCCAGCCGGGGGCGGGGCAACAATTTGCCGGCTACCTGTTCGGCCAGCCTGATGCCGCTGCCTACGCAAACGATATCGATGTCTTTGGATGGTCGAGCTAACAACCGGTCGCGCACATAGCCGCCTACCACATATGCGGGGTAGTTCAGCTCTTCAGCTGCCTGTGCGATCAAGCGAAAGATCTCACGCTCGTGCGATTCTATGTTAAATACCAAGCCTGCTCTTTTTTCCGGATAGATTATGCTGACAACGCCGTCAGTTGTTCAGATCCGGCATAGTGTTCTTCCAGGCGGTCGAGCGTCTCGAAGAGTATTGCCGGATTGTTTTCAGTGACCAGTATTTTGCGAAATTGCTTTACCCCCGGGAACCCACGAAAATAGTTAGTGTAGTGGCGCTTCATCTCGTTCACGCCCAGCTTTATGCCCTTCCAGTCTAAAGAGTGACGCAAGTGCTGGCGCACGGCCTGCACGCGCTCATGTACATCAGGGGGCGGAAGTAACTCGCCCGTGGCAAAATAATGCTTGATTTCCCTGAAGATCCAGGGATAGCCGATAGAGGCACGCCCGATCATGATACCGTCTACGCCGTAACGCTCCCGGTAAAGCTTGGCTTTTTGCGGGCTGTCGACGTCGCCGTTGCCGAAAATGGGAATGTATATGCGCGGGTTTTCTTTGATCTTTCCGATCAAGGTCCAGTCCGCTTCACCTTTATACATTTGCTTACGCGTACGCCCGTGAATCGCCAGACCTTGAATACCTACATCTTGCAAACGCTCGGCTACTTCTTCGATGTACATGGTATTTTCATCCCAGCCCAAACGGGTTTTCACCGTTACGGGCAAGTTGGTTGATTTCACCACATCGGCAGTAAGCTGCACCATCTTGTCGATATCTTGCAGTATACCGGCCCCGGCCATTTTGCAAACCACCTTTTTTACCGGGCAACCGTAGTTGATATCCAGTAGCTCGGGTTGGGCCTCCTCAACAATTTCGGCTGCCTTCATCATCGATGCATTCTCTGCCCCAAATATTTGCACTCCAACCGGTCGCTCGTAGTCGTAAATATCTAGTTTCTGGACGCTTTTTTCCGCATCGCGAATCAACCCCTCTACCGAAATAAACTCGGTGTACATCATATCCGCCCCATTTGCCTTGCAAAGGGCCCGAAACGGGGGATCGCTCACATCTTCCATTGGTGCCAGCAACAGAGGAAATTCGCCTAGTTCAATGTTTCCAATCTTCACCATAAGCTTATCAAATCGAGGCAGGTTAATCGACCAAGAAATAAACTACAAAAGTAGGGATTATCGAGAAAAAAGAAAACTTCCAGCCCTTGCTGGTGCCCGCCCGGATAGTGCTTGTACACTGTTTTGGCTTTTTTTCTCCCGATAAAGTCGGCTTACCTGCCAAAAGTTTTATTTTTACGCCGGTTATAGAACTTGGGAGAATCTACAATCTTTATCATCCGAAACGATCAACCTCGATTCCATGTTGACTGCCGTTATTATCGTTTTCATATTAGGTTATACCGCTATTGTTTTCGAACATCCGCTCCGGCTCGACAAGACGGTACCAGCGCTTATCATGGGATCGCTCTGTTGGGCTTTTATTTCTATCGGTCACCTCGACGTAGTCAATGCGGAACATCACGTTGCCCCAATGGGCGAGGTGCTGCTCCACCACATTGGCAAAACAGCAGAGATCCTGATTTTCCTGATCGGCGCCATGACGATTGTGGAACTGATCGACCTACACCGGGGGTTCTCCGTCATCACTGACCGGATACAGACGCGCAACAAAACCACTATGCTGATCCTGATCAGCATACTAGCCTTTTTCTTATCCGCTACGCTGGATAACCTGGCTTCTACCATTGTGTTGGTTTCCTTACTGCGGCGCCTCGTTCCGGAACGCACGGAACGCTTGTGGTTCGTATCCCTAGCAGTAATCGGCGCCAATGCAGGCGGGGCGTGGTCGCCCATTGGTGATGTGACTACGACAATGCTCTGGATCGGGGAGAAGGTTTCCACCTCGGGGCTGATTCAGCGGCTAGTCATCCCTTCCATCGTTTGCCTTGCCGTTCCGGTAGCCATCGCCTCCTTTACGAAAGCCTTCCGTGGCCAAATCACCAAATTCGAAGGCACGGATATCCAAGACCCATCTGCCGAAGCACAAAAGAAACTGCTCAGCAGTCGCACCATGCTCATTGCGGGTGTGGCCGGCTTGATCTTTGTGCCTATTTTTAAATCCATCACCCACCTGCCGCCTTACGTAGGTATGATGCTCTCTTTGGGCGTCGTCTGGATGATTTCGGAATACATCCACCCGGAAGAAGATTTCACCGACGACCGCAAGCACCTCTACTCAGCCCACCGGGCGCTATCCAGGATCGAGATGTCCAGTATCCTTTTCTTTTTAGGTATCCTGGTGGCCGTAGCTGCGCTGGAATCTGTGGTCGTCCAGGGTGCACACGGCCCCACCGGCCTGTTGATGAATCTGGCAGAGAACCTGCAGGAAGCCATCCCCAGTCAAAATATCGTCATTATTATTCTTGGCTTTCTGTCGGCCATCATCGATAACGTGCCACTGGTAGCTGCTTCTATGGGTATGTACCCCATCACGACGTTCCCGATGGATGACAGCTTGTGGCATTTTATCGCCTACTCGGCCGGTACCGGCGGCAGCATGCTAATCATCGGATCGGCTGCCGGGGTAGCTGCCATGGGCATGGAGCGTATCGATTTCATCTGGTACCTGCGCAACGTTAGCTGGCTGGCGCTGATCGGTTTTCTGGCCGGCGCTATAGCATTCATCCTGATGGATCCACTATACGTCTGACCTTAGATATTTCATCGTTTACGCTACACTCTCTGCATGAAGTACTTTTTGTTTTTCTTACCGCTACTATTGACAGCCTGCGGTCCCGACCGGGAAGCTATAATCCAGGGGGATTGGCAAGGGGTATTGGTCCTCGAAGAACAAGATACACTTCCCGTTGACCCTGCGGAGATACGCTTCCGTTTCGAGCCGGGGGTCTACCAATACCACAGCACGCTCAAATACCGGGAGGCCGGATCGTTCCGCATCGACCGGCAGTACCTGATAACCACCGATACGGTCAATCAGGCAAGCACGGAAAAAGCCGTCGAAATCATACGTCTCGACTCTGATACGCTGGAGTTACGCATGATGGAAAACGGAAAGGAACGCACCCTGCTACTTGAGCGCATCTAATCGACCTCAAGTGCTACTTCGCCAGCGAGCACCAGGTTGACGCGCATGCCGTCGGGGGCCAGGAAGACATTCTGGATGTTCAGTTCCTGCAGATTACCATTTATTACCAAACCACCCCCTAACGGATAATTAGTCAACTGTGCTTGCAGCTCTTCTTTCACTGCATTAAGGTTATAATCGAGCAGGAAATCCAGGTTCTTCTGAATCTGCTTTTTAATGGTTCCCTTGAGAAGCCAGCCGGCAGATCGGTACAGGGCGTTTTGGGTGTTGAGGGTGAAATCCAGGTCCTCGAGTTCCACCCGGTTACGCCGTTCGTTGTAAACGGGTTCGCCGGTCAGGTATACCGAACCGTTGTAAGATCCGCTCAATTTGGTATCAACGACCAGTTGGTTGCCCTGGCCATATATCTCCAGGTCTTCTACCGTCACCGATCGCTTGCCGCTTTGGTAGGTCTGCCCGACCAATTCGGCTTTGCCGATCCGTTCGGCCTCTTCGTAACTGATCTTTGTCGATATTTTAATCATAAAGCCCTCCAGCGGCTTAGCTTGCCGGTTCAGGGGCGGTAGAGGCTGTGGGGAATACCCCAATGGCTTGCCGCCAACAACCAACTCCGGCTGAGACTCAATCACTACCGTACTCTGAATCGAATCAGCCGTAATATTCAAGGGCGTCATAGCGATGCGCTTTGGATTTACGATCATCCAGGTGCTGTACTCTTCCGATACCAGGATGGGCGAATACATCATTTTCCAGCCTTGGTCGACGATGCTACGCAGATCCAGGTTGTCACGCACCAAATCATCAATAGTGCGGGAAATGTAGCCGCGGGCGTTATTGAGCACCAAATTGGCTACACTGCCGATAGGCAAATTAATGCCAATTACATTAATTCTGGGTGTTCGCAGCCACTGGTGACGAGTAAGCTCAGTCTCGGTCTCGATATTCCAGTCATTGTTGATGTCGAAAGCTGTCGTGAACTCCAGCTCGATCTCGCCATCAGCCTCCACCTTGGTGATTCCGGCATTGTAGCGCACCCATATATCAACCGGTACGATGTAGTTGATCTCCTGGCCATAAACCTTGAGATTGATATCCTGATTCTTGGTCACCCGCAATTGCATGTTATCGCCCGAGTAAGAGTCATCTTCGTACACAACACCGTCGAGTTGCTGGTTGAGCGAACGCTCCAGTTCTTTAATGCCGATCCGGGCGGGGATGCTGAGAAAAGACACATTGTTTTCCATGTATTCGTTGTATTGCTCCTTCGGAGCTTCCAGTTTTTTTGTGGCATTGCAGCCTGCTCCCAGAAGAAAAAGCAGTGTCAACCACCAAAGCGTACGCAGCATGATAGCAGTTTTATCGTGAAAAATCATTCTACAAACCTTTCCAAAAATAAAGAATCTCTCATGCAACCCGTTCCCTACGCAGGTGTCTTTCTAAACGAGGTAAAACTTTCATTGCATGAAAAACTGGTTACTTTTTTCATTCTTATTGACAATACTGGCCCCAGCCGTATGGGCAGCAGAAAAGAATAATTGCGACGACGCATTTTTAGGTGTTTATAGCAAGCCTGTCTCTGAGGAAAAAGCGGAAATCCTTGGTTTAACTAATTCCTACGGTCACTACGTGACGCGCGTCCTTGGGAATACGGCTGCCGAAAGTGCCGGCATACGGCCTTTCGACTATATTTATGGATTAAATGAAAAGACCTTTGAAGAAGAAGCCGATTTATCGGACCGCCTGCGCGATTTCCGGCCGGGTGACGAAGTCGATATTTTAATTTTCCGCGACCAACAGCCCATGCGTATCCCCGTGGTGCTCACCAGTCGCGACCAGGCCGATTACGACAGCCCCTCCCGCAAAGCTTTCCTTGGGGTCAGCCCTGCTGCATCGAACGGCCCCAGCGCCGAAGGTGTCCAGATCAAAGTGCATGGTAATTCTGTTGCAGAGCAAATTGGACTGCAAGACGGCGACCGGATTACCGCCATCAACGGCTTCCGGGTAGTGGATTGGCAAGACGTGAAGACCGCCATTGAAATGACACCGGTAGAATCGACGATCGAAGTTGCCTACAACCGCGACGGTCAACCCTACAACGCGGCAGGTTTGGTAGGACCCGAACCCCGAAAGCGATATGCCGGCTACCCCTGCGGCAATTGTCCCGAGGAATCGGTGGCACCAAGCCTGGGCGCCAGAGTGTTTTTGGGTATCTACTTAGGGGAAATGAATCCCGAAAAAGCCGCTAAGCTGGGTTTCGAAAACAAATATGGAATTTACGTTAAAAAGGTCATCCCACAGACGGCTGCCGAACGTGCCGGTTTGCAGCCATTCGACTACATCTACGGCATCGACGAATACCGCATGGGTGAAGAGCAAAGCCTGGGCATGGTCCTGAGCCGCTACGAGCCCGGGCAAGAAGCTGAAATTCTTTTCATCCGCCAGGGTAAAGAACGATCTGCTGCGACTACCTTCGGTCGGCGCGAAGAAGCGATGGAGGATATGGATTCGGATCCCTGCGAAGAACCCTTTTTAGGTGTACGCTCGAACCACCGGGCGCGCGCAGAACGCGGTGTAGGGATATCGGTGGTAAGCAACTCCACCGCATCTGATATGGGATTGCAAGACGGCGATATCATCACCGCTATTAATGGCTATCCGCTAATCGACTGGAGCGACCTCGGCACAGCTGTCGATAACACTAAAGTTGGAACACCCATTAAAATCGAGTTCAAGCGGGGCACCGAGACCCTTACGCTGAGCCGGAATATCCAGTCCAAATGCGACCGGAAAAATAATAGTGGTTCACAGGATTTTGATTTCGACTTTGATTATGATTACGACGAACCCGATTTCGGCTTTGACTTTAATCCCGAAGATCGCCCCCCATTGCGCAATGTGCGAGTCGAAATGAAACCCATGACCAAAGACGACGCCCGGGAAGTCAAAGAAAAATTTGGGCTTGATATGCCAGTAGATAATAACCTGCGCATCAGTTCTCTGCAGTTGTTTCCAAATCCTTCTAATGGCATGTTCAACTTGAAATTTAATCTGCCCGACCAGGAGGATACCAGCATTCGTATTTTTAATTCGGCTGGCCGCCTCATTTACCGATATGACTTGATGGATTTCCAAGGCGAGTTCCAGGACGGAATCGATATCTCCCAGAATGGCCCAGGGGTTTATTTTCTGGAAGTCCGACAAAAGAATAAGACCGTAACTAGAAAGGTTATTTTAACTAAAAGCTAGGTAGCGGAAACAGCGATCCGGCTACGCATGATGGGCCAAAGGTATACTCCCCTTTCAAACGACAAGGCGAGGTTTTTCTCAATACTAATTTTCTGGAGGCACAACTTTTCGCGCCTCCACTTTTTTACCTTCAACCAACCCTAAGGGTACTGTAGCGACTGAATAGGGTCAAGCTACCCTGTACCGTCCAAATGCAACCTACCAATTCATCCCCTCCCCAGGGTCTTGATTTTCTCAGATTGTATTATATTCATTTGATACCCCACAAACTTACGATTCCTTTCAAGTTAAAATTGTCGATTAGTATGAAAATGCTTTCCATTTCCCGACTGGCCCTATTGCTCATCCTGAGTTTATCGATAGGGACCCTCTGGGCGCAATCCAACAAAAAGGGCAAAAAACAAGAGGCCCAAATTATTTATCCGGAAAAATATTTCGACTTTCTGGAATGGCGTTGTATCGGTCCTTTCCGTGGCGGCCGTTCGGCAGCGGTTACCGGCATTCCAGGCAAACCCAATCTGTATTACTTTGGCGCTACTGGCGGCGGCGTATGGCGTACTCAGGACGGTGGCAACACCTGGGAAAATATTTCGGACGGGTTTTTCGGTGGCTCCATCGGGGCGGTAGCCGTAGCGGAGTCTGACCCGAACGTCATCTACGTTGGAGGTGGCGAAGTGACGGTTCGCGGAAATGTATCTTATGGGTACGGCATGTGGAAATCACTCGATGCCGGTAAAACTTGGGAGGCCATCGGCCTCGAGAATAGCCGTCACATTCCCCGCATCCGGGTCCACCCCAAAGATCCTAATCTCGTTTACGCCGCCGTTATGGGCGACTTGTATAAATCTACCGAAGAAAGAGGAGTATACCGTTCCACCGATGGGGGGAAGTCCTGGGAGCGCATCCTCTTCGCCAATGCGGATGCGGGCGCAGTCGACCTTCTACTCGACCCAAACAATCCGCGGGTGGTGTACGCATCTACCTGGCGTATCCGACGCACGCCTTACAGCCTAGAAAGCGGTGGAGAGGGTTCGGCCCTTTGGAAAAGCACCGACGGGGGCGACACTTGGCAAAACTTGACCGAAAAAGAAGGTTTCCCGGAAGGACCACTCGGCATCATCGGGGTTTCCGTACCAGCCGCCAATTCTGAGCGGGTATATGCCATTGTTGAGGCCAATGACGGAGGCGTTTATCGCTCTGACGATGCGGGCGCAACCTGGGATCGCGTCAACGACAGTCGAGCCCTACGACAGCGAGCCTGGTACTATTCCCGCATCTATGCCGATCCGAACAACGAGGATGTCGTATATGTAATGAATGTCAGCTACCATAAATCAACCGACGGCGGTAAATCTTTCAAATCCTACAATGCTCCGCACGGTGACCACCACGACCTCTGGATTGCCCCGGAGGATTCTGACCGTATGGTTATCGCCGATGATGGCGGTGCTCAGGTCTCGTTTGATGGAGGAGCTAATTGGTCGACCTATTACAACCAGCCTACCGCACAATTTTACCGGGTGACTACAGACAATGCATTTCCCTATCGCATCTACGCTGCGCAGCAGGATAACTCCACCATCCGGATCGCTCACCGAACCACCGGCAGCACCATCGGTGAGCGTGACTGGGAGCCCAGCGCCGGCGGGGAGAGTGCCCACATAGCCGTCGATCCGGCCAATAACGACATTGTCTACGGGGGCAGCTACGGTGGTTTCCTGACACGTGTCGATCACACTACCGATCAGGTACAGGCAATTAATGTGTGGCCGGATAACCCCATGGGGTACGGTGCAGTCGGCATGAAGTACCGCTTTCAGTGGAACTTCCCGATTTTCTTTTCCCCGCACAATCCGGAGAAACTTTATACTACCTCTCAGCACGTACACGTGAGCTACGACCAGGGCCAATCCTGGGAAATCATTAGTCCGGACCTCACGCGCAATGATACCAGCAAGATGCAATCGTCGGGCGGTCTCATCACGCAAGACAACACCGGCGTAGAGTACTATTGTACCATTTTTGCCGCCTGCGAGTCCCCCTACGAAAAAGACCTGCTCTGGACGGGCTCCGATGACGGCCTCATACACGTGTCGCGCGACGGAGGGGAAAATTGGGAGGATGTCACCCCCCAAAAAATGCCCGAATGGATGATGATTAACAGCATCGAACCGGACCCCTTCCGCAAAGGCGGCGCATACGTAGCCGGCACCCGCTACAAATTGGGTGACTACAAACCTTACCTCTATCACACGACTGATTACGGCAAAACCTGGAAGCGCATAACAAACGGTATACCCGACGATCACTTCACCCGGGTGGTGCGTGCCGACCCTAAACGGCTGGGCTTACTGTATGCCGGTACCGAATCGGGCATGTACGTATCGTTCGACGACGGCGCCAACTGGCAGCCTTTTCAGCTCGATTTACCAATTGTTCCGATCACTGACCTGGCAGTAAAAAACGACAACCTCATTGCTGCCACCCAAGGCCGGAGCATTTGGATCATCGATGATCTAACCCCTTTGCATCAATTGGAGGCCTCCATTGAGCAGGAACCGTTTCACCTATTCCAGCCTATGCCAAGCTACCGTATGGACGGGCGACAACGCGAAGAACCCAGCAAAACCCAAGGTACCAACCACCCTGGCGGCGTGATGGTACATTTTTATTTGGATGCTCTACCCGAAGATAGTACAGCAGAAATCGCTCTTTCTTTCCACGAAATCGACGGCGAACTAATCCGTACCTTCTCCACCCGGTCCGAAGAAAAAGAAGACAAACTGAAAGTAGAAGCCGGCAGTAACCGATTTATCTGGGATATGCGCTACCCCAAGGCGAAAGAATTTGAGGGAATGATCATGTGGTGGGCCTCCATGAGCGGCCCGAAAGTAGTACCAGGCGATTACCTGGTTAAGCTGACCGTAGACGGGCAGGAGCAAGAACGATCCTTCGAGATCCTGCAGGACCCGCGCAACCCCTCCAGCATAGCGGCGTTACAGGAGCAGTTTGATTTCATGATGGACGTACGCGACAAAGTAACCGAAGCTCACCAGGCAATTATCGATATTCGTTCTATGCGGGAACAGCTGCATCACTACCAGAAGATCTGGAAAGACCAGAAGAGCATGGAACCACTGATCGAAGAAAGTAAGCGCCTGGATGAAGCCATCACTGAGATCGAAAAGGCGCTGTACCAGACCAAAAATCAGAGCCGCCAAGATCCGCTCAACTTTCCGATCAAACTCACCAATAAGCTAGCCCATCTCAACGCTCTGATGAGCGTGGGGGACTTTGCTCCGACTGAGCAGGCCAAACAGGTTAAAGCCGAAATGACTCAGGCTATCGATGCCGAACTGGCGAAACTGAACCAAATTCGAAACGATGACCTACCGAATTTTAACCGGATGGTACGTGAAAAATCGGTAGACGCCATCGTGCTGCCAACGGCTGATTCGAATTCTTAACATCCTGCGCTAGGTAAGGACGGTGCCTTGCACCGTCCTTACTTTACCGTTTTACAGCCTCACTCGGTCAGCGGAGCAACGCAAACAGGATCTGCACAAAAACGATTTTGCTGACGATAGCGATGGGCAACACCAGAGTATATCCGATGACCGGCATCTGATTCTTCGCCTTATCCAGCGCAAAATCAAGTATTGCCGGCTGATTAGCCACCACGCCAGTAAGCATCCCGAACGGCAGGCGCATGATTTTATAGCCCACCAAGAGCGTAACGAAGGCGGCGCTGAGTGCAATTATGCTGCTGGCTAGGAATATGTAGCCTCCACCCCCACCGGAGATGGTTTCTTTGAAAGTGTGCCCCGAATTCACACCAATACCGGCGAGCAAAAAGATTAAGCCTACTTGACGCAGGGTGAGGTTGGCGCCGTAGGGAAGTGTCCAGACAATCGGGCCGGTCCGGCGCAGACTGCCCAGGACCAGCGCCACAATGAGGGGGCCGCCGGCGTAGCCGAGCTTGAAGTTTACATCGCCAGGGAGCTGGAAAGTGATCATGCCGAGAAGCAAGCCCAGGCCCATTCCCAATCCAAAAGATAATAAGTTGATCTGGCTGAGGGCGTAGTAGGAGTCGCCGAACAACCGCAAGATGGCAGGGAGGTCTTCGCGCCGCGCAATAATGCGTACCCGGTCTCCAAGTTCCAATACCATCTCCGAGGTAGCGAGCATATCATTATCGCCCCGAATGATGCGTGTAATCACAGCTGGGAAACGCTCCCAAAGATTGAGGGTAGCGATCTGCTGCCCTGCGATGTCCGGATTCGACACAAAGACCTGATGGGGCTGGTAATCGGTTTTTTCAAAAGGAATATCGCGATCGAGAGTAACGCCAAGCACTTTGGCGATTTCATCTACTTCGTGTTGGTCGCCCACCACGGCGATCTCATCGCCGACTTTAAAGGTGGTGTCCCAGTTGACCAGGCTCACCTCGCCATCGCGCTGGACCCTTCCGAAGATGGCAGTCCATTGATTTTTCAGCCGCAAATCGCGAAGTGGGATACCCGTTGCCTCAACTTGCTGCACCTGAATAACTCGAGTTTTGATCTGCTGCCGTAGGGGATATAATTTACGAAAGCTGGATTCCTCAGCAGAGTAGTCGATTCTCAAGACCCGCTGTAGCACCGTAATGGCAATCATCGAGCCCAGCACGCCCATTGGGTAGGAGATAGAATAACCGATTACGCCCGCCTCGCTCATCCCTTTTTTCATTGCCTCCTCCAGCGATGCATTGCTTATGGCATCCAGCAGGCCGGCTAATGCCGGGGTATTGGTAGAACTGCCGGCGTAAACGCCCGAGGTGGTAGCCGCATCAAAATGAAACAGAAAATGCAACCCTAAGGCTACCAAAGCAGAAAACGCCTGCATAGCAAAAATAAAAATTAGGTCACGCGAACCGCGGCGGCGAAAAGTATTGAAAAAGCTGGGACCACTGGTGAGGCCAATGGTATAAACAAAGATGGCCAGCCCCATGAAAATGATAAACTCCGGTAGGTACAAATCCGGGCTGAGGCTACCGAAAGCCAACCCCACAAAAAGCACGGCCGCTACACCCAGTCCACTACCCCGCACTTTGATGCTGCCAATACCGTACCCCACCGCAATAACGATGAAGAGCAGAAGGATTTGGTTTTCCTTGAAAGTCTCTACCATAAACCGGGCGCTTTCGGGTACGCCCGTGAAGGTACACTAAAATTTGAAAGTGGCCGCCAAACTGGGCAGAATCGGTAGCTGGTCGACTCGCGTATTCGTTAGGCGATCGACGTAAAACACATTGGCCCGGTCGTAGAGATTAGTTACGCTAGCCAGGAGTTCTAAGCTGGTGTATTTGCCCAGTGTGAAGGTACGCTTGAGCGATGCATCTAACCGGTGATAGTCGGAGAGGCGACCGCCGTTGAGATCCTCGTCGAGCAGGGTACCAATGGGAAAATTTCCGGTTAGCACATCCGTCTGCAGCAGGTCCTGTTCCAGATTGACGTTCTGGTAAAAACCCTGGGTCTGGGTGAAGGGAAAACCCGAACCGTAGTTCCAACGCAGGCCGGCTTCCCATTCGTTGTTCGTGCCGAAGGTATAGGACGCCAACAGGTTAATGTTGTGGCGCCGGTCGAAGATCGTTGGGTACTCCTGGAAGCCGTCATCGCGGGTCACGCGAGCCAGTGAGTAAGTACTCCAAAGGTAAAAGTCGCGCGCTTGGTAGCGGGCCGAAAAGTCGATTCCGTAAGCATCGCCGGTCTCGGTAATGAAGTCGGGATCAGAAGCGCTCAGTTTGTTGCGGTTAATGTTGATCAGTTGGCGGAAACGCTTGTAGTAGGGCTCTACGTTAATGGTCAGCCGGTCCGATACATCGTATTCGACCCCGGCAATGGCGTGGGCCGATTTTTGCAGGCGATCGTCGGTCGGTGTTGTAGTGCCGGGTTCGAAGAGGGTTTCTTCCGGTCCGGCTAGGAAGCCGATAAAGAAATTGACGATGTCTAGATCGTTGAGTGTACTGATCAGATTTTGAGAGTACAGTCCGCCGGCAGCTTTGAATCGAAGGCGAGGCGTAGCGTTGTATTTGATGCCCAGTCGAGGCTCGAGTTGAAATGCCGACTGGGAGGCGTAAAATTGCAGCCTTAGTCCGGGCTCGATGATCAGGCGATCGTTGAAATTGTGCTTGTACTTAAAATACCCAGCTAACTCCGTGGTGAAATCTTCTTGCTGAAAAGACAGTCCTACCGGATTGAGAAATTCGAAATCGGTATTGAAACCGGTAAAAGCAAAACCATAGTCGATCTGGTTATTCAGCCCGAAATAGGTGAAATTCAGCTGAGCGGTATAATTCGTAATGCCGCTTCGGCGGGGCCCGGCGCCCTGTTCCACCAGTTCAATCTCGTAGTCGCTAAAGGAAACGGTACCGTCGATCACAATATTTGAGGTGGGCGGTACCAGGGTAAAGTCGGCACCCCCACCGTAAGTAGTCCATTCAGAAGTAGCTAACCCCACGAAGTCGAATTCGTCGTTAAAGGCAAAGCCGAAGAGGTTGAGTTTGCTACCATTGCCGCTGACGAAAGATAATTTCCCGTACAAATCGCGCCAAGTGTATGGCAATCCGATATCATCGAGGTCCGACAACGTGGTGTCCCGGGCGGCAAAGGAGAAGAAAGCAGTATCGGTCGCATAACCGTAGAGGGAGGGTGAGGTCTCGGCAATCAGAGACTGTTTGGCGGTAAGCAGAAAAGAGGTACTTCCACCAGTTTCTTCGTTGAATTTTTTTAGGGGGCCCTCCAGCAGCACCTTGGCCTGGAAAGGGCTGGCCGAAGCCAGTCCGCTCAATCGTTTTTTATTGCCCTCCCGGGTCTGGATATCGACTACGGCCGAGATGCGGCCGCCATATTCAGAATTAAAACCGCCGGTATACACATCAACATTGCGCAAGGTTTCGGTCTCAAATACCGAGAAAAAGCCAATCGAGTGGAAAGGATTATACAAAATCATTCCATCTAGCATGATCATGTTCTGCACCGGCGAACCACCTCGAATGTAGAGCTGGCCGCCCTGATCGCCCGAAGAGATAATCCCCGGCAATACGGGCAAGTACTGGGCAATATCGGGTTCGCCTCCGGTAGCCGGCAAGGACCGGATTTCCTGGGGCGAGACGGCCAATTTCGACACCTGTACGTCGGACCGGGCTTGCTCACGCCGGGCCGATACGTTGACCGTGCTGAGGTCTACCGAGCTCGAGGAAAGTACAATCCGCTCGTAAGTGATGCCGCCATCTTTTACGGATATCTTAATGGTCGTACTGTCGTATCCTACGTACGAGGCTACCAGGGTGTAGTCGCCCGGCTCCACATTGCTCAGGGAGAAAAAGCCATCGAGGTCAGTATTAGTACCAATGTTAGCACCTTCCAACCGGATGGTCCCGTAAATGATTGGCTCACCACTTTCCTGGTCGTAAACATTACCGCGAATAATACCGCCAGATTGTGCGTAAAGAGAAGATAGGCTAGCGAAAAAAAGTAGGAGCAGTAGCGGTCGCTTCATCGGGAATTATTTGTGTGTTCTTTTTCGACACGCCAAATAACTAAATAATCCCTAGATTTAACGCCTACCGTTTGGTTTAATTTGTCAGAAAACAACCTATGTATCAGGAAAACTCTAGCACACCTGCGCCAAGGCGCAGAACAGTGGGGCGCTCCTCCGTGCAGTCGACGATTGTCGAGGGATTGTTACCGCCCATGCCACTGTCGATTACTAAGTCGACTCGTTTTTTAAAATCTTCGTAAATATCTTCCGGATCGGTAAAGTACTCCAGTATTTCATCGTCCGATTTGAGCGAGGTAGTCAGGATAGGACGCCCCAAATACTCGACAATACGCAAGGGCACATTATGTTGGGGAACTCGGATCCCGATCGTCTTTTTGCGGTTCTTAAACAATTTGGGCACGTCGCTGGAGGCTTTCAAGATAAAGGTGAAAGGTCCCGGCAGATTTTTTTTTAACATGCGAAAGGTAGGCGTGTCAATCGTAGCGGTGTATTCCGACATCTGGCTGATATCTTTGCAGATCATTGCCAGCATTGCCTTTTTGGGATCTAGATTACGCAATTGACAGATGCGCTCGATCGCTTTCTGATTCTGAATATCACAACCTAATCCGTACACTGTATCTGTCGGATAGATAATTACTCCCCCACTTTCGAGAGTCTCAACCACCTGCCGGATTTTGCGCTCCGCTGGATTGTCAGGATTTATTTTCAACAGCATTTCCCTATCGCATTGGTACAAATCGAAATATAAGGAAAAAAGGCCTAAGGGCAACGAGGCTCGGCATCTTGAGGTAAGACACACTCACACCTTAGACGGAGCTAAGTCGTGATCTTGCGCCTAAAAATCTCGGTCAAAGTCATCGTCCAGCATATCGGCCAGCAGATCGCGGAAGGAGAAACTGGATTCCAATACATCTTTACTGATGACGTTGAATTCAGCAAGTCCGTGTAAAACCAGTTCCATATAGGTGTATACCTCGTCTGTTTTGGCGTTGGTGTTTTGTTCGACAAATTTCTTCAGCCCAGCTACTTTTTCCAGCTGTTCGCGGTATTCCTTATCGCTGCAGTCATTGAGTAGCTGAATGGTATTGCCGCCGGAGAAGAAGGCACGGATCGTACCAAAGGGATCTTTTTCCTGCCCCCGCTTCAACTTGTCGGGATTGGGGAAATGATCGAGGAAGATTTCTTTGATCGCCTTGCCCATCAGAGCCATGGCTACGTTGTAGGGCCCCTCTTGCTCGCCCTCATAGACCAGCTCCACCTTACCGGTTATGGCGGGGATTACACCCCAGAAGTCGGTAATCCGGGCGGTAGTAGATTTTTCCCGGTTCATCAGCAGACGACGCTCTCCGGTGCTCACCAGATTCTCGTAACCGGCAATACTCAGGCGGGCCGATACGCCGCTTTTCTCATCGATAAACTCGCTTTCGCGGGCCTCGAAAGAGATCCGCTCCAACAAAATCTGCAGTACATCCGGCACCCTTACCACCTTTTGATCCTCCAGCAGTTTGGCTTCCTGCTGCGTTATGCGCCGTGCGATATCGATCGTTTTCGGATAGTGGGTCAGAATTTGGCTCTCGATACGGTCTTTCAAAGGCGTGATAATGCTACCCCGGTTGGTGTAATCTTCGGGATTTGCTGTAAAGACAAACTGAATATCCAGCGGCAACCGCAACTTAAAGCCTCGAATCTGGATATCGCCTTCCTGTAAGATATTGAATAGCGAAACCTGGATACGCGCCTGCAAATCGGGCAACTCATTGATCACAAATACGCCGCGATGGGCGCGTGGCACCAGTCCGAAGTGGATGACGCGCTCATCAGAATAAGGCAGCTTCATCGTGGCCGCTTTGATAGGGTCGGCATCACCAATCAGGTCGGCCACGCTAACGTCGGGCGTAGCCAGTTTTTCTACATAGCGCTCCGAGCGGTGCAGCCATTCAATGGGAGTCTCATCGCCCTGCTCAGCGATCAGATCTCTTGCAAAGCGGCTGATGGGCTGTAGCGGATCATCGTTGAGTTCGCTACCGGCCACTACGGGAATGTATTCGTCAAGCAGATTAACCAATAGACGGGCAATCCGGGTCTTGGCCTGCCCACGCAAACCAAGCAGCAAGATGTTGTGGCGCGACAAGATCGCCCGCTCGATATCAGGCAGTACCGTATCGTCGAATCCGACGATACCTTCGAATACTTTTTCTTTTTGGCCGAGTTTTTTGATGAGGTTGGTCCGCAATTCTTCTTTGACCGCACGTGGTCGGTAGTCACTGGTTTTGAGCTCTCCCAAGGTTTTGATAGAATGCATGCTTAAGTTTTTGCAATTTCGGAGTACAATGCTAGATGCCTTAAACGGCAATGGAACTTCGTAAATTGATCAAACATTCGCTTTTGCCAATGGTTTGTTCACCGCCCGGAATTGTAAAAAATATTAGCCCAATTGCTAAGCCAAGCGGTAAGTTTTTCGCATTTTAACCGCCTAAATAAAGGTCCTGAACTTGAATATTTGCCCCGGTTCTGCTTTTTCCCTGCATTAAAACGAACCGATCCGCTTAATCCGACAACCATGAGATGGACTTCCCTGCTAGCCGTTTGTTTGCTTTTGTTCACCAGCTCCGGCTGCCTGGAAATATTTGAAAAAATGACACTTGAGCGTGATGGCAGCGGCACCTACACCATGACGTTCGATATGAGCAAGCTATTTTCTGATCCTAGCCTGAGCCAGTTTTTCAATCAGGCTATGGAGGAAGGCGGCGAGACCGATTTTAAATTTTTCGGCGAAGCCGGCGAAGGCCCCATCGATACGATCTTGCAAATCACCGACTTGCTGGAGGGTAAAAACGTGCGGTTTAGCCATCCCGAGGTGATGGAGCGCAGCCGCATGCGCATGATCATGGATCAGGACCAGGACACGCTAGCTTTCTCCATGGAGCTTGATTTTAAAGACGTCTCCGAGATCGAAAAATTTTTCCAGGGGCTGATGGAAATGTCCGACGAAGAAGATCAAGCCGACATACTTAGCCCGACCAGCAATTTTATTCCGGCCGGGAGTGCCTTCAGCCTGAGCGGCAGAACCCTGTCGCGCGCTATTGCCCCCAAAAGCGAAGAGCCCGGTCTGAATGGAGAGGACCAGGCCATGGCTGAGCTATTTCTTGCAGCAGCTACCTATACGGCCGAATTTCATTTTCCGGGCCGCGTTAAAAAAACCAACATGCCCAACGCCGTGATCGATGGCAAAACTGTGATCGTTTCCGTGCCTGTAATGGACATCCTCAGTGGGCGCGCCAACCTGAGCGGCGATATCAAATTCAAAAAGCGCTAGCCGATGATCGAGCGCCTGCGCAAGACACTACAAGAGGCTTCCGACCTCATCAAAGAACAGGCGGGCAGCCTGGGGGAAAACGCCAGGGAAAGAACCTATCAACTCATGGAAGACTGGCTGGAGATTTTTCCCCAGTTGGAGATCTATGGCCTTGAAATTACCAGCTTCGCTCTCAGCATGGGCATCAGCCCGGCACTTAATGTAGAACTCAGAGGCGCCCACCAAGATTTTCCGCCCGAGCGCTTAGATCAGATCCTGGAAGAGTGCCGGTCCAATACGGCACTGAGCTCCATCTTTTCTACCGTAAAAACCACCTACAAACTGCACCGCCGCATCTATGCCAACCTCCACAACCCCCTGCTGGTTAAAGTACGCATCCAGATACCACCTGAGATCAAAGTATACATCGGCGAACCTATAGTCGAGTAAATTATGAAGGTCAGTGTATGGGCGATTGGAAAAACAAAAGACACCTACCTGGAGGCAGGACTGGAGATCTACCGCCAACGCCTACCCCACTACCTACCTTTCGAATGGCATATTCTGCCCGACGTCAAAAACGCCGGCAAACATACGCCCGATCAGCTCAAAGTAAAGGAGGGTGAAGCCGTACTTCGCAAGATAACCAACCAGGATTACCTCGTTCTGCTCGAAGAGCGCGGGCGCCAGTATACTTCGGTTGAATTTACTGGTTTAATGGAGCATTACCTGCAGCTCCCTTACCGACAGATCATTTTCTTGATCGGCGGATCTTTCGGGTTCTCCCAAGCAGTCTACCACCGGGGGAATGCGCAGTTAGCCTTGTCAAAAATGACATTTTCACATCAGATGGTACGGCTTTTTCTATTGGAACAGTTGTACCGGGCGATGACAATTGTTCGGAATGAGGGGTACCACCATTTTTGATGGGGTGAAAGGGCCGTGCTGCGCGGGCTTTCTTACGCTCGCTTTACGGAAACGCGGAGCGGGGGATGGCGCCCAAGGGCGTCGAGGTATAGTGGAATGGTCCTTTGCACAAGTAAGCTGGCCTCCTCTGCGATGGCGGATACCTCCAGCTATCCGCGATGTAGGGGCTCACCCACTGCTTCCGAGCACTACCCGTCACGCCTTGAAGAGCCCACAGAGCGAGCCAAAACGCGCAGCACTTCCCTTAAAATAACTACCTTTACACTCCTATCAATTTACCCGTAATGATCAACCTTACTATTATACTTGTCATTGTAACGGCCTTGATCTCCTATCAGGCCTTTTCAAATATCAGCATGCGACAGCAACTCGTCTTTCATCCCTATACCGTCGCCCACGACGGCCAATGGTTCCGGTTGCTCACTCATGGATTCATCCATGCCGATTGGTCGCATTTGCTGATCAATATGTTCGTTTTGTACCAATTTGGGGAATACGTGGAGTACATTTTTACCGATCTCATTTTTGGTCCCGCCATGGGACGGATTGCCTACGTACTCATGTACCTCTCCGCAATTGCCATTGCAGCTTTGCCTGCCTACTTCAGGCATCAGAACAATCCTGGCTACGCCTCACTGGGTGCCTCGGGCGCCACTTCTGCTATGGTCATGGCGTACGTACTGGTCAACCCCTGGTCGTGGTTTATCTTTCCGCCCGTTCCCGCGATTGTCTTTGGAATCGGGTATTTGTGGTATTCTTCTTACATGGGAAAAAGAGGCGGGGACAATATAGCCCACGACGCCCACTTTTGGGGCGCAGTTTACGGCGTTATTTTTTTCCTGATTTCCATTATGGCTTTGAAACCTGAATTGCTACCGGTGATCTGGCAAAACCTGCTCGCCGGTCCCACCATGCCCAATTTCTAGTCGTATGCTTTTTGTTCTCTCCAAGGTGTTGGTTTTTTTGTTGAAGCCCGTTGTGTGGATTTTTGCCTTGCTAATGGCTGCCCTTTGGCGGCCGCGCTGGCGATACCGGCTATTGTGGTGGAGTTTGGTTATGTTTTGGGTGTTCGGCAATGCGTTGATTTCCGATGGCTTTCTTTACTGGTGGGAGCCTGCGCCCCGGTCGGCAGCAGAAATGGAAGACAGTTACGATTTGGCCATTGTATTAGGGGGCTATTCGAATTTTTTGGTCCAAGCGCCTCGTGACCTGCAGCATTTTAACGATCGCGCTAATCGTTTTAACAATACCCTGGAACTGTACGGTCGGGGAAAAGTGCAGCGCATTCTGCTCAGTGGCGGGTCGGGTGCTTTGGTGCGCCGGTCGCCCCCGGAAGCCGAGGTGAGTGCGGCCTTTTTGCGCACCATCGGCTTGCCCGATTCAGCGATCATCGTAGAGGCGCGCTCGCGCAATACCCGCGAAAATGCCCGCTATACCGCTCAGCTGCTCGAGGATCGTTACCCCGGTGCACGCTGTTTGCTTATCACTTCGGCCTTTCATATGCCCCGGGCTCATGCCTGCTTCAAAAAGGCGGGTGTGACCTGTGATACCTTTCCGGTCGACTATCTACAGGAAACCCCTGTTTGGACGCCTGATTACTGGCTACTCCCTCGGGCCTCGCGCCTCGGCTATTGGGAGCTGTTGATCAAGGAATGGGTGGGCTGGGTTGTGTACAAGATGCGTGGCTGGGCTTGAAAATACCAAAACCGATGATGAAAAATCCCTGGCAGACCTTGCACATTGAAGAGGTATATGACAACCCTTGGATAAAAGTGACACACCGCGACGTCATCAACCCGGCGGGCAAACCCGGTATTTATGGGTTGGTCCACTTCAAGAACCTGGCCATTGGCATCGTACCCATCGACCACGACCAGCACACCTGGCTGGTGGGCCAGTACCGCTACACCCTCGACCGGTATACCTGGGAGATTCCCGAAGGCGGCTGTCCGCTCGGTACCGATCCACTTGCCAGCGCCCGGCGCGAACTTAAGGAAGAAACTGGCATCGAGGCGGCACATTGGACCCACTTGCTCGATCTGCATCCCTCCAACTCAGTCACCGACGAGGCTGGCATGGCCTACATTGCCCAGGAGCTCACCCTTGGCGAGCCAGAGCCTGAAGAGA
The DNA here is from genome assembly GCA_964530825.1 of uncultured Saprospiraceae bacterium. GTDB lineage: Bacteria > Bacteroidota > Bacteroidia > Chitinophagales > Saprospiraceae > CAZHCA01. The sequence continues at coordinate 54,381 of CAZHCA010000012.1, forward strand.
CCGAAGATCTGCAGGTGCGGCGCCTACCCCTGACTGAAGCCATCCGCCTGGTGATGGATAACCAAATCACCGACGGCCTTTCGATGGCGGCTTTACTCAAAGTCAGTACCCTGCTCCAGACTGGGCATATCTAACGGGATGTGGGAAAGGTAATCCCAATCCCTCACTACTCCTCAAAACCGCTTCCCAACACCTAGGGCTACCGAGTAGGTATCGAAAGCATCGCGGCGAGTATCGTAGTAGACAGAGGGTGCGATATCCCAGTAATGGCCAAGTTCGAATTCGTATTCAAGTCCGAAACGAAAGAGGAAGAAGTCTTCGCGTTGCTCCAATTCGAGGCCCGGTCCTGCTTGCAGGACCAGTCCTTTCCAGGGCCGGTACAGCACATCGAGGGTGAGTACTACCGGATAGCGCCGGTCTACCAGTTCGTCGCCAGGGCCCTCGACCAGGAAGGTTTCGATTTCCAGGTCGTTGTGCAGGCCGATGCCCCAGTTGCGGACGGGCCAGTACTCCAAGTCTAGTCCCCAGGAAGGGATGAAAGCCCGTTCGGCACCGCCTGTTGCCGGAACTAATGTATGACCGATCAAGACGGCCACTCGAAACGGCCGGTGGTCGGGGATTTGGCCGGTATCGTGATGCTGGGCACTGGCCGGAGTGTACATCAAAAGGAGGATATAGAGCGGAACACCCAAATGTAATACGCGTTTCATATTGATTTGGCTTTTTGCCTGAAATTTAGGGGCTCGACTCTTTTACTTCGGTGATCGCGATTACATTTAGGAGGAGGTACTGTGACAATTCGGCATTTTGATTAAGCCCCCATCACTATCAATTAACAGATCGCTACTCCCGGATCCTGCCTTTTTTCTTATTTTGTCCCAACTTCATTATTGCTGAAGCATTATGCCCGAAACCAACAATCCGCATAAGCCGCAGCCGGATTTTCAGGAGCCGCGCAAGATCTCCGAACTTTTCGATGAGTTTGGCGTCGCCGTGCGCAACTGGTTCAGGGAGCTTACCAATCTGGACGAAGGAGTAGACCGGGAGGGTACCATCATCGCTATCCGCAAAAACCGCCGCATTCGGGGTGCTAATGCCTGGCTGCTCATTTGCTCCATCATGATTGCCTCTCTGGGCTTATCGCTCAACTCGCCGGCCGTCATCATCGGGGCCATGCTGATCTCGCCCCTAATGTCCCCAATCCTGGGCGTCGGCCTGGGTATCGCCATCAACGACCGGGAGATGCTGACAATTTCCATGCAACATTTTGTAGTAGCCATCGCCATCGCCTTGGTCGTCAGCTTTCTCTTTTTCTCTATCCCGGTAGTGAATGGGGTGACCAACGAAATTGAATCGCGAACCCAACCAACACTACTCGATGGTCTGGTGGCCATTTTCGGAGGCTTGGCGGGGATCATCTCCATCACGCGCAAGGAGAAAGGCAGCGCCTTGCCGGGTGTGGCTATCGCCACCGCCTTAATGCCGCCCCTCTGCGTGTCGGGGTTCGGGCTGGCAACCCGCGACTGGAGTATCGCCCTAAATGCATTCTACCTGTTCTTCCTCAACTCCTTTTTTATCGCGGTCACAGCTTACCTGGTTATCCGTTTTCTGCGCTTTCCCATGCGCTCCTACATGGATGAATTTGAGGCGCGACGGGTTCGGGCCGGACTTACGTTTTTCAGCATTCTGATCACTATACCGAGCGTAATCATTCTTTTTAATACCATCCAGAAAAAAGCCGAAGAACAAAAGATCGCTGACTTCGTTGCCTACTACTTCCAGGGCCCAGATAAAGACCCTACCTGCATCGAATACAGGATTATGGGCGACACGGCGCGCGAACTAGTCCTGCAGTTGGTAGGTAAGAACATTGACGAGGATTCTATCCAGGTGTATCGCCAACACCTCGACAGCATCGGGTTTCCCGACCTGGAACTGAGCCTACAGCAGGGCGCCGAGGTTAGCCTGGTGGATTTACGGGAGGTAGAATCCTCTATCCGCAATATGGATAACCTGCTGAATAATATGGAAGAAGCCAGCCGGATCAATCGCGAACGGCTCAAAACCTACGATGAGTTGATCGCCTCCGACTCGCTGCGCTTTTTTCTTCCCTCTACCGATCGAATGAGTCCGCTCATCGCAGCTGCCTTTCCTGATTTGGAGCGCCTAGGTTTTGCCCGGGTGATGGAAACCGACCTCAAATCCTCGGGACAGGAAATGCCTTATCTATTGGTGAAGTGGAGCCGCCGGCTGGGGCCGCAAGCCATGCGTCGCGAGGAGGTCAAACTTTACAAGTTTGTCAAAACAAGTACCGAACTCGACACCTTGGTAATATTGAGATACAACCCGTAGACGATTATGAAACCAGCATTGCTTGTCGTTGATATACAAAACGATTTTCTCCCTGGGGGAGCTTTGGAAGTGCAGGACGGCGACCAGGTCGTACCCGTCGCCAACCGCCTGATGGAACAGTTTGATCTGGTGGTAGCTACCCAGGATTGGCACCCAGCCGATCACGGCTCTTTTGCTGCCAATCACCCCTGGCGACAGCCCGGCCAGGTGATCGACCTGGACGGACTCGAACAAATCCTCTGGCCCATCCACTGTGTACAAGAAAGCTTCGGAGCCGAGTTTGCCCCGGGCCTGTATACCGACCGCTTCACCCGCATCTTCCGCAAGGGTACCGATAAAAAAATCGACTCCTACAGCGGATTTTATGATAACGGTCACCGGAAAGCCACCGGCCTGGGCGACTACCTTAAGGAACAAGGCGTCGACACTGTTTACGTTGTTGGTTTGGCAGCTGACGTGTGCGTAAAATTTACCGTGCTGGATGCCCTAAAACTCGGCTTTAATACGTACCTAGTAGCAGACGGAACGCGCGGTGTCAATCTGAATCTACAGGACACGGAAAAAGCCCTGGCCGAAATGCAGGAGCGAGGCGCGCACATTATCCAATCGACGGAAGTTCCCGTCGCTACCAAATAGATTTTATATTGCTCAAAAAGCATTTTTTATGTTGCAGGAAACCACATTGAGCTCACAGGAGCTCATGGAGCTGGAAAGCCGTTATGGCGCTCATAATTATCATCCCGTGCCCATCGTTATCTCTCGTGGAGAGGGTGTATACGTATGGGATGCCGAAGGAAAAAAATACTTCGACTTCCTTTCGGCCTATTCCGCTCTGAATCAAGGCCACTGCCATCCACGCCTGGTGAAAGTAATGCAGGAGCAGGCTGGCAAGCTAACGCTTACTTCCCGGGCTTTTTACAACGATGTGCTGGGCCCCTACGAAAAATACATTACAGAATACTTCGGTTACGATAAGGTACTGCCCATGAATACGGGTGTGGAGGCCGGCGAAACGGCCGTCAAACTGTGCCGTAAATGGGCTTACGAGGTCAAGGGGGTACCAACGAACGAGGCTAAAATCATCTTCGTAACCGGTAATTTCTGGGGGCGTACTCTTGCGGCCATCTCCAGTTCGGTAGACCCCAAGAGCACACGGGGCTTTGGTCCCTATATGCCGGGATATGTAATCATCCCGTACAATAACCTAGAGGCACTGGAGCAGGCCCTGGAGGACCCGACCGTCGCCGGCTTTATGGTCGAACCTATCCAGGGCGAGGCCGGTGTGGTAGTCCCCGACGAGGATTACCTGCCGAAGGCCTACCAGTTGTGCCGGGAAAAGAACGTACTCTTTATTGCCGATGAGGTCCAGACCGGTATCGCACGCACCGGCAAACGGATCGCTTGCGATTACCACGGTTTCTTACCCGATATATTGGTACTGGGAAAAGCCCTGTCGGGCGGCATGATGCCCGTATCGGCCGTTTTAGCTAACGATGAGATCATGATGAATATTCGACCCGGCGAGCATGGTTCCACCTTTGGCGGCAACCCGCTGGGTTGTGCCGTAGCTATGGAAGCTCTACAGATTGTCCAAGACGAAAAGCTGGCCGAAAATGCCGCTTTCCTGGGGAAGATCTTTCGCAGGCGCATGCAGGAAAACCTGGTTGAGCAAACCAGTATAGTCACCCTGGTGCGTGGCAAAGGGTTGCTCAACGCAATCGTGGTCGACGAAGAAGCGGAAAGCGATACCGCCTGGAATATTTGCTTGGAATTGGCCGAAAACGGCCTGCTCGCAAAGCCTACCCACGGCCACATCATTCGCTTTGCACCGCCATTGATCATGAATGAAAATCAACTGGACGATTGCTGCGATATCATTGAACGCACCATCCTCAACCACCAGCCGAGCTGATCGCCTACGTTTTCACTTCTCCTGTTGGCAGGCCTGCCAACAGGAGGATACTCTTTTCTTGTCCCGCTTACATGTGTTAATTTTTCATAAATTCGCCTTAGCGACACAATGATCGCCCTGCTCCGATCAGTTATTGGGGCATGTTTTGTTGCCAAACCAACCCATAGCAACTATGAAAGCATGGCATACCCTTTGGGTCCTTCTACTTTTGACGGGAGGCCCCAACTTGTTGGCCCAGGAAACCACCATATTTACTGAAGCCAATCGCCATTTCCGACGCGGCAACGTCTTTTTCGATCAGGGCCTCTTTGCCCGAGCCAGCCGCGAGTACACCAAATCCCTCCAACTGATGCAGCCCATTAATGAACCCGAGGCCGAGTTGCTGCAGACCCGGGCCGAACTCAAGCGCGCCCAATGCGCCATCATGCAGGAGTTGCCTGAGGGGGAGCAACTGGTCCTGGATTTTATCAACAATTACCAACCCGAGCCCGTAGCCGATCTGGCCCTCATTGACCTAGCCAACTACTATTTCAACCAACGCGAATACGAAAAAGCTACCGAATATTACCAACGCCTGCCGAGTACGAGCATGACCAAAAACCAGCGTGCTGAAGTGCGATTCCGTGAAGGGTACAGCTACTTTGTACAAAAACAGTTTATTACGGCCCGGTCGTTGTTCGAAGAGATTGACGACGTACAAAATGACTATTACTACCCGGCCAACTATTACCTGGGCATTTGCTATTTCTACGAAGGGGAGTACGACAAAGCCATCGACCACTTGCGTATCGCTGAAGCAGATCCGACCTACAAATCACAAATTCCTTACTACCTGGCCCAAATCTATTTTGCCGAAGGGCGCTACCAGGAATTACTAAGCTATGCCGAACCCAAATTGCGGGACGCCCGCACGCGGGACCGCAAGCAAATCAACCTTCTGGTGGGTCAGGCTTATTTTGAGCTTGGGGAGTACCATAAAGCGCTGCCGTACCTGGAAAACTATGCCGCGGAGACCTCCAAGATGCGTCCCGAAGAGCTGTACCAGTTGGGTTTTTCCCAATACCAGACGGGCAACTACCCAAAGGCCATCGATAACCTACAGCCACTGACCAGCCAAAATAGCCAGATTGGCCAAAATGCCGCCTATTATCTGGCCGTTAGCTACCTGAAAACCAATCAGAAGAAAAATGCACTGGCCGCTCTTGGAACAGCCAAACGCCTCGACTACGATCAGCAGATCAAAGAGGACGCTACCTTTAATTACGGCAAGCTGGCTTACGAACTCAATCAGCCCCGGGTGGCTGTTGCCGAGCTACAAAGTATTGGTCCAGCATCACAATATTACCAGGAAGCGCAAGACCTGATGAGTGATATTTTCCTGAACTATCGCGATTACCAGCAAGCGTTAGATATTTTAGGCAAGATGTCATCGACCGATCCTAAGCTGGTCGAGACCCGGCAAAAAGTTAACCTGTACCGCGGCCTGCAACTCCTGCAGGAGGATCAGCCGGCGGCCGCTAACGAATACCTGCAACAGTCATTGCGCTATCCAGCCAATGCTTCGGCCCGCGCCCAGGCGCTTTATTGGCTGGGCGACCTTGCCTACCGCGAAGGACGCACCGATGAGAGCATCAACTACCTTCAGCAATTTTTACGCGTTGCCCCCCAGGCCGAGGCCCTTCCACCTGAAGCTTCGGTCTACACGGCTAACTATACTTTGGGCTACAGCTATCTCGAAAAAGAGGATTACACCAACGCCCTGAAATACTTCGACTCGGCCATCCGCGGGATACAGGACAACCGCCGCTTCATCGATAATGAAGGCATCACCAAGCAAATGCTGGGCGATGCTATCCTGCGAGCCGGCGATGCACACTTTAAGTTTAATAAATACGATGCCGCCCTAAACTATTACAACCAAGCCGTGGCGGGTAACTTTCCGGGCCGGGATTACGCTTCCTTCCAAAAGGCCATCATTGAGGGCTTACAAGGTAATAAGTCGAACGAAATCCTGGCCCTTCAAGATTTGATCCGGTCCGACCCGCAGTCGGAGTATGCCGACGATGCCCTCCTTCGCCTGGGTACCGCTTACCAGGAGGTGGGCAAGTTCAATCAGGCAGCCGAGCCTTTACAGCAGTTGGTCAACCAATACCGTGGGCGGTCACCCATGGTCAACCAGGGTTTGCTGCGGCTGGGCCTGATCACCTATAACCAGAACAACATTCAGAGCGCCATCAACTACTACAAGCAGGTTTTCCAAAACAATCCAACCAAGGAAGAAGCGACCGTCGCCCTAAAGGCGCTGGAAGAAATTTACGTTCGCGACCTGGGGCAGCCTGCCCAGTATTTCGCGTTCCTAGAAACCGTGCCGGGCTATAAAGTCGACAACGCCGTGCGCGACTCTATCAACTTCCAGGCAGCGGAAAGTCAGTTCGAAAGCGGCGACTATCAGCGAGCTATCCAAGGCTACACCAATTATCTGCGCAGCTTTCCGAACGGCGTATACGCCCTCACGGCCTACTACCACCGCGCGGAGTCTAACAGCGTATTACGCCAGTATAGCCAGGCCCTCGAAGATTACCAATACGTAGCCCAGCAGGGCCCCAGCCAGTATTACGTGAAAGCACTGGAAAAAGCCGCCATCATAGCCTATAACCACGAACTGGATTTCGATAAGGCTTACCGGCTGTACGACGAACTTGAAGAGGTAGCCGCGACCGAATCACAGCGCTTCGAAGCCCAATTGGGCGCCTTACGCTCAGCCTACCGCATAGACGATCAGCAGGCGGTTTACCAACTCGCCAACCGCGTAGAACAGAATCCGAATGCGACCAATACCGATATCGCTACCGCCGAGTTTTACTTGGGAAAACTGGCTTATGACCAACGCAACTTCGAAACGGCCCTGCGTGCTTTCCAAAAAGTAGATCGCCTAAGCGACGACGAGCAGGCCGCCGAGGCCCGCTACCTGATGGCCGATATCTATTACCAACAACGCGAACTCAATAAAGCGCAGGAGATCTGCATCAACGCCAACCGGAAAAGCTCGGCCTATCCCTACTGGGTAGCCAAAAGCGTATTGCTGCTGGCCGATATTTTTGCTGAAAAAGGCGACCTCTACAACGCCCGCGCTGCCCTCGAGGCACTGCTGGAAAATTACGACGACGATCGCGAGATCGTTCAGAGCGCCCAGGCACGCCTGCGACAAATCAACCAGCAGATCGAATCTCAGAGCATTATCGATAACTCCGACAACGGCATGCTCGATCTCAACGAAGGCAATTAACCGATCCATTCCATTAAAAGGATAAAAAACACCCAATGCGTCGACTACTCTTTATCCTGCTGATTGCACTAGTTTCTTTTTCGATCTCCCAGGCCCAGGATCCCAATTTACCGGGAGGCGAAGTGGATATCGTAAAAGAATTCGAAGCACGCCTGGGCGATGCAGAACGATTCCAGTTGCAACCGGAGTTGCCACCCCTGGATACCAGCGTGCGCCGACAGCGGTACAACCTTCTGACCAACCCTATTGACGTACCCTACCTGGCACCTCGCATCCGTCCGCTGGCCTACCGCACCCCACCCTTGGCCGAAGTATCCCACGGCTATGCCCGACTGGGCGGCGGCTTTCCCAGCAGCCTGTTCGCCGATGCTGGCTACGACTTGGTAGACGGTGAGCTGCTGGACGTAGGTATCGATGCCTTTCACTACTCGGCCAATAACTCCAATGACCTGGAAAACCAAAAAATGTCCAACACCCATGTCGGGCTCTACGGCGATTATTACGGCGACGGAGGTTACCTGATCGACGGCAACATAGGATTCTCGCACGACCGCTACCATTTCTACGGCTACCACGATCTGAACAGCGATTTCGGGACGACTTTTCAGTTCACCGACGAGGAGGTGCGCCAGCAGTTCAACGACTTGGATATTCGCTTGGGAATTAAAAACTACGAACCGACGGCTGCCGATTTTGACTATTCCGCCGAACTGGATATGTATTTCCTGACCGATAACTACGCCGTTCGGGAAAACGGGTACCTCGTTAAACTCGCAGGTACCAAGTGGTTTGAAGAACAATATGCTCTGCGGGTTGGACTAGAGACCGATTTCACCAGCTACCGCGATACGGCCGAACAAAACCTGAACAACTTCTTTCTGCAGCCCAGCTTTACCTACTACAATGACGTCTTCCGGGCGCGCGTAGGGCTAAACCTAGCTTCACACGACGATGAATTCTTCTTTTTCCCCGATGCGGAGGTGTCGGTCCGGATCATCCCCACCGTACTTACGGTATATGCCGGAGCGGAAGGGGATCTGCGTAAGAACACATTTCATACACTGACCGATTACAATCCTTTCCTGAGTTCCCGAATCCAAATCGAGAACACCAATTATCTCAATTTTTACGGGGGCGCCAAAGGTAATCTGTTTAATATCGAATACGATGCACAGATCAATTACAAAGACGTCGATAACCTGGCCCTATTTCTGGTGAATACCGACTCCATCCCCCGCTTCGATGTATTATACGACACGGCTACCGTATTTACTTTCAAAGCCTCGGTGGAAGTCCCCATATTCGAAGGCTTTGACCTGTTGGGTACGATTAGCCAGAGTATCTTTTCTCTGGAAAATGCCGAGGATCCATGGGGCTTGCCCAGTTCGCGCCTCACGGTTGGCGCACAGTATGCCTACGATGAGAAGCTCGTTATCCGGGGTAATTTCTTTGCCGAGAACGGTATCCCTTATCTGGCCGATGACGGCGATGCCGAAAATCTGCAGCCCCTATATGACCTGAGCTTCGGAGCAGAGTATATCTTCACCAGAAATATCGGGGCTTTTCTGCAGGTCAACAACGTATTGAACAACCAACGGGAGCGCTGGCAGCGCCACCCAATTTTTGGAATCAATGGTCTGGTGGGGTTATCTGCGAAATTTTAGGTGGTAAAAAAGCAATAGAACTGGTTTTTGGACCAAATTAACAAACGTTAATGCGGTATATTACTACCAAGTTATTTGGGTTTTTGGTAAATTAATTATCCAAGATTCGCCAACACATTTTTTCACCAAAACATTGCTTATGACCATTACATTTGATGAGTTGCGCTCCATCAAGCATCGCCTACCTACTGGTAGCGTAAGTCGAATTGCCAAGACCCTGAAAATCAGTGAGCAAACGGTAAGAAATTACTTCGGGGCCGCCAAGTACACCGAAGGCGACATCCCTGGGTACGCCTACGAACCCGGTCCTGGCGGTGGTATTGTCAGCTTAGAAGACACTGCAATCCTGGATTTAGCCAAAAGTATTCTGGCTGAAGAAGAAGCAAGCCAACCGCAACAGCTGTTATCGTAAAACCCATCCCGTTAAGACGCTTACAGAGAGCGTTTTAACGGGATAATTTTTTTACATGTTCAGATAAAAATCTCTCGTCAACGCCTTATAAGCTTCCGTCCAGTTATTCCTTTCCTGCTGTTGAATCACCAGCGTATCCCGCATTACTTCTTTTTCTTGGCGCTCAAATTCCATCAATAGACGGGCTACCGGCTTGTCCGCTTTAGGGCGCACCTCGGTCATTCGAGTGCAATAAAGGCTGTAAGTATTGGCCAGCTCCTGAAACCGGAGCCCTTCAATTAAGGGCAGAATTATGCCGAATCTTCCCGACTTGTCGAGCATGGTCCGTACGGCACTCAAGAGATCTCCATGTGGCAGTTTAATCGTGTGGCGCACCTGATTGCGATCGGCCCGGTCTGAAAAAGTACCGCCGGTAAAGAAAGGCGGATTGCTAAGGATCAGATCGAATTCCCCCTGGTGGGTACGGGCAAAGTCCTGAACCGGCTGGCATATGATTCGCAGTCGTTTGGCCCAGGGCGCTCGCTGCGCGTTATTTTCGGCTTGTTCGCAGGCCTGCTCGTCGATATCGATACCCGTTATCATAGCGCTTTCGGTCCGCTGCCCAAGCATGATGGCAATCACGCCGGTACCAGTGCCTACGTCCAGCACATGCTTTACACCGGTCACGTCGGCCCAGGCCCCTAGTAAAACGCCGTCGGTTCCTACTTTCATTGGGCAGCGGTCCTGCTCAATGGTAAATTGCTTGAACGCAAAGGGTTCAATTTCTTTACTGGCTTTCATCTTCGCTGAATTATATATCCGTCTTAACAGGTAAGAGATATTATGGTTGAGGCAAAGCTGAGGGTGAAGCAAAAAGCAACCCGCGCTTAATCGCTCCACCTCCAGGCTTTCTCCTTAAGCGGTCAGTCCGCTTCGATCTGGATATTATCCAACCGGTACGAGGTGGTGCCGTCGTTGGGATTACCTTCGTATTTGAACCCGATGTATCCGGTACCGGAAAAACCGGCAAGGTCGATATCACCGGAGGGTATCCATTCGTTACTATTGCTGTTGGCCCCCGCCAAGGTGGCGGCGAGGGGCTGCCAGGTGGCAGCGGCCACGTCATCACCGTCGAAATCGGTAGAGATCCACACGCTGAGGCCATCATGCACGTAGAATGCCTGAGCACTTTCAAATCGCAGGACCAGACCGGCACTCAGATCCAGCGGGGGGGTAATCAACCACGCTTCCATCTCGGGGTTGCTATCCTGAAAAGCGGTAGCTTGCGCATAGAAGTTATCGCCAAAACTCTTGGCTAGCCAATTGCGGTCGCCTTTTAGGGCCACGTTCAGCCAACCGTCGAGGGTGATGGATACATTGTTGATCTGTGTTTCAAAATCTTCGGTCACGCTGTTGGTATCGGAACCTCCGCCGCCACCGCTACCGGGGTCGCCTCCACCTTCGCCCCCCGAAAGGTCATCCAGGTTGCGCAATACCAACTGCGGATCGTTAAACTGCGACACGATAGCCACCACGTCCAGCGGGTCAGACGGGATGGGGAAATTGGCAAAAGTAGCTTGCGAGCGGGTAAACATCGACATTTCTCCTGTAGAGTCGGTAGCAGTGCGGTCTCCGCCGAAGGTCGTTCCACCTTTTATCGTTACCGTTTTCATCGATACCAGAGTAGATTCCCAGGCTTCGGCGTTAGCCAGCAATTCACTGATACTGGTCGCCCGCGGGGTGGGCAGGGCGCCCTCGCCCAGACGGGTCGCTGCGCTGTTGGGCACGTCAGCAATTTGTAGCAGGCCACGGAACTCCGATAGTTCCCGGCCGCCGACCAGCACCTCCACCTCATCACCTAAGGCGAAGTTATGCCCATCTTCGAAACGTACTACAATACCAGCCTCGCCCTCTTGTACCACAATATTGCGAAAGTCAGTATTCTCATTGGCAGCATCAGAAATCACCACGGCTGAAATTTTACGGTTAGCCGGAATTGTGGTGGTACCTTGGTTAAACAGGTCGCGAACCTCCTGTACACTGATGGGCTCCGCCTGAGCATTGTCGGTGGTATCGGGGGGCGGGGGAGTGCCATCGCAACGCACCTGATCAAAAGCAATATCTTCCAGGTCGCGGATGAATAGTTGATCCGTATCACCGAAAACACTGTAGACTGCCGTGATGGAGCCCCGGCCGGCCGGGGTGCGCTGGCTGGCAAAGTCGGCAAACCCACTGCTGCGCAGAATGATCTGCCGTTCATTACAATCCTCCAGCGTCCGGTTAATCGATTGCCGATCGACTGCGTTGGCGTAGGTCTGACCGGTGTCGGCACTAATAAATTGAACATCGGTAATCGTTACCAGGGTGTTGATATCAGCGGGCCCCAGGTCATCGATAGTTACCGCTTTGGGCGTCACCTGCTGGTCGCGCAGTCCACCGATCACGTGGTCGCCGATCAACAGTTCTTCGATAGCCTCGCCGGGTGAACCGTTGAGCTGGATGATGCCATTAAAATCGCCCAGGTACAGGCCCTGGCAACGCACAAATACCTGGCGTCCAATCGGAAAATTGTTGAACAATCCGTTGGTATTCATCCGTACCGTTATACCACCCGTGGGATCCTGGATGACGATGTTTTTGAAGAAATTTCCAGATTCATCATCGGCTACGACTACACCTTCGATGATGATGTCTTCCGAAATTTCTTGATCAGGGTCCCCTAGCGTATGCAGGGCTTTCAATTCGGCGATGGTGGTGTTCGATTCCAGGGTAGGTACGTCCGGAATGGGCGGCTCGTCAAAGTCCTGATCTACACATCCGGACAGTACCAGGATGCTCAGTAAAAAAAGGATTGCAGGTTGGAGGTGAGAAAGCTTTATCATGATTGGGTGCTTTTTCTTTTTGTAAGGTAAAAGGGATTTATATGCGAAAGGCTACGTTCACGAAATAGGTGCGGCCGAAACTATAGAAATAGCGGTTCGGAAATATACTGGTGTCTTTATCGTCATAATCAAAGCGGTACTGCTCATAACCGCCGGTAATAAAATCCTGGTTGTCGAGTATGTTATTCACGCCTACGGTGAGGTACAAAAACGTCTCGTTGAATTTGAAGGACTTTCCGCCAAAGAAATCCATTGTGTAAGCGGCAGGCGCTTTTTCCTGGTATAGGATATCCTCCCAAAGTTCGGAACCCGGCTCCACAAAATCCTGCGAAAAAGTTGGATCGTTGCCGAAGGCTACCGCATCGACAGTACGCCGGTCCGGATTGAAATCTAGCCAAATTTCATCGTAATAATTGAAGTTCACATTGGCAAACCAGTATTTGGAAGAATTATACCCAAGGCCTACGGTATAGGCCTGCTGCGGCACGTTCGGCACATAAAAGTTACGTATATATACACGGTCCTGGCGCAGCACTTCGGCTTGGTTATCAAGGATAACACTGACAGTGGGCCGGCTCGTGTAGGTGTACTGGCCGATAGCTGCCGCACCGATAGCCCGAAATCCAGCACCGAGTTGTACCTCGGCCCCTAGCTCCACGCCAAAGTGTTGGGTATTGATGCCGGTCATGATGTAGTTGACAAATCCACCACGGGTACCGTCTTCGGTCTGAATGGCATTATCGAGATAGAAAGAACGGTTGGAAATCTGGTTTTCGAAACGGGACCAAAAGCCGATGGCACGGATCTTCATGTAGGGGCCACGCATCAGGTAGCCGCCTTCGATTGCATAAATGTCTTCGTTCGACAGGTTGGGAATCGCCTGATCGCGCGTACGGGGCGAAACGTAAGAATCCCGGAAAAAGGGCGCCCGGGAAATGTGCCCTCCATTCAGCAGTAAGTAATTGCGGCCGTCGATTTTAAAGGTCGTACCAAGCTTCACGCCATAACCCAAGAAATCTTGTTTATCTGATTCTCCGATGGAGTTCTCCGGAAATTTACCATTGCGAACCAGACCTTCCCGCCAGAAGCGGTTGTAGTCGGCCGATCCGGCAATAAAAAACTCAGCTTTATCGAGGGAAAAATCGAACTGCACCCAGGCGCCTCCGCGCTGAGCGTGCATCCGGTAGTCGTACCCGAAACGGTCGCCCTCCCGGGCCAGGCGGTTCGGGTTGTCCAAGTCGTTTTGGATGAAATCATTGTTGCTGGTGGAATCGAATTCGGCAAACTTGTCGATATCCAGGTAAAATTCTCCGCCCAACAGGTCGTCGACCAGCTTGTAGTTGTGATCGGTTTGCTGCTGATAAGTCAGGCCAACCGTTAGGCGAACCTTTTCCCCAAGAATAGATTCGAAGGTGGACCCTATATTGAGGCGATCGTTGTCAAAGCGGCGTTCCTCCACAATGTACTGCGAACGCAGGCCCGTCACATTATTACCTGGTATACCGTCTACGTTTTCAATGGTGACCAGGCTATTACGGTTGACATCGAAAAAACCGTCCCAGTCGAGCTGGCGCAGGGCCTCATTCTCTCTCAGGGCTTCTTCAACTAAATCCGCCTGCGGATTATCGATAAAGCTGGGCAACTTACGGTAGTAATCAGGCCTGGGGTCGGGGGTATCGTACCAGTCCAGGGCGGTGGTTCCATTCCGCCCAGTTTGGTAGCTTACGGTGGTCGTCAGGTGGGTGCGGGGAGTAAATTCCCAGTCGTGCCGCAACATCACTACCGGCTGGTGGGTAGTGCGCACCCGTGCATTGCGCACCTTGCCCGCCTGGAAGCCCCAGTTGGGGTTGTAGTAATTCGTACCGGCCAAATCGTACAGTTCCATCGTGGCTGCACCGCCTTGCCCGCGCTGTATGGGTGCTCCAAAGGCGTTGAGGCTCAAGGCGTGCCGCCGGCCGATACTTTTTTCGATACCCAGATAATAGGAATAAGCATCATAGAAAGTACCAGGCACATAAGCTTCCTGCGCCCAGCGTCGAGACCCCGACAGGGTAAATGCCCATCCGGAGGACAACTCCCCAGTAGTATAAGTCGCCATCACCCGGTGATCGTAGGTACGATTGGCATTGGCGTAAGAAACCCGGAATTGCTTGCGCTGCTGCGAGGGCCGCAGATCAATACTTGATGCCCCACCTACACTTCCGAAGGTGTTGGCATTGAGCATGAGTCCGGTTGTTCCAGTGCGGTTTCGCGTGACGTCGTTGAGGCCACCCCAGGCACTCCAAAAGACGAAACCGCTCCCCAGATCATTGAAGGGCGCCCCGTTCAGCATCATGGTAATGTTGCGGCCATCGTACCCCCGCATCCGGAAACGGGCGCTACTAAAGGTATAGGCCGCAGCCGTGATAAAGGCATCCCGGGAGGCATTGAGCAGGTCGGAGACGCGATCGGCCCCACCAATCTCCAGATCTTGAGTGGTCAGCGCAATCGCCGGCACAAAATCCTCAAAAGTAGCCCGGTCAAGCTCCTCCTCTACCGGAAACAGTTCCACGATGGCCTGGTCCAATTCCGCATCAATATCCGTGCGGCGTTTTTTGCGTTCTGTTTGTTGCTCTTCCGGGGTGTCTTCCTGAAAGGGATCGTCAAAAGTATAAGGTGGTGTTTCCGGTATCGACTTTTTAAGTTCCACCGTCCCCAGGTCGACCACCGCTCCGAAATCGGGAAAAACCACGTATTTACGGGGTTCGAAGCCAGGCGCTTCGATCCGAAGTAGGATAGAGTCTTCGACTTCACGGCGGAATTCAAACTTGCCGGATTGATCGGTAAAAATTTTTTCGCTGAGAGTGATCACCTCGGCATTGGTGATGGGTTCCCCGCTTTCGGCTCCTACGACTTGTCCCAGGAATTGTATTTCCTGGGCAGCTGCGGGTAAGGCCGCCAGCAAGGACCATCCTATCAAAAAGATGGGTATGCATTTGCGCATCATGGTAGTTGGTATGGTTTTAAGGTAGATAAACGGTAACGGGCTGTAGCCCGCCACAAAAATAGCCCTCGTCGCTATAGCAACGATGATAAAGGTGAGATAAGTAGACAGAAGGGAAAAAAATAGGCCTCAGATATCAGATTTAGGCCGAAGGTTCGTTTTGTTTGAAAACTAAACCAAGTCATGAACGCACCTTTTATCCGACGTATTTTACCGTTCCTGTTTTTTTCTACACTTTTTTCAACTTCCAGCACGGCTCAGCAGAACTACCACGTGGGACTGGTCGGGTTCTATAATTTTGAAAATTTATTCGACACCCTCGACACGCCCAACGTAGAAGACGAGGAATTCACCCCGCAAGGCAGTCGACTCTGGACGGGCGAGCGCTACCGCGACAAACTCGACCACCTAGCAAAAGTAGTCGAAGAACTCGGCGCCGATCTTTCGCCTGATGGATTAGCTATTCTTGGTGTCGCCGAAATTGAAAATCGCTCTGTCCTGGAAGACTTTGTCGCCCATCCGAAACTCAGCGAGCGCAATTACCAGATCGTCCACTTTAATTCGCCCGACTTTCGCGGCATCGACGTCGCCTTACTCTACAATCCCAAATACTTCGAAGTCACCCACCAGCGGGCGATCCCCCTGAAAATTTATGATGACGACGGCGAGCTGCGCCCTACCCGGGATATCCTGCTGGTAAGCGGCATTTTCGACGGCGATCCGCTGCACGTTCTGGTCAACCACTGGCCAAGTCGGCGGGGTGGCCAAAAGGCCACCCAAGATTACCGCAATGCGGGAGCCCTCATTTGTAAAAAAATTTGCGACTCTATTACCACTGTTGATCCCATGGCCCGTGTCATCATCATGGGCGACCTCAACGATGATCCGGTGAGCCCCAGCGTGCGCAAAGTCCTCGACGCCAAGCGGTCGCCTGATTTAGTGCCTCCCGGAGGTCTCTACAATCCCATGTACGATTATTTCAAAAAAGGACTGGGTACCCTTGCCTACCGAGACGCCTGGAGCCTCTTCGATCAAATTCTACTCACCAGTGGATTTTTGCAAGATGAAAACGGCTACCGCTATCACGCTACTTTTATCCATAACCCTATTTATCTGACGCAGCGCTCGGGCCGTTTTAAAGGTTACCCGATGCGTACTTACGGTGGAAGCGAGTACCTGGGGGGGTACAGCGATCATTTCCCGGTATACGTTGCTCTGTTAAAGGAGGTTAATCCGTAAGAGAGGTAATCCTGCTGGGTATAGCTCTTTGGCTCTATTCTGGGGATGCGCACCGCCGGCGAGGTCAGCTCACTGGTGCGAAGGACTGCTTTACTTTAACGCTACGCCCTTGGGTACCCCCTCGCTGCGCGCTTCCGAAACGCAAGCAAAAGCACGCCTCTTTTGCCCTATCCCTAGCTATAACCAATTCCCTTCATTTTTGTACCTTTTTCAGTAACTCGAACCAAACACATGACCACTTGAATAAATCTCCCCTCCAACTCCATCCCGACTTCAACTTCGTCCTCGACAAACTAGAAAAAGAACGGCGCAACCTTTTCATAACCGGCCGCGCCGGTACGGGCAAGTCGACCCTACTACAACTCTACCGGCGTACAACCCGATGTAAGTGTGTGGTCCTGGCGCCAACCGGTATCGCAGCTCTAAATATTAAGGGACAGACCATTCACTCGTTCTTCGGATTTCCGCCCCGGTTGTTACAGTCCTCCGACATTAAGAAGCGGCGACAGCGGCAAGTGTATAAAAACCTAGACGTACTGATCATTGACGAGATCAGCATGGTGCGAGCCGACCTACTCGACCATATTGATTATTTCCTGCGCATCAACCGCGATAACCCCGAGCCTTTCGGCGGACTTCAGGTCGTCTTTTTCGGCGATCTATTTCAGTTGCCTCCGGTTGTTGCCGGCGATACCGAAACTGCATTGATTGGAATGCAATACAGTAGTCCCTATTTTTTTTCTGCTGCCGTTTTTCGCGACCACTTCCAAATGGATATGTTTGAGCTGCGGCACGTTTTCCGGCAGCGCAGCCGCCATTTTCTGCGCTTACTCGATGCGGTACGTCTTAATATGGCTGACGCCGACGATCTGGCCGAACTCAACGAGCGCTACCAACCGCGTTTCGAACCCAAGGACTTTTTCATCACCCTCACTGCACGCAATGCCACGGCCAACACCATTAATCGCCAACGGCTCGAAGCCATTGCTTTACCCAGCCGTACCTACATGGCAGAGATTACGGGCAATTTTAACCCCAAGCTCTTCCCCACCGAAGCTGCCTTGGTCCTTAAGCCTGAAGCCCAGGTCATGTTTCTAAAGAATGATCCCGACCGGCGCTTTGTTAACGGCACCATTGGGAAAGTGCAGGCACTGAAAAACGGCCAAGTGAAAATCCTTATCCAGGAAGCAGGGCAATTCCAGAAGGTGGAGGTATCGCCTATGACCTGGGAAATCATACGCTATAAAACCAAAGCCAACCAGCCCGAACAGATCGAAGCAGAAACGGTTGGTTCTTTCACCCAATATCCACTGCGGCTAGCCTGGGCAGTAACCATTCATAAATCACAGGGAAAAACTTTCGACAAGGTAGTCATTGACTTGGGCCGGGGTGCTTTCGAGCACGGTCAAACGTACGTGGCACTGAGCCGATGCCGCACCCTTGAAGGCATTGTATTGAAAAAACCGATCCGACCCGAGGACATTCGAACCGATCCAAGGATTTTGGATTTTTACGAACAGAATTTTATCGGCTAGGCCTAACGCAAAATATATGCCCTATATTTTGCAGCATTCCCACTTTTTTACTAACTTATAATAAAATTAACCGGCAAATAGGCCGTCGGTGTGAAGTCATGCATTCATCACTAAAACCGATACATGCCATGGGAAATGTAAAAAAACAACGCCAACTACAACTACAGGCTCAACGTCAGCGCCAGGAGGAGCGCCGTATTTTCACCATCATCGCCATTGCGACAATTGCGGTGCTAACGGTGATGTTTTTCGCCTTCCGCGCTATATAATTTAGTCGCATCTACCTTTTCTGGATCGCAGAAGCCAAGTATCAGTTCATCCGAATAATACCGTAGCAGCGGGAACGAAATAAATCGCTCCAGCCCAACAGGGTAGTATCTTGCCCGATCAGGGTGTCACAGTTACCCAAGGGTTGGATGCGGTAATGAGGCAATGGATCGATCAGCTCGGTGGGTTCGGGCACAGCCCGTACTTCTGGATAATATTCTCGTGCGTAAAGCAGTAAATTGTCGTGGGTCTCTGTTTCATCCAGAAGGTACAGTGCTTGAGCTTCGCCGAGTTTTTTATCGTAAATTCTACATTGCGCTACTGTATCTTTTGGCAAATCACGCTGCACTTCAATCAACGGATACAATTGCACCCAAAACAGGGTAATGGTAAACAAGGCGCTGAAGCAAAACCCGTACATAGCCCGATCCTGGTGACCGCCGAACAGCCCTAACACACCAATAAATTGCAGCCCCCAATACACGAGGCTTGCACCCAGCCCGGCTTGGAACCCCAATTGACCGAAGTTCACATAGCCGCCGAGTAAAACCAGCAGCGCGAGCAGAAAAATGACGGTCAAATGCAAAATGGCTACCGTATTGACCCCATTGCGGTACGGGTAGTTAGGCTGAAAATAATCGGCCAGGTGGCGCGCCGCCAGAAAAGCTAGCGGCACCTGGGCAACGATCGACTGACTTACCAAAGCCGCAGCCAACCAACCCAACAAAAGAACAGCCATCTCCTCTCCTTTAAGCCATTTACGAATGGCGTCGTACACCCCCACCAAAGCGAAAGCTACAAAGGGTAAAATTCCCAATAAATTGAGGAGTAAAAAACGTCCAAAGCCAAGCTGCAAAAAATCGACATACAGCGTAGGGATATCGAGCGACCACTGTCCGCTATAGTAACGCAAGGCAACCAGCAACAACAGGAATAGCCAGGGATTAAGCAAGACCATACGCCTGCCGGCAGGATGAAAAAAGGCCCAAATTAATGGGAGTACAGCAAAGTATAGCGCCCCCGTAAGCGGACTCATCCAGAAGGCAAGTAAAATACCACTGTAGGCTAGAAGCCGCCAGCTCCAGGCCGGCTGTTTGATAAATCGCAGCATCCCCAAGGTTCCCAGTAACTGCCCCGTCAGCAACCATACGTCGCGCGTAGCGACCCGCGCCAGATTGGGCAGGCACCAACTCAGCGCAAGCACTAGCACGAAGACCGGAGTGCGTCTCGGACCGAAAACCGGCAGCGCTAAAGCATAGGTCGCGGCCAGCAACAAACCATATATCCCAATGCCGGGCAACCTGAGCAGGAGAATATTCGAAGGACTAACACCCAACCGACCGACCAGTACTTCCGGAATAGTGGTACCACCGTACAGTGCCCGGCTGATAAATTCCGCTTCGGCTCCAGACCATATAGTGACCCAGCCGAGTCCGTATCCTAAGTTGAAGAGCAGTACGGCGCCGATCAGCAGTAAAAGCCAACGTCGTTGAAGCCATGCCATAATTCGGGATTTGGTACAAAAGTGCAGTTGCCTGCTTTTTCTGCAGAAAAGCTCTAAAAATAGTATCTTTCGTAAAGGCTGTCCAAAAATTTACCCGCATGAAAAAAAGTTTGTTGCCCCTGCTCGTTTTTATCGTTACAACCGCCTGCCAACCCGAGGCCAGTCGCCAGACGCCTTCCCAACACGACACCCCCTTTTCCCTGCAAGCGAATTCACTTGCAGACTGGACTTATGAGAACCTGGCCCTGCTACCCATTCTAGCCGAAGATGCTTTTGTCAGAAAAAACACTGCAGCAGGCAACTGGAATGCTTTATCCCAGGCCTTGCAGACTAGAGGTTTCCGGATTACTGAAGTCCGGTCCTTCGGTCGCCTCATGGACCCAAACGCAGGCATGCAGCTGACCGTGCAAAATAAAACCCCCGATACGGTACTCCTACTCGAAGGGCAGGTCGTTCGGGGCGGACGGCAAGATCGCATTATCGCGGAAACCCGGTTTGTTCCTCCGCGCAGCATTACCAACATTAATGTTTTTTGCGTTGAGCAAAATCGCTGGTCATATCCCGAGACGAAGGAAGCACTTTCTCCGGAAGAAAAACAACAGGTTTATGCCTTTTCCAGATACTACCATTTTGCCGCTAACGAAGTGCGGGAGGTCATCCAGAAGGCGCCCGACCAAGAAATCGTATGGCAAAAGGTTGCCAGCATTACTGCTGCCCACAATGCCGAGACTCCTACCGGCACCTACGCTGGGCTGGAAAACTCTGAAGCTTTTACCCGGAAGCGCGATGCCTACCTCGCTTATTTTAAGGAGCGCTTCCAAGGCGAACACCTAGTTGGGTTAGTCGCCCTGAGTGGCAAAGAGATCATCGGTGTGGATGTTTTTGCCCATCCGAGCTTGTTCCATCAGCACAAAGAAGGGTTGCTGAACGGATATATCACTGAAGCACTGACCGAGGGTACGCTGGTAGAAGCCTCTACGGCCCTAATTGAGGGTCTGGACCGGGATTTGGCCCAACAGTTTTTCAACCGCCCCAACTTTTCTTTGGCGGGCCGCCCGATCCATTACGCAAATTTTTAGGTGGCGGGAGGCTGTTCCCGTTATGATTGGTCTTTATTTTATTGATGTCTTTACACCACGCCGTACTGCTAGAAACTCAATACTTCCCGCCCATCCAATTTTTCACCAAATTGTGGGCATACCCTAGTGTCTGGATTGAAGGAGCCGAGCACTATCAAAAAGGGTCGTACCGCAACCGTTGTTATCTGGGAAGCGCCAATGGTCCGCACCGCCTTACTGTGCCCCTCGTGAGCGGAAAAAACGAGCAGCAGCCTATCCGCAAAACCCGCATCGCCTACCACCAGAATTGGCCTGCCCAACATTGGCAGGCCATTCGGTCGGCCTACGGCAACGCACCGTATTTTGATTTCTACGCTCCGGAACTGGAGAGCCTATTCCAGGTGCGTGATGATTTTCTTTTCGATTTCAATCAGCGCATTCTCGACCTGATGGTTCGGCTGTTGGGATTGGAAGTCGAGCTGCAGATTACTGAAGTTTATCAGAACAGCTTACCACCCGACACCCTCGACCTGCGCAATACCATTATACCTCAGGCACACCGGCGGGTGCCCGACCCATTTTTCCATCCTGCGTCCTATCCGCAGGTATTTCAGGAAAAACATGGCTTTTTACCCAATTTAAGTATATTAGACTTGCTTTGTTGTCTTGGCCCCCAGGCCGTGATCACTTTGGCCGATTCCTTTGTTAAGAAGTAAAGCCAATATTCAAAAGCTACACCATGGCTCAGGAGAACCAACTACTTAACCCGGAATTACAGGGCCACCGCGCCCAGATCGATGAAATATTCAAGGACTTGCACGACCTTACCGTAAAGACGAGCAACGAGGAACTTACCCAGACCGTCAGCGATTTGCGTAACCGCATCCACGAACCGTTCATGTTCGTCATCGTAGGGGAGGTAAAGTCAGGTAAAAGCAGCTTCATCAATGCGCTCTTGGCTACCGGTAAAGATGTCACCCAGGTGGCGCCCCAACCCATGACCGACACCATCCAGCAAATCCTTTACGGCGACAAAGAAGAAACCATTACCCTTAACCCCTTCTTAAAACAAATTTTCCTGCCCGAAGCGATACTCAAGGAAATAGCTATCGTAGATACCCCTGGCACCAATACCATTATCGAAAACCACCAGACCATCACGGAACGGTTTATCCCTGCTTCCGATCTCATCGTTTTCGTCTTTGAAGCCAAAAATCCTTACCGGCAATCGGCATGGGACTTTTTTGACTACATCCATGAAGATTGGAAAAAGAAAATCATCTTTATCCTGCAGCAGAAAGACTTGATGGACGAAACCGACCTGGAAATCAACCTTAAGGGCGTACGCGATTATGCAGAAAAAAAAGGTGTTCAGAAGCCGAAGGTATACGCCGTTTCCGCTAAGCAGGAACAAGCGGGCGATACCGAAAACAGTGGATTTGAGCCCGTGCGGGAATACATCACTACAAATATTACGGGTGGAAAAGCGCCAGTGCTGAAGCTGGAAAATAATATCGAAACCGCCGAAAATATTATCCATAAAATTGGAGAAGGTTTGGACCTGCGCCGGCGGCAGTGGGAAGCAGATAAGGAATTCCGGGCCGACATTCACGAGACGCTAGAAAATCAGGAGCTCAAATCTTTGAAGCAAGTTGACATCTTGGTCGAGAATTTAATCGGCGGCTATGATCGCATTGCCAACGAAAAAGCGAACGAACTGAGTGCCGGCCTTTCCTTTTTTGGCTTGCTGCGCCGGTCGGTGGCATCCATCTTTAACCGGAAAGCCTCGGCCAAGGAATGGCTGGAAAACCTGGCCAGAGAGCTCGAGGTAGAGCTCAATAGCGAATTGCGCGAAAAGCTCAGCGATGGGGTCACCGATCTGGCCGATAGTATCCAGCAGATGGCTAAACTAATTGATCTGAAAATTCGCGCCAGTAAAACGATACTGAGTGAGGATACCGATATCTTTGCCGACATTGCCGAGCGGCGCAGCAACATCATGAACGACCTGCAGGAAGCTTTCAATCGTTTTCTCAGCCGTACCGAAAACTTCGCCGATAACGAGCTTTTTCCCAGCAAAACCAACCTCTCCCCTAACTTGGCCACCGGTTCGGGAATTGCTGCTATCGGTATCATTTTGGCTACCGTGACCCAAGCCTCTATTTTCGACATCACAGGCGGTATCCTTACTACCATTGGCCTGCTGTTTGCGGGCATATCCACGCAAGGAAAGCGCCGTCAGATCATCAACGGTTTTAAAAGGGAGCTGCAAGAAGGTCGCGAGCAATTGGAAACCGACGTGGAGGAAAAGCTCAAGGCTTATATCACCAACCTCAAAGAAAAAATTGAACGCAATTTCGAACGCTTTGACTTGATGCTGGAGCAGGAGCGTACTCAAATTGAAAAACTATCCGCACAACAGACTTCGGTGGAACAAAGGCTGGATCAGGTCAAGGAAGACTTACAAGCTATGGTCTGATTGTCATTGATCTAAAGATTACCGTCGTTCTTAGAATTTTTAGGAATACCGGCAGTTCCCTTTTTATTTTGTAGAAAATGACTAAGGCATGAGAAGTAAGTATACTGCCGCTCTTCTTGCTATTTTTCTAGGCGCTTGGGGCCTGCACCGTTTTTACCTAAAAGAAAGGCGCTTGGGTATTCGATATTTTGTGGCTTCCACCCTACTTCTGTTTATCAGTATCCAGGTAGGAGCACCCATTATTGCGATCATGGTTGCAGTTGCGATCATCGACGCCCTGGTTTTTCTCTTCATGCCGCAATCTGAATTCGACGCCCAATACAACTATAACTTTTCCTACGCCACTTCTCCTGTTGTTCCCTCAGGTTCGCAGGAAATTTTCAAAAAAATGGGCATTACCTTTTTTCGCGAACGCGATTACCGATCTGCCGTTCAGAATTTCGAACATGCCCTGGAGTTGCAGCCCCATGATCCGTACCTACATTTCAATCTGGCCTGCGCCTACGCTCAGCTTGGCAACATTGCTGCCGCACTACAACACCTGTCCCGGGCAGTTGAAAACGGATTTCAGCGCTACGACCTCATCGACGATCACTGGGCCTTGAACTCGGTACGCAACAGCCCCGATTACAGGCGTTTTGTACAAAATGGTTACCAGCACTACCCATCACTGGAGCCGCCCAAGGTCACGCAATGGCTGGACGCCTCACCACCAGATTTAATCCAGCAACTTACCAAGCTCGGCGAGCTTCAAGAAAAAGGGTTGCTGACCCGCGAAGAATTCGACCGCCAGAAACAACGTCTACTCCAGCAAACCCAAGCACGCCCTTCGTAAAATGTAAGCTACAGTAGGTTAGAGATGTAGTTTTTTGGTATTTTTCGCTTTTGGAAGTGAAAAAGAAAGTACAATGAACAATCCATTCCTTTGGGTAGGTATACTCCTTCTGGGGCTATTTTTGAGTAGCTGCCAACCCGACACATCCGGCACCCAGGAGCCTGAAAAGACCGACAGCATCTCCGCTATGATTGGCAATCTGGAAATTGACTATACCGACCCGCACAGTTATGCTCGGCCGGAAGAAGCTAAAACCAAGCACCTCAGCCTCAACCTGACGGTCGACTTCGACAACCGGCAGCTAAAGGGCTATGCCCGTTACCGCATCCAGCACGAAGGAGCAGATAGCATCATTCTGGACACGCGCAATCTCGATATCCAAAGGGTGACACTAGGCGAGGACGACCGGCCTACTGCATTCCGCCTGGGTAAATCGGACTCCATCCTGGGCTCTCCCTTGGTCATCGCCATCGACTCTACAACCGAGTTGCTTACGGTATATTACAGGACCACCCCCGAAGGTGCCGCCGCCCTCGACTGGCTGGCACCCGAACAGACCCTTGGCAAGCAGGCGCCCTTCTTGTTTACCCAAGGGCAGGCCATTCTTACCCGCACCTGGATACCCACTCAAGACAGCCCCGGCATTCGCATTACCTACGACGCCGAGGTACGCGTCCCCTCCGGAATGATGGCCGTAATGTCGGCTACCAACCCGAAGCGGATTAACGACAACGGCCGTTACACCTTTGAAATGAAGCAACCCATCCCTCCCTACCTTTTGGCACTGGCAGTAGGCGACCTGCGTTTCATGCGAGTCGGACCACGCACGGGTGTTTACGCCGAACCGGCTCTCGTAAATGCCGCCGTTTTCGAAATGATCGACATGGAACGGATGCTCGAGCAAACCGAGACCATGTACGGGTCTTATCTGTGGGAGCGTTACGATGTGATCTTTCTGCCGCCTAGTTTTCCCTTCGGCGGTATGGAAAACCCGCGGCTGACTTTTGCTACTCCAACCATTATCGCGGGCGACCGTTCGCTGGTTTCTCTTATCGCACACGAGCTAGCCCACTCTTGGTCGGGCAACCTGGTCACCAACGCTACCTGGAACGATTTCTGGCTCAACGAGGGATTTACGACCTATATCGAGAACCGCATTATGGAAGGAGTCTACGGTAAAGAATACGCCGATATGTTAGCACTGCTCGGTTACCAGGACCTGCAACAAACGGTAGAAGAGCTCGGGGAAGACAGCAAAGACACCCACCTTAAGCTCGATTTGGCCGGACGCGATCCAGACGAAGGAATGACGTACATCGCCTACGAAAAAGGTGCCAATTTCTTGCGTATGCTTGAGCAGGAGGCTGGCCGCGACACCTTCGACCAGTTTATCCGCGATTACTTTGAAGCCTATCAATTCAAAAGCCTGACTACAGAGGAGTTTTTGGTCTACCTCAACGATCACCTGCTACAACCGAACGATCTCAATGTTAATGTTGAGGAATGGGTTTATGGCCCCGGCATCCCCAGCAATGCCGTCGTTCCTACTTCGAGCAAATTCAATACGGTGGAAGCCAAAGCCCAATCTTTTCTGGACGGCGGTGCAGCCTCCGCTTTAAACCCCGATGATTGGACCACCCACGAATGGTTGCACCTGATCCGGAATTTACCTGCTGACCTGCCCGTCGATCGTATGCGCGAGCTGGATGAGGCCTATGAATTGTCTGCTTCCGGCAACGCTGAAATTGCCGCCGCCTGGTTTGAACTGGCTATTCAAACCGGATACGCCCCCCAAATTATAGATCGCATTGAGCGTTTTCTGGTCTACGTAGGCCGCCGCAAGTTTCTGACACCACTCTACAAAGCCATGATGGAGAACGGCCAGCAGTCTACTGCGCGCAAGATTTACCAGAAAGCCCGGTCCAACTACCACACTGTAAGTCGTAACACCATCGACGGCATAGTAAAGGTGGAGGGATAAAAAAACGCAACTCCAGCCCGTAGAGGCCACCGTGTAAATTACGCGGCGGCCTCTCTTTTTGCTTGTTTATTGAAAAAAATCAATTACATTCCATTGCTTTTTCAAGATTAAAAAAAGCGTGCTTTCATTATGGATTTTTCGGGCCAACACGTATTGATTACCGGCGGCTCGCGCGGCATCGGCAGAGCGACCGCCATTGCGTTCGCCGAAAGCGGTGCTAAAGTAGCAATCAATTTCCAGCACAATGAGCAAGCCGCCGCCGAAACGATTGAATTGCTCGATGGCCAAGATCACTTTGCCATCAAAGCGGATATAAGCCATCCAAAAATGGTGTCGCAACTCGTCGATACCGTGGTACGCGAATATGGGAAAATCGATATCTTGGTCAACAATGCCGGTATTTTTGTCCACCACCCTATCGACGATGTCGATTACAAAACGTGGCAACAATGTTGGCAACGAACGCTGGATATCAACCTACTAGGCCCCGCCAACCTCTGCTATTGCGTAGCCCAGCATATGATTAAGCACGGAGGCGGGCGCATTATTAATGTGTCTTCGCGGGGCGCTTTCCGCGGCGAACCGGAACACCCGGCTTACGGAGCCAGCAAAGCGGCCCTGAATGCTATGAGCCAATCCCTGGCCATTGCACTGGCCAAACACCAAATCTACGTAGGGGTCGTTGCCCCTGGATTTGTAGATACGGAAATGACGCGAGAGATCCTTACCGGGTCGGAAGGGGATAAAATCCGCCAGCAAAGTCCCCTTCGGCGAGTCGCCAAACCGGAAGAGGTCGCATACTCTATACTATTTTTAGCCTCGCACGGTGCTGAGTTTAATACGGGCGGCATTCTCGATATCAACGGGGCCTCCTACCTCAGGACCTGAGACGAAAATGCGGGCAAATGTCGCAACCGTTGCTGTAACCTGGATAAACTCACTTTTTCCATCGGTACCTGGATGACCCCCGCTTCCGGTTTTGCTATGTGCAAGGCGCCGTAGTATAGGTGTTCGTGTTCAAAGCCGATCGATAAAGCCGTGAAGCCTCCGGTGGCCGGAAATTTTGTCGACAGAAACTTGCCATCTTTTCCGTACAATGGTAACAAGGTATGGTAACGGTCGAAAACTAAATAGGCGGATTGTTCCGTAAATGTTACCCCGGGATGCATCGCTCGCATCCCCAAGTGTACCAGATTTTTTCGCCTGAGCAGGGGCCGTCCGATATGGTACCAGCCTAATTTTTTAAATACCCCGCTTAGGTAATGGCCATTTTTCTTTTGCGGCGGCGACAACACCCCACCCGAGCGCTTCCATTCCATAAACGGCAACCGGTCGAGAAGATGGATGTCGGAAGTGCTCTCTTGATACAGCCGCAGGCCGTTGCTGGATTTCCATTCCGGCGGCAACGAAAAAGTAAATGCGACCGGTTCGGATAATTGCAAAGGTCGGTCCCCCATCGATGCTTCGAGAAGACAAGTGCATAAACCGTTCAGTAACCGCCCTTCGGCAAGAGTAGCTTTGCCATTAAGCAACAGGTGTAACTTATGAGTTAATACCTTTAGGCGAAAAGTTACCGGCTGGTCGATCGTGCCCCCTTCGGCATTTGAAAATGCATAGGGTGGCACCTGCAGGTGCAAGCCCATGGCAGGAGCCGTCAGATGGTGAGCGCGTTGCGGCGCTAGAAGAAAAGTCTCAAATTGAGGACCAATTTGTTCGGTCAGGGGTATTAACTTTCCACGCCCGATGGGCGGCGGAGCTATCAACGATGTACGCATGGGTAGTGTTTTCTCAAGTGGTTCCGAGCTTGCTGGTGGAGCAAGTACGGGGAATTGCTTTCTGATAACGAGTAGAATAACCTCTGAGAAAACCGGTGAGTGAGAAAAATGGCTGTTCCCGGCACTGAACAAAAATATAATAATCGATCAGATTTTCAAATTTGTTGAATACATAATATGAAGCCACTTGCCGAGCGTATGCGTCCCACGGCCCTTTCCGATTACGTGGGTCAAGATCACCTGGTGGGTCCGGAAGGAGGGCTGCGGCAGGCGCTGCAACACGGTCAATTGCCCTCTTTTATCCTTTGGGGGCCTCCAGGGGTGGGCAAAACGACATTGGCACGCGTAATTGCAAATGAACTAGACCGCCCCTTCCACACCCTGAGCGCCATTAGCTCGGGGGTGAAAGATGTGCGGGAAACCATTGCCAAAGCCCGCAAACAGCAATTTTTTGACCGGCCCAATCCAATTCTTTTTATCGACGAAATCCATCGTTTCAGCAAGGCGCAGCAAGACTCTTTGCTTGGAGCGGTGGAGGAAGGAACAATCACCTTGATAGGCGCCACAACTGAAAACCCCTCCTTTGAGGTGATTTCGGCGCTGCTGTCCCGCTGCCAAGTATACGTGCTTGAGCCGCTGTCTGCCGACATATTGAAGCAGATGGTTGACAAAGCGCTTACCGAAGACGAATTACTGCGAAATGAAGCGGTGGCGGTCGAATCGTACGATGCTTTACTGCATTTTTCCGGGGGCGATGCTCGCAAACTTTATAACGCCCTGGAATTGGTCGTTCATACACATACAGAGCGTCCGCTGAAGATAACCGATGAAATGGTGGGTAAAATTATCCAGGAAAATCCAGCCCAATTCGACAAGAGCGGCGGGCAACATTACGATATTGCTTCAGCGTTTATCAAATCTATCCGGGGCAGCGATCCCGATGCAGCAGTGTACTGGCTGGCGCGCATGATCGAGGGTGGCGAAGAAGTCAAATTTATAGCGCGGCGGATGATGATCGCGGCAGCAGAAGATATCGGCCTGGCCAATCCCAATGCTTTGTTGATGGCCACCACTGCCTTCCAGTCGGTCCAGGCCGTTGGATTGCCAGAAGCGCGAATCATTTTAAGCCAGGCCGTCATTTACCTGGCGACCGCTCCCAAAAGTAATTCTGCCTATTTGGCCATCAACGAAGCGCAGGACTTGGTGCGTAAGACCGGCAACTTGGCCGTACCGCTACACCTGCGCAATGCGCCTACCCAGCTGATGAAGTCGCTGGGCTACGGCAAAGCATACCAATACAGCCACGATTACCCGGACAACTATGTCGAACAGGATTACCTACCGGAAGAAATCCGTTCGGTAGAGTTGTACCGGCCGCAAAAGAATGCAGCAGAGGATAAGATCCGATTGAATATCAGGAAGAAACGCTCAGGTTGAGCGCCCCCGCCTCGGCATTCATATCGGAACCAAGTGAAATGTTCGTTAGTGCTGGGCATTAATCGCCCTGCCGGACAGCAGTCTGAGTGGGCGGGTTAAACTGCTGATAATACGATTCCGGTTTGGCAGATTGAATTGCCTTTATCTTTTCGAAGAAGGAATCCATATAGATCAGCAGATCGTTGCGGACAATCTTTTTCAACGGCTTAAAATCTTTTACCAGTTTCTTCAACCGGTCCTCTTTTTCCAAAAATTCATGGATGGAGCGCTGGAAAATAGCATTCGAAGCCGGCTGTCCTAGAAAAAATCGTTCAGTAACATCGGATTGCCCAATTTCCGAACGAGGTAAAACATAACTGGGACGCACAAATCCGGAAAAATCGAAGTCGTAGGGCACGTAGCAATAATCTATTGCTTCTTCGATCCGAACGGCTTTGATGTTGCGCAGCATGTCACAATTCCAATCTACATTGCCGATCATGTATTGGAACATCGCCATGAGGTTTTCCTCTTCCGGGTCGACTACTCGGTCGGGGAGGGAACGGCACTCATCACATTCCTCACCACCGACCCGCTCAGCCATCTCGTCGGTATCTTCGAGCACCATACCGTAGCGCTTGAGGTCATCCATTCCTCCCTGGGCATCGCGATAGGTAATCTCCAACAACTGGGTGCGGTAGCTAAGCGGCGTCATTTCTTCGAATAGCTGATAAGCCAGATACTCCTTTAAAACATTTTCGTTACCGAATACTTTGCCTTCAATGCAGTGCGTCACCAACTTTATGTCGTTATGGTCATTGAGTCCAGCTTCCTCCAGCTCATCTTTATCAAATTTGATTTTTATCGGCGGGAAATTACAAATCCGCTGCCGGAACTTTCCCCGGGGCTTCATGCGCACTTCGTAGCTACGCTCCTGACCTTCGCGATCTACAAAGGACCAGACAGCGGATTGGTACTCCTCCCGGTTGCGATCGTTGATCATACGCTGCAAATCCGTGGTCACAGTAACCCTTAGCACATCCGTATAGGCCATTTGTTCAAAAATGGTGACAGGGGTAGTCCCCTGGCCATACCCTACCCAGGGAGAGAACAATAACAATAAGAGAAAAAATCGTGTTATGGTATTAAGCCAGGACATAATCCTAATTTTTTTGCAAGACATTTGTAAATTGCAGATTAATGTGATTTCAAACGGGTCTATTTCGTTCGCTTTTCATCCTTAGGGACGCTTGCCAGCAGGTAAAGTTGCTTCGAAGCTTGATAATTAGACGAACAGCCCATCCTTATTCTACGAACAAAGATAAACCCTAGCCGAATAATATTCCACTTTTTCAAAAAACTACCCCTTTTTTTAAAATAAAATTCGGAACCCTATTTACAAAGCAAGAAAACCATCCTTTTCAACCAAGAACGCATAACAAATTGGATCAGCTAGCGGGTAAGTGCCAAATAAAAGAAATCTATAAGCAACTCGGGGTATGGATACTCCTGGTTGGCATATTGGTCATGACGGCTTGTAGCGGTACTGCTCCGGCGGTCACCAAGGGTCCGGCCGCACCCCTCACTGAACGACCAAAAAATGTCATTCTGATGATTGGCGATGGCTTGGGTTTGACCCAGATCAGTGCAGCCATGTACAGTAACAATAACCGGCTGAGTTTGGAAAGCTTTCCGGTCATTGGTTTCCATAAGTCCCACAGCAGTAATGAACTGATCACCGACTCAGCCGCGGGTGCCACGGCTTTTGCTTGTGGTGTAAAGACCTACATCCAATCCATCGGCATGGATGCCGACACCCTACCGGCCCGCAACATCATCGAAGAAGCCGAAGCCCACGATATGGCCACCGGTCTGGTCGCTACTTCCACTATTGTACACGCCACCCCGGCGGCCTTCATCGCGCACCAGCCGATGCGCATTATGTACGAACAAATCGCAGCCGATTTTCTCAAAACCGAAATCGACCTTTTTATCGGCGGTGGAAAAAAATATTTTGACCGGCGCGACACCGACAATCGCAACCTTATAAAGGAGTTGGAAAACAAAGGCTACTTCGTTACTGATTATTTGAATTCCGAACTGAACCACATTCGTCTTCCCAAAGACCCCAAGGCGCAAAATTTCGTTCACTTCACCGCCGATAAGCATCCCCTTCCCGTGTCGGCAGGGCGTAATTATCTGACTTATGCGAGTACCTTGGCAGCCAATTTTCTGGAACAGCACAGCGATGAGGGATTCTTTTTGATGATTGAGGGGTCGCAAATCGACTGGGCTGGTCACTCGAACGACGGGAACCTGGTTATTAAAGAATCGCTCGATTTTGATCGCGCCATCTCCGCCGTCCTGGACTTCGCCCGGAAGCGGGGTAATACCTTGGTCATCATCACTGCCGATCACGAGACGGGGGGCATGGCTATTCAGCCAGGTTCCAAATTTGGCAAAATCAAAACGGCCTTTACGACCAACGGACATACCGCCCAATTGGTACCGGTCTTTGCCTACGGCCCTGGCGCTGAACTTTTTGCGGGTATTTACGACAACACGGAGATCTATTTCAAGATGCGTAAAGCTTTGGGGTTTTCCAGCCAGGATCTCCCCCCCAGCATCGGCAGCAAATGATCGCTCTTCCTTAAACCTTTTTGCTCGCCTTACCTTTAATGATCATATGCGATAGCCATACTTTTTACGTTCTGTCAACGCATCTTGTTGTTTTTATACTTATTTTAATAAAGCTTAAATTAAAGTGACTCATTTATCGCCCTGACAAAATAAACCAATCATGGATGTAGCAACCACTCTTGACAACTTGCAGCTCATTCAGGAAAGCGCACGCGACTTTGCCGAGACTTACATTCGGCCCCACTACATGGAATGGGACGAAAAGCAGATTTTCCCAAAAGAACTACTCCACCAAATGGGAGAATACGGGTTTCTAGGTGTGCTGGTACCGGAAATGTACGGCGGCGCCGGCCTCGGATACCAGGAGTATATTACGGTCATTGAAGAGATCGCCAAAGTTTGCGGTTCGATTGGCCTTTCTGTAGCTGCGCATAACTCCTTATGCACTAATCATATTCTGATGTTTGGCAGCGAGGAGCAAAAGCAAAAATACCTTCTCAAACTGGCTAGCGGTCAGTGGATCGGCGCCTGGGGACTCACCGAACCTAACACGGGTAGCGACGCTGGTCGCATGAAAACCGTTGCCGAGAAAGACGGAGATTACTACGTCATTAATGGCGCTAAGAATTTCATTACCCACGGTGCCAGCGGCGAAGTGGCCGTCGTCGTAGTACGAACCGGCGAGCCGCTCGATAGCCACGGCATGACGGCCTTCATAATCGAGCGCGACACGCCCGGTTTCTCGGCCGGAAAGAAAGAAAACAAACTAGGCATGCGTGCGTCAGAGACAGCCGAACTCATTTTCGATAATTGTCGTGTTCACAAGAGCCAAATTCTGGGTGAGGTAGGTGATGGTTTTATCCAGTCGATGAAAATCCTCGATGGAGGCCGCATTTCCATTGCCGCACTCTCGTTGGGTATTGCCAAGGGTGCGTATGAAGCCAGCGTACAATACGCTAAAGAACGTGAACAGTTTGGCAAGCCCATTACTGAATTCCAAGGTATCGCCTTCAAGATTGCTGATATGGCCACCAATATCCAAGCGGCTGAACTTCTGACACGCAAGGCCGGTCACTTAAAAGACCAGGGTGAAAAGGTCACCAAGATTTCTTCGATGGCAAAATACTATGCCTCAGAGGCGGCGGTAGAAATTGCTACCGAAGCTATTCAAATCTTCGGTGGTTACGGTTACACTAAAGATTACCCAGTTGAGAAGCACTACCGCGACGCCAAATTATGCACCATTGGGGAAGGCACCTCAGAAATTCAGAAACTGGTAATCTCTCGCCAGATTCTGAAAGGAGAGTTATAACTACTTTCTACCAAGGCAAAGGCGCCTTACGTGCCTTTGCCTTGATTTTCACCCCACCTCCAAATCTACAATACGGGCCGGAAGTCGGTACCGCTCCACTAGCCTTGGCGCTAGATTGGACCATTGCCCAGCTTCGTTGATGACCATTGCATCGGAACTGATTACGATGTATTCTGTCCTCTTTAGGATCGGATCTGGATCGTCGACCAGTTCTATGGCCCAATTCAATGCCTCGGTATTTACGGTTTCAGCAATCAGGTTTTTCAATCTTCCACTGTTGGAAACGGGCTGGTCAAAGTACCAGATAGCGCCTGCTACTCCGATATGCCGTAAAAGTTTGGCCCAGAGCTGGATGGCTTGTCCCGTTTCTTCCACCCGGCGGTAAGTACCATGTACGCTTGCCATATCGCGAAGGCAGCCATCGCGACAGCACAACAAGAAGGCCTGTGAAAGGGCGCTTTCGGCAATAATCAACTGGTTAAAGCCGTCGATCGCCAGCATCTGCCCCTTGAGCTGATCAACTTTCACATGGTGGGTCTGTCGACGCTCCAGGTTGGCATCAGCGCAGGCAGCGCGCAGGATAGCAAGCCGCTGTCGCCGCTTAAGGTGATAGCGATCGCCCACCAATTTAAGAGAAGCCGTATCGGCATACCCGCGCGACCAGAGCCAACTTAAATCGGCTGTAGCCGTTCGCAATCGAACGAGCTGGCTGTCGTTAAAATATTCGGCATCCTTGGGATGGGCGCCGCGGTGTTTGCGCTTATCCGGCATACGTTCTGATCCGTTTGACCAAAAGTAAAGATACTAATTCCGTATTTGCCGGAGCACCTCCAAAAAAGTACCACCTGCCGCAGCAGGTAGTACCGAATTGTAATGCCAGTAATAAATTAAACAAACTATATTTCCACGTCGATGTGGAACCCTAAGCCAATAAAAAGGGGTGCAACAGCATGTATTACCTCCTAATGCCTAGATACGATCTCAGACAGACCATCCTATCGTTGCACCCTTCAACCAGTTCTTCGAGCAGTTTATGCCGCCAGTAATTTTTTATTATTTTCAACCGGCTCTAGGTTTGGCAAGAAAAAGACGCACAAGGGGCCGTCTTTCTTAACCATAATTAAGCAACCCTCACCCACCCTTACTGTACCAATTACTATACCAAAAATGCGTAACTACCTGTTCTTCCAGATTTTTTTCCTTGTCTTGCTGCTATCTGCATGCCAGCAAACCAGCGGGCCCAACTACACCAGTCAAACCTCCAGCATAACCGATACGGCTATGATTGTGTCAGCACATCCATTAGCTACACGCGCCGGATTGGAGGTTTTGCGACGTGGCGGCAACGCTGTTGATGCTACCGTCGCCGTTCAGTTTGCCCTTGCCGTCGTTTACCCCAGAGCGGGCAATATTGGCGGGGGCGGCTTTATGGTCATCCGTCAACCCGACGGGACCAGCGACGCCATCGACTACCGGGAAGCCTCACCGGCTGCGGCCCTGCGCGACATGTACCTCAACGAAAAGGGCGAAGTCATATCCGAACGTAGCCAGAGAGGCCATCTGGCCGCCGGCGTGCCCGGCACGGTCGACGGACTGCTGAAAGCTTGGGAAAAATACGGGCGCTTGACCAAGCGCGTAGCGATTTTGGACCCCGCCATCCGTCTGGCCCGTGAAGGCTTTCAGCTCAGTGCTACCGAAGCCGACCGTCTGAACCGCTTCCAAGAAGATCTGCAGTCCTTTACACCCGACCAAAACCCTTTTATACGGCGGAAACCTTGGCGAGCAGGCGATCTATTGGTACAACCCGACCTAGCCCGCACCCTGGAGCGCATACGCGAGCAGGGGCGAGCAGGCTTTTACGCCGGCAAAACCGCTCAATTGGTGGAAGCAGAAATGCAGGCCGGCGGAGGATTAATTACAACAACCGACCTCAAAAATTATCAGGCGAAATGGCGAGAGCCCATCGTTTTTACCTATAAAAACTACCGTATCATATCCATGTCGCCTCCCAGTAGCGGCGGCATAGCTCTAGGGCAGCTGTTTGGGCTGGTCGAACCCTACCCGATTGAGGATTACGGCTTTCAATCGGCCCGCACGGCTCATCTCATGGTGGAGGCAATGCGCCGCGTGTACGCCGACCGGGCTGAATATCTTGGTGATCCCGACTACGTGGAGATCCCCGTAATGCGACTAATGGATTCCGCCTACCTGGTAAAACGCATGGATACTTTTGACCCGAATGCTGCCACCGTGAGCGACACCCTCCTGGCGGGCGACTTCGCCCCACTCCCCGAATCGTTTGAAACCACCCACACCTCGACCGTTGATGAATCGGGCATGGCCGTATCGGTCACGACTACCATCAATTCGAATTATGGGAGTAAAGTCATGGTGCGTGGGGCTGGTTTTTTCCTCAATAACGAAATGGACGATTTCAGCGCGAAACCTGGCGTACCTAACATCTATGGCCTCATCGGTGCCGAAGCTAATTCCATTGCCCCCGGTAAACGTATGCTTAGTTCCATGACGCCGACTATTATCGAGCGCAACGATTCCCTTTATCTCGTCCTGGGCACACCTGGCGGTTCGACTATCATCACCTCCGTGTTCCAGGTTGCCCTCAACGTCATGGCGTTCGATATGCCAATTGACTCGGCCGTTGCTGCCCCACGCTTCCACCACCAGTGGCTACCCGACCACATTTCGGTAGAAAGAAATGCCTTAACACCCGATGTCCGGCAAGCCCTACGCGCTCTTGGGCATTCCTTTAAAGACCGCTCCTCTATTGCCATTGTCAAAGCCATCCATGTGCTGCCCGACGGGCGCCTGCACGGGACCGGCGACCCCCGGAATCCTGATGACCACGCGGAAGGGATATAGGCGTAGCCGCCAGCCCTCCCTCGCGATGAGGTCCGAATCCCTAAACCTTTTCCACCATAGACGGTTCTTCTATCAAATTCGGTAATGCATGCTACGCTTTTTACTTTGCGCTTTCTTGCTTTTGATTGGCACGCAACTTTGGGCACAATCACATGACGAATTTCTACGACAGTACAATGCCGACCGATTACAACGGCAAAAAGTGGGTATGCTGGTACTGGGTACCTGGGCCGTAGGAAACATTGCTACCGGTTTAGTCCTGCAGGGGCGACACAGTGGGTCCGAGAAGCAGTTTCACCTCATGAACGCAGGGTGGAATGCTGTAAACCTGGGCATTGCTGCTTTTGGATACATCAATGCCATGAAAGCCGACCCGGCCAGTTTCGGACTGTACGAAACCGCACAGCAACAACACGGATTTCAAAAAGCGCTGTTGTTTAATGCGGGATTGGATGTAGGCTATGTCATGGGTGGCCTTTATCTGATGGAGCGTAGTAAAAATGCTGAAAAGAATGTCGACCAACTCAAAGGATTTGGGAAGTCAATCATTCTGCAGGGCAGTTTCCTATTCGTCTTTGACCTGGTAAATTACTTTATCAACGTTCCGTATAATAAAGAACTTGCTCCCCTAATGAGTAGCGTCTATTTCGATGGACAGCAATTCGGTCTGGTCTTGCAGTTTTAGGACTACCAAAAAAATCTTTCGGGTGTTTTTCTTAAACCCTTGACTTCCTGATCTTTACCTCCTGAAAGACTTCTATTTTGACCTTTGTACCACTTAATTTTCCGAAAACGTAGTTTTTTCCCTAAACCTTATTTATACTTTTTTGTATAATTCATAACTTCACCGCTTAATAAGCGATGCATTAATGAACACCGTTAAAAATCAATAGCCGTATGAGTGATTCCATGCAAACATTGGAAGCCCACACGAAGAGTGACTATAAATTTGGCTTCGTCTCGAATGTAGAATCGGAGACCCTGCCAAAGGGACTTAATGAAGATACCATTCGCGCCATTTCGGCGAAGAAGAACGAACCCGAGTTTGTCTTGGAATGGCGCCTGAAAGCCTTCCGTCACTGGCAAGACATGAAAGAACCGAAGTGGGTTAATGTAACCTACCCACCCATTGACTACCAGGATATCGTCTATTACGCTGCGCCCAAGAAGAAGCCGCAGCTGGAAAGCCTCGACGAGGTAGATCCGGAAATATTGGCCACTTACGAAAAGCTGGGCATTCCCCTGGAGGAGCAAAAAATGCTTGCCGGTGTTGCGGTAGATGCTGTTTTTGACAGCGTATCCATCAAAACCACGTATCGCGAGAAGCTGGCCGAGTTGGGTATCGTCTTTTCTTCTTTTAGTGAAGCTGTGCACGAATACCCCGAATTGATTAAGAAATACTTGGGAAGCGTTGTACCCTACACAGATAACTATTTCACAGCACTCAATAGCGCCGTATTCAGCGATGGTTCCTTTGTTTACATTCCCAAGGGAGTGCGTTGCCCCATGGAACTATCAACCTATTTCCGCATCAATGAAATGAATACGGGACAGTTTGAGCGCACACTGATCATTGCCGAAGAAGGCAGCTACGTAAGCTATCTGGAAGGCTGTACGGCTCCGATGCGCGATGAAAATCAGCTGCACGCGGCCGTTGTGGAGCTGGTAGCGCTGGATAATGCAACCATCAAGTATTCTACTGTTCAGAACTGGTACCCCGGCGACAAAAACGGCAAAGGTGGGATCTACAACTTCGTCACCAAGCGGGGCCTGTGCGAGGGTAAAAACTCCAAAATTACCTGGACGCAGGTAGAGACTGGCTCAGCCATCACCTGGAAGTACCCAAGTTGCGTACTGAAGGGCGACAACTCGGTAGGTGAGTTCTACTCGGTAGCCGTGACTAATAATCGCCAGCAAGCCGATACTGGAACCAAAATGATCCACATTGGTAAAAATACTCGCTCGACGATCATCTCGAAAGGTATTTCGGCCGGTACCAGCCAGAACTCATACCGGGGTATGGTAAAAATTGGCAAAAAAGCAGAGAACGCTCACAACTTCTCTCAGTGTGACTCTATGTTAATGGGTGACCGTTGTGGTGCGCATACCTTTCCTTACCTGGAGGTCGAAAACAACTCGGCCAAGGTAGAGCATGAAGCCACCACTTCCAAAATCGGTGAAGACCAGCTCTTTTACCTCATGCAGCGCGGCCTGAGCGAAGAAGATGCCATCAATACCATCGTAAATGGCTACGTGAAGGAGGTAATCAACGAATTGCCAATGGAATTTGCAGTGGAGGCCCAAAAACTACTGGCTATTTCCCTGGAGGGTAGTGTAGGCTAACTTTTATCAAAAAACGGAAAAACAATCATTATGCTGAATATCAGAGAGCTACGGGCTTCCGTAGAAGATAAAGAGATATTACAAGGTATTAATTTGGAGGTTAAACCTGGTGAAGTGCACGCCCTGATGGGCCCGAATGGATCGGGTAAAAGTACCCTTGCCAATGTCTTGGCTGGCCGTGAAGCTTTTGAAGTGACCGGAGGAGAAGTTACTTTCGAAGGTGAGGACCTTCTGGAAATGGAAGTCGATGAGCGCGCCCGGGCGGGTATTTTTATGGCTTTTCAGTATCCAGTAGAGATACCGGGGGTAAGTACCTCTAGTTTTTTGAAAAGCATTGTCAATTCTATTCGCAAGGGACAAGGTAAGGAAGAGCTGTCGGCCCCGGAAATGCTCAAGTTGATCCGCGAGAAGATCAACCTGGTGGGTATGGACCAAAGCCTGCTTAAGCGGTCGCTCAACGAGGGCTTTTCCGGTGGGGAGAAAAAGCGACACGAGATGCTGCAAATGGCGCTTCTGGAGCCCAAATTGGCCATACTCGACGAAACGGACTCCGGCCTTGACATCGACGCTTTGCGCATCGTAGCCGATGCAGTCAACCAACTGCGGAACCAGAATCGCGCTTTCATTATCGTGACGCATTACCAGCGGCTACTGGATTATATCGTGCCAGATCAGGTTCATGTGCTATTCGGCGGGAAGATTGCCAAATCGGGCGACAAAAACCTGGCGCTGGAACTCGAAGAAAAAGGTTACGACTGGATTAAAGAAGAGGCCGCCACGGCCTAATTAAACCCTTAATGTATTATGGCAATCACGGCAACTGACGATAAAAACATTCAGAAATTTAAACGCCTCTTTGCAGAGTTCGAGCAACACCTCAATGGGCAAAAAGCAAACCCCATGCATGTGTTGCGCCGATCGGCCTTCGAACGCCTTGTTGGTACTGCTTTTCCTACCCGTAAGCACGAGGATTGGAAATATACTAGCGTAGCGAAACTACTGCAACCCGAATACCGCCGAGCACAGCCGACAGCGATCAAGCGCTCAGATTTAACCTCTTTTCAGATTCCCAAGCTGGATGCCTGGCAGCTAGTGTTCGTCAACGGACACTATCAGGCAGACTTGTCTCAACTCGAGGGGCTAACGGCAGGACTAACCGTAATTTCGGTTAATGAAGCCTTGCAGGATGAAAAATTTGGTCCGCTGCTGCAGGATCAGTTGAAACGAACGATCGAACAGACAGATCATCCGTTTTTCCTATTGAATACTGTTTTTGCCGATGGCGGAATCTTCATCCACGCGGATAAAAACGCCGTCGCCGAAAAACCTTTTCATCTTCTCTACCTTACCGACGCAGAAGAGCAGCCTCAAATGGCCAGTCCGCGCCGTGTGGTTATTGCAGAGCAGAATAGCAAGGTGACACTGATCGAGACTTATGTAAGTATGGAAAAGTATGGCAGTGAATATTTTAACAATAGCGCTGCGCAGATTTTCATCCGTCCAAATGCGGAAGTAAGGCACTACAAAATCCAGGAAGAAAGCCGAACAGCCTACCAGATCAACGTTTCGGAGGTATTCCAGGATCGCGATAGTCGCTATTCCAACTACACGGTCGACCTGGGCGGACAGTTAGTCCGCAATAATATCTATGTACACCTCCAAGACCAAAATATCGAGTCGAATCTCTACGGCGTGTATCTGCCAAAAGGCAAGCAACACATCGATAACCAAACGAGTATCGACCACGCCTTCCCGCATTGCAACAGCAACGAGCTGTACAAAGGCGTAATTACGGATAAAGGCCGGGGCGTATTCAATGGAAAAGTATATGTACGTCAAGATGCGCAAAAGACCAATGCTTTTCAGCAAAACAGTAGCCTAGTCCTGTCGGAAACAGCCATTATGGATACCAAGCCCCAACTGGAAATCTTTGCCGATGACGTGAAGTGCAGCCACGGCGCCACAGTCGGGCAATTAGATGAAAATGCCGTTTTCTACCTGCGCTCTCGCGGCCTGACTGATTACGAAGCGCGCCAGACGCTCCAGTATGCGTTTTTATTGGAAGTCATCGAAACCATTCCGCACGAAGCCCTGCAAGCTTATGTAGAAGCGCTGGTCCGGGACAAATTTGCGGAAACACTAGATAGCTAAATATGGAAATTAAGATCAATATATCAACTCCTTTAGATGTCGAACGTATCCGGTCCGATTTTCCCATTCTCAATCGGGAAATGAATGGCAAACCATTGGTGTTTCTCGACAGTGCCGCCTCCAGCCAAAAGCCGGAAGCGGTTGTGCGGGTAATGAATGAATACTACGCCCAAACCCATGCCAATGTGCACCGGGGAGTATATAAACTTAGTCAGGAAGCAACGGATGCCTTCGAGGCATCACGCCGTAAAGTTGCTCGCCTTATTAATGCGCCGACCGATCAGGAAGTTATTTTTGTGCGTGGTGCGACGGAAGGGATCAACCTGGTAGCTGCTTCCTATGGCCGAAAATTTATTGGAAAGGGCGACGAGATCCTGATTTCCACCATGGAGCACCACTCTAACATTGTGCCCTGGCAACTGATTGCGGAAGAAATGGGCGCTAAAATCCGGATAATCCCCATCAGCGAGGCGGGCGAAATCCAAATGGACGCCTACGCCGATATGCTGAACAAAAGGGTGAAAATGGTAGCGGTTAACCACATTTCCAATACCCTGGGGACTATTAATCCGATCAAGGAAATCGTAGCCCAGGCGCACGAATACGGGATTCCTGTTCTTGTTGACGGTGCGCAGGCTATTCCCCACATGAAAGTAAATGTGCAGGAACTGGATGCCGACTTTTACACCTTCTCCGGACACAAAATGTTTGGTCCGACCGGCATCGGCGTGCTTTATGGTAAGGAAAAATGGCTCAATGCCATGCCCCCCTACCAT
The DNA here is from genome assembly GCA_964530825.1 of uncultured Saprospiraceae bacterium. Classification (GTDB taxonomy): domain Bacteria; phylum Bacteroidota; class Bacteroidia; order Chitinophagales; family Saprospiraceae; genus CAZHCA01. Next base: position 96,042 of record CAZHCA010000012.1, read on the forward strand.
GGTGGCGGAGAGATGATCAAGACCGTCAGTTTCGAAAAGACAACCTACAACGAAATTCCTTTCAAATTCGAGGCTGGAACACCGGATATTGCCGGCGCCATCGGACTGGGTGCAGCTGCCGACTACATTATTTCCATCGGGCACGAAGCCATCCAGGAATACGAAACCGAGCTACTGGAATACGCCACGCAGCAACTTTCCCGAATCGAAGGTATTCGCATCATCGGTACGGCGGCTCATAAGGCAAGTGTAATCTCCTTCTTGATAGAAGGTACCCATCCTTACGACGTAGGGACTATTCTCGATAAACTGGGCATTGCGGTACGCACGGGACACCACTGTACCCAACCGCTGATGGATTGGTACGGTATCCCTGGTACCATAAGGGCTTCTTTTGCTTTTTATAACAATAAAGAAGATATCGACCGCCTGGTAGCCGGTGTCGAGCAGGCGGTAAAAATGTTGCGCTAAACAATGACAAAAGCGATCGATCAGATACAAAAAGAAATCATTGATGAATTCAGTCTTTTCGACGACTGGATGGATAAATACGAGTATATCATCGACCTGGGTAAACAATTGCCCCTGATTGATGAGGCTTACAAAGACGAGGACCACATCATCAAAGGCTGCCAAAGCAGAGTGTGGCTGCATGCCGATATGGAAGGAAACAAAGTCGTCTTCAAAGCCGATAGCGACGCCATCATCACAAAGGGCCTGATTGCCCTGCTCGTTCGGGTATTGTCCAACCAAAAACCGGAAGACATTGCCCATGCCGAATTGAAATTTATTGACGAAATCGGGTTGAAGGAACACCTCTCTCCTACTCGTTCGAACGGTTTACTGAACATGGTCAAGCAAATGAAACTTTACGGTCTAGCACTCGAAGGCCGGCAACAATAAAGAGCGTAATCATGGAGACGACAACGATAGAGAGCAACATCATTGAAGCAGTCAAAACGGTGTACGATCCGGAAATCCCGGTTGACATCTATGAATTGGGGTTGATCTACGAAATTGAAGTAGAAGACAACGGCTTGGTAAAAGTCACCATGACCCTAACTTCCCCGATGTGCCCAGTAGCAGAATCCCTACCCATGGAGGTGCAGGAAAAAATTGCTGCCGTAGAAGGGGTGCGTGAAGTCGAGTTACAGGTGGTGTTCGACCCGCCTTGGAACAAGGATATGATGAGTGAAGAAGCCCGCTTCCAGTTGGACATGTTTTAGCCTACCGGTTTTGAATAAATTACTAAAACCAAAGTGGGGCCTATGCCCCATGACCAGAATAAATTTAAGCCGCCATGAAAATCTCTGCCCAAGACGAATACGGGTTGCGACTGCTGATCCGCATTGCCGGAGCCGGCAAAGAAGGGTTGAGTATTGCCCAACTTAGCGACCTAGAAGGTCTTTCCGTCTCTTATGCTGCAAAAATTACGCGTGCCTTGCGCCTAGCCGGTTTTATCCAAAGTACCCGCGGACCCCGCGGCGGTTATGTTTTGGCTTTACCCAAAGAAAAAATCATCATTGGTGAAGTCATTAAGGCGATGGGCGGTGAGTTGTTCGATCCTACTTTCTGCCAGGACCACTCCGGCGCGATGAAGATCTGCGTCAATTCTGTAGATTGCTCGCTGCGTTCGTTATGGAAAGTGTTGCAAGTAGCGGTCGACCGCGTATTGGGGCAGGTTACCCTAGCTGATTTGATGAGTGGTGAACAGGCTGCCTCTACGAAGCTGCAAATTATTCTCGACCATATCAACTTTCCGGAATTCGCCCCCGGCGCCCCAACTCAATGACCTCCAGGTCTTTAACCTTACCATTTTCTAAACTGAAACGAACGACGGTACGCATTTTATGGAATCCATGGTGCCCGCATGCTCCCGGGTTGATGTGGATTAATCCATGCTGCTCGTCCCGCATGACTTTGAGGATATGGGAGTGTCCGCAAATAAATAGTCCGGGTTGAATTTCCTCCATTCGCTCGCGAATTCCTCGTGCGTAACGCCCCGGATAACCACCGATATGGGTCATCCAGACTTTTAGCCCTTCCAATTCAAAGATCTGGTCTTTGGGGAAATCCAAACGCGCCTGGTAGTCATCAATATTACCGAAAACCGCTCGCAACGGCCGGAATTCGGCCAGGTTATCCGTCACAGCAAGATCGCCGATATCGCCGGCATGCCAAATCTCATCGCATTGCTCGAAATAATCCAGTATCGAAGCATCCAAATAACTATGGGTATCAGAAAGTAAGCCGATGCGTGTCATTCGGGTATGCGGAAGGTTATTTTACCAAATTGAAGACCAGCATCCAGGCGGGCAAAGGCGCCGGCAGCCTCGTGTAAATCGTAAGTGGCATCTACGACTGGCACAATTTGCTGCGTGTTTACAAATTTAACCATATCGGCAAATTCCTGATCGTTTCCCATAGTGGAACCCAAGATGGAGATCTGCTTCCAGAAAAAAGATTGCGGACTAAAATTCGGTACCGGCCCTTGTGTGCCGCCGTATACTACAATACGGGCGGCGGGGTTACACAGTTTCGGCAAACGCGCAAAGCCCTTACCTCCTGCCGAATCGATGATCAAATCGAACCCACCGGCCATTTTTTTCAGTTGTTTATTCCAATCCTCTTCACGATAATTGACACCGTTGGTGGCGCCTAGCTTTTGCGCTTTCTCCAGCTTTTCCGGCGACCCGGAACTCACATATGCTTCGGCCCCAACGGCCAAAGCAAATTGTAAAGCCATGAGGGCAACACCCCCACCGATACCGGTAATGAACACTTTTTTGCCGGCTTTGCACTCTCCTTTAGTAAACAGAGCCCGGTACGCAGTAAGGCCCGCCAGCGGCAGTGCTGCTGCCTGTTCCCATCGCAGGTGGGGAGGCTTATCGAAGAGATGATCTTCAGGTACAGCGATTTTTTGAGCAAAGGTCCCATGATGTGGCATACCTAACACCTCATAGTCTCGACTCTGTGCGCGGGGGTCTTCGCCCCACTTCAGGCTCGGATTGATAATCACTTCGCGTCCGGCATACACGCCGGCTACGTCGGAGCCTAGGATGATGGGGGTTACCACTCCGGGATACAGTCCCTGCATGATGTATACATCGCGATGGTTGAGCGCTGCGGCACGCAGGTCGACTACCACCTCACCTTCGGCAGGTTCTGGGTCGGAAAACTCATTAAAAGTCAGTTCTGCACCTTTTGCTGGATAAAGCAATGTCTTCATAGCTCCCTATGTTACAAAAAAAATCAAAAAAGGGAAACCAAGCCGGCTGGCTTGGTAGGTAAAATGTGGGCGGCTGACCGTAAAACGGCTGCCTACCCATAAGTCGGTTAGTAGAGGATGGTTAATAATTCATTTTGGGCAACATCACATAACCATTTTGCGCGTAACGACCAAAATCTTTGTAACTAATCCAGGCGTAGCCGCCTTGCCCCCAGGTTCGACCCCAGCAACTCATGACTTCCACTGCCTGCCGATCTTCATCGAACCCAACTGCAATAAAGGGGAAGGTTTTATCGATCCTGCCGCTCGGGCGCCACATCTCCTCGCCTAGGGTCCGGATGAGGTCGCCGGCCTGCAGTTCTACCAGTATTGGATTGCCCCGGATAAGCGCTTTTTTCACTTCAAAAACCTTTTGGCGGTTATCTGAAACGGGACGGAATACGTGCAGGTAGTTATCAATTTTAAACTTGGGGGTTGCGTATACGGCACTGGTAAGGGCAGGCGCTTCGTACGGCAGGATGGCCGCCGAAACGGTACCGTCTTCTGCTAGGAAAGCAAAAGCGTCGTTCAGGCCAAATCGTTCCTGTTGTGCTTTCAGGTTCAAAGAGATGTAGTCCGGGCTGAGGTTGACTTTATAATTCTTGTCTAAGTTAACGTAGAATTCTAGGCAGGAGGCAAGGGAGTAGCTCATTTCGGCCCCGCGATTGCCGGCATGGCGCACGGGCATCATGTAGGATTTAATGCTCTGCCGTTTCAGCGTCTCGCGTCCTGAGTACCCTACGTCCGGAACCACGTGCATTAATTGATCGATCAGGCTGGCATCGGTAACGCCGAAGGCTATAGCCTCTTCGGACTTGTCTTGTTGTGCTGGCAGTTGAAAGGAAATGGTAAAGCAGATAAGAAGCAATGATAGTTGCCGCATGCGGGTTCAGATTTATGTTCAAGGATTTTTATCATGAACGTTTCCTCATTGTCGAATCTTTTCCCAGGGCGGTATTTTAATCGATTTTTCCCCGAATAGTCCTCGCTTCATCAAGTAGGAGTTGCTGTACCTGAAGAGTCGAATCGACCACTCCTTTTTCCACGGCAATCTGATCCAGAAGCGTCCGAGCCTCGGCAATTTCCTCCTCCCAGCGGGCGATATTGCTCTTCAGGCGCTCCTCTTTCCGCGCCAGCTGTTCGCGTTCTTTTTCCAGGTCGCGCAGGAATCTTTCCTCTTTTTCGATGACGACATCAGCGCCGGCCAGACGTACTTCGCGATCGAAAATCGTAACCCACTCCTCAGCTGCAGCGAGGCGTTTGCTACTTTTGCGGGTATCCAGAAAGGTTTCACCAGTGTCAAACCAAAAGATAACCTCAGCACTGTTACTACCGCGCGGGGATATACGCGCATACACATTAACTGGCTGCTCACTGATACCGGGCATAAAGGCGCCTTCTACAAAAAACTCCCGTTTCCGCCGATTGTATTTTGGGGCGCGTCCATCCAAATCCTTGAGGTAATCGCGTAGTACTTTTTCAACCTCCTTGTTCTCCAGTCCTGGCAAGGTTATAGAAAGCGCTGGGTAGCGGCCGGCGCTCATCGAACTTTCGATGGCTTGCAGCTCGCCGGCGCCGGTGCGGATGGGAATTTGAAAATCGTTTTGGGCCCATAACACGAAAGGGACCCAAACTAGTAAGCAAAGGAGTAATCGTCGGTGCATTATTACATTGGTTTCGCTTCGTCTGTTTAAAGATAAACTACCGGATTGCACCCTTTATCATTTACAATCCGGTAGTTTATCCTGTTTACCGCTCCAGCTCTACCTCCAACTGGATCGGTACTGTGCTCAACGCTTTGGATACCGGACAATTTTCCTTAGCCATCGTTGCCGCCTGGTGAAATTCATTTTCCGACATGCCCGGCACTTTGCCGGTCAGGTGAAGTTGAATTTGGGTGATTTCAAAACCACCCTCTACAGATTGCAAGGTCAATTTAGCTGTAGTATCGAGGGTTTCCGGTTCGTTACCCGCTTCTGCCAGGATAAAGCTCAGGGCCATATTAAAACAACCGGCGTGTGCAGCCGCAATCAACTCTTCGGGGTTGGTGCCGGCCCGGCCATCTTCGTTCTCAAAACGGGTTCTGTAGCTGTATGGGGTTTCTCTTAATACGCCGCTCGGAGCGGTTAGTTGACCGGCCCCTTTAGCGCCGGTACCTTTCCAGATGGCTTGTGCCTTGCGTTGCATAATTCTATTTTTATTGAGAAAATTGGCTCACCGCTGGTGGTACATCACAATGGATGCTTTTTCAATGGTGTTCTGCCACAAATAGAAACCCACCACCGCCGGGGTAGCGTTCATATCGAGGCCTAGTTTTTCTGTTTTAAGTGCGTGTACAGTAATCAGATACTGGTTCGAACCATGCCCCTCGGGCGGACAGGGACCGCCGTAGCCGGGCGTACCGTAGCTGGTCTGGGTCTGGATAGCGCCTCGGGGTAGTATTTTGCCGTCGGCCGACCCGGCACCAGAAGGCAACTCGGACACGTCGGCTGGAATATCGAACACCAACCAGTGCCAAAAGCCGCCACCGGTAGGCGCATCTTTGTCGTACATGGTAATGGCAAAGCTCTTGGTCCCCTCCGGTGCGTTCTCCCAATTCAGTTGAGGCGATAGGTTTTCTCCTGAGCAACCAAAACCGTTGTAAACCTGCTTTTGGGTCGCCTGGCCACCCAATTCAGCGCTTTTCAAGGTAAAGGTTTGGGAAAAAGTGCTAGCATTGATCAGCAATAATGCCAATAGGGTTAATTTTGATGGTAGCATGATAAAGTATTTGGGTTAGGAATGTTTTGTTGATCGGCAAGCGGTAGTACAGGTTTGCATACAAAATAAGGTGGGGAAAATCTAATCCTTCTCTATCCGCTCCTCCAGAATATTACCCGCCTGATCGATTTTCAGGTGTACTTCCCAGTTGCCCTTTTCCAACTCCAGATAATACCCGATGAAACTGCCTTCTTTGACGTAGTTGATCTTGTCGATAACGTAGCCAGGGTGTTTTTCAGCGACTTGGTGCCGTAACGCATCCGGCAGTTCGTCCTTGTAGGTGATGGTATTGTCATGACCACGTGCAGCGATAGCCTCCTGCTTGCCCTCCACGAAAATATTTGGACCGCCTTCCGGCGCCTTGATCAAATCGAAAGCATCGTACAGCTGTCCGGTAGCCGTATAGGCTTTGAAGGAAAGGGTATCCTCATCGATGCGGATAACCTGGAAAAGCTGGGTATTCTCTGCGGCGCGGTCGCGCTCGGCACTCTCAAAATCATCCCAAGCATTTGGCCGGAGATTATACATCTTGCCGCCGCTAACTGAAACGACGTAGACCGTACCGGTTTTTTGGTCGCGCGTATTCGAGCCGTCGACTATGTTTTCCCCTTTTACCGGCGAACGTCCCCTGGCGTAGCTATGGTCGTGGCCCTGGAGGGCCAAGTCAACGCCGAATTTGTCGAACAACGGCTTCCAAAGCTTGCGCAGGCGCTGATTATCGCGCCCCTCCGAGGCGGAGTATAAAGGGTGGTGGTAGGCGGCGATGGTCCACTTCTGTGGATTTTTCTGCAAGACTTTCCGGAGCCATCTGGCCTGCTCTTCGTGTTGTTCCATGCTGTTGAGTACGACGAAACGGACATCCTGATAATCGAGAAAATAATTGGTCTCCGGCAGGGTTTCGATTCCATTCTTGGGCAAGGTAAACTGCGGGTTCCACTGGACCGAAAGATGCTGTTCAGATTCACCCTCGATATAGGGCTCGTATTCGTGATTACCGGGCAATGGCAGAGACGGCAGCATCCGGTGAATCCAGCCGCCGGCAGAAAACCACTCGTGCCATTCGCGTTCGCTGTGGGCGTTGTTGATCAGGTCGCCAGCATGAATAATAAAACCGGCATCAGGGGCTTTGCGATACCCCTCCCGGATTAGGCGCGACCACAATTCCAGGATGTAGTTCTGGGCATCGCCCACATAGAGAAAAGAAAATGGCTTCGGCTTATCCGAAGCGGTGCGAAATTGGATCCATTCGCTCCAGATTTCGCCATCGCCCACCCGGTAGGCGTAGAGGGTATCTGGTATCAGCCCCCTGAAAGTCACCGAATGATAATTGGACACGACTTCGGCAGTGTACACCTTAGAGGCATTCATGGTAAATGTTTTGGCTTTTTCTACCACTGCATTGCGCCAGAATTTCGGGGCGGCCGTAGCCAGGGCGATTTCAGCGTAACCTTCAGTAACCTGTGGACTGGTCCGCCAGGTAATACTGATCGTTTTGGCAGGATTGTCGCTGTAATTCAAAACAATATGGTCGGGGTGTTTACCGGGTTTACTCCAGTCAGCGGCAAACTTAGGAACCTGGTATGGGCGGTTCTGAGCAGTAAGCAACAAGGGAAAAAACAACAGAAATAATGCAGGGCATGGGAAAAATAGCTTGCGGGTCATGTGAGCCTCTTTTGTCGGTAGTTAATAACGGAAAAATCTGAGAAGGAAAGTACATCAACCGTATTAACTGCCGGTAAAGACGAAGGGATTTTTTTAGCCCAGACAGGGAATGGTTGATAGCATGGCACCCTCATATCAGAATGGTAGCTGGGGGGGTGCGACTGCAGTGTTGCGACCACATGCTAATCGTATTCGCCCCCGCGTTGTGTATCAGGAAAATATCCCCTTCCTGTACCACGGGCAATTCAATTTCCGGATACAACACATCCCCGGCAAAACAAAGAGGACCGACCACCTGGTAGGTTGCGGTAGCATCCGTTCCACAGCGGCGGATCACGGAGCAAGGGTAATGAATTGGTAAATTGGAATATACCTTGCGCAGGAACAGATCAGCACCTACGTGCAGGTAAACCGTACCGGGTGTTTCTTCGGTGGGGGGCGTAACATATTCAATACGGGAGGCGACGAAGGCACTGTCTTTATAAACGAACGTCCCGTACTCCGTAACTAGTTGATAGCCGTCGAGCAAACCCTCCATGGCTTCGAGTGCGCCCACGAAGGTCGACACGCTAAAGGCTTCGTCGTCGAGCGAAAAATCGATACCCCCGCCGATGTCTATTGTATCGATAGGCTGATCATTATGTCCCTTGGACCGCCGCGTATTGATCTCCCGGGCCAGCGCCAAAACCTTCCGTATTGCAGTGAGGTTGTTTTCAAAATTGCGGATATTACTGCCAATGTGCATGTGCAGTGCTGTTATCTGGGGGTAGCGCCCGGCTGCTTCCAGAATGTCTTCCCATTGAGTAATGGGTACGCCAAACTTCGAATTGGCACGAGACACATCAAATAGCTGGGGGGCGTCGTTGGCCACTATTGGATTGATGCGCAATCCCAAGCGTCCAGAAAAAGCGCTCGGATAGCGATCCAGTTCCGCCAGGTTGTTGGCATTGAGTAACATACCCGGCAGGTGATCGTGGCAATACTGAATCTCCGCACGGGTTTTCACCGGAGAATCAAAAACGATACGTTCCGGCCTGGCACCGGCTGCCCGGGCAAGTTGCACCTCTTCAAAGGATGCGGCCTCCAAACCATACCCCGACTCCACTACGTAACGCAGCACTTTCGGATGAGAACAGGTTTTGATGGCTACAGCGTGCAGGGTCCGTTCGGGAAAATGCTGCCGCAGGAGTTGCAACCGGTGATCGAGGACTTCACGCAAGTAGATGATCACCGCTTTTTCACTAGAGCCCGCCTGGCCGGATTTAATCGCTTGCTGGTAAATCGACGCTGCTTGGCTGGGATAGATTTGCATAGGTCGCATAGAGTTTTTCTTCGATAATGGAAAGGATCATCCGGTCACGGGTAAAAGATTGTTCGTCTTGCTGTACGAAGTGTCGAATATTTTTTGCACCAACGGCTATTCGCAAAAAAGAACGGTCACCGTAACGCACCGGTTGGCCGATATTGACTCTACGAAAATCGTGAGCAGATGCATAATCATCCTTTACAATTGAAAAATACAGCGCCTTCAGTTCATCGTGGTCGAGGTACCGGTCTTCGTAGCGCAACCGGAAAGAAATGATCGAGCTATTTGTCAAATTTTGATCGGGCATCAATTCAAAACAAGGACGGCTTTCGATTTCTTTTAGCATGCACTTCGACCAGCACTCAATTTTTTCCCGCACCAACCTCTTTGATAAAGACTGGTAGCGATTGATTTCCGCCAGGGCAACCGCCCAACGAAGAGCGCCGGCCTGATTGATGGTTGCTGGAAAAGGGGCCAGGTTTTGCAGCGCAGGAGGCATATCGTAACGGCTGAATACGGAACCGAAACCTTTGACGGAAGACCAGTCCTGTGCTTTTCGCAGCCGGCTGGTAAGTGCTTCTGGCACTAAAAAAGCGCCGCAAAAAGGGGGCGCTTGGTAAAACTTCGAACCGGTAATCATCAGTAATGCACCCTTGGCCAAAAGGGTATTGATCAGGCTGCGGCGGTGGCGGAACTGGCACAGGTCTACCGTGAATAATACATTATCAGCCTGCACTTGATCGATCAGGCTTAGGTTTTCTTCGATACCCGACTTGCTACCATACACCAGGTTGATAACAATGAAGTGCTCGGCGTGGGTACGGACCAATTCCCTGATGGATTGCTGATGATCCAGAATAGCTCCCGATGCGGAGCGCGCGTTAAAAAAGACGGTCTTCGGCACCGTTCCTTCGACTAACCGCGATCCCTTGGGTACCCACTCACCAAACTGATTGTAGTTAGCATAAAATTGCCCCTGAGCAGCCAAGCGGGTACCTGAGCCCAGTTCTTCCAGACAGGTTATGATGTTCAAAACGGGGCGCTTTGGCTCCAGCAAGCGGTGAAACATCAGTGGCAAAAATACCAAGTCCGTTCCCGAGGGGCTAAAGAAGACCTCAAATGCACTTGCTTCCGGCGGATTCATCAGGCCTTGCAGGGTTTGGCGATTGGATTCGATCAGCCTTTTCCAGTCCTGAACTTCGATATTTTCCCGAAGTAGTTGTTGCAAAAGCGTCACATCTTCGGCACGGGCGGGATTACCCGTACACGAGCCGCGATTGACCACGTCGTTATTGACCAGTGGCGTTCCGTACCTGGTGAGGCCTTCGTCGTCGAGGAAGATTCGTTCGTCGGCCCCTTCCGATAGCAAAATATTTAAATCTTTGACTGCACTCTGCTCTGGGGCAGCTGTGTGTGGTTTCTTCATAATTGCCATTTGGTAGCGTACCGCTTATAGAACTGGTAAATCCCCAGCCGTTTACCCAAGCGGATGAGTTGAATTTTTAAGGTAGGATTATAGGGATACCGATTAAGGCCAGGAGCCATCCGGTCTATAAAGAGCCGGTACAACTGATGATTCTGCTTATCCCGGAATTTGGGAGGCGCGTGAAGCAATGTTTGCATGAGTTGTCGACAATTAAAGGGCGAAAAAACATTACCGACAAAAGTAGTGTATTGCATATTCTGGGCTGCAAAATTGGTAACGTTTTGCTCCCAGTGCGCCAGGTCGCGAAGATCATAACCATAGCTCTGTTCCAATCGAGAAAGCTCCTGGTACTTTTCTTCGAAGTGGTCTTCTACATAGGCAAAAGCAGGAAATCCGGCCGCCTTAGTCAAGGAGCGCCCGTCGTTAACCAATGCCTCCCCGTAGTAGCGTTTGCAGACCTCACTGATCGTACCGATCAGCTGCAAATCTTTTTCCCGGTCAAAATTACGAAAGTAACCATTGAAGAAGGTCGGTAATCGACGCGTGGGAACTAAATCGTAGGATCTACTGAAGAGGTCTTTTTCCGGCACTTCGACAGCTTCCTCGATCCGATATTGTTGGTAATCTAAATGAAAATCCCTGGCTATACGCGGAGGTATTTGAAAATCAGGGCGTTGCTTTTTACGGGACAACCGGTAAAAGGTGTAATAATGAACGTCATCAGCCAATGCTTCTGTAGCGGCTACTAAAGTACGGCTATCCAGTCCGGCTGTGAAAGCACAATTCAGCTGAAAGCGCCGATTAGCTGCGGTCAGAATGTTTTCCCAGTAAAAGGCCAACCGATCGATACATTGCTCGGGGCCTATCTCAGCGCGCGCGGTTCGCGGAAAGATACGCTCCAGTGTACCATTGGGTAAAATCAGACGATGATTGGGTAACAGTTGCTTAACCTGCCGGTATTGGGTTAAAAATCCAAGTCGTATTAACTGCTTTGAAAAAAAAGGGCTTTGGTAAAAATCTGTGGCTTTGTGGTTGTGGTTGGGCACTACCTCCACCACGGATTTAATTAAAGCCGGGTCAGTAGCTACGGCAAAGCATGTTCCTTCCTGGAGGCAGACAAAGGCTTTTCGGGTTGCTCCGGCGTCGGGATACAGCGTCACCCTTTTGTCCTGCTTCCGAATCAATAGCCAACTTCCGCACCATTGATCGGTCTCTTCTAATAAGTCATTTTCAGGATTGGTCAGCCGCTCCAGCATCTCGGGTTCCGAAAGCATGGCATCGCAACTGTGAAAAGCAAACCCGAGCAATACGTAGCAGACCCCGTTTTTTGCAAGCGTATGCATGCCCAGATCCGGCGCGTGAAACAGGGTATACTGACCTAGCTTTATGGACGACCATGACTTTTGAAACCGGTGGGCAGCACTGGTTTCGATGAGCAAGAATTGGCGGGAAAAAAGATACATATAGGAGTTTGAGACGCGGATCAAATATACAAAAACCGGGCAAATAGCCACCCGGGTAAAAGGGAGCGTGGAAAGTAGTGCCCTTAGTTATGTTTACTCGGTTTTATGAGTGTAAAGGCAACTCTGCCCGTAATCCACGATACAGGCTAAAGCACAAGATGAGCAAGAGCAATGCAAAGGGAAATCCGGTGGTGATACTAGCCGCCTGCAGTGCCGATAATCCGCCGCCCAGTAATAAGGTGGCAGCCATCGCGCCTTCCGTCGTAGCCCAAAAAATGCGCTGGCCTACTGGCGCGTCCAGCTTACCACCCGCTGTGATGTTGTCAATAACCAGAGAGCCACTATCAGATGAGGTAACGAAAAAACTAGCCACCAAAACGATACCCACGATCGAAGTTACGCGCGACCAGGGGAATTGTTCCAGCACGACGAACAGCGCGGTGGAGATATCGGTCTCAACCGCCGAAGAAATATCTGCCTTCCCTTGAAACTCGAGCCAAAAGGCCGTCCCGCCGAAGATGCTCATCCAAACAAACGTGAGCAGGGAAGGAATTAGAATCACCCCCAGAACAAATTCCCGGATTGTGCGCCCCCTCGAAATACGGGCAATAAACATCCCGACAAACGGACCCCACGAAATCCACCACGCCCAATAGAATATCGACCAGCCGCGGAAAAAACTGGCCTGCTCAGCATAAGCCCCGCGAAAGGACGCAATGGAAAAGAAGTCACCCAGGTAGCCACCAATATGCTCCACAGTGCCATCGAGCAGATAAACGGTAGGGCCCAAAAATAGCACGAGCAGGAGAAGCAAGGCGCTCAGCCGGATATTGAGCACGCTCAGGTTGCGAATACCGCGGTCTAACCCAAAAATTACCGAGGTCGTCGCCGCTGCCGTTACCGCTCCAATAATAATGACCTGGGCCAAGGTACCATTGGACCATCCAAATAGAAATTGAAGCCCGGAAGCTACTTGCTGGGCGCCGAAGCCCAGCGTGGTCGCCAGACCAGATAAGGTTGCCACGACCGCAATAACATCGATCAGGCTGCCCCAAGGACCATAGATTCGATTACCCAGCAAGGGATAGAAGGCAGCGCGGATGGTTAGCGGTAATCCTCGGTTAAAGGCAAAGAAAGCCAAAGCTAGGCCGATAAGGCAGTAGATCCCCCAGACATGGAACCCGTAGTGAAAATAGGTTATTTGCATAGCCGTCTCGGCCGCAGCAGGCGTTTTGGCTTCGCCAAAAGGCGGTTGCGCAAAATGCAACATAGGTTCAGCAACACTGAAGAAAAGCAGCCCGATACCCATCCCAGCAGAAAAAAGCATCGCCAGCCAGGAGAACCTCGAAAAATCGGGCCGGGTATCGGGTCCTCCCAACCGAATACGTCCGAAAGGACCCAAACCGAAATAGAGCGTTACCCCAAGGAAAATGTTGATGCATATTATCAAAAACCAACCCAAGCGCTCGGAGATGGCCGTACGCACATTTCCGAAGACCTCGGCCATGGGCTCCCCGACAATGAGCGTCACTGCTATAAAAACTACTAGGATTGCGGCGGCTGGCCAGAAAACCGGCGGATAAATATCAAAATATCGCGAGCGTACGTTGGGCCGCTGCTGGCCGACAGGCTTGTTCATGATGGGTGATTAGATTTGGCAAACTGGTTTGGTAACAGGAGCTAGTGCGGATAGTTCCCAGGATGGAATCAGTCAGGCGTAAAAACCTGGGCTATTCGGCCCTCTATAACGGAAGCAACCAACTTAACGGTTGTATTATAATTCACTGGCTGTCGATTTAGTCGCTCCCTGCTCCGTTGAGGTGGGTATTTGCTGCGGGAGCCAAAAACTGGCGTACACGAGATTCAGGAAAAAACCAAAAACAAAGGTCATCCCCCAGGTATGTGGGTGCCTCAAAGGATGCAGAAACCGATCGCCTATCTCCATTAATAACGGCAGTGGCTGGGTGAAGACGTCCCAGCTATTAAAGCGCAGGTAACGGCCGATATATACTCCGAAGGCACTGAGAAAGAGCAACCCAACAATGAGTAAGCGCGTGCGCCAGACGCCATAGCGCGGCGCCCACTCTTGCTCCAGCCGCCGCAGGCTGTAAAACCCATACAGCATGCCTGCCCAGGCATAACTCAGAATGAGTACCGTGTCGTACCAAATAATCGAACCGCGATTATACTTGAGGTGAAAAAGGTCGGTAAAGATATAGGGCGCGTTGGGAAAAAATAACAGCCAAACAACCAAAGCCAGCGTGCTGCGGCCATTATGTCGCTGCAGGCTTCCCGAGGGAAGCAATCTTAAGGTCCAATAAGGTATGGCCGCCAGGAAAAGATTCCAAACCAGGAATGCGTAAGTCAACGACCCGGTAAAAACCATCCGCACGGCCAAAAGCAGGACAGCGAAAGCGGCGGTCAAGATCAACAGCCACCGTTCGGAAGTAAGAAGCCTAGGGTTAAAAGTCACAGAAATCAGGGATTTCATGGCGCCGGTTACTTGGAGCGACAACTAGCTTAGAAAAAACAATTGCTATTTCGCTATCTCCGGTCACTTTTGCAAGGTGAGAAGCATCCGGTTACTGGAAAGCCAGCTGTTGACTTTCCAGCACCGGATTAATAAGGATAGATGATGCTATAACGGAATATTGCCGTGCTTCTTTTTCGGCAAAATGGCTACCTTATTCTCAAGCATGGCGAAAGCTTTGATCAATTTGCGTCGCGTATCGGCGGGATCGATGACCTCGTCGATAAACCCTCGGGCGGCTGCCCGATAAGGATGCGCAAATTTTTCCTGGTATTCGCCTTCCTTTTCTTTGAGCATGGCTTCCGGATCGTCCGAAGCGGCAATCTCGCGCCGGAAAATAATTTCCGAGGCGCCCTTGGCACCCATCACGGCAATTTCCGCTGAAGGCCAAGCAAAGTTCATGTCGGCACCGATATGTTTAGAATTCATCACATCGTAAGCACCACCGTAAGCTTTACGGGTAATGACCGTTACGCGGGGCACAGTAGCCTCGCTGAAAGCATAGAGTAGTTTGGCGCCGTTCACAATAATGCCGTTCCACTCCTGGTCGGTACCGGGCAGAAAACCGGGTACATCGACCAGTACTAACAAGGGAATATTAAAGCAATCGCAAAAGCGAACGAAACGGGCACCTTTCTTGGAACTATCTACGTCAAGTACACCGGCCAAACTCATGGGCTGGTTACCAACTACGCCTACACTGCGCCCCCCTAAGCGGGCAAATCCTACGACGATATTATCGGCGTAATCGCGGTGAATCTCCATGAAACTGTCTTCGTCGGCCAACCCTTTCACGACATCGCGAATATCATAAGGCTGGTTGGTGTTTGGGGGCACAATATCGCGCAGTTTCGGACGGTATTCATCCTTGAGTTCATAGGGGAATTTATTCGGTACATCCTCGCAGTTCTGGGGCATGTAGCTAAGTAGCCGCTTGACCTGTTCGATGCAGTCGATATCGTTGACGGCCGTCAAATGGGTCACCCCCGATTTAACGCCGTGGGCACTGGCACCTCCCAGTTCTTCGGCTGTTACCTCTTCGTTGGTCACCGTTTTGACAACGTTGGGGCCGGTCACAAACATGTAAGAGGTGCCTTCTACCATGACCGTAAAATCGGTCATGGCGGGGGAGTAAACTGCTCCACCAGCGCAGGGCCCCATAATGGCGGAGATCTGGGGTACAACTCCTGATGCCATCACGTTACGGAAGAAAATATCGGCGTAACCACCTAAGGAACTGACCCCCTCCTGGATACGTGCGCCACCCGAGTCGTTGAGCCCGATCAGCGGGGCGCCGTTTTGGACGGCCAAGTCCATCACTTTGCATATTTTCTCGGCGTGGGTTTCGGAAAGGGAGCCTCCAAAAACGGTGAAGTCCTGGGCAAAAACGTAGACCAGCCGACTATCGATGGTTCCGTAGCCGGTCACCACACCATCACCCAGAATTCGTTGCTGGTCCATTCCGAAATCATTACAACGGTGTTGCACCAGCATGCCGATTTCTTCGAAGGAGTTATCGTCGAGTAGAAAGTGGATACGCTCGCGGGCGGTGAGCTTGCCCTTGCCGTGTTGAGCGTCGATACGTTTTTGGCCACCGCCGATTTGTGCTTCGGCGAGCTTTTCTTGCAATAGATCGAGCTTTTCTTTCATAAGGCTTGGTGTGTTTATAGTTGTGCGGCTACCTGGCGGAACATTTGTGCATTCTGCCGGTCGCCAATTTGTTCATACAAGTCGGCCGCCAATAAATAACCTGCTTTGAAGTTGGGGTTGATTTCTAAAGCTTTCCGGATACTCTGGATAGCTAAGCTCACGTTGTTTTGGGCTTGGTAAATCACTGCCAGGTAGTAGTAGCCAGTGAAAAAGCCAGGATCGATCGCCACAGCTTCCGTAAAATACTGGCTGGCTTCGGCCAAGTTCCCAGATTGGTAATAGGCCAACCCGATGTAATAGTAAGCGTATACATTGTCGGGAGCCAATTGCAAAACCCGCTGGCCCGCATCAATAGCCTCGCGGAAACGGCCGCGGTTCATTTGCGCATTAGCCAAGCCTAGCCAAGCCACATCGTTCTTGGGATAGCGCTGGGTTTCCTGTTGGTAAAATTGGATGGCCTCTTCCCAACGACCGGCAGCAGTAGCTGCTTCGGCTTTAAAAATAGCTTTTTCACTACCGTCTTCAATAGCGACTAAGGGCACACCATTGGCTGTAATTTCACCCATAGCACGGCCGTTCGGCCAGGCGTCAGACCGCAATAAACCACCGTCCAGATGCCGGGACCCGAAAATGCCGTAATCCCAATCCTGGTCGTACCGATCTCCGGTGCGAACATATTTGACGCGTACTTTACCATCAAAGTAATTCCGGGCGTAGCGGTCCACGTTGTATTGAAAGTTACTGCCGATCACTACAGTATCCTGCATATTCTTGCTGATCTTGCCTTCCTTTTCCAGCCAATCTACAGCACGCTGCATGCTCACTCCCCAGTAATCGGTCTCGTAGTAGCCATAGGCGCCTTTTATTCCGCCCCCAATGAGGTTGAAATATACGTAAGGGTAGCGCGGATTACGGATGATAAAAATCAATGATTCCAATAAAAGTAGGCCTAATACACCGTAAACAGCATATCGGCCCGCCGAGCGGGGGGGGAATCTTTTTTCCAATTCTAGCCAGAAGAGCGCCGCAACAATAGCCACTCCGGGGAAAATGAAAAGCAGGTGACGCCAGCCGTCGTAAAGATATGATTCGTTGATAATGATGTAAGCAACGGGAAAAACGGCCGCAAAATAGGCTAGCAATACGGGCAAAGGCTGGTACCGCTTGAAGAGGTTGCGGATAAAAAGGAAACTGCCGAAAAAACCGACCAAAATAAAAAACGGATTGGTCTTTAGCATCCACACAATTGGGTAATACCAGGGCAGACTAGTCGACATAATTCGCTCGCCCATAAACAGCACCTTGATACCAATGCTAAACTTGGAAAACTCCCGCAAGGAATAAAGCGGATAGTTAACCGGATCGGCCAGTGCCGCAGGCCAAAACAATATTCCCAGCAAGTAACCTACCAGGCCGACGCCCAGGAAGTAAGCAGCATAACGGCCTACTAAACTGGTTTTGGTAGTCAGGCCCTTCCAGCCGTTTTTAAACAAGAAATCCAACCCGGCAAATAACCCGACATACCCAAACAACAGCAAACCGCCCGAGCGTACACCCAGCGCAATCCCGATTCCGGAGGCCAGTCCGAACAGATGCCCCCATTTAGGTCTGGGCATACCCTGCAGTGATTTGGTCAGGTAGTACATGGCAATTGCAAAACCGGCCGCAAAGGGAATGTCTTTGGGGTTCATGGAGGTATGCCCCAAGAAGCGGGGCGATAGAAACATAAATACCAATGTCAGGATCGCTGCGCGCCAGCCGGCAATCTCGCGTGCCAGCAAGGCGGTGAAGAGCATGCATAAAAAGCCAAGCAGGGCATTGAAGACGTGGCGTACGTTGTGGTAGGCGCGGTCCATCTCGGTATATCCCAAAGCGGAATTTACCAGGCCGGTGATCGTATCGAAAAAGCCCCCGTA
This sequence comes from uncultured Saprospiraceae bacterium, assembly GCA_964530825.1. Classification (GTDB taxonomy): domain Bacteria; phylum Bacteroidota; class Bacteroidia; order Chitinophagales; family Saprospiraceae; genus CAZHCA01. Next base: position 114,023 of record CAZHCA010000012.1, read on the forward strand.
AAAATGCATCCGGCCTTTTTCTACGTAAACGGCGGCAGTATCTTTACCGAAGGTGGTGTAATAATCCACCAAGAGCTCGGAGTAGTGATTCTGAAAATAATCGTCGGCATTGAAACCGGTACCCAATCCAATCAGAATCATCAAAATCAGGATGATGGCACTGCTCAACCAAAAAATCCTGCGTAACTGGGGGTCGCGCTTGCTGTCTACTTTAGGACGCTCGGTGAGGTTGCCGGCAGAAAAGAGATTAACGCGTTTGCTTTTGGCGGGTGGTTTCCTGCCCATTTTCTTGGTGGCCGTTTGTTGCTTAGCAGCTGGCTTTACCGGGCGCTTTTGACTCTTTTTTTGCTTTTTCTTCTGGCTCATGAATCCTAGACTTTCATTCGGTCAAGGCGAAAGATAGGAATTTACGCATTAGGGATAAGTGGATTAGACCCTGCTTTTTTCATACTGCCTTTCAGCATTTCCCGAAGGAAGCAAGTTGCCGCCTCTGCGGCAAAAAAGCCAAAGCGCATACATTCCGCCCCAAAATCCTTATTTTAGGGTGCTAAAATTAAAACGCATGTCCACCACCACTACCAACAACCTGTCCTTGCGCTTGCAGCGCATGGAAGAATCGGCTACCCTACGCATGGCTGCCCTGGCACGCGAACTTCGCAACAAAGGGAAAGACATTATTGCTCTCAGCTTGGGCGAACCTGACTTTGACACACCCCAGCACATTAAGGATGCCGCCGTTCAGGCACTGGCAGACGGCCATACGGGCTACCCGCCGGTACCCGGTGTACAAGCACTGCGGGAGGCAATCTGCGAAAAATTCGAGCGTGATAACGGCTTGTCCTTCCAACCCAATCAGGTGGTAGTCTCTAACGGCGCCAAGCAGTCGCTAGCCAACATTTTTCTGTCCATCCTGAACGACGGTGACGAAGTCATTATTCTGGCTCCTTACTGGGTATCTTATTCCGAAATCGTCAAGTTGGGTGATGGAAAACCGGTGGTCCTGCGATCGACTATCGAAGAAGATTACAAAGTCTCGGCCGATCGTATCCGCGAGGTGATCACCGACCGAACTAGGGCCGTATTGTTTTCCTCCCCTTCCAATCCCACCGGGATGGTTTACCGCCACGACGAGCTCAAGGCCATCGCCGAAGTGCTGGCACCCCACGATGACATTCTCATCGTCTCGGACGAAATTTACGAATACATTACGTTCGAAGGGGAGCATGTGAGTATAGCCCAGTTTCCCGAAGTACGCGACCGGGTCGCTATTGTCAACGGCTTTTCCAAAGGATTTGCCATGACGGGCTGGCGCCTGGGTTATCTGGCAGGCCCCGCATGGCTGGCTAAGGCCTGCAGTAAGATCCAGGGGCAAACCACATCCGGAGCAGCACACTTCAACCAGATTGCAGCTGCTCACGCTTTGCGCAGCAGCCTGCAACCTACTTTCGACATGCGCGACGCATTCCGTCAGCGCCGCGATTTGGTGATCGAATTGCTAAGCGGCATTCCGGGAATTAAAACCAATCATCCGGGCGGCGCCTTTTACGTTTTCCCCGATATAAGTGCCTATTTCGGAAAATCCGACGGGCAAATCACCATCCAGGATGCCGATGGGTTTTGCGAATACTTGTTGCACCAGGCCAACGTAGCCCTGGTGACCGGCAAGGCCTTCGGAGCTGATAATTGCGTGCGCCTATCGTTTGCGGCTTCTGAGGCACAACTGCGCGAGGCGATCGACCGGATCGGCAAAGCCTTAGGAAAACTATCTTGACCGGGATACGGATCGCATGTCCTGATCACATAGACTGATCCGTCGTGGGGCGGCGGAGCAATTAATCTTGTTTGATAAAGGGTTTCGTCTGACGAATAGGACCATCGCGGTAATGCAGCATATAGGTTCCGACCGGCAAGCCCTCCAGATTGAATTGTTCGGGTTGGTTACCTCTCCAGACGCGTGCGGGCCGCACTACCCTGCCCTGGACATCGAAAATGGACAAGGTAGCGCCTGTGCCGGCGATACCGTGAGGCTGGACTACCAAAAACGACCTTGCCGGGTTCGGATAAAACGAAAATCGCGGCGCTTCCTTTTCTGCGGTACTCGTTACGCAAGGGTTATTCCCTTTATAATACGCAACCGTACGCTGGAACACCGGTCGGTTGGGCTGCCCCTTGCTTTGGTTCAACGGGATATCGACAGTCGTCAGAATAGGAGCACCGTCGCAGCGCCGCTTGGTCTTGGTGATGATCAGCAGATCCAATAAGGAGTTAGAGGATGACCTTTCCTGGCGAGTTTCCTGGTGCAGGACCTGTAATCCTTGGCCATCATAAACAAAGGAATCCCGCTCCTCGTAACCCCAAGTGCCTTCTTCTTCTAACCAGGAAGCATAGCGCTCTTGCATAATGGTTTGCCCTTTGGCATCATAGGTGAAGCGATCTTCCCGTTCGGGACGCCAGGGACTTCCATGTTCCCGGTAGGATTGGAGCCTGCGAACGATGCGATCTGCTGCATCGTAAGTCCATTCGGTCCGTTCTTCGGCAGTAGGCAAAACGATCCGCTGCAAGTTGCGACGGCCGGCATCGTCGTAGAGGTTTACGATCCTGAGGGTTATGCCGTCATTGATCAGGGTGGAATCCAGCCGTCCGCCGGGACCATAGAAGTCATCTTCTACATTGGTAAGCATCCAATTATTGGTAGTGGTCTGCATAGTGTAGTATTGCTGCCGAACCCGTAAGCCACCGAAGTGTTCGAAGCGGGTATACACGATGCGGCTAGTCGGCCGCCATTCTTCTTGTGGATTTTCGCGCCGGTACCGTATTTCCTGTACCAGACTATCAAACTGATAGCTACTTACCCGCCGACTGGCGGAGTAAAACTTCAGGCCGCCATCTGCCCAACGCTCTGTATACTCCCGGATTCGCTGCGTGGGATACCCCCTCGGACTGTAGTCCAGGCGCTCCCAGGTGTAGCTCGACTCCACCACTTGCGTGGTATCCAGCAGACTATAGCTTACTGCATCGAGCATATATTCAGCTATCCCATCCTCATCCTTGTACTTCCAGGTCTCTTCCGTACGTTGGAACCTTTGGCGATTGATAAAAAAAGAACTCCAGTCTTCTCCCTGCCGTGCAATGATACGCCCCTGATCATCGTAAGTGTAAGCGAAAGTTGTATTAAGAGCTTCTTCCGGACGCTCTGCCGTGATAATAAAAGTAGAATCTATAAAGGGTTGCGCGGCAGGCGATTGGGCAGCAAGAGGAACCGTGCTGCCCCAAAGCAGGATAAACAAAAAGTAGGCTTTTTTGACCATAACGGGCGTTTCAGTGGAATGCTAAAGTTAACACAATACCTAAAAGGTTGAAAGGCGGCTTTTGTTATAATAACAGAAAAAATTGTCGACTCCGGACACTTTCGTTAGAAAGTCCGTTTATATTTATTGGCCACCAAATTTTTTTTCACAGTTAAATCCCAAGGCATGGAAGCAAGAATTTTCCTGAAAAGCATCATTTTTGCATACTTAATTGTTGGCTTCACAGCCTGCCAACCTGAGCAAGAACCCACGCAAAAAAAGACATCCATGATGTACCAAAAAGTGAGCGAAATCGAAGTTCCCGTTGCCAAAAAAGAACCTAAAGAACTGACCATTCACGGCGATACCCGTATCGACCATTATTATTGGCTCAATCAACGCGAGGACGAAGCCGTACTCAATCACTTGCAGGCAGAGAATGCTTACCGCGAGGAAGTAATGAGTCATCTAAATAAATCCCAGGAAGACCTTTTTCAAGAACTTAAGGGGCGCATTAAAGAGGAAGACCAATCCGTACCTTACAAAGACAACGGCTATTACTATCTAACGCGTTTCGAAAAAGGGAAAGAATACCCTATTTACGCTCGCAAAAAGGGAAATTTAGACGCCCTCGAAGAGATCCTGCTTGATGTCAACCAGTTGGCAGAGGGCTATGAATTTTATCAGGTGGGCGGTCGTTCTGTGAGCCCCAATAACAAATTGTTGGTCTACGCCGAGGACACGCTCAGCCGACGTATCTACACCTTGCGTTTCAAAAACCTGGAAACCGGCGAAATGCTATCCGATGTTATAGAGGGCGTCGAAGGGTACGCCGTCTGGGCGGCTGACAACGAAACGGTTTTTTACGTCAAAAAGAATCCGCAAACTTTGCGGGCTGAACGAATCTTCCGGCACCGATTGGGTACGCCCGTGAGGGAGGACACCGAAGTTTTTTACGAAGCAGACGAAACCTTTTCTACTTACATCGGCAAGACCAAATCCGATAAATATCTCGTCATTGGCTCCAGTCAGACAGTGAGTGACGAATACCGCATCCTGGAGGCCGACAATCCAACGGGCGTATTCCGGGTTTTCCAGCCCCGGGAGCGCAAGTTAGAATATGACATTGCCCACTTTGGTAATCACTGGTACATTCGTACGAACCTCGACGCCCAGAATTTCCGCCTGATGCGTTGTACCGAATCGGCTACTGCCAAGGAAAACTGGGAAGAAGTCATCCCGCACCGGAACAATGTCTTACTTGAAGACTTGGAAATTTTTCAAAACTATTTGGTCTTGACCGAGCGTAAAGCAGGCATTACGCAGATTCGTATCCGCCCCTGGGAAGGTAAAGAGCACTACATTGACTTTCCGGAAGACGCCTATGTTGCCTACACTTCGATAAACCGCGAATTCGATACCCAACTGCTCCGTATCGGCTACCAGTCTATGACCACTCCGAATTCAACCTACGACTATCACATGGAGAAAAGGGAAATGACTCTGCTTAAGCAACAGGTAGTTTTGGGTGGCTTTGATGCTTCGAACTACACAACCGAGCGGCTGATGATTAAAGCGCGGGATGGTGCGCAGGTACCCGTATCAGTAGTTTATCGCAAGGGGTTCAATAAAGACGGTTCTCAGCCGCTTATGCTTTATGGATACGGTTCGTATGGCGCTTCTATGGAGCCCTATTTCAGTTCCGCCCGCCTAAGCCTACTCGATCGCGGTTTTGTATACGCCATCGTGCACATTCGCGGTGGGGAAGAAATGGGACGACAGTGGTACGAAGACGGCAAACTCCTGAATAAAAAAAATACCTTCACCGATTTTATTGACTGTACGGAGCACCTGGTAAAAGAAGGCTATGCAGATCCGGAAAATGTGTATGCAATGGGAGGCAGTGCCGGCGGCCTGCTCATGGGCGCCGTGGTCAATATGCGTCCCGACCTGTACAAAGGGGTAATTGCCGCAGTACCTTTTGTCGATGTGGTCACAACTATGCTGGATGAAAGCATTCCGCTCACCACCTTTGAATACGACGAATGGGGCAATCCCAATGATCCGACTTATTACCAATACATGAAATCCTACTCTCCCTACGATAATGTAGGAGCCAAGGAATATCCGGCCATGCTCATTACCACTGGCTTGCACGACTCGCAGGTCCAATACTGGGAACCTGCAAAATGGGTGGCTAAGCTTCGCGAAATGAAGACGGATAACAATCCATTATTACTGTATACTAACATGGAAACCGGCCACGGAGGCGCTTCGGGTCGCTTTGAGCGCCTACGGGAAATCGCTATGGAATACGCCTTTGTACTGGATCTTGCCGGCCGGGCGGATACCAACATTAAGGGATGATGAAGCCCTGCCCTCGTGCCTGTTTCGGATTACCCTGAGGTTAATCTTTTAAAATAATAACTTTTTCGGGAATATTGCAAAAGCTGTTAGCGCTTAAGCGCTAACAGCTTTTCGCCTCTTCTAAAAATTCAATTGAATGCCTGCATTAGCCCAGAATAGGTTATTCCGGGGAGAAGTATCGGCATCTTGAAATATTTCGGAGAGGCCAAAGTCATAACCTACATCTACAAACAAGAAAAAGAGATCGAGCCCGGCGCCGGCAGTGGCGTTGAGAGAGAAATTTTCAAAGTCCTCACTATCGATATTAAAGTTGTTTTCCTCGATGTCGTTATTCGTCACGAAGAATGCGCCTATCCCGCCAAACAGGCGCAGCGACAAGGCACCGTCCGCATCGCCTAAGCGGTAACCCATATAGACAGGAATACGAAATCCAGTCCGCGTAAGGTCGAGACTCTCTTCTTCGTCGATCGGAGCAATCGTATTGTTTCGAAAGTCAAAAAACAGACCGGGCTGCAAATAGAGTTTATTGCCAAACTGGAAATCCACTCCAATCTGATAACCTAAATCACCGTCAAACTCAAAATCATTCAGGTCTTCCGTTAGGTTAGATGAGTTGATTCCCACCTGCGGACGAATAGTAAGCTGGGCGCTTAAACTAAAGGCCGCTACCAAAAAAATTGCCAAAAAAAGAACGCACTTTTTCATATACGGATTTTTGTTAGAGGATATCGAACTGGGGTAATTTCCCCCATCCGAGGTCTTGGTTTCACGCATGGCTTCTTCGCATTCCGTCTTTAACGGTTGATAACCGTTGCGTTACTTTGCTAAAAGCCGTTCTAAAACGAAATTAACCTCTGCTCGCGTATTCAGGTGGGAAAAAGAAAACCGTACGGTTTTGTTAAGGGAATCTTTTTTTAGCGCATCCATAACGTGCGAGCCGGCATCAGCTCCCGAACTGCAAGCGCTGCCACCCGAAACGCTTATCCCTGCAATATCTAGATTAAGCAATAGCATTTCCGACTTTTCGTCGGGTGGAAAGTCAACGCTCAGGATACGGAAGTGGCCGCAATTAAAAGGGTCACCGTTAAAAACAACTCCGGGTAGATGCGTACGCAATTGTTCAGCCAGGTAATTACGCACATCCAAAATGTGTTGTGCACGCGCTTCCAAGTTGGCGTAAGCCAATTCCAGGGCGTGGGCTAGCCCAACAATGCCAGCCGTATTTTCGGTACCGCCACGCATATTCCGTTCTTGTGCACCGCCGTCGATAAAGGGCTGGAGTAAGTAATCGCTGTTGATATAGACAAAACCAACACCTTTCGGACCGTGAAATTTGTGTGCCGAACCCGTAATGAAGTGAACTCCTCCTTGACTCAGATCAATCGGATAATACCCGACCGTCTGTACGGTATCGGAGTGAAAAAGTGCACCGTATTCAGCACAGAGAGAACCGACCTGCTCAAGGTTGAGTAGGGTACCAATCTCGTTATTGGCATGCATGAGGCTGACCAGGGTTTTCCGCCCTCCATCCGCTAACAGCTGTTGTAGCTGCTCCAGGTCGGGCTGTCCGTCGGTAGATTGGTCCAGGAAGACCACCTCTACGCTTTCGGCCATGCGCTGCAAGGTATGCAGAACAGCGTGGTGCTCCGTACGCGTACTGATGATGCGTTCTACACCCAAGTCGCGCACAGCCCCTTTGAGCACCATATTATTCGATTCGGTACCACAGGAGGTAAAAAAAATCTCCCCAATCGAGGCTTGTAACAGTCCCGCCACTTGTTTACGAGCCCGCTCGATAGCGGCTCGAGCCTTGCGTCCTTCGGCATGGATAGAAGAGGGGTTGCCCGGGTAGTCTCGCAAAGCAGCGGTCATTACCTCCAGCACATTCGGATCGATAGGGGTCGTAGCTGCATTGTCAAAATATACGCGTTCCATTTACTCAGTTCGATTCTAATCCGCTAAACCATTCATTAACCAGTTTTTGTTCCAACCCATTTGCATCTTGATAACAAAATTCATTGGTATGCGGATGATATACGTAGTCTTTTGACCAGGCTTTGAAGTTTTGGGCTACCGCTTCAACCGCATCCAGCAAATGATCGACTTCGGCATTGCTCATGACAGGATGTATCGACATCCGAATCCATCCGGGTTTGGCAGACAAGTCTCCGCGGCTGATGGAACTGGTGATTACCTGTGACTTTTCCTTTGACACTTGCAGTAAATAGTGCCCATAGGTCCCCGCACAAGAGCAGCCGCCCCTTACCTGCACCCCAAAGCGGTCGTTAAGCATACGTACACCAAGGTTATAGTGCAACCCATCGATGTAAAAAGAGATCACCCCCAGCCGTTCACGATGCTGATCGGCCAGAATGTGTAGGTTCGGTATGGCATCTAGGCGCAGCCAGACCTTGTCCAGCAGTTCTTTTTCGCGCTCTAACATTCGGGCTACGCCCATTTGCTCTTTGAGCTGGATAGCCAAAGCGACGCGTATGGTTTGCAAAAAGGCCGGCGTACCGCCATCCTCGCGGGCCTCGATTTCGTCGATGTATTTATGGCCGCCCCAAGGATTGGTCCAATCGACGGTGCCGCCACCCGGATTGTCCGGTACGCGGTTGGTATAGAGCTTGGGATCGAAAACCAAGACCCCGCTGCTGCCCGGTCCACCCAGGAATTTGTGCGGAGAAAAGTATATGGCATCCAAGTGTCGCTCCGGATCGCTGGGCCGCATATCGATGTCGATGTAAGGGGCCGAGCAGGCGAAGTCGACGAAGGCAAGACCGCCGTGCCGGTGCATGATTGCAGCAATATCGTGGTAGGGTGTCAGGATACCTGTCACATTACTGCAGGAGGTTACCGCGGCGATCTTGGTACGGCGATGGGCATGGTGGCGAAGAATGGCCTCTAGCCCCCGGAGATCAATCAACCCTTCCGATGTTGGCGGTATGACTTCTACTTGCGCCAGTGTCTCCAGCCAGGAGGTTTGATTGGAGTGGTGCTCCATATGCGACACAATAACCAGGGGCCGCTCTGCTTCAGGTAACTGCACCTGCTCTCGGAATTTCTCGTGCACTTTCATACCCAGTATGCGCTGGAATTTATTCACTACGCCCGTCATACCCGAGTTACTCGAGATCAGTACATCGCGCTCACGGGCGCCAACGTGCGCTTTGATTATTGCTTTCGCCCGGTGATAGGCCAGCGTCATAGCACTGCCGGTAATGGTAGTTTCGGTATGCGTATTCCCTACGAAGGGCCCGATCATCTCGGCCATGCGCCGCTCTATGGGTCCGTACAACCGCCCGCTGGCCGTCCAGTCGGCATAAATCAATTTTTGTTCTCCAAATGGGGTCGGAAAATGTTGGCGGCAGCCCAGGATGTTGTCCCGGAAGGGACGAAAATAAGCTTCGAGCTGCGTAGTCGTAGATGAAGACGGCCGGTTCGTCATAAACACAAGGTTTTAGCTAAGTTTAAAAATACAATTTCCTACCCGAGGAGAAATTGCGGTATGTCACCCTACATCAGTGCTGCTACGTCCGTTTTCAATTGATCAACCAGGGTTTTGGCCCCTTCAGGTGTCGGCGCTTCTGCATAGACCCGGATGATAGGTTCAGTGTTTGATTTGCGCAAATGTACCCAACGATCGGGGAAGTCTATTTTTACCCCATCTGCCGTATTCAATTCCTGTTCGCGGTATTTTTCTTTGAGCGACTCCAGCAGGGCATCTACATCGATGCCGGGGGTAAGCTGTATCTTTTCCTTTACCATGTCGTAGTGCGGATAGCTGGTCCTCAAGGTGCTCATCCGTTCCTGCCTTTCGGCCAGATGCGACAAAAAAAGAGCGATCCCAATGAGCGCGTCGCGCCCATAGTGCAGATCGGGTACAATGACCCCGCCATTGCCTTCACCGCCGATAACGGCGCCGACTTCTTTCATTTTCTGTACGACGTTGACCTCTCCCACTGCACTGGCATAGTAGGGCTGATCGTAACGATCGGCCACATCTCGCAGAGCGCGCGAAGAGGACAAATTCGATACACAGGGTCCCGGTTTTTTGCTCATCACATAATCCGCCACTGCTACCAGGGTGTATTCTTCGCCAAAGACCTGTCCGTCTTCGCAGACAAAAGCCAGGCGATCGACATCGGGATCGACAGCAATACCCAGTTCTGCTTTTTCCTCCCGCACCGCCATGCCCAGTAAGTCGAGATGTTGGGGCAAGGGTTCGGCCACCCGTTCAAAATGGCCGTTTGGTTTCGCGTGAATGAGCGAATACGTACAACCCAGATGCTCCAGCAGCAAGGGAATAGCAATGGCACCCGAAGAGTTAACCGGATCAATTACGATGTGAAATTCCCGCTCCGCGATGTTATCGCGCTGCACGAGCGGATGCGCCATAATAGCCTCCAGGTGGCGCTCCAGGTAGCTTCCGTCGACCTGGTAGCTACCCAACTGGTCTACAGAAGCATATTCGATCTTGGAATTGGCCTCGATATCAAGCAACTTAGCGCCGTCTTCCGCGCTGATGAATTCTCCTTTCTGGTTGAGGAACTTAAGAGCATTCCATTCTTTCGGGTTGTGACTTGCGGTGATGATTATGCCGGCACCGGCTCCCGTCATGGGAACCGCCATTTCGACCGTGGGTGTAGTCGAAATCCCGAGGTCGAGCACATCGATCCCCATGCCGACCAAAGTCTGGGTAACCAGTCCGGATACCATGGAGCCTGAAATACGACCGTCGCGTCCAATGACAATTTTGGGCGACTGTTGCTGATGGAGTAACCAGGCGCCGAAGGCCGCAGTAATAGAAACGATATCCTGGGGCGTCAGGTTATCACCTGCCAGTCCACCAATGGTGCCCCGCGTACCGGAGATAGATTTGATCAGTGTCAAAAGGGTGTATTTTAAGTAACTAATAGGGGTAAAATTAAAAAGACCGTTTAGAAAAGCGGCGATCTTCACTGAGAGATGGTTTATTCCACCCCAACACCAAAAATGAATATTTAATGCAAAGGAAATGAACAACTAAGCCCCCCAAAAGGCAATAGTAATTATCGAATTCGATCTTTACTTCAGTTCAATTTTAATTACAAGGGGTATAGCACTCCTAAAATAAAAAATTATGAGTTACAAAAAAGGTATGTTTTTCGAAATTGCTCTTCACCCTTCCGATTTGAAGGTCCACGGGCACACGATCCTGCTGGAGGGACAATCGACAGAAGGCACAGAGGAAATTCCCAAGTTGCCGGATAGCGATGATTACGGTCCTACGAATCGCCTGATCCAGCGCGACCAGTTCTTCCATGTTTTCTTGAAGTTCACGGTTAAAGGACGCCTGGCCAAACTGCTTTGTGATGGTACCTGGCGCAGCCGGGTGGTCTTCGAGGCCATGGGTATGCCCGAGGAGCCTACCATTGTCACCGATTCTACGATTGACCTCGGTATTGATGGCCACACTTACACACTGCACATGCAGATTCCGCCTAATACCCTTGGTAGTGGTGTACACCGCGTAGTTTCCGAACTCCAGTACCACCTCAAAGACGGTACTACGATGCCTATTGTCGCGTTCGATGATAAGTACCTGATTCGTATCTACGATGACAATTTCTAATCATCTGATGCCCTTGAACACATTCGCCGGATCGTCTTTGAGGCGGTCCGGTGTTTAATAATTTAGGCTGTATGCAACAACCGATTCGAACCAGCCCCACTGCACGCCGATATAAGATGATCTGCCTGCGCAACCGTCAGCAGCAGCACTGCTTCCACGTCCTCGACCAGCAATCGGATCCTTTACTCGTAAGCCGGTCTTATCCAACCCGGAAAGCCTGCTTGCGCGCACTGGACCAACTCTGGAACCGCCTGTGCATCAGTACGAACCTGGAAAAATCGGTTGATGAAGATGGTTACTTTTTCGTATTACGAGAATTCAGAAATAGGGTATTTGCCCACAGTCGCTATTTCTACCGGGCAGAAGACCGTGACAAGGCAGTGAATGCTTTACGCGCCCAGGCCGTTTTCCGAACCGCGATGGAAAAACAGTTACGACTCACTGCTCAAAAAACTGTAGCTATGGAAACCAATATCCCGCCCCCACAAGCCGCTCCGACTAAGGCGCCGGTCGCAGAACGGCAACCGCCGGCACAGCCTGAAATATTGGATCAAGAACATGGGCAATCCGGAGGCATTCGGAGTTGCCAATTGTTGATAGATGGCGCGCCATTAAACAGGAATACCATTGACTCGAAGGCCGCAGCGAGTTTACATCTTGAGTTGAGGTCCATTCCGACGACCGAAATATTGAACCTGCAAATCGCCGCACACCAGTTGGGCGAATCGGGAAGATTCCAAATAGGTGGTATCCAGCAACGCAGTCAGGATACCGGCTATTTAGAAATTCCACTTAGTATCAGGGGGTTAACATCTGCAACGTACCGATTAATAGTATCGGTAGAATTGAAAGCGAGCAAGCAGCATTGGTTTACCAGCTTTATGCTGCACATTTACTAGTAGGGCAGTTAATTTGGCAGGATTTGATCGGGCTGAATGCCTACCGGGATGTAAGCACCGTTATGCCCCGCTTTGGGATCACCAGGCTCTACAGTACGCTCCTGGGTCTTGAGATTCATCATACGCACATACGAACATTTCTTACAACGGAAAATCACCCATTCTCCCTGGCGTTTGACATCGCACTCATGTTGCTCGGAGCGCTTTATTAATTTTGCTTTTTTCATAATATTTAATTAATATTTTGGAAATTTATGGAAATAAAAAAAAATCTTTCTGGAAGTTCACACCGAGCCGGTAATTAACATATAAAGAAAAATGAGCTTTTAGAATCGCTTAGCCCCTAAAAACAACCTACAGCCTGAAGCCTAAGTACTCTAACAGACATCTCGAATTTTTTGAAGGCGAAAGGGTCAGCGTTTGGTACTGAATGAGGTACATAAGCTTGGAAAGCTTTTGGCTAGGATATGCAAGCTAGTAAAGCCGCTTTTGCCGCCTCAAAGATATTTCAGAGTTGACCTTAAACCCTTTTTTACAAAACTGTTGACCAAACCCCCAGTTATCATGCGTAGGCAAAAACCCCAGTTGCTTGCCCCCAAATTGCCGACGGCCTTACGCCAGCAGTTGGTAAATTTAGGCTTGCGGCATCACATCTTTCACTTTCCCGACGAACTTGATCTGTCAGATACCGTAATCCATTTTGGATTGTTTCCCTACCAGGATCACCCCGACTTCGGCCGGTGGTTAAACCGGATACTCCAACATGCAAGCGTTGAAAAAATTTTGCTGTACAATGTCCCTGCGGAACCCCAGAAGATCGAATCGTTACTCGAATCGGGCGTTTCCGATGTGCTTACGGACCAGTGCAAGTGGGAGGATCTTACACCGGGCATTATGTACAAGTACATCCAGAAGCTACCACTCCGGATCAAAGAACGGGCGAGCCTGGTACCACGAACAACCTTTTCCAACTGGACGGTTAAAAGCGGTGAGCCGCTGCCCACGGCTAAGTATGTCCAGCTGCGGGTGCTTCGCTCCTTTGGTCTGTACCGGCAAGGAGGTAGGTCTATAAACCTACCGAAGCGGAAGCAAATCCAGCAATTACTAGTGTATTTTCTCTTACAACCGGCCAGCCATATCTCGCGCCAACGCCTTCAACGGCACCTCTGGCCGCACTTTGTGGACAAGCGAGCAGCCAACAATGCAATCAATGTGGCGATTCACGGGCTACGCGCGTGGCTACGAGAACATGAACTTCTGCCCATCGAACTGAACACCAACGCGGATGGGTATTGCCTGTTGATAGACGGCCCCTTTGTCACTGACTACGCTATTTGCCAAGAGGCCATCAACCAGGGATTGACGGCAGCAGCCTACGGGAAATGGGCCGAAGTGTCAGATTGTTTCCACCGGGCGCGGACAATTTTTTCGCCTCAGGCCTTCGATCCCTGGGCTGAACACCCGTGGTTTGAGGATACCAAAACGCAACTACAAGATCAGCTTTACCAGTTAGGTCGAATCTTTGTGGACCAATTGATGCAAACCAGTAGTTATGCTGCAGCCATACCCCGTTTACTGGAATTGTTAGAGCTCGATCCCTGTAACGAGACCGAACACGCTGATCTGATGCGATCCCACTACTGGACTGGCAACAAAGTTAAAGCCCTGCAACAGTTTACAAAATGTGCCAAGGCGCTGCGGCTGCACCACCATTTCGAACCCAGCCAAAAATTGCAGCGACTATATAATCAAATTCTTCACGAAAAACTCCAGCCATGCTCCGATTCGGAATCAAACACGAAATCTTCGCCCAATGGTGCCTGATCAATCAATATTGGCAGCCCGTTTTTCGTGCCGTTGTTTTTGGTATTCGGGGCAGCCTTCCTGAAAATGTTGATGCGACGACCCTCGGGACCGAACAGCGGATGCGAGTGGTACCGGTCGACTATGAGCATTGCCGATGCACCCTGGGTATCTGGGTACCCAGGTCAAAAACCCTTATTGCCCTGCCGGGTAGCACATCCCCTCACCAACGTTATATCGACCGGCACTTGGCCGGCCGTAGCTTGTCCAATGAGATGGTGCCGGGTTATTACCGAGCATACCGCAAAGGCAGTCATGCCCCGATCAACCGGGGTAATACCCACCGGGCCTTGCGACAGGATTACTACATTACCTACCGTCGAACCAACGACGATGACCGTTTTGAGCAGGATGACTACCTGGCCGTAGGCCGGCCTCAGGATAATATACACGCAGCTTATTCCTCCTCTCATGACCGGCCTTTTTACAGTGCCGGTTGTCAGGTTATCGTCGGTTTTCCAAAGTCCCGAAATAATCCAACCGGGCCTTCGGGCCCTTGGAAAACGTTCGATCATCTCGTTTACGAGACCTTTCATCGGCAAATATTTTTTGACTATCTCCTCATGGAAGGAACGGATATTGTATGGATGCTGCAGCACGCCGGACAGCGCATCCCTATTCGGCTCCGTTTCGGCTCACAGGGGCCGCAGGTGCGCTTTTTGCAAAGGGCTTTAAAAGCTCAGGGCGACTACCTGGGCAACCTCGACGGCGATTTCGGCCCACTGACCTGGACCGCACTGCGGGACATCCAGTTGGCGCATCACTTAACCGATGATGGTATACTTGGCCCCCAGACAGCTTCCGTATTAGGTATGACCCTACCCCGGGTCCAAGTCACATCCAGCTTACGAGCGCCCCTAGTAGTGGCATAAAGGCTATGGACCTACTGGTCAAATGCCTATATTGTCGCACGATAAGAACCAAGGCCAAGTCATTGATCACGATAATATTCGAATGGGACAATCAAATACTGGAGTGGATTCACCAACAGGGGCACCCTTCCTGGCTTAATACGGTGATGCCTGTCTGGCGGGATAAAGAGACCTGGATTCCGCTATACATTTTTATCGGCCTGTGGACAATCTGGCGCCATCGCAGCCGGGGGTTGCTGCTCTTGATTACGGCTGGTCTAACCATTGCCGTAGCCGACACCCTGAGCAGCAAGATAATCAAGCCCATGGTCAGACGGTTGCGCCCCTGTAATGACCCTCAGATACAAGAGGCGCTGGATGTGCTGGTCCATTGCGGCAGCGGTTACAGTTTCACTTCTTCCCATGCCACCAATCACTTCGCCTTGGCAGTATTCCTATGGGTAGCTTTCCGCGGCATATGGCCGTTATGGCTTCGCTGGACGATGTTGGTCTGGGCCGCAACCATTGCCTTCGGTCAAGTGTATGTAGGGGTACACTATCCAACCGACATTCTGGGGGGCGCCTTATTAGGTAGCTTGATCGGCTGGTTAGCCGGTTGGACTTTTCGTCACTTCGTTCGGCTTGATCCGAAGGATAAGCACGTGTAATTTATGAGTTGGTGGGAATACCTGATTTTATTTGGCTCCGTTCTGGCGGGCGGACTGCCTGCCTTTTTCCTACAACAAAACCGCCCCCAAATTCTTGGGTTGATCCTTACCTTTAGCGGCGCCTACTTATTAGGTATTTCCGTTTTTCATTTACTGCCCGCGGTCTACGCCGGTCATCCTCCGGCCACAATCGGTATTTGGGTGCTTTTGGGCTTTTTGATTCAGTTGATGCTGGAACGCCTTTCGAGAGGCCTAGAGCACGGTCACCTGCACAGCCCTGGACGTCCCACAGGGGCGGTTGCTATGCAGATAATGATTGGCCTCTCCGTCCATTCCCTTATCGAAGGATTTCCCTTGGGACATTATGATACCCTGCACCACCTACACGAGGCCACCGATCATCAGCACCAGCACAACCACCTGCTCTACGGTATCGCTCTGCACAAGGCGCCAGCTGCCTTTACCTTGGTGAGTTTATTTTGCCTTTCTGGCTATTCTCGACTGGTAACATTGGGGTGTTTACTCCTCTTCGCTGGAATTACCCCGTTGGGCGCCTGGTTAGCAACCCAGGTGGCCCCCAATGAAGCCGTGCTGCAACGCCTGGTCGCCCTGGTTGCTGGTAACTTTTTACACATCGCGACTACCATTCTTTTTGAAGCCGACGATAAACACCACCAAACCATTTCCTGGACCAAAATTGGATTTGCCCTCTTAGGGATGGGACTCACCCTGTTGACGATCCACTGATTTCACCAAAATCCGTCGGGTACATTACAATCCTTAATTTGCACTGTATTGAAAAGATAATATTCGGATAAAATTGTGTTTACAAACCCGCAACAATTAGCGAATTTTCACTAATTTTCGGCCCGGGTTCAAAATATATTTTTCTAATAGGCACAGGCAGCTAGCATGAAATTCTCACAGAAGTTATCATTTCTGAATATTATTCTAAGTTGTGTATGCTGTATCCCGCTTACTGGTCAAACCGTGGTCAACGGTATTATCGAAGATGCCACGACTGGCGAGCCCTTGATAAGTGCGAGCGTCATCGTAAAAGGGACTTCGGAGGGCACAGTCACGGACTTTGACGGAAAGTTTGAATTTACCACTACGCAGGAGCCACCCTTTACGCTTATCGCTACCTATGTCGGATACACTGAGCAAGAACTAGAAGTCACTTCTGGGTCGCCCGAACTTACGATTCGTCTCGCTGAAGACGCCATCACCACCGAAACGGTGGAAATCACTGGGCAGCGGATCTCCGATAAACAGAAAGCCTCACCCTTGACCGTAGAATCGCTCGATGTACTGGCAATTAAAGAAACACCAGCTGACAATTTTTACGATGGACTGGGATCCCTCAAGGGAGTGGACTTAACAGCCGCCAGCTTGGGTTTTAAAGTAGTGAATATGCGGGGTTTTAACAGCACGAGCCCAGTGCGCACCCTACAATTAATTGATGGCGTAGATAATCAGGCTCCTGGCCTTAACTTTTCGCTGGGCAATTTTCTGGGCAGCCCCGAACTCGACGTGCTGAAAGTCGACCTGATTCAGGGCGCCAGTTCGGCCTTCTACGGGCCGAACGCCTTTAACGGTGTAATTAGTATTGAAACCAAGAATCCATTCTATCACCGTGGGTTATCGGCATCGGTAAAGGCCGGCGAGCGCAATCTGGTCGACCTGGCTGCGCGGTACGCCGATGCTTTCCAGAATAAAAAAGGCGAAGACTTTTTGGCTTTCAAAGTCAACTTTGCCTTCTTACGAGCCGATGACTGGGAAGCCGAAAACTACAACCCGATCGATGAAAGCCGGGTACCGGCTTCCAATCCGGGGCGTTTCGATGCCGTAAATATTTATGGTGATTCGTACGCGGCTCTTGGAGACTTTACTTCTGCTTCTAACCAGTTCGGTGAAAACGCCGGCCTCGGAACCTTCTACCGCGTGGGTTACCGCGAAATTGATCTAGTCGATTACGATACCCGCAATATTAAGGCCAATGCCGGCCTCTTCCTGCGCACCAAACCGAATTTGGGAACCGAGTCGCCCGAACTGATCTGGCAGACCAACTTTGGTTACGGTACGACGGTATACCAGGGCGACAATCGTTTTAGCTTGCGCAATATTACTTTTTTCCAACACCGGCTTGAATACCGTTTGCGCAACAAGTTTTTCATCCGCGCCTACGTCACCCAGGAGGATGCAGGCGATTCGTACGATCCCTTCTTTACCGCTCTCAAATTGCAAGAGCGCGCCAAAAGCGACGAGGACTGGTACCAGGATTACAACCGGTACTGGAAAAACCAAAACTTCTCGCGCCGCATGCAGGAGTTGGGGTATCCGAGACTGGATTTCTCCACTTTCCCGCCCACTTTCGATTTCGAAGCCGCCGAACAATGGATTGCTGACAATAACGAATTGCTAAGCGAGTGGCATGCCGAAGCTGCCGAGTTTGCCAACAATGATGAGATCGAGGGCAACCAAGCCTTCTTCCAACCGGGAACGGAGCGCTTCGAACGCGAGTTTAACGACATCACTACCCGCTTATCGAACGACGAGGAGGACGGTACTCAGTTCTTTGACAAATCCGAGTTGTACCACATTCAAGGGGAATATAAATTCGAGCCTTCCTTTGTGGATGAGTGGACCGTAGGCGCCAGCGGGCGCTACTACACTCCCGAATCACGCGGTACCGTTTTCGATGATTTCAGCCGCACCATTACAAACTACGAATTCGGTTTTTACACTGGACTGGATAAGAAAGTCTTAGACGACAAACTACGCCTCAGCGCAACTGTACGGGTAGATAAGAATGAAAACTTCGACTGGGTCAGTACGCCGGCCGCCTCGGCGGTATATAATCCGCGTCCCAACACCTTTATCCGGGCCTCATTTTCCTCGGCTGTACGCAATCCGACCCTGACCGATCAGTTTCTGAACCTCAATGTAGGTCCGGCCATTCTAGCCGGTAACCTCAACGGAGTAGACAGTCTGATTACGACAGAATCTTTTGATATATACCGTAACACCCTAGCCCTCGACTCCCTGGAATATTTCAGTATCGATGGGGTACAGCCGGAAAAGGTACGCACCTTCGAAGCTGGCTTTCGTACTACTCTTTTCAACAGCGTATACGTCGATGCCGGTTACTACTACAACATTTACCGTGACTTCCTGGGCTTCAACATCGGTATAGACGCCGAATTTGGAGGTGCAACGGGGCTGCCCACTGATGTTCAGGTCTTTCGCTATTCTGCCAATTCCAGAGAAGAAGTACAAACTCAAGGGTTCAGCATCGGTTTAAACTATTACTTTGGTAACTACTATCAGATCAGCGGTAACTACAGCTGGAACAAGCTCATCTCCGACGTAGACGACCCCATCATTCCCGCTTTCAACACCCCCGAACACAAATTCAACATTGGAGTCTCGGGCCGCAGTATTCAGACCTCTTGGTTGCGCGATTGGGGTTTCAATGTTAATTACAAATGGATTGACGGTTTTCTATTTGAAGGATCGCCCCAATTTACCGGTTTTGTGCCACAGTACAGTTTACTTGATGCCCAAATTAATAAGACGTTCCGACGAATCAACACCACTTTGAAAATCGGGGCCACCAACCTGTTGGATAACGAACAATTTCAGACTTTTGGGGGGCCACGCATCGGGCGATTGGCCTACGTAAGTCTGCTTTATGATTTCAAAAAGCAATAAGTAGAAGCTTTCTAACTCAAATTGTTCATCAAATTAGTAGTACATGAATCGAATTATTACGTTTGCCCTCTTGTTTGGGCTTGCTATTACTACCATCAGCCTACAAGCGCAGGATCGACGCTTCATTGATGAGATTTTTACTGATGTAGATGTAGACACCAACGTTACTTACGGGGTTAATGCTTCCGTTTTAGCCCTCAACATTGTGGGAGAAGCCATCCCACAGGCCTTGGAGTTAGACGTTTACCAACCAGTTGGTGACGACCAGGCGGAGCGCCCGCTCGTTGTCGTTTTCCATTCGGGCAATTTTTTACCCTTTCCCGATAACGGCGTAACCAGCGGATCGCGCAGAGACTCGTCGGTCATCGAAACCTGTAAATTATTGGCCCGGAGAGGCTACGTGGCGGCGGCTGCCGACTATCGATTAGGTTGGAATCCTATCGCGGCCGAACAAGATGAACGGGTATTCACCCTGATCAATGCTGCCTACCGCGGCGTACAAGATGCCAACACCTGCATTCGATTCTTCAAACAAGACTATGTAGACGGCGGCAACACCTATGGTATCGATACGGCGCGAATCGTGCTCTGGGGCATTGGTACCGGTGGATACGTTACGCTCAATACCCAATCGCTCGACCGCGTAGAAGAAACATTTATCGAAAAATTCACAACGGAGATCGGGGGTCAGCCCTTCCCAATGGTTAATGAGCCGATCAATGGCAATGTCCAAGCAACCCAAGTAGGTATCGTACCAGAAGGATTTCCCGGTTTTCCCGCCGGCGATACCCTCTGCTACCCGAACCATGTAACTTTCATGGATGGCACACCAATCAGCTCAGATTACCAAATGACCGTTAACTTGGGTGGAGCCTTGGGCGATACGTCCTGGATAGAGCCGGGTCAGACGCCGTCGATCTCTTTCCAGACGCCCCTCGATGCCTTTGCACCTTACATGGAAGGTACGGTATTGGTTCCCGGCCTGGGTTTACCGGTGGTAGAAGTACAGGGCGCTTTCCTGATCCAGAAAAAACAAAATGAATTGGATAATAATGACGTTTTTGCCGACGTCAATTTCCTGGATCCGATCTCTGAGGTGGCCGATTCCCGGGATAATGGCTTTACCGGCCTTTTCCCATTTCCTACCGGCGATCCGGAAGATAGCGCCCCTTGGGACTTTTATGCTCCGGACAACATTAATGCCGACGAGCCGCCCACTCCGGAGCGTGCCCGTATTTATCTCGATACTATTATGAACTACTTCGCTCCCCGCGCCTGTATCGTATTGGATCTCGATTGCGACCTGGAGGGCATCATCACCTCAACCCGCAACTTGCTCACAGCTAGCGAGGTTGGCCTGGAATTGGCGCCCAATCCAGCCAGCAAACAACTCATCCTGCGCTCAGCGAATGGTCACCCCATGCAGGAAGCCCTCCTGTACGATATTTCGGGCCGACTAGTTCAGACACACTTCAACGTTAACGACATCTACTACGAAGTTCCGCGTCGTAATTTACCGGCTGGATCCTACGTACTGCAAATCCGGTTTGAAGACGGCATCGTCTCCCAGCAGGTGATGTTTAAGTAGGCTTATGGATGGTGGGATAAGGGATTGAGCTCCCTTATCCCCCTTTCCCGAGATCTTTCAGAAACTCGACTGTATCCACACCGTCGGCGTAATCCCAGAGTTCGGGGTATTGAGCTTGACCGAAAGAGTAAGTCCGCTGCGCTAGTCCATCTTCGGCGGCGATTATACATTGTATGTGATCAGCCTGCTGGTGCAGCATATCCTCCAACGCAGTTGGATCGTCATAGTATTCGTAATGCAGGGTGGCAATGCGGGAGCTTAAACTTTTATCTTCTAACAGGATTAAACAGCCGTTATTTAGATAAGGCGTCTTGTTCAATTCTAGCAAGGCATAGTTGTAGTCAAAATTATTCTTGTACTTCGTGTGTTGGATGATTGCCCGATACTCATGCAGGGTCTCCAGTAAAGGTTGAAATGCATAACCACGCGGCAGGTATAGCTTCGATACATTGCGGCAACCCAGCCCGAAGTAACGGAAGATATCGACACCGAGCCGGCGGATATCTTCTATTGACTCCCCGCCAGTGAGCACTCCGACACCATGCCGGTTACGCCGAATAATGTGCGGATAGGATTGGAAATACGCTTCAAAATAACGAGCTGAATTGTTGCTACCCGTAGCGATGACTGCATCGAAACCCTGTAATTGAGGAACGATCTCGGTGTATACAGCCGTATCCGGATTGATTTTTTCCAGTAGCCTAATGACGTAGGGAAAAAGGTAAGGATCTTTCCCAGAAAGCTTCACCTGCGCCCGGTGGCCCGCAGCAAAAACGCACAGCCAATCATGGAATCCAACCAGCGGTATATTGCCTGCCATAACCAGCCCAATCGTTTGCCGCGTTGACGCTTTAGATACATTGTACGGCCCAAGCCATGCTTCCAGCTTTTCCGGTTGTAACATTTGGTTGGCTATTGCCTGAACAGCCAGTCGCTGATTGTCTTTGGTAAACCAGGGATTGTGAAACTCGGTGCGGTGCATCAGAGCGTCAAGGAATTCATCTTTTTCCCTCAATTGCTCGCCCAATTGGATCAGTGCCTTTATTCGATCTCCGATTTGCATGTAGCTTTTTTGTTTTTCCTTACTCTACCCTACTAAAAATCGGGTAGCGGTAAATTATTAGGATTGATCTGTA
>CAZHCA010000013.1:0-69858 GCA_964530825.1 uncultured Saprospiraceae bacterium
AAAGTCGGGGCGGCAGGATTCGAACCTGCGGCCCCCTGCTCCCAAAGCAGGTGCGCTAACCGGACTGCGCTACGCCCCGAATTATGGTGTGGATATGGGTAGGCGCGTGGGTAAAATTTAGTGAAATGTATAATTATACGGAGTGGCTTTTGCCCCAACCCTAAACACCTTTTAATTTACATCCTACACAAACGCTACCCTCACAATCTAAACCCACACGCACACATAGCATGGCGGTGACGGCGGGATTCGAACCCGCGGTACCCTAATCGAGTACGCCAGTTTAGCAAACTGGTGGTTTCAGCCACTCACCCACGTCACCGGGTGCTGTTTTACGATAGCCATGAAAATGGCAGAAAACATAGCTGTACAATGCTTTCTTCTAAAGCGATTGCAAAGATAGGAATTGCACCAGACAAATGCCAGCAATGGCTGGGAAAAGGTTAGGAGAGATTAACCCGGAACCGGCAATGCCACAGCCCCTACCCTAACCTTTTCAGGCCTTATTCATTCAAGCTCAAGCGAATCTTTTTCTCCAGTTCGGTAACGGTATCTTTGATCATAGCATCCGTCTCCATGAGATCCTGCACGGTGCGGCAGGAATAGATAACCGTGCTGTGGTCACGGCCACCGAAGTTTTCCCCAATAGCCTTGAGCGATTTATCGGTCAGTTTTTTGGCTAGGTACATGGATAGTTGGCGGGCGATCACGATCGAGCGCTTGCGCGTCTTCCCCTGGAGGTTTTCCACCTCTACGCTGAAGTGTTCGGCAACCAATTCCTGAATATTTTCGACCGTCACCTCCTTGTTGATCTGCGTCACGAAGTTGCGTACCACCTCTTTAGTTAGATCCATATCAATTTCGCGCCGGTTTAGGGAAGACCGGGCAATTAGCGAAACCAGCACCCCTTCCAACTCACGGATATTGTGCTTTATATTATAGCAAATGAACTCTACGATATCATAGGGTAAGTCCACACCCTCATGGGTCATTTTGTGCTCCAGGATAGCCATGCGAGTCTCGAAATCGGGCATTTGCAAATCGGCAGACAAACCCCATTTAAAACGACTGATGAGGCGCTCTTCCATGCCGTTCAAATCTTTTGGCGGACGGTCGGACGTTAAAACGATTTGCTTACCCGACTGGTGCAACTGATTGAAGATGTGGAAGAAGATCTCCTGCGTTTTCTGTTTGCCTTCCAAAAATTGGATATCGTCGACTATGAGTACATCGAGCAGCTGATAAAAATTGACGAAGTCGTTGACTGCGTTGTTCTTGATCGACTGGATAATTTGGTTGGTAAACTTTTCGGAGGAAACGTACAGAACTGTTTTACCCGGAAATTTTTCCAGAATTTCGTTACCAATAGCCTGAGCAAGATGGGTTTTGCCTAAACCAACCGAGCCCCAGATTACCAACGGGTTAAAGGAAGTACGTCCCGGGCGCTTCGAAATGGCCAACCCGGCTGATCGCGCCAACCGGTTGCAGTCTCCCTCGATGTAGTTCCCGAAAGTATATTTTTCGTTCAACTGAGGATCTACCTTGATTTTTCTAATCCCGGGGATGACGAAGGGGTTTTTAATCGATTCAGAATCGACCATTAGGTGGTTATCACTTTTTGGGGCGCCGTTTCTCACTTGGCTTTGGGTATTACCGGGCTTGGTACGCCCGAGGCCGTTTCTTTCTGGACGGTTCTCCACACCCGGTAAAATCTGATACTCCAGCCTCCCGTAATCCCCGAGTTCTTTACGAATGGTAGTTTTCAATAAACCAACGTAATTTTCTTCCAACCATTCATAGAAAAACTTGTTGGGCACCTGGATAGTCAGCGCGTTATCTACTAGCTGCACTGGCTTAATGGGTTCAAACCAAGTTCTATAGCTCTGAGGCGAAATGTATTTTTTTATAGCCTGGAGACAATTGTCCCACACTATGGCATGATCTTTTACCATTCTCCATTTGATTAAGCTGTACCGACAATAGCGACTTCACCATCGCTTTTCAACAAGACAAATGATCAGTAAGTTAGGCGACTGACCCGCATAAGGAGCGGATCGTTGAGAGGAGACTCCTTTATTTTTTGCTGTGTGCGCAACGCCTTTTCAGTATCGAAGGTTTACAAATATGGGGAAAAAACGGCTACCGGGAAAGACCAGAAATCATTTTCCTAATATTTTTTTTGACATAATACATAACCGGTTTTCCTAATAGGACTTAGCCCGCCGACCACTAAAAATTTTCTATTTGTCCAAATTATACTTGATTTTTTGGAAAATTAACTTATTCCCGTAATTAAATTTTGACAAGTCACGCAGCGGTCTTTGCGGTTGCGTTCGAAAAACACATCGATACGGCCCAATACAATACCGGCCCAGCCGACTTGATTGACCATTACTGGTCGGGCGCTCAGGTTGCTGACCAAGGTCGGTTCATCCAGGAAGGTATGGGTATGGCCTCCGATAATCAGGTCAGTATGTCGGGTGTGCTTTGCTAGGTAAATATCCGAGATTTTATTCTCCCGGTATTGGTAGCCGAGGTGCGACAGGCAAATGATAAAGTCGCAACCTTTGCGTTGGAGGAGCCTTTCCATCTGTTGCGCTATTTGCAACGGATCTTCGTAACGGGTCGATCCGAACAAGGAGCGCGGAACCAGTCCTTCCAATTCTATACCCATTCCGAAAACGCCGATCCGCAGTCGCCCTTTCTTAAATATCTGGTAGGGAAGTGTTTTTCCCTGCAAAATCGTATCGGAAAAATCATAATTGGCAGACAAAAGGGGAAAATCAGCGTGGCCCAATTGCTTTTCCAAACCCTCAAGTCCGGCATCAAAATCGTGATTGCCGATGGTTGCAGCATCGTACCCCATCTGACTCATCAGCTTAAACTCCAGTTCGCCCCGGTAAATGTTGAAATAGGGAGTGCCCTGAAATATATCGCCGGCATCCAGTAGCAGCACGTGCTCCGACTCCGAACGAATGCGCGCTAGGAGAGCGGCCCGCCGTGCCGCACCGCCGCGCCCGGCGTACTTCCCGCCGTCTTGAGGGAATGCTTCGATGCGCGAATGCACGTCGTTGGTATGCAGGATGGTGAGTTGATCGAGATCGGGATCTTTGCTGCCAAAAGCGTGCAGCGGGAATTGCCCACTGGTCAGCAATAAAGACCCCAATCCGGCTTTTTGAAGGAATGCGCGACGTTGCATAATTTCTTTTTGGTGGCAGACTAATACGTATAGCCAGCGAAAGTGCTAACCATCGCCAACGGTACCTTGCCTACCGGCTACATTTTACTCGTTTATCACTATGATACGTCCATCTAATTCTCCATTGACCTGGGTTCCGTTCGCATTGAGCGATTGAATGTGCGCGACCATCGCATCCCGCAAAAACACAGGTACATCATTTCGCACAAAAGATTTTAAAAAGTACGCATTATCTCCGCCATTTGCAACGTAGTCGGGCATTGCAACCCGATATTCGGCCTCTGCATCCAATGGCTTGTTTCGGATGCTGATGCCGGAAATTTGGCCCTGGCGCACCTCGCACTTCAGCGTGCCGCTGGCCGGCCAGCCCCCTTGGGTTAAGCCCAGCTCGATCAATTGGCGTACGACATCCCCCGGCAGTTCCACAATGGCCACCCTGTTATCAAAGGGAAGCAATTCGTAAATATCGCCTACCGATACGGGGCCCGCCGGCAGATCGCTCCGGCGTACGCCAAAGCGGTTAAGCACGACCAGATCCACCTCATACCCTTGTTTTTCAATAAATTGCATTAGCCCGTCAGCCAGGAAATTACCCAGGGAGGATTCCGGTGCCCCCATTTCTAGGTCTTGACCGACCTGTCCGATGATCTCTCCCATTCTGACTGTCAGCTCCCTCCGGTAGGGTTCGATCAAGGCCTGGATCTCCGGGTCGGGGGTTACCGCCGGTGTATTGGCGTCGACAATATAGTTATTGCTTTCAGAACGGCTCAGGTGATTGACCTGGCAATTGGTCAGCAAGATCGTCGACAGCAGCAGGGCCGTAAAATAATTTGGGTGCATAAAATCATTTTAAACAAAAAACCAGGCTAGCTACCCTCAAAAAGGGTACCCTTACGCCCGGGAGGAACGACCCCCACGTGTTGGTATGCTTTTTCGGTGGCTTCCCGCCCACGAGGTGTACGTTGCAGATAGCCTTCCATGATGAGAAAAGGTTCGTGTACCTCTTCGATCGTTCCGGCTTCCTCCCCAACGGCCGTAGCAATGGTGGTGATGCCCACTGGCCCCCCCTTAAATTTATGAATGATCGTAGAGAGGATCTTATTGTCCATCTCATCCAAACCGTTTTCATCTACATTCAGGGCGGAAAGCCCGTAGCGGGCAATCTCGACCTCGATTAAGCCATCGCCCTTAATCTGGGCAAAATCCCGGATGCGGCGCAACAAAGCATTGGCGATCCGGGGTGTACCCCGGCTGCGCCGCGCAATCTCGCGGGCGCCCTCGCCGGTTATTTCAACCTCCAGAATACCCGCGCTGCGGTTCACGATCTTTTCGAGCGTAGCCAAATCGTAGTAATCGAGGTGACAGTTGATACCGAATCGCGCGCGCATGGGTGCCGTGAGCAATCCCATCCGCGTGGTTGCGCCTACGAGGGTAAACGGATTTAAGTTGATCTGGATACTACGTGCGTTGGGGCCGCTATCGATCATGATATCGATGCGGTAATCCTCCATGGCAGAATACAGATATTCCTCCACGACCGTATTCAGGCGGTGGATTTCATCGATAAACAGTACGTCGCCTTCTTCCAGGTTGGTAAGCAAACCAGCCAGGTCGCCTGGTTTTTCCAGGACCGGCCCCGAGGTCATTTTGAGTTCGGCACCGAGTTCGGCGGCGATGATATGCGAAAGCGTCGTCTTACCCAGACCCGGCGGACCGTGCAGCAGCACGTGATCGAGCGCTTCGCCACGCTGGCGTGCGGCAGCGATAAACACCTTCAGATTGTCTACAATCTTGGGCTGACCATTAAACTCCTTCAGCGCCTGCGGACGCAGCTGCTGCTCGATCTTGAGTTCTTCACCTCCGCTAGAGGCGTTTGGATGCGGATCTAACATGCTTTGAGGTACTGTACTTGGCCCAAATGGTGAAGGCAAAAATTATTACATTTGTGCAGCCTGCACTCCACGCCTGGGCATATAAAAATAACAAGGGTTACACAACCCAAACCACGACTCAACAACAGAATGCTTTATCGGTAACACCATTGCTCACCTATAAAACAACAAAATAAGACAATACCATGAGTGGATCAAAAGTAACCTATGAAAACAACTTGCCCCAGGTACCCGACGAACCAATCATCCCCTACATTGAAGGCGACGGCATTGGTCCCGATATCTGGGCTGCCGCGTCCAATGTGTTCGATGCGGCTGTTGAAAAAGCCTACAACGGAAAGCGAAAAATCCACTGGAACGAAGTCCTGGCCGGCCAGAAGGCTTTCGACCAATCCGGCGAATGGCTACCCCAGGCTACGCTCGATGCCATCAATGAATACCTGATCGCCATCAAGGGCCCCCTCACAACGCCGGTGGGAGGGGGTATTCGTTCGCTCAACGTGGCTCTACGTCAAAAGCTCGACCTGTTTGCCTGCGTGCGCCCGGTACGCTACTTTGAAGGCGTACCTTCGCCGGTGAAAAAGCCGCATGAAGTAGATATGGTGATCTTCCGCGAAAATACCGAAGACATCTACGCCGGCATCGAATATCTGAACGGCACGGAAGAGGTTGAGAAGCTCAAAAAATTCCTGACCGAGGAGCTGGGTGTTACCCAGATCCGTTTTCCCAATACCGTTTCCCTGGGTATAAAGCCGGTATCCGTCGAAGGCACCGAGCGGCTGGTACGGGCAGCCATCAATTACGCCATTGAAACCAAGCGCCCCTCGGTAACCCTGGTTCACAAGGGAAATATTATGAAGTTTACCGAAGGTAAGTTCAAAGACTGGGGGTACGAAATGGCAGAGCGCGAGTTCGGCGATCATGTCTTTACTTGGGCACAGTACGATCGCATCGTAGCCGAGCAGGGCAAAGACGCCGCCAACGAGGCGCAGTCTAAAGCGCTGGACGCCGGCAAAATCCTGATCAAAGACGTTATTGCCGATGCTTTCCTGCAGCAGATTCTGACCCGCCCAGCAGAGTACTCCGTGATCGCAACCCTTAACCTCAACGGTGATTATGTATCCGACGCCCTAGCGGCTGAGGTGGGCGGTATCGGCATCGCTCCCGGTGCCAATATCAATTACGAGACGGGCAAAGCAATCTTTGAAGCTACTCACGGTACGGCGCCCAAATACGCCGGACAAGATAAGGTCAACCCCAGCTCGGTCATCCTTTCCGGCGAAATGATGCTGCGTTACATGCGCTGGGATGAGGCTGCCGATCTGATTGTTAAAGGCATGGAAGGCGCCATCGCCAATAAACGGGTAACCTATGATTTCCATCGTCTCATGGAGGGTGCTACCTTGCTCAAGACCTCCGAATTCGGTCAAGAAATCATTAGCAATATGTAGGGCGCTACCAAAAGCGAAACCTGGCAGCGGACTGCCGGTGCCCCCAATAAAAGACCCGCTCACCGAACATTCGATGAGCGGGTTATTTATTTGTAAATATTCAAATGGTAACGATGCCTCCTGTTAACTGCACCATTACTTTGATACGACAAAACGCTTGGTTCCGGTAGCCTTATCTGTGGTTACCTCCATCAAATAGGTGCCCTGAGCAAGGTTATTCAGGTTCAGATTAACAGTTTCGCGCTGTACG
This sequence comes from uncultured Saprospiraceae bacterium, assembly GCA_964530825.1. GTDB lineage: Bacteria > Bacteroidota > Bacteroidia > Chitinophagales > Saprospiraceae > CAZHCA01. Next base: position 6,793 of record CAZHCA010000013.1, read on the forward strand.
TTATCGAACTCACGTACCAGGACGGTGCGGCCAGAAATATCCATGACGCGTACCGTAGCTTCCCGGGCTACTTCTTCTAAATCGAAGAAAACGTTGATGTAGTCCGTAGTCGGATTCGGGAATACGCTGAACTCGTTAGACAATGAAGCCAGATTGTTGGTATTAGTCACTAACGTACCAACGTTTAAGCGGACAACCGGTGCGATATCGCGGCCAAAACCGACGGAGCTGTACGATTCCGTCGTCAGGTCACCAGCTACACCAAGCAGGGCCGAATAGCGCGCAGCACCGAGCAGTTGGCTAGTGAAAACTTGAGCGCCATAATCAAATTCTTCGGACGCACCAAGCGAAAGGGTCACTTCCGTCTGATCGGTAAAGTATTCGATCATAATCACGTATTCCGTTTCATCTTCCAGTGTGATCGGATCTTCGGCCGGATCGGGGAAAGGAATGGTGATCAGGTCGTTAACTGTTTCTGTACCCTGAATTTCATAAAGGGTAAAGCCTAGCGTTTCGCGCTCTTCTACATCCATTTCTTCGTTGGCATTAGCGTCACCCAGCCACTTATACAAGGTAATCACAGCTACCTCACCTGCTAGTTCCTCACCATTAGCCACTACAAAAGACACACTGGTAATCGCGTTGCCATTTGCTTCCGGTACGTAGTAGTAATTACCGTAGGCCCAGCTGTAGGGCTCATTTTCGTCGTAGTTCGTACGAGCAGGAAATACATCTCGGGTGGGGCCCAGTTCTTTAGAGAACGTGGAGTCCGTGACTACAAATTGGAAAGACTGGGTATTGTTGTCGAGGTCTGCATCCTCCTGATCGGAAGTAATGGAATAGGTAGCGGTGTGCGTTCCGGTCATGGTCGGGGTAAATACATCACCGAAGGGCTGATTCTCAACCAGTTCGTTACCCATTACGTCACCGTAGTCCAGGTCGGCAGAGAATAATTCTGTTCCGCCTTGGTCGGTGATTGTCATGTTCAGTACCGTATTAGTTTGGGTAGCCGCACCGATGTTTTCGATATCGGCCAGGAACGGGATAGGCTCGGCAAAAGCCAACGGCTGACCAGCATTAGGCGCAACGGCAAAGAAGTTGGAGTTCACGCGCAAGTTATTGGCTTCCTGCTCGACAATTTGTACATCGTCGATCATCCAGTAGTAGTAATTGGCGTCATAAATAAACTTAACGCGAATGCTGTCCGCACCTGAAGTCCCGACCAAGGGTACGCGGATGATTCCCGTAGAAGCTGAGTTAACAGCTACTTCGCTATTTACCGTAGCAGTGTCAAGCCAAGTTTGACCGCCATCGACCGACCAGGAAATCTGGTGGGTAGACTGGAACTGGCGCATGCTCTGAACAAACTTTAAGCTGAACCCAGCTGCATCAGATCCAGAAACGTCGATGTTAGGTGACAACAGTTCGCCTACGTGGGGAGCAGGGCACTCGCCTGTACCCGGAGCGGCGCATACGTCACCGGCATCATCAAGACCATTAGAATTCATGAAGACGGCACCATTGCAAGCCGTAAGTGAGTTGATGGTACCCGTACCGCAAGATGCAGGTGTAGTGGATTGATTGCCTGTCCACTGCCAAAGCTGGATGGTGTCGTTACCGTTACCACAGCTTACGTTAATTGAAGTCCAATCGTTCAGGCCACCCTCAAAATCACCTTGGCCGGGCTGATCGCCCCAAACGACTACATCAGTTGTGTCGCCGAAACCGATCAGACCGGTTTCGTCTTTTGAAATGGTAGCTGAAAAAGTACCATTAGCCAATTCTTCCTTGATTGCGGCACCATCTTCATTGCTGATCATGACAGAGGGAATGGTAATGCGATCATCGGTACCACCCATCACGATAGGATCACGATCGTCGGTAATTACGATGGCTGCAATGGCGCCTTTTTGCTGTGCATTGAAGATTTTCGTGACAAAAGTACATGTCCCACGGTCAATGACGGCGATTTTACCTGTCAGGTCCGTAAAAACAGAGTCGCATGCCAAAAAAGTACCGGCTGAATCGACGGCTAATTCCAACTCCGAGGTTACATCTTCGTTAAAAGCACAAAAAGGTTCGCCGAAACCGGCGAGAAAAGCCGAATATTCACCCGCTACACTTTCGGGAGCTTCAATAATTACTCTAGCATCTTGGGCAGCAAGGTTGAAACCGGCTAAAAGACAAATAGCCAGAATCGTTCCGCGCAACCCTTTGCTAAACACATTTACAGGTGTAAAACTGCGCATACTGAATAGGTTGTTAAGGTTATGAAATTGTTGTGTTGTTTTAAGTTGACCAACATGCCCGGATTAGGTTAATGATTCACCACGCCGATGCGCAGCGTCCGGAGCAAGCAATTGAATGTTGTGGGGTTGTATTGAAACTAAGCCGCTGTTGTCATTGGGATGCTTTTTTTAGAATAGGTTCTTGAACCTACTAAAAATTTTGATGAGATCAATATTAAGAAAATAATTCAAAATCGCCCTTCAAGGAACAGAAATTTTACGTAGCCTTGGTCCGAAATCCCAGAAGGATGGCCGCCCGAGGCCGTATTTTGTCGGCTGGATTACATTGAAAACAATTTGAGACCTTCCCCTCCAGCCGATAACTACTGAGCCCCAGAAAACAGCAAAAAAATACCGAAAATCCGGTACCAGTCAAACGATAGGGAGAGCAGGGAAGATCGGATGGTTAGCTTGCTTTTTTGCATTGGTAAAGCTGGAGAAAAACCAACAAGATGGCTTTGAGAGGAGCATCGGAACAAGTAGAGCAAGCAATGCAACGTTGACCCAGACCAGTTTTATTCAATATTGAGATGCATGCGGTCATGCTTCCTGTAATAACCTTAGGCGGAAAAAGAGGTACCGCACCCGCACGTATCACTGGCATTTGGATTATTGAAGACAAAACCTCGGTTGTTAAGGCCGTCGACCCAGTCAATCTCCATCCCCAACAAGTAAATACCATGCGATTTCTGCATGATTACCTTAATACCGTTGATATCGTAAAGCTGGTCATTTTCTTTGGGTGTATCGAAACCTAATATATAGGAAAATCCAGAGCAACCGCCACCCTTTACACCTACCCGAAGCCCGTGATCTCCAGGTATTTTCTGCTCTTCCTTGATGCGCTTCAACTGGGTGACTGCCCCTTCCGTCAGGTTGATCGGAGATGCGCCTACTTTCGTTTCTGTCATATCAGTTCGATTTTCACTTTTTTTACACAACCACAAAGATCGGCAAATGGTTTTTACACCCGGAAAGTTAAATGAAAATAACCATTTGCATCCCTTAGAACCAGGCTGTGCAGGTTCTTCGGGCTACCCAAAAACATCATTCTCATTCCTTCCGCGAAACGCCTCTACTGCTATCATTCCTTTATCTTTACCCGAAAAATACCTTTATGGCCACCCTGCTCGAAATACTGAAGTTTACCATACCGGCACTTATCGTCTTTCTCACGGTGTATTATCTTTTCAAAACCTATCTCAGCGGGCAGCTCCAGCTCAAACAAATGGAAATACGCCAACAGGAAGGCAATGAAGTACTACCCCTTAAACTTCAAGCCTACGAACGCTTTTCGCTCCTTTGCGAGCGCATTTCCATACCTAACCTCATTGTACGTACTCGGCGCGAAGGTATGACGGCCCGGGAAATGAAATTGGCCATGCTCCTGGCCATACAACAAGAATTCGAGCATAACATCACACAGCAGGTCTACGTCTCCGCCCAGTTATGGGAAATCTTAAAAGCTGCCCGTGAAGATGCCGTTAGCATGATCACTCTAGCGGCCGAGCGGGTGGGCGAAACTACCGATGCCCGTGCTTTTGCCAATACGCTGTTAGCAATGACCGACGAGCGTGGCGGAACAGGTACGGATAAGGCTTTGATGGCTATTAAGCGGGAGGCGAGTTTGATTCTAGGGCGGTGAAAGAAGGGGGCGTGCACACCTTATTTTACTATGAAACCATAAATTCATACCCCAACTACACTCCAGCATTAAACCTTCATGAGGTTAAGCCGTTTTTAGCGCAAGGTTTTAGTTAAAAGTAGTTTTGTTGTAGCACGCGCCAAGGCAGCTCCTGCGCGTGCTTTTTTCATCCCCGCAAGTCTTCGATTTCAGCAACCGTTTTCGGAATGGGCTTGCCAAGAATGCGGTGCCCGTTTTCGGTAATGACGATATCATCTTCGATGCGAATACCTCCGAAGTCGCGGAAATCACCTAGTGCATCATACTGTATAAAATGCTCGTATTTCTTTTCCGCCGCCCATTGGTCGATCAGTTGGGGTATGAAATACAGACCCGGCTCTACGGTGATCACAAAGCCGGCCTCCAGTTTACGTCCCAAGCGCAGTGCCTTTAAGCCGAATTGATCGCTACGCCGGATTTGATCGTCGTACCCTACGTTATCCTCGCCTAGATCTTCCATATCATGCACATCTAGGCCGATCATGTGTCCAAGGCCGTGGGGGAAAAACAGGGCGTGAGCCCCGGTGACCACCGCTTCTTCCGGGTCGCCCTTCATGAGGCCCAGATCTTTCAGGCCGGTTACCAGTTCCTTGGCAGCGAGCAGGTGGATATCGCGGTAGGCCACGCCCGGCTTGAGCGCTTGAATGGCCTTTTCTTGCGCATGCAGTACGATCTCATAGCCTGCTTTTTGCCGGTCGGTAAATTTTTTGTCGACCGGGAAAGTGCGGGTGATATCTCCGGCGTAGTACCCCGGACTTTCCGCCCCGAAGTCGCCCAGGACCAGGCGTCCCTCCTCAAGCGTGTGATGGTAGTGGTGATTGTGCAGGATTTGGCCATTGACGGTCAAGATCGGCGTGTATGCCAGATCGCCATTTGCCGAGCGGGCGATTCCAGTAATGAGCCCGACCAACTTAGCTTCCAGGTCTCCAGGCCGGGCGTTCTGTATTGCCGCCAGGTGCATCTCGCGACTGATATCAACGGCCAATTCCATTTCCTGCAGCTCTTCTTCCGATTTCACGGCGCGCTGTGCAACCACTGCCTGGATCAATTTTTTCGAAGCCCGGTAGCCCAATTTGGAGATCGGATGCTTCAGCCAGGCGCTTAGTTTCAGGCGGCCATGTGCGCGGTAGGGCGGCAAGAAGTGGATCGTCACACCTTTTTCGACGGCCGTACGTACGTATTTGACCAACTCGTAGTAGGGACCGCTCTGTTCGATTCCGGTCTGAGCAGCCAAGTCGGCTACTCGATCCTGAGGGCCAGTCCACACCACCGCTTCCAGGGCGGCGTCGTTACCGAACAAAGTGGTTTTGCCGGTTGCGGGGTCCAGCAACATACCGTAATGCGGCAGATTGGGACCACCGTAATAAAGGAAGGTGCTGTCCTGCCGGAAAAGGTAGTAGTTATCGAGATAATTGCGCGGGCTATTTTCATTACCCAGCAATAAGATGAGGCCTTCGCCCACTTTTTGCATGAGTTCTACCCTACGTTGAACATAAGTGGCAGCAGAGAATGGCATACGTCGGTTATTCATTGAATAAAGAAATCTAATCCGGGAAAGGCAAGAAAAATTATTTTATTCGGCGGCCCCGGCGTTTGGGGACCTTACGCATCTCGACGTTTCATCTCGTCGCGGATCTCGGCAGCCCGTTCGTAGTCCTCATCGGCCAGCGCCCGCTCCAGTAGTTTTTCCAGCTGGGTCACGGGTAATTCATCCAGTTGATCGCTTGCGATCTCTACCGGAACATCAGTTTGACCTTCGTCAATTTTCCAGAGTACGCCCGCCTCGTCCATGACGTCTGGATTGGTATAAATAGGACATTGGAACCGCATCGCCAACGCCAGGGCGTCGGAGGTGCGGGAGTCCACAACCGTTCGGTCTCCTTCGAGCGTAGTGCAATTGAGGCTGGCGAAAAATATGCCGTTACGCAGGGCGACGATGGCGACTTCTTCCAATTCTATATTGAGGCTGCGCAGGGTATTAAACAGAAGATCATGCGTCATGGGCCGATTCGGTTTGATGCCTTCTGCTGCCAAGGCGATAGCCTGGGCTTCAAAGCCGCCGATTACCACGGGCAGCCGGCGTTCACCATCCTCCTCTTTTAACACCACAATGAAACTATTTTGCTGGTTTTCGCTGTGGGCCAGCGCCACAATATTGAGCTTGATCTTGTCCATGTCCCAGGCCTTTTTCTAAATATAAGCGCTTATACCGCTTTTTGCAAAAGCTTTCCGGCACGCAAGGTCTACCCAGCAGCTTACTCGTAATATTCGATCTTTTCTTCCTTTTCGATAAACATGGCCGGGGTGCCCCCCAGATCGATCACTCTGCCAGTGACGCACAGGGCTTTACCCTGCAGTGCTTCTTTGGGATCGTACGAGAAATTAACCAAATGCTCTTTGCGCACAAAAACTGTAAAAATTTGATCGGGAAATTGTTTATCCAGGTTGAGCAACACATTGCCGGCCCGGCTCCGTCGTGCCGCTACCACCGTACCACAAACGGCAATTTCCTGATTTTGTCCGGCATATTGCTTAGCCTGAATGGTATTAAAATGATTGCGAGGCAGGTCGACGGGCGAGAAGGGTGGCTTGTCGCCGATGTTAGCTGCTGGAAGCCAGGGCATTGGATCGGCCAAGGATTCGAGTTGATTTTCCAGGCCATGGGGCAGTTCAGCGTAAAAGTCGATTCCGGTCCGGGCTTCAACGCTGTCAATGGGTAGGACGAAGGTCGAAAGCGGATATTGGGAGCCCTCATGCGGCATCCAGAAACCGATAGCGCGCTCATGTTGAAGATCCACAACGACCTTCCAGAAGGCATCGGGTATGGCTACCCGGTTGGCACTGCGTTCGACCACCCGGGTGAGGCCAGGCTTAAAGTAAGGCCCGGTAACGACGTAGAGTTGACAATCGGTATTGCGGTACAGGTAGCCGCGGAGCGCATTCTCAAGATCCGCCCAGATCTCTCGATTGAACTCCGGTAATTGGGGCGACATGTTGGAATAATAATAGGATTCTGACAAAGCCTGTGCCGACCAACGGAAGTCGGCCGAGGGTGCCAGGTGGCCGCGATCGTAGCCGTAACCATCGTACACGTAGGTACTATCGGGCTGCAGGTACTTCAGAAAATAGTCTTTTTCTACAGCCGTTCCCGAAGCGACCAGCGGATCAGGGCGAAAATCATTGGAACGGGTAACACGACCGGTGGTGATGTCGGGGGCGATAACATGCGCCACCCATTTTGCTTGCTCATGCTCTTCGTCGTATACCAAGGCCAGGGCGCTATGCTCGACCAGTTCTTCGCCGGGTTCCAGCCGGGGCAACAAAGGTCTTAAATCCCGGCGCACCCGGGCCAGTTTCAGCTCCTCGATTTCGCTGAGCAGTAGCTGTCTGCGCTCATCAAGGGTGGCTACCTCAGATTGCAGATCCCGAATTTGTTTCTCCAGATCCTGGGCACGGCTACGTGTACCAATGAAACAAAAAGCGATAAATAAGCATAGTTTCCACATGGGCTTGGCTTGATGAAGGGTTGGTAAAGCGGGGTGAAAATCCTATTTTTCTTCCAAACGAAAAACAAACCCCGAATAGTAACTACCTGCCGAAAAAATACGACTAATCAAAATAATCGCCAATGATACCAACGGTAATCATTACCGGAGCGGCCGGTAACCTTGGACGGTCTGTAACGCAGAAAATGCTGTACCGCGGCTTCCGGGTAGATGCGCCCCTAGGCCCGAACGACGACCCCGGCTTCCTGGACCACGAACATTTGCATACCGAGTCTGTCAACCTGCTGGAAGAAGATCTCACTCGAGACTACATAGAGCGCGTAGCTGATTGGAGCGATGAGCTACGAGGGGGCATATTACTGGTTGGGGGATTCACGGCCGGCAACCTATCGGAAACCGACAGCGCTACGGTAGAAAAAATGTTTAACCTGAATTTCAAAACGGCTTATCATAGTGTCAGGCCCTTACTAAAAGTTTTGGAAAAACAAAACAGGGCTGGTCAGATCGTCTTGGTGGGCTCCGGCCCGGCCCTACAACCGGAGGTTGGAAAAGACCTGGTGGCCTATAGCTTGAGTAAATCATTAATCTTCCGGCTAGCAGAACTTGTCAATGCGCAATACAAAGCCAGCCCCATCCAAGCCAATGTAGTGGTACCGGGCACGCTGGATACCCCTGTCAACCGAAAGGCCATGCCCGGTGCAGACTTTTCCAAATGGGTACAGCCCGATCAGATTGCCGATGCAATCTTCGCTTTTTTCGATGACCCCGACTACGCCCGGCAACACCCGGTCGTCGAAATCTACGAAAGAGCCTAGTATGGAGAACTGGATCTTCCCGCTCACCGTACTGCCCGGCATTGGGCTGCTCATCATGTCTACGACTAACCTAGTGGTCGCGCTTACTGCCGAGATCAACGAGTTCCTAAGCGAATTGGAATGCGATCGCGACATCCTGACCCAAAAAATCGGTCAGATGCGCTTACTCAACTCTGCCCTGGTTGCTCTGTATATTTGTGCAGCACTTTTCGCCACGGGCGGATTTTTCGGAGCCGTTCTGGAATCAACCATGCTTGTCGACTTCCCCCTGCATACCCTTACCGTAGGTGTAGGCATGCTCTTCTTGATTGGAGGTACGGTGGTGTTAATTGTCTATGGCTTTCGGGCAGTACGCATTAAGCGAAAACAATTCGTACGACGGCTGAAGCGATAGGCCGAGAAAAACATTCCATGTTAAAACTTCTTTTTTAGCCAGGTCGTTTTCTGGCTAAACAATTTTAAATCGGTGAATTATTTAGATCGACTCCAACAAGCCCTCCGGCCAGGTCTCCATCCCGACTGGAAAATAATATCGGATAAAGATGCAGTGGATAAAATCCGGGAAGCCTCCATGGAGAAGCCACAGGTCATTTTCAAGCACAGCACCCATTGCGGCATCAGCTCAATGGCGCTACATTTATTAGAAAGCGAGTGGAACTTTATTTCCTCAGAGCTGGAATTTCATTATCTGGACCTGATCCGGTTGCGGCCGGTATCTAACTATGTGGCTGACCTCTTCGGGATATACCATCAATCGCCGCAGATAATGCTGTTGCACTGCGGTGAGGTGGTCTATACCACCTCTCACCACATGATCAATGTGCCGTCCTTGCGCCATGCGCTGGAAAAGGTTAAGATGGGGTAACATGAAAATTATACTTATCGCCGCGGCCGACGAGCGCAACTCGATTGGCTACGGCGGAAAAATTCCCTGGCACCTTCCGGCCGACGAGGCCTACCTGCTGGACACGATCCAAGACGGCTGGTTGCTTACCGGGCGTACCTCTTATGAGACGCCCCAGGCCGCCAAAATATTCAAGGAAAGAGCAGATACCTTGGTCCTCACCAACCGCAGACAGTACCGCGTACCCTACGGGCAAGTAGTCTACAGCTTGGCCGAGGCCTACCGGACCGCCCTGGAGGCTGGCGCAGCAAAACTCTACGTGCTGGGGGGATCCCAAGTGTATCGCCAAAGTATGCCCGATGCTGATGAGGTGTTGCTCACCAGGGTGCATGGCTTTTTTCAAGGAGATACTTATTTTCCGGAACTCGACCCGGAGATCTGGCAGGAGGTCAGCCGGGAAAGCCACCCTTCAGACGACAAAAATTCACATCCTTACACTTTTTTTCATTTTATCAAGCGATAAAAATCAGTTGGTGACCCGTTGGCCTCTGAGCGGGAAAAGCTTATTTTACCTTCAAATTTTCCTAAAACCAAATAAGGACCACGTGAAGAAGATCTTATTCTCTACCGAGTTCTCCGATCATGCTCCCATTGTTTTCCGCTATGCGCTCGAACTGGCCAATGTTTATGACGCTACCATTATCCTGGGATCGGGCTACGGCAAACCCGAGACAGGGACCAGCATTCAAGACGATACGGACCGCGAACGCGCACTGCGTTCCAAGTTGGAAAAGTTTGCCAAGCACAACACCCCAGATGATTTCCGCAAGATCAACATGGAAATCGCTACCGAATTGGATTATCCAGCCAGCGCTTTGCTGACGATCGCTCAAGAACACCGTGTCGATATGGTCGTCATCAGTATGACCGGCCGGTCGATTGAGCCAGATCAACATTTCAGCGACATCACCACCACCATTCTACGTCGCGCCCAATGTCCGGTATTGGCAATCCCCTACGATATTCCTTTTCTGGGTTTTAAGAAAATCGTTTTTTCTACGGATTTTCAGTATAACGACCTCATTGCAATGAACCTGCTGGTGCGTTGGAGTGAGGATTTTGATTCCACTATCACCATTCTGCGCGCCTCGGGCAAAAAGGGCGGCAGTGAAGTCGAACGCGAGAAATTACTGGCCATGCGGGAAGCCTATCGGGAAAAAGATACCCTGATTGAGATTGAGATCATCAATGGAGAGCGCCCCCGCAAAGCGATCCTGGATTACGTTCACGACAATGAAGCTGATCTACTCGTTATGACCACCAACCACCGATCGTATTTTTGGTCGGTACTCGAAGGAAGCACTACTCGCCGTATTGCACGACGTATTCGGATTCCCTTACTGGTAATAAAAGATGATGATGATACGCGCGGTGCCGATCCGCTTCCTAAAGAATAGTCTCCGGGGTTAGATCTAGTTCTGAAGAGGTAGCCCCCCTTATTGATCATCTTTGGCTCTCATAAATTCGCGGGGATTGCGACCACGCCGGCGGTTGGCTCGGCGCAGGAATAGCCATACGCCCAAAAGGGCGAGAATAATCCCGGCTAGAAAAAAAGGACTTTCATACCATGGTTCGGGTCCAGGATTATCGAAAGCCTGGTCGCTATAAGGGCTATCGCTGTGCGACTGTGTCCAGGCATGGTAGCGTAGCAGAACCAGGCTCGCCAGGAGTGCAAAGCGTCTGAGAAAAAAGAATAGGGGATGATTATTCATTTCAGGGAACATTACTGCGATTTTGAACAGGATTTTTTTCTTCAACCGAGGAAAAGCTGTGATTTACTGGTAGAACATCTGCCGATGAGGCTCTGTTCGAGGGAAAGGAAATGGCTCAATTATTCGTCATGGGAGTTGTACGCCTTCGAACGCTCCTCAATATTTGCTTTCAAACATGAGTAACCAGAGAATCATAAAGCGCTTAGCTCGACCTTTTCAGCAGTTTATACGGTTAGATTCCGCGAGCGGTATTTTATTGATATTTGCCGCCGTTGCAGCTTTGTTCATCGCCAATTCTCCCCTGGCTCAAGGGTACTTCGATTTTTGGGACATACCGGTCTCCCTCTCCATAGGCAGATTTACCTTGTCTAAGCCCTTATTATTATGGGTGAACGATGGCCTGATGGCTATCTTCTTCTTCATCATAGGACTGGAAATCAAGCGCGAGGTGTTAGCTGGCGAACTATCCTCTTTTCAACAAGCCGTCATGCCGATGCTCGCAGCCGTCGGAGGCGTCGTGTTACCCATCCTGATTTTTTTCCTACTCAACGGTGACCCCGCTCGTAACGACGGTTGGGGTATACCGGTAGCAACCGATATTGCCTTTTCGCTAGGCGTACTTTCTTTGCTGGGCTCTAAAGTACCCCTGGAGATGAAAGTTTTTCTTACCGCCTTCGCCATTGTCGACGATATTATCGCTGTACTCATCATTGCTTTGTTTTACGGGCACGATATTCACTGGAACTTTTTGGCTTACGCTGGTGGTTTGATGGCGCTGCTGTTGACGTTGAATCTTTTCTTTAACGTCATGCGCAACTGGCCTTACCTGGTCGTAGGTTCCTTCCTGTGGCTTTTCGTTCTAAAATCGGGTATTCACCCCACCATCGCTGGTGTACTGGTGGCTTTCACCATCCCGGCGCGCAATCAGGTTGGATTCCGCCGGTTGGTAGAGCGCTTTGACCGATACCGTAAGCGAATGTTATCCAAGTCGGAGGAGTCCGAAAACCCCTTCCTGGATGAGGAAAGGCTGGAGGCGATTCACCAGATAAAATCTGACCTTAAGGGGTTCCAGGCACCCTCGCAAAGGCTGGAATATCGGCTTGATAACTTCGTGGCCTTTTTTGTAATGCCCGTATTTGCTTTTGCCAACGCCGGAATCGCCTTAACTGGAGGTGCCGGAGTCCTCACGGCGCCGTTTACCTTGACGATCGCAATCGCTCTGGTGGCCGGGAAAACACTGGGTATCTTTGGTTTCACCTGGTTAGGCGTGAAGGCTGGTATAGCAAGCCTACCGGCAAATGTCAAATGGGTGCACCTAGTCGGCTTAGGATTGCTCGGCGGAATCGGGTTCACCATGGCCCTTTTCATCGCCAATCTGGCTGTAGAAGAAGAAACCCTACTCCGGCAAGCTAAATTGGGAATTCTGCTGGCGTCAGCAGTAGCTGGCCTGGCCGGTTATTTCTTACTTGACTTCACCTTGAAGTACGACTACCAAAAACAGGATGCTGAAGCAGAAAAAGCGAAAGCCGCATCATCCGAAAAGGCAGTGCGCACAGAGCAGTAGGATTATCGATGACCTGCCTTATCCTAAACTGCTAGCCAGCACAAAGGATATATTGTACGTAAGGTCACTTTCCAGCATACCACGCCGCAAGCCGTTGTGGTGATACCCCCAGGCGGTAGGCTAATAGTATGATCCCATTGCGGATCAACTGACGAGTCCGACCCCGCCGCTGGAAACGACGAGCTGAAGTGATCACACTGGCCGGAAGTTTAACAAAGGAAGTTCGCCTGCGCAGCTCATGTTGGATGGCCACGTCCTCTAACAACGGCTGGTCTGGAAAACCACCCACAGCAAAGAAGGTATCGCGGTCTACAAAAAGGCCCTGGTCGCCGTATGTGGTCCAGGTGGAATTCCAGTGCGTTGCCCACCCGAGTAACTCATAGCACCACCCTGGTACGTCGAATTGCATTCGGAAAGCGCCCGCCATCGGGGGCCTCTTTTTATTAATATAGCTCCAAAAGCATTTGAATGCGGTCCGGGACATCAGGGTATCGGCATGAAGAAATAACAATATCTGCCCGTTGGCCCGGGCCGCGCCATAATTCATCTGTAGGGCCCGTCCGCGCCGGGGTGAATGCAGCAGCAGCACTTCGGGAAAAAGAGCAACAAGATCAGGAGTGCCGTCGGTACTGCCACCGTCTACTGCTAACAGCTCAACGGCCCGGTTGCCAATCGCCCTTTGCAAAACCCCGAGGGTTTTTTCGATGCAGACTGCTTCATTCCAAACGGGTATAATAATCGAGCAAACCACCTTCCCTTCTGCGACAGGTGTTGCTTCTGAATCGTTAGTGAACATAGCCACCCAAGCAATAGTTACAAAACAAAGGACAATAAAAATGACTGATAATCAAAGATTAATCATTTACCTACACGATGCAGTGGACCGCGACTTGCCCATTCTTCAGTTTGGTATGAAACTGGCTAAAGATACAAATCGCGCTATTGTCCTCAACAAAGCTATACAACAAGCTGATAATCTAACAGCCGCACCTGGAGCATCTTCAGGCGTTCATTTACCTGCTGAAGAGCTCAAAATCGAACGTCAAAAGCAAGAAGACCGCTTGCAGGCGATCTGCGATCAGGTTGAACAGCAAGGTATTGGTTGTTCCTACAGTACCTATATTGGTTCTACCCCAGAATCGCTGGCCAGGGTAGTCGAGAAAAGTCTGAAAGATATCATTCTGATCGAACGTCACCACGAGGCTAATCTGTTTACCGAACTTTTTGGCACGTTTGAAACGCGCCTGACAGAAAAAGTGCACCCTCCCGTCCTGATCGTTCCTTATCGCCACACCTATGAGACCCCACAACAAATAATCTGGTTGGACGAAAGTAGCGCCATAGATGAAACCGAATTGGCGAATCTGCGCTCCTTTTTTAAAGCGCTGGATGCAGAGCTTCATATTTACCTCGCACAGCAGAAAGTCTGGCCCTCCGACGATCCTAGGTTGAAAAAGTTGTATACCCTAGCCGAAAGATACCGGATCGTCCGGGAGCATATTCAACAAATAGCAGCAAATCAACTTCCTGATTTGTTAGAAAAAATAGACCAAAATGAATCAATCACCTGGTTGGCCGTACACCGGCAAAGTAAAAATGCCGCGAACCGGCTGATCGATGATTACAATACCAACCGAATGGCACTAGAAGCAAATATGCCAGTATTATTATTCTAACAACCATTGACCTTTGCACCAAATAGGACTTACTCAAATTGTTAAATAAATCACGAATTCTTTTATGAATTACTTAGGCTTGAACAAAAGCAAGACCGAAAAAACGGCAAGTGCACTCAATCAGTTGCTTGCTAACTACCATGTGTATTATCAAAACCTCCGGAACTTTCACTGGAATATTAAGGGAGAAAACTTTTTCGAGCTCCACGAGCAATTCGAAGAATTGTATACCGATGCGCGCGAGAAGATCGACGATATTGCCGAGCGCGTTCTGACTTTGCGTTATGACCCAATGAGCAAGATGAGTGATTACCTGACATACAGTGATGTAGAAGAATCAGAATTGATCAAGTACGATCGTGATATGGTAGCTGTCATTCTAGATAATCATCGCATCATCATTGAGAATATGCGGATGGTAATGGATGAAGCAGAAAAAGCCAATGACGAAGGTACTCTTGACCTCATCGGCGGATTTCTTGAAGATCTGGAAAAAGCTTCTTGGATGTATGATGCCTGGTTAACCCGCCAGGAAAAATCAGTCGAACAGGAAGCATAAAAAAAAGGGCTAACAAATTTTGTTGGCCCTTTTTTGTTAAAAGTAATTATCGCAACTGGACTCCTTGGTAATTTTCCTTGATTAAACTTTTCAATTTTTTACGAGCAAAGAAAATGCGAGATTTTACTGTACCCATTGGAATATCCATTGATTCTGCGATTTCGTCATAGTGGTAACCGTAGTAGAACATTAGAAAAGGTCTGCTGTAAGCTTCCCCGATCTTATCGAACAAACGGTTTAATTCTTCGAAGGTAAGACGAGAATAAGCTCCGTTATTAATTGTTGCTCGGTCTTCAAGTGCAAAAAGGAATGTATCGATAGGTTCATTCACCGTTTTACGGCGCTTTTCTTTGCGGTAGTTGTTAATGAAGGTATTTTTCATGATGGTTGTAAGCCACCCTTTAAAATTTGTCCCCATCTTAAACTTATCGCGGTGTTTATATGCCCGCAGGGCGGTTTCTTGTACAAGATCTTGTGCATCTTCTGAATTATTGGTGAGTTTTCGTGCAAATGCCACCAAGATACCCTCAAAACGATTAAACTGATCAACAAACTCTGCGTTACTCATGGACTTTTGCTTTTTTAATTAGTAACGTTCTGCTTTTTCAACAGCATGAGGTAAAGTTTGTTCCCCAAGCTGACACTTTTTTCCATCAAAACAAACAAATAGTCAAAAAAACAGGAGATTGTTAGTTTTTTTGACCATATTTATTTCTCAAGGCCTGGATTACTGCATCATTATGTGTTAGCAGGTACTCCATCAGTAGAATAAAGTTTTCTATATCGGCTTGCACCTTGTAATGCGATTGTTCTTCGGAGGAGAGCTGGTCCATTTTGAAGCGGTAAAACATTTTAAACCCTTCCAGCATCTTTTTAATCTGGAGTGACTTCTCGATAAAATCTCGGATTTGCTCATTTTCCAGTTCATCTACTTGTAAATGCAACAGGTCGGGACTGAAACCAGCTAGCGGGTCGGCAGTTGTATTGTGGCCGTTGGTTCCGTTAGCATTGCCATTATTGTGACTGGCAGCCTGGCCGTTTTCAGCCGGCTTGAAATTGGACTTTTCAGCTTCTAAATCCGTTTCTACCATTTGCGTTATGGTGAGTCCGAACTTACGCGCGATGTCCTGGATAAACTGTAGGCGGGGCCTTACATTTTTGCTTTCATAAGCAGCAATACTCGATCTTTTGACACCCATTTGCCGGGCCATCTCTTCCTGCGACCAGGATTGAGTTTTTCGTAAATACCTAATGTTTTTTGCCAGTTGATCCATGTCTTAGTTATTCCATGAAAAAATTTTGCCCATCCGGGCGGGTTTGTAATCGGGTGATCTCGACGCGCTGTGAGTGAAACTAGCGAATTATCTAATATAAGAACACCACACGAACTTAATGGTTTATTAAACTAACATTTCACCGGATCCTAACAAAAATTTTGTCCAATATTCTGAATGGAATAACATTTTTTCCCTGTCCCTATGAAGAGACAATCTAATCTGCCAGGCCTAAAAAACCATCTTCCACACATAGTAAAACTTACCGGTGGAAGCCCACCGTTAACGGTCTTATTCGCGAGAAAAATTCTAGAAATCGGCCAATCAACACGTTGTCTTGCTAAAAACAGAAACAAAAAAAGAGATTTTTTGTATTTTAATGTTTCTAAATGAATTGGTCATGCTATCGCCTTTTCCACAAAACCTGAGGTTCCTGCGTCGATTGAAGGGGCTGAGTCAGCAAGAACTGGCTAATCGCCTGGGGTTAAAGCGCAATAACATTGCTTCCTATGAATTAGGAACGGTTGAGCCAAAAGTGGAAACCTTGATTCAAATTGCTGTTTTTTTTAACTGTACGCCGGAAGAACTCCTTGCAGTAAGCCTCTGGGAGAATAGCGTCATTGTTGAAGAAACGGACGAAGAACAGGCTGTAGCTGAAGAAGGGCACTATCCGCTATTACTAGAGGAGCTTATTCAGCGTACCGAACAGGCCCAAAAGATCTACGACGGCTACCAGGCCTTTCACGATATGCGCAAGGAAGTGGATGGTAGCACCTCGTCACTGGTCAGGGGATTGGAAAATGATCTGGACAATCTATTCACCATGTTGTCTTCAACATTGGAGAATAATTGGCAATTCATTCGTCATTCGGTGAGCACTAATAGTAACCGCATGCCTAAAAACGGTTCTGAAGACCGTCCTACCGACACCCAGGATTGAGCCCTGCCTTCGGGAAGCTGAAGTCGACCTCAGGCAGGCTGGTTAGGCATCCTCTTTTTTACCATTCTGATCAAGACGAACAGTCATATCGCTCAAATTCTCGCCACCTTTGATGCCGAAGTCGAGCGTACGAATCGGGAAAGGAATAGTGATATCTACCCGATCGAATGCGGCCTTGATAGCCATGATGGCTTGGCTTTTCGACTTGAGGTAATCCATGTTGCTGCGGTGCGTCTTCAAGGGGTACCGAACTTCAAAATTGATCGAGCTATCGCCGTAGCCGGTGTAGAAAAAATGGATATCCCCTTCTTCGCTCAGCCCTTCTTCCACCAAGGTATTGATCACCACCTGGCGCACCTTCTCCAGGTCATCGCCGTAGGAAATGCCGCAAGCCACATCTACAATCCGGCGTTTACTGACGGAGTAATTTACCAGCGGCTGCTGAATGACTAGCTTGTTGGGTATGGCCACGTCCTGACCTAAAGCGGTACGCAGCAAGGTAGTCCGCAGGGTAACTTCCCGGATATTACCGAAGTAACCATTCGTCTCGACCAGGTCGCCTACTTTGTACAGGTCACGTACCGACATTAGTACACCGGAGACAAAGTTGATCAAGGGATCCTGGACCGCCAGACCAACCGCCAGGCCGACGACTCCGGCCCCGGCAATCAGCGAAGTGAGCGCTTTTTCCAGTTCCAAGATGTCCAGTATGATGAACAACATGATCAGCATAAACACCCCGGTCAGGATATTGGCCAAAATGTTATTAATGGTTTTATTAGTAAAAAAGCGATCGAGGAATCGGTTCGACCACCGGTTGACCCGCCTAGAAAGAATGACCGCAATGACCAGTACCAGGATGGCCAATAAAAGATTGGGCAATTGTAAAACAATACTATTCAGCCAGGCGCCGATTTTATCGGTCAGACTTGCGAAAGATTCCGCTAGTTGATCCCAGAAAAACTCCATAAAATATCTGGCATTTGGGGGTGAAAATAATGGCAGATAATATAAATAAAAACCCTCAGACAACCCTAATATCTGCCCGCCGGCAACCCTGAAGAATCTGCCGATAAACTGCTACCTTAGCGCGGCTTAACATTGCAGGTATATGAGGCCTAACACCAGAGCAAAAGATCGACGCCTCCTGACCATATTCGTGACGGTATTTATCGATATGTTGGGGGTAGGCATCATCATCCCCGTGATTCCGGCACTTTTCTTTGAGGAAAGTTCAACGTTTTTTCCGCAGCAAACCTCCGAAGCTTACCGGTCTATTGCTTATGGCTTTTTAATAGCCGCTTTTCCGATCATGCAGTTCTTTGGCGCTCCCGCTCTCGGAAGCCTGTCGGATCGCTACGGCCGTAAGCCCTTACTAATATTGTCGCTGATCGGAACGGCCATCGGCTATGCGCTATTTGCCAACGCTATCCTGTCACGCATGCTTTGGCTCCTATTTTTGAGTCGCATGCTTCCAGGCTTTATGGGTGGCAACATCGCCATTATTTTTTCATCCATCTCAGATGTAAGCGACCCTCAGTCGCGGGCCAGGAATTTCGGCCTGGTGGGTATGGCCTTTGGGTTGGGATTCATTCTGGGTCCTACAATCGGCGGACTACTGGCCGACAACACCGTGATTTCTTGGTTCACACCGGCTACCCCCTTTTGGTTTACCACCGGATTGACGGTACTAAATATTCTGCTGGTTGCTTTTCGCTTTCAGGAAACCTTAAAGAATCCACAGGAAAGGCGTGTGAGTTTCCTGGATGGATTTCGCAACGTAGCCGGCTCTTTCAAGGCGCCTAACCTGCGTCGAATCTTCCTGGTGGTGTTGCTGCTTTCTTTGGGCTTTACGTTCTTCACCCAGTTTTTTTCCGTGCTGCTGTTCGACCGGTTTCAGTATACGGAAAAAAATATCGGACTGCTTTACGGCTGGATTGGCATTTGGTTAGCCATCACCCAGGGCGTAACCGTACGCCAGTTAAGCCGCTATTTTTCTTCGGGTTATATTATTCAGTTTTCCATACTCGGCCTAGCTATTGCCCTGTCACTCGTATTGCTTCCTCAGGAGGGGTTCTGGTTCTATCTGATCAGCCCTTTGATCGCCACCGCCCAGGGAGTAACGGCTCCCAATCTCACGGCGGTCGTCTCGGAGCAGACTACCGCCGATCAACAAGGTGAAATTTTGGGCATCAATCAGAGCATGCAATCGCTTGGCCAGGCAGTACCACCGATCGTGGCCGGCTACCTCAATACCCTAAACGGTAATTTACCCCTGCTATCTGCAGCGTTGCTCACGTTTATTGCTTGGTTGTTTTATATTTATTTCTTCGGTAGGCGCTCAGAAAACCTGCCGGCGACTTAAGCATTTCGGATAAATCGCGGCACGGCCTGGTCGGCACCGGAAAAAGGCGGAGGTAGAGAAGACTTTTAAGCAGCAAGCATACCATATCCAGGGGCAACGTATACCAAAACGCGCCCTTGGACATAGGATAACATAGTGATGTTTTAGGTAGACCTCTAGTCCTTTTCAGAGGCGGCTTCTTCGGGGCGGTTTACAACTTCATAGAGACCGTTATTTACACGTTGTTCGAATTCTTCGCGCGGGATAGGCATTTTACGGTTTAAGCTCAAAAACTTAACCGTTATAGTAGAACTCGTTTCCTTAATTACTTTGACTTTAATACTTCTGACAGACATAACTTATTATTTTGAACAAAGGTGAATACTGTAGATCCGACCGGCACAGAGGCCAGTCAGAAATTTAGGGGTTATTGTTAAGCGTTTTAGCCTTTAGGTAGCAATTGCAATGGCAGGGAAGAGATTACTGAAGATGTAATCTATCTGTATATGTAATGCCAAATTCGGACTTTGTGTTTAACCAACCACCGGGCATTGGTATGAAAAAGGGAAAACCAAGGGGTGGTTGTGTCGCCTTGTATGAAATGCGGAAACTCCTTTTTCGGGAGTCTCCGCAAGTATTCCATATGCTGATTTTCCGGATGGTATCCGGAAAAGTAAAGATTAGGCTACGGAAGCACGCGGGGGCGCTGCTTCTACAAACTTTTTACCGTCCCACTTACCTAGCCACTCGCATTCTTTACCGACCTGGACGTAACGCTGATAAGCATCTACTGCAGCTTGCTTCGACTTCCGATAAATGGTGATATTGGTTGGAGTAGATTTTACGGTAAAGTAGTATTTATCCTTACCCAGGGAATAATTCTTCTTCAATTTCATATGCCAACGTTTTAGTGAAATAATCAAGACTCGAGTCGTCGTACCTGGTGTGCTTCCAAACCTTTATCGTTGCGGTGAATATTGAAAGTTACCTTGTCACCGCGTGAGATCGGTTGTTTCAATTGGGTGACATGTACGAAAACCTCGCGGTCTCGGTCTTTAGGAATGATAAAACCATAACCGCGACGGCGATTGAAAAATTTTACTTCGCCCACGGCCGTCGACGGACGCTCGGCGGTTACCGGGCTTTTATTGATGATGGTGTTCAAAAAATTTTTAATCCACATGGTCTGCTTCGCTTTTTTAATTTACAAATCAATTTCCAAAATACAACTACTCGGATCACTAAGAGGAAGGAAGCTGAGACCTGGGAGACCAATAACAACGGACCTAATCGATATAACGACAACGTCTTGTTATTAGTTCCCCAGCCAGTTATATCGCTGTTAATCAGCGACTTACGACACCTCTTTGCCAATGTAATCGGAATTCAGTAATCCAAGTGCGCCCATGTACTTGAGCTTAAAGGGGACCAAATCGCCCACCTTGTAATCGAGGGTATTTTCACCCAGGTCCAATACCAGCATATCGCTGCTGGCATTGACGATTTCGATGCGATCGTCTTCTGGCACCAGGTAATCCACCCCAATATCGAGGGTACCTAAGTCGAGGATGGCCCGGTAAGAAAACTTCCCGTAGTCTTCGGCATCAACTTCGAAGACATCGCCCGATGGATTCGCGGCCAGTTCCCCAATAGGTACTTTGGGCTTCTCGGTGATTTCAATAATTTCGGCGTAAAGTTTCAGCACATCGGTTTCCATGCCGGGGATCGGCTCCTCGGTGACCAGGTTGGTACCGAAATACAGGGTCTCCCCAACGCGAAAGTGATTGACGCTGGCAGGCACCTGCTTTTGCATCAACAGGGGAATAACCACCGAGGTTCCTCCCGTAATGAAAGGGATCTTCTTATTGAACTTCGTTTCAATCAACTGTTTATACAAGCTTAGCTGAATGAGTTTATCCTGCGAAGGCATGACTCCGTGCAAGCAGTTGAGGTTGGCTCCAATAGCTACCACATCGATATTCGGCAGCTCAAAAATCGAAGCGTAAAAGTCCATCAGGTGATCGCCCATGATACCTTCGCGCAGGTCGCCCAACTCGATCATGATGGTCACCTTGTGCACTTTGTTCTGGCGCTGCGCCTCCTCCGAAAGGGCTTTAATGATAACGCTCTCAGAATTGAAACTGACATCGGCATATTTCACCACATCGACCAGGTTGGTGTGACCGGGAGGTTTAATGAATACCGTTTGTATCTCAGGATTCATCTCTTTAATTTTTTGCAGGTTATGGATACGACTGTCACATACTTCCACAACGCCTAGATCCAGCACCTGCTGCAAAAACGCCGCATTACCGCACAGCAATTTGGTGACGACGGCCCAATCTTTGTTGTTTTCTCTAAAAAGGTTATCCAGGAAATCGTAGTTATATTTCAACTTGTCCCGGAACAGTTTAATGTAAGCCATTAGATTCGGATTACTTGAAAAAATACGGCCTACCCGACTACACGCCGGGGAATGTCGTGCGGCAAACGCGTAAGCAACTCGTAGTTTACCTGATCGCTGTAGTCGCCAAACGACGAGACCGTTATTTCGTTTTCTCCCTGCCGGCCGATAAGAACAACTTCGTCTCCCTTTTCGACGCCCTCCACTAGGGTGACATCGGCCATGATGGCATTCATGTTTACCATGCCGACCGTACCTACTCGCTGACCGTGAATCAAAACGCGCCCCTGATTACTCAGGGATCGACTGAAACCGTGTCCGTAACCTACAGGGATGGTTGCAATTTTCATGTTGCTATTTGCCAGGTACGACGTTCCGTACCCGATGTATTCTCCCTCGGGAATGTGCTTGACATCCATTACGCGACTCTTCCAAGAGATCAGAGGCGTGAGCGGATTAATCTTATCCGGCTTGTCGCGCAGGAACTCGATAATTACCTCCTGACTGGGCCAAAACCCGTACTGCATGATGCCCACCCGCACCATTTGTAAATGGGTTTCGGGAAAGCGTACCACGGCAGCCGAACAAGCAATGTGCTCGTGCTCGGGTTGCAGTCCCTTTTTCTTTATCCACTTACTCATACGGCGAAAGATGATTTTTTGCTTGCGTACCCGGTAGTAATTGGCAATACTTTCGGCGCCGGCGAAATGCGTGCAAAGACCGCCCAACTTTACGTGAGCCTGGTTTTTTGCGATGAAATTGCAGGCTTCTTCCAGAACTTCCGGCTCCAAACCAGTTCGGTTCATACCGGTTTCCAGCTCCAGGTGTACTGTCGCGGGCTTACCTACAAGCCTAGCCGTATGCACTGCTGCCTTAAGCCGGTCTAGCTCAAAGACGAAAAACTCCACATCATTTTCCAGCGCCCATTCTAGCTGATCATTGGTAATCTCACCCATGATCATGATGCGTGCTTTGTCGCGACACATTTGCTGCACACGGTAAGCTTCGTCGGCACTAAAGGTCGAAAAGTGTTTAATACCACAGCGCTCTGCCAGAGGCACGAATTGCTCGATTCCGTGGCCGTAAGCATTGCCTTTCACAACCGATGACATCAACGTTTTTTCTCCGATCAAAGAACGAATAAAAGCCAGGTTTTTCTCCAGCGCGCTTTTACTGAGCTCGATCACACACGTATGGAACATTATCCCAGTATTTTTTCTACCAGACTATAAAATATCTGAACGCCCTTAGGGATAATGGCGTCCGGAAAATCGTAATCGGGATTGTGCAGCGCAGGCGTTTTTTTCCCCGATCCCAACCCAAACATGGCGCCGCGATAACGCTGGGTAAAGGCGCCGAAATCTTCGCCCCATTTGAGGGGACGCTTTCGCTCGATCAGCTGATATTCGCATTTTGTAGCTGCCGACCGAATCCATTTAACCGCCTCGGCGTCGTTGTAGTTGGTCTCGAAGGGATTGGTCCATTCAGTCTCTACCCGAAGAACATAGCGGGAGCGCAGCTTGATAACGGCACTCAACATCTGCTCTTTAATATTTTCTAGTGGCTCCATACGCCAGGTCCGCATCGTAAAGTGAACTTCCCCATATCCCGGCGAAACCCCGTAAGCCTTCTCCCCCATCCGGATGTGGATAGGCGTGACCAGCGTAAAATCTTCGCGCTCCAGGTCGGGTTGGGTCAGTTTTTCGGCCAGGGACAATAAAGTAACAATGGCCGGTCCCGGATGGATGCCATTTTCGGGTTCACCAGCGTGGGCAGTTTTACCGTGAAGCCGAACAATCAGGCTCGTCACTGCCGCTGAAAAAGCGCCTTCACGCGTGACAATTGCTCCCATCGGGTAACCCGGAAGGTTGTGCAGAGCAAAAACCCAATCGGGCTCGATTTTTCTAAACTGCTCATCTTCCAGCACCTGATGTGCTCCGGCACCGATCTCTTCGGCGGGCTGAAATAGCAACACTACCCGCCCCTTTTTGGGCCGATTATCATGAATGCGTCGCCCCAGCCCCAACAGAATACACATGTGTCCGTCGTGTCCACACTTATGACTTACGCCGGGAGTTCCGGAACGGTACTCAAAATCGTTCTCCTCTTCAATGGGCAGAGCATCCAATTCAGCTCGAAACAGAATTGTCGGCCCTGCTTCGGGCCCTTCAAAAACGGCCAGTAAACCCGTGCCACCGACATTCTGGTAGAGATGGTCGGGACCTAAGGCCTTCAGCTCTTCGGAAATGCGACCAGCCGTATGGTGTTCGTTATTAGAGACCTCCGGATGCTGATGTAAGTATTTTCGTACATCTTCCAGCGCTTCCAGTGTCCGGGGCTGCACCTTATTCGACATACTGATAGGGGGTCTTTTCTTTAATGTTCTTTGTTATTGTTTTCTCGGCGCCCGGTCCCCAGCGGCTAAGCAGTAGAAAAATAAGCAGCGAAGCGCTGATTCCGGCAATATTTGCATCCAGACCGTAAGGCAGCTGGAAATTGGGCAAATCGATTTCGCCGGGTAAATCCCGGCTAGAAACTTCGATAATCAGGGTAGTAGTTCCGCCCACCAGCATCGCCCAAAAGGCAGCGACCGGGGTTTTGCGCTTAAAATATAAGGCCCCGAGGATCGGCACCAGCAACCCGGAAACCATAAAGGCATAGGACAGTAGCATCAGATCGAGTACCTGCTTCATTTGCATTGCCAGGAGCAGTGCGGAGGCTCCAATCACCAGCGTAGCGACCTGAGAGATGCGCAAGACCTGCTTTTCATTGCCCGAAATGGGCCGGAAGCGTTCTACAATATCGGTGACAATATTACCCGAGGCTGCCATTAGGCAGCTGTCGGCAGTCGACATGATCGCACTGAAATAAGCCGATAACATCAATCCGGTAAGGCCGATGGGTAATACATTGCGCAGCAATAGGGGTAACCCCATTTCAGAGTCCATTGCGGCTACATCCGTATATCCCAGGTGGGCGAAAAGGCCCTGTTCGGCCCCTACCCGGGCGAAAAGGCCCAATAGTACACCCATAAAAGCCATTACCGGATACTCGAACAATCCGGCTATATACCAGGCTCTACGGGCCGTTTTTTCATCGCGGCAGGCGTAGATACGCTGGTAAAGCGTCATACCGACAAACCAGATCGGGATAATCGTCACCGCCCAGTTGATCAATTCCGCCCAGCCGACGTTGGCCAGGGATAGAAACTCCGGCCCTACCGCATCACGGATACCTTGCATACCACCTACCTCCCGGTATCCTAACGGAATACCGATAAAGATGAGGCCTGCCATCAGAATAGTCCACTGGGCAGTATCGGTATAGATTACCGCTTTCAATCCTCCGACTACCGTATAGACCACTGCAATTACGCCCATGATCAGCAAAGCCTGCTGCAGGGTCAGCACCGGGAAAGTAGCCGATGCCAGTTTCGCACCTGCCAGAATTTGTGAGCTGGTAAACCCGATGTACCCAATAGCCGAAATGATACCGGCCATTAAGGCAACCTTATTATTGTAGAAGTGCCCAAATACCTGAGGAAAGGTTAAGAGATTAATTTTTTTTGACAACCGACTGATGCGGGGAATCAGGAAAACGGCGCTTAGCCACGCTCCGATTAGTCCGGTAAATAACATCCAGGAACCAGCAACACCCATAACAAATCCGAGCCCGCCCAGGCCAATGGAAAATCCTCCACCTACATCCGTGGCAACTACCGAAAGCCCGATGTGCAAACTGCCCATGTTGCGCCCTCCGACGTAGTAATCATCCGTGCTGCGGTTGCGGTAAAAAAAGTACAAGCCGATGCCAAGCATCGCCAGGAAATAAACAATAAATACAATAATATCAATGGTCTGCATAGCACCCCTTACCCTAAATTCTTCAAAGAACGTTTGCAGTCAGAAAGGTCCAAGCGGAGAATTAGTTCTCCTCCATTTCCTTTCTCACCTTCTCCCGGTATTCCGCCTTCAGAATTTGATTGCGCCGGCGTACCGAAGGCTTGGTAAACTCGCGTCGTTTGCGGAGTTCTTTCAACACTTTTGCATCGCGGAACTTACGCTTAAATCGTTTGAGCGCGCGATCAATACTCTCACCATCTTTTACTTCAACAATTAACATACAATCAATTTTATGATAAAAAAATAGAATCGCTGCAACACGAATGCCCAGCTAAAAACACTCATCGTCCGAAAAATAAGCAAATGGTAATGATCAGGCCTGGTCTTCCTGGGTAGTATTGGCAACCTGAACGCGCTGGGCGGTGGGCCGGTGCAGGCGCATTTCCAAGTACTTGTTTTCAAAGCCTAACTTTTCGTACAGCTTCTTTGCGGGGTTGTCCGGTTCTACGTGCAAGGCAATGCTGCCGTCTACTGAAGCAATCGCTTTTTCCATGAGCTGACGCCCCAGGCCTTCACCCCGTTCTCCTTGGTGTACAGCAATGTATACTAAAATGTTTTCCGGTATGTAACCTTCCATTCCGGTGCGGTTGATTACCACCGTACCGACGATCTTTCCTTCTTTCAGGGCATTGAGCACAATGCCACCGTGTGAGGGACGCTCTTTAAGCGCATATTGAATGGCTTTGAGAATATCTTCTCGCTTATCCCCATATTGTTCGAGGTGCTCGTATAGGAAATCAACCGTGCGGTCTGTCTGCGGGATAGAAGCGCGGTTAAAAGGTGTAAAAAGTTCAAATTGTGTCATAAACAGTTTCTATAGAAAAAATTTTGATTGAACAAAAATAGGCAATAATGACCTACAGGTTAGGCTTTCCTGCCTTTTTTAGCATCCAAAATTTTAACGTTCGCCCATTCTATTAAGTTCATCTAGGCTAACCGCCTTCCTCAGGCCGATTTGTTATTCTCTAGTTCGGGGCGTAGGTGGAGTTCTCCGGTGATAATCGGAGAAGCATCAATAGCATCGGCATCTAGAAGGTCGGCGATGGTATGAAATGCGGTTTGGATCTCCTTAAGTTGCTCGGGCGATAACTTATCGAGCTTGCTGCTCAGTCGTTCGTGCAGCGGTGCCGGTGTCTGTTCGACCAGGTCCGATCCTTTAGCCGTCAGCGTTATAAAACTTATACGGCGATCTTCTTTCCGGGGTAATTTGGCAATCAGGCCCTTGCGCTCTAACCGGTTGATGATCCCGGTTACAGTACTGGCATTCAGGCTCAAAAAATCCTTAATTTCCTTTTGCGAAGCTTGAAACTGAGGCTGGTCGCGCAGGTAGTTTAGGGTCAGCAACTGCGGAATGCTGATGCCGTGTTCCTTCTCGATACGTTTGCTTTCCAAATTAATAGAACGCACGATTTTACGAATGCTGGTTAGGATATCGGTATAATTCATGGATTTAAAACAATCAATGCTGTTTTGTCTTCTGCCAGGAGGAAGACTATCTTCTTCATTTACAAAACCCTAAATATCGTCATTTAGTACTGAACCACCAAATAATCAATTGGATCCCGGACTTTTTTCGGGCGTCGAACCGATAGGGGCATCAATGGGATCGTTTTCGAAGAAGCGCCTGGCACCGGTACCCACCCCGATGATGATGCGCATGGCTTCTTCGGGACGAATATCGAGGCGCCGAATCTGCGATTCCTGCACTACAAAAATAAATCCGTTGGTGGGGTTGGGGCCGGTGGGCACGAATATGGTGAACCGACCGTCGGGGGTCTCGTCCGAAATGAAGCCCAGCATCCGCGTGGGATTATTGAACACATCAACGGAGACGACCTGGGTAAAGGGCATTTGATTTTTGTTGCCAAAAAAGGATTGCACCATCTCCCGCAAAACGGTGTAAAAGGGCAGAGGTTCCAGGATATTTTTCTCAAACCGGCCGAACAGGCGGTTGCCGAAATTAGTCCTTACGAACAAACCGATGAAGAAAAAAGCCACCATTACGAGTCCGAAGGCCAGTAAATCGATAATCCAGTCGGTCAGTTCAAAGGGAAAATCGAAAAGCTGCTTAATCGGACCCAGGATATTCGAAATAAAGCTGAATATCAGATCGAGCAAAAAGAGGAAGATGGCGATGGGTAAAATAACGACAATACCACCTAAAATGGTCGTTAAAAGGAAGTGCCGAAAGCGCTGCAATATGGATCGGGGTTTACTCATTGCAAAACCGGTTATTTTGATCGTTTTCTAAAGAATGGAAGCTTAGAGCTTTTTCCTTCGCAATAACTACCGCTATTCCCCGGTTATTGTCAAATCAAGATAATAAATAAGGAATACCCGATTGCTGTATCTTTAGTTTTTTATTCCTACAGGATCGAGTTTTCCCCCGAATACCGACAACGGGGTATATTTCAGAAGATGCTTTTCGATTAACCTATGGAACAGATAATTAATTGGATTAGTGGATTCTCACCCGTTCAGCAGGCGTTAATCGCCACCCTGTTCACATGGGGCGTTACGACGCTGGGAGCGGGCCTGGTCTTCTTTTTCAGGCACGTGAATCAAAAGGTCCTCGACGCCATGATGGGCTTCGCGGCCGGGGTCATGATCGCAGCCAGCTTTTGGTCGCTCTTGGCGCCTGCAATCGACATGGCCGAAGAAAACGGCCGGCTTCCAGCCTGGGCCCCTGCCTTGATCGGCTTCCTGTGCGGCGGCCTTTTTTTGTTCGCCGTAGATCAGGTTTTACCCCACTTACACATCGGTCATCGCCTGGAACAGGCCGAGGGGATCAAAACCAGCTGGAAGCGTTCCGTGCTGCTGGTCCTGGCGATCACCCTGCACAATATTCCAGAGGGACTCGCTGTGGGCGTAGCTTTCGGCGCCGTCGCTTACGGCATGCCGACTGCTTCGCTGGGTGCGGCAATCGCACTGGCCATCGGCATCGGGTTACAAAACTTTCCCGAAGGTACGGTAGTTTCCGTTCCTTTACGGCGCGAAGGTATGCGACGTGGGCGGGCCTTTTTTTACGGACAAATTTCGGGGGCGGTAGAGCCCATTGCGGGCGTCTTGGGCGCCGTTGCCGTAATATCGGTGCAGGCCGTGCTTCCCTATGCCCTGGCCTTTGCCGCAGGTGCCATGATTTATGTAGTAGTGGAGGAACTTATCCCGGAGTCGCAACTGTCCGGTAATACCGACCTGGCTACTATTTTTACCATGTTAGGCTTTAGCTTGATGATGACGCTCGACGTAGCCCTGAGTTGAACAGTGGTGGAGAATTATCGACAAAATGATTAACTTCCCCTTTAGTATTATTAAAACGCGTTTTCCCCGTATGGAAAACATCCTCGTGGATATTTATGACTAGCAATTGGAGTAAAATATCTTGGCAACAATGGCCGGTCCGTTTAGCAGGCCATATCCTTTTCTGGATTGCTATAACGGCATCCTACTATTTGTCCAATAAAATCATGGGCCGGGGGGATTTCTTTTGGCTAACCAATAGCCTCATTCTGCCGATCGACATGGCGGCAGTCTACTTTACCGCCTACTGGCTGGTGCCCCAATTATTGCTGCGCAAGAAATACAAGCAGTTCATTGCTGCCTTCTTGATTTCGGCCGTAGCATTCGTTTTGCTGGAGCGCATTTTGTACTACTACGTCATTTTTCCCCTGGATTACCCCAAGGGTCTGGAACGCCCCTTGATGTACTTTCCATCTTTGCTCCACTTGTTCATTGGTACCTACACGTTCGTATTCCTCTTTTCGGGGGTGCGACTTTTCCGCTCCTGGATCAATGACCAGCAGGCACAAATTGAACTGCAGAAGCAAAATCTGACTTCCGAACTTGCGTTACTGCGGTCGCAGGTGAACCCGCACTTCCTATTTAATACCCTGAATAATATTGATTCGCTGGTTTTTACCGATCAAGAGAAAGCGTCCGATTCCATCGTGCGCCTCAGTGAAATCATGCGCTACATGCTCTACGAGTCTAATGCTAACCTGGTGCCACTGGAGAAGGAAATCCACTACTTGGAAAGCATGATTAAGTTGCTGCGCCTGCGTTTGCGCCAGGATGATTTTATTCAGTTTCAGATCGAGGGCAATCCGAACGGAAAGCTCATCCCCCCAATGCTTTTGGGGCCGTTTGTAGAAAACGCCTATAAACACGGGCAGAAGGTTGGACCTGCACCGGGTATCCTCATCCAGCTGGCAATCAGCAAAGAGGATTACGTATTCGAAGTTACCAATCACTACGAAAACAACGAGCGCAGTTCCCGCGACAGAACGGGTGGCATTGGACTGGCCAATGTGCAACGCCGATTAGAACTAATCTACCAGAATGATTACACGTTTACCATCGATAATCAGCCGCCCGTTTTTCGCGTGCGTTTGCAGCTACCGGCTCACCTACGCGAAGAATCTTTGAAATTGGTCGAAAAACCAACCCCGGCTCCCATTACACCCGTCATTAAACCCCAGACGGTTCCAAACTTTTCCTAAAGAAGGCCCGACATGAGTACGCCAAAGATCACGTGTATCGCCATAGACGATGAACCCCTTGCCCTGGAGAAAATGAAGGCATTCATTCAGAAAGTGCCTTACCTGGACTTACAGGCCTGCCTTGACAACGGCCTCGAAGCCCTGCATTTTATCAGGCAGCATCCCGTCGATTTGATCTTCCTGGATATTCAGATGGACGAGCTTAACGGTATCCAGTTGCTCGAAACCCTGTCTAAAAAGCCAAAAGTTATTTTGACTACCGCTTACGACCAGTATGCCCTGAAGGGCTACGAACTCGAAGTGAGTGACTATCTACTGAAACCCATTAATTTTCAGCGGTTCCTTCTGGCGGTCGAACGCGTGCGGGATCAATTGCAGGCGCTGTGGGAAAAAAACCAGCCTCCACAAGGCCTACCGACCGGTGAACCTTTTATTCTAGTCCGGTCTGAATATCGACTACAGAAAGTCTTTATTAAAGATATCCTGTTCGTGGAGGGCATGAAAGATTACTCCCGCATTTACACGGCGGAGACCAAAATCATGACGCTCCAAAATTTAAAGAAGATTGAAGAAGCCTTGCCCCGCCCACCCTTTTTGCGCGTACATAAGTCTTATATCGTCAGTCTTTATAAAATCCAGAGCATCGGCCGGAACGATCTCAGTATCGATGGGCATACCATTCCCATTGGCGGGCTTTACAAAGGCCCGTTCATGGAGTACATCGAAGGCCAAAACCTGATTGGCTAAGTGCCGCTACTAGGCATACGGGTAAAATAACGTATCCTCGTAACACCACATCCATTGCTCCCCGGGCTCAGACGAGGCGACCACCGGGTGACCGGTAACTTTAAAGTGAGCCGTAGCGTGCTTGTTAGGTGAGGAGTTACAGCACAGGGTTTTACCGCAAGTCTGGCAGGTGCGCAAGTGCACCCAACCCGAATTAATTTTTACACACTCCTCGCAAACGTAATCTTTGGCAGCCCGAATTTCCGTCACGGCGTCAATATGGCTGCACGTCTTGTTCTTAAGGGCCATAAGGGATTGGAATTTTTCACAAGATAAGCATTACATCCATCGGCGCAGCACCTGCCATAACAGGCTCAACACCAAACTCAGCAACAGCATGCTCGTAATCGGTATGTAAATCCGTGTGTTGCCCCTTTCGATCCGGATATCGCCCGGCAACCGACCAATCCAGCGCAAATAAGGTGCAAAAAAGTAAAACGCCAAACCGGTAATCAGGAGGAGCAAACCGACAATGATAAGCGCCTTGGCTATCTTAGGTTCCATTTTGCTAAATTTTAATCCGGAATTAATCCATAATTAGAAGGCTTTGGGTGACCAGATGCCTTTATTAAGCAGCCTTTTACTATATTAAAACCGAATGATTGAAAATGATCGATTCACTTTTTCCAAAAAACCGAAAAATACAATGAACCGTAAAGCGTATTGCGCTGCCCTGCTATGCAGCCTCTGTTTTCTTTACCTATCCGGTTGTCAGTCCAAGGCCGCT
This sequence comes from uncultured Saprospiraceae bacterium, assembly GCA_964530825.1. Lineage (GTDB taxonomy): Bacteria > Bacteroidota > Bacteroidia > Chitinophagales > Saprospiraceae > CAZHCA01. Next base: position 38,377 of record CAZHCA010000013.1, read on the forward strand.
CAGGACTCCAACGAAGTAGCACCGCCTACCGAAATCGACCCGGAAAGCCCAACAACTGAAAATCAGAGCGGTGAACCCGCCCCGAATTCCGAAGATCCAGTTCTTACCAATATGGAAGATTCAATCCACTGTGGCAGTGACATTGACCTGGCCGGCTTCCTGGATAAATATACCGGCGCCCTGGAGGCCCAGGCCATTATTTACAATAGCGAACCGCTGAGCGATTGCTCGGGCATATTTCTTCGGGTAAGTAATGCGGTAGGTGAAAAGTGTCCCAACTATGTATTCCCCGATGCCACCTCTGTTCGTTCTTCGCGTGGCCTGGCCGCTTGGTTTCATGAGCACGACAATTTACATCTGGTTCAAGACCCGATGGCCATCGATGCTTACCTACGGCCAGGGGCGGTAATGTTTTACGGGCAAAGCGGGAAAAGCTATACCAATCCGACGATTGCGGAGATTACAAGCAGTTCTAGCGGCATTCAGCACATCGGTGTGGTGGTAGAAGTCGTCAAGGAAGAAGCCTCCGGCCAGGTGCAGTCCTACAGCCTCTTCCACGGACGCAGTACCGGTAAAATTGCATCGCGTACCGATTATCACGAGCGGAAGCCCTCACGTACGGGCCTACCACCCTTTGGCAATTGGAAACAGCATTTGGTAGCCGTAGGCTATATCCTCACCCCACCGAAGGATAGTTAACGAAATGCTAAAGGAAGACAAGACACAAAGGAAAGCAAGGCAAGTGGTCGTCTAAAGAGATGAATTTTGTAATTGCTAAAAACGATATACCATGCAAAAAGTGATCATCTCAACGGTTGCCTTGCTCCTGCTAGGAGGTTTATCCGTTATGCATGCCCAAGGCACTGGTCGAATGGGCCCGCCCTCGGCCGAGGAAATGCAAGCACGCATAGAGCAGGTGGCCGGGGAACTAGACCTGTCAGAGGAGCAAAAAACGGCTTTTCTGGATCTGGGTAAAAAACACATCGAACAAATCCAGGCACTTCGGGCGGAAGACTTGCCCCGTGAGGAGAAACAAGAACGCGCAGAAAACTACCGGGCCAACCACGTCGAGGCCGTCCAGACCCTGCTTACACCAGAACAATTCGCCAAGTGGGAAAAACTGCACGAGCAAAGAAAGCAGCATCAACGTCACCGCAGGGGCCGCGGTCATGGGTTTTAGCAACGAACTGCGAAGGAATGGTAAAAAGGCTTGCGCCCGAAGCGGGCGCAAGCCTTTTGTATCGAAATGTCTAAAAATAACTTCCGGCCTGCAGTCATGCAGGCGCTTCGCTTCTTACACCTCATCTAGCACCGAAACACGTGATTTATTATCGCCTACCGAAACATTTTCAGGCACCCCCTAACTGAATTCGCCGGATACGTAATTTTGCGTACGCTGGTGCCTGGGATTTTCGAACAGTTTCCTGGTGGGCTCATACTCAATCAGTTCGCCCAGGTAAAAGAAAGCAGTCTTGTCGGCCACCCGCTGTGCCTGCTGCATATTGTGGGTGACAATCACAATGGTGAAGTCTTTTTTCAGATCCTGGATCAGCTCTTCTACCTGGACCGTAGAAATCGGATCCAGGGCAGAGGTCGGTTCGTCCATAAGCACTACCTCCGGTGTGGGCGCAATGGCGCGGGCGATACACAAGCGCTGCTGCTGGCCCCCGGACAAGCCCAGGGCTGATTTTTTCAAGTTGTCTTTGACCTCTTCCCACAAGGCGGCTCCCCGGAGCGACCGCTCTACGATCTCGGAAATTTCGCTGCGTTTATAGCCGCCGTTTACCCGCAGACCGTAAGCGATATTATCGAAGATCGACTTGGGGAAAGGCGCCGGCTTTTGGAAAACCATACCTACTTTTTTGCGCAACTCGAACACGTCAGCGTCCTTACGGTACACGTCTTGCCCGTCGATATTGACCTGCCCCTTGATCTTGACGTCGTCGATAAGATCGTTCATCCGGTTCAAGCAGCGCAAGACGGTTGACTTCCCACACCCCGAAGGACCTATGAGCGCGGTTACGGTGTTGCGCTCCACATCCATGGTCACGTTTTTCACGGCCTGAAAGTCGCCGTACCACAGATTGAGGTTTTTAATTTCAATGGCTTTGTCTTGTGTTTGTACCATGATGGTATTCCGTTTTTTTGGTTATCCGATGATTGCACGCAAAAACGCGACAATCCCGTATAAAATTAAACCGACGACTCCGCCGTAAGCGGCTTGCTCTGCTAGCTTTTTATTCTTTTTCTGATACGCAAACCAAAGGATACCGGCCAGTGGTGGAAGGATGATAGAGAAAAAGAAAATCAGTGCCAGGCCTTTATTTTTGGTTACCGAAAACCGGGATAACAGGTTGAGGGAAAGTACGATTGCCAGCAAGACTACGGTTGCGCCGTATGCTATCGGTTGTGCCTCGGCCAGGTTGGGGTGCCCAGTAGCCATGTAGTAGATGGTAAAGGGTAGGGCCATCACCTGATTGAAGATGGAATTGGGCAGGGAGCTCAGGTAAGAGGCAGCCACGGTAAAGATAATGGGCGCCGTTTCGCCGGCAATCCGTCCGATGCCCAGAATCAAACCACTGATGATGTTGGGAAAGGCCGTGGGCAAGGTCACGTGCCGGATTGTATACCATTTTGTTGCGCCCAAGGCCAGACTGGCTTCGCGGTACTCGCGCGGCACCTGCTTGAGCGATTCCTCTGTAGTGCGAATGATGATTGGCAAAATTAACGTACCCAGGGTCAGAGATCCGGCCAGGATACTAGCACCAAAACCGAAAGCCTTCACAAAAAGTGCCAGGCCGAACAGGCCGAAAACAATAGAAGGTACACCTGCCAGATTGTTGGTCATCAGGCGTACAAATTTTTTCCACCAGTTTGCTTTGGCGTATTCGTTCATGAAAATCCCGGAGAGGACGCCTACCGGAAACGCAAAAAGAACGCTGAAAAAAACCAGCAAAAGGGTTCCAACGATGGAAGTCAAAACCCCTCCTTCTAGGCCTTCGTTCTTGGGTACCTCGGTGATGAAATCCCAGGTAACCGACTGGGCGCCACGCGTGAAGATGTAGAAAAGTAATCCAGTTACCAGCGCTACTACCATCAGGGCTACCAATCCGAAAAGGCCGAAGAAAATATGTTGGGTGAGTTTTTTCGTATTCATCAGATTACCTGGCGTTTGCTCGCAATGTATTCTGCGATGAGGTTAATAATGAGGGTAAGCAGGAATACCACACAACCCAGGATAAAAAGGGCCTCGTAGTGGTTGCCGCCCTTGGGCGCCTCGCCCAACTCGAGGGCAATGGTTGCCGTGATGGTACGCACTGAATCGAGTATAGAGGTCGGCATCTGCGAGCTGTTGCCCGTAACCATGAGCACGGTCATCGTTTCCCCGATGGAGCGCCCGATTCCCAGAATAGCCGCTGAGGAAATACCCGATAGCGCATAGGGAACCAATACATTGAAGGTAGTCTGGAGTTCACTGGCCCCCAGGGCGAGGCTGGCTTCTTTCATCTCGCGCGGAACCGAACGCAGTGCATCATCAGACAAGGTGATAATGGTCGGCAGCGAAATAATACCCAACATGATGGCTCCCGCTAGTGCGGTAGCGCCACTAGGCAGGTCGAACCAATCCTGAATGGCCGGGACAACGATCACCAGACCGAAAAAGCCGTAAACCACCGATGGCACGCCAGCCAGCAGTTCGACCAACGGCTTAATGATGCCGCGCACCTTGGGCCCAGCCACCTGCGTCATGTAGATGGCCACAATCAGTCCGATGGGAATGGCAAAGGCGATCGAAACGAAAGTAACCAACAGACTAGCGGCGAGCAATGGCCAGATACCAAATTTCGGAGCGGGATTGGAAGTGGGCAACCACTTCCGACCAAATAAGAATTCTCCGAAAGATAAATTTTGGAGATCAATTTTGGAAGCGCCCTTGTCTACTGCAACCTGGGCATAAGACCCCGGCAGGATAGCTACGGTCCCCGGTGTGCCGGCTACGAATTGGGCGATTTTTTCTTTTGCCGGAGCATCAGTTGCTTCGAGTACTGCCTCCGGAATGATTTCATCAAAATTGTTGATCGTCAGGGCCGTAATCACCTGGTCTAGCCCGCCGATCTCCCTCCAGTTCGTGACGGTTTTTTCATTGAAAATATTGCGTAGATCACTCATTTTCAGGTTATCTGTGGGCACCGCGCTGTGCACGACGGCCGAATATCCGTCTTCGATTTCCGGTTTGCTGAATAGCCCCAGGCCCTCGGAAAAGAGGTAGTAGACAATCAGGAGTACAGCAACCGTAGAAACCGCTCCACTGGCCTTGATGAGGGTCTCAATGACGATTTCTCCATATGGTTTTTTCACGGATATTAGGTCCTTATAGGGTTAGAAAATACGCAGGCTACCGGAAAAGGAACCTCCGCCGGTAGCTCCGCGATATTTCGGCTGGAAGAAAAGTGTAATTCAAGGATTATTGAACCGGAATATAACCTACCTCTTCCGCTATCTTCTGGCCCTCGACAGAAAGAATGAAATCGACGTAGGGAGCTACCTTTTCTTTGTTTTTTTCTAAATAGTAGAAATAGAGCGGGCGCGCCAAAGGGTATTCTCCTTTCATTACATTCTCAAGTCGCGGCTCGATGAAACGCTCCCCGTCCCACGAAATAGGCAGAGCTTTCGTCTTTTGCGGATCCTCAAATGCAAATCCGATGTAGCCCACTGCACCGGGGGTTTGAGAAACCGTTTGCACAACTCCGCCGTTCGAACCTTGCGCCATGGCACTGGCTGCCGGGTCTATATTGTCTAGGGCTTCGTCTTTAAAAAATTCATAAGTGCCGGAGCTGGACTCGCGTACCACGATCACCACCTGCTCATCGGGGCCGCCGATTTCACTCCAGTTGGTCACCTTACCCGTGAAAAGGCTTTTGATCTGTTCTTTGGTAAGATTATCAACCGAATTTTCCGGGTGAACGACCAGGCTCAATGCGTCATAGGCTAACATCTGCTCAATAAATTCGCTTTTGCCTTCAAATTTCAGTTTTTCGGATTCTTTCATTTCGCGCGAAGCCATTGCAATATCGGTCGTGCCGTCGATCAGATTGGCAATACCTACCCCGCTACCACCCTCGCTAATGGTAATGCGAATGCTGGAGTTTACTTCTTCGAATTTTTCAGCAGCCTTAGTTGCCAGTGGTCCTACGGTGGTACTTCCGGTAACCTTTATGGTAGTCGTACCGCCGTTTTCGCCCTCACCTCCTTCGGAAGAGCTGGGCTGGCAACCGAAGACAAAAGGCAGGATGATAATCAGGACAAACAGGTTTTTCATTTTAGTGTGGTTTTAAGTATGACGAATTGATGATGTTTAGGCGATGCTGAAATTCGGAAGAATTGGTTCTTTTTTACAAGCATTTAACTGAATTTTTCCGTAACCGGTATTGCCCGCTGCATTTTCGATCCCGTTTTGCACGAAATACCGGATCGTTACCCCCTTTCTGCTCGGCTCCCGCCCATCTTAGCTTTCTTTTAACATTTACAACAAAACAACTCCGTTTCCAAGATGGAAAAAGCTTATATGTAGTTACTATATTTGAAATAGGTCAAATCCCAAAACTATGAAACACGCTTCGACCACCCTGTTGATGGTATGGCTCTGCTGTACCTGCGCTTTCGCCCAAACCCTGCCCTGTGAAGAACCTAATGCCAGTTTAGAATTCAAAAACGGAGAAACCTTCTGCAGCGGAGCGGAGATCGTCGTGACCAATAATACGGAGGATCCAGACTCGCTAATCGATTTCTACATCTGGGACTGGGATGACGGCACAATCGATACGGTCTTCGACAAGTCCGTACCCCAGCATCAGTACTTTCTGGATACCACTCAGGAGTGCCCCTCCATAGCCCGTTACACGGTCACGTTGCGCACCTTCAATGTCTGCGAGAACGGAGCCGTTCTTGATGGTAACAACAAAACGGAAATCCGTATTGTCCCGCCCCCCGAGATCATCACCAATCTAGGGCCACAGGTACTCTGTCTGCCCAACCGGTCACTGGGGCTCAGTGCTGCGGCCTGTCCCGAAAACGATCCGACGATGACCTACCTATGGGATTTCGGCGACGGCAACACCTCGACCGAGCAAAACCCCAACCATACCTTTCCCGGACCGGGAGTTTACACCGTCACCCTACGGGCTACCAACCGCTGCGGGTTAGATGAAGAAACTTTCACCGTGACTGTTGGGGAAGCACCCGACATCGATGCCGAACGCCTGGCCGATAGCACGGCCGCAACCGGCGACGGACCACTGTGCGCCTTTTCGCCCGCACTCTACCGGAATAATAGCACAGGCTTTGATACCGCCATGTGGCAGATAGTAAACGATACCGTTGGCGCATCGGAAATACTCATGAGTACGACCGATAGCTTTGTGGTGACCTTCAACCGGGCCGGGACTTACGTAGTTGGGTTGACCCTCATTAACGACGGCTGTTCGAGCGACCCCTGGCTTGATACCATCGAAGTGGCAGCGGCGCCTTTCGTCGACCTAGCTCTCGATACCAGTGATTGCAATCCGCCCCGCCTCAATCCAGCTGATTTCTTGATCTTGCAGGGGGCCTATGACTCCATTCAATGGGATTGGTCCGGAGGAAGCTTTCGGGGTCCCGATCCCGGACCAATAACTTTTAATAGCGACGACCGGGTTATCTTGCGCGTTTTCAATAGCTGCCAGGAGCGTATCGATACTGGATTTATCAACCTCATTGTACCGGGAACGGCCAATATTGCCCCGGCACCGCAAACCGATCTTTGTGAGACCGACAGCCCCATACAACTCGCCGCCACCCCCAGCGGGGGGCGTTGGCGCGGACCCGGCGTCAACAATCAAGGGCGCTTCGATCCGCAGGCTGCAGGGGTCGGCACGCACCTCCTTATTTACGGCAATGATTGCCTCGATCCGGATACCATCCAGTTGGTAGTGCGTAATTCGGCTGTAGCCATCCAGCAGACCGATCCGACCCTTTGCATTGATGCTGGCACGGTAAACTTCACCGCCAATCTCGATGGAGGCCAGTGGTCGGGCCGCGGCATCACCGACCCGGACGCCGGTGCTTTCGACCCGAATATCGCCGGGGAAGGCCGGCATTTCGTCATTTACGACTATCGCGATCCTTCCGGCTTGTGCCGGGCCTTTGATACCATTGCAATCGAAGTCATCGAACCCCGCGCCGGATTTGTCGTAGACAGCTGTGCCGGCAGCACTCTGTTTTTTGATACCACCGGACTGAGTCCTTATGATCAGCTCACCTGGAACTTTGGCGACAATGCCACCCTGGCCGATAGCACAGCTCCTGCCCACGATTTTCCAAGGCCGGGAACTTACCTGGTACAGCTAGTGGCTCGTCTGAGCACCTGTACCGCATTGGCCGAACGGGAGGTCACCGTCGAAGCTCCGGCGAACGCCCGCTTCGACCTAACGGAGCGCGACGCCTGTGCACCCTTTGATTTACAAGTGGAAGACCGAAGTAGCGGGGACAATTTGCGCTACCAATGGTGGGTCGACACGCTTTCCCTAGGCACATTCGCCGAGCCTACCCCCTTCCGCCTACCCATTGTCGATACCACCACCACCATTCCCGTGCGATTGGAGCTTGCCAATAATTGCGGCACAAGCGCCTACGTCGATTCCTTCGTCGTGCGGCCCCAACCGGTAGCACGTTTCGGCCCCAACTTCGACCGCTTCTGCTCGGGCCAGGAAGTCGAACTCACCAATGCCAGCTACGGCGAGCCCGACGCTTTTGAGTGGATTCTACCCGATGGTAGACGTACCAACCGCTTTTTGCCACCCCCCCAATTGTTCTTTACGGATAGCACCGCCCGCGAGATTCCCCTGACGCTGATCGTCAGCAACGAATGCGGCGCCGATACCGTCAGCGAGGTTATACAGATCGTACCCACCAATGTGGAAGCCGGCTTTAACCTGCCCGCCGATACTCTCTGCCAAAGCGAGCCTTTTACTGCCACCAACCTAGCCACCGGTAATGTACCCGTACGTTGGGAGCTCAGCGACGGCTCGGTTTACACTGGCGATACCATTACCCATCAGTTCGACGGGACCGGGCGCTACACCATTACTCAGATCGCCTTCGGCTGCGGTATCGACAGCGCCAGCACGGTCGTAGACATCGTACCGGGCCCCGATCCCGTATTACTGCACCCGCCGCTATCCTGTCCCGGCACCCCTGTTCGTTTTCAGGTAGCCGGTGACGGGGCCGATTTCCTACTCGATTTCGGCGACGGCGCTAGTACGGAAAATGCCTTCCAACACGTATACGATCGAACCGGAATTTACGACCTGGAACTCCTCGCTATCTCACGTAACGGATGCCGAGCCAGCCGGACAAGCCGGATCGAGATCGTAGCGGCCCCGGAAGCCCGGTTCACTGTCACCGACTCTTTGTGCGGGAATGCACCCGTGACCTTTGCGGCGCATGCAGACCCCACCTGGAACACCTTCTGGGCCTTTAGTAATGGTGAACGCAGTACCGGCGACAGCCTTATTCAGTATTTCCCCGAATCGGGCATCCAGAGCGCACGCCTAATTGTACAAGACACCCTGGGATGCGTAGACACAGCATTCCAGACTTTTTTCACTTACCCGCGCCCAAAAGTCTTTTTCGAAGTGGAAAAATCGGCTTCGTGCGGTCCTACCGAAGTGTTTTTCCAGAACCAGTCCCGAGACGCCGACCTGTTCAGTTGGAGCTTTACAACCGGCGACAGTTCCCGATTCACCAACCCAATCCTGTTTGTTTCCCGGGCGGGGCAATACGAGGCCAAACTGGTTGCCGCAAATGTGTGGGGCTGCCGCGATTCCCTCGTCCTGCCCTTTGGGTTAGAGCCTTCACCCCAGGTGGACTTGGTTCTGGATTCCATCTCCTGCTGGAACGCCAACGACGGTAGCATCTTGGTTACCTCCGAAGACGACTACGAGCTCTTGCTCTTCGACGGTAGCACGACACGTTCGTTTGTAGGCGCCCTTGACGGCCTGGGCCCCGCCCGCTACGAACTGCGCGTCAGGGCAGGCGAAGGCTGCGACACCACCCTGCAATTCGAGTTGCGCAACCCGCCAAAGTTTGAAATTAATTTGCCCTTCCGCAATTTCGAGATCATTGCCGGAGACACTGCTTACGTCAGGGTAGAAGCCAACTGGTCGCCCCTGCGCTACACCCTGGAGCCTTCGAATTGGACCAGCGTAATTAATGAAAACACCATTGCGGTTTTTCCAAAGGAAGATACCGGATTCGACCTTTTTGCGGTCAACCCCAACGGATGCGAAGATCGCGACAACTTCTTCGTCGAGGTAGATAGAGCCATCGACCTGTTCCTGCCCGATGCCTTTTCCCCGAACGACGATGCCAATAATGATTTCTACCGCGCCTATCCGGGACTGAACCTGGACGAAGTGGAGTCTTTCCAAATCTACAACCGCTGGGGGGAGCTCCTGTACGAAGAACCCGGTACGCCTAAATCGTTTCCTTTGCAGGGTTGGGACGGCCGGCACCAAAATCGTCCTATGCCGCCGGGTGTATATGTTTGCACGGTTACAGTGGAAATGCCCGGCGGTAAAGTCGAGCGGTTCACTAAAGACTTCTTGCTGGCGAGATAACTTAGGAGGGGCTGGCCACCGGTTTCTCCCCCCTTCCTACAAAATAATTGGACGAATTATTGCACCTTTCCCCACGAGGAGATACATTTGCTATGTAATGCAACTTACAAAAGTAAATACCGGTTTAATTTTCACCCGCCGACGCAATCATTTTTTCCGTCGCCCCTAGGGGCGTTTAATTTCCTTTTCCACCCAACGGGGCTTACTTTGTCCCATCTTTTCCCTAACCTTAAAGCCTGCATTATTCCTAAATAAGGGCAAGTACATGCGCTGCCCATTGTATCATACTTTTGATCCCTTGAAAAAATGGACGTAAACATTGTGGTCGCTCAACCTGGGCACCTGACCTACGCAGAAGCCATCTGTCAATTGATTGAGGAGTCGGCCAAAGCACGCGGTACGGGTATCGCCAAGCGCGAGCCGGCCTATATCCAACAGAAGATCGAAAACGGCAATGCCGTAATTGCGCTACATGGCGACCAACTGGCCGGATTTTGTTACATCGAAGTCTGGAGTCACGGAAAGTATATTGCCAATTCGGGCCTGATCGTGCACCCGGACTTTCGGCGCCTAGGCCTGGCGCGCCGTATCAAGGCAGCCGTATTCGAATTGTCGCGGAAAAAATTCCCCGCGGCCCGCATTTTCGGGATCACGACCAGCCTGGCCGTGATGAAAATCAATTCCGATCTGGGTTACAAGCCGGTCACTTTTTCGGAGCTCACCCAGGACGATGCCTTTTGGGACGGCTGTAAAAGTTGTCCGAACTACGATATTCTGCATCGGCAGGAGCGGCGGATGTGCCTATGTACCGCTATGATGGCTCCTTCCCAACAGGAAGTCGACATGAAAGTAGACCTGACCAACTTAATCATTACAACACATGGATAGACCCAAGGTGGTACTTGCCTACAGCGGCGGCCTCGACACCTCTTTTTGCATCAAGCACCTTACGCAGGAGCGCGGCTTTGAGGTGCACGCTCTAACCGTCAATACCGGCGGCTTTTCCCGAGCAGAAATCCTGGAACTGGAGGACCGTGCTTATCAATTAGGAGCGGCCAGTTTCACCCTGCGCGACGTCGTAACCGACTACTACGACCAGTGCATCAAATACCTAATTTACGGCAACGTACTGCGCAATAATACCTATCCGCTTTCGGTGAGCGCTGAGCGTGTGTTTCAAGCACTTCAGACCGTACAATACGCAAGAGCGGTCGGCGCGCCCTTCGTAGCGCACGGAAGCACCGGTGCCGGCAATGATCAGGTGCGCTTCGATCTGGCCTTTCACGTGCTGGGTGACAACTTAGAGATTATCACGCCCATCCGCGACCTGAAGCTTTCGCGCGAAGAGGAAATTGAATACCTAAAGCAAAACGGCATCGACTGGAGTTGGCAAAAAGCCCGCTACTCCATCAACCAAGGGTTGTGGGGCACGAGCATCGGCGGAGCGGAAACCCTTACCTCCCATCAGGGCTTACCCGTAGAGGCCTGGCCTACTCCTATGACCGCCAAGGGCAGCGAAACGGTCGACCTGCACTTCGAACAGGGCGAGCTCAACGGCATCAACGGCCATATTTATCCTCATCCGGTCAAGGCGATCGAACGCCTCCAGGAAATTGCCTCGCCCTACGCGATCGGGCGCGACGTGCACGTGGGCGATACTATCATTGGCATCAAAGGTCGCGTGGGCTTCGAGGCTGCAGCGCCATTAATTATTATCAAAGCCCACCACCTGCTGGAAAAGCACGTACTTACGAAATGGCAGCAGTATTGGAAAGAGCAACTCGCGAATTGGTACGGTATGCTACTGCATGAGGGGCAGTTCCTAGATCCGGTACTGCGCAATATCGAAACCTTTCTGGCCGATACTCAGGGGCCGGTCACCGGTCAGGTACACGTCCATTTGGCGCCCTACCGATTCGAACTGGCCGGTATTACCTCTGAATACGACCTCATGCAGTCTTCCTTTGGCCAGTACGGGGAGTTGAATCGGGCCTGGACCGGCAACGACGTGCGCGGTTTCACCAAGATTCTGGCCAACGCTGCTAAGATCCATCATTCCGTTCACCAAAAACAGGAATCATGATTCGGGTAGGTATTGTAGGGGGGGGCGGTTATACCGCCGGTGAACTGCTGCGTTTGCTGGTTTTCCACCCCGAAGCGGAGCTGACCTACGTACACAGCAAGAGTCAGGCCGGCAAACCCCTGGCCGAAGTCCACGAAGACCTTACGAGCCTTACCGACCTTCACTTCACACAGGAGCTCCATTTCGATATCGATGCCCTTTTTCTCTGTATGGGGCACGAGCAATCCATCGGTTTTGTCGAAGACCACGATATTCCCGACGAGGTCGTCCTGATTGATTTAAGTCGCGATTTTCGACTTGACCCGGCCTACGTGTACGGGCTACCTGAGCTCAACCGGGAGCGGTTGGCCGGCGCGCGCCGCATTGCCAATCCGGGTTGTTTTGCCACGGCCATTCAACTGGCCTTACTGCCACTGGCCGGGCAGGAGGCGATCCAGGAGGAAGTACACATCCACGCCCTCACCGGATCGACCGGTGCGGGACAATCCCCTTCTCCGACAACGCATTTCAGCTGGCGCAATAACAATGTAAGCATCTACAAAGCCTTCCGGCACCAACACCTAGCCGAGATTAATCGCTCTTTGTTGCAACTACAACCCCAGGGCGCCCCGCGGCTCAACTTCCTGCCCGTACGCGGTAACTTTAGCCGGGGGATTTACGCCAGCGCCTACACCGCAACCCATTACGCCGAGTCGGAATTGATCGAACTTTATCGCGACTTTTACCGGGATGCCCCGTTTGTCCACGTTCAGGATAAAAACCCACAGCTCAAGCAGGTGGTCAATACGAACCGGGCGGTTTTACACCTGGAGCGGCACGAGGATAAGGTGCTCATCATCAGTATCATCGACAATTTGCTGAAGGGCGCCTCCGGCCAGGCCGTCGAAAATATGAATCTTGCTTTGGGGCTGGCCCCCGATGCCGGCCTGCAATTGAAAAGTATTGCTTTTTAACTAAACCCAATCAAACCATGCACCACTTTACCTCGGTACAGGATGTGCCCGATGTACAAAACCTGGTCCAGCTTGCACATAATATCAAGCAAAACCCGCTAGACCGCCAAGAGCTCGGAAGAGGAAAAACGCTGGCGCTGTTTTTCTTCAACCCTAGCCTGCGTACCCGTATCAGTACGGAAAAAGCCGGTAGCAACCTCGGCATGAACATTTTCAGCATGGATGCGGGCCAAAGCTGGAAACTCGAATTCCAGGATGGCGCTGTAATGCGAGGCGACCGCCCGGAACACGTGCGCGAGGCAGCTAAGGTTATCAGTCAGTATGCTCACATCATTGGTATTCGTTCCTTTCCTACCCTGAAAGACCGCGAGCAGGACTACAGCGAAAAAATATTGCAAAGTTTTTGCGAGCACGCCACCGTGCCGGTAGTTAGTTTAGAATCGTCCGTTCGCCATCCACTGCAGTCGCTGGCCGACCTGTTGACCATCCGCGAATATGCCCCTTCCGGCAGGCCTCGCATTGTACTAAGCTGGGCACCACACCCCCGGGCGCTTCCGCAAGCCGTAGCAAACTCCTTCCTGGAATGGATGCGAGCCGCCGGTCACGAGGTGACCATTACCCACCCTAGAGGTTGTGAGCTGGCGCCAGAGTTTACCGGCGACTTTCCCATTGAGTACGACCAGGAAAAAGCGCTTGAGGGCGCCGATTTTGTCTATGTCAAAAACTGGTCGTCCTATCGCGACTACGGCCGGACCGTACTGGATCATGACCATTGGATGATCACCGAAGACAAAATCGCCCGCACCAATGAGGGGTATTTCATGCATTGCCTGCCGGTACGCCGCAATGTAGTAGTCAGCGACGGTGTACTCGACAGCCCCCAGTCGCTGGTCATATCGCAGGCCGGAAATCGCACCTGGGCTACCCAGGCCGTATTACAGGCCATTCTGGAAAAACGTTAGTTATGGGGGAAACGCTCCAACTGCTCAAGATCGGCGGCCGTTTGCTCGGCCAACCGGATACGCTCCATTCCCTGCTCCGCCAATTCCTGGCGTTTGAGGGTCGACACTTATTGGTACACGGAGGCGGGCAGCGCGCCAGCGCATTAGGCCGGAAGCTAGGTAGCCCAGCCCGTTTGGTTGATGGCCGCCGCATAACGGATGCACCCACGCTCGAGATCGTGACCATGGTCTACGCCGGCCTTTACAACAAGCAACTGGTTGCCCGGCTCCAAGCGTTCGGCTGTAATGCGCTTGGCCTGACGGGCGCCGACGGCAACACCATCCTGGCGCGCAAGCGCCCCGTAGGCGATATCGACTACGGCTTTGCCGGCGACATCGACAGAACAGACGCTCCCGGCATCCGCACCCTTCTTTTGAACGGCTATACACCGGTTTTTTGCGCCATCACCCATGACGGTAGAGGGCAACTCTTGAACACCAATGCCGATACCATTGCTGCAGAGTTGGCTAGGGGCCTAGCGGCGCATTTTTCCGTAAAACTGTATTTTTGTCTGGATAAAAACGGCGTACTAGCCGACGCCGGAGACGATGCATCGGTTATACCTCAGCTGTCACAGCCCGAATACGACCGCTTAAAAGCAAGCGGAAGCATTCATTCCGGCATGATTCCCAAACTTGACAACGCCTTCCTGGCCCAGGCAGCCGGGGCTCAGGTGACCATCTGCGGTCCAGCCTCTTTTGCCAACCAAACCGGAACCCAGCTAAGCCTATGAATACCGTCGCTGCTGCCACCGATTTACTAAAACAGTTGATTGCCATCCCTTCCCGTTCCCGGGAAGAGCGGGCTACGGCCGACTTACTCGAAGCTTTTCTTACAGCTCAAGGCCTGGAGGTTGAGCGGCAAGACCACAATGTGTGGGTCCGAACCCCAAAGTGGCAACGGAACCGGCCGGTACTGCTGCTGAATTCGCACCACGACACCGTTAGGCCTAATGCTGGTTGGATACGCGATCCTTTTCAGCCCGTACAAGAGGGCGAGATACTCTACGGGCTAGGCAGTAATGATGCCGGTGCCTCGCTCGTATGCTTGATCCACACCTTTTTACATTTTGCAGCACGACCAGCTGCGCCTGTCAATTTGGTATTCGCCGCCACCGCTGAGGAAGAAATTTCGGGACCCAAGGGAATTGCTTCTATTCTGGAAGCGATGGGCCCGATCGATGCTGCTTTAGTCGGTGAACCCACTCAGATGCATCTGGCAGTAGCCGAAAAAGGACTAATGGTCGTGGATGGGGAAGCTACAGGAGAGGCCGGACATGCCGCCCGTGAGGAGGGCTTGAATGCTTTGTACCTAGCACTGGAAGATATCCAACGCATTCGAAACTATCGGTTCGAGCGTATTTCCGATCTTCTGGGTCCCACCAAAGCCACTGTAACTGCAATTGAAGCCGGGCAACAACACAACGTCATACCCGACCAGTGTCGCTTTGTGATCGACGTGCGCACCAATGAGTACTATAGCAACCAGGAGGCTCTGACCTGCCTGCAAGCGCTTTGCCGTGCCAAGCTCAAAGCGCGATCGTTCCGACTCAACTCCTCGGGAATTGCCATGGATCACCCGCTGGTACAAGCCGGGCGAGCCCTAGGACGCAACATCTTCGGCTCCCCTACCCTCTCTGACCAGGCCCTGATGCCCTTTCCTTCCCTCAAAATAGGCCCCGGCGATTCGGCCCGCTCACATACCGCTGATGAGTATATCCGCATTCCTGAACTCGAACAGGGGCTGACCCTCTACCGTCGTCTCATTGAGGGGCTAGCGGGTCTACCCTGGCCGTAAAAACCTACCACATGAAAATTTGGCAAAAAGACTTCACCAACCTGGAAGCAATCGACCGCTTCACTGTGGGGCGGGATCGCGAACTCGATGTTTTATTGGCCCCTTACGATGTGCTCGGCGCTCTGGCGCACGTGCATATGCTCACACAGATCGGACTGATCGAGCAGCAAGAGGGAGATAGGCTTGTGCGAGAACTGCGCATCCTGCATACCGAAGTCCAGTCAGAGGATTTCCGCATACTGGAAGAAGCCGAAGATATACACAGCCATATTGAGGCAGTCCTCACCGAGCGCCTGGGCGAAGCCGGTAAGCGTATCCATAGCGGGCGCTCGCGGAACGATCAAGTACTGGTCGATCTGCGGCTATTCTTCCGGTCCGAGCTCGAGCGGCTGGCTCGTCGTATGCAAAGCGTTTTCGAGACCTTACAGAAACGCTCAGAGCGGGATAAGGGCGTCATGCTGCCCGGGTATACCCACTACCAGGTGGCCATGGTTTCCTCCTTTGGATTATGGTGGGGCGCCTACGCCGAGAATCTGGTCGACGACCTGCAGCAACTGGTGGCTACTTACCGGATTATTAACCAAAACCCGTTGGGATCGGCGGCCGGGTACGGATCGTCCTTCCCACTCGACCGGCAGCTCACCACTGACCTGTTAGGTTTTGACGATCTTAGTTACAACGTCGTGCACGCGCAGATGGGACGCGGTAAAACCGAACTCACGCTGGCCTTCAGCCTGGCTGCGCTGGCACACACGCTGGGAAAACTTGCCGGAGACCTGGTCTTGTACAACAGTCAAAATTTCGGCTTCGTAGAGCTCCCCGACGAGGTCACGACCGGCTCTAGCATTATGCCGCATAAGAAGAATCCTGATGTTTTTGAATTGATCCGGGGGCGCTGTCAACTATTGCTCACCCTGCCTGCACAGGTTGCTCAGCTGACCGGAGGATTACCGTCGGGCTACCACCGCGACTTCCAACTGCTGAAAGAGTTATTGTTTCCCGCCATTGCACAAATGGGCGATGTACTGGATATGCTACAATTCGTGCTGCCTAAAATCCAGGTGCGCACCGGCATCCTGGAGGAAGAACGCTACCGCTACCTGTATAGCGTAGAAGAAGTCAACCGACTGGTACTGAGTGGCACGCCTTTCCGTGACGCTTACCGGCAAGTGGGCGATCAGATCGCCAGGGGCGCATTCGACCCCGACCGGGAGCTGCTCCACACCCACCTGGGTAGCCTGGGCAACCTCGCCACCGCCAAAATCCGCGCCAAGTGGGACCGCACTTGGGAGGCTTTCCCCTTCGCGCGCGTGCGAGAGCGGGAGGAACGGTTGTTAAAAGGGTGAGACCGGTACCTGAATAGCCTCTTTTTTGTATTTTCACACAATGCTATAAGCAAAAGACTTTTCATGGACGCCGACAGCAGCGTAGATCAGCATCTATTGGCCAACACCGACCGCGTTAGCTCACGGGCACGACCGGCTGGCATTTCCAAGTTTCACAGCGAAAAATGGTGTAGTATCATGAGTAGGATCCTCATAATGACACTGATCATCAGTTGGTCTTTGCCGACTTTTGCCGCCGACTACTATTGGGTAGGCGGCGACGGCGACTGGAACGATCTATCAAACTGGGCAACGGCATCGGGTGGGACGATCAACTACCCGGTCATTCCAGGTGCCGACGATAACGTTTTTTTTGATGAAAACTCCTTTACCGCTCCCGGGCAGGTCGTACGGATCACCGCGGGCAGCATCTTTTGTCGCAATATGGATTGGTCGGCCGCAACTTTTGAGCCTACCCTACGTACCGCAACCCCGGCGCGCATCAATCTTTTCGGCAGTATCATCCTGCACCCCGATATGACCTTTGATGTACGGGGTGAAATATTGCTGGTTGGCGAACAACCCGATATGGTCATCGACGCTGCCGGCCAGGATTTTCCGGGCACCTTGTGTTTCAAGAGCCCTGGCGGGAATTATCTGCTGAATGCAGACCTGCGGGTGGATAGCTTGATCGATCTGCAAGAAGGCGTATTGGACCTTACTGAACACACGCTGGAAACGGGATTTTTCCGGGCCGACCGCGATCAGGCGACTTTGCGATTGGGTTCCGGCCTATTCCGCATTACCGCCAATACCATTTATGTTCCAGGGGCACTTTCTCTGGCCACTCCAACGGTCGACATCAACTCCAACATCCTTGATATCGAGCCCGACCAGGGCCGGATCGAAATTACCGGTCGTTTTGTTGAGTTCTGGGTTGTCGGACAAAATACACTGCAAGTCAATGAGTTGATTTTCTCCAACCCGGACGGTCGAATCTATCTTGGGCGCCGTTGGCGAGCCGAATTCTTCGAAATGGCCAACTTGACCTTCGCCGGAAGGATGGCTTTTGCGGGCGATGCTATTCTGGATATGCCCTTCCGCGGAGGCGTATTATCCTTGACACCGGGCAAATCCTACACGCTGCGCAGCGGTGAAAATTTCACCATCACCGGCCTGGAGGCACCCGGTACTTGTGAGGCCCCCATCTCCCTGAGTGCCTCTATTGGAGGGCAGGAAGCCATTCTATTCAGTAATATGCCGACTATTGAAGGCACCTTTCTTAGTCTACGCGATATCCGCTCCAGCGGTATCGCCGATTTTATAGCCCGTGATGGAATCGACCTAGGAGGTAACGACGGTTGGACCTTCACGGGCGTTAACACCCTCGACCTCTACTGGGTCGGCGGCACCGGCAACTGGTCTGACCCGGCGAATTGGGCGCTCACTTCGGGCAGCCCCGGTGGTGCCTGCGTACCCAATGGCAATACCAATGTGTTTTTTGACAACAATTCCTTTAACGGTCCCGGCCAAACCGTAACAGTAGATGTTTCCTCGGCCGATTGCCGCGATTTTACCTGGCAGGGGGTAACCGGCAACCCTGTCTGGATTGCCCCTGAAGTCACCCAGCTCCGGGTTTTCGGCAGTTTCCGGCTCGCACCCAATATGACTTGGAATCAGCTGGGAGAAGTATTATTCCAGTCAAACACCACCGGTCAGCAGATCACGACGGCCGGCCAGACCCTCGATCACCTCATTACCTTCGACGGGCCAAACGGGGAATGGACCTTTCAGGATACTTTCCGCATGGGTGATGACATCCTGGAACTAACCAATGGTCACCTTATCACCAATGACCAATACTTGGGGCTGGAAGGGTTTTATGCCCGCAATGGCCAGAGCGCTCGACTAACCTTGGGAAACTCGGTGATCGAGATCCGCAATGTAGCGCCAGTCAACGGCTGGTACGTCGAAAATACAACCCTTGATCTCGATGCCGGAACATCATTGATCTTAGCAGTGGGTAGCAATTTTAATTTTAGCCACCAGAATACCCCCGGGTCATTCCAATACCATCATATCTCGTCGAGTTCTAATACCAATATTTTCCATTCCCTACCTGATGACAGCTTGCGGGTGCAACGGTTTGATTTAGGCAACCGGACCAATATTAACAGCAGTCTTCACATCGATACCCTAATCATCCGACCCGACCTTACCGTGCTGCTTCAGGCCGGTAAGCAACTTACGGTAAATCAGATAGAAACCCCGGGTGATTGCTCTACCGGTGGTAGTATCATTCGATCCGACCGGCTCAATCGGTCTGCTTTCATTAGCAGCACGCAGGCGATAATACTAGATAAGATTTCGTTGCGCGACCTACACACAGAGGGGGGCGGAACCTTTAGTGTACAGAATGGCCTGGACATGGGAGGCAATCAGGGTTGGATGTTTGCCAACAGCGGGCGTACGCTGTATTGGGTAGGTAACGGCGGGAATTGGCACGACCCGGACCATTGGTCCCTGTCCAGCGGTGGCCCTGGAGGCGAATGTATCCCCACCCTGGCTGACAATGTCATTTTTGATGAAAACGCATTTGACCAGCCCAATCAATTTGTGACAGTTACCGGTGGACGCGAAATCGCTTGCCGCAATATGGACTGGCGCAATGTTGATGAAAACCCTAGTTTCAGCACTTTTATAACAAACATTGGCGGCTCGGTCTGGGCAACCCCCAACGCCGATATTTTTATGGACCTCACCTATTTTCTCGGTCCCGGGAATAACGAGTTCGCCCCCTACGAGCAAGATTTTCGCTACCTCTACGTTCAAAATTCGGGCACCCTCGACTTGTTGACCGACCACCGCTACGATAGTGAGTTCAGCGGGTTTAACATATTTGCCGGGACTGTTCGCTTCAATGACCACCGAGTCGACATGGGCTCCATTGCTTCCTTCGATAATTTCAATGCCGTAGCACCGGCACGAATTGATCTGGGCAATGCGTATATCCGTCTTTCCGGCGCGGAGCCTTTAACCTACTATGTAAATAACATTACGGAAATGGATGCCGGGACCTCCACGATCGAAATTACCCACCCGGAGAGCAGAGTGGTTTTTTTAAGAGATATTTCTGGGATTACGCCCCGGTTGCACCGGGTTCTAGCTACCAATAACGACAACGTCGTTACCACCTTGAATCACACTTCCACCCAACAGGGAGACAAGATAGAGGCACAATACGTCGAAATTTACGGCAACGGCGCCACCTTCGGCAATTGGTCGATCGATTCCTTGGTGATTTCTCCAGGCAAAAGTTACGTCTTTCGCTCGCGGGCCGATCTCTGCGTAAACCGCTATTTGCGTGCCATCGCAAATAATTGCCTATCTATTGAAATTGGGAGCGGAGAAAATGGCACCCCAGGTAATCTCATCATGCCCGACACCGCTGAAATCGTAGCTGATTTCCTGCAAATGCGTGATATCTCCGCCAGCGGCGGAGCTGACTTTTTTGCCGGCAACAACTCGACAGACATTGGTGGCAATAGTGGGTGGACCTTCGGCACCCCACAAGACCTGAATGTAGTGGGCTTCCTGGGCCCCGATCAACTATTGTGTGACGATAACTCGTTGGTCACCCTTTCGGCAGAAAATCGAAGCCCGGGCGAGACCTACCAATGGAATACCGGCGCTACTACCGCAACGATAAACGTAAATACGCCCGGCATATATACTGCTGAAGTCAACTTCCCCGCCAATAATTGCCGGGTGCGGGACACCATCCAAGTATTGGATGCGGAAAGTTTTGTACCCGACCTGCCAAATGACACCAGCATTTGCCGGGGTGAGCAATTGTTATTGGACGCTAATACTGGGGTTAGTAATGTCAATTATGCGTGGGATAATGGTACGACCGATCCCACTTTACTGGTCGAGCAAACCGGTACCTACCGCATTACGCTGACCCAGGCGAACTGCGTAGTGCAAGATTCGGTTGCCCTATCTGTGCTCGACTTTCCGGCCTTCCAACTTGGCTCCGACACCCTGGTTTGCGATACCAATGCGGTGGTTGACCTCGACCTCACGGGTCTAGCAGCTGACTACCAATGGCAGGACGGCGCTACTACCGCTACTTATCAAATCGACACCGGCGGCGTTTACTGGCTTGAAGCCAGTAACGGTAACTGCGCCACTCGCGACAGTATCGAGGTACGCTATTTGCGCGATATCAACCTCGACCTGGGGGGTGATCGAACCGCCTGCGAAGGCGCAACCATTACTTTGCGCAGTAATTTAGCACAAGCCGACTACCTTTGGCAGGATGGATCCCGGGCCGACTCCTTAACTGTAACGGATAGCGGCACCTACCGCCTGGAAGCTACCGTAGAAACCTGTCCGCTGTTCGATTCGGTAGCGGTCGACTTTTTGCCCCTCCCCACTTTTGAGCTGGGCGACGACCGTTCCATTTGCTCTGGGGATAGTATCCAGCTTGACGGAACATCCAGCCTTGCGGGCGCGACCTACCAATGGCGGGATGGCGTGACCGGTCCGGTACGCCAGGTTAAAGCTGAACGAGTCTACCACCTTACTGCTTCGCGCGGCGGTTGCGATTTCACCGACTCAGTGGCCCTTGCGTTACGCCCTATCCCAGCCGTTGATCTTGGTCCGGACCAAACACGTTGCACAGGGGAAACGCAATTGCTAGAAGCCGGCATATCCGGCGACCAACTGACCTGGCAAGACGGCAGCACCGAACCAACCTTCGAAGTTACTGGCCCGGGAATTTATTTCTTAGATGTTACGGAAAATGGGTGTACCGGAACCGACACGGTCGTTTTCACCTACAATCCACTACCGGTATTTGAGCTAGGCGCCGACGAAACGATCTGCGCAGGTGACTCTTTGGTGGTCACCGCCGCCGTTCCAGGAGCTACTTTCAGTTGGCAGGACAATGGTGCTACCGACCCGACCAGGGTATTACAAGCCGCCGGCACCTACTCTCTGGAAGCCCTGCTCAATGGGTGTACCTTTAGCGATTCCATTACCTTGAACACCGTTGCCCCTCCTGATCCTGATCTGGGCGACGACCCGGAAGGCTGTACGGGCGAAACGATCATACTCACTCCTGCCGGTGCGGCCGGCAGTTATCTTTGGCAGGACGGCTCTACTAGTCCGCAGCTCCCGGTTAAACGGCCGGGGACTTATTGGGTAAACTTAGCGGAGGGCCCGTGCCAAACTTCCGACACTGTAACCGTTACCTTTTTTCCTACTCCAACCGTAGACTTGGGGCCCGACCAGACCCTCTGCGATGGCGAGTCTTTCTTGCTCGATGCCAGTAATTCTGGCGGAGCATTCTTCTTTTGGCAAGACGGCACAGTCGAACCCCGGCTACGCGTAACCACCCCGGGCACCTACTGGGTAGAAGCCGAACGCAATGGCTGCGTCGACAGAGACTCGGTTCGTATCGATTTCTTACAGCTTACCGATTTTGACCTGGGCCCTGACACCGTCGCTTGTGATGTTAATCCCATCACGCTCACCGCGCCCCCCATCAACGGTAGTTTTCGCTGGAGTACCGGCTCGACCAGCTCGCAGATTCAAGTAGCCGAGAGCGGGCTTTACTGGCTCGAGGTAGCCGACCCCTGTCCGGCGCGCGATAGCATCCGGATCACACTACGCGAGTGTATTCCCTTCCAGGCTTATTTCCCAAATGCTTTCAGCCCTAATGACGATGGCGTAAACGACGAGTTCCGTCCCTTCCTGCCCGGATCGGTAGAAATTATCGATGTCGAGTTGCAGATCTTCGACCGCTGGGGTAATCGCATATACGCTACTGATAACCTTGACGAAGGTTGGAATGGTCGCTACCAGGGCGAGCTTGCCGAACGCGGCATCTACATCTGGTATTTACAGATTTCGTATATCGACGATTTCGGTCAGGGAACGGCCCAGGAAAGTGGCGAGGTATTACTGGCACGCTGAATTGTGGGCGTCAGCAATTACTCCGGTCAAGGTATCATACATAATCTCATTTCCTCTAAATCCAATATAATTTTACCTATGTAGACTCATTACTACAAAACTTCATCGCTGATTTGTGAAATTTTGTGGTAAAGATATACGTAAAATGAAGGTTAAATATTTGCCAACAACTTGTTAAAATTGAGTTTGGGCAATACCCCGACTGTTTAATATTACAATTTAATGCGCTTTTCCCAAAAAAGGGATTTTGGCATTCATTAATTTGCCGAAGCTCGACCTAGGTTAAATTTAACCTTTTTCCAAAAAACCAAATGGAAACTGTCCATGGAAACGATTTTCCTCGCACTTGTGATTTTTTTGCTGGGATTGGCGGTTTTTGATCTTGTTGTGGGTGTTTCCAACGACGCCGTCAATTTTCTGACCAGTGCGGTCGGCTCCAACGCTGCCACCTTTACCCGCATTATGATTGTAGCCAGTATCGGCATTTTGATCGGGGCTTCTTCTTCGGGCGGAATGATGGAGATTGCTAAAACGGGGGTATTCCTTCCCGATAAGTTTACCTTCCAGGAGGTCATTTTCATCTACCTCTGCGTAATGCTTTCGGATATCCTGCTCTTGGACTTTTTCAACTCTTTGAAGCTGCCCACTTCCACGACGATCTCGATCGTATTTGAATTACTGGGCGCTTCAATTGCCGTGACCCTCTACAAAATGTATAAAGAGGGGATAGCCCTGAGCGAATTTGCAACTTACATCAATACCGACAAGGCGTTGCAGATGATCGTCGCCATTTTCGTGTCGGTAGCCATTGCTTTTTTAGTAGGGTGGTTGGTGCAGTTTCTTTTACGGGCCATAACCACTTTCGATTATAAGCAGTACGCCAGTATTGGCGGAGCCATATTTGGAGGAGTCTCGGTAGCAGTGGTCCTGAACTTCATCATCAACGTAGGTTTAAAAAGCTCGCCGTTGCGGCGTTCCTCCGTGGTGATGTGGATGACGGAAAATTTCCTGCTTGTTGCGGGTCTAACAGCTGCCGTGGTAGCCGTATTGTTTTTCCTCCTGAATAAAGCAAGGGCTTTCGATCCTTTTCGGTTTATTACGCTGCTAGGTACTTTTGCACTGGCGATGGCTTTTGCGAGTAATGATCTGGTGAACTTCATCGGTGTACCGGTGGCCAGCTACGATGCCTATCAAATCTGGCGGGCTTCGGGCGAGCCGGCCGACATCTATCTGATGTCAGCTTTCCTAGTAGAAGGGGCTCCGGCCGCCACCTGGATGCTCATCGTTGCGGGTGTTATAATGGTCGCTACGCTGGCTACTTCAAAAAAGGCGCGCAATGTCATCCAAACTACAGTTAACCTGAGTCGCCAAAAGGAAGGTGTGGAGCGTTTCAGCGGGAATGCCGCTTCGCGCGGTGTGGTGCGTGGTATCAGCGGTTTTACCAATGGGCTAATCAATATAATGCCTGCCGGATTGGTCAGCTGGTTCGAGCGCCGGTATGCCGTTAAACCGCCTCTGGTCGTCGACGGTGAAGAGCCGGCTGCCTTCGATTTCGTGCGGGCGTCTTCCAATCTCATCGTAGCGGCCTTTTTGATTTCGGTGGGTACCTCGCTTAAGCTTCCGTTATCCACCACTTACGTTTCCTTCATGGTGCTTATGGGAACCTCGTTGGCCGACCGCGCCTGGAATCGCGACAGCGCCGTATACCGCGTTTCGGGGGTATTTACCGTTATCTCGGGCTGGTTCATGACGGCCATTGCCGCCCTGACTCTATCTTCCATCTTCGCCCTGACCGTTATGAACCTGGAATTTATAGGTGTAGGCATTGTTTTTGCCTTTGTAGTCATCGCTATGACCCTAGTCAATCGCTTCACTGACCGCGATCTACAAGTCAAGCACAAACTGGAGCTACCCGAAGCGTGGTTCACTATGTCCCCCGAAGCTCTTCAACCTTACTTAGGCCAAAAAGCACGTAAAGTTGGAGATGCTTACGGTGAAACATTAGAAGAGCTAGTTCGGGCTATCGAACAGGAGGATCGCAAGGTCATGCGCAACTTAAAAAAACGGGGCCATATCCAGCAGGATCGATTGCGCAACTACACCGCACGGCTCAATGAATACCTCGGTGCGCTTCCCCCCGGAAATTCCCGGACCGGTAGGCTTCTCGTGGAATTTTTCTATCTGGAATCGCTGCTGGTACAACAAAGCGTACGCATGATTGAGATTGGCGCCACCCACGTATTGAACCTGCACAAGCCCCTAGAGGCAGCGCAAATCGAAGCCCTGCACACCATGGTTAGGGACGTGAAAGCTTTTTGCAAAATCCTTCCTTCCACGACAGGCAGGGCCTCCCCAGAAGCGAAACTGAACACGATGCGACAAGAGCTGGATAAATCGATTACCCAGCAGGTAAATGGGTTGATGGAAGACGAATATAATTACAAAAACAGCTTACTCTACCTCAATCTGCTGCTGCGCAACCTGGAGTCGACAGAAATATTAATGCGAATGGACGAGCTGACCGAAACCGCTCAGCCCTCGTCTTTCACCCCGGAAGCCGCATAAAGCTTATGACCCTTACTCTTGTAGTGTGCGGAGAATGCGCTGTTTGCAAAGCCTAAGGCAATTTAATCATTCGACAATTACAAACTTAATTTTTCCAAAAAGTTGACCAATGAAAACCATCAGATTCCTTGTATGGAGTTGGGGGATTCTGCTCGCTGGCAGCCTCTTTGGGCAGGGCGAGCACGGAATCACGACCGACCATCACGAACGGGAACACGTACACGCCAAGCGGCAGAATAGCCCCTACAGCGACTCTACCATGCTGTTTCACTTCAAGCAGGCCGAAATTCAGGACCCGGTCGTCGTTAACCGGTTTACCCGGCAGTTCGTCAGTACTGTAGGTGGAACGGCATCCGGTTTGCTAGGCCGCGTATCGGGTTCTACCCTGCAAAATGGAATGGCTGCCTTCCGAGGTCTGAGTCCCCGCTACACGACCGTCACCATCAACGGGTTATCCGCCCCGGTGACGGAGCAAAACATCAAGGCCTTTTCGCTAGGTTTGCTGCCTCCCGACGCAATTCAAGCTATGGACGTCTACAAAGGCGGTTATTACGGCAATTACGGCGAGTGGGGGTCGGCTGTAGTCAACATCACCAGTACGGCCGATATCAAAGAAGACTACCTGACCCTCAGTGGCGGCATGTCATTTCAGCGCAATTTCACGTTTGAGGATTTTGTGAAACCGACCTCTCATAACGACGATTTTGCCGAGTTTTTTGGCTACGGCTTAAACGATAATAAACTCATCGATAAACTGCCAGCTCGCGAGGTAATCCAGAATGCTACCCGCAATGAAGCGGCTGCAATCGGAGCCCAGTTGCCGAATAACTTCCCCATCGAAACGGTTACCGCTGCTCCGGGTTTTGATATCGGTATCGGGTTTGGTAAGATTTTTAGTGATGACGGGAAACGGAAGTTCTCTACCTCCAACTCCCTTATCTTTTCCCGTATGCAGAAAGGGGTTGCTTTCAACCGGGCCCGGTACAATCAATATACCCGAGCCGAGGATGGTACGGAAGATTTCCTGGGCACAGTGATCGAATCGACAAATACCTCTTTCCTGACGGACGGCATTTACACGGACGAAGCCAAACTCGAAGCGACTTCCCAGTGGTTCTATCGGTTCAACCCCGATCATGAGATCAACCTCGCACTGGAATACGGTCACGATAATTCCATGACCAGCTTGGTGCGATACTTCGTTGGTATCCGTAGCGATGTAGATGTCTTTGGATTTAGCCATGGAAACCTTACCAAGGAAATGTTCTTGGCTCGCCTCAATGGTAGCCACCGGCTGTTTGGGAACCTGGATGTAGGCTGGACTTTGGGCACAGCCACATTTGACCGCGACGAACCCGACCTACGTCGCGCTGGCGCCCAACGTCCGTTGGGGCTGACCGGTACGGACGAGCCTTACATATTTATCATACCGGAAAGCTCCAAAGCGGATGCGGGTGCTCGCTTCGCCAGTGATATGGACGATAACACCCTGGCCGGGAGACTAGATCTGAGCTGGGACCTGGCGACCAACGTCCAAATAAAAGGTGGTGTATTGTACGACCGCCTGGAACGGGATTTTGTGGCTCGCCTAGCGACCGCTGCTAAAGATGACAACACGGCCGGATTCTTGCGCCAGCCAGCTCTGCGCACACTGGACACAGTCTTTGCTCCCAATCACTTTGGTCCCAACGGCTATTTTTTGGTCGATGGCTCCTCGTCACGCGATGATTATAACGGGGAAAACGAGACCTTTGGGGTCTATATAGGTACCGATTTCACCCTTGGGCCCAACTTTAATTTTTCTATCGGCGGTCGTATCGAAGACTTTTCTCAGAACCTGACTACTGATGTAGCGATCGATAACAATATAACAGAGTTTTTACCAACCATTGCGGTTGCCTATACAACTGGAAAACTTGCTATCAAAGGTGGATACTCCAGATCACTCAACCACCCGGCCTTCCGCGAGCTTTCTCCATTCACCTTCTACGACTACGATTACCGGGCGGATATTTCGGGGAACCCAAACCTGCAGAGCGCCAAGATCGACAATTTCGACCTTACGTTCGAAGTCTTATTCGGCAATAATGAATACTTCGCGGTAACGCCCTTCGCCAAACGCATCGAGGATCCTATCGAAATGATCTACCGCCTGCGGGCCGAATCCCCGCTATTCAGTTTTGACAATGCCAAAGAAGCACGCCTGGGCGGTGTGGAAGTTGAGTTTGCCAAATTCCTCGGCCAGGGGCCCGGTTGGCGCAATATTTTGCTCTCTGGTAATTTCAATTACACCAGCAGTGTCATCGAACTACCGGAAGACTCCGACGAATTTGTAGAGGAACGCCAATTGCAAGGCCAGGTCCCCATTCTGGCCAATGGAGCAATTACCTATTTCTCCAACGACAAGAAAACGACGGCAACGATTGCTTACCGCTACGTAGGGCGCAGCTTATTCTCAGTGGGCGACGGCAACGAAACCTTTCCCTGGTACGAGATGCCCCGGAATTATCTGAATGCTTCCTTTTCGCACCGCTTTGGGGCTTTGAAAATCACAGTAGCCGGAACCAACCTGCTGAATACCCGATTTGCCCAATTCGAAGACGCCAATACCGACGGAAGAATCGATAACCCTGCAACGGATAAAGAAGTACAACGTGGTTTGGCTTATCAAACTTTCAACTTAGGCTTCAGCTATGATTTTTAAAATATACAACAATGATCAACCTCAATAAATCAATCGCATGTGCCCTGTTTTTGGGGGCCTCCATTCTGCTGTTATTCTCTTGCGAAGAAGTGGTCCTGCTGGGCCCTCCTGAACCTGGTGAAGGAAGCGGTGAACAATCCGGCACCGGACGCAGCCGCGGTAAAGGCCTGATCTTTTCGCAGAATGAGATAACCGAGCAATTCAACGGCGCTTCTAATCCACAAAACGTCACCTTGAATAATGTAGCCGATTTTGTTACTGATAACGGATTTGCTCGTCCGATCGATGCCGCAATTACTGGCTTTGATTTTGAAAACCTGCCGACCTGGGTAGGCCCGATACCCGAAATTGTCGACGGTCAGCAAGGCCAAAACGGTCCGATCCTGCAAGACGTGAATGATTACAATGACGCAGACATCGACCTGGAACAGACCGATTACTTGGGCGCCTTTGATCGCAATGTTCAGCCAGAGTGGCATGCCGGAAGTAAGTGGTTCGACCTGGATCCTTCTGACAATGATTACGAATTCGATCCCAACGATCCGAGTTTGATTACCATTGACGAAGATATCACTTCAGATCAAACCTGGACTGCCGATCACAACTACCTGATCACCGGTCAGACTTTCGTCAAGGAAGGGGTGACCCTCACAATCGAGCCGGGTACCATCATCTACGGCAACCGGGCCGTGGGACCAGATGCCGGCGTCTTATGCATCAACCGGGGTGCAAAAATTATGGCAGAGGGTACGCCTGACCAACCGATTATCTTTACCAGTATTTCACCACGGAGCCAACGCTCGCGCGGTGACTGGGGAGGCATCATAATCTGTGGTCACGCCTACAATACCCGCGAAGCGGAGGTCCTGATCGAAGGGATTGAAGTGGATAACGGGATCGACGGTGTGTACGGCTTTGGTAGCAGGGCAGAACAAAACAACGAAGAAAACTCAGGGGTTTTCCGCTTTGTGCGTATCGAATACGCAGGTGTAGCCCTTACGCCAGGTAATGAAATCAATAGCCTGACGCTGGGCAGCGTTGGTTCCGGCACGCAAGTAGACCACATCGCTATCATTTCTGCCGGTGACGACGGTATCGAATGTTTCGGAGGACGAGCCGACTTGCGCTATATTCTGACTTATAACGTACTAGATGATGACCTGGACTTGGACCAGGGATATAAAGCGGCCATCCAATACGCCTACCTGATTCGCAACCCCTTTGCCGGGGACGAATCCGGGTCGACCAGCTTCGAAACGAGCTCCACAAAAACGACGGGCAATTTCGAATCCCTGACCGAAGCCGTTGCTGCGAACATTACCATCGTTGGGCCCAATTACATGCTCGATGGTTTCGACGATGATCCGGCCGTCAATGCCGACCGGCTTTACGAAGGCGGATTCCTGGGTAAAGACAATTCAGAAGCCGACTTGATCAATTCACTGCTTATCGGGACACCTATCGGATTTCAAAATCCTTAAAGATTTTCCGCTTATGGTTAGAAGCGCCTTCCGGTCGTCCGGAAGGCGCTTCTTTTAGTTGTCCTAATGCACCGCGTTTCAGCCTCCACCTGTGCTAACGATCTTGATCTCCACCCGCTGATTTTTTTGCCGGCCTTCGGGCGTATCATTAGACGCAATGGGATCGCGTTTACCGTACCCGCGATAGCGCACCCGATAGCTGGGCACGCCTTGCTGAATAACATACTCGGCTACTGCCTTGGCCCGCGCAGTCGAGAGGCGGTCGCAGTAATCATCGGGTGGCAGGTTGTTGGTGTGGCCGCCAATCTCTACGATAACCTCCGGATTCTCTTCCAGGAAGGTATAAATTTCGTCTAGTACCGGCTCAAAGCTATTTTTGATATTAATCGAGTCAGCATCGAACTGAATGGCTTCCATCTGGATGCGTTGACCCCGCTCCACCTGACCTGCTAATTCGGGAAGAGCGCGCTTATCGATATTCACTTCGGCAGTTTTTTCGCAACCATTGGCGTCGGTAACGGTCACTTGGTGCGCGCCGTAGGTAAGGTTATTAACCCTTTCGCGTGTGGCCTGATTATCCCACAAGATCTCATAGGGCTCGGTACCGCCCCGAATTTGCACCCGCGCCTTTCCGTCGGCCGAAGTATCATCAGTAGCTACGCCTTCCGCTTTTGTGGCAATGACCAGTTCTTCGGGTTGATCGATTGTAATACGTGCGTTCTTGGTGGTGCCCTGGACATCGGTCACCGAAACAGCGTATTCCCCGACATCTACACGCTGGGGGTTTTCACCCTCCAAACTGCTTGGGCTCCAGGCATAGGTAAATGGTCCCTTTCCCCCTTGGACCTGAACCTGTAATACGGCATTAGCTGCACCATTACAGTCAATGGGCTTTTTCTGCTCAATGCTTACCACCAGTGGCAGAATATCTTCGGTGATCTCGACCTGACCGGTAGCGCTACAACCATTGGCGTCGGTGACGGTTAGCTGGTGCGTACCAGCCGGCAAATTGCTAACCTCAGCCGAATTGGCGCCGTTCGACCAGGCAAAGACGTAAGGTGTTTCCCCCCCGCGTACCTGGACCGATGCCTGTCCGTCTTCACCATTGGCAGAGGCCGGTGCGTCGGCCGAAAGATTTAGCACAAGTGCCTCAGGTTGGTCGATGGTAATTTCTGCTTCGGCGGTTTGTCCGCTGGCATCCGACACGGTAAGGTTGTAGCTTCCGGCAGCCAACCCTGCTAGCGCCTCTTCGGTAGCTTCGGCTGGCGACCATTGATAGGTGAAGGGGCCCTTTCCTCCCTCGACCACTGCCTGCAACGCTGCAGTCTGTTCGCCATGGCAATTGATTTCCTGAATAGCTTCAACTTTTACTGCCAAGGGCAAAATATCTTCGGTGATGGTGGCCGTTCCGGTAGTGGTGCAGCCATTGGCATCGGTGACCGTCACCGTATGATCGCCTGGGCTCAGGTTTTCGGCTATCGCTTCGGTGCCGCCATTATCCCAGGAATAGGTATAGGGCGAGGCGCCGCCAGTGGTAGTAACTTCCGCCTGCCCATCGTTGCCACCCGTGCTGGCCGGAGCAATAGCCTGTACGGTTGCTTTCAGCAGCTGGGGTTGTCCAATTTCAATGGTACCAGAGGCTTCCTGCCCAATGGCATCGGACACCGTTAGCGCATAGCTGCCCGCCGAAAGATTCGTAGCCTGGACCCCATCGGCCGTGACGCCTTCCCAAGCATAAATGAACGGCCCTTTACCACCCCGGACGTCGACCTGCAGGGCAGCGCCACTACCCCCGTTACAGGCAATGCTATCGGTCTGCTGCAAAGACAAAGTAAGCGGCAAAATATCTTCGGTGATGGTCACTTCGCCCGAGGCTGTACAGCCATTGGCATCGGTGACCGTCACCGTATGATCGCCTGGGCTCAGGTTTTCGG
>CAZHCA010000013.1:69958-134372 GCA_964530825.1 uncultured Saprospiraceae bacterium
GTGGTAGTAACTTCCGCCTGCCCATCGTTGCCACCCGTGCTGGCCGGAGCAATAGTTTCTACGGTAGCCACCAGCGGCGGAGCATCTACCAGGACAATTTCGCCACTAGCTTCTTGCCCGATAGCATCGGTGACTGTCACTCCATAGGTACCAGCAGCCAACTGCTCCAGGCGCTCCCCTTCCGCATCATTATTCCAGCGAAAAGTATACGGCGCTTTGCCGCCGGTGGCGCGGACCGTTACGACCCCTGTAGCGCCGCCTTGACAGTCGATGCCGGAAGGCGATTCCAAAGCTAAGGCCAGGGGCAGTATATCTTCACTAATTGTTACTTCGGAGGTAGCCGTACAGCCGGCAAAGTCGGTTACCGTGACGGTATGTATACCCGGTGCCAAATTTTCGGCTACCTCACCGGAAGTGCCATTGTCCCAAGCATATTGGTACTGACCACTACCGCCGCTGGCACGAGCGCTGGCTTTACCGTCGGATTGTCCGGTGCTAGCCGGAGATTCCGCAATAGCCGTGAGGGTTAATTCGGCGGGCTGACCGAGATTAACCGTAATTTTCTTTTCCGTACCTTCCGCGTCTGTAACCGTGACAGTGTAGGTGCCCACCGACAGCTTTTGGGCAATGGTTTCCTGCCCTTTAGGAGTGCTCCATTGGTAGTCGTAGGGGCTCTTACCTCCCTGGACGGTTAGCTCCAGGCGGCCGCTGGAATCGCCGTAGCATTTGATGCCTTCCGTTTCGACCATCGACAGTTCTAAAGGCAGGATCTCTTCACTCATCTCCACGCTGGTCACGAAGGTACAGCCATTGGCATCGGTGATGGTGACGGTATGGGATCCTGCATTGAGTTGAGTGGCGGTGGCTGTTGTTTCGCCAGTATCCCACCGGTAGGTGAAGTCGCCGGCGCCGCCGCGTGCTGTTACCGTGGCCTGTCCATCGGCAGCTCCTTTACTGGCAGTGGCGTCGAGGCGTACGCCAGCATTGATAGGTTGGGGTGCCTCCAGGGTGAACTGGGCTTGCACGGAATTTCCAGCTGCGTCGGTTACCGAGACAGCGTACTGTCCGGGACCTATATTTTCTACTGTTTCTCCGCTGAGATTAGGGTTGTTCCACGTAAATGTGTAAGGGGATTTCCCACCGTTGACATTTACTACAAGGGCTGCATCGTTGCCGTCGGCACAGTTGAGCGTACGCAAAGGTTCGAGGCGAGCTTGTAGCTCTCCCAGCAGTCGGGGCATCTCAACCGCAGCCTTTGCGGTACATCCGTTTTCATCAGTAACCGTTACGGTGTGTTGGCCTTCGGTAAGTTCAATAGCCATGGCGCTGGTTTCTCCGTTGTCCCATTTGTAGCGATAACTGGGCGTTCCACCCTGCACTTGCACGGTAGCTACCCCGGTCGGCGCGCCGTCTTCTTTTACGGGTTCATTAACCTGTACTTGCAGTTCCATGCGCGGATCCGGCAGCTCGACTTGCGCGGAGCGCTTCTGCCCGCTTTGATCTGTTACGCTCACCGTGTAGGATCCGGGCGATACGTTCTCTACGCGATTGCCGCGGGCATTAGGCTCCGACCAATTATACTGATAGGGCGGCTCTCCGCCAGTGATGCGTACCGCCAATACACCGTCGCCACCATTGCCCGCGCAGCTAACCGGTTGATCGACTAGTAGGCTTACCGTCATCGTCGACGCTGGCTCAATCAAATACAGTCCCTTATCCTGCGTGCCTACCCAAACCGTACCCCGAGGGGTCACGGTCAGGCAGTTCGCATACTGACTGGTATAGTACTGCGCCGGGCCATAGGTTTCGTAATTGCGGTTTTCCGGATTGTACTGAGCGATTATTTCGGAAGCCACCCAGAGCATACCCGCCGTGTCGAAAGCCATATCGTAAATATTGCCTTCGTAAACACCACTTGGCAACTCCATAAGGAACCAGGTGTCGCCGCCTTCGAGATTACCAACCAGGTCGTCGCCCAGGAGCCAGATCTCACCCTTGCGGTCGGCAATTTTATCGATGGAAAAATCGCGCTCCACCAACTCCTGCTTATTGCCATCGATAATCAATAAGCCTTCTTCGGTACCGATGAATCGTTTACCGGCGCGATTGATGTAGATGGTATTGATATAGTCGGACCGCAATTTGGAGCTTTTGCGGGTCAAATGCTCTTTGAGAAGGAGTCCAGGTTCCAGGTCGAAGATAAAAAGGCCATAACCGTTGGTACCCAAAAGAAGTTGCTCGCGTTGCTCATCGTAATGTCCGGTGATGATGACCGCACCTTTGCCGAGGATACCACCCATTAATTGGTCCAGTTCGGAACGCATCCAACGGATATCTGCGTTACCGTCAGGGATCGTGAGCAGATTTTCTTCTCCTGGACGCAAGACCATCTCCTCAGCGAGGTTAAGGTCGAAAAGCCGGTACACCCCATCGGCATTTCCAACCCATTGGTTGCTGTTTTCATCTACGTGAATGTTGTAAATGGGTGTGGCACCATCGACTGCTTCACAGCGTACGATGCGCATAGGTTCCTGCGCTTGCACCCAACAACCTGTTCCCAAGCATACGCCCCAAAGGAAGGCGATCTGAAGTTTCCTAATCATTCCAACTTGAATATTGGGTCCCTGAACAAATTTGCTGCTAATACTCTGTTGAAAGAACGCAATTTGCGCCTTTATCTTATGGAGTATGGCGTAGGCGCAAAAATAGGAAAATTTAAGGGTGGGTAAACATATCGGGCTCAAAGTAAAAAAGGGCAGGGAGTTCGCATTCCCCACCCTTCGATCTACTGAAAATCATCATTATTTTCGGCTGCTAGTAGCATTCTCGGCCGTTTTCACGGCCTGCTGTCGCTGATTGACCATTTGTTCAGCTTTAGCAATAGCTTGTTCTTTTTCAGACAGTTTTGCGCGAAGATCTTCGTTATCTTCACGTAGGTCTTCGATGTCTTTTTTGTTATCCTCAATATTGTCTTTCAGGTCTGATCTTTCATCTCTCAGGTCAGAAAGGCGGTCTTTGGTTTCGGATAGTTGTTTTTGGTAGTACTGAGGTAAAAACTGACTCAGAAAACGACGAGTTATAGTCTCCATCGTGCCGTACATGTCTGGATATTCTTTTGGCTCAACGTAAATATCATATCCTAACGACACGAAAACATTCATTTCCGTGCGGCCATCGTTTTCCACAACATGCGTATAAAAATTCAATTCTTTGTCAGATAATGCCTTCATCTGTACTTTTTCAGCACTCATCAGATCCTTATTGGACAAAAAACCAATACCTTTTAATTTGACGTTGAATTCATCCTTTATAAAGTCTTTCCAGGCTTCCTTCACCGGATCCGGCTTAGGATCCAGACGGACTTGCAGCGTCGGCCGTTCTTTTTCATCGTGTACGAATTGCCCGCGATTCATTGAATAGTCCTGCGCGTAACCCGGCATCACGAGAATCATAACAAACAATCCAGCAGAAATAATCATAGCTAAACTCCTCAAAATCATATCGTTTATTTTCTTTTGCAACGAAATTGAAAAGAGGATGTTCGCCAAGAAAAGGCCTGTTCTAACCTGTGCCTAAAACTGGCAGCGCCACTAAAGGATGTTATGCATTTTCGGTATACTGTCCTGATTTATTTTTGGAAAGGCGAGGGAGGCGCTTGCGCCAGCTATCGGGCACATGCTCTACGTGCGGCTTTATGCTCTGTACAGCTCGCAGCACATCTACGCGGCTTATTTGCCCTACCAGCTTGCCGTTTTCCATAACTGGGAGTCGTTTTTTCCCCGATTGTACAAACTCGTAGGCTGCATCCAGGATCGTTTTGTCTGCGTTGATGGTAATGACTTTACTCGACATAAAATCGCCGACCGTGCCTTTATCTTCGGGCTCTTTGTTGTAGGGACCGTTGGTAAGGATCTGTAAGCAGTCGACCTCCGATAGCATCCCCACCAGGTTGCCTTTGTCATCTACAACCGGGGCACCGGAAATCTTGCGCTTGAGCATAGTATTGATGGCTTGGAAAATCTCCGTTTCCGGGTGAAAGGTAACCAATTTAGTCGCCATATAGCGGGTTACCGAAGGATACGTACTCATAAAATTTATTTTTTACTGAACCTTCATTATACTTATTTATTTGGATTAAAGCTAATTTATCACAACTTTATTTTCAAAAGAAAAACTATGTCGGGGGCCTTATACCGAGCAAGTGGCAGGCGCCGCCGGGAATTAACGTATATCTCCAGGCAACATATAATAAAGTTGTATTTTACGATTCAAACACCTGGCCCATGCCTGCCTTAACGATCATAACTGCCATTGCAAGCCGGCGTGATCGAGCCGCCGAGCACCTGGTCGAAGTCGGCTACGAACTCGATGCCATTCGCGATGCCCTCCAGCCAGCAATCCGCGAGGGCATCCTCGAATTAGTGGCCATCAATGCCATCACTGCTGAGAAACTCGTACGGGCTTTTCAGGAAGCCTCCTCGCCCGTGGTCGGCTTTCATTTTGCAGGACATACTACTGAACTGGGACTCTTGTTGAGTGAAGGGACTGCGGGCGGCCAACCGCTAGCTAATTTTTTGCGCCAGCAGGCCGCACTTACCTTCGTATTTTTAAACGGTTGCGGATCAAGCGCCCACGTAGAGAAAATGCACGCAGCCGGTGTACCGGTAGTTATCGCGACCAGTGAGGTCATCCCGGACCAGGAGGCCATGGAGGTTGCACGTCATTTTTATACGGCCCTGGGCCAGGGCAAAGACTTGGCTACTGCCTTTGACCGCCATACATCGATTCGAAAGCTTGAGGGGAAAACGGGCTTGGAAGTCACGCGCGGCGTTGCCCTCCCCAGTGCAGAAGGATACCGGGAGTTCCCTTGGCGAATGGCTTACGCCGAAGGGCAAAAAGACAAAGCGGGTTGGAGCCTGGGACAGGCTGCTCGCCGTCCGCTTTTTGGGCTGCCCGATATTCCCATCAAATACGATCTGCCCGTTCAGCCATTCCATTACCTAGAACGGTATAATCGTCGCTATGCCCGACTCTTTTTTGGCCGGGCTTACGAAATCCGCGACCTCTACAGGAAAATCACTGCTCCCGGGCTGCCTTCAGTCCTGCTGTTTTACGGGCAGTCAGGGGTCGGCAAATCATCTTTGTTGGAAGCGGGTGTACTGCCGCGCCTGGAGGCAACTTACGAAACGGCCTACCTGAGGCGCGATGCCCAGGCCGGACTACCCCGGTCTGTGCTGCAATTACTGGAGTGCGAGAACAGAAATGAGCTACGCGCCTGCTGGAAAGACCGGGAACAAGCCTCGGGGAAACCCCTGCTACTGATCCTCGATCAGCTAGAAGAGATGTATACTCAACCTCTATCCTCCGGTCCCCATACTGAAATTGAAGAACTGTTGGGGTTGCTATTGACCGTATTCGAACGCGTCGACCTGAAGCCAAAGGGCCGCGTACTGCTTTCCTTCCGCAAAGAGTTCTATGCCGAAATCACCGAAGCCCTAGGTGACCGCCTGGCAGCCTCGGCTACTTTTCTGCAACCGCTGAGCAAGGCCGGCATCGAAGAAGCTGTGACCGCTCTTCAAGACCAACCCGACTTGCACCAGCAATACGGTCTTACGGTCGAACCAGAATTGCCGAACATGATCGCCGACAACCTACTCGACGACCCGAAATCTCCGGTAGCACCCTTGCTGCAAGTCCTACTCACTGATATGTGGCGGGAAGCACACCAGAAAAACCCCGAGTCACCAGTGTTTACGGTAGCGCAATACCGCGAACTTCAGCGTTCGGGCATTAAATTGCACGACTTCGCCCAGGATCGATTGCGGGAGGTCGAATCGGAGTTTCCCCTAGCCGCGCGGTCGGGATTATTACTGGCTGTTCTGCATGCTTTCACCACCCCGGAAGGCACAGCCCGGCAACAGACCCCCGGAGAGATCGAAGCCCATTTCGGACACACCGGACAGGAATTGAAACAGCTTTTGCGATCGCTACAAAACCACTATCTCCTGGCCGAGATCGTACAGGCGGAAGGCGCCTCCTTTCGCCTGGTGCACGACACCCTCGCGCCGGTCGTACGACGATTGTATAACCAGTCCGAACAGCCCGGTCAGCGGGCCCAGCGCATCCTGGAAAGCGCTGTATTGCCCAGTGATCCCGACCACAAAACGGCCTATTTTAACGAACAGCAATTGCTTTTTTTAGAGGCCGGAAAAAACGGCATGCGTAAATGGGCTGACCAGGAAGCCAAGGTGATTAGAACAAGTAAAAAGATCCTGCGGCAGCGCAAGCGGCGCGAAAGATTAGCCATACGTATCCTCTGGGGTGCCGTCGCGGCCGTAGCGCTGCTGCTCGTTGGTTTTTTGCTAATCAACGTTCAACGACAGCAGGAACTGCAGAGTGACCTGTTGGAGACACAATCTGAAAATGCGCTGCCGACCAATCCCACCCAGGCTTACGACCTCCTGGAGGCTTCACTGGCCAAGAAACCCAACTACAAACGCGAAGCAAAACTGGCTAAGCTAGCCGAGATTGCACGGGAAAATTTGCGCTTCGAAGTAGCCTACACTTTTTCAGACAGCAATACCGTAGTCGATCAGGGAGCAGTCAGTCTAAAAGGTAACTACTTGGCCCTGACGCGTAGCATCCCAGCTACTGGCGGCAGTGAATTGCATGTTTTTTCCACTGACGGCCTGGCAGACGGACCGGTGTATACCGATCGACTCAGCAGTACTATTTTTCACCTGGCATTTTATGAGAATGGCCTTTATGGGGGCGGAAAAGACCGGCAGATCCACATCTGGAAACCGGAAGGGGAATTGATCGCCCGCACTGCGCACGAACCCGAAAAGAGCTTTGCTTCGGTGGTTGGACTCTCCCAATTTGGGCTTGCCGCCACCTTAACGGATTTTACCGACGGCAGGCGGCAAATTGAGATCCACGATGTGCGAAAGGACTCGGTCATGACTCGCCTGCGTCCAACCGCATCGGTGGAAGTCATCCAGTACCTGCCTAAGTTAGGGCGCCTGATGGCTGGCTTAGATGACGGAAAAATTTTGTTGTTCGATCCCGTGAGCCGGAGTCAAAGCCTGATCTCCTCCCGGGTCGGGCCGGTGCGCATCATTCAACCAATTCCTCAAAACGAAGCTTTTGTACTGTATGGACGGGGAAAGGACAGCTTATTGGTGGCCCGTCTTGAACAAGGGGTGATCGTTCCGCAGGAATACCTCCCGATGCGCGATACAACTGTGCAGAGCTTCCGGTTTTCCGCTAGCGGCCGCTTTCTCCTGGTTTTGCATACCGATAACCGGATCGACCTGTGGCGATGGACCGACCGCCAGTTGCTGCACCGGCTTAAAGGCCACCCGGCTGCAGTAGTAGCCGCCGGTTTTGGTCCCGCAGAAAAGACCGTTTTGTCTATTGACAAACGTGGCCACATTTATCGTTGGCCGCTGCCGCCATTACATCCGGATACCCTGCTGGAGGATAGCAGTTATTTGAACAACGTTTTGCTTACGCCCAATACTCAATTCTTGACGACCGATGTGCTCGGAAGGCTCCAGTTGCGATCACTCGACAACCAAATCCTGCAAACCTACCCTGGCCACGACCGAAAGATATCGGCACTAGCTTATGCAGCAGGTCGTGTATTGTCTGGCGATGGATCCGGCAAGGTTGGTACCTGGCAGAACGGCCAAGACTCCTCCGGCTCCATTTCGCAGCGGCACCAAGAAGCGGTAACTGTAGTAGCCCTGGATAAAACTGGTTGGCAGGCGTCGGCTAGCCCGAATAAGAAAGTCTACGTGCAAGCGCCGAATACCGAACAACCCGTATCGCTTCCGCACGATAACCGGGTGGTCGGGCTAGCATTCCGGGGTGACCCGCCCGAATTGCTCACCTTCGACGAGACCGGTCAGGTTCAAGTTTGGGATCCAAAAACTAGAAAAGTAAATAGAAAATTCTCCCTAAGCGAAGGACTGCGTTTCGACCGGATGGCCTTCAACGCACCAGCGGACATCCTTGCCGCCCTAGGATATGACAGCCAGGATCACGCTATACTGATCCTGTTCGATCCTGGAGGGCGATCGATCCGGCGCCGGACTTTGCCACCGGACGGCAATTACCGGCTCCTTCGGGCATGCCCCGACCGCCCCGCCTTGCCATTTGCCATTTGGCATACAGATAAAGGCGTCTACTTTATCGATCCTCAAGGATATGCTACCACGCTGATCCAACCGCTCCGGACCGGGAGCAGATTGATTGATCTGTCGCAAAACGGCGGGCAATTGGTCATGGTAAGTCATCAGGATGCTTCAACCATTCTGCAGTTGTGGGCGCCGCCTGCCCCTCCTGCCATTAAGTAACCAGGAAATAGCCTAAAGATGCTTCTGCCGCCTCGAGCAATCGACACGCTTACAACAATTCGCACAAAGTGCCGCGAATGCCCTCTTCTCCATCTGACCCGGATTATGCAATGAATTAATCTACTGCGAAGCCAAACTGCCCGCCATTATTGGGCGTCCTCGTCAGTCGATGCTCACCGTATCTGAGGTTACGCCTGCGCGTCTTCTTCCTGCGGGAGCCCAAGCCTGGCAACCATTTTGGCTTCTTGCGACGAAGACCCCATGCATAATCCGGGCTAAAAAAGTGACCTCAAAAAACACGGAAGCAATGTTCCGTCCGCTTGAAAATTACAATCGCTTAGACCAAAAAGTAAAACCCGAACCAGTGCATCGGTTTTTATCCAGTTATTTGAAGCAGCCGGTAAGGCTTCTCCCAGAATGATGGTTTTTCACTCAGGATTGCAGAATCTACCGCCTGAGAAAAATATACGGTTAGATTTAGAGCTCCGTCAGGCATCTCCTCGACCTGTACCGTGCCAATGTACAACCTGGACGACTCCTCAGTCATTCCGTAAGGCTTTAGATCCGCGCATTAACACCCGGCCAGGACAAACGCAAGAGCGAGCAGCACCGTAAAAATCGGGGCTTTCATAGTGATGGAATTTAGTGTAAGAAGAATAATTTGAACCGCAGGTAAATATCGATCTGATCAATCCCAGGCATTGGTTGCAGTACGACCTATTTTCCGTTATTGCTAACAGAAACCCCGCACGTACCCCTTAGTATACTATCCACGGACGCCATCCTCTTTTTTACTGAGCAGCAACTCACTCCGGGCGCTGGTATTCAGACAGACCAGGCTATCGCCGCCCAGTTGAGTATTTCCCGGGCAGGAGGTACAGGCGTTTGTGACCTAAAGAGTCCAGCAATGCTGTTGATGCTCACGAGTAAATAGAGGAAAGTGTTATGCGTACGTTGTAATCTCCAGTCGCCCGGAAGTGATGTGATATTTTTGTTAATTTAGAAAAGGCAAAGGGGCCGGCCCCTAATTTCCAGAAATGCTCCCAGTATGGTTCATTCTTTGCCTTGGCCGGTTTCGGCAAATTCGATGCGCCGACTAAATAGAAGACAGACGATGGGCCATGTGTTGTAATGCCATGCCGTAGCGATAATCTTTGCGCTTTATTAAGCCATACCTGCCGATCTTGCAGCACAAGCTACCTCGGTCCGACGGCACCCCTCAATCAAAAAACCAGAAAATCCAAGGTCTCTTCGTAGTCACCGCCCTCAATGCCATCACCATCACCATCCAGGCCGAAACCGAATACATCCCGGATCCCGGCCGGTCCGCCGATTAAGCGGATATCGATTGTACATTCCGTACTGTTATTCGCATCAATAGTAACGCATCGGGTATAGTTTTCTAATTCCAGGAAAGCCAGCTCAAGTTGATCGAACCACTGAACCGAACCCACAATCGATGCGCCGTCGATAATCAGAGTAGCGGCGCTAATGGAGCTGGTATCCACTGGTTGCGTAAATCTAATGGCCAGAAAGGGTTCATCGATATTGACATCTTCTACGGTGAAAACGGTCTGGCGGGGCGCTTGCAACAGTTCTGGGTCTAGTGGCGCCAGCTCTTCGCATTCGCAGGTAGTAAGGAACACAGCGATAACCGACAAAAGAATATAGTTACTTTTCATCATTTATCCATTTTAACGACGACTGAATAATTTGAGCCGTAGATACAAATCGGCCTGATTGAATTTGATGCACTGTTCCCGGTAGGAATTCGGATAAATGCGCCAGCTATACCGAAAACCCAGTGCCAGGTTGTTCAGCGGTCCCACCTCGCCGAACACTTGTCCAATTAAGCCTAGTCCCAGACCGGAAGAAATATCCTGGCCCAGGTAGGGCGGCAGATCATTATCGAGATTGAAAACACCAAACGCAGAGGTTGCCACCTCGCGAACGATCGCCTCGTCGAAGGACAGGGCGTCAACCAGTTCTTCACCGGCAAGGCGGGGATAATCGGGGTCCTCTACGTTGGGGAACAATTCGAGGCTCCCCCATTCATTACCATTGAGAAAACGGGTATCCAGGGTTCCTTCCGCCGCAAAAGGCACAGAGAGGCCGCCGCCGGCGCCGATCTCCAACAGTGGAAAAATCCGGAGCGTCATTTGTGCTTGCACGTCGATAACTTGCATATCTACCAACTCCTCTTGCACGAAAAGGACTGAGGGTAGATCCTCTTCCACCCAAGCAGCCCTGGATTGTCCGAAATCAAAACGACGGTATTCTATGCTACTACCCCACCCAATACCATTTTTCAGCGGAGTGTTGCGCCAATAAACGCCCAGGGCCAATTGATCGAAAAATCCGGAACCTGTGTATTCGTATCCGTCGGGTGCCGCTTCAGCTCCGTAAGCAGCGATGATACCGAACCCACGGTGGATCCATTTTTGCTTTTCGGTATTGGTCTGGAGTTGGTCCCCACCGCCTCCGGCAAAACGGATCGTTGCCTGCATTTCATGTTGGTCTGCTTTAACGCCGCTACCTTTTACGCGGAACCGGACCTGGCCCTTAGTGTACCGGTTTTTATTGATGCCTTCTTCCCTTTTTCCATGCAGCATGATGTTGT
Source organism: uncultured Saprospiraceae bacterium (assembly GCA_964530825.1). Taxonomy (GTDB): domain Bacteria; phylum Bacteroidota; class Bacteroidia; order Chitinophagales; family Saprospiraceae; genus CAZHCA01. The sequence continues at coordinate 80,939 of CAZHCA010000013.1, forward strand.
AAAAAGCAAACGTGACCTGCCCTTCCGATGCCAGCCGGCTGGTATCAACCCGGAAGCAAGATTTCGCCTCCTGAGCCTGATCAAATGCGATGGTGCAGGGCGGACAACCATCCTGAAGGGAGGGATCTCTTTCCAATACGCTGATGGTGCTGGCATCCAGCGTCTTCGGCCAAGGCACATCGAGGAAGACGTGCCTGGCGGCCGCTTCTCCCTTGTTCTGAAATTGGATTTCGTATTCCATCGATCGTGGATCCTTAGGGTGATATACCATCGCATTGCGTCGCGGCTCCAGTGTGCGCAAGCGATTGGGGTCGCGCACGCGGTCCATAACCAGGGTGGTCGTACTACTTGCCCGGTTATCCAGCGCTGCGATCGGTAATGTAGCATTAGCGGGTACGAACACCGCTTTCACACTCAATTGGAGAGATTGATTACGGAGGCGATTGCGTTTTTCGATTCGGGAAAAGGCCAGCGTATCGAGCGCCTGAGAGGCAGCAAAAGTAAAAAAAGCTACCGTTTCCCTTCCCGGCTGAAGATCATTAACGCGCCATACCCGATAGTCATAAACACCGGCCCACAGTTGCAGACGTTTTTCAACCTCGGGATCTAATCCGAGACCGTTGCGGAGGCTGGAAGGTTGGAAGTCTACTTCCGTTCTTGCGCTACCCGTTCGATAAACCAAGGGAGGGAAGTCCAATTGTAAGTTATCCAGCTCGCTCTGTTTGTTGAAAAAAAGGAAAAGATAACCACTACCCGGATTGGCACTACCGGGTAGCTTAAAATGGGTAAACACCTGAATATCGTTGTTGGGAATCAATTCGCCGGCGGCATTGGTATTTACATACACAAGCTGATTATCCGCCAGTCGGTTATTTACCGGCCCGACCATGCCAGTGCGCGCTGCTCGGATGGTGTTGCACAATTGGCGGGAAGAAGCATAAGAATAATAGGGCGTTAGACTTACCCGAACCGGATAGCTGCCCGGCTCGCTGTAGAAATAAGTAACGCTTGGCGTTCGGGAAGTAGCGTAATTTCCATCACCAAACTCCCAGAAATACTGCCAATAGGGTTCATTCTGACTCTTAGCAGCCCCTGGAGGCGGCGCTGCGTCCAGTAGCTGTAGCCTGCCGTTACGGTCATTGTAAACGAGGCTCGTGGTGGTAGTGCACTGCGCCTCCAGCCCAATTGGGGCCAGCAGACACCATGCCAGGAGTACGAGCAGTGGGGATTTGCTCATAATTACATTGGTTTTTAGGCGAATACAAGTATCTGTTTTCTCCAATTAAGGTAATAAAAAACCAACATTCTACCTGTCGGTAATACCTTAAATTGAGAAGCCTGGTTTTCTTACGTCCAAGCTTCAAAAAACAGGAACAACTTATAATCTCCACCACTGCATGCGTGTGAACCTGAAATCACACTTATCTTCGTTTGCCCAGACCCAATAAGAACACTAAAAGGGCAGCGCCTACCACGGCCACTAGCAACCGGCCGAGAATACCGTAGCCCAACTCAATGTTGAAAAAATTGAACAGGTAAGTACCGATGACCCCGCCGACAATGCCGATGAGAATGTTGGAAATCAGGCCAAAGCCTCTTCCCCGCACAACAAAGCCGGTGAGCCATCCCGCTACCGCTCCGAATAGGATAATATAAAGCCAATCCAGTTCCATAAGTAGTTGGTTTTAGTTTTTCAGGTACCGGAAAGATAGGGAAAACCTGTTCGAAACAGCAGAGCCGGAGGCTAACCCGCCTGGCCCTGCTCTTTGTTTTTTGCCGAGGATCTCGGGACCCTAGTTCTTGACCGGACTCCCATAGTACCCACCGCCAACACGCAGGGTCAGGAAAGCCCCTCCCGGATTAAAATCAGGCGGATTGATCAATTCGGTACCTGCGCGATTCTCAAACGTTGCGTCCGGGGCAAAGCGATACCCTGCCGTAAAGCCGAGCATCAGGCCATAGGCGGCATTTTCCCCCTGCGTAAGGAACCAGTCGCCGCTGATGCTCAGTTCAAAAGCGGTGGAAAAAGCGGCAATGGTAATGGCATCATTCGCATTGGTAGCCGGTTGGGCGAAGATATCTTCGAAGCTTGTCCCCTCCCGGCGCGGTGCTAAATCAAGGCCGGCTCCAAAAAAACCAAATCCGGCCGACGGATAGAGTAGGAAGCGATCTTGCTGCAATAGGTTGTATCCTATATTGAACATACCATACCCACTTCCGTAGCGCAAGGTATAATCTGAATTTTGCACGTCGTCCTGACCAACAAAACCACCTTTAAAGCCGAGAACAAATTGTTTGAGATAGACCTGACCACCACCTCCGATCGAGACGTTGGCGTTCGATAGGTCATCGTATCCAAAATTGTTGGTGACCTCATTCAAGGGATCCATATCGACCAGTTGAAGACCAAAGTTAAAGGAACCAGACCCACCGAAGCGGGCTTCGGACTGGGCCATCAGGTTGCCGGTAAGCAATGCCATCAGGAGCATAAAGATTCCATTTCTCATACGTTCTGAATTTTTAAAGTTAAAACAATACAGGTGTTAGCTTCGCCGCTGTTGGCGACGTGTAAAGCGAAACCACTGGGGCTTCCACATCCAGATACCGGTAAGGGTTAATCCGGGAATGACTATTAGCTGAATCAGCAAGGTCAACCATTCCAGGCTGCTCCAGGGAGCATAGATGTACGTTCCGATAAGAGCAGCACCAATGATATGGACCCAGCGAAGTACGTTGCGCGTTTTCATAATCTTAATCTTGAAGGTGAATAATGATTTAATCGTTCAACTGCAAGTTGAAAGAAAACGGCATCCGAATCATTCACCTGGGTGAAGAACCATCATCGGAATTAGAGCTTGTTGAAATTTTCTAGATGAAGCGAAGGGGAGCCAACGCGAAAAAGGCGACGTACAGCCAGGAAGGATAAATGCTGCACCACTCAATATTCCTTACCCTGTAACCGGGCTCGCAGGCGGCTCAAACTTTGCGGACTTACTCCGAGGAAGGTAGCAACATGATACTGGGGAATTTGCTGAAAAAGTTCGGGGTTGCGTTCGAGTAATTTCCGGTAACGATCCTCCAAACGTTCGGCCTGAAACTCCTTTAGGCGTTGGGTTGCGCTCAAGTAAGCACGCTCGGCCATGATGCGGCCCAGCCGCTCGAATAAAGGGAACCGCTGGTAGAGATCCAGCAGGGCGGTTTTGGTGAACACCAGATAGGATACATCTGTGAGCGCCTCGAAAAATAAAGCACTATCGGTCTCGGTCAGATAGCTCTGATAGTCAACTGCAAACTCCTGAGGGGTGAAAAAGAAAAAAGTTAAGTCTTTGCCATCCATGACCCGGTAGGCTCGTATCAAACCTTGACGGATGAAAAACATCTTTAAAAATGGGGTGCCCGCAAGGAAGAGTTGATCGCCCGACTTTGCAATCTTGGGCACCGCAACATCCTGAATGGCCTGAATGGCTTCGTCGGAAAAAGGAGCGATGGATAGTAGAAAAGCACGCATAAGCCGGGTTGGATGTAGATGATAAGGTAATCAGTTGGGATAATTTGATTCGTTCTTTACAGCCATGATCCATCCCTTCCGCCTTTACTTGGAAAGCACCGCTAAAGGCGGTGCTGTTGATTTAGTCGGGATGACTGGATTCGAACCAGCGACCTCTTCGTCCCGAACGAAGCGCGCTACCGGGCTGCGCTACATCCCGATGTGGGGCGTGGGTTTTAGGGGCGAGAAAAAATTATTAAACCTCACTCAGAGCCACCAGGCGGACTTGAACCGCCGGCCTACGCATTACGAATGCGTTGCTCTACCGGCTGAGCTATGGTGGCTTTTGGTTAGGAATCGCATTTTATATATTATGCCTGCTCCCCTCCTGCACCAGATAAATCCCAAATTGGGGCGGTGCTTATGATTCAGTCGGGATGACTGGATTCGAACCAGCGACCTCACGCCCCCCAGACGTGCACTCTAACCGGACTGAGCTACATCCCGATGTATGGTTTAGGTGTGTGTTTGACTAGGTTAAATAAAAATTTGAATGTATCACTTTGAAGTGGCAATTGATACAGAACACATTCCTCTCCTACCAAGAATACCTTGGGTTCTTCGATATATTTGAAGAAGCAATTGGTAACAAACCACATACTGTCATATCCAACCTGATACTGTTGTTCGGATATCAAGTCAGTACCAAATAATCCTGAAGAATAGCCACCCATTCAAACACAGAATTTCGCGCCGCAACTCAAAAATGTTTCTTACTGGCTGCAGTAACTCAACCAGCATCCTACCCATTATTTGAAGATAATGCTGAGGATGGCGCGCTTTAACTGATTTTCTAAATGATCACCCATCCGTTGATGGGTTGTTAGATGCGATAAAAAGCATTTAAGACTGTATAACTTCGTAAATCTCTTACCCCTCAAAAATCAAACATCGACAAATCTTTTCAGGGTGGAGGTTAAATTCGGTGTGGGCTACCTAGCTTTTAAAAAAATACGCTCGACCGTAAATTTTTCCACCCACACCCTGCTAGTGGTCATTACTGGATTCGAACCAGTGACCTCTGCTCTGTCAAAGCAGCGCTCTAAACCAACTGAGCTAAATGACCCTTACTAACTTCTTTTAGAGCGATTGCAAAAATAACAAAAAGAACGGTGGAAGGGAAGCCCTTCTCATTAAATTGACGGAATTTTCTACATCTCAGGAGTTAAAAGAGGGCGTAAACTTCCTCAAGCACCTGGTTTTCCTGAAGCGAGCGGTGGCGATTTCCGGTACAAATGACCCGGGCCGGCACTCCGCCAACTTCTGTAAAGGGCGGTACGTCATCTTTCACGATAGCTCCGGCTTTAACGACAGCGCCAGCTCCAATACGTACTCCACGTAGAATAACTGCACCCGCCTCGATCCGGGCGCCTTTACCAATGCGAATGCCCGGGTGGCGCTCCCGGGTTTCGTAGCCGATAAAGGCGGTAAAGTAGCGATCACTGATTCTGACCTCCGGACCTACATATACCCGGTCGCCGATTTCAATGGTCTTTGTTGCTTCAATCAAGGCACCGTCGATGATCGAGCGGGTCCCGACCTTCAATAGCGCACCCTCTTCGACGCGTAGCCTCACCGGGCATTGAGAACTGATGAGCTGTACCCGCTCGGCTAATTCGGCGTGCCCGTGGTTGCAAATTTTCGGACGACCTTTGACGATGACAATACCGGATACCTCGTCGATACGAGACAGAAAAAAACGCATGCGTAGGAAGTGCCAACTATCAAAAACCAACCGCCGCAGTGCAGACGCGTTGAACTGAGGGAGCGTGGTGTCGGCACGCAATAATTCGCTTAGCGTACGACGCTCTGCATGCAGGAAGTGTTGAATGTTCATGGGGTAGGGATTTTCTCCGTATTATTCAATTTGGCTTTGGGCTCAGTTTTTTACGGGTTACTAGCATGAACGAGGTCTTTATCGGTTTAGTTCCGTTGGGCGAAATATTTTTCTTAACATTTTTAACGATAAAAAGGAAGGGCCTCACCCGAATTGGCGCTGGCCCTTCTTTAACATGATGGTATGCGGAATACGTCTTAGGCTTCTTTTGAAAACCACATATACAGAATGGGTACCAACAGCAAAGTCAAAGCGGTAGACGAGACCATGCCGCCGATAATAGTCCAACCCAGGGGTGACCACAGGCTTGTTGCCGAAGCTGTCAGCGGTATTAGGCCAAGGATCGTAGTGATCGTTGTCAGTATGATGGGCGTGAACCGCCTTTCGGCGCCTTGCTGAATAGCCCTATCCATAGCCATGCCGCGACTACGCAGTTGGTTGGTGTAATCGACCAGGATAATGGAATTGTTCACCACGATTCCAATCAGGCTGATAAGTCCCACAAAAGCGAAAAAGGAAAAAGACCAACCGCTCAAAAACAGGGCGATAAACGAACCGGTAACTGCCAGCGGAATAGCTGATAGGACAATTAACGGTTGGCGTATTGAGCCAAACTGCAAGACCAGAACAGCAAAAATACCCACCATTGCCAACCCCAAAATGATCCCTAGATCACCAAAGGTGCTCTGCTGATTCTCGTACTCCCCGGCGAAGTAAAATGTATAACCTTCGGGCAACTCAATTGCCTGCAGCTGTTCGATGACGGTCTGCGTCAAGGGGATCGTTTGGTCGGCATCGATCACATCGGCAGTGACCCTTGCAAACTGGTCCAGGTTAAAGTGCAGGGTCTCTGACAGGCTGCTTTCGAACTCCAGATTGGCAACCTGGCGCAATGGTACCTGCCCCCCTGGCGCGTGTTGAAATAAACCCGGTCGAAATCAGCAATATCTGTTTCCCCTTCGAAGGGCATCCGTACCACCAACGGATAGTTTTCATCGTCGGCCTCCAGCGAAACCTGGTCGAAACGCAGGCCGGTCAGACTGGCGCGTACGGTTTGGTCAAAATCCAGGTAAGGTAGCCCAATAAGTCCGGCCTTCTCCCGATTGAGTCGCAATCGCAGGTCGGTCTTATCGACGGCCAACGGATTATCGACGTTGATGACCCCCGGAACGTTGCGCAGTATGACCTCGGTAGCAGCGGCCAACCGACGCAGGGTGTCGATTGATGGTCCAATAATACGAACCTCGATGGGTGCTTCGAAAGGGGCGCCGTTTTTAAGTTCGCTGAACGTGATCTTAGCTCCGGGATAATCGCTAAAGCTGCGGCGCATTTGTGCCAGGGTCGCGTAAAAGCGCTCGGGATCCCAGGCGTGAAAACGCACCATCAGCTGACCGTGGTTTTTCTTGTATTCTTCAGGGATGCGGTTGTAATAAACCAGGGGATTGCCATGGCCTACATTGGCCGTAAAGTCCTGAACGAAAGCCATAGTGTCCAGAACCCGTTCTACGTAAGACACGGCCGAGTCAGTTGTCGCTAAACTAGCACCGTAGGGCGTGTCGACCTCAATCAGTAGCATTGGTTTATCAGCAGTTGGGAAAAAGCTCACCCCAATACGTGGGAACAGGCTGATGCTTCCGACCAGCGATAGGACAGCCAACGTCAACACCAACCACTTGTAGCGCATGGCGAATTGCAAACTTGGGCGGTAGAACCGTACGGCCAGGTAATTCATGAAGCGTTCCGCAGGCCGAGTACGCTTGGGTAACTTCATCAGGCGGGCAGCTAATATGGGAGAGAGGGTCAGGGCGAGCAGCAAAGAGGCGACCAATGTAAAAATAACGGTAAGCGGAAGAGTCCGAAGAAACTCTCCAGGGCCTTCCCCTAATTGGGTGAGCGGGAAAAATGCAAGCAGGGTCGTAATGGTAGAGCTGATAATGGCAAAACCCACCTCTCCTGCGCCTTCGGCAGCTGCTTCGCGCACAGTGTGGCCCTCGCGCAGAAAACGGGCAATATTCTCGATGACAACAATACCGTTATCGACCAACAGCCCTAGGGCAATAACCAGGGCAGCAATAGAAATTTGCTGCATAGCGTACCCGCTGCCGTTGAGCAAGGCCAGAGCAATTAAAATACTCAAGGGTATTATGGTCATAATAATAACCGCCGAACGCCAGCCAAGGAAAAAAAGAATGATGATGCCGACCAGCGCAACACCTTGCAGCAGGTTAATGAAGAAGCCCTGAATGCGCTGGGCCACGGCGGGAGCCTGTTCGAAAGCCGAAATAAGCTGAATGTTGGCCGGCAGTTTAGGCCGAAAACGATCGGCACGCTTATGTATCACCTTCGCAACCTTCAGTATATTAGCTTTCTCATCTAATTTGAGGGTTACGAAAATCGCTTTGGTGCGGTCAAACCGGGCTTTCCACCTGATGTCTTCGTAGTCCATATGCACCTCGGCGATATCACGCAAGTAGACCAACTGGCTTTCTCCGGCCCGGATGACCGTAGATTTGATTTCGTCCAGGGATGCATAACTGCCAGTGGTTTTAATGCTGAATTGTTTACCAGCCCCGGCCACTTCGCCCCCCGGGAAATTGACATTGTTGGTTTGTAAAACCTGTAACACCTCTCCCAGACCGATGCCGTAAGCGGCCATTCGCTGGAAATCCAATGCGATGCGGACCTCCTCTTCCGGATAGGCCTCAATATCTACATCTTTTAATTCAGGGATATCCTCCAGTACGTCTTCCCACTGCTCTGCCCAGTCGTAGAGTTCGGCGTAGGTCGCCGAGGGCGAGATGAAGGCAAACTGGTGAATTACGGTTCGGTCTTCCTGTCGGAACTGATCGATATCAAATACGACGATACCTTCGGGCAATTCCCCGCGAAGGCTGTTTACTTCGCGCAGGATCTCTTCGTATTTGTCATCCGCATCAATCCCGTAGCTGGCTTCGATTCGAATGACGGCAAGTCCTTCTTCAGCCTCCGAAAGTATTTCCTGGATATCGTCAATCTCGTCTATTTTTTCCTCGATGGGGTCGATGATGAGTTCCTCCATATCTTCGGGGCTGGCACCGGGATACACCACCACAACGGTGAAATTAGGAAGGTTAATACGCGGGTCTTCCGAACGCGGCATCCGGTTGAAGGAAATTATGGATACCGCGAGCACAATCAGTAAAATGGTGGTGATGAATGCGGCATTGCGAATGGCAATTCTGGGTATTCTCATAACTATTGTTTTAAAGAAGAGATAGAATCGGCAGTTCCCATAACCGGACCAGGTCGATCAAAGCGAATCGGGGCACCGTCGGTCAGGTAAGCAGCTCCGGAAGTAACCACGTAATGTCCGATCGGCAGTCCGGATACCGCTACTGTGAAATAATCGTCTCCAATGTGGAGGGGTCGCACAGTTCGCAGCCGCGCCACATCCCGGAGCGAGTCCACCAGAAAGACTTTGGCCTGCTCCCGGTAACCTGCTACCAGTGCTTGCATCGGTATCCGGAAATAGGGCGCCTGCCGGCCGGGATAGAGGAGCACTTTACCGACAAAACCATTTTTAAGGTTATAGCCGGCGGGGTCCACGGTGAGTTCGATATCAAAGGCACCCGTGTGCGGGTTAGCCCGCTCGGCGATCTCGCTAACCCTAGCCTCGAAAATCTGGCCGGGGTAAGCGTCGAATCGAACCTCTGCGCGGTCGCCTAACTGCAAGCGTACAATGTCGCGGTCGGCGATGCCGATTCTCAGAATGAAGGCATTTTTACCATCACCCGCTAGTTGAAAGATGGGCTGACCGGACTGTACCAGCTCGTTGGTCTCGGCAAAACGGCGCAGGATGCGTCCGCTGCTGGGAGCAATGATCTTGGAGTACTGCTGATTGTAGGTGGCGATTTCCAGGTCAGCACGGGCTACTTCAAAGGCTGTCGTCAAGTCCTGTAATTGCTCCAGAGTTGCAGCGGTATCAGCGTAGAGCTTCTTTATGCGCTCCAGATCGCGACTCAGTTTGTCGACTTGCTGGCGCGCTTTCAAAACCTGGGCGTTGATTTCAGTAGGGTTGATTTGAGCCAGCAGGCGGCCCCGACGCACGCGTTGTCCTTCGTCAACATACAACCGGTCGATAAATCCGCCGACTTTGAAGGAGAGATTGATTTCCTGCTTGTTCGACAAAACACCTCCCGCTTCGATGGGAATGGGGGTAGTTGTTGTTTCCAGTCGGGCGACCTTAACCGGAGTAGCGCTGTCAGCTTCGGCGTCGCGCCGTGCCGACTCGGTGTAATCCCGTTTGCAGGCCGCCAAGAATAAAGTGGTGAGAGCAAGGATGGCAAATACTTTTTTCATGGCTATTTTTTAAAATGAGGGTGATTGTTGGACCGCCCGCAGCAGTTCGGCATGCTTAATTTGCATTTGGCAGGCAGCTATGGTCTGCTGAATCTGGGCGTTGGTGAAACGGGTACGGGCATCGAGCAATTCAACCAATAGGACTTGTTCTTGCCCGTACTGTTTACGGATGATCCGGAAGCTCTCCGCTGCACTTTTGCGGGCCTCCTGCCGAGCGTGGTACTGGGCTTTACTGGCCTGCCAATCATAATAAGCCTGGACGACCTGCAGTTCGACCTGCTGCCGCACCTGCTCGAGGTGTTGTTGCGTACGGATACGCTCAAGTTGAGCTTCCTGAATACGGTATTGCTTGCGGTTCCCCCCAAATATGTCCCACTCTAGGGAAAAGCCCAGCAAGAAATAAGATTGCCGGTTATCGAAGGTGTAACTGAACCCCTGGAAGCCCGCTTGTAACTCCATGCCCAACTGGGGTAAGCGATCCTTTTCGCGTAGCTGCACCACGAGCTCACTGATGGTCACCGCCTGTTGCAGCTGATCCAATTCGGAGCGTTGCTGGCCGGCCTGTGCTTTTAGCATTTCCAGAGAGACGTTTTCGGCAGGCGGTGGGGCAGCAATGGAGTCTGTTTTTATGGCTTCATCCAGCGGGCGGTAAAGCAAATGGTTGAAATATGCTTTTACCCGTTCGTACTGGCGAACCGCCTCGGAGCGATCGCTGGCCAGGTCCGCCAATTCGGATTCAACCGTCGCCACCGCATCGCGCGTAATCTTGTTGTAGCGCACCATCTTTTGGTTAAACCGAAGTAGTTCCTCTAATAGCACCCGCGAAGTATCGTAGATAGCGATGAGCTCACGCGACTGCAGGTATTGATAATAAGCCGTCGTGATATCGCGCACGATATCTGCCCGCTTGGTTGCCAATTGAGCTACCTGGACTCCTACTTCCCGCTCGGCGATCTGAGCGCCGTAATGAATACCCGTGTTAAACAGCGGTTGTCGCACCCGGATGCGAGTATCGTGAAAGTCGTTAGGCAAAAATTGTTCTTCTACGTTTTCCAGTCTTTCTGGAAAGGGACTTCCCTCTACCAACCCGTTCAGGGCGCTGTAAGCGGGATTGAGTAAGTCTCCCACTGGGATATCGATGCGCCTACCGCCCTGTGCTAGGGTGTAGCTTGCTGCAAAATCGATGTCGGGCCAATAATTGGCGCGGGCCCGATCCACCCCTACCTGCCTTTTTTCCAAGGCAATTTGTTGCTGGCGAATGTCGAGGTTGCGCTCCAATCCCATTGCAATGTATTCGTCCAAGGCACTAGTTTGGCCCTTCAGTACCCGCCCGTTACCCTGAAAGACGAGCAGCAGGATCATAAAAGGCAAGTGTTTTGCATTCATCGTTTATTTTTTAAACATTGTTTAATTTAGGATAAAAAATTTTACCCCCTAAGGGTTGGGGTATTTTTTCAAAAGGATACGGTCGAAAATGGTAAAGGCGTTGCGCAGAATGAAATCCTGTTCGTGCTCCTCGAACATGACGCAGCGATCGCGTATGTAGAGCGACACCAGCCCGTGCATCATAGCCCAGATCATCATGGCCAAGGACTCGGAATCTTCCGGCGAAAGCAGGCCTGCGGCGATGCATTCCACTACGGTATCGTGCAGCAGGTGGAAATTCTTTTCACCCAGGACCCAGCCTTCCTCGTCGCCAAGGGCTTGCATCGGCTCCTGCATGACGAACATCAAATCGTAGGCCTGCGGATTATCCAGTGCAAACTTGATGTATGCGCGCCCCATACTCGTCAATCTTTTCCCGGGGTCGGGTTCTTTACCTACGGTTTGTAAAGCCTGATAAAACCCCTGGAAAGCCTGCTTTTGCAAAGCATAAAAAATTTCTTCCTTACTCTTGAAATAGGAGTAAATGGTAGCCGGATTGTACTCGATACGTTTGGCGATTTTGCGCAAGGTCGTCCCCTCGTACCCCACTTCCTGAAACAAGGAACTGGCCGATTCCAATATGAGTGTCCGCAAAGCTTCTTTTTCCCGGTCTCTTCTGTTTTTTGTGGGCATAATCAGAGGTTTTGTACACTGCAAATAAACAACGTTTATTTATTAAACGCAAATTATTCCATATTTTTCTTTGTTGCTGGTCCTCAAAAGGGGACAGGAGACGGCTGCGAGGCCGGGGCTCTCGCTTCATTGATCAGAATTGATCCAAAAACTGAACGTCGGTGATTTCGCCTTTTTCCAATTGCTCGTAAAGGTGGTAAAGCAATCCGTCTTTAAGACCGATCCCGGGCACCATTACGCGGTCGGCTTGCACGCGGTGCATCACCTCAATATAAATCTCGGCGGCAGGCAGGATGACGTCGGCCCGGTCGGGATTCATTTTCAGCAGGTTGATCCGCTGCTCGTAGGTGAACTCCGCAACGTAAGCGCGCAGGGCTTTTAATTCCGTAAGGGTGATACTTCCTTTATACGATTGGTTGGATAATTTATACAGCTTGTTGATATTTCCGCCGGTACCCACAGCTACGATCGGCTGTTTCCAGTCGGCCAGCCGGGTACGAAACCAATTGCCTATTTCTTCGAAGACCACTTTCCGGGCCTCGGGGCTCAGCCGGCGCACCGACCCCATCCGGAAGGATTCGCTGTCGATCCATTTCCGGCCTTCATACAAATTGATTTCGGTACTGCCGCCACCGACGTCGATGTGTACATACCGGTGATCTCCCAGATAAGGCAAGATGGCTTTATTGATATACTGGGCTTCTTTACGCCCGTCAATCACATCGATTTTAAGGTCAAAATAAGTAGCGATACGCTGCACGATTTTGCGGCCGTTATCCGCCTCACGCATTGCGGAAGTGGCCGTTGCAATGTACCCGTCGACTTCGTACAGGTCGATCAGCAGCTTGAAGGTCCGCATCAGTTTTTCGAATTTCTTGGCGGTTTCAGATAGGATCTCTCCATTGTGGAATACCTCGTCGCCCAGGCGCAAGGGAAAGCGGATATACTCCAGTTTTTTAAAAGCAATATTTTGTTCGTCCCGTATGACCCGTACTACCTGTAACCGGATAGCATTGGAGCCGATATCGATAGCCGCTAACTTCATCTTTGTCCTTTTCCGGTCTGTAGGTAAAGGTACAGGGATTTTGAAACTTAACATCCGGCCAGCCTTTTGATTTTTGCTTATGTTACACTTGTATGCACGTTCCATATCTTACATACGGGATTGGACCATCCGGGGATGCATGGCACATCAGTGAGGCAGACCGGGGCAAAACCAACTTGCGCTGCCCTTATTGTGCAGATCAACTGGTAGCGCGTAAGGGCCTGCAACTGGAACACCATTTCGCCCATGCAACCAAGTCCTGCCAACAACAATCGACCTTCCCATGGTTACAACCTCCCGCCAGCGGCTATCCTGCAATTTCCATTACCGCCTACTACGAAGAATTCCAGGAATTGTTAGCGGAAAGGCAAAAGAACTACGAACGAAACCTCCACCAATTGTCTGACAGGGCAATTTCCGCCAAGCGCAAACTCCAATGGGCTGCCGACTGGCTTGCTGCCCAGGGGCCATTGGGTCGTCACCTAAGTGCCGAGTTGGACCTATTGATCCGGGGCCAGCGCAGGTCGGTGCCGGCCCTAGAAAGTTTCCGGTCTACCCAGACGGCGGCCTATTACCGCCTCGGGCGCCGCGGTCCGAAGTGGATTCCCTTGGAAAAACTGGATGCTGCTCAGCTCCCACAGGACTAAAGCAACTATCTTGCTGCTCCCTTAGTGGATGCTCTTCAAGCCGGGTATGCTTTGGAAAACCTGCGGCAGAAAGCCTTAGATCTTCAACGTGCACAAAGACAATTCAAAACGGAAGCCCGGATTTACTCCCAATTTTCTTTGTATTTCCTGGAGATCGACTTGCCCGGGCAGATCATCTACAAAGTGGGCATTACCTCCCGGCCGCCGAAGCAAAGAATGCAGGAAATAGATCGCGATCTGCACTCCATTGAAGGCCGACGTCGTAACGTTTTATTTTTTAGCCCGGGAATGGCCTGTTTAGAGGGGTTTCTAAAATTTCAATACCGAGACCAACGGTTTATTTGGGAAAAACACACTGAATATTTTCAATTCACATCTGATATTGCCCGGAAAATTACGTCGGAATTACGCAGTTTGCCCTATCTTGACAAAGTATAAATTCATGAACGCATGCGCTATCTGTTGTTGCTACTTTGCTTTTTTTTATTCCCGAATTGCCAAAATGACAACTCGGGTTTTGCAACCGCAGGCAATCAAGAAGTCAAGTTCACCGTGAACCCTGCCCTAGTGGGTCCGCGATATAACGATACCCTATGCGGCATTTCCTTGCAGCCGCCCAAAGGCTGGAACCGCCTAAACATCCCCCACAAAGATCACTACAGCCGCTCGATAAGTGGTGTGGTTCCCTACGATTTTGCTTTTTCCAACCTCTTTCGCGATCCCAATACTAATGAAGCGCTCATTATCGGCCGGGTAGAGAATCTCGACCAAGAGATACTTGCCAAATTGCGTGCCAACCCGAACCCTGGTTACAATAAATTTCAGATTTGGGATACTATTCAGCATGCCCGTTTTCAACATGACAAGTTTATAGTCGACCAATTTATCATGCAAAGCGCACAGCAGGTCACCTTCCGGTTGCTGCTCAACCCCATCCGCAGCAAGGAATACATCGAACTCGATTATTCCGTACCCCGGACCTACTACGACACTACTCGAGCCAAAATGATCGAATCTTCCATCGGATCCTTACAAAAATATTAAACCCTTAAATTGATAATTTATGAAATCCTTCGTAAAAAACCTTTTCATTGCACTGTCGCTCATCGCTATGCTAAGCTCTTGTTACACCCTGGAGCACGAGGTCGGCAACGGTCCGCAAGGCGGCGCCAAAACCCAAGAGTCTGCTTGGTTTATTCTGTTTGGCCTGGTCCCATTGAACGAAGTGGATTCAAAAGCCATGGCTCAGGGAGCTGATGACTACAAGGTAACTACTGAGTTCGCACCGCTAGACGTTCTAATCAACATCTTTACGGGCATTGTTACTATCACCCGGCAGACCGTAAGCGTAGAAAAATAACTGGTTACCATATAATTGGTAGTAAAGAAAGACCCGGGCACACGTGTTATCCTGGGTCCTCTATATTTTAGGAAGCACGCCGACGACGCTCCTCTCCAAACTCCTGATATAGTTAAACCCATGCTCCTCAGCTTTTGAGAAAAGTCAAGACAGCAGGCGCTACCGCGCCTGCTGTTACCAGAAAAAAGGAACGAAAATCTGCAGAGTTACAGAAGGAATCAAACACAATTAGCTGGTAAACCCCTAATGAAAACCAGCTGGTGAGGAGGACTCAACAGAATTTTCGAAATTCCTTTTTTGCGGTGCAAAACTCTTATTGGAAGCGCCCGGCAGTGGTATGGAATGACCCGAATGGAGGAGCGCTTATGTTATAATCGGCTGGGAAGAAATAAGCGGCCCGAATACGTTTTCACATTGTTACAATACAAATGTAACATCCATTTTTTAATTTTTAAACGGATAAGCAAAAAATTTGTCCTAACCTGTCCTGGTTTTGCCCTCAAAGTCTTAGAACAACCTAATTTCATTCCTGTCGTTAGGATACTGATCGCACTTGAGAGCATGCGGCATTGTCGCATGGTTTTTATAATTTATTCGCAAAAATGTAAATCGCGCTGCGCATGTCATCGGACCGAAAACGCGGCCCGCTACGATGGATATTTTGGATATTCCTCTTCCTGTTCGGGTTAATTCTTTTGCTGGGAATAGCCATAAACCTGCCAGCGGTCCAAAACTATCTTATTGACCGAGTCACTACCTACGTCGCTCAGAAGACCGGAACGGCCTGTCGCATCGGTTCCATTCAGTTGCGTATTACACGCTCCCTTCGCCTTACCGATGTTTACATTGAAGATCTGGACCGCGATACCTTGCTGTCGGCCAATGTCGCTGATGTCCACTTCAGCCTGGCCCGCATCTGGCAACGGGCATTCGACGTTAAGCGGGTAAATTTACAGGGGGTACACACCGAATTAAAACAGGATTCCACGGGCACCTTCAACTTTGAAGAAGTATTAAACCGGGTCGCTCCGCCACCGGAAAACCCAAGACCACCCAGTCAGGGCAGCAGCGCCTGGACGGTTGCTTTCCCCGATACCCAAATCAAGCTCCAGACGATATCGGCCAGCATCGACATGACTACCCTCAGAATGGCTGCACGCATCGGTAATCTCGAATTAGATGCCGACCGGATTGACCTCGAAGCGCTCGTGTTTTTGTTCGATGAATGGTATTTGAGCGATGTTGATATCGACCTCAACCTACCGCCCATCCCGCCGGATACAACCAGAAAAATCGATACCGACACTTTAGCTGCAGATCAAAGCCAGCTAACCCTCCATCTTGGAGCGAGCTACGTGCAATTCGACAACATCAGCTACCACATGGCCATGTCGGGCTCAATCCTGGCAGCTGAGGTTCCCCATTTGCTGACCCAGTCATTTGATTTCCAAATGACAGGAGATTCCCTGGGTATCGTCGCCGATACTTTTGCGATCGATCGGGGTCGTTTTGGCTACGATCTACCGGACCAACCGGTGCAGGAGACGGCTTTTGACCCCAATCACATCTTGCTCAGCGATATCCACACGGCCATAGCCGACTTCACCTACGACAATCTCGATATCCAGGCCAATGTACACCGGCTTGCGGCTAACGAACGTTGCGGAGCTCAACTGAAAAATTTTCACGGCCAGGTCGATTATCGCTTCGACACCATCGAGCTGTTCAGCGCACAACTGCTTACCCCCAATGCCCGGCTAGATGTACCAGAGGCCTTTGTTGGCCTGCCCTTCCTCAGCAGTGATGCGCCGCTAGACGCCACGGAATTGCGGGTGGCAATCGCCAGTAATCCACTACGGCTTGATGACTTGTTATGCTTTGCCCCTTTGCTAGCGGAAAATCCTTACCTGGCTGCACTGACTGAAAAAGACTGGCAATTGCAGGGCCGGGTTGACGGTACGCTGGCCAATCTGCAGGTTCCGAGCTTAATGGTGCGGGAGGGGCCGAATCAGGTGTGGCTATCGGGCACCTTCCGCGAATTGCTGCATACTGATCGACTTGCAATGGACGTGCAGCTCGGCAAACTTTACCTCACGCGTGACCTCGTGGCGTCGGTATTGCCGGAGAGTAGTGGTATAATGGCTACTCAGATACCCGAAACCCTGTCGGCCAGCGGAGCCTTCATCGGCACCCTCGACAGCCTCAATGTAGAACTCAAGGCGCAAGCGCAATATCCGGGAGAGGTCCTGTCGACACTTTTGACTACTAATGCCGTAATCACCAATACCACCGACCCGGATCAACTGGCTTTCGAAGCCCGGATCGACACCCTTTTTACCACCCGTGGCACCCTAATCAATGCATTGCCGCCTGGAACTTTGCCGGAATATATGGAGCTGCCAACTGCGAGCAATCTACAGGGTGCGGTAAGCGGAAATATGCGTCGACTGGACCTTGATCTGTTACTTAATGCCTACCGGCCCGAATCGAATAGCAAGCTGTCCGTCCGGGGGGCGATTGAGCAGTACCAACAACCCGACAGCCTCTTGTTCGACCTGGAGTTAGACGATTTGCACGTGACTGAAAAGGAGCTGTTGGCCTACTTACCCCTCGATACCATGCCCGGTGGCGTAAGCCTGCCGCGCATTACGAGCGCAACAGGGAAATTAGCCGGAAGCCTCGACGACCTTTCCACCAATCTGATCCTGGAGACGAATGCCGGCATCATCCAGACGGAGATTGGCCTGGCAGGCGAACGTTACCAAGGGCAACTGGTCATCGACAGCCTGCGGTTGCAGGAAGTCCTGGACCTCCGGCAGATCGATACCCTGCTGGCAAACCCCCTGAGCCCATTCCGCCTAACACTGGCGATCGACGGGACAGGAACCAATATCGATAGTAATTTACAAGCTGATCTTTCCCTGAACCTGATGCCGCAATCCAATATTTTGCAATGGCAGCAAGGATTCCAGATGGATGGAAAGTTGGTTCAGCGACAATTTCGAGCCAATGCACAGGTAAATGAACCCGGGTACGACATGATCTTCCAAACAGCCGGAGATCTGAGCACCGGCAAGGAAACCCTGGCGTTGGATTTAGGCCTCAAGCTGCTTGACTTTGAAAGCCTAGCGTTGACCACCAAGCCTTTTCGAATCGGCATAGATTCGCTGACCGTAAAAAACCGGGGGCTCGACCTGAACGACCTGGAAGCCAGTGTCTTTTTCGACAAGCTGGAGTTCCTCTACGACAGCACCTACCAACAAATAGACAGCATCGATCTGGAAGCGGAATTTTTGGCAGGCAACAACCGCGTAAGTGCCAATTCTGATTGGTTTGCCTTTTTGTTATCGGGCAAATTCTTTTACCCGGAAATCCTTGGTTTGCTACGCGAGCAGCTTGCTGCACCTTTCCGCACTGAAAAGTCCGGAGTTCCAGCTAAAGCCGCCGTAACTTTTAAGGACAATTACTTTTCTTTTTACGCCGAACTTTTTGAGACCGAGATCCTGGAGTCCGGCCTGATACCCGGTCTTTCGGAATTAGCTACGCCGATTTTCCTTAATGGAAACTTCGACGGCGACCAACGCACCCTCCAGGCCTATTCGGAAATCAATGGTCTGATCTACAATGATATCCGGTTTGAGGAGATTGCAACTCAGGTCAATTCGCGGAATGAAGATCTTGCCTACGAAGCAAGTATCAAAAACGTTTTTCCGAATGCTGCCATTCAGATTCCCAATCTGACGCTCAAAGGTGATTTGGTAGGCGGATTATTGGAAAGTGCACTTACCCAGGTCGATACGACCGGTCAGGACCGGTTTAACATCGAGTTCTTTCTGCTCAATGATGGCCGCAGCCTGAGCTTTAAATTACAACCCGATCTACTCATCAACTATGACCAGTGGAAGATTGACGTATTTAATGAAATCAAGATCTTACCCAAAAAAATTGCGTCCTCCGATTGGAAGCTACAGCGGAACGAGCAGTTCATCCAACTCATTTCGGATACACTTGCAAATGACCTGCGCCTTGCCTTCGGAAATTTTCGCCTGCAAACGATTTCCAATATCATTAAAATGGATGCCGATTATTTCGACGGTAGAATGGCCGGCGTCCTTCACGTCAAAGAGCCTTTCGGTCAGCCTACCTTCGACGGCAATATTTTCGTAGACTCTTTCCACGTACTGAATAATCTAGTCGGTGACCTGACCGCCAATCTGGAAAATCCACAGGTCAATCAATATGCCTTTGGAGTCGGTCTTCGCGGCGGGAATAATGACCTTAAGCTGACCGGCGAGTACCGCGGTAATCAGGCGGATAATCCGATCAGCGGCTCCCTGAAGTGTAATAATTTCGACCTAACAACTGTGGCCCCTCTGGCCGAAGCTTACGTCCGCGATCTGACCGGACAATTACAGGGCGAACTGAACGTAAGCGGCGATGCCGGGCAGCCCAAAGTCCGAGGTTCCCTAAGCCTGTTAAACTCTACATTCCGGCTCACGCTGCTGAACAGTCTGTTTAGCGTAGAACGAGAAGAAATCGCTTTCACCCGTCAAGGTATCCAGTTTGATGATTTCGTCATGCGCGACACGTTGGGACAACCGGCCACTATCAACGGGTTGGTCAACCTCGACGACCCGATCGATCCGGGCTTCGATCTAAAATTTAATGTCCAGAACTTTTTGCTGCTCAATACCCGAGCCGCAGACAATGAGCTTTACTACGGCACTCTGATCGCCAACGGCTCCGGTTCGCTCCGGGGGACGTTAAACGCCCCAGTGGTCCGGCTGACGGCGGCGCCCCGCCCGGGATCCGACCTGACGTATGTTTATAGTTACGGAGACTTGCGAGCCAGTAATCGCGGCGAAGGGATCGTCGAATTTCTGGCTCCCCTCCAGGAGAAAGAAGACGCACTTCCGTTTTTGCCGGATGCCAAGCGGCTACAGCAGGCCTCCTCCTCGGGTTACGAAGTCGACGTTCTGGTCAATGCGGAGATCAACGACTTCTTAAAAGTAAAGGTTATCACCAATGAGTTGACCGGCGACAACTTCAAGGGCAAAGCCAAAGGCAACTTAGCTGTTCGCCTTTTCCCCTCCGGTAATATTGAGCTGACGGGACGATTAGAGTTGGTCGAGGGTCGCTATCAATTCAGCTATAACGAATTTATTAAACGGGAATTCAAAGTGGTAGAGGGTGGTTTTTTAAACTGGGTAGGTAATCCCTATAACCCCGATCTCAATGTAAGTGCGCGCTACGAAACAAAAGCCTCGCCTTTTCCCCTGGTCGCCTCCCGCATTACGGAGGAAGAAGCCTCAACTTACAAAAGACGCGTGACCTTTTATGCCGACGTCAACGTAAGCGGTAGTTTAGAAGAAACCGAGATTAACACAGACATTTTATACCCGGATATATCCAGTAATCCTACACTACCGGAAGTCGACAATGCGTTATCCAACCTGAGTACCGACGCTTCCCAGTCCAATACCCAAGCGTTTAGCTTGATCCTGTTCAATGGATTTTTATCCCAGGAAGTAGCGGGTACCGGTGGCCTTAATGCCACGGTTTCCGATAACCTCAACGACTTTATCGGCAATCAACTTAACGACCTGGCTGACCGCTATATAAATTTTGTTGATATTGACTTCGGCATTGAAAACACCAGCAATAGCAACAACTTCTTAGAGGATGCGGATTTCCGGGTTTCGCTAAAAAAATCCTTCCTCAACGACCGCTTGCTGGTATCGATCGATGGGGTAGCAAGTGGGGATACCAACGATAACGAAGAGCAAGCCACTTCACAAGCCTACCTGGACAATGTGACGGTTGAATATCTCCTGACTCCGGAAGGGCAGGTGAGGGTCAAGGTCTACAATCAGCAGGATATCGATGACGCCCTCGGCGGTGACGTCGTAAGGGTGGGAGGCGCGATTGTTTTTTCTAAGAATTTCGATAATTTCCGGTTTTTCGGAAAGAAAAAGGGTAAGGATCAATGAGAAATCTATTGCTGCTTTTGATTCTTGCGCTCGCAGCAAGCTGCTCCACCACCCGCACGGTGCCGGAAGGGGAGTATTTATACACCGGCGCCGAAGTTACCGTAAACACCCCCGATTCGACCCTAAAAACCAAAAACTTGCAATCCCAACTTGCCCGTGAAATTAAACAGCGCACCAACCGGAAAATTTTGGGCATGCCGATAAGGCTTTGGGTATATAATTCATTCGGCCAAAAAAGCGGCAAGAAAAACCTGGGCAACTGGATTCAGAACACGATCGGTGAGGCCCCTAAGCTGTACGACCCCGATGCCACCCGCCAGATTGCAGTGAACATGGAAAACCAGCTGTTTAATAAAGGTTTCTTTTACCCGGAAGTGAAACCGGTGCTGGATACCACCGGTAAAAAAGCTAAAGTTAACTATGAAGCCCGCGTTCTACCCCCTTACCGCATCGACAGCATTCAGATTGCCCTCGATAATCAGTTTGTGCAGGCAGCGATGCGCGATTATGCCTATTCCGAACAATTTACGACCGGGAAGACCTATCAACTGGAAGTCTTGAAGCAAGAACGCGAACGCATCTCTACACACCTGCGGGAAGAAGGCTTCTACTATTTTCAGCCGGATTATCTACAGTTTGTAGCCGACACCATGTTCGGAGAGCGCCAGATTCTACTGCGCATGGAGATCAAGGAGGAGGTCGAACCTCAATTCCTGCAGCCGGCCGTAATCGACTCCATCATCGTATTTCCGGATTTCAAATACACCCAAACTGGCCGCAAGGACACCATCGTGTTCCAGGACATTGTATTTAAGTACAACCAACTGCCCGTAAACCCCAAGGTGATTGTCAACAGTATTCTGGTCGACATCGGCGACCGCTACAGCCCGACTCGGCACCGCAACACCCTCGGCCGGCTCTCTAACCTCAGCGCTTACCGGTTCGTCAATATTACTTATGACGCCCCGCCCGACCATCCCGAAAAGCTGATCATGCAGGTCTACCTCAGTGAAAGCACCAAGCATTCAATTGAAGGAACGGCCGGTATCTCCTGGGCATCGTCCAATTACCTTGGTCCGGAGGTGACATTAACCTATACCAATCGCAACACATTTCGAGGGTCCGAAAAGATGCGCATTTACGGACGGGGCAACTTCAACTTTCCGTTGGCCGGTGCGGTAAACACCCAAAACTATTTTGAAGAAATCAAAGGGGGAGTGGAAGTAACCCGTCCAAGGATTTTCATCCCATTCGCAGAAAAACGCAAACGGGGCAATCTTTTGCGCGCCGAGACCAACTGGCGACTAGAATACGAGCGGGAGCGCTTTCGCAACAGTCTCGATGACCCTACTTTGCAAGTCCTGATTCAATTCTTCCAGCTCACTGAACTTCAGGAAGGCCTGGCACGGGACAGTACCTTCTCACCATTCATTGCCTTCAATACCTTCCGGTTTTCATTTGGTTACCGTTGGCAACGCCAAAAAACCATTGTGAACGAATTAAATCCGCTGGTATTCGAATACCAGCCGGTCTCTTTCGAAACGAATGACCTAAAGACGCTCTTTCAGCTGGCCAGCGCCTTTTCCGGAGACTTGGAATCACTCTTTTATCTTGAGGATATGGTCCTTTACCGACCGGAATACACCTTCATTTACGACAGCCGGTTAAAGCGAAAGAAAGTACATAACTATTTCTACCGCGGCCGTATTTCACCGGTGGTCAATCGGGTTTTACCCGACAATACCGATGATCAGGTTATCGAGTTCTTCAATAACTATTATGTACGGGGCGAGAACGACTTTCGCTATTTTCTTCGGCCGGGCGATACGGATAAACATACCCTCGCCTTTCGTCAGGTTGTAGATATCACCTACCCGCTCGGATCCGACGGTGTTTTCGTACCCTTTGCCGATCTGTATTCGGTGGGTGGCCCCAACAGTGTACGCGCCTTTCGCCCGCTGGACGTAGGACCGGGGGTGACTGGACGAGACGAAAGCCAGGTCGACGTCTTACGCGGTAAGGGCGACATCCATATCGAAGCCAGTTTCGAATACCGCTACCGCCTGACCCAGTTATTCGAACTGGCCGCTTTTGTTGATGCGGGCAACGTATGGTTATACCCACGTGGCGACCAGGATAATGACGTACCCGGAACTTTTAGGTTTAATAAGTTTTACCAGCAGCTGGCAGCCGGCACCGGGGCCGGTGTACGGCTCAATTTCGGCTACTTAGTCCTGCGTCTAGACCTGGCCTTTCCGATCAATGACCCCGCCCGTCCTGAGGGCGAGCGCTGGGTGTTGGATAATGTTGGGTTCAGCGATGCCAATTTCAGCCTGGCCTTCGGCTATCCGTTTTGATTCCTACTCGATGACTGTCATTTCGATTACCGATGCATGTTCCGGGCTATGGTAAACCCGGTGGGTCTGCACCTGGAAGTCTGCGGCATCGGCCTCAAAGATATTCTCGACATAAGTCTGCGGATTGCGGTCGATTAAGGGGAACCAGGTGCTTTGCACCTGAATCTGTATCTTATGGCCCTTTTTAAAGGTGTGGTAAACATCCTGTAGCTGAACCGGGACCTCCGTCACCTGATCGGGTACAAAAGGCGCCGGATCGGAAAAGCTATTCCGGTAACGGCCCCGGATCGCTTCGCTGCGCACCATCATATGGTAATTGCCCATGCGCAGGTGATCCTGGGTTTCTTCGTAATCGGGGTGATCGGGCGGAAAGACGTCGATTAGCTTAACGACCCAATCGGCTGCCGCACCGGTAGTCGAGACCTGTAACTTTGCCGTAATCGGACCGGCCAGGGTCAGGTCTTCTTCCAGCGGTTCGGTTTCAAATATCAGTACATCGGGCCGGCGGGCGGCGAACCGCTGATCGTCGGTCATGTACTTGCGGGGGGTAAAGACCACTTTGATGTCTTCTGTGTACGGCACCGGTTTGTTGGGGTCGCTGATGAAGCTGGTCTTTTCCTGCTCTGCTGGCTCAGGCCCCTGGAGTGAAAACCGTTGACCGGCACGCAGGTGCCATTTTGCCTGCCGGACATTAGCCGGTGGCCAACTCGAAAAGGCCGTCCATTTTTTGGCTCCCGTATCGAACATGCAAGCCTCCGGCAAATCAGGCTCTTGGTCGAGGTCACCCTTCAGCCAATGCTGGAAGAAGGGTTTTTCCAGATTGTATTGATACCATGCAGAGATATCCGCTCCGAAAAACACATTACCCACCGCCTGCCGACCGCGGTCGCGGTACCAGTCGCCGTGACTCCAGGGCCCCATCACGATGGTGTTGTAGGTGTCGGGATTATTTTTCTCAACCGTTTTGTATATGTTCAGCGGCCCGTACAGGTCCTCTGCATCAAACCACCCCCCCACGACCATCAGGTTGGGCGTAATTCCCTGCTTGAGGTGCTGTACGATGCCGCGCTTTTGCCAAAATTCATCGTAATCGGGGTGCTCCTTGAGCTGTTGATAGAAAAAGTTATCAGTGTAATATTTATCCAGGTTTTTCAACGGGCCGGCATCCAGAAAGAACTGGTATTGGTCGACGGTGCCCATATCGGGCAGTTCATACCAACGCTCTGTGGTAGGCTGGGTTTGGTAGCCGAAAACGGAGGTTATACGCCAGTAGGCCAGGATATAGGCACCGTTATGGTGAAAGTCGTCAAAGTAGAAATCGCCGATTGGCGCCTGGGGCGAAGAGGCAATCAGTGCCGGATGAGCATCCACCGAGCCAGCAATCGCGTAAAACCCCGGATAGGAAATGCCCCAAATACCGACCCGGCCGTTGTTATTGGGAATATTTTTTAACAACCAATCGATGGTGTCGTAAGTATCCGAGCTTTCATCAATCGCTTGTTTATCTTTTTTATTCGGGATATGGGGGCGCATATTGTCGTAGTCACCTTCCGACATCCAACGGCCGCGCACGTCTTGCTTGACAAAAATATAGCCGTCCTGAACCAGATACTTATTGAAGAGACTATTCGGAAACGCTTCGGCTCCGTAAGGCGCACAGCTATATGGAGTGCGGTTCATGATGATGGGATACTGATTGTCCGGACCGATATCTTTGGGGGTATAAACCGCCGTAAACAGCGCTACGCCGTCCCGCATCGGTATGCGATATTCCTTTTTATCGTAATGGGCACGGATATAATCCTCGTCGATTGCTTGGGAGAGCAGCCAGGAGGGTAAGCATAAAAATACCACTAGCATGACGCACCAGGTGTTTCTCATACGTTCGTTTTTTTTGTGGGTTAGAGAGAAAAATAAAATTAGGGAATTTCCCAGGTACAGTTGCCCCGGATTCCTGATTATCTTTATAAGCCAAGCTGATTTCTGACATGGAAAGATATAGTCTTTTTGAACTCAACGAATTCATTCGCCGCATTTTCGCACTCAACTTCGCCGACCCGGTATGGGTTCACTGCGAGATTGCCCAGCTTAGTCACTCACGCGGCCACTATTTTCTGAGCCTGGTACAAAAAGATCCGACCGGGGAAAATATCTTGGCCCAGAGCGAGGCGGTAATTTGGAAACGCACTTACCGGCGCTTGCGGCGCCAGATGGGCAAGGAGACGGATGCTTTACTACAGTCCGGCATGGCGGTACAGTTGTCAGTGAGGGTCGTTTTTCACGAGCGATACGGATTGCGGCTGCACATCGAAGATCTAGATCCGGAATATACGTTGGGCGAATTCGAACAGCGCCGTCGACGCATTCTAGAACGCCTGGTTGCCGAAGGGCTTACCGAAAAAAACCGGCGAATCCCATTACCTTCTGCTATCCAGCGGATTGCAGTAATCAGTTCGGAAAACGCTGCTGGTTATGCCGATTTTCAGGCCGGGCTGCAGCAAAACCCCTACGGTTATGCTTTCTACAGCCGTCTGTTTCCGGCAGCTATGCAGGGCGAAGCTGTTGAAAAGGAAGTGGTCGCTCAGTTAGAAGCTATCCCGCCTGCTGAATATGATGCCATTGCCATCATTCGCGGGGGTGGGGCCCGGCTCGACCTGGCTGCCTTCGATAATTACTCCATTGCTAAAGCCATTGCGGGGTGCGGGCTGCCGGTAATGAGCGGAATCGGACACGAAGTCGACACGACGGTGATCGACCAAGTAGTCCATCAGCCCTTAAAAACGCCCACGGCAGTTGCCGACTTTATTATCAACCGCCAGCTGCAGTACGAAGCCCGTTTGCTCGATTACGGGCGACAGATTTACCTGTCCGCTCAGCAACAACTCCAAAACGAAAGCCGGATATTGGAGACCCGGCAGGAGCGCCTACCATGGCAAACCGAACAATGCCTTCAACGAGCCAAGGAACGCCTCTCGCAATACGAAACGCAGGCGACGGATCTCGTGCGGCAAATCATCCAACAGCGAACCGCCCGGCTCGATCAGTTCGAGCAGGCTTTGCAGTTGTTACGGCCCGAATCGGTCTTGGCCCGGGGCTACGCACGTTGCGAAAAAGCTGGCCGACCAGTGCGTTCGCTCCTGGACGTTGAACCCCATGACACTCTAATTACACACCTCCCAGACGGCGCCTTCCGGGCGCGGGTCATTGACAAAGATTAAAACCTCGATTATGTCCTCGGAACTGACTTACGAAGCGGCTTTGGAAGAACTCAACACCATCCTGGAAGACATGCGCCAGGGTGCCCTTAATATGGACGAATTGCAGGCCAAGGCCAAACGGGCACAGGAACTCATCCAGTACTGCCGGCATAAGCTTCGCAGTACCGAAGGAGTGCTGGAGGCTCTGCTCAAGAGCTCCGAAGGCTAGCGAATAATTTCCAACAAAAGGAGTGCGCGGATGGTCCAGGCCAGGGTGCGAATCCAATTGGTCTGAACCAACTGCCGGTGCCAACCGGGTTCAAACCCCATACTGAGCTTATTGTGGAGGGGCACCTGAATAAAAAAGGTCGACCCCCAAATCAGCAGGATTAAAGCCAGATTAAGGATCCATAGAGACCGGTTTTGGGTAGCTGTTGCTACCAGCAAAACACCGGTGAAGAACTCCGCTATCATTTGCGGGCCCACCACCCAAGTCATCAATTGAGTGTGGGTACGCTCATAGTCGACGAAATATTCGGGTCCGACTTTCCCCATTAACGGATAATGCACAATCTGGATCAGCCAGATAATTCCCAACATGTAAAGCGTTAAAAATAAGTGGGTATGGAAAAGCATAGCATTCGACATAGTACGCTTCGTTTAAACCTCCTCGGCGATGAATGATCTCACGCGCGCTTCGATCACCGGATCTTTGAGCGCCCGGTGGTGCCCCAGTCCATGCGTGACCAGAAGCCGGGCATTGGGTAACCCTTTTAAGTTATCCAGCGCTTCTTCGAAAGGGGATATCGGATCCTCTCGGTCGTGAACAAAAAGTATCTTTTCAACCCGGGCGATTCGGGCCGTACGGCTTACATTGCCTTCCTTTAGCGGATGACCTACCATGTCTTCAATCCTGGCGATAAAACGCCGGGCTATCGATTGTGGCAGGCCGATCATACGTATGGCATCATCGATGATTCGTTCGATATTTTCGGGAGCCCCCATCATTGCCAGGCGGTTCAAAGGTAAATCCGGGTTGAGTAAACCGATAGCATAGGCGGTAGCGGCACAACTCAGGGAGTGAGCAATGACCCCATGGAAGGGCCCTTCCTTTTCCAAAATAAGCTGGATCAGTCTGGCAAACTGGGGCATATCCGTGCGGTTACCCGTAGAATCGCCATGGGCGGGTGCATCAAAAGTGTGTATTTCAAAACCCCGTTCCACCAGGCCGGGAGCAAAACGCCTGAGTGCCGTACCCCTTGATTCCCAGCCGTGCGCCAACAAGACTTTAGGCCCGCCCGTTCCCCAACGGTAGCGACGAACTGTTTCACCCTCGAACATTTGGTTGCTGGTGTATGCTTGGTCGAGTAAGGCATCAGTGCGCTTGTGTACCGAGCGCCGGGTTGGCCGGCGGAAAATATCTATCGCCAGGTCGGCAGCTTTTCCCGGGGCGAGCGGTCCGAGCGTTCGAAATCCTGCCCGGAGGAGTTTTACAGCCGGCGGAACCGCTACCGGGGGCAACGGCCGGCGGTCGGTAACTGTGGCTGGAAGCTCCTCAGCACGGGCCAACACCTCGGCAGGTAAGATCGTAGTCCAATCGGGCATGCGCATTCGCTTAAGCAGTGATTCTATACACTGGCAAATAAAGAAAAACCACCGTACATAGTTCAGATTTCTTTTAACTTAATCAACATGAAAGAGCATACCGCTTTTCTGGGAACTGGAAGTAACCTCGGGGACCGCCCACAGGTATTGGAAGCGGCAAGGCAACACATTACGCAGCGAGCAGGCCTGGTGATCCAGGCTTCACACCTATACCGTACCCAGGCCTGGGGCCTAGAGGATCAACCCGAATTCCTCAATCAGGTGCTACAACTCCGGACGTCATTAGCACCCGAAGTACTACTCGACACCCTGCTGGCCATCGAGCGCGCGATGGGGCGCCAACGTCGGCAAAAGTGGGGCGCACGACTCATTGACATCGATATCTTGTTTTACGATGACTTAATCGTCAACCATCCGCAGTTAAAAATTCCCCATCCTTATCTGACAGAGCGTAACTTCGTCCTGGCACCGCTGGCCGAGATTGCCCCCAACTGGCAACATCCGGTATTCGGTAAATCCGTTTCGGAATTACTAGCCCAAAGCCCGGATCCGCTGGAGGTGGAAATCGTATACAACACATAGCCGCATATGGATCCACTACCCTACCCTTACCTGGTCATCGAAGGTAATATTGGCGCCGGAAAGACCACCCTGACCACGCTGCTGGCCGAGCGCTTTGGCAGCAGGCTTATTCTGGAGGAATTTGCCGACAATCCTTTCCTGCCGCGCTTTTATAAAAATCCGGAACGCTACGCCTTCCCCCTCGAACTTTTCTTCCTAACAGCACGCTATAAACAACTTCAACAGGAACTTCCGGCTCCCGAGTTGTTTGATCGTCAGATCGTGGCCGATTATTTTTTCCAAAAAACGTTGCTTTTTGCCCGCAATAACCTCGATCCCGAAGAATACCGGCTCTTTCAGCGGCTTTTCCAGATTTTAAATGCAGCTAACCCCCGTCCTAGCTTGCTGGTGTATCTGTACCGTCCGATCGAAGAATTGCTTTTGCTTATCCGTCGACGCAACCGGGTTTTTGAGCAACAAATCGCTCCCGGCTATCTGCAAAAAATCCAAGCCACCTACTTTAATTTTTTCCGCACCCCGCCTAACTTTCCCATCCTGGTCTTAGAGTTGCGCAACCTGGAACTTACCGGGCAACCGCAGCATTTCGAGCGTTTCATTGAGCTTCTGCGCCGACCCTATGGCACGGGCGTACACCAGCTTCGTCTCTGGGGAAGCTAGGAAAAGTGGCCTTTGCGACATTTATTTTACCTTAAGATTGAAAAAATGCGGCTTTCCGGTGTTCTTACAAGTAAATAAAACGAATGCCATGAAGATTAACATCCCGGAAAGTGAATTGGAGCGCATAGTTATCATTGGCGGTGGGTTCGCCGGTTTGAATCTGGCAAAAAAACTGGTCAACCTTGATTATCAGGTCGTGATGATCGATAAAAATAACTTCCACCAGTTTCAACCCCTATTCTACCAGGTGGCCATGGCGGGGCTGGAACCTAGCTCTATTGTTTTCCCACTGCGCAAATATTTCCAGGGCGAACGCAAGTTCTTTTTTCGGGTAACCGAAGTCACCGGTATCGAACTGGAAAAAAACAGGCTGCAAACACCCCTAGGCATCGTCAATTACGATCACCTCGTCTTAGCCACCGGCGCTGATACCAATTACTTTGGCAATGAGCGCCTCAGTGATTTGGCCCTACCGATGAAGTCGGTTTCCGAAGCACTCTTCCTGAGGAATAAGATCCTGGAAGACTACGAGCAATCGCTGTCCATCACGAATCCAGATGACCGAAAACCCCTGATCGATATCGTGGTAGTAGGAGGTGGGCCAACCGGCACGGAGGTCTCCGGAGCCCTGGCCGAGATGCGTCGCTACGTTTTACCCAAGGACTATCCCGAACTCAATACCGATGAGATTGATATCCACCTGATCGAAGGCGCCGACCGCCTATTGCCAGCCATGTCGGAGAAGTCTTCCGCCCAAGCCTTAAAATTTTTGACTGAATTAGGCGTCCAAGTAAAACTCAACACCTTCGTGCAGGACTACGACGGTGAAACCATATTCATGAATGACGGAACGACCTTGCGCGCAAAGAAAGTTATATGGGCGGCCGGAGTCCGAGGTAACATGATCGACGGATTTCCCGATGCGGTGGTCGCTAAAGGTAATCGATTAGCCGTGGACCGGTATTTCCGCGTACATGGCTTTTCCAATATCTACGCCATTGGCGATATTGCTTATATGGAAGAAGAGAACTACCCCAAAGGTCACCCACAAGTCGCCCAAGTCGCTATTCAGCATGGCAAACAACTGTCGAAAAACTTCAAACTCCGCTTGAAGAACAAACCAGAAGAAGCCTTTTCGTACAATGATCCGGGCACCATGG
Source organism: uncultured Saprospiraceae bacterium (assembly GCA_964530825.1). Classification (GTDB taxonomy): domain Bacteria; phylum Bacteroidota; class Bacteroidia; order Chitinophagales; family Saprospiraceae; genus CAZHCA01. The sequence goes on from CAZHCA010000013.1 coordinate 111,319, forward strand.
CTACTATCGGGCGCAACCGTGCGGTAGTGGATTTACCCAAAACCCATTTTAGCGGCACATTCGCCTGGTTTGTATGGCTGTTCGTGCACCTTTATGCTCTGTTGGGGGCGCGCAACCGGGTTGTCGTTTTCATCAATTGGGTCTGGAACTATTTAACTTACGATCAATCCCTGCGTTTGATCATCAGGCCTGTCGTGCGCAAAAAGGATACGCCCGCCGAAGTACCTTCTTAAGGCATATGACAAAAAATCCCAATCCTTCGTTGCGGGGATTGGGATTTAACTATAAGTATTCGTATCTGTAGAGACGATTTTTTTAACCTCCGGTTTTTCCTTATTCCATAGCTACCAGTTCGATGCTGATATCAAAGTTATCGTAAATGGTTTTATCACCAAGGTTCTCGAAGAAAGAACCCGATCCATAGCGTACGTCGAACTCAGAGCGATCCAATTCTACATCGGCCGTAGCCATTTTTTTGGCCGTATCGTTGGAAACGATTGCGTTAAACTTGATCGGTTTGGTTATACCTTTGATAGTCAGATCGCCTTCTACTTTGTAGCGGGTCTTATCATCCATTAATGCTCCGTCTTTGCCTTTAGCAGGTCCTTGGTTGATGGCGAGCTTAATTTCAAATTTAGCGGTGGGGTGCTCTTCCACACTAAAAAAGTCAGGTGATTTCAAGTGTCCCTCCAGCTTTTGCTTATTGTTGCCCTTCAGGTCCAGAACAGTGATGGAGGTCATGTCAATTACGAAGTTACCACCAGTAAGATTACCGTTGTCATACATCAATTCGCCACTTTTGATGTTCACTGTGCCATTGTGTTGTCCGGTAACTTTGTAAGCTTTCCAATTCAAAACACTGGCCTTGGTGTCTACCTTGTAAGCTACCGCTTCACCTTCAGTAGGATTGGTAAATGACATGCCAACGAAACCGATAATGGCGATAAGGCTTAAAATAAGGTTTGCACTTCTCATGATTAGTTGATTTTAAATTATTGCTAATTGCTGAATTACGAAACAATCCGCCAAGTTCAAAGTTTAGACAACAATTGTCTATGCATGTATTTAAATAGAAAAAAATTTCAGCTGCCGCGAACTTTATCCAGCAGTATATTCAAGTCCTCCGCCTCCGCACTATTCAGGTGGTCCATCAACCTTTCCAGCTCCCGCTCCATGTCGCTGGATGCCTGCTCCAGAATTTCCAAGCCGAGCGCCGTAATGCCTACCTCTACCTTTCTGCGATCAGCCGGGCAAGGCTGTCGCTCTACATAGCCTTTTTGTTTGAGCTTTTCCACCAGTCGGGAGGCGTTTGACATTTTGTCGATCATCCGCTCAGTCAGCAGTTTAATACTGGCCGTACGCGGATGCATTCCCCGTAGGATACGCAGAATATTGAACTGCTGCCATGATATGTTGTAAGGCCGAAGTACCTGCGTGGAGTGCTGATTCAACCATGCCGCGGTGAACAATAGATTCAGGTGGGCCTTATGCCAGGTACTGGGAAAATGATATTGCTGAATCTCGTCTTCTATTTTCATCGCATTGTAAATATATGTACCTACATTTAATGTTGCAACACTATTAACATTTTTTCTCGATTCCGGTTACTAAGATTTGTCCCGGCGGCCGGGGTGCAGGCCATTAACGACCTACTCCATTTTGATTTTCCCCAAAAACATATAATTTTAAGCTATTCTTTCCAGTACCAAAATAGTGCAGGCCAAATCATATTGTATGAAAGATCCGTTGGTCATTGGCATCCTGTTCTTGTTTTTCGGTTTGTTGATTGGCGGCCTTTCGGCCTGGCTGATTACCAAGTACCGACTGCGTTCCCAGGCCGTTTTCCCGGATGTATTGACCAGCGATTATGTTTTGAAGGCAGTGCATGAGCAATTGCAGCAGCAGGCCGATACCATGCGGACCGACCTGGAAGAAAAAGAAGAAGAGATCCGCACCCTATCCCGTTTCCTTTCCGCCAAGGAACAAATCATTTTAAATCTGGACGACCGCCTGCGGACCCAGCGCGAAGAGCTTGATGCTTTGCAGCAGCGCTCGCGAGCGGAGTTCGAAAATCTGGCCAATCGCATTTTAGAGGAAAAAACCCGTACGTTTACCCGTCAAAATCATCAACAATTGGAGGGGCTTCTATCTCCCTTGCGGGAAAAAATCAAAGCATTTGAGAGCGGTATTGAGCAAAGATTCCTGGAAGAAACCCGGGACCGAGTATCCCTCAAGAAAGAAATTGAGAACTTGCGCGAGCTAAACAGCCAACTCAGCCAGGAAGCCAATAACCTGGTCAGCGCGCTAAAAGGCGATAACAAGGCGCAGGGTGACTGGGGTGAATTGCAGCTAGAAACTTTACTTCAAAAAGCGGGATTGGTCAAGGATATTCACTACGAGGTGCAGCGAAGTTACCGCGATGAGGAAGGCCAGCTCAAGCGGCCCGATTTTATCATCAACCTGCCGGAGGGCAAGCATCTCATTATCGATTCCAAAGTTTCTCTGGTAGCTTACGAGCGCTACTTCAATGCCGAAGACGCGGCCACTCAGGCGCAACACGCCAAGACCCATATCGATAGCATTCGCCAGCACGTGCGCGAATTGAGCCGGAAAAACTATCAACAGTTGTACCAAATTCAGTCGCCCGACTATCTTTTGCTTTTCATTCCGCTCGAACCGGCGTTTGCGCTGGCTACCCGAGAAGATCCCCGTCTTTTCCTCGATGCGCTCGACCAACATATCGTCATTGTAACCACTTCTACCCTGCTGGCTACGATGCGTACCGTCTCCTACATCTGGAAACAGGAGAAACAAAAGAAAAGCGTTTTGGAGATAGCGCGTCAAAGCGGTATGCTCTACGACAAGTTCTGTGCTTTCGTCGAAGACCTGCAGGCCATCGGACAGCGACTGGATAGCGCGCAACTGATCTACCAGGATGCCATGAAAAAACTGGCTACCTCCAAAAAGCAAGGTGATACCCTCATCGGCCGGGCTGAACGCATCAAAGAACTTGGTGCTCGCGCTTCTAAGACGTTGCCCAAAGCCTGGCTGGACGAGGTCCATGAAGAGCAAAACAACGGCCCACCTTCCAAAAAAACCAAATAATATTTGGAAACCTTACCTAAGATTAACCTTATTATCCGATTTTTTATATATTTAAAGGTCTTTAGAAATAATTGCTTGAGTGGTGACCCTTCACTACCATTACGATCCATATCTGCACCTGCCGTTCCGCAAGCTACGGATCGCCTTGCTAAGCATTGGCATCCTGATGGTATTATTGGCGGGTTATTGGATCTACCGCTACTTTTACCAGCCAGCGGGCGACCCGGTCAATCTAGTCATCGGAGTGGCGATCGGTGTTGCTGGAATTTTCAACGTTATCAACTTTTTCTATTTCGGACGGGAGTATAAGGGGAAAGATCTCAGCTTCATAAAAATTGATGATCAAACCCTAACTTACCGCAAAGATCCCAAAGACGAGATCATCACCATCCTACGCGAAGATGTCGATCAGGTTTTCATTCAGCGGCAAAACATCCGGTTCCGATTACAAGACCGGTCAGACGTCATCTTGCCCACCAATTGGATGCAAAGCAAACGCAAAGAAGCAGAGTTGAAGTCCTGGATTCGCCGGCATTTCCCTACTTCCTGATGGGATAAGGGATCACTTTTGAGTTGCCTGGCTGCCTTCGGGAAGATCAATCCCCCTGGCCTTCAGTTGAGCGGCCAACTGGGGAATATCTTTTTCCAGGAGCCGCTCGCCTGCGCGGAGTTGGGCTTGAAATTGCTGCTGCAAATCCTCCAATCGATCGTAGCAACCCGCTGTAGGACGAGCATATTGACTGTTTACTATAGAGTAAAGGTAAGCTATCTGATCGTCCAGCTTTGGAGGATAATTGATTGGATCCTGGCTACTTTCACTTTTGGTCTGGATGAGTTGTTCCTCCAATGCCGTTATCTGCGTCTGCAGCTCGGCAACCTGGAGTACCAGAGAAGACTGCGGATTCATGTCCTGCTTAGCGAGATCCAGGCGCGTCCAAGCGGAGCGCAATTGCCCAATCAGATGGTGGCAAGCATTCAGAAGGTTTTTGGCCTCCATGGCCAGTTCGTACTGGGCGACTAAATCATTGGCACCTACCGTCCACCGTGGGTCTATACCTACTTCGAACGACTTCCGGTAGCGTTGGTCTCCAACCTGAAGCACCACCTGGTGGGTTCCAGGACGCGCATGTACCCCACCGGTATTGGCCAGAGAAAAAACGCTGCCTTCCTGCAATTGAGGTTTTTCGTATCTCAAATCCCACTCCCAACGATTGACACCGTTGCGCAGCCGAAGCATATCTGTTTCATCAGCCGCACGGTTCGATACCTGTACGCGCTCCTTCCCGTCAGGATCGATAATCGAAAGGCTAATTCGCCGCCTATCCACTAGGGAATCCGGAACAAAGAAGGTAATTAAAGCACCCCGAGGAGCGGGGTCAGGCTGTCCTTTGCCTCCTCCGTTTCCAAGTTGTGTAATCAATGCGGTATCGGGCGAGAAAAGTTGCACATTTTCTGGATCCTGGTGATCGACCCATTCAGTCAGGAACGACAGATCATCCAGAATCCAAAAAGATCGGCCCTGGGTAGCAACCACCAGATCACCTTCCTTAAATTGCAGGTCAGTAATGGGAGTACGGGGTAAGTTTTGTTGAAAAAGCTGCCAACTAGCGCCGGTATTCCAGGACCAATACATACCATACTCCGTGCCGGCAAACAGCAGGCCTTTCCGGAAAGGAGCTTCCCGCACAACCCGCACAAAATGATCTTTGGGAATGCCGTTTTTCCCGTTAGTCAGTGCCGTCCAGTTAGCTCCATAATCGTTGGTCAAATAAACCAAAGGCCGGTAGTCCTGCTGCCGGTAACGATAAGCAGTAAGCAGTGCCCGGCCAGGTCCGTGGGCGGAAAGATCGATAGCATTGATGGTGGCTTCCTTGGGAAGTCCGGGCGGAGTGATATCACGCCAATCTCGACCGGCGTTGTGGCTGATGTGTAATCGCCCATCATCGGTACCGGCCCAGAGGACACCTGCTTGGTGGGGAGACTCTTCAAAGGCAAAAATAGTAGTGTAGAGCTCGACCCCCGTATGATCGTGCTGAATGGGGCCGCCGGGAATATCATGATAAGCATCATTATTGGTGGTCAAGTCGGGACTGATTACCTCCCAGGTCTGACCGCCATCCGTGCTTTTGTGCACATATTGGGAGCAATGATAGACTACATCCGGATCGTGGGGCGAGATGCGAATCGGCGCATTCCACTGGAAGCGGTAACGAATGTCGCGCGGGGCGGTACCGTCGTGCATCTGCGGGTATGCCGTGACATCGCGCTGGTGGTTGCGCCCACGGTCACGACGCGTAATTTTTCCAATATAATTGCCGGCATAGATAAGATCATTGTTGCGCGGATCGACGGCAATATGACCGCTTTCTCCGCCGCCTACTGCATACCATTGTTGGTGGGGCGCCTGATCGGGCGACCATTTACTAGGCACCGAAATGGTGGAATTATCCTGCTGGGCTCCATATAACCGGTAGGGGAACGCCTGATCTGTAGCCACCCGGTAGATTTCGGCGGTCGGCTGATTATCTTGAGGGCTCCAGGTTTTTCCATTGTTCAAGCTGACTGTTGCACCGCCGTCGTTGCCAACGATCATAAAATCAGGCTGAAGCGGATTGATCCACAAGGCGTGGTGATCGCTATGCGGACCAGTGATACGCTCGAAAGACTGACCGCCATCTTTAGATCGGAAAAAATGGACATTGCAAACGAAAAGCTCTTTCTCTTTGGTGGGGTGAGCAAAAATCCGGGAATAATACCAAGCGCGCTGGCGAATATCGTGGTTGCGGTTAATCCGTTGGAAAGACTGGCCTCCATCTGTAGATTGGTACAAGCCCCCTTCCGGCTCGATGGTAGATTCCTGAATGACCCAAATGCGATCGGGATTGACCGGCGAGATGGCGATCCCGGGGCGGCCCAGCGTGCCTTGCGGAAGGCCGTTGGTCACCCGCGACCAGTTGGTCCCTCCGTCTACGGTACGCCAAACACTGCTGGTTACCCCCCCGTCGATCAACGTCCAGGGCTTACGTGCTACCCGCCACATACCGGCGTAGAGCACCTCCGGATCTTCGGGATGCATGACCAGTTCGATCGCTCCGGTAGTATCATCGATATAGTGGATACGCTCCCAGTCTTTTCCGCCGTTGAGCGTCCGGTATATACCTCGGGTATCGCTAGGACCAAAGATATCGCCCAGCACGGCAACGTAAACATGGTCGGGGTCTTCGGGATGGAAGACGATGCGACCGATCTGTCCGGCATCCTTCAGACCGATATGCCCCCAGGTACGGCCGCCATCGATACTTTTGTAAATTCCTCGTCCCGGAGAAACGTTCCCGCGTGGATCGGACGAGCCGGTACCGACATAGATCACCGATTCATCAGAAGGTGCGACGGCGATCGCCCCGATAGAACCTACGGAGAAATAACCATCGGAGATATTGTCCCAGCTATGGCCGGCATCGGTCGTTTTCCATACTCCGCCCCCACTCGACCCCATCAGGAAGGTGGCGGGCTGGCTGGGAAAACCAGCTACGGCACTTACCCGCCCACCCCGGAAAGGCCCTACCAATCGGTAGGATAGCGCCTCGTAATCGGCCGGCTGCGGCTGGGCCGTTGCGGTCTGGCCTGCTGATAAGATCAAAAAAATCAGGAGGCGAAAGCTTGGGATCGTAAGTAATATTTTGTCCATGAATCGTTTACGATTTAAAAAGCTTAGGTAGTCGGCGCAAAGGTCTCTTGATGTGCCGTCCATTGATCAATTAACTGGCTTCGCAAACTCATTATTTTTTTCCGCGTCGATTCCGGTAACCGTTTCCACTTTTTATGGCCCCGGTACAGTGCTGTTGCCTCCCGGTAAACCAAGGTTAAATAACCCAGGAAGAAGCAAACCACTGCGCCCACAAATATCCACCAGGTTGTAAACAGGCTTACCACCAGCCAAAATATTGAATAGAAAAGATAGGCACCCAGACCCACCGCCAACATCACCGGAGCGTAAAATTCGGTCCGTTTCACGTAGGTTGCTTTGATGTGATCGGCCAGTTTTGCTGGCAGGTAGTTGAAAAGATAGCCAATTGAGGCGGGAATGGCCAATAGAATTGCCCAGAGGGGACTCCACCACCGATAGGCGCTATTGGAGAAAAACAAATCCCTGTCCAGTAGCTGATGTTCGGCCAGTGCTTTAAAATACGGCTCAGCTCTTTCATTCAGCGCTTGTTTTTCGTCCTGTTGCATCAGCATAATGGCATCTGCAATGCGTTTTTCCCGGCGCAACGGCGCCTCTTGGTCGCTTAAGACCGGAAAAAGGGTCCAGTTCTGAACGGAACGACTGACGACCAATAGGCGCTCGACCAGTAGCTCGTCCTCTTTATGTTCGATGTGGACGACATCCTTGAACATGGCGGTCTGGACATCCTTGACCAATTGATTAATAGCTACTGCTTTATCCTCCTGGTATGCACTCCAGTAGTCCCGCACGGGGATGGGATCGCCCGCATTGATCATCAGTTGCTCGCGGAAACGTTCGGAGTAAGTAAAGTTCACCCCCATCGGGACAACGACCAGATCGTGCATTTCTTTGCCCTGTTCCATTGCCTGAAAGGCCAGCCGTGCCAATCCTTTCTGTACCGGGCGCAGTTTTTTCTCGAAGCGCGTATGCCCCTCGGGAAAGATCATCACAATTTTTCCCTCGCGAAAGGCCTGGTAGCATTCTTCAAATGTCGATGCGTTGGTACGCAATCCGCGGAAGCCGCCGTCGCGAAAGCGCCAGATGGGCAGCATTCCGTACTGCCGCAGTGCCCAATTGGCCCATTTTTTCTCAAAAAAATCGCCGCGCACCAAGAAGTGCAGGGGGCGCGGATAAAAAACCGCCAAAACAGTGGGCTCCAGGAAGCCGGTCGGGTGGTTGGAAGAAATAATTACCGGCCGATCCTTAGGGATGCGATCCAGGTTAGACAGATAAATCTTTCGAAAAAACAACCAAATGGCCAGCCGGGCAAAGGGCCGGGTGAGATAGTACAAAACCATAATCCGTCATCTACTTCGAGGCAATACAAACTGATTACGCCATCCGGTAAAAATACTAAAAAAGTTGGTCAGCATAGCTGACGGGGTTTGTGCGAATCTTTCCCTTTGCAGGTAAAATACGTTAATTTCCGCCCTATGGGCAGAAAAAAGCACCTCATCGTGGTAGGCGGTCCCACCGCATCGGGGAAAACCAGCCTGGCTATCCGGCTGGCGCAGCATTACCGCACGGTCATTCTGTCGGCCGACAGTCGGCAATTTTTTCGCGAGATGAGCGTAGGCACGGCCAAGCCGACCCCGGAAGAGCGGAGGGCAGCCCCACACTTTTTTATCGATCATAAATCGGTAACCGAAGCGTATTCCGTGGGTGACTTTGAACGCGACGCTTTAGCCTTATTGGAAAACTTATACCAGGATCGCGATCTCGTCATCTTAGTCGGCGGCTCGGGCTTGTACATCAAAGCTGTTTGCGAAGGTCTGGACCCATTCCCCGCCGTGCCGGCCCCAGTGCGGGAGTCAGTAAAACAACTCTATCAGGAAAAAGGCCTACCGGCACTGCAGCAGCGCGTTCGGGAACTCGACCCGGAGTACTACGCCGAGGTTGACCTCCAAAACCCACAACGCCTGATGCGCGCCATTGCGGTTTGCCTGGCGGGCGAAATACCATTTTCACATTACCGAAAAGCTGCTCCCACACCACGGCCCTTCTTGCCCATCTACTTGGAAATTACCTGGCCTCGGGCGGCCCTGTACCGGAGGATCGAGCGCCGGGTCGAAGCTATGTTGGAAGCCGGCCTGGTAGAAGAAGCGCGAAAGCTCTATCCATTGCGAGCGTACAATGCCTTGCAAACGGTGGGTTATGCCGAACTTTTTAAGTACTTCGACGGTGCAACCACCCTGGAGGCGGCCGTAGCGCTCATCAAACAAAATACACGCCGTTATGCCAAGCGACAGGGGACTTGGATGCGACGTCAGCCCTACTGGAAGCGGTTCGGGCTTCGCGAGCACGAGCTGGCGATCCGGTACGTAGAGGGTGTACGGGAATCCTCGATCCGGTGTGCGACCTACCGCACCTGGCCCAGGCACTTGAGCAAGGATATACTCCCTTCTTCGTCAGATAAAACCAGCGACACCGGCGTGATAGCCCTGGAGTCGGCGGGACAGACCAGCGCCCTGTTCCCCTTCATCCGCCGGCGCAAAGCACTCTACTTTTTACCCCCGATAGAGCAACAACCCATTGACGCGCACGGGCGGGCTATGCTCCTGCACCAGCTGAGCCGGCAAGTTGAATTCCCCGAAGTAGCCGGGCTTTTGCCGGCCCTTTGGGCAAGACAGGCTAAACAATTTGGCTTCGAGGCTGTATCTAAAGCAGATTTACATCCTGGCCGGCCGTTCGACCATTACCACCCGCCAATCCCGGTACAATGGATGCGGTGTAAACCGGTTGACCTATTGAATGATTAACCGCACCTATGCATTTCTTAGCTACTGTTTTTGCAGGATACCGGCGCATCGAAAGGCCCATTCTTTGGGCCATTGCCGCCCAGTTTTGCATCCAGGCCGTTAACACTGCCTTTTTCCTGCTCCTCAATTATTACATGGACCAGGAAGGTTTTGCCGATTACGAAATTGCGGAGGTACTCTCCTACCGTTTCCTGGCGGTATTTTGGTTGGCTTTTCCTATCGGTTTATTAATCAAAGGGCGCAGGCTAAAGCCTTTTTTCTGGTTTGCGGCCTTCAGCGTACCTGTTTTTTCCAACCTGATGATCCTGGCTATTGGTCAGGGTTGGACAACCTTGCTCAACTGGGCCACCGTATTTTGGGGCATTGGCTATACTTGTATGCAGATCACCATTCTGCCTTTCATATTGTTAAACGCTAAACCCAGTACCCACTCAGAAGCGTTCTCCTTGTCCTTTCTTTCTTTCAGCGGGACTATTTGCATAACGGGCGTGTTGTATACGCTCCTGCACAACGGCTTGCCGGCGATCTTCGATGAGCGTATGGTTCTGCAATTGGTAGCTATTTCATCCGGTCTAGCTATTTGGTTCATTGCCCAGATTCGCATCCGGGAAAAGCACTCCGATAAGATCGGACTGCAACAGGTGATGAGTGGTTACGACTGGGGCGCTATTTTTCGCGCCTTAATTCCCACTTTTATCATTGCCATCGGAGCGGGATTTACCATTCCGGTCATCAACCTTTTCTTCCTGAATATACACGGCGTTGAGTCGGAGTTGTTTTCCATACTAGGCGCAACCACCTACTTTTTGGTGGCCGGTGTGATGCTTTTCATGCCATTCATCAAACGGCGATTCGGCTACCGGATCGCTATTACCCTATTTCAATCCATGGCGGTTTTCGCCCTATTCATGCTGGCTACCACGGAGTACTACCGCGACTGGTCAGTGGCTCTGCCGGTGGCCATTTTTTTCTATATCATCCGGCAGCCGCTGATGAACGCGGCCGGTCCTATGACTTCTGAACTCGTCATGTACTACGTCGGAAAAAAGAATCAGGAGATCATGAGCGCCCTCAATGCATCCATCTGGTCGGGTAGCTGGTTCATATCCATGAAGCTATTCGGTTGGATGCGCCAGCAGGGGCTCCCGTACGTTCAGATTTTTTTAATCACGGTTTTGCTTTATGCATGCGGCGTCACCTGGTACGCTTTTCTAATCCGATCATACCGGCGCCGCACGGGCAACACTGGCAAAGCTATTCCAAGCAAGCTTCCCCCTGTACAGGAACAACTGGAATTAGAAACTTCTAATCAAAATTATGGATACCGCAAATAGCATCTGGAAACATCCGATTGACCTGACCGTCCTACAGCAAATAAATCAGGGGACGCTGGGCGAGCACCTGGCGATCGAATACGTGGATTCTGGCCCTGACTTTCTTACGGCCCGCATGCCGGTCGATGAGCGCACCAAACAACCCGACGGATTGTTGCACGGAGGTGCCTCTGTCGTGCTGGCCGAGACGCTGGGCAGCGTAGCTTCCGTACTCTGCCTGGCGGACCCCACCCGGCAGACTGCCGTGGGCGTGGAAATCAACGCCAATCATCTGCGACCGGCTATCAAAGGCTACGTTTACGGAACGGTACGTCCCATTCGATTGGGCCGAAGCATGCATGTCTGGAATATCGAAATCCAGGATGAGCAAGAAAAATTGATTTGTGTCAGTAGATTAACAATAGCGGTGATAAGTCGGCGCTAGCTTCAGTGTTTTATCATTAAAGCATATTTTGCCAGTCAAAAGATTAGATTTCATTCAGAAACATTTTTGTACGTTTCATGAAAAGCATCCTACCAATTCTGATCATTTTCGTGATCAGCTATCTTCCTTTATGGACAACAGCTCAACCGGTTTCGCTCAATGCGCGGCTCGTCGCCAATGTCAACGAATTTCCGCAAGAGGAATACAATGATATTTGGGGGTATGTCGATAGCACCGGACGCGAATATGCTATACTGGGCACCAAAGACGCCACCGTAATTTACAACCTGGAAAACCCCGCTGAGCCGGAACGTATCGCCCGGGTACCGGGTTCCAATTCAATCTGGCGCGATATGAAGGCTTTTGGCAACTACGTTTATGTTACCACCGACCAGGGTACGGACGGCCTTGTGGTGATCAACATGTCGCAAGCACCCGATACCGTTACCTGGGAGTTCTGGCGCCCCCAGATCGACCTCAACGGCAATCCCACCCTATTACGGACCTGCCACAACATCTACATCGATGAGCAAGGTTATGGCTACCTCTCGGGTTGTAACCTTAATAATGGAGGCGTATTGATTATTGACTTGTTTTCCGAGCCGGGACAACCGCAATTCGTCAGCGCAGCACAACCGGTCTATTCCCATGACAACTTTAGCCGGGGTGATACCATCTGGAGCGCTGATATTTTCGCGGGCAGCTTTTCTGCTATCGATGTCTCGGATAAAATGAATCCCGTAACCCTGGCCAATCAGCCCACCAGCTCGGCCTTTACACATAACTGCTGGCTGAGTGGCGACGGGGATTACCTGTTCACAACCGATGAGCGGGCTAATGCTTTCATGGATGCCTATGATGTATCGGACCTCAGCAACATCCGCCGGGTCGACCAGTTTCAACCAGCAGATAGCCCGGGCACAGGTACTGTCCCACATAACGCACATTATCACGATGGCTATCTTTATACTTCTTGGTACACATCCGGAGTCCGGGTCATTGATGCTCACCGGCCGGAAAACCTAGTGGAAGTCGCCTTTTTTGACACCTGGCCGGGGTCCGACGGCGGTTTTAACGGTTGTTGGGGCGCTTATCCATTTTTGCCTTCCGGTTTACTATTGGCTTCCGATATTTCAACCGGGCTGTATGTATTCGAGATCGATTTAAAGCGAGCCGCCTACCTTGAAGGCACAGTGCAAGATGCACAGTCGGGCCTAGCGCTGGAGGGCGTTTCGATCGACATCTTCTCCGACACCGAAACCAATACGGCGACCAGTAACTTATCGGGTGATTTCCAGACTGGATTAAGTGAGGCCGGCACTTACCAGGTACGCTTTAGTCGCGAAGGGTATTACTCCGATACCCTAACCGTGACCCTCCTTGCTGCTGAAGTAACGGAACGCAACGTTAACCTCGAGCCCATCCCGTCTACTTCGTTTACCGGCAACATACGCGTGGCCGGGAGCAATAATACCGTTATACCGGGAGCACGCATTTTCCTCGAAGGCGATCAAGGAGTCGCTGCAGCCATTGCCGACGGCGCGGGTAATTTCGTAATCGAAGATATTTTTCAGGGGGAGTACACCTTTTTTTCAGGCGCATGGGGTTACCGACAAAAAGCTGGCACTATCAACATCGGCAACGAAACCGAAATTATTGTCGAACTGGAGCCAGGATACGAAGATGACTTTATTTTGGACCTGGGCTGGCGGGTTGACGGTACGGCCACCAGCGGTACCTGGGAGCGGGGCGTACCGATAGGTACTGATTTCAATGGTCTGACCGCTAACCCAGGGGCCGACGTAGAAGGTGACTTGGGCGACCAATGCTATGTGACGGGGAATATGGGAGAAACGGCGGGCTTTGACGACGTAGATAACGGCACCACCGTATTAACTTCGCCCCCGGCCGACCTTACGACCCTGGAGCGTCCAACCCTTTCTTTCGACTACTGGTTTTACAATTCGGGTGGTCAATCTCCACCTGACGACGCCCTTACGGTAAGCATCGACAATGGGCGAGAAAGTGTTACCCTGGAAGTTTTCACTGAATCGGCCAGTGAATGGCGTTCGGTAGCGCCAATCGATCTCACAAGGCTTATCGAAATCACCAACGATATGCGGATCAGTTTTTCTACAAGTGACCTGCAACCTAACGGGCACTTGGTGGAAGCAGCGATAGATCGCGTTCGCATTTACAGCGCCGTGCCGACTTCGGTCGCCGATCCCGCTATTAGGCAGGAATTAACGATCGTAGGCGCCAACCGCTTTTCAGGAAGTACGACCCTACGCTACGAGGCACAAACGGACCTCCAGGATCTACACTTTATACTCTATCACCAAGATGGTCGCCAGCTGCAAAGTTGGAATCGATTGGGTGCTTCCGGACAAATCACGGTGGGCCAGAACGTCTCCCCGGGCATCTACCACCTGGCAGCCGTAGCAGGCAACCGATTGGTACATACGGTAGGTTTGGTAAAAGTAAATTAGCCGGTACGGATCCAATCCGGAATCAAATGCAGTGAACCAGGGTAAGAGTAACCGCTTCTTCTCTCTGATCGCACAGGCGCGAATCGTACATAGCCTCCGGGTCAATTTTATTGGCTATCCACCACGGTAGCACTGTCATTTACGTCCCCCATCTTGAGGCCAATAAATTCTAGGTCAAAGATATCAGAGCGGAAATCATCCATCAGAAACACCTCGGGCAGATCTTCGGCTAAGGGATTGTCTTGACCAGTAAGATAGCCGGCCGGTAGGAACACCCAGGCCGGCGACTGCTCAAAGCTTTCATCGATACCAAGGATAACCTGTTGAATCTGAATGATGTCGAGGGCCGAGATCGAACCGGACCTGTTGACGTCGGCGGCTATCAACTGCAAGGGATTATCAAAAGGCTCTACACTCAGGATATGCTTTTGGATCTGGATAAGGTCGAGGGCTGATAGACCGTTGCGGTAGCTATCGGTCCGGCTTAAAGAATAAGAGATATTTTCTCCCAGAGGCAATGCCGAAACGGAGAAGTTACCACCGGCATCGGTAACTACCGAAATAGGCTGTTGCGCACCGGCAGTAACCGTAATCGACACGCCCTCTACGCCTTTACCATTGAGGGTGCCGACTGAACCGGCGAGTATGCCCACCCCAGAAGCGGGATTATTGATGCCACTGATACGCAGCGGGTTCGTCCCCAGTGGATCGAGCCAATCGCGGAGCCGGGAACCGCTGGCGCCACCGCCCTCCCAGGATAGATTCAAACGCCCGAAGTATCCCGTGGTACTACCCTCACAGGAAGCGGTGCCACCATGCAATTGCCCGATGACCCTTTGATCTTGGTTAAGCAATGCGCTTCCAGAAGAACCCGGCTCGAAGGTGCCCTGGTCGTATTTTATCTCGAAGTGATGACTGGCCGGGGTAGTTACGTCATTATTCCACTTGATCGGGCTGGAGAAAACAGACCCCGGTTGGTTGTCGAAGGCAATCTTCTTTATATCACCCCGCGGATGATGCACAATCGCCGACCGGATAGGAGTGCCGACTGTCCGGTCCCACCCCGCAAAAAACGCATCAAACGAAGGCGGAACGGCAGTGCTCAGTTCCAGCAACAAAAAGTCATTATCCTGACGGCTGGCCAATTCGGAACACCCCATGATCAGATCCGCTTGCGGCTCCTGGCCAGGGTTATTGCAACCGTTAGCTTCGTAATTAAAATCAAAACGCCACATATTGTAAATGGGTGTAAATCCTTCCATACAATGGAAGGCACTTAACAGTAAGGGACGACCATCATTAGCAGTGTTATTCAGAAGCGTACCGGAGCAGAAACCAGTACCTGCATCTACAACAACCGTCACTCGGCAGACTGCCCGCTTAATATCCTGGAAGTCGTTTCCGTCATCACAATTAATATTATCGTGGCAATCGTCGGCCTGGCCGAATCCAAAATCCATTCGGCCTCCATTGACCTTATAAGGGTAGTCGGTATCGAAAATTTCCGGCTTGTAGACTTGATCGATGCGGCTGATATGCAAGCGGCCCTTAGCCCGCCACTTTGCCGGCTCGAGGTATTCCAGTACTGCCGCCTGGCCCCGGATGACGTCAGAGACAAACGTACGATGGCGATTATTGATCTGACTCGTGTAGGGGCCGTAATAGTTTTTACCGTCAGGAGTATAGATGTGCAACTCTGCCCCCGGCGGCAAGACAAATTCGTCAAACAGCAGCACCATGCCTTCCGTTCGACCGCCATCAATTTGCAGGCGCCAAACCCGGTCGCCGTTTGGAAGGTGGGTCCATTCCCCATTGCCCGACAGTCCAAGGTCAGCAGATACCGGTGCGGCAAAACGGATGCCGGGCTTTTGGCGGTCCTCCTCCCGTATACGCTTTAGGTCGAGTTGAGGGACCCGTTTATTGACCACTTCTTTTTGGGCGAAAAGCGCTTGATAGGCAGCTTGCTGGCTGGGGGGTAAGATGCGTTGGCAAAAGAGGGCAGAACTGCTCAATAAAAACACCAACACGCAAAGATAGAAGCATAGAATTTTCTGCATCTCTGAGATTTTGGTCTGTTAAAGCGTGTGTGAAAGGCCGATTTGTGTCGGCTTTGAGAAGGGTGAATTGTTTGATGAGCAGGACCCGAATGTGAATACAAAGGTAAGATATTCCGGTAAGAATCAAAAGTAGAAGGAGCAACCGCTTAGCAGAGAAATCCGGTAAACGCCGATGAACGACGTTTACCGGGCTAACCGGGATTACTGCAGTCCCAGCACATCTACTCCCTGTTCGAAAACAATATCTACCGGTATTTCTGCCTCCGACAATCGATCGAGGTCCGCTTGTAGCTGACCACCGATGACGGCTTTTTCCGCCACCAGCTGAGCTACGCCCTCGTAGTTGCCGTCTCCTTGCAGGGTAAGAATTTTTTCAGATAAGGAAGTCATTGCTTTTTCCAACCCCTCCATATTTACCCGGTAAGTCCCCGTGTCGGTATCGCGTTCCATAGCGCCGCTTTCGAGGAAATAATTAAAGCGAATCATATTGGCTTTACCATGGGCACTGGAGGCCCCAAAACGTACTGACCGAAAGACACTGGCCATAAACGTCACGTAATAGTCCTCCAGGGCGCCTTCCAGTTCGCCTTTGTCATAGAGTTGCTTGATCATGTATAATCCCAGGATATCCGCTTTGCCTTCTTCCAGCGCCGAGGCGTGTTCTTTTAAGGCCTCCCGAACGGTCCCCGAGCCGTCGACAGTATTTTTGATCCCCAGTCCATGCGCTACTTCGTGAAACATCGTATTGCTAAAAAAAGCATTAAATGTGATATGTTGGCGCTGATCTTCTGCGATCAAGGTTTCGGAAATGGGAACCAGGATTTTATCGAATTTAGCACGCATTGCATTTTTGAGCTGCAACCGGCGCGTGCCTTTTTGCAGTTGTACCTCTTCGTCATTCGGCAAGTTGATAGCAATGGTTTTACTTCCCGCATTGCAATCACCGGCGTAATAAATCACATCGTACGCATTGAGCTCGGCATCGCGACCGGGCTTCTCTGCCTTGTAAGCATCAGCAACTGGAAGGCCTTCCTGCAGTTCCGGTAGAAACGCAGCGTACTTTTTCAGCCGGTCGCTCCACTCCATATCCTTGACCAAGACATAGCATTCGTGTGCGGCTTTGTATCCAAAGAGTTGATCTTCGTAGGTTTCGATGGGTCCGATCACGACCTCAATCTGGTTTTCTTCCATATTCATCCAGGCCAGGTCACTGGGTTGGTAAACATCGTTCTCCAAGGCATCGGCGCGTAGTTCCAGGTAGGTTTTAAGGGGAACGTAATCGGCTAGTCCGGCTGCCTGTCGCAGCAGGTCGGCAGCTTCCTTAACCTCCTCAGCAAACATTTCGTGGTAAGGAATCGTGTATAGGTTACCAGCTTCGTCACGGCGCAGGAAGGTGTAAAGGCTTGCTTTATTTTCCAGATTGGCCGCTTCGAACTCTTCTTTTGTGATATCCGCTGGGTAGAAGTTGGCGCCCGCAGGTTTGGGTCCGACCCCGGGAATAAATGGTTGATTGTTATTTAGCCTATCGTAGGGGCCGTAATTAATTTCAGCAAACTGCTTCAGCCGGGGGTCTTCGATGCGACTCATTAGCTCGGCCCGGTCGCCGTAAGCCTCATACCAGAAAAGGTTATCCATAATTTTTCCGGCCTCGATAAGGATATTGATCATTTCTTTTTGTTGGTCGCTCAGGGGTTCCATATCAGTCGTTAGGCGGACCGATACGTATTTATCGAGTAACTGTTGAACCGTATCAACTTCGGCCGTATTGGATGCACCTGCTGCAGTTTGGTCTCCCTCATTGGCACATCCGGCTATTAGCATTCCTCCGATTAGCATCATACATAAAAAACGGATCATGGTTTTCGTTTTATTGGTTGGAAAAAATCACTACTAATGCAAGGCATTTATTTGTCAAAACGTTCAAACCAGCCCAGCACATAAGCTACTTTTGCTATTAGATTACTGGGTTTGCGGGCGATGCCATGCCCGGCTTCCTGGATGCGCACCAATGCTGCATCTACCTCATTTAATTTCAGGGCTGCGTAATACTGCTCGCTTTCCGCCATGGGGGTACGATAATCCTGCTCCCCGGTCAGCAGCATGGTGGGTGTCGTCACTTTATCAACCAGAGAGATTGGCGAACGCTTCATGTAGTGCTCGAGGTGCTCCCAAGGCTTTCCGGGGAACCAATAACGGTAGAAAAAGGCCGGGTTATCAGCGTATAAAACGAAACTATACCAGTTGATTACTGGTTTGGCAACTACCGCCGCCCGGAAGCGATCGGTTTTGCCTACGATCCAGGCAGTGAGCACCCCGCCACCGCTACCGCCGGTAACGAAAAGCCGCTCCTCGTCTACATACCCTTTTTCGATAACCCCATCGACGATACTCATCAAATCATCGTAGTCCTGGCTGGGATAGTTATGGTGAATCAAGTTCCCGAAATCAGCGCCGTAGCTTGTGCTACCTCGCGGATTGGCGTAGACCACCACGTATCCGGCTGCGGCATAAAGCTGAACCTCAGCCGAGAAACGATCGCCGTAATTGGCAAAGGGGCCACCATGGATTTCCAGGATTGAAGGGTACTTTTTTCCAGGGTCAAAATTGGGTGGCGTGCAAATCCAGCCCTGAATGCGTGCCCCGTCGTAACTGGAGTTGACCCAGATTGCCGTTACTTCACCCAACGCTTTATGCCGGAAAAGATCGGCATTGACTTCCGTGAGCCGACGGACCTGCTCACCCCGGCGAAAAATTGCTAGATCGGCTGGATGAGTAGGTGTCGAATGAGTAAATGCGATTCGATCGCGACCGCCCACATCAAAGTCGCCCCCACTGTAAGGGCGCCCTAATGAAAGCCCGCCAACATTACCCGTGAGGGTTTCTATTTTACCGTCAAGCGTAACGAATGCCAGCTTGGTGTTCCCTTCGTCATCGTATTGAAAATAGAGGCCCCGGCCATTCCCGGCCCATTGGATATTGCTCACATTGCGATCGAAGTCGGACAGGACTGATCGCTTGGCCTGGCCATCCCGGTCCATTACGTAGAGGCGGTCCTGCTGGTAACCCAGGTACTGATCGTCGAACCCGGTATAAGCGATATACTTCCCGTCGGGCGACACGACGGGGTTGGCGTCGGGACCATTGCGGTCGGTCAGGCGGCGGATGTTTCCCGATTTAACCTCAAGCTCAAAGAGGTCGCTGTTTAGTGGCTGGGATCCGGCAGCCTCGTTGCGATTGGCACTAAAAATGATGTACGCCCCATCGGGGGTCCAGCAAAAATCACCAGTATGTTGAAAATCGCCGGTAGTCAGTTGATGTGCATACCCCCCTTGGGCCGACATCACAAAAATATGGGTGTACTGATCTTTGAGGTATCCAAAGCCATCGGCCCGGTAGCGCATTTTTTCGATATAGATGGGGCCGGCAGCCCATTCTGCGCCTTCCGGTTTATCGGGTAAATTGGCCAGCGTAGCCCCCTTGGCCGGAACCGACATGGTAAAGGCCAACTGCTTGCCATCCGGCGACCATTGCGGATTGGAAGGTGGATGGGTAAAGTTGGTAATCTTGGATTCCGCCCCGCTATCCAGCCATCGCAGGTAAAACTGAGGCGATCCGTCGCGCCTCGATAGGTAGAGCAATCGTTCGCCATCCGGAGACCACAGCGGCGCATAGTCGTTATGGTTGCCCGTTGTCAGCGGACGGATGGTTTCGTTTTTTACATTGGCCATCCATAAGTTGGAGCGGTTACCGTCGGTCATGATATCCTTGAAGTTGCGGACAAAAACCACTCGCTCCCCGTCAGGGCTTACTTGTGGGTCGGATACATGCTCCATTTGAAAAACATCCAAAGGCGCTAAGACAGACGACTGCGCATGTACCAGACAAGGGCATAGGAGCGCAATAAAAAAAGGTGCAAGTGCACTTTTGAGGAATTGCATAGGGTGTTATTAAGTTGGTATTCTAGGAAAGATACAAGAAAAATTGGGCAAAACAGACCTGGCTGCCCGATCCAATAGCAGGGGATTCCAGTTCACTACCGCTGACCGGTCTATAGGTCTGTAGTACTGCGCTAGGGCAACTCATTCAGATGCAACGGGCTGCTTCTTAAGCCTGCAGTGCCTCCTTTCGATTTTACTCGCCGTAAATGAATTTGGTCGCGGAAATATTCACCTCGGTCACCTTTAGCCGGAAATCCAGATCACCGTAAGGCGATTGGTAAGGAGCAAATGTCGCGTTTGTCAGCTCTTCCTGGGTAATTGCCGTACGGGTTTGAGCGGATAATAGCTCTTCATCGCTATAGTGGAATAGATTTTCCCGGACCAGGTTTTCTTGGAAAAGCAACTCTTGCAGCGCTACTACTTTTTTCCCCTTTAGATAATACCGGTGCTCCATGCCGTCGTCCTGGACGTGGATAATACGCGGATCATAACCGACAAAACTTACAGTGACCTCCATATTGTTATCGCCGCGAGTGATGGTGAGCGGCCCTTTATGCAGCAGGGAATCGTAATTCATTTTGATCGAATCTAGGAAGGCATTGATTTCTCGGACACTGTACAAACCCGACTCCCGTTTTTCAGCTGATACGATACCTTCGACCCCCAGATCAGGATTGGCTGCTTTAGCTTCTTCGTTAACTTCCTTTCCCGGGGCGTCGTCAGACTGACAGGTCAACAGGGTCAAGGCCATGAGGAGCAGGGCAAAAACAGTAGCGTTTTTCATTTTTTAATTGCGAAAATAATAAAGGCGTGCTGTTACCGAAAGCCCCTGTTATCATTCCGCAAGGAAAAAAATAGCAGCGCTGGACGCCGGGATGGTAAACTTTTTACGGCGTATTTTTCCCAGCCCTGCCTGGTTGATATTTTCACCTTCCAAGATTGGCGTCCAGCTGCCTTCAGGCAAAAGCACGGATCGTTCCTCCCGGTTTCCATTAAAAAAGACCAGTATATTTTCCCATTTGTCACCGTTGGCGTGGTCGATCAATTGATACCCCACCACCCCTTCAGGTGTACTGTCTAAGAAACGGAGGTGTTGTTGAATTTGGGCAGTAGTACGCATGCGGAAAGCGGGATGAGACTTGCGCAAGGCGATCAAATCGCGGAAAAAGGCGTACACTTCGGAGTGATCTAATTTGCGGTTCCAATCAATTTGGTTGATGGAATCAGGCGATGCGTAGGAGTTTTCTTCCCCTTGCTTCGTACGAAGCATTTCCGTACCAGCGTGGAGAAAGGGTACCCCCTGGCTTGTCAGGACGATTGCCCCGGCCAGCAAGTGCATACGTTTTCGCTCTTCGAATCCAGCATCCGGAACGGAGCGGGCAATTTTATCCCACAGGGTATGATTGTCATGGCAGGAAGCATAGTTGATGCATTGTTGAGGCGCTGGTGCCCAAGGGGCATCGGAGTAATTGACCAAGTCATAGTTCACTTGCGGATGATTGGTGGCAGCTACGATCCCAAACCGGATACTTTCTTCCAGATCAATTTTTCCGCTTGCGAAGCCAGGTTCTTCGGGCGTAAAAACGTGCCCTTTGATTCCATCGCGGATATCGTCGCTAAAGGCAGCTATTCGGTTTAGCCGGACATTTTGATGCTTGAGGGCCCGTTGCAATCGCGGCAGAGGGCTTTCACCGGCTGTCCAGCCTTCGCCGTAAAGGAAGATGGTCGAATCGATAGCGTGCAACTCTGCGCTAATGGTATTCATGGTTTCGATATCGTGTAATCCCATCAGGTCAAATCGGAAGCCATCAATGTGATATTCCTCTACCCAATACTTCAGCGACTCAAGGATAAATTTGCGTACCATCGGGCGTTCCGAAGCAATCTCATTGCCGCAAGCAGAGCCATTGGCAAATCCTCCCCTGGCGTTTTGCCGATAATAGTAATTCGGCACCAACTGATCGAACAAGCTCTCCGCCCCCTGGTAAGTATGGTTGTATACTACATCCATCACCACCCGGATACCTCGACGGTGCAGGCTTTGCACCATTTTTTTAAACTCCATGATGCGTACTTCGGGCTGGTAAGGATCGGTTGCATAGCTACCCTCAGGCACATTGTAATTCTGTGGATCGTAACCCCAGTTGAATTGGGGTTCGTTCAGTCGGGTCTCGTCTACCGACTGGAAATCAAAAACCGGAAGCAAATGCAGATGGGTAATACCGAGGTCGACCAGGTGGTCTACCCCCGAGATTGCTCCGCGTTCCGTTTGTGTCTTTTCGGCCGTGAAGGCCAGGAATTTTCCCGGATGGGGAATACCTGCGTTGGGGTGAATACTAAAATCCCGGACATGTAATTCGTAGAGGACGATATCGTTTGGGTGGACTAAAGGCGGCCGCTGATCCCGATCCCATTCCTCCGGATTGGTTGCTTTCAAATCGATGACCATAGCCCGGCGTCCATTCACGCCGACTGCCCGCGTGTAAGGATCGGGCACCTCTTCGCGCCATTGCCCATCCACAGCGACCTGGAAGGTATAATACTGTCCTTTGAGATCACCCGCCAGCTGGGTGTACCATGTTCCCTTTTCGGCCGGTTGTAGTTCAATGGTACGCAAGCGGTCGTCGCCATAGCCGGTCTGGTACAGGTGCATGCGAGCAGAATCGGCCGCTGGTGACCAGATGCGAAAAGCAGATCCAGCAGCACTATAGGTCAATCCTAAATCCGTACCCGCATACACCGGGTACTGGTCGAGTTCGAGGTCGGGGGAAAATAAGCCGTGCGTCATGAATACGAAGATCGGGTAAATAGAGCGGAAAAACAGCAAATTGAAGAACATAATGTTGGGTTTAGAAAAACCATCCAGGAAATGCTGTTAGCGCTATAGCGCTAACAGCGCTTAAGGGCTAACAGCGCTTAAGCGCTGTTAGCCCTTGCATCAAGATAACAAACCTTTTATTTTTGCAGATTACTATCTTCCGCAACTGCTAAAACTTTTCGCCTAGGCCATTTCATTTTTTCTTAAAAGCCCCTATATTTGCAACGCTTTAGAAGAAAAGCCCCGGAAAAGGTGGAAAACCCACCAGAACTGACAAGGTATTGACGGATGTTATTCAATCATTTTCCGGATTCCTCTGTTTTTTCCTTAAAAAATTATTCGGTACAGATGGCCCGTTCGTCTAGGGGTTAGGACGCAGGATTTTCATTCCTGAAACACGGGT
>CAZHCA010000014.1:0-102012 GCA_964530825.1 uncultured Saprospiraceae bacterium
TACTAACACAACTTGTTGATAACGTGTAGATTTTTTCCTTTTTGAGGAAGCCCTACCGTACGCAGTTGCAGGGGGTACGCGAGTCGGGCGGCAACCGGCAGGATGCCAAGGCAATCATGAAAAATCGACGTCAGGAACTGAAGGCCCTGCTCACCGAAGAACAGATGGCTGAATACCAGAAAATGGCACGCTACGTGCGCAAAAAGGCCGCAGAGAACCAAGGATAGCGACCTGATCGCTTTAAGCCTCAATGACCGAGCCGCTCCAGTGCTGCCTTGGGCTGGATGAATCGGCCTGTTTTTCGGTTGTCTTTTGTTGGTATGCCCGTGCTATTTAGGATTTCATAGGCTTCGTTGGTCGTAAGCTCGGGGCGTAAGCTCTTCATAAGGCCGATGAGGCCTGCTACCTGGGGAGTAGCCATGGAGGTACCACTCAAGGTGCCATAGGTATTGTTGGGCAGGGTGGAATAAATCTTCACACCCGGTGCGGCAATACCTTTTTCGATATCCTGGACCGTATTGGAGAAAGTGGCTTTCTGCAGGAGGGTATCGACGGCACTCACCCCAATGATGCCCGCCGCATTCACCGGGGCATAATCCCGCGCATTGGCATTGGCGTTGCCGGCGGCGGCTACTACGATAGCACCGGCCTGATTGGCATACGCCACGGTTTGGGTGTACGCACGTTGGCGTGATTGGTTGGAACGTCCACCCAGAGACAAGGAAATTACATCGGCACCCTTGTCGGCAGCTTTCAACATACCATTAATGATGGAGCGTTGGGTGCCGCCGCCAAAATCGCTCAGGACTTTAATGCTGGTCACATTGACAAAAGTGGGATTGGGAACTAATGATGCCACCCCGATCCGGTTATTAGACACGGCAGCGGCAATTCCGGCGCAGTGGGTACCGTGGCCACGGGTATCCCGGTCAGAGCGTTCTTCCAAAGAGCGAAACTGTGCTTTCAAATCCTCGTGGCCGGCATCCACGCCGGTATCCAGGATGGCGATGAGGGCCGTTTTTTTCGGTTGAATATCTTCTTTCCTAACATAGACGTACCATTCGGCCACCTGCATAGGTTCATAGGCCCATTGCCGGTCCAGCCCGGGATCGTTTAGAAGAGCCCCAATGGACCTTCGCTGAGGAGTGGCCGCCGTCATGGGGTCAAGCTGTACAATCTCGTTGGGTTCCACCCAGTCGACCCAAAACTGGCCACGCAGGACCTTGATAATTTCCTGGATTTCTCCTACCCGCTCGTCGGGAATGTCGACCGCGTAATAGTCGTCCAGATCGGTATCTCCGGGCCGTTCCAGCTCGAAGGCAGGTTGGAAGTCGAGCCCCTGCAATGCACGGTGCAGGTTGTTTTGCAGTTCAGCCAAGTTTTCTCCCTGTTTAATTTCTACCAACAGTTCGCCGGTAGGGTCCAGCTCTACTGTGGTGTAGTCAAATTGGGGGAAGGCTTGCATGGGGTATTGTATCCAGTAGAAAAGGGCGCCGCCCAAAGCCGGTACAAATAGCAGCCATCTTACCCTCCCTTTCCAGTTGGCGACGATCTGAACTAGCAAACTCCAGAAACCTAAAATCAGGGTATCCCGAAAGAACACCTTAAATTTATAGGCAACAGTGGCTTCGGCTAATAGCAGACTGGCCAGGGCTATACCCATTCCCATGCCTAACATTACGCGGCTAAGCTTATTGGACTGGCCCTTAGGAGGACGTACCAGAAAGTGGGCGGCCAGACCTAAGAGCAAAAGTAGAATACCAGTACCGTATTGAATCATTATGTTTTTTTTACCATTCAGAAACTACTAAATGACAGTTCGCTTTACAATACTGCTCGCCGAATGCTTGCTACGCTTCGACGAAAAGTCCGCCAGACGAATCTTTGACACCGCCGACTCAACCCCTCACCGTCAATGAATGTTATGCCACAGGAAATGTGATCGCTATTACGAAGGAGATGGCGGAGAAATGATACTTTTGTGCCCGATTGAAAAATATCCCCTAATTTTGCAAAAATAAAAAACTAGCCCATGGCAACCACACCAGAAACGGTAAAATGTCTCATCATCGGTTCGGGTCCTGCCGGTTATACGGCGGCCATTTACGCTGCGCGCGCTGGATTAGACCCCGTCGTGTACACCGGGAAAGAGCCGGGCGGACAGCTGATGATCACAACCGACGTGGAGAACTTCCCTGGTTATCCCGACGGCATTATGGGCCCACAGATGATGGAAGACCTGCGCAAACAAGCCGAACGTTTTGGCACAGATGTGCGCTTTGAACTAATCAACAAAGTTGACCTGACGGGTCCTATACATAAGGCTTGGTCTGACAGCGGGCACGAAATTCACGCGCATACTATTGTCATTGCTACCGGCGCCAGCGCCAAATGGCTAGGGTTGGAATCGGAAAAAACTTACGCCAACAAGGGCGTTTCAGCCTGTGCAGTTTGTGACGGTTTTTTCTTCCGCGGGCAAGAGGTAGCAGTAGTTGGTGGCGGTGACTCGGCTGCCGAAGAATCGCTCTACTTGTCAAAACTGTGCCCCACAGTGCACATGCTAGTGCGTCGCGATGAAATGCGCGCCTCGAAAATTATGCAAGAGCGGGTGCTCCAGACACCCAATATTGTCGTACATTGGAATACCGAAGCACAGGAGATTTACGGCAATGGCCAGGTGGAAGGCGTGAGCGTGATCAATAATCAAACACAGGAGAAAACCGAAATTTCCGTTAAAGGTTTCTTCGTAGCGATCGGGCACAAGCCCAATACCGATATTTTCAAAGATTGGCTGGATATGGATAGCACCGGATACATCATTCCCGCCAATGGTCACACCGCTACCAACATCGAAGGTGTTTTTGTGAGTGGCGACGCTGCCGACTCCGTTTACCGGCAGGCTGTTACTGCCGCTGGTACCGGCTGTATGGCTGCCCTGGACGCCGAGCGCTACCTGACCGAAAAAGGAATCGTTTAATTATACCCAGCCGCAGTAACGGAAGTTCCTTGCCGTTACTGCGGCTGTACCCACCGTTTGATTTCTTCATTTACCTTCATCAATTGCCGTTCGTGCAGTGATGCTTATGGCAATAACCCAAGCCGCTGACAACATAATACCCAGCAGGTTAACACTGTTGTTGCCGGAAACACAAGATAAATTAACCGCCAACGTCAAAATAAGTGTAAGGCAAATAACAATCAGGAATACCGATTCGCGCCCGTACATTTTTTGTAATTAGGCGGTTGTATGTTGATCCAGACGTTGAAGGTCAGGTCGGCGTTGAAGAACGCTCGTATCGATTAACTTATTGAAAGCTTGGGAAAAAATTCTGAATCCTGCCCCAACGGTCGCATATTTTCTTTCAATTTGGTTTAGCTTTATGACAATGCGCAATCTGTTACTCATCGGTTCGAGCGGACAAGTCGGGCAGGCTATCCAACAGCATTTTCAGCCGAATGGCAATTTACGATTGATCACAACTACCCGAAATCCGGAGCACGTCCACGAAAGGCAACGCTTTTTCGATTTTGAACAGGTGCTAAAAAGCCAGACGGCCCTGCAGGATATCCATACACTGTTTTTGCTGCGGCCCCCTCAAATTGCAGATGTGGACGCTTACTTTGTACCGCTTATCAAAGAGTGCATCAAAGCAGGAATACAGCATCTGTTGTTCTTATCTGTACAGGGAGCCGACCGCAACCGCTGGATTCCCCACGCCAAAATCGAGGACTTCATCCGGAGAAGTGGCCTGCCTTATACCTTTTTTCGTCCGTCTTACTTCATGCAAAACCTTACAACCACGTTGCGCAAAGACATTGTTGAGCATGACCATATATTTTTGCCCGCCGGAAAAGCGCCCTTTCTCTGGGTGGATGTAGCCGATATCGGCCGGGCCATCGCCCGTGTGCTAGAAGCCGGCGCGGCTCATCACCATCAAACCTACACCCTCACGGGAAAGGAGTTATGGTCATTTCCTGAAGTGGCCGACCTGCTGAGCACAATACTCGGACGTCCGATCCATTACCGATCACCCAGCCTACTACGTTTCTACCGTCAAAAAAGACGGGAGGGCATCAACAGGGATTTTATTTTTGTGCTGATAATGCTGCACTATTTTCCGCGATTCCAGAGTACCCCTCAGCCCGCCTTTGATTTAGAGCACCTCACTGGCAAAGCACCTACCGGTCTGCGAACCTTTTTAGAAAGAGCAGCAGTTGATTTAAAGTCTAGCCCGCATACATGATAGAAATTTCGTCGGCGTGCTTTCTGGTTATAACCCGGCGTTTGAGCTTCATAGTCGGGGTCAGTTCCCCCTCTTCGCCTTTTTCGTTCACCGGTTTCCAAGCTTCCGGGATAAGTGTGAATTTTTTGATCTGTTCGGTACGGCTGAATAACGGATTGTACTCATTGACGATCTTGCGGTAATGCTCAATCACTCTTGGATCACGCACGGCATCCTCCAAACTTTTCCACGGAACTTCATGGTGCTCGCACCAGTCTCGCAAGCTTTCCTCGGCCGGGACAATAAGGGCCGATACAAACTTTTGGTTTTCTCCGACCACCATGATCTGCTCGACGAAAAAATTCTCTTCTAGTTTATTTTCGATCGTAGTGGGCGATACATATTTCCCGCCCGACGTTTTGAATAGTTCCTTTTTGCGGTCGGTTACTTTAAGGAAAGCCCTTCCGTTGTGGTAAATGAAACGGCCTACGTCGCCAGACCGGAACCACCGTTTGCCATCTATTTCTTCAATCACTTCATCGGTAGCTTCCTGGTTTTTATAATAGCCCTGCATCACATTGGGCCCGTGTACCAGGATTTCTCCTTCGCCGGGCAGTTCACCAGTCTCCTCATCAATGTGCACCTCCACCCCGTCGATAATGGGGCCTACCGCTTCGAGAATTGCACCGTCAGGTTCATAACGCCCAACGGCCACCCCAGGCGAGGTTTCGGTAAGTCCATATCCTTCCCGAATGGGAATACCCGCCGCGGAGAACACTTGCTTCATCCGCACCGGGCAAGCAGCTGCTCCCGTGAGGATGCCAAGCACATTTCCGCCCAAAGCTTCCCGCCACTTGCTGAATACCAACCGGTCGGCTACTTTGCGTTTCCAGGCAGCTAAGCCCTTGTATTCCTTATCGTAGGCGAAATCCTCGGTCAGCCCAAGCGCCCAAAAGAAAAGCGTTTTTTTCGGACCGCTCAACTCCAATCCTCTATTGTAGATTTTTTCGTAAACCTTCTCTAAGAGACGGGGTACGGTAGTAAAAAAGTGTGGCTTTACGGCCCGCAGGTCGCCTTCGTCACCTCCGAGATTGTCGGTTCCGGTATAAGTGACGCAATAGCCCCGTTGCGTGTAGGCATAGGTCGCGGTACGCTCGAAGATGTGACAGAGCGGCAGAAAGCTGATTACACGCGTCTGGCTGCCGGGCGCCATTGGAATGAGATCACCCACGGTTGTAGCATTCGACAAAATGTTGGCGTGGGTAAGCATTACGCCCTTGGGCAATCCGGTGGTACCGGAAGTGTAGATGATGGTCGCCAGATCTTCGGATTGGATAGTGGCCTTACGACGTTCGATCTCCTCCATATCACCTTCGGTAAAAAGCGTACGCCAGTGAGGGTAACCCTCTAGTTGATCGAAGTTATAAAGATGCTGCAGGGAGGGCGTTTCTTCCTGAACCGACAGCGCTTTTTCGTGCAACTCGGCTGTAGCGGCAAAAAGCATTTTGGCTTCCGTCTGGTTGAAGATAAATTTCCAATCGCCTTTACTGCTGGTAGGGTAGATCGGAACGTTAATTGCGCCGATTTGAAGGATAGCCAAGTCGGTAATAACCCACTCTGGCCGGTTTTTATCGACCACCATTACAATCTTATCGCCCGGTTCGATCCCTTTGGCGATCAGCCCTCGACTCAAGGCATTGGCTTGATCGATTACCTCCTGGGTACTCCAGTAACGCCATGCACCGTTTTCACGGTGGCCGAAGGCTTGCGTTAACGGAAAATTTGCCTGTTGGTAGTGAATGAGATCGAAAAGTCGCGTTGGTTTCATGATGTTTAATTTATGGGATACAAAAGGTTAGAGCAAAAGCAGGAAAACCGAATTCGGTTTGGCGAACCTCTGCATCCATTTGTCTACCTACTGCAAAATATAGCTTTTACCAACTAAATAACTACACAAAAACGGTAGCGGTGCGCAAAAGCCCAAATTTTTTTCCAACTTATGGGTGATCATTCGCCTTCTTTTCCCACTACAGGATAAAGCAAAAAGAAATGACCTACGCTAAGCATTGGCAAGATAACGTCCGCAAGAACCGGGAAGCTTTCTTCCACAGGCTCTACCAGGCAGCCTATACCGGGGTAGCCAGGTGGGTGGCTGGTCAAGGGGGAACAAAAGAAGAAACCGAAGATGTGTTTCACGACGCGCTCATCCTAGTTTTTGAAAAATCCCTGGAGGGTCAATTAGACCATGTCCTAGATCCTAAGGCCTATGTAGGCGGCGTGTGCAAGCGTCTGTGGTGGGAACGCCGCAGACAGGACAGTCGCTACGTAGCACTCGTCCCAGGACGGGAACTGCAGGCGGAGGCCAAAATACCGAGCGCTTCGCTCCAAAGCAAGGTGTGGTCCTATTTGGAGTCTTCGGGCAGCCGATGCCTGGAGATTTTACAGGCTTTCTACTACTTCCGTTGGCCAATGGAAGAAATTGCCGCTCAATTGGGCTATCGCAATGCCCGTTCGGCCACCGTACAAAAATACAAATGCCTGGAAAAGGTGAAATCCATCGCTAAAAAAGAACGCCATGCGGAAATCTCTGCTTGAATTGCAACGCATCGAAAAGTATTTGCGGAGCGAGCTCCCCAAAAGTGAACACCAAAAAATGGAGCAAGCCCTTCGCCTGGATAACCGTATGTCGGAATCCGTAGCCCGGCAACGCTTCGTTTACGAATTCATCCGCTGGAGTGGTCGCCGCCGGCTTAAGAAAGAGCTGCGACACTTGCACCGGCAATGGCCTGGCTGATAGCCATTTCACAACCCCTAACACCATCGATCATGCATTTATCCGTACCTATCGTAATCGACAGCAGCGAGCGGGGCGAGCGTGCTATGGACATCTACAGCATGCTGCTCAAAGAACGCATCATATTTCTCGGCACCGGAATTAATGACCAGGTAGCTAACCTTGTAACAGCCCAGCTGCTTTTCCTTGAAGGCCAAAACAAGACCCTGCCGGTTAACCTTTACATTAATAGCCCGGGCGGTAGCGTATACGCCGGAATGGCCATTTATGATACCATGCAAATGATCAAAGCCCCTGTACACACTTTTGCCGTTGGCGTTACTGCCAGCATGGGAACCGCCCTGCTTTGCGCCGGTGAGCCTGGATGCCGCTTTACCCTACCCCACGCTACCATTCATCTGCATCCCGCCGGCGGTGGTGCTCAGGGGTATACTGAAGAGGTGGGCATCGCCTACCGCGAGCAGGAACGTTTACAAGCCCAATTATTTCACCTAATCGGAAAAAACACCGGCCGTCATTGGCAGCAAATTGAGGCCGATTTCAGGCGTGACCGATTCATGAATGCACTGGAGGCCTTAGAATATGGGCTGGTGGATGAGGTACTGGGCGGAACCAGCGATATCCTATTCCGGGTCGAGACTGCCCCGGAAAAGTGCGGCTGGCGTTCGATTGGCGATTCCAATTCTTGAAGGATCCTAAGCCGTTTGGTTTTTTCAAATTAAGTACTCTCGGATAGCGGGCCTGCTCTTCCGTTGTGCCCGAAAAATTGTACATTTGAAAAAAACTTCGTCATGTCTACTGCAACAGCTACTAAGTTTCGTACCGGCGTCCTGCACGGCGATGAAGTAACGGAACTGTTTAACTATGCCAACGAAAATAATTTTGCCATCCCCGGTGTGAATGTAGTGGGCACCAATAGTGTGAATACCGTGCTGGAAACTGCCCGAGAAGTGAACTCTCCGGTTATTATACAGTTCTCGAACGGCGGTGCCGCCTTTTTTGCCGGCAAAGGATTGTCGAACGAAAATCAGCAGGCCTCCATCCTGGGCGCCATCTCCGGTGCTATGCACGTACACTCTATGGCCAAAGCCTACGGGGTCACTGTTGTTTTACACACCGACCACTGCGCGAAAAAGTTGCTGCCTTGGGTGGACGGCATGCTGGAGGCCGGTGAAAAATTCTTCGAATCACGCGGCTACCCCCTCTTCAGTTCACACATGCTGGACTTGAGTGAAGAGCCGGTGGAAGAAAACATCGACATTTCGGCCAGGTACCTGGAGCGCATGCACAAGATCGGTATGACCCTCGAAATTGAGCTCGGAGTAACCGGCGGCGAAGAAGACGGGGTCGACAACACCGATATCGACAACGCCCGCTTGTATACCCAGCCCGAAGAAGTGGCCTACGCCTACGAAAAACTGAAAGCAGTAAGCGACCGTTTTACGGTGGCCGCCGCCTTTGGTAACGTGCATGGGGTCTATAAACCCGGTAATGTAGAGCTCAAACCCATCATCCTGAAAAACAGCCAGGATCACATTCAGGAAAAATACGGGACTGAGACCTTGCCAATCAATTTCGTTTTCCACGGCGGTTCAGGTTCCAGTCGCGAAGAAATTCGCGAAGCAATTGAGTACGGCGCTATCAAGATGAATATCGATACCGACATGCAGTGGGCCTTCTGGGATGGCGTGCGCCATTACGAGCAGAAAAATCACGATTACCTACAGGGCCAGATCGGTAATCCGGATGGCGACGACCAACCTAACAAAAAATATTACGATCCGCGCAAATGGCTGCGCGCTGCGGAAGAATCGATGCGCGAGCGTCTCAAAAGCGCTTTTGAAGACCTGAATTGCATCAACCGTAACGCCTGAAAACCTATAGCCGTTGTGTAATTTTGCCCTAAATGGCATCATCGTAAATAATATACGGTGATGCCATTTTTTATCGGTTCTCCGACTGAACATCTGGATTGACCAATTTTTTACACAAAAAAAGTCATTATGTGGAACCATAATTATTTGACCACGGGTGCCATCTTTTTCCTAGGCATTTTTTCTTTCGTCAAAAGCTGTGATATCAATGGGGTCGACCCCGCGCTGTACGAATCTACAACGGGAGTGTATAAGGGCATCCTGCCTTGCGAAGACTGCGAAGCCATTGTATACGAATTGGCGCTGCAACCTGACTCCACCTACCTAGAAAAGCGGATGTACAAAGGAAAATCCAAAGAATCGGAAAGCCGCGAGGGCCGGTATCTGATTACAACTGATAGTGTGGTCAGCCTGCAAAAGGAAGAAACCGGTTTTCAATATTTTGCTATCCAGCCCGGTGGGCTGCAATTGCTCAATCAGGAGCGCCAACCCTTCACCACCGGCACGGCCGGTCCTTACCTACTCGACCGGGTCGATACCGATCAAACGCTATTGACACGCAATCTACCACCCATTACTAGGTGGCAGATGGAAAACGGCATCGATTTTCATGCAACTGGCAAAAACCCCAATTGGGAGGTAGAAATGAACTACGAAGGTAACATGATATTCCGGGCCAGCAACGGCAGCGCACTAGAGGTGCCCAGCGTCCCTGCTGAACCTATTGAATCGGAAGACGGTTCTGCCGTGCTGGGGGTCCTGCACGCTTCGGCCAACGATGAGGGTGCTGCTATTCGGCTGAATATCAAAGAGCAACCTTGCCAGCTCAGCAGTAACCCCTACCCGCGTCAAGTAGTAGCCGAGATCAAAATGAGCCCCGAAGAAGAATATACTCGATTTAGGGGCTGCGGCCGCTACATTGCCGATTACCGGCTCCACGACATCTGGGTACTGGAAAGCATCAATGGGCAGGCCATCGATAGTACCCAATACGAGCGCGAAGTACCGCGACTGGAAATCAATTTGCAACAATCTACGATCTTTGGCTATACAGGTTGTAATTCCTTTAGCGGCAGTATAGCTGCCCTGCCCGATGGCGCCATTCGTTTCAGCCGGCTAGCTGTCACGGAAATGGCCTGCCAGAATATGGAACTGGAAGGCCTGTTGCTCAACCTTATGGGAAATGTACAACTCGACTATACTATCGGCAAAAATCAACTAACCCTTACCGCCAGTGAGGATAATAAGTTGGTTTTCAGAAAAGTAGATTAAAAATATAGGTAGCTAAAATAGCTGTTTAGACCCCATGGTCGGCGCGATTGATCCATGGGGTCTTTCATTTTTCACTGCACCTGTTACCGAGATTTTAAAATTACCTAAGACTGAACAAATCAAGGGGTAAAACGAGTATATTAAGTAAAAAACATAAACCATGATTCTCGCCACCTTATTAGTAGCAGGCTTTGTACTTCCCCTAGGTTGGATCTGGTACTACGAGCCCCCGAATCTATCGGCACGCCACACTGGATATCAGAGCGAACTAGCCTTTAAAAACGAACGTACTTTTCGCGCTGCCAATCGCTGTGCTGGATTGGTGCTCATGGTACTTAGTATCGTTTCCATCGTTATTAGCCTTTACTTAAATTATGAATTGCCAATTAATCGCTACGACATGAGTTTTGCCCTTACTCTTAACTGCGGGCTACTTTTCTTGCATGGCTCTTTCATGGGGGTAGTTACTATTGGTATCACGGAGAAGTATCTGGAGCGTTCATTCGCACTATCCAAAACCAAAAATGGCGGAACAGTATAGACCGGAAAGGTCATGGGCGCCGTTTTTTCCCTTTTGCTACGTCGATATTTAATCCCAATACACCTTTATCTATCCGGCCCTCCTCTATATGGGCAATAAACTCCGTTTTTTAATGATCAATCGGGTTACTTCTGCATTTTACTAAAGTATGCCTTGTAAGTATGAAATTAAGAACACCCGATCCATTATGAATCACCGATTACTCGTTTTGTTGCTTGCACTCTATACCTCCTACGCGCTATCTGGCCAGGGCGGTTCTATTACCGGACAATTGCTAGATGGTAGTACTGATGAACCGCTTGGTTTTGCAAATGTCTCGATTTTACAGCCCAAAGATAGTACCGTAATAACTGGTGGCGTCACTGACATGGACGGGCGCTACGAAATCGCCGTCAAACCAGGCACCTATCTGGTTCGTTACGACTTTGTTTCCTACCAACCCGAATATAAAGCGGATGTAGTCGTACGAGCGGGCACAACGAAAGATTTGGGCATCAGCAGTTTACAAACCAGCGCCGAAATACTTCAGGAAGTCGAAGTGCGAGCCGAAAAGAGCCAGTTGGAGATGCGCATGGATAAAAAGGTTTTCAATGTGGGCAAGGACCTGGCCAGCACCAGTGGCTCGGCCCAAGAAGTTCTCGATAACATACCCTCGGTAACCGTAGATGTCGACGGTTCGGTAGCCCTGCGGGGTAATGCTGGCGTACGCATCCTGATTAACGGAAAGCCTTCAGGGCTCGTGGGTACCGGCGATGCCAATGGTCTGCGCTCCCTGCCAGCCAACTTGATCGAGCGCGTTGAAGTAATCACCAACCCTTCGGCTCGCTACGAAGCCGAGGGTATGGTCGGGGTCATCAATATCATCTTGAAAAAAGATCGACGCCAAGGGCTCAATGGCGCCTTCGACGTAAACGCCGGTTGGCCACGCGAACTTGGCGCTGCCGTTAACCTCAATTATCGAACCGATAAGCTGAACTGGTTCACCAACTTTGGAGTGCGCAACCGCCGGCGCCCGGGAGAGAATTACGCTTACCAAGAGTTCTACAATGGTGACACTACCAATATTGTAGAGCAAATCGGCGAGCGGGAAAGTACCGGCTGGTCCTACAGCGCCCGTGGCGGCGCTGAATACTTCTTCAGCGAATCGAGTATTCTTACTGCATCCGTCACGTGGCAAACCGGTAATGAAGAAAACTCCTCTACCCGTCAGTACTTTGACTATTTCCAGGTTTATCCCGACAATCTAATCCGCACCTCTATCCGCGATGAGTTGGAAATCGAGGATGAAAATGACCTCGAGTATCAAATTAACTACCAGAAAAATTTTAACGATGACGATGATCATCAGTGGACGACCGTCCTGCAGTACCGCAACAACCGCGACATTGAAGATTCGGAATACAATGAAGTTTTTCGCGGTCCCAACGGTAATCCCAACGGAGAAGAAGACCTGTTGCAACTATCGCTTAATGATGAGTGGGAGCGCGAATGGCTTCTGCAGTCCGACTTTACGCTTCCCGTCGGCGAAGAAGGTTTATTCGAGTCCGGTTTTCGGGGTTCGATCCGTTACATCGATAATGATTTCGAGGTTGAAGAGTTCGTTGATGATGCTTTTGTTACCCTGCCCGGGCTAACGAATGATTTCAACTACGACGAAAACATCTATGCAGTGTACGCTATGTTTGGCGACAAGCCAGGACGTTTTTCCTACCAAGTTGGATTGCGTCTAGAGTCGACTAATATCTTTACCCAACTGCGGACGACCGGAGAAGAGAATGAACAAAACTATCTCAACCTTTTTCCCACCACGCACTTGACCTACGACATCAACGACGGCAACAGCATACAGTTGAGCTACTCGCGCCGGATCCAGCGGCCCCGGTTTTGGTGGCTTAACCCCTTCTATAGCTTTGCCGATGCGCGTAACATCCGCCAAGGCAACCCCAATCTGAGGCCCGAGTTCACAGACTCCTACGAATTGGGACACATAAAATACTGGGACAATTTCAGCCTGAGCACCAGCGCTTACTACCGCTATACCACCAATGTCGTGCAGCGCATCCAGCGATTAGAAGAACAGGATGGCCAGCTCATCACCATTAGTCAGCCGGAAAATTTAGCTACTGAAGATGCCTATGGGTTTGAGTTCATTTTTTCGGGCGATCCGTTCAAGTGGCTCAACATCAACGCCAACATGAATTTCTTCCGTTCCATCATTGACGGCAGCAATATCGAACAGAACCTCGACCAGGATACCTACGCTTGGTTTGGCCGCCTCAATTCGCGCTTCGAACTGGGGGAAAAAACCAACGCCCAATTCCGGTTCAACTACGAAGGGCCTCGCGAGACCACCCAGGGCCGCCGGGAGTCCATTTCTTCGATCGACCTGGCTATGAGCTACGACTTATGGCAAGATAAGGCCACCCTTACCCTGAGCGCTCGCGATATTTTCAACTCGCGCTTGCGCCGCTCGGAGGTCTCTGATCCTACCTTTTACTCCTACCAAGAAAGCCAGTGGCGCCGCCGGCAGTCGGTGGTGCTCACACTCAATTACCGTTTGAATCAAGATCAAGGTCGAAACGGTGGGGGCTCGCAGCGTTCGCAATAACATTTTTTCTCGCTACGCTTGCTGTTATTACGGGTCACTTGCGCTCCTTTACGAGGAAATCCTATCGTAAGGTCCGAATTCCCATCTGCAAAAAGTATAAGCGGATGAGCCCCCTATAATAACTAATCAGTCAAGTCTGTCTATTCTTTGTAGTCGATAACTTCGCGGTCTTTTGAGTTAGGAAAAGGTGATTGAAACTCCTCGCTTGTAGGCTTAAATCTGGATTGCGTGCTATTGCGATCTTTTAGCAGCCGGACCGAAAGAAAACCTGACAACCAAATTAAGAAGGCAATAAAAATACCTATCCGGATAAACAATACGATAATTCGATAATCGAAATAAGGCGCGTAACCAGGAGGATAGTGAGGATGATACGTTCCCCTTTCCTTGTAGTATCCTCCACTAGGTTTCCGTTTATTATCCAGATTCCAGGCGTATATAATGAGGGCCACCAAAAATACGCTAAGGAATAGGATCAGGGTAAATTGATCAGTAATCATGATAAACGCTTTTAATGAAAAATTGGGGTTTCAGGTCACTTATTGATCCAATTGTCCATGATTTGCGAAACGTATTCCTACCTACACCACCCAAATAGCTATATATAGTAGGCGTTTTATATATTTATAAACTTTAAAATTAATACTGTTTTTATAGGTCATACTGAATTTAATGCCCGTGAAAGTGACTTAATCCGTCTTTGAAGATTAAGAATTTTTGATTTTTTGAGGAATATCATTTACATTTAAGCAAAATGCCTCCTTAAATAAGTCCTTTACTGTAATTTAGCCTAATTCATAGGCTTAATCAATTATAATTAACTTAATTTAAGTGTGTTTTTCTTGACTAATGTTTATTAAACTTAAAAGATGGGTGACCTAGACTATAAAGGAGATGGAGTGGTTTTGAAAGAAATTATAGAGGAGCGAAAATTAAAAAAGGCTATTCTGGCAAAATTTCTTGACGTTAGCGAAGCCACATTAGACAATTGGTTGTATACCGATAGAAAGAAATCCTCTTTTCTGGATTTAAGGACTATTTATTACATCTGTAATCTCTTACAAGTTCCAGCCGAAAGGTTTAATAAAGCAGATCTTTTGAAGAATTTGGACCTTCCCTTAGGGGATTTACCAAATAATGTGGAACTCATATATCCGGACTATAAAGATTACCGTCCGAAACCGGAGCAGTATACGAATACCACCACCCCTTCTGCAGAATCTATCTTCGTGGATCGTTATTTTTATGCTTTTAGCAAGCACGTTCTAAAAGGTGTACAGGAGAAATTGTACGTTTTACATTACCTCACTGGTAGCATTGGAACCGACCAAAATGGGGTTGGTGAGTTAAGCACTCAGTTTGAACAGAATAACAGGGAATATTTTCAAAAATTAGAAGACAGGCTTGAGCGGTTTAAATCAGAAAAAGGTGTAGATAGTTTTAGTTATCGTCGCTTGCTTCAGCTTCCACTCAAGCCACGTATGTCGATCGACGAATCCTTTTTACCATTCCAGGAGGCTTTCGCGCCACTTGACAAAGACTTAATCGAAATATCCATCAATGAGAAATTTAGCGAATTAGACTATGCCACTGGACTACAGGATTTCTGTAAGAAACGTTTTTACGCCTGGCCCCTTCTCAAACCAGAAAATGCAAACCAGCCCGAGCATACAATTGTCAAACAATACCTCAATAAAATTGAATCTCCTGAAGTACGAGAAGAGTTGGGAAAACGATGGGACAAAATGCGGGAGCAGGATCAATCTGGTCGGCCTCCGGAATTCAACGAGCACGAAAAAAGCTACATTCATATTGCCAAAGCAATTGAACTAATGCCAACCGAGGAATTCGAACATACACTCAATTGTTTTCACAAGTTTCCGGAGTTCTTTGCTCTTTTTGTGCTGGGCAACCCTCGGCGCTTATATTCTTTTTGGCTAATAGATGAAACCTGTACCATTACCGAATATGTTCGTATCACACCGAATGGTTATCCGATAATTGATCGCCTATTTGTCGAAAAGAAAATATTCAACAATGATATAGCCGACGAACTGGGAAAGTTGAACCATGACGAGTTTGAAAAGCTAACACGCATGGAACCAGGATTTATCGAGAGTCCTCACGAAAATAAAAGAGTCGTACGGGAGATTTTATCCATCATGACCGAGAAGGTATGGGATTACCTACTTTATGCGATTTATGAGCTTACTAAACGCTACGAGTACCTCAATTACGAACGCGACCTCATGAAAAAGGATCGCGAACCAACAAGAGACACTTTGTTAGCCATTCACAAACTCAAAGAAAAAATTAAGTCTACCCGGGAGCTGTATGTTTTTCGTTCCCAACACTTTCGGAAAAAGATAAACCACCTTCGTGAAATAGAAGCTAAAATAGCTAGCTGATTCCTGGATCATCTTACCATAATGGAACCATTAATCCTACCTACCGCCTCAGTAGCTTGAAGGCAATCCCACGCCCCATCTTTTGCCCGATAGCCAGATGTATCCAGATACGGCAAAGTTCTTCCAGCATGGGAACCTGCGCGTTGCCGCCGAAGTCGTAAGTCTGGAAGCCGGCATCGTTAGCCAGCTGGATGGCCACGGCCTTGGCTTCAGCGCTATCTCCTGCAACGAACATATCGGCCGGTGCCAGGCTGCCATCTGGCATTGGAAATAGCGGATCTTTCATGTTTTCGGCACCGGTAGAGTTAAAGCATTTCACCATCTCAGCCCCGGTCAAGTGGCTTAAGGCCTCAAATCCATTGCTGTACGGATCGGGCTTACGAAAGACCGAATTGGTGGTATCAATAAGAATGCGCCCCTCCAAACGGCCGAGTAATTCTCCTAATGCTGCCGTGAAGTGGGCTGGGATCGCCACCACAATGGCATCCGTACCGATAATGCTTTGGGTGATTGACTTAGCTTCGGCCCGGTCCAGTTGCTCCGCCAAGCGCTTTACGCGCTCTTCCTCCGGATGCCGAACGCCAAAAACAATCTCATGCCCGGCTTTACTCCACCGGCCAGCCAGTGCACTACCTACCTTGCCGGCTCCAATAATCGATATCTTCATAATTTATAGCGTTTTTGCGGTCCCTTGAAAACTGGCACGCCAGATAAGGTCACCCGGTTCTAGGCCTACCCCGACCGTTCTTTCGAAATATTGATTAACCTGGATACAAAGGCGCCGATCGCGTACAACCTGGAGGGGCAGGAAGGTTTTCATCAAGTAACTATAGTTCCCGGCCGTGCGAAAGACTTGCTGCCTACATTCCAGCAACAACCACCATATTTGTAAACCTGACATTAATCCTGGAAAAGCAGCGCTTTTTTTCCTCATCCTGTAAAGCCACGCCATGCAGTAAATAATCGATGAGGTGCACGCCGCTTTTTATGCACATGGCATTGCGCTATTTTTGGCACGATACGGTCGTAATTTGTAATTTTATAAAATATAAAATACAGTACCTACGCTTAAGTATGTTACATACTTTTAGGAAAGTACTTTGAACATCAAGTAATTATCATGCCCGAATTCTCCTACGACGGTAAGCTCTATTACAATCCAGTTGAATTCGCTATGGCTCGCATCGGTGGCACCTGGAAAATGCCTATCCTATGGCGTCTCCAAGACGAACCCAAGCGCTACAGCGAGCTAAAACGCTCCATGCCCAGGATCACCGACAAGATGCTTAGCACGGAGCTACGCAAATTGGAAGCGCACAATTTCGTGCACCGCGAGATCTATGCGGTCGTGCCGCCCAAAACGGAGTACTCCCTTACGGATCGAGGCCGGCGCGCGCTCCGTATTATCGAAGTCATGCGCGAGTATGGAATGGAACTGATGGAGGAAGAAGGATTGAGGTAATGGTATTAAACTCACCCTCCATGAACCACCACTCCCAGCTCCTCACACAGGGCACGCTCCAGTAGCTTTAGTTCCTGGTGTACGCGGAAGAGCGTATTTAGATCGGCGTCGGTAGCTTTCATTTTTTCGGTATTCTGATGAATATACCGGCGTACCTTGCGCAGGTTAAAATGCTTGAGGCCGTGCAGGGCATCCTTACGGAAGTTCTCGTCGGGTGATTTGGCGATAAAGATCTCCCACTTCTTTTCCCAGTTTTCGCTGTATTCGTAAGGGGTGTGGACCAAATCAATGGCCACTCGCCGGATTTCGGGATCGCTGTGGTGGGTAAAGAAAACAGTATCAGTAGCTTTACCGGCTGTTACCCGCTCGTGGTAGAGCTGCACGATGCGCTGGTACAACTTATTATCGAATCCATTTTGGATAACTTCCTCAATGTGGTGCAGTATGAATGCTGCCACGCTCACCTCTTGCTCAAAGGGTTTGTGGCCATGCTCGATGAGGATGCGTACAATATCTTTTTCTTGGTATTCGTCCGTGCGGGTTACCTCGGGCTGGGCAGCGCGGGTTTCTTCTACCGCCAATTCTTCGGGGGCCTCCTCTTTCTGCGGTGCCGATCGTTGCTCCTGCTGCCGCTTTTTACGTATTTGTGTTCCGAGCACTTTGTTGATTTCAGCAACCAGCATCACTTCTTCGATGCCCATTAAGCGGCTACACTCCCGTACGTAAAACGAACGCTTAATGGGGTCGGGAATCTTAGCGAGACTGCCAATCAGATCGCGCACCAACTCCGTTTTTCTTACCGGGTCCTGCTGCGCTTCCTCTACCAACAAACTGGCCTTGAACAGGATAAAATCCTTGGCTTGATCCTTTAAATAAGCTTTAAATTCCGTTGTGCCCACCGCTTGTAAATATGAATCAGGGTCTTCCCCTTCCGGTAGCATCACTACCTTGACGTTCATATCTTGCTCCAAGACCATGTCTAGCCCGCGCACAGCGGCTTTAGTGCCGGCAGCATCGCCGTCGTAAAGGATCACCATATTCTGGCTGTATCGTTTAATCAGCCTTACCTGGCCTTCGGTCAGCGAGGTGCCCGAAGAGGCGACAACGTTTTCGATACCTGCCTGGTGCAGCGACAATACATCGGTATAACCTTCGACCAGGATGCAGGCGTCTTCCTTCCGGATGGCCTGGCGGGCGAAGTGTGCGCCGTAGAGCACCTTATTTTTAACGTAGATCTCCGACTCTGGAGAGTTGATGTACTTGGGCGCCTTGGTATCTTTTTGCAGGATGCGTCCGGCAAACCCGACCACTTTGCCGCTGATGTTGCGAATGGTAAACATGGCGCGGTCTCGGAAAAAATCGCCCCCTTTCTGGTTGGTCAGGCCTAATTTCCGCACATGGTCCATATTATAACCGGTATTGAGGGCCTTGGTCGCCAGGCTATCCCAGTTGTTGGGCGCATAACCCAATCCGAATTTGCGGATGATCTCCTCGCGAAATCCACGCTTTTTGAAATAGCTCAAGGCAACATTGCGCCCCCGGTCAGTCTCAAAAAGTTGCTGCTGGTAGTATTCCAGGGCAAACTCATTGATCAGATACAGGCTATCGGCCAACTGTTTCTCCTGGTGAGCCTTCTCAGAAGTTTCGGTCTCTTCCAGCTCAATACCGTAGCGCCCCGCCAGCCACCGTATAGCCTCCGGAAAACTCAGCATTTCGTGCTCCATCAAAAACCCGACGGCGTTGCCGGATTTTCCGCAACCGAAGCACTTATAAATACCTTTCGAAGGCGAAACCGAAAAGGAAGGGGTCTTTTCGGCGTGGAAAGGACACAATCCAATCATATTTGATCCACGTCGCTTGAGGGTGACGAAATCTTGTATCACCTCCTCTATCCTGGCCGTATCCAGTACCTCCTGTACACTTTTAGGTTGAATCATTTTCTAAATTTCTCCTTTTATGCCGGAATATGACCCCCTTAACGTTTTGTTTACGCTATATTTTTTCTGCAAAAACATGGTTAACATGAATTTAACATCCCCCGCAATGCTAAACAAAATACTGGCAATCAATGTCTTAAAAGTTAAGATCTGTCAAATTCGGCCAAATGCATGATTTCTACTTATACTTTTGCCCTTTTCAGGCGTCTATAATATTGAAACAAAAAAATAATGGGTGTTCTCATAGTGTGTGGTCTGCCTCGTTGCTTAAGTGCACGGGGCAGTTTTTTTACATCAACTGCTCGTAATAACGCTTCTCCGAAATGTTGGCATACTGTATCGCTTTGCTGCGGAATGCCTGGTAAGAAGCGTACACCTTCCGGCTCTCCAGATTCCGCTCTATCAATTGGCTGATAACCTCATCGGTAAGGCGCCGTAACTCCTGCAAAACGGTCTCTGGATAGCGTCGAACTGCAACTCCCTGCCGCACCAACTCATCGAATGCACGCGTATTGCGCGACTCAAATTCGGATAGCGTCCAGCTATTAATAAAGTGGGCGGCCGTACGCAAAATGGTCTGTAAATCAGCCGGCAGCGCTTCTATTTTCTTTTTGTTGAACAAATACTCGAGGGCCGTACCAGGCTCGTGCCAGCCGGGTGAATAATAGTACTTTGCAATTTCCTGAAAACCCATTAAGGTATCGTGAAACGGTCCTAGCCACTCGGTGG
This sequence comes from uncultured Saprospiraceae bacterium, assembly GCA_964530825.1. GTDB lineage: Bacteria > Bacteroidota > Bacteroidia > Chitinophagales > Saprospiraceae > CAZHCA01. The sequence goes on from CAZHCA010000014.1 coordinate 19,849, forward strand.
CATCGATCACGCCTCGATCCAACCCGACGTAGATTTCTCCACCGGCCAGGAGCACGGGCGATCCGCCGGCTCTTTCCAGCACCTTCCCCCCAAGCCCTGGAATACGCATCTTAAGCCCTTTCAGATCCTCGATGCTGTTGATCTCGCGGTTAAACCAGCCGCCCATTTGCACACCGGTATTACCGCCCAGGGTTGGGACTAGGTTGTAGTCGGCATAGAGCTCCTCCCATAATTGCTGACCACCACCGCTCATCACCCAGGCATTGAGCTGCTGTGCATTCATGCCGAAGGGTACAGAAGCGAAAAACTGGGCCGCCGGAATTTTTCCTGCCCAATAATAAGCAGCGCCGCTGGCCACCTCTGCCGCACCAGTGCGCACGGCATCGAAGCACTCAAGCGCGGGCACGAGTTCTCCCCCACCATATACTCGTATTTCGATGCGCCCGCCCGACATCCGGGCTACGGTATCGGCGAACAACTGGGCGGCCTCTCCCAGCACCGGAAATGCGGGCGGCCAGGTGGTCACCATCTTCCAGCGATATTTGCGATTGGTAATGACGTTGGGGCCGCCGTTGCGCTGAGCCACATTCTGCCCCATACATCCCCGTATAGTCAGCGGCAGCGAAAGCGTGCCGATGGCTAATCCCTTTAGAAAGGTCTTGCGTCTGATGGCCATTGTCCTGCTTTTGTAGTAGAATATAAGATTTTAAAAAGAAATCAACCGGATCAGCCCTGGAAAGCTGATAATCAGGGTCAGAAAAAGCAATTGGATCAATAGGAAAGGCAAAACGCCACGATAAAGCTGACTGGTGGTAACCCCGGCCGGAGCTACGCCCTTAAGATAGAAAAGCGAGAATCCGAAGGGTGGCGTTAGGAAGGAGGTCTGCAGGTTAAGCCCGAGCAAGATACCAATCCAGATCAGGTCGATGCCGTATTCAGAAAAAATAGGGGCGACTACCGCCACAACGATGAACACAATTTCAATAAAGTCGATGAAAAACCCGGCAATAAAAACGATGACCATTACCAGTACCAAAAAGGCCTTTGGAGATAGATCGGCATTATCGATCAGTTGGATCAGAAAGCCATCGCCGTTCATCTCGCGAAAGACAAAAGAAAAGGTCGTGGCGCCCAACAGAATTAAAAATACCATAGCTGTGAGGTGGGTCGTCTCGCGCATAACCGACTGCAGGACCTCCAAGTTGAGTTTACCCTGGCCCAAGGTGAGCAATATTGCACCGATAGCCCCTACAGCTGCTGATTCGGTGGGAGATGCAATGCCTGTAAAAATGGAACCCAAGACCGCTACGATCAACAACAACGGCAACAAAAAAGCGCGCAACAATTCCAAAACAAAACGATCTTGCCGAAAGGCAGCTATCTCCTCAGCCGGTAAAGCTGGTGCCCGCTTCGGAAACCGCCAGGCCAGGGCCGCTATGTAGAGGATGTAACTCAGTACCAACAAGGCGCCGGGCAGCAAAGCTGCTGCAAATAGCTTTCCAACCGACACATTAAGAACGCTTGCCAGCAGAATCAGCACTATGGAAGGCGGTATGATTTGCCCCAAAGTACCGGATGCAGCAATGGTGCCGGTTGCCAATTCTGGTTGGTAGCCGCGGTTGAGCATAGTCGGTAAGCTGATCAACCCCATTGTGACGACGGTTGCCCCCACAATACCAGTCGAGGCGGCCAGTAACGCCCCAACGACGACTACCGAAATCGCCAATCCGCCGTTCATACGGCCAAATAGCATCGCCATAGTTTCCAGCATGCTCGCCGCCAGACCGGACCTTTCCAGCATAATGCCCATGAAAATAAAAAGAGGTACGGCCAAAAGCACATAATTACTCATCACGCCCATGATGCGGGGCGGCAAAGCCCAAAAGGCTTCGGGATTTAAAAAGCATAATCCGTACAATACGGCCAACCCACCCAAAGTGAAAGCGACCGGATAACCGTACAAGATTAAAATGAAAATACTGAGGAACAGCAACAGCGCGAGGATCTCCATTACGGTTCCGGATTTTGGTAGCGAAGAAATGCTTTTATAGCTAGCGCTATTCCCTGCAGAAAGAGCAATAATAAGCCCAGGGGTACAGCCAATTTAATGAGGTAGCGCGCTGGCAGTCCGCCCGGGTCGGGCGATCCCTCCTGTATGCGCCAAGATTCATAGGCGTAGTACCAGGCGTAAAGAAGTAGCACGAGGCACCAGGGAAGCAGTAAAACAAGGGTGCCGACAAGGTCTACCAGGGCCTGATCCCGTACCGAAAACCGCTTGTAGAACAAATCTACGCGCACGTGCCGGTCGTGCCGCAGGGTGTAGCCGGCTCCCAGAAGAAAAATCAAAGCAAAAAGGTGCCATTCCAGCTCGGGCACCCAAGCCTGAGTCTCGTTAAATAGGTAGCGCATAATGACATCCAGACCAACGACGATTATCAGCAAAAGAGTAAGCCAGGAAACGGCCTTACCTACCCCATCGTTGAGTCGGTCAATGAACTGGCTCCATCTTACCAAGCGTGAGGTTTGCATTTTTTGACTTTTCTAATTGAGCTAAAATAAAAAAAAGCCCTTCTGGTGGTAGCAGGAAGGGCCAACAAGTTAGATAGGCTATACTGGGATGCGGAAACGGGTGTTATTGGTCGAACCGGTATAGTTTGAGTTCTTCGATGATTTTAATCAGTTTATTGGCATAGTGCGGATCGGTGGCATAGCCGGCCTTTTTCAACCCGTGCGCCCACCCACTGTAGTCGAGCGGATCGAGGTCCAGCAGATGGCGGTAACGGCTACTACTGAGCAGCAGGGAGTGCTCGCGGTAACTCTCGGCCGGGGTGCTGAATACCCGAAACATATCGTAAATGTCGTCATCGGTGTAATTGCGACAGGTACAGCCCCGGCACTTCGATCGGCATTTGATACCGAAATGATTGTTTGACTCGCGCGCCAGGCGGCTATCGCCCGCATTTGATTCTAGCAGACCTTGAGCAAGCGTAATGCTGACCGGGATGCCGTAGGCGGCTTTCTCCTGCTCGGCAATGGGTCTAAACTTTTCGAGGTAGTCTCTGAGAATTGCCATCTTCTGTCGAACGACACGGCGCGGGATGCCTTTGCGCTCAGCGTAGTCGGGGGAAAGCACCAAGGTCAGATTACCGAAGCTCTGGGCAGCCCTACCCGCTTCGCCCGATGAACTGGGTGCCTCACCGCTCAGGGAAGTATTCTTCGCTTGAGGCACCAAACTCATCTGTTGAGCCGTAAACGGCTGATCATTCATATTCACTTTTACCGACACGTCGCGGTTGTAAATTATGTGTAATGCCAAGACAAAGAGCAGGGCTTTGAACCAGTATTTGGAAATCAGGTAGACCAAATAGCGTCCTAGCCCGGAGCCACCATATCGTAAGTCGGTCGTATAGTTTGTTGTCATAATGCTTGTGATTTAAATCCTTCGTAAATTTAAAACATTTTATTTGTTGTATCAAATTTTTAAAACAATTTGGTGGCAAATTTATTGTGGACCCCTATTGGACTTAGTGTATGAATTACACTAGATTAGCGCAGCGCAAAATGACAACCATGATCGTAGTTGTGGACAGCGGATCGACCAAAGCGGACTGGGCCTTAGTGGCGCCGCAAGGTCCTGCGTTTTTCCAGACTGAGGGGATCAATCCGGTCCACCAATCGGTTGAGGAGATTCACGCATTGCTCCGGTCTGTTTTACCACAGCACCGCGATCTCTCCGCTGTCGAACGGGTGGTTTTCTACGGCGCCGGTTGTTTTGATGCAGAAAAAAACGACCGGATCTCAGCAGGCTTGGTGCCTTTTTTTCCCAATGCCGTGATTGATGTAGCGCACGATCTACTAGGTGCTGCGCGCAGCGCATGCGGCGACACACCTGGCATCGCAGCAATCCTGGGTACGGGAAGTAATTCCTGTGCTTACGACGGGTGCAAAATTGTCGACCAGATTGATAGCCTGGGCTACCTCGCCGGCGATGAGGGTAGCGGCGCCTATCTGGGCAAGGCTCTGCTGCGCGCCTATTTTTACCGGGAAATGCCTGGTCCTCTTTCAAAAGCCTTCGAGGCGTATATTCCGGGGGGCAAACCTCAGGTAATGGACGAATTGTACCGGCTCCCAAACCCGAATCTATTCTTGGCGCATCTGACCCGCTTTTTATCCGCACACGACGGCCACCCCTTCACCCGGCAGTTAATTCGAGAGGCCTTTGGGGCATTTTTTGACCGCCACTTGGCAAAATACGAATGCCACCGGAGGTGGCCAGTACATTTTATCGGCTCGGTTGCCTTTCATTTCGAAACCCATTTGCGAGAACAATTGCAGGCATACGACATGCAGGCCGGCCGTTTTATCCGGCGGCCCATCGAAGCCCTCGTAGCTTACCATCAGAATGCTAAGGGACTATGAAGAAAAAAGAAATCAAACGCATTGCGGTCTTCACCTCAGGCGGTGACGCACCCGGCATGAACGCCGCCCTACGCTCTGTCGTCCGTACGGCCTCATACTATGACTTGCACGTTTACGGTATCAACCGAGGGTACGAAGGCATGATCGACGGTGATCTCCACCGGCTGGAGCGCCATGATGTCGCTAATATTATTCACCGTGGCGGGACTATTTTAAAGACGGCACGCTCAAAGCGGTTCATGACAGCCGAAGGGCGCAAGCAGGCCTTCGAGTCGCTTACGGCATTTGACATCGATGCCTGCATCGCCATCGGCGGTAATGGGACTTTTACCGGAGCTAAAGTTTTTGCCGAAGAGCATACCATGCCTATCATTGGTATCCCGGGCACCATCGATAACGATCTCTACGGCACAGATTATACCATTGGATTCGATACGGCAGTCAATACAGCTATCGAAGCAGTAGATCGCATCCGCGATACGGCAGACTCCCATAACCGACTGTTTTTTATCGAGGTCATGGGGCGCAATTCCGGATTTATCGCCCTCAATACGGGCATCAGCAGCGGAGCCGAGGCGGTAATGGTGCCCGAGGAAAATATTTCTATCGACAAACTCATCGATCAGTTGCGCAAGGGGGCACGACGCAAAAAGCTTTTCAGCCTGGTCATTGTAGCCGAGGGCAATCCGCACGGCAGCGCGACTTACATTGCTGAGCAGGTCAATCAGTCTTTGGAAAACACCTATGAAATTAAAGTAGCGGTGATCGGTCATTTACAACGGGGCGGCGCACCGACCATGTTCGACCGGGTATTGGCTAGCAGGTTGGGGTATGCAGCGGTCCTGGGCTTGCGGTCAGGCCATAGGGACGTCATGGCCGGAATTGTAAACGATAAAATCGAATACACTCCTTTCCAGGATGCGATCGAAAAAACCAAATCACCGAACACCGACCTTTTCCACATGGCCGAAATCCTGGCGATGTAAACCCACCTGCCAGGTATGCAGTAGCACAAACAGTGGAATCAGGAAGTGGGGAAAGCGATACAGTGCTTCATGGGTCCAATAGGTAAAGGTATGCCACCAAAAATCCGGATACCAGTGCCCAATAACCCTTGCTAATGTTGTAGCCAGCCCCCAGAGGGTGGCATAAGCCAATGTCGGGATCATCAACCACCGAACAGGCAGCAAAATGAGTATACTCAAAAAAAGGTCAGCCCAGCCAGCCCAGCGCAGCAATTCACGTGCCTGCGAATCTTGCAGACCTAAAATATACATCGTCATATCCATGAAATTGCCGGGTACAGGATAAAATCCTAGTGCATAGAGACCGTGGCAGGTAAAAGTAAGCGCAATAGCCAAGCGCATCCAGGGTAGCAACCGCCGCCAATGCTGTGGATGTTTCGCCCAGAACAGCAAGAAAATCGGGCTGCCTATCTGCAGGCTGTATTCAAAAAACTGTCCCACCTGAAAAAAGCGAGATTTCCAATACAAGAATGCAAGGAAAAACAATTGAAGCACCCCGAGGACCACAACCGGTGCCCACAAACGGTTCTTGTTCAACAAAAAAATACACCCCACAGCTGCAAACAGGTATATGATACCCGTTAATTGTATCGCGATTTGAATACCGTTATTTACCTGAGGGCTAGCAGCATAGTCGGCCCAATTTGTCCAGCCCCATTTGCGTACCAATGGCCCTATCCAGGTCTCATCCCATAGTAAGGCCCGATAAGGGGCATCCCAGAAGAGATACTGCACTGCACGCCCAGAAAAAACCGCTATGGCAGCGGCTTGCAAAATCCGGAAATAGTGGGTATCCTTCAGGAGCATTTCAATAGTTTATTCACGTGAATTTTTGGACTATGGCCTTCAGTATGCTATACGTTACTCATTCGGCCGAGGCCGAGGCCCGCCAGTTGTGTGACCAATTGATCGAGCGCAAACTGATTGCCTGCAGCAACATCTTCCCCATGTCGAGCGCTTTTTGGTGGAAGGGTGGCGTTGCACGGGAAAGCGAATGGGTATCGATCGTAAAAACTACCAATGAAGCCTGGACTATTGTTCGCCAGGTCATCGAAGCGCTGCACCCCTACGAAGTTCCCTGCATCATACGCCTCGAAGCCGTGGCCAACGAAGCCTACGAGGACTGGATCCGGGAATCGGTCCAGCCCGAAGCTGCCCATTAAATACCTACGGAAGCCTGCATGAGGTAGGCTTTCAAAAAGCCGTCGAGATCGCCGTCCAGTACTGCCTCTGTCTGGGGTGTTTGGTAATTTGTTCGATGGTCTTTGACCCGCCGATCATCGAGCACGTAGGAGCGGATTTGCGAGCCCCACTCGTTTTTCATCTTTTCGGCCTCTACCTTATCCTTTTCGGCCAGCTGCTTTTGCAGTTCCTGCTCGTACAGGCGCGATTTAAGCATTTGCAAAGCCTTTTCCCGATTCATGTGTTGGGATCGCTCCTGTTGACACTCGGCGACAATACCGGAGGGCAGGTGTCGCACCCGGACGGCCGATTCCGTTTTGTTCACATGCTGACCACCGGCGCCGCTCGAGCGGAAGGTATCCCATTCGAGATCAGCGGGGTTAATATCGATCTCGATTCTGTCGTCGACCATAGGATGAACGAATACGGATGAGAAGGAAGTCATGCGTTTCCCTTGTGCATTAAAAGGGCTGATGCGCACCAGGCGGTGCACCCCATTTTCTCCTTTCAGCATGCCGTAGGCAAAGTCGCCGTCGATCTCGAGTGACACGGATTTGATCCCCGCCACATCGCCATCGGTACGGTTGAGCTCACTCACCCTGTAACCATTGCGCTCGGCCCACATGGTATACATGCGCAACAACATGGCCGACCAGTCGTTAGCCTCCGTACCGCCGGCGCCGGAGTTGATCTCCAGGACGGCGCCTAATTCATCTTCGGGTTTGTTTAGGGTAGACCGGAACTCCAGGTCTTCGAGGGCGCCAATGGCTTCCTGATGTCGTTTGTCAACCTCTTCTTCGGATCCTTCGCCTTCCTTCAGGAATTCAAAGAGCACTTCCAGGTCTTCGACCACAGTCTCCGCTGCTTCGTACTGAGCTATCCAGTTTTTGTGTCGCTTAATTTCCTTTAGGATAGATTCGGCCCGCTCGGGGTCGTTCCAGAAGTTTGGGTCGAGGGAGAGTTGTTCTTTTTCTTTGATTTGAAAACGCCGGTTGTCGACGTCAAAGATACCTCCTTAACGAACCCAAGCGGTTTTTCAGTTCACTAAGTTGTTCGATGGTCATATCTTGTCTCTTTGTGATTTGAGTTAGCTTGGTAAACACCCCAGAAATGATATCCATTCTGGGGTGTCACACAAATATTTTCTTTCGGAAACGTTACTGGGTGGCGTCCGGTTTAACGTCTATTAACTCTACGTAAAACACCAAATCGGATCGCTCGGGGATTGCCGGGGGCCGACCTGCTTCGCCATATGCCTGCTCGTAAGGGATAAACAAGGTTGCCTTGTCTCCTACCTGGAGTTGAGAAAGCCCGACATCCCAACCGCGGATCACTGCGCCTACGCCCATAGGAAATTCGATCGGTTCGCCGCGTTCGAAAGAATTGTCGAACATGGTGCCATCTTCCTCGAGCACGCCGTAGTATTTAACCGTGACCATATCGCCCTGAGAAGGGGACTCGCCGTTTCCTTCTTCGTGGATGACGTATTCAATACCCGAATCGGTGGTCTGTAAAGCGTCAGCGAAGCCCCCTGACTTATAGGTTTCCAAGCGTTCGGCCACCAGCTGTCCAATTTCGTTGGCTTGGTTTTGGAATTCCTGTTGCTCGGCTTGTACCTCGGCCATGGTTTTCACGTCGGTCATGACCACGTCATAGTACAAAACTTCTTCTTCTTCGAAACCGGGAGGGCGTTGCTCTACAGGAAGCGTATCGAGTGGAACGAATATGGTGACACAATCACCGACAGCAGTGATCTGAAGCACCTCTTCTACGGGTGACATCTCCCGGGCCTGCGCCGTCGCAGAGTCGGGTATCTGGACGACCGGAGGTGGCCCTTGCTCGCGGCTGCTCGCGATAATGCTATCTTGTTTGCGCATGTAGTAGTGGAAAAAAACCACATCGCCTGGGTTAGCCTTTTGGCCGGTACCTTCCGTTTGGCGAATGTATTTATACCCACTGGGTAGGGTCGCTTCTTTTGCCTGGTTGCCGCCATCCTGACATCCCATCAGGAAGAAGGTGAGCGCAATCAGCATAACAAAGAATACTCTCATAAATAAAGAAATTAAATTATCGGCAAAACGCCGGGTGATATTGATTTGAATGTCCGTCAATGACTCAAGTAAGCGAAAGATAGGCGGATTTTACAATTTGTCCCCGACAATTTTCAAATCCGCTGCAGTACATCGCGATAGCGCGGCAGGAGTTCTTTGAACTTGCGCACCGTAGCGTCTAACCCAATGAAGGAAGCACCACCGGCAGCATTGCGATGACCGCCGCCCTTGAAATGCTTGCGGGCAATATCCTGTACGGAAAACTCCCCTTTGGAACGCAAGCTGATCTTGACGATGGTAGGCTGCTCCGTAATGAAGGCCGCCATTTTCACATCCTTAATACGCAGCAGGTAATTGACAATACCTTCAGTGTCACCCCGCACGATATCGAAATTTGTGTAATCCTCTTTTGTCAGGGTGATGATACCGGTTTTATATTCCGGCAAAATCTCCATGCGATTGTGCAGACAGTGTCCAAGCAAACGCAAATGTTTTTCTTTAAAACTATTAAAGATAAGGTCCTGCAGGAGATAATCGTTCACGCCCAGTTCCAATAGATCAGCCACTACGCGAAAAAGTTTGGCGGAGGTACCGTATTTAAAGGATCCCGTGTCGGTTACGATGCCCGTATAGATGCACTCCCCGATGGTGGTGTCCAGGTATTTTTCGTCACCCAGCAAGTGGATGAAATCATAGATCATCTCACAGGTCGAACTTGCTGTGGTATCGGAAAAAATATAATCGGCAAAAGGTTCAGGGTACAGGTGGTGATCGATCATGGCGGTGGGCACATTCCGTTTTACTACCAAGTCTCCCACCTTATCGATCCGGTCTAACGCGTTAAAATCGAGGCAAAAAACAAAGTTGGATCGATTGATCACCTTTTCAACCGCCTCGGGATCAAGATCGTAGATCAAGATCTCGTCAGTAGCGGGCAACCAGTTTAAAAACTCAGGATACTCTGAGGGAGCGACCATGTGTATTGTATGGGCATGCTTTTTCAGGTAGAAATACAGTGCCAGGGTCGACCCGACGGCATCGCCATCGGGATTGCGGTGCATAATCAGTGTGATATCCTTAGGAATGGATAGTTGCGACTTGAGTTCCTGAATATTTTCCATGGGTAAGTTGGTCAATGTGCGAAAGTGCCAAAAATTTGGAAATTAACCAAAATATCATTCTATCCCTTGGCCGGAATTCGGGCTTTTCGTTAGCTTTGGAGCGCTTCAATCGACACCTTTTTTCTAAGCGTTACAAATAATAGTTATGGCTGGAAATAAAACCTTGACCATGATCAAACCCGATGCGGTAAATGGTGGCTACATCGGCCCCATCCTGGCTCAAATCAGCGAGGCAGGCTTTCGCATCGTGGCAATGAAGATGACTCAACTGACCAAAGACAAAGCCGGTGAATTTTATGCGGTGCACAAAGAGCGTCCTTTCTACAGCGAATTGGTAGATTTCATGTCTTCGGGCCCTATTGTTGCCGCTGTCCTGGAAAAAGACAATGCAGTAGCTGATTTCCGCAAGCTGATCGGCGCGACCAACCCCGCTGAGGCCGAGCCCGGCACCATTCGCGCCCGCTTTGCTAGGAGCATCGGCGAGAATGCCATCCACGGCTCCGACTCTGACGAGACCGCAGCAGTCGAAAGCGCTTTCCACTTCTCCGTTACGGAGATGTTCTAGATCTTGGTGCTCCGGAAAAGAAAAGAGCCAGCCGGGCCTGTCGAGAATTGTTTGGCAGGCCCGGCTCCTTTTGAGCGATTTGACAAAATGAAACTACATTGTTGGTTGAATCTGGCTTGCAGTTTAAAGCATTGGCGTAAATTTGTATCAGAACGGATTCAAAAGGGTTGGGCGGGAAGGTCCCTGGACACACTGAATCCAGCGGACTTTAGTCCATGTGCTCAAACTAGTTTTTATTCTTAATGCAACCAAACCATCCAAGTATGAAAAACAATCACCTCTTCAGCATCCTTCTGCTGGCCGTTTTACTAGCGAGCTGCAGCGGATCGAAAACCTATGTGACCAGTTCCTGGGCAGAATCCTCTTTTACACCACAAAACCAAGGCACCGTATTGATTTTGAGCATGACAGAAAACGCTCAGGGTCGAGCTGCTATTGAAAGTGGCGTTGCTGGCCAATTAAATCGATACGGTTACAACACTATACAATCGTATGAAGAATTGGGTCCAAAATGGCCACCTACCCGAGATACCGCAGCGCTCAAAGAAATTATCAGGGAATTAGCAAATGATAGAGGCGTTGATGCGATCTACACGGTTGCGTTAAAGAAAAAAGACTCCGAAACCCACTATGTACCACCATCGACCTCATACGTACCCTCTACCCCCTACTACGGAGGCTATGGCTATTACGGCTATTGGTATAATTACTACCCGATGACCTACCGCGAAGTATACGAACCCGGCTATTATGTACAGAGCGAAGCTTACTTTCTGGAAACGAATATCTACAGTACGAACCAGGGGCAGTTGATCTGGTCAGCCCAAAGCGCCACGACCAATCCGACCAGCCTTAAACAATTTACCGCAGATTACACGAAGGCCATCTTCAAGCAATTGAAAAAAGATTTTAAGTAATTACATTTACACTAAAAAGGAGGAGCATCCTTACTGGATCGGCTCGATTTTTCACGGATAACCCTGCGCCGAACAGGCGCATATATTCGCCAGTAAACCTTGTTCCTCCCCCGAGATTCTTAAAACCTCATCAACCATGAAAATGCTCAACAATTGGTGGGCGCTCGCCCTTCGCGGGCTCGTTCTCATCATCCTTGCCATTTTAATTTTCAACCACCCCGCTGGGGCCGTGCTTGGCCTGGCTATCTACTTTGCCGTGACTTTTCTAGTCAGCGGCGGCCTGCAGCTGTACACCGGCATTACTAACAAAGAAATTGACCACCGCGGCTGGTATATTGCCGGAGGCGTATTGGATCTCCTTCTGGGCATCCTGCTTTTCCGAAATCCGGTCATGACAGCGACGGTCATTCCGATTGTTATTGGCTTCTGGGCCATATTTGCCGGTATCGTCATGGGTGTTGCATCTTTCGACATGAAGAAAGAAGGAGCCGAACGCTGGTGGCTAGCCCTCCTGGGCGGTGCCCTGTCGGTCATCTTCGGCTTCTTGATAGTGCGCAATCCGCTACAAGGCGCCGTGACCATCACGACCCTAATCGGTATTCAGGTATTGATTTTGGGAATTTTCGCCATTTTATTGGCCTTCCAGGTACGACGGTTTCGCAACCGAGCCAAAGCAGGCATCGAAAACCTGAAAGCTAATCTGGCTAATCCAGGCGCATAAGAACGCTTTATGGCATCCGGGGCTTACCTTGCTACGCAAGCCCCGGATACCTAAGGCACGTCTTTCGCTGGAGAATCGGCCGGTGGAGTTGCCGTAGCATTCGCTGAGCTGTCATTATCGCTGGTACCATTGCCGGGTCGCTCCCCTTTTGGATACTCCACCCGAATGTGGTGTACGCTGCGCATGGTTTTTTTGAATATTTCTTTGCAGAGTTCAAGCTCCTCAAAAGTCAATGTGGATTGTTCTAATTGCCCCTGCGTTATTTTACCGGCGATGATGCGCTCTACCAGATCATCGACCGCCTTCCCGGTTGGTTCCTTCAGGCTCTTACAAGCTGCCTCAATACTATCGGCCATCATCAGGATCGACTCTTCTTTGGTTCGAGGGGTAGGTCCGGGGTAGCGAAAAAGGCTTTCATCAAAACTGCCTTCCTCCTGCTTTTCAGCGTATTTACGGTAAAAATACTCTACGCGTGTGGTACCATGGTGGGTCAAAATAAAGTCGATCAGCACCTGAGGCAGCCGGTGTTTTTTGGCCATCGAATACCCCTCCAGCACGTGACCCACAATTATTTTAGCGCTGTCGAGTTCATTTTTACCATTATGCGGGTTTTCATCGCCCTGGTTTTCGATAAAGAATTCTGGCCGCTTGGTTTTACCAATGTCATGATAGAGGGCAGCCACTTTTACCAACAAATGATCGGCACCAATGCGGCGGGCAGCCGCCTCGCTAAGATTAGCCACCTGCAAGGAGTGCTGAAGGGTACCTGGTGCCTCGATAGCCAGGCGCTGCAAGAGCGGGCGGTTCAGGTCGGATAGCTCGACCAAGGTAAACGCCGAAACAAATCCAAATATGCGCTCCAGCAATGGGACCAACGGATAGGCCAGCAGCGTCAAGAAAACGTTTAAGAAAATCCAAGTATACACCCACCAATCGATCTCGCCCATCCGACCGGTCTTAATCAACGAAAGCCCAAAATAGGCCAACGCATAAGCCATAAAAATATATAACATGGAGTAAAAAAAACGGTTCCAGTCACGAGTATCCACGTCACGCAGTAATACGACGATTCCTACCAGGATTTGCATGAAAGTGAATTCATAGCCCAAGCTGGACAAAAAACTGGCCAGCAACACCACCACAATGTGGGTAAATAATGCAAGGCGCCCGTCGTAAAATGTCTTTATGACGATCGGAACAATACTAAAGGGAATCAGGTAGGCACTCAGGATATTGGTCCGCTCCACAAGGGATACCAGGTAGCTATAGGCAATGATCCAAAGAAAAATGAACAGTAATTTGTTCCAGCTGGAAAAAATATCCGGCTTAAAGCGCCGGAGGAATCCTACGAACACGCCGATGATCAGGCCCGTTAGAATGAAATATCCTAGGAACACATTCCAGAAAGAACGCTGTGAGGAAATATCTTTCTGGTAGGCCTCCCGGAAAGAAACCAGCTTTTGATAATTAGCCTCATTGATTTCCGCTCCTTGCTTAATGATCAGGTCTCCAGCCTTTATCTTATCGCGATAAGAAGGCACGGTACTCAACAATTCATCACGCGAGCGGGCGGTCAAAGCGGCATCGTAGGTAATATTTGGTTGTAGTTGATCCTGCAAGATGGGTAGCAGAAAGTCCGAATTGGGCAAGGCGCTACTAGCCAGTTCCTTATTTAGTAGTTCAATCGCCTGCGGTAACTGCAGAAAATCGGCAGCTTTTCGCCGCTGTGTGGTATTGCCCTGCACCAGGTTAATGATAAAATCGTCGGTCACCGCTCCTTCCTCCGACTCCAGCTTTAGTAAGCCCTGGTCGTATATTTTCGAGAGGAATCGTTTGCCGTACCGCAGGTAAGGTCCAGGATTGTCCCGAACATCCTTGAAGCCTGGATTACTAGCGAGCATTTCGCGTTGCTCTTCAAAGGTCGATTCAAAAGCCGCCTCCCGCCGCTTGACCATGTTGGGGTCCAGGCTATAATACGGGGTAAATTCGGCCTCCAATTCGGCTAGTTCGGCCTTGATTTCGGCCTCACTCTTTTTGATCGGAAAGTCAAAGGGCGCATACAGGTCGTCATACGCCCAGCGTCCGTTGCGTTCGAAGGAGTAACGAAAACGACCATCGCTGGAGAACAATGTGCTGATAAACACCACCACTCCTGCGACAAAAAGATACTTTGTAAGTATGGGTATTCGAGCCATAGTTTCTTCACCAATCGATTTTGGGAACCTGGATGGAGGAAAAGGTCTTAAACAGCATTCCGCCCTAAGCTCAACCTAATATACCCTATTAGGCCAGTAAATCCAATTTTGTTCGCTGCCTAGGGTCAGCCCCGCGGTTTCCAGACGACCTCTTCAACCCCGAGGTCCTTTGCCAGCTGTCGGGCCAGGGTAAAAAGAAAATCGGAAAGCCGGTTTAGGTAGCGGATTAGGATAGGCTCTACTTTTTCGTGCGCGTCGAGAGCAACGACAAGGCGTTCAGCCCGCCGGCAAACGCAGCGCGCCACGTGGGCCTGCGACACTAGTTGATGCCCGCCGGGCAAGATAAAATTTTTGAGGGGCGGCAGGTTTTCCGTCATGCTATCCATGGCGTGCTCCAGGGTCTCAATATCGCCATCCCGGATATCGGGTACTGGCAAGTCTTTTTCAGGATCACTGGCGAGGTTAGATCCAATGGTGAATAGACGATCTTGGATATCTTTAAGCAAGGCTCGCTGGTCCTGATTTTCGATGCCGTCGCGCAGCAGGCCGATGTGGGCATTAAGTTCGTCGACGGTACCATAGGCGTCAATCCGTATGTGGTGCTTGGGTAGTCTTCGACCGCCAAACAAAGAGGTCTGGCCTTCGTCGCCGGTCTTGGTGTAGATTTTAAAGGACATACAGGAAGGTTAAGTCTAAGATTTGCGAATATAAACCGATTTGGGAGGTTGTGGTTGTTTGGGTCGTAGAATTTAATGGGGATAGAGAACCACAGGGCAGTGCGTGCAGGGGAGCACATGAACGGTAAGGGGGAGCATCATATTTTTCACAAGCCTAAGTTATTTACCGGCTGCTCAGATAGCGGTGTTCGGGGTGATCGACTGTGACAACGTTTTCGTTAAGTACGTCGGTCTCTACAACACCATCACGCAAGCGTACAATGCGGTGGGCGTGTTCAGAGATGTCAATTTCGTGCGTCACCAGGATAATGGTATTGCCTTGCTGGTGGATCCGCTCGAAGATGGCCATAATCTCGATAGAGGTTTTGGTATCAAGGTTACCGGTGGGCTCATCGGCCAGGATAATGGAAGGATTGTTGACAAGGGCGCGCGCAATCGCCACCCGTTGTCGCTGTCCGCCCGACAGTTCATTAGGTTTATGGCTTACTCGGTCGCCCAGGCCCACTTGATCGAGCACTTCTCTTGCCCGTTCTTCCCGGCGAGATTTCCCATGACCAGCGTAAACTAGAGGCAGGGCCACATTTTCGAGCGCCGAAAGACGTGGGATCAGGTTGAAGGTCTGGAAAACAAAACCGATTTCCCGCCCACGGATACCCGCCAGTTCATTATCGCTCAACTCACTGACGTCCTCGCCATTTAAAATATAGGTACCGCTGGTAGGTGTATCGAGACAACCGATAAGATTCATGAGAGTAGATTTTCCGGAACCGGATGGCCCCATCAGCGCCACATACTCATTGCGATTTACGTCTAGATCTACCCCATTAAGTGCATTTACCTGAGTAGACCCCATGAGGTAGATTTTCTTTAGGTCGCGGGTAGAAATAATTGTTGACATACTATTTTTTTTGCTTACCGGGGCGCTGAGGGATTACTTTCGGCACCCGAAAATACGTTCCGTCCTGGTCAGGCGCGTTGCGTAAGGCTTCTGCGCGCTCGAGCTGACCGCCGGCCACGTCAGCTCTCAGTCCGATCACTTCCCGCGAGAGTTGCGTCAGCGGCTCAACGCCTTCCGTGTTCAGCTCATTGAGCTTGTCGACCATGGCTAGAATACTGTTCAGATCCTCCTGCAGCCGGGCGCGCTCATTATCGCTTAATTCAAGCTTTGCCAAATATTCTAACCTGGAAATTAGATCTTTATCTATGACCATCCGATTAATTTAGAAGTTTACAACCAAATCATCGGCTAAAGCTACAAACTAGGGGCTAAAATAGTGGATAATTGCGGAGACGGTTTCCGAAATTTCAAGGCTGGCTTTATTAAATTCGCCTGGAACAGAACCATCGATACCGGGAATACAAACGACCCTGCATGAACACGACGAGCCCACAAATCAAACATATTGCCATCGCCGGCAACATCGGCGCAGGTAAAACCACCCTTACTACCCTGCTAGGTAAGCACTTCGGCTGGGAGGTGCACTACGAGAGCACCGACAATAATCCCTACCTCAGCGATTTCTACGAAGACATGCAGCGCTGGTCGTTCAACCTGCAGATTTATTTCCTCAACAGCCGTTACCGCCAGATCCTGGATATCCTCAATGGTGATGTGACGGTAGTTCAGGACAGAACCATTTATGAGGATGCCTATATTTTTGCTCCTAACCTGCACGATATGAACCTACTTTCGGAGCGAGATTTCCGCAACTACCTGGAGCTATTCGAGACCATGTCTTCGCAAATACAACCGCCCGACCTACTCATCTACCTGCGGGCGGGTATTCCGAAGCTGGTCTCTCACATTCAGAAGCGTGGACGCGATTACGAGGGCAATATGAGTCTTGACTACCTACGCCGGCTAAATGAACGCTACGAGAACTGGATCGAATCGTACAAGGCGGGTCGCCTGCTCATTATCAACTCCGACGAGATTGATTTCGAAGAAAATGCCGAAGATCTGGGCCAGGTAATCGATAAAGTGACGGCGGAGTTGCATGGTTTATTTTAAGCGGCTGAAGCCACTGTTGAGTTGAACTATTTCCGACGGAATTTGCTTGTTTTAGATAGTTATTGAACGGTAAAAACAGATCCCATGCTGCAAGACATACAATCTCAACTCGCTCCCCAAAATATACACCTGGTTGCCGTTTCCAAAACCAAGCCGCCGGAGCAGATTATGGAGATGTATAAGCAGGGGCACCTTGCTTTCGGCGAAAATAAAGTACAAGAGCTGGTGAGCAAACAGGAAGTGCTGCCCAATGACATCGAATGGCACCTTATCGGGCACTTGCAGACCAACAAGGTGAAATACATTGCGCCCTTTATTCACCTCATTCACTCGGTAGACCGGTTGAAATTACTGCGCGAGATCAATAAACAGGGTCGCAATAACGACCGCATAATTAATTGTCTACTGCAGTTCAAAATCGCCGAGGAAGACAGTAAATACGGTCTCGACCTGATGGAAGCAAGGGAAATCCTGGAAAGTGCCGATTACGCCAGTATGGACCATGTGCGTATTGTGGGCGTTATGGGCATGGCTACTTTTACGGAAAATAAAGAGCAGATTCGCCAGGAATTCCGAATCTTACGCGAGCATTTTGACTACCTTAAGGGCAACTACTTCGCCGATGACCCCGATTTCAAGGAGATTTCTATGGGGATGTCGGGCGATTACGACATTGCCATCGAGGAAGGATCGACCATGGTACGCATTGGCACCCTTATTTTTGGTGCACGTAACTACCAAAATCAATAAAGCCAATCTATGGCTAAACCACCCAACCGCTTAGCCGAAGTAGCGGGGCTATTCTTCCGGCTAGGCTGGATTGCCTTCGGCGGACCTGGGGCCCACATAGCTATGATGGAGGAAGAAGTCGTAGAAAAACGCCAGTGGATGGACCGCCAGCACTTCCTCGACCTGATGGGCGCTACCAATCTCATTCCGGGGCCCAATTCAACAGAAATGACCATGCATTGCGGGCACGAACGCGCAGGCTTGTCCGGTCTGTTTGTAGCAGGCATCTGCTTTATCTTTCCGGCCGCTTTACTCACCGGTTTTCTGGGCTTCCTTTATGCCCAATACGGCAAGGTACCGGCAATTGAGCCCTTCCTATACGGCATCAAACCGGCCGTGCTGGCCCTGATTTTATCCGCCATTTACAAACTGGGTAAGAAAGCGCTCAAGAATTGGCAGTTAAAGGTACTGGGCGCCCTGGTTATCGCAACTGCCTTACTCGGGGTGAGCGAAGTGGTTGCCATACTGGGCGCGGGTGTTTTGGGTATGTTGGTTTTTGGCGTTCAGCGTACCGGAAAAGCCGCAAGCTTTTGGCCCTGGCCGCTTTTGCTTCAAAGCAGCACCCCTGCTTTAGCCGCTGCAGTGAAAAGCAGTAGCATCTTCTGGGTGTTTTTGAAAATCGGAGCCGTGCTGTTTGGCAGCGGTTACGTTCTGGTAGCCTATCTGCAGGATGAATTGGTCATTCAGCGTGGCTGGATCACCGAACAGGTATTGCTTGACAGTATCGCCATCGGGCAATTTACGCCTGGTCCCGTGCTCACGACGGCAACATTTATCGGCTACCAATTGAACGGCCTCCAGGGAGCCTTGTTGGCTACCCTGGGTATTTTTTTACCCTCCTTCCTGTTTGTCTGGTTACTCAACCCCTTGGTACCCAAGCTACGCCAGTCAGCCTGGGCCAGTGCCTTTCTCGATGCCGTGAATGTTGCTGCCGTTGCGGTGATGACCGCCGTAACGATCGAACTGGGCAGGAGCGTACTCACCGACTGGCGTGGCTGGGCAATTGCTGTGTTGGCAGCAGCCTACGTATTCGGAGCGCAAAAATACAATGCCCTGATCCTCATCGCAGGTGGTGCGCTATTAGGCTATTTGCTAAAATTCATGTAAAATGAAGATTATGAAAATAATCCTTTTTCTTTTTACCGGAGTTGGACTATCGGTTAATCTTCTACCAGCTCAGGACCTTCAAGGTGGATGGTCGCGCATGGAAGGACCGGAAAAGCACATATTGTTAGTCAGCGGTGATTATTGGTCGCACACCGCCTACACGCTGGATCAATTTAAATGGACGATGGGCGGTAGCTGGGTAAATGAAAGTGAAGACGCAATACGCATCACCTATGAATGGCACTCAACCGATTCGGCTAAAGTGGGCACAACGGCCACCTGGTCTTACCAGTTTGTTGATACGGAGCTGCAATTGAATAGTGATCGCTGGAAATCTTTAGAAACCGGCCAGACTACCCCACTCACCGGTCCCTGGCTCATTAGTGGCCGCATGCGCGATGGAGAAATAAGTCGGCTCGATACAGAACGGCCCCGCAAAACAATGAAGATCCTTACGGGTAATCGCTTCCAGTGGATAGCCTATGATATCGGGGAAAAGCGCTTCCTGGCCAGCGGTGGAGGTACTTATACGGCTGAGCGCGGCCGGTACATAGAAAAGATCAAGTTTTTTTCGCGCGACAATTCCCGGGTGGGAGCCCAACTGCTTTTTACCTTTCGCGTCGACGGGAACGACTGGCACCACAAAGGTAAAAGCAGTAAGGGGGAGCCGCTCTACGAGGTTTGGTCAAAGAGGGATTGACCGCAGCGTGCACTTATTTTTTGATGACCCGTTGTGCAAAGGCGCCGGTTTTCCCTGTAAAACGAATTATGTACACGCCGGCTGGATAATGATCCACTGACCATTGCAGGTCACCCTGCACGACAGTTTGAAATTGTAAGAGCCGTCCGTTCATATCCCAGAGTTCCAGGCGGCCATCGGCAGGTACAACCACATGGATAGTTTCCCGGAAAGGATTGGGAAAAACCGACAGCGCGCTTCCGGACCTAGCAGGGTGTTGGGCACTAACTAGTGGGTCGGCCGCCAAGTCGGTTTGGTAAAAAGCGATACCGCCGCGCTGATTACCCACTACCATCTCTAGCAAGCCATCGCTATCTAGGTCGGCCAGGCCAGGGCGCACCCGAAAACCCTCGCGGACATCGCCGAGTGCAGCGTTGGTCTGGTTCAGGGCCGCCGCCGGGTCAGGCAACAGGCCGTCATAGTACAACAAATCGCCTCGTTGCGTGCCGCACAGCAAGCGGTCTTGCCCGTTGCTCGACACCACGACCGGACTGCTGTAGCCCGTAACAAATCCTGGCTGGCGCGCATCGATCTGACCATAAAAGCTGCTGTTCCCCGGTGCGGTGAGTTCTGCATTGAATACTGGTGTGCCCTGAGAACCGATATTTTCCAGAAAATTCACGTTGCCGTTGCGCTCGCCGATGATGAGGTCAGGCAGACCGTCGCCGGTAATATCAGCGACAGTGGGCGTACTGAACAACCCAACGTCAATGCCGGCATACCCGTACTGCGGTTCTGCAAATTGAACCGGATTATTCGCCCCAGCTAGGTTTTCTACCCAAAATAATTGCCCGGTTTCCTCGCCGATGAGCAAATCCTGATCCCCGTCCTGGTCTAAATCGCAGGGTGCCGGTACGAGGTGGCTAGTCTGCCCGCTCAGGCTGCGGAAACCCAGGTAGTCTTCATCAACCAGTTCGTAGGCCGGCTCTTTTTGAGTGCCGACATTTAGCAGCAAAAACAAACTGGTAGCGCTGTTATTTTCATCGACAAAAAAGGAGCCGTTGCCCAAGAGGAGATCCAATAAACCATCGGCATTTACATCGATAAAAGCTGGATAGGTATGCGTACCGAGGTCCAATGTCGTTTCCACCAAAAAGTCGCGCTGCTGCAGCTCGTAACGGGGCTGACCGTCGATCAATGTACGCCGGTACCACCAAATATTATTCAGGTCCAGAATATTACGTTCGGCATTGGGTGCTGCCAATAAGTCCGGTTGACCGTCGAGGTCGACGTCAATCTCGAAGGCCGCCGGAAAAAGGGGAATCTGGGCTGGCACGTCACTACCCGGGAAGCGGATGTCTTGCTCGTTCATCCAAGCTTCATTGCAATTGCCGCCGTTGGTGAGCAGGTTCAGATTATCGAAGGAAAGGTCGCCAAGGAGCAAATCCTGATCGCCGTCAGCATCGCTATCGAGCAAAAGTAAGGTGGAACCTGCATGCCGCGGCCGGGCTGAAGGATCGATTCCTGACTGGAAGCATTGTCCCGGCACGCTGCTGAGATCGATTATCTCGGTGATCCCACTTTCAAAAAAGCCGCCGTAGCAATTATCTTGGAGTGTAAAAACGAGGGTATCGGGGGAGTATCCCCGCTCTATTTGTTCGTTGCGAAAAAATTCGGCATAGCCGCCCGATACGTTGAAGGTGACGACATCTAGATCGCCATCACAATCGGCATCCTGGATAGCCGGATAGTCAATCTGACTGACGAAGAGTTGCGTGCGTCCGCCATTCATCAGTTGAAAGAAAAGCACGTTAAAGGGCGCATCGACCTGGTAACGGACATAATTGGTGCGCCCTGTCTGTTCATTTGGCACAGCGGTAAACACCCGGATCCCATCCACGCCCGCTACATCCGAATAAGTGAACAGATCCGGAACGCCATCTGCATTATAGTCGCGCAGGAGCATCCAATGTGTCATGTGGGGGAAATCAGCTGCATAACTGGGACGGAAGTGATATCGAACCCCCTCACTCGTAAACGCTCCGAGAAAAGGCAAAAGCACCTCTCCTACCCGATCGAAAACCACCAAGTCCTGGATTCCATCGTAATTCAGATCAGCTGCTGAAAATTGAGGACTATTGAAGCCACCGGTATAGGGATTGCGGACTTTCACCCCTTCAACTGTCAGTTCAGGAGTAATTCGTTCGTAGGTCTGCCCGATTAGAATTTGAGAGCTAGCCAGTAATAACAGAGCTAGGGCATGACCGGCCAGGCAGCTCCCATTTTTTTGCCCTTTTTTTGGAAAATGGGGGAAAACTAATTTTCTTCCGCTAATTTTTACCATACTCGATTTTTAAAGCGCCTACAAAGTAACGGTTATCGACGGGATTGACGAACCTGCTTTTGGCAGGAAATTGGTCTGATGTTGTCGAAATCCGGGAAAATCAATTTACAGATGAGATTATGGCTCTTGTCAGCAATCGGTACGCTTCTTTTCCTGTTTCTGAGGGTCCACGGATCCCAGGCCGAGGCCCCTTTTCAGTTGCAAGGGGAAAGTGAACAGTTATATCTGGTTTCCGATGAGTTGGAAGGAGAGGCGATCATTACAATTAATGGGGCAGAAAAGGAAGTTAGCTTCTCTCAAAAGCGGGCACCGCTCAACCTGAACGTGAACCAGAGCGGAGCACTCTTCCTTTTTTCCTCCGGGGAACAGTACCAGTTATACCACATTGCGAAAAAGGAGCGTGAATTCCGCATCCGCCACATACCATTGTGGACCTCAGTTTTGCCCCCATTAATTGCCATCTTATTGGCGCTGATTTTTAAAGAAGTCGTATTGTCGCTCTTTGTCGGGATCTTTACCGGCGCATTTATTGCCAGCGGAATGCGCATTGAGTCATTTTACTATTTGGTACAAAGCTTGTTGGACGTGATCAGTAAATACATTATCGGCGCACTGAACGATACAGGACATTTATCGATCATAATTTTTTCCACCCTGATTGGTGGTATGGTAGCCATTATTTCGCGCAATGGCGGTATGACGGGAGTTGTCAACCGGTTGTCGTCCATAGCGCGGACCCCGCAGACGGCACAATTCACCACTTGGTTACTAGGGGTTGCTATCTTTTTCGACGACTATGCCAACACGCTTATTGTAGGTAACACCATGCGACCGGTGACCGACCGTTTTCGCATCTCCCGGGAAAAACTTGCCTATATTGTTGATAGTACCGCTGCCCCAGTGGCCGCTGTTGCCTTCATCACAACCTGGATTGGTGCCGAACTTAGCTACATCGATGACGGTATTCAGGTACTCGACAATTTTGACAGCGGACTTACCCCTTATGCCATCTTCATTAATTCCCTGCGTTATTCGTTTTACCCTTTTCTCACGTTGATGTTCATTTTACTGCTCATTTATACTAAGCGAGATTACGGTAAGATGCACACTGCCGAAAAACGAGCCCGTAAAACAGGACAGGTGGCGCCCAAGGTAGCCAGCGAAGCAGTAGGGGAAGACGCGGAAGATCTGAGCCCGATCGAAAGTGCTCCCTTGCGCGCGTACAATGCAGTCATTCCTGTGCTGACGGTCATCTTAGTAACTATTTTCGGACTGATCGCTACCGGTATGGCAACGACCTCTCAGGAGCTACGCGACCTGGGAATCGCATTACCCGGCGAGCGTTGGGCAGGTGTATGGGCAAATCTCGATGCCACCCTAGCCGGTGAAAGTGCCACTTTTTCCCGCAAGCTCGGAAAGCTCATCGGCAACGCCGACTCTTACGTTGCCCTACTCTGGGCTTCCCTTTCCGGCGTCTTGGTCGCAGTGGCTTTCACTGTAGGCGGCCGGATAATGCGAATTGGCGATTGTATGAGTACGATGGTCACCGGATTCAAAACCATGGTGCCCGCACTGGTTATCCTCACCCTAGCCTGGTCGCTGGCTGCCACAACCGAAGAATTACATACTGCCGTATACTTGACAACTGCGCTGCAAGATTCCCTGAATCCATACCTTATGCCGGTCATCGTATTTATCCTGGCTGCTTTTATTGCCTTTTCGACCGGTTCGAGCTGGAGCACCATGGCCATCCTTTACCCAATCGGTATTCCGACCACCTGGGCCATCTGTATGGCACAAAACCTGGACCCCGCGATAAGTATGGAAATTTTGCTCAATGTCATCAGTGTTACGCTGGGCGCTTCAGTACTGGGAGACCACTGCTCGCCCATTTCCGACACCACCATTTTGAGTTCATTGGCATCCAATTGCAACCACATCGACCACGTGCGCACTCAACTTCCTTACGCCCTCACCGTAGGAATAGTAGCGATTATTTGCGGCGGCGTATCTACCCTGCTTGGGGGCGGCTGGGGAATCAGTCTGATGCTCGTCGCCATAAGCCTGGTCGTGCTCTACCTAGTCATTATCCAAATAGGAAAGCCAACCAGCTAGCGCAAGAAATAATTGGCGTAAAAGAATAAGATAAGGTAGATCCACAGTCCGTCGAGAAAGTGCCAGTAGATGGTAAGCAGGCGCAATTTGAGCCTTTTTTCAGGATCGCTGAAATACACCAACACGCTCACTGGCTCGATCATTTGCTTACGGGCTTTCCACAGGAAGAGTCCTAGGAAGGGTAAACCGGCAATCACGTGTGCGAAATGCAGGCCTGATATGACGTACAGGTAAGAAGCTGAATTATCGGAGTTGATGAAAATATCCTGTCGGAATAACTCACGCCAACCTACAAACTGGGCAATCATGAATGCTACCGAAAGGACCATGGTAGCGATTAGCGCCCGTTGGTAATTTTGGGTATTGTCCGCTCTGTAAGCTCGTTTTGCCCAAACCATGGTAGCGCTACTTCCCAATAGGATGAGGGTATTAAAAAGAAAAATTGGCGGCAACTTAATGGGGGGCATACCATTGGACAGACGGGTATAAATAAAAGCAGCGGAAAGCGCCAAAAACAGCGCCGTGATACTGAACAGCACTAGGATAAGCAGGACGTTATAAGGATGAAAAATAAAAGACTCGTACTCGCGGTATTCGTCTTTCCGCTCATCTTGCTGTGACTGGTTCGGGTATTCCATAGACACGAATGATTCGGGTGTGCATAGAGGTTATTTCGGCGCCGAGGTTTTTTGTTTGGCTTGACGCCGGCACCGTTCGCTGCAGTATTTTACGTTTTCCCAGTCCTTGGCCCACTTTTTTCGCCAGGCAAAAGGACGCTCACAAACGGAGCAGACCTTGGTTGGAAGGTCATGCTTTTTTCGTTGTTTTGCCACGGTGTGCACAGAATAGTTTAACTTACTTACTTGGAAATTTATCATCACAACAGCTATCCAGGGGATAAGTTTGTGAACCGGCGCATTTGGAATCTATGAAACGTTGCCCGAATTGCCATACTGTATTACCTAATCCGGCCCGCTTTTGCTTTCACTGCGGCCAACCCCAAGACGCCGACTGGACCGGCGAAGTTCGCCCCCTGCTAAATTTACACGGCGATATCGAACAGCAGCTGTTCGACTATTTTATGAGCGAATTAAAAGATCGGGTGCAGCGGGAACAGGACGGCAACCAGTGGCGGCATTACCTCACTCGGTTCAACGAGGTTGATTATCCCAAGCTTTTAGAAAGGCAATTTGCTCAACTTGCTCAGCGCCTGGGCCCGCTTGCCGAGGTGCAACAACCAGAAGTTCGGCGGATCAATAACTCTATCGAACAGGTAATCGATGAGTTCATCAACCGGTTTTTGTTCGATCAAGCGGCCGACCTCAACAAAGTCCCCATACCCGATGCCGTATTGCGCTACCGGGGAAAGAGCCTGGAGGAAGTCGACTTCTACGAGATGTTCCTGGCCTTTTTGCGATGGGACCAAGAGCCAGAAGACTACTATACCGATTACTTCAAAATGTCTCAGAGCAAGGCCCGAAACGCCAGTCGCCGGTTTTTCCAACCAGAAAAAACGGAGACCACCCTTGTAATTTGCGACACTTCCCTACTAGGCAACGGCCGCGAAGGATTCGCCCTGACTGACCGGGCACTGTACTGGCGCGCCTCCTTGCAGCCTCCTCGGGTAGTTCCCTACTACGAGCTTGCTACTCCGGTCAAAGAAGAAGGCTGGATTTTGATTAACGATCACTATTTTCACGTCAATCGATCGATGGATTTGAAAATGGTGTATTTGATTAAGCAATTGGTCTATATGTATAGAGAAGAATAGTAACCAAATAAAAGGTGTTAGCCCTAAAGCCCTAACAGCGCTTAAGCGCTAACAGCTCTTGTGTTTTTCCATAGAAATCTGCATTTTTATATATTTTACTTTTCCCACTAGCTCTTCGCTTAAGCACTGCGCACTTCCGCCTGAGATCTTATATTTGCAGTTCAAATCGTTTTGCATGCAAAAATCAGCTATGGAGGTCACCCTCCAGACGGCCTTAAACTTGGGCCTTAACGAAGAAGAATACCACAAGATCCAAGAGGTGTTGGGCCGGACACCCAACTTTGCCGAGCTCAGCATTTATTCGGTAATGTGGTCCGAACACTGTTCTTATAAAAATTCTATTCACTGGCTTAAAACTTTGCCTCGCGAGGGCGGCCGTCTACTGGTCGGAGCCGGAGAAGAAAACGCCGGTCTGGTCGACATCGGCAATAACATGGCTTGCGCCTTTAAGATCGAGTCACACAATCACCCCTCGGCCATCGAGCCTTATCAAGGGGCGGCAACCGGAGTCGGCGGTATCCATCGCGACATTTTTACCATGGGTGCCCGGCCCATAGCGGCGCTCAACTCTCTCCGTTTTGGCAATATAACATCGAACCACACCAAGCACTTGGTGCGAGGCGTCGTGAGCGGTATCGGCGATTACGGCAACTGCTTCGGCGTACCGACGGTCGGAGGGGAAACCTATTTTCAGGATTGCTACAACCAAAATATTTTGGTCAACGCCATGTCGGTGGGCATCGTTCGAATCGGCGAAACCGTCTCGGCAGCTGCCGAAGGCCCAGGCAACCCGGTGTTTATCGTAGGATCAGCGACCGGCAAGGACGGCATTCACGGCGCTACCTTCGCTTCAGCCGACTTGACCGAGGACTCAGCCCAAGATCTACCCGCCGTTCAGGTAGGCGATCCCTTTCAGGAAAAATTGTTGCTGGAGGCCACCCTGGAAGCCATTCAAACCGGCGCCGTTGTAGGCATGCAAGATATGGGTGCTGCCGGTATTTCCTGTTCTTCCTCGGAGATGAGCGCCAAAGCGGGTACTGGTATGCGGCTCAACCTCGATAAGGTACCTACGCGCCAGCCTGACATGGAGGCCTTTGAGATTCTGATCTCCGAGAGTCAGGAGCGCATGCTGATCGTAGGCAAAAAAGGCCAAGAGGAAAAGCTGCTCAAAGTATTCCGGAAGTGGGATCTGGTGTGCGAACAAATCGGCGAAGTGACAAATACCGGAATACTGGAGGTGTACCACCATGGGGAGCAAGTAGCCCATATCCCGGCCGATTCGTTGGTGCTGGGTGGCGGAGCTCCCGTCTACAAACGCGACACCAAAAAGCCAAGCTATTTCAAAGAGCTCAACCGGTTCAAAACCAAATCGGTAACGCAGCCTGCCGATTTAAAGGCGGTAGCTGAAAAATTAGTCGCCTCGCCGAATATCGCTTCCAAAAAATGGATTTACCAGCAGTATGATTCCATGGTACGCACCAATACCATGACCACCAACGCACCGTCTGATGCCGCCATCGTGCGCGTCAAAGGAACGCGTAAAGCCCTCGCCCTGACAACCGACTGCAATTCCGCGTATGTCTACGCCGATCCGTATACCGGTACGATGATCGCCGTAGCCGAGGCAGCACGTAATATCGTTTGTTCCGGTGGGGAGCCAGTGGCCATCACCAACTGCCTTAACTTTGGCAATCCGTATAATCCGGAGGTATACTACCAATTCGTACAGGCTATCAAAGGAATGGGCGAAGCATGCCGAAAATTCGATACCCCAGTTACCGGCGGCAACGTTAGCTTTTACAACCAGTCGGTTTTTAAAGACCGGACGGAACCTATTTATCCTACACCTACCATCGGCATGTTGGGTATTATCGACGATATCGATCAGGTAGTCACTCTCGACTTCAAAGCCAGTGGTCACCAGATTTACATGCTCGGGACCCCACAAGACGACCTGGGCTCCTCCGAATATTTGCGCTTAATCCATAACATAAAGGAATCTTCCTGCCCAGCTTTCGATTTAGACGAAGAGTACCACATACAATTTCACCTGCGCAAGCTGATGCAGAAAAAAATGATCGAGTCGGCACACGACATTTCGGATGGC
Organism: uncultured Saprospiraceae bacterium; assembly: GCA_964530825.1. Lineage (GTDB taxonomy): Bacteria > Bacteroidota > Bacteroidia > Chitinophagales > Saprospiraceae > CAZHCA01. Next base: position 47,645 of record CAZHCA010000014.1, read on the forward strand.
GGACTTTTTGTTGCTTTACTAGAGAGCACCTTTCCCCTTGGATTAGGATTTTCCATCGAAACGGATACCAATTTCCGCAAGGATGCGTATTTATTTGGAGAAAGTCAGGGGCGCATCGTGGTAACGATTCGCGAGGAGCAGGAAGACGAGTTCGTCAACTATCTTAATGCCCAGAACGTTCCGTTCTCAAAACTTGGAGAGGTACGCAAAGGGGATCTGATGGTCAATGGCGATCCCTACGGATCTGTTGACGACTGGCTGCAGATTTATCAGCAAGCACTTAGCAACCAATTAGCAAAATAAAATCCGCAATGAACATGAAAAGCACCGGCAAGCGCTGGCTATTATTCCTGGGGGTTGCCTTTTCCCTAATGAATTGCCAGCAACCCGTGAAAGGCACGCAAATTAAAGGTGAGGTCAGTGACGCTGCTAATTTGCAGGTTTTTCTCGATCGAATCGTTTTCAACCAGCCTACCGAGGCCTTAGAAAAAATCACGGCCGATGCCCGGGGTAACTTTCAATTTGATTTTCCCGAGGGTATAACCCCAGGTATTTATAACATCCGGATCGGAGCCAAACGCCTAAACGTAGTCTTTGACGGCACCGAAAAAGTCGTAACCATCAAAGGCGACCTGAGCAGTTTCCAGGACTACACAACCACTATTGAAGGTTCGGCTGTTGCTGCCACTACCGTACAAACCACAGCAAAGATGCTTCGACGCGAGATTGCAGTCGGTGATCTGCAAACTTTTATCGATACCACTGCCTCTCCGATGGCTGCAGCCCTCATTGCCTACAAAGGGCTTGGCCCGAACGGTCGCTTACTCGAGGTTCATCAAAACGCTTACGACCGTTTGGCCGAAGCTATGCCCGACGATGCGCTGACCAAAGAGTACAACCGTTTTATTCAGGCCATTGAGCGCCAGTACAAAGCCCAAATGGCTAGTGAGCGCATCAAAGTCGGGGAACCGGCTCCAGACATTCAACTAGAGGACCCTAGCGGAAAAGAATACGCCCTTAGCGATTTGAAAGGCAAGGTTGTACTGGTCGACTTCTGGGCCAGTTGGTGCCGCCCCTGCCGCGCCGAAAACCCCAACGTGGTGAAAGTTTACAATAAATACAAAGACCAAGGCTTTACCATCTTCAGCGTTTCACTTGACGGAATTGATTCACGGATGCGCCAACGCCTAGGTAACGAAAGCGCTATCGAAGAGAAATTGGAACGCGAGCGCGAAAAATGGGTCAACGCAATTCAGGCCGACGGCCTTTCCTGGGATTATCACGTCAGCGACCTACGCAAATGGGAAAGCGAAGCTGCCCAAACGTATGGGGTACGCGGCATCCCTCGTACTTTCCTGGTCGATCGCGAAGGAAAGATTGCTGAAATTGGTCTACGCGGAGCAGCCAATATCGAAAAAGCACTCCAGGAATACCTTTAAGAAGGATCTTGGTTAGTCGTGTGGCGGCCGTACCGCCACGCGGCTACAAATATCCCGGTAGCCACTGCAACATTGAGCGACTCGGCGCCGGCGTTTGACGAAGCCGGAATAGTGAGCTCACCATGGAGCATAGTTAAATAATCCGGGCGGATACCAATTGATTCATTTCCTATGACCAATAGGGCACCCGCAGGCAAATCAGCCTGAAAAACAGATGTTCCCTTGAGGGTTGTTCCTAAAATGACCGCTTCCGGATATCCCTGCTGAAAGGACGACAGATCCACCTCGGCGGTTTTCACCCGCAGAAAAGCTCCCATGGAGGCCTGGATAACCTTAGGTTGAAAAACATCAGCGCAGTCATTGCTACACCATACTTCCGGCATGCCAAACCAATCGGCGATGCGCAGTATTGTCCCCATATTACCGGGGTCGCGAATGGCATCCAGATAAAGAATCAGCTCGCGGAAAGGTAGTTGCCAATCGGGCCGAAGGTTGGGCATTTCGACCACCGCCAGCACCTGATTGGGAGTTGTAAGGCTACTGATTTGTTTGAGTTCTTCGGGATCGCATATAATGGTTTCGATGCCTTTTTGCAAAGATAGATGAAGATGGGGCCAACCGGGTAAAGCAACCAGCATAATCACGGATAGGGTATCTTGACGCAGTAACTCCCGCACCATTTTATCGCCTTCGACCACGAAATTGCCATACTTTTGACGGTACTTCTTACGTTGCAGCGATACGAGAAATTTGACTTTATTTTTTGATAGCCTCATTGGATCCAGCAGGTATGCTTTTACGTTCCACACCAACGATTTTACTTTCCCTTCTGCTGTGGCTGGGGTTCTCGGCCTGTAATACCACCAAGTTCCTGGAACCCGATGAATATCTGCTGAAACAAAACCGCATTAAATTCCACACCGAAGAAAAGATCGAAAATCCGCGATCGTTAAAATACGAACTTTCACAACTCTACCAACAGCGCAAGAACAGCAGCTTCCTATTCCTCCCGCGCGAGTGGTTTTATTTTATTTCGGAGGAGAAAAGAGATAGCTCCCGTTTTAATGCCTGGATAAACCGGACACTGGGTGAGCCGCCTACTATTTTTAGCGATAGCCTAGCTCAGGTAACTGCCGATGATATGGGGCGCTATCTTTCCTACAAGGGGTACTTTAATGCCGATGCTTTTTACGATGAAACCGTACGTAAAAAAAAGGTAAGTAATACTTACCACGTTTATCCAGGCAAAGCATTTGTCATTGACTCGGTGCATTTTTCATCCCTCGACCCCAAGGTCGAGTCCCTATTGCAAAATACCCGGGAGGAAACCACACTCCAGCCCGGAAGCCGGCTGGATGGCCAGCTCTACAATCAGGAACGCGAGAGAATAACTAAACTACTCCGCAATAGCGGATACGCCAATTTTCTTCCGAACGCGGTTGCCCCACTGGAGGTAGATACTACCGTGCGCCCCAAGCGGGCCGTCGTATATTTGGAAGTTTTGCCCCCTTATGAGGATTCGATCCATCAACAATTCACCGTGGGGCGCATCGATGTTTATCCCGATTACAATGCTGGTGCTCCGGCAGCTGCCTATCGGGATAGCGTCGTAGGCGGCATTAAATTTCATTACCTGGCCGAAGATTTTTTCGTAAAACCCAATGCACTGGCTAACCTGATAGATCTGGAAGAGGGAAGAATATACCAGCAAAGCGACTACGAAAGTACCAACCGCCGACTGGGCGGTCTTTCCATATATAAATTCGTCCGGATCAAGCAGCGTGTGGATAGCATGCAGCCTGATGTCTTGCATTTTCGCATCGAGCTGACTCCCAACGAACGGCTGGAGCTTGGTATGGACTTTGCTCTTAACTACACCAACCGAAGCGATGCTTCCGGGATTGGTAATCTGATCGGAATTTCTGCTAGCCCTTCCCTAACCAATCGCAATGCTTTTCGGGGTGGCGAGGTCATGGTAACCAACCTGTCGGCGGGGGTGGAAGTCAATCCGAATTTATCGGATTCCATTCCCTTCTGGAATACCATTGACCTGCAACTCCAGACCAATCTGTATTTCCCTAAGTTCATCGACTACTTGGGCATTTGGGGCGGACTGGATCGCTTGTTTGGAAGGGTTAGTAATAAGCCCGCCGAAGATCGTTTCTATCGTACCCTTGAGGATAAAAGCACCACACGCCTGACGGCCAGTTACAATTATATCGACCTGCTTGACTTTTACCGCTATAATCTGCTCACGGCGAGCTACGGTTTCGATGCGCGACGCGGAAACGCTAAGCGTTATCGCATTAACCACCTGGCTATCGATTACCTTCGTCCGGTAACCGAGGCGGCCTTTGATACCATTTTGGCCTCTAACCCGTTCCTCAGGAGAAGTTTTGGTAACCAGCTTTTTGTGAGCCTGCTGTTTCGCGATTTCAACTACAGTTACAACAGTGGATTCGATCGTTACGGTAACTCTCATTACTTCGGCCTGGGGTTTGAAACGGCCGGGTTTGAAATGTGGGCTGGCAACCGAATTTACAATGCCTTTGCGCTCGAATCGGATACCCTGCGCATCGGGGACATTGATTTCTCTCAATATCTGAAACTGGAGGGCGACTACCGGTATTACAAGCAGTTTTCTCCCAAAAACACCTTGGCGACCAGAATCAACCTGGGTATAGTGCGCCCTTTCGGTTTTACCAGCGATGTACCGTACGTCAAGCAGTTCTACGTAGGCGGGCCGAGTAGTATCCGGGCCTGGGCCCTGCGTGAGCTAGGTCCCGGGGGGTATGAAGATCCACTAATCGACTCTATTTCGACGAGCATCAATAACCGGTTATTGTTTTATCAAACCGGTGATTTAAAACTGGAGCTTAACCTCGAATACCGCTTCAAGATTTTCTGGCGCCTCAACGGCGCCCTGTTCCTGGATGCAGGCAATATCTGGACTGTGCGCGAAGATCCCGGCCGGCCGGGATCCCAGTTCCGGTTTACGGAAAGGCGACGCATTATCAAAGAAAACGATGGATCCACCAAGGAGCTCATCGAAGATCCGTTCTACCGGCAAATTGCTATTGGTGGCGGGTTTGGGTTTCGACTTGATTTTACCTATTTTCTACTGAGGATCGACCTAGGAAGTAAGCTGCGCTATCCTTTCCCTGTACGCGGATCAGAGCACATCGAAAAAAATTACTGGAACGACTTTGCGACCCGCGAACGCCGGCAGCTCAATTTCAACCTCGGCCTCGGTTTACCTTTTTAGCCTGCTGGCGATCGTAGTCATCAAACATCTTGCGCCGGCCGTAGTGCTGGCAAATAGGGCAGGTATAGGGATTGTGGCCCCGGGCCGGACAGTATTCCCGCCCGAAAAAGATGATCTGCAGATGCAATTTATTCCACCGATGTTCCGGAAACACTTTTTTAAGGTCTTGCTCTGTTTTCTCTACCGACTTTCCCGTACTCAGAGTCCAGCGATAGGCCAGTCGGTGGATGTGCGTATCGACCGGAAAGGCAGGCTCATCGAAAGCCTGGGCCATGACGACCGAAGCCGTTTTATGGCCCACTCCGGGCAGTGCTTCCAGCGCTTCCATCGAGGCCGGCACCTGCCCGTCGTGTTGATCCACCAGGATCCGTGAGAGGTTGTAGATCGCCTTCGATTTGCGGGGCGACAGGCCACAAGGCCGTATAATGGACTGAATTTCCGCTATCTCCAGCTTTAGCATGTCGTAGGGATTGTCCGCTTTCGCAAAGAGAAATGGCGTAGTCTGATTCACGCGCACATCGGTACACTGAGCCGACAACAATACTGCAATGAGCAACGTGTAGGCATCCCGGTGGTCAAGCGGAACAGAAGTTTCCGGATACAGATCGTCCAGCATACGCATAATCGCCGTGGCCTTTTCACGCCGGGTCATGCGCAGTGGCCTAGGTGTAAGTGAATCGTCCATAAGGGCTATCGATAACAACTTCGTTTTGGGAATGTGCCTCGACCCTACCGATAACGGCAGCATCGATATGGAAAGAACGGGCCACATCAATGATCTTTTGGGCGTGGGTTTCGGGCAGGTAAAACTCCATACGATGGCCCATGTTGAACACCTGATACATTTCCCGCCACTCGGTACGGCTCTCCTGCTGAATGAGTTCGAACAATGGCGGAAGAGGCAAAAGCTGATCTTTGATGACGCGCTTGCCATCAATAAATTTAATCACCTTCGTTTGGCCGCCGCCCGTATTGTGGATAATGCCGTGCAGATGCGGACGCAGCTGCGCAATGATCTGCTGCATGACCGGCAGGTAGGTCCGGGTAGGAGAAAGCAGTAGTTTACCCACGGAAACTGCTCGGCCGTTAACCGTAAGGGTATCCGTCAGTCGTTTGCTGCCTACATAAACTACGCTTTCGTCGGTAGCCGGATCGAAACTTTCGGGGTAACGCTCGGCATAGTGCTTCGCCAGCACATCGTGACGGGCGCTGGTCAGGCCATTGCTACCGATGCCTCCATTGTAGGCGTTTTCATAAGTTGCCTGACCGTCGGAAGCCAGACCTACAATGACATCGCCCGCCTGAATCTCGTTGACAATTACCTCCCGGCGGGGCATGCGGGCAAAAGCCGTATAACCAACGTCGATCGTACGCACAATATCACCAACATCAGCAGTTTCACCACCAGCCAAGTGCACTTGTACGCCGTATTCCTGCATGCGATCCAAAAAATCGGCCGTTGCCTGGATGAGGGCGGCAATTACCTCACCGGAAATCCGGTGTTTGTTACGCCCGATTGTAGAGGAGAGAATAATTTGATCCACACAGCCTACACAAGCCATGTCATCGAGGTTCATCACGATGGCATCCTGTGCAATGCCGGACCAAACACTGAGGTCGCCCGTTTCACGCCAGTATAGATAAGCCAGACTGGTTTTGGTACCGGCTGTATCAGCGTGCATGATATTGCAAAAGGCCGGATCGCTTCCCGCAATGTCGGGAAGGATCTTACAAAATGCGTTGGGAAACAGCCCTTTATCCATCTTTTTGATGGCGGAATGCACCTCCGACTTAGTAGCCGATACCCCACGTTGGTCGTATTTTGAAGCTTCGGACATATCATTATTTCATTTGCTGCTCTAAGGTACAATCTTTCCCAGAACCGCCCAGGAGAAGAACCATTTGGCCGAAACCGTGTTACGGTCCCAAATAAAAGGATTTTAACGGTGCTAAGGTTTTAACAGATTCTGTTAGGCTAAGCGCAAACTCCAAATTATATTTGCGTTAGCTCCCAAAAACTGAATGCAGGCTATCTAATAACATTACGACAAACCAAACGCCAAACAGTGGAATTAAACGACTACGAAAGGCAGCGTTCCTTCGCCCCGAAGTGGATGTTTGCAATCGGTTTTGTACTTATTATTCTCGTTTTCATCTTCACGACCTTCCTTCCCGGTAATTCGAAACACCTGATGGCTTCCGTAGGTGACGCGGATAACCCGCATGAATTAGGAAGTTTCCCGGTATCCGTTCCGAATCTCCGATACGGTTTTGCGCTCGACACCTTTGCCGTACATTCCGATACCATTCGGTCAGGAGAATACCTGGGCACCATCCTGGCCAAAGCAGGCGTTGACTATCCTACCATCGATCGGATTGCCGAAAACGCCAAGGATGTTTTTGCCGTAAACAAGTTTCGGGTAAACCATCCTTACACGCTCCTAACCCTCGATACGGCAACCGGGCCGGATTACTTTATTTACGAGCCGAACGTTTACGAATATGTTGTCTTTGAATTAAAAGACAGCCTCGAGGTACATCTCGAAGAGCGCCCCATCGAAATAACGGTCAGCACCTTAGGCGGGGCTATTCAAAGCTCCCTTTGGAATGCAATGGTTGGCCAGGGTGCCAGCTGGGAATTGGCCTCCAAAATGGAGGATGCCCTGCAGTGGTCGGTCGACTTCCATCACCTGCAACAGGATGATGAATTCCGATTGATCTACGACGAGCATTACATAGACGGCCGTCTGGTAGGTGCCGGTCATGTACATGCGGCCCATTATAAAACCGGAGCGAAAGAATTTTACGCAATCTATTTCGAAGACACCAAAAATCCCGGCTACTACGACTTGGAGGGCCGTCCTATGAAAGGGGCGTTTCTGAAAGCTCCGGTTAAATACAGCCGCATTTCTTCTTACTACAACCCGAATCGCTTCCACCCGATCTTAAAGCGTCGGCGCCCCCACCTGGGTACCGATTATGCAGCTCCATATGGGACCCCTATCTACGCAGTGGGTAACGGGATCGTAATTGAAGCCTCCTATACCAAAGGAAATGGTAATTACGTAAAAATCAGGCACGATAAGACTCACATGACTCAGTACTTGCACATGCAGAAATTTGCCAAGGGAATTCGTCCTGGAGTCCCCGTGCGGCAAGGAGAAGTTATTGGGTATGTCGGTAGTACCGGACTAGCTACTGGGCCGCACGTTTGTTTCCGGTTTTGGAAAAACGGTCGCCAGGTGAATCACCTCAACCTCAATTTCCCACCGCCCGAGCCTTTGCCCGAAGCAGATATGCCAGCATTCGAGGTCAAGCGCGATAGTCTGTTAGCCCAACTACAAGAAGTAGAAATCGTACGGATCGAAGAAACCCCAAAGGAAGAACAACAGTTGTAGGGTGAAGTAAAAATTTTCTTGGCTAAAGAAGATTAGCACAGTCGGCACACCTCTTTTCTACCTAGGATAGTAGAGTGTAGGGAAACAAGCATTAATTCCAAGTTACCTCGTCCGGTACCTGTGCAATCACGGTATAATTATTGCCTTTGTTATACATCACTTCTTGCCAGAGGTTATCGGGCGGAGATTTGAAGAGGTAATTGGCATCCATGTCGGCCAGTATCCAGGAGCCACTATCCAATTCCTCCTCCAACTGCCCCTCCGACCAACCGGAATAGCCTACGAAGAAGCGAATGTTTTCAGACTTTACCAAATCAGAGGCAATCAGGAACTTTAATTTTTCGAAATTACCGCCCCAATAAATGCCGGGGCACACTTTGATGCTCTCTTCCAAAAGATCGCCGAAATTGTGAACATAGTGGATCGTATCGGTTTGTACGGGCCCACCCATGAAAACCTCGGCCGAAAAGTCGGGAAAATCTTCGATGAGCTCTTTGATTTCGACTTCCAGTGGCCGATTCATAATGAAGCCCACGCTACCTTCAGCCCCATGGTCGCAAAGGAGTACCGCCGCCCGCTTGAAATTGGGATCCAGCATGAATGGTTCGGCGAGTAGTACTTTTCCGGTTTGTACGGCCTCCATAATAGCTTGAGTCTTTTTTCTAATAAACAGTTTCTACAGGCTGCTGGTCGGGAACTGGCGGTCGATTTTTTTCACAAAACCCTGCAGGGTCTTCCCGGTTCCGCCTACCTCGATGAATTCGGTTACGCCGTCGGCGATCATGTGCCGCATTGTTTGGGTCCACCGTACGGGCGCTGTCAATTGATCGATCAGGTTTTGTTCAATGATAGCGGGATCAGTTTGTGGCCGGGCATCGACATTCTGGTAAATGGGATACCTAGGCGCCCGAAAAGTGGTTTGCGCAATAGCCTGCTCTAGGTCTTCTTTTGCCGGTTGCATGAGGGGCGAGTGAAAAGCGCCGCCGACCGGTAGCATGATCGTGCGTTTCGCTCCGGCGGCTTTTAATCGCTCTACAGCCTGCTCTACGCCCACAACCGAGCCCGAAATCACTAGTTGGCCCGGACAATTATAGTTGGCCGGCACTACCACCTCATCGATTTCGCGGCAGACGCGCTCCACGAGCTCATCTTCCAGGCCTAGAATGGCCGCCATGGTACTGGGGCTTTCCTCGCAGGCGCGCTGCATAGCCTGTGCTCGCTGCTGTACTAAGCGCAACCCGTCCTGAAAACTCAAGGCCCCAGCTGCTACTAGGGCAGAGAACTCGCCCAAGGAATGCCCAGCTACAGCCTGGGGCTGAAAGCGATCGCCGGCCAGCTCGGCCGTGACAATCGAGTGAAGAAAAACCGCAAGCTGCGTAACTTTGGTCTGCTTCAGGTCTTCGGCTGAACCCTCGAACATCACATCGGTAATCCGGAAACCGAGTAGCGCATTGGCCTCTTCGAAGCGGTCGCGCGCCACCGGCGAGGCATCGTAAAAATCTTTACCCATCCCTTCAAACTGGGAGGCTTGTCCAGGAAAAACGTAGGCTTTCATATCTGTTTCATTGGCAAATGGCAGCACGTTTAACAGCTGAATGCTGTCCACTGATTACAATAATTTCCGGCCGATCAACGACAGGAACTCCTCACGCGTTTCGGCGCGTTGAAACTCTCCCGTGAAGGCCGAAGTTGTCGTGATCGAGTTTTGTTTCTGAACCCCGCGCATCATCATGCACATGTGGCGCGCCTCGACGACAACGGCTACCCCAAGCGGCTTGAGCGTACGATCGATAGAATGCAAGATCTGATCTGTAAGGCGCTCCTGAACCTGCAAACGCCGCGCGAATACATCGACCACGCGGGGCAGCTTACTCAAGCCCACAATATAACCGTTTGGGATGTAGGCAATATGGGCTTTGCCGAAAAAAGGCAGAATATGATGCTCGCACAGCGAGTAGAGCTCGATATCCTTTACCAAGACCATTTCGCTGTAATCCTCGCGGAACATAGCTGAACGAAGGATTTCTTCGGCACTCTGCTCATAACCTTGGGTGAGAAATTGCATGGCTTTAGCCGCCCGCTCCGGCGTCTTGACTAACCCCTCGCGCTCTGGATCTTCTCCTAATTCATCTAGGATCTGTTGATAGTGGTGGAGCAGTGTCGCGGTCACCCCTCGTTCGTATTCCTCCATTTTGTTGTATGACATTCGACCTGGTTTAGAAGCAATATTAGTAAAACCGAAACACATAGCGTAAACCCTTCGACAAGGGTTGGGTTGACCAATTCGTATATTTTGTTCGTTACCGCTTTCGTAAGCCCAAGAGATCAATGCTGGGCAAGGCGGTGTTTTCACCCCACGCTTTGCTCCCTTTACGGAAAGGAAATGCAGTAGGCCAGAGCTTTCTCCTTCACACCCCTACTGTCCATCTCCTTTTCAGTATCCTTTATCTAATTAATTGTTAATTTCCTGACCTGCTGTTTTACTTGCGTAGATTGGAACTATGGACAGAGGTATTTCAAAATCCTTTGGGGATCGCATCATCGATTTTTTGACGAACCGTGGTGTCTACCACGTTTTGTTTTGGCTGGCGCTACTGCTCATCCTTACCGTACTGGAGGGAACCGATCAGGGGCTTTGGTTTACCCTGACCAATGAGCTGATCAATCTTTTCTTTTACGGTATTATCGTTTACTTCAATCTGTTTTACCTCATCCCCAATTACCTGAACCAAAAGCGCTTTCTAACCTATGGTGTACTTTTGGTGCTGTCGGCCATTATCATTACTCCGCTAAAGGTGTTGGTGATGTATTTCAAGTTCACCGGCGACTCAAGCCTCCAGGCCGAACTCTTGCACAACCAACATGCCTATTTCTTGATCACGTTCCTGATCGCTGGCGCTTCTACCCTATTTAAAATCGTTACCGATTGGTTGCGTTACCTGCGAGAAAAACAAGAAATCGAAACCGAGACTATGCAGACTGAGCTGCGTTTCCTCAAGTCGCAGATCAACCCCCATTTTTTATTTAACACCTTAAATAACCTCTACGCCTTAACTTTAAAAAAGGACGACCGTGCGCCGGAAATTGTGATCAAACTATCGGAAATGATGCGCTACATGCTATACGAGTGTAACGAGAAAAAAGTGCTGCTTCGTAAAGAGGTACATTACCTAAAAAACTACATTGATCTGGAGCAACTTCGCCAGGGTAAAAATGTAGACGTTAACTTTACTGTACGAGGACATATTACCGACCAAAAAGTAGCGCCCTTGCTATTTATTACCTTCCTGGAAAACAGTTTTAAGCATGGGCTCAATAACCAACTTGATCATGGGTTTGTAAATATTGAAATTACGGTCGACGGCAAGGATCTTCATTTTTTTATAGAAAACAGTAAGCCGGCAAGTATCGACCAACCCCGCAATCCGAATCGGCGGTCGGGCGGTATCGGGCTAGTCAATGTGCACCGCCGACTTAACTTGCTTTATCCGCAGCGCTACGAGATGCGCATCGATGATACCCCAAATACGTACGCAGTAGATTTATCCTTAGAACTCGATTAAAAACAACATTTATGGTCAATGTAATCATTGTCGACGACGAACCTTTAGCACAAGACGTGCTAGAGACTTACATCGCAAAAATACCTGAACTTAAATTGGTCGCCAAATGCAGCAATGCCCTGGAAGCCAATGAAGCGCTCAAACAGGACGAAATTGATTTGATGTTTCTCGACATCCAGATGCCCCAATTGACCGGCATTGACTTTCTTAAGACGCTGGTCAAACCGCCCCTGGTCATCTTCACCACGGCCTACCCCAATTATGCAATTGAAGGTTTTGAACTCAATGCCCTCGACTATTTGCTCAAACCCATTTCCCTCGAGCGCTTTATGAAGGCCGTCAACAAGGCTTTGGAGCAAATCGAATTGCAAAACCGCGAAGGCGGCATTACGGGAGCTGCTAGTGGGCCCTCCGTAGCCGAGGAGGATCCGGATTTTATCTTCGTAAAGGCAGATAAAAAACTGGTCAAAATCAATTATGATGATATTCTCTACATTGAGGGGTTGAAAGACTATGTCATCATCCGAATGGACGAATCGCGGGTAATTACTTTGCAAACCATGAAAAGCCTTGAAGATAAGCTCCCTTCCGATCGATTTAAGCGTATACACCGCAGCTACATCATTAACCTGGACCGTATCAACGCCATTGTGGGCAACATGGTAGAAGTGTTGGAGAAAAAGCAGGCCAAGCACTTGCCCATCGGAAAAAATTACCGCGAGGAGTTATTGGAGATCGTCAATAAGAACCGGTTGTAGAGAGACCGCTTACTTCGGCTGCACTCTGTAAGCTGGAGAGGGGTAATCATTTTGGGGTTACCGCACGTAGTGATTTAAAATTCGTTCTACCGTGGGGAGGTATCCTTGTCCGAATAGATTGACGTGTACCAACAGATAGTACAATTGGTACAGTTCGACGCGTTCTTCGAAGCCCGGCGTTAGTGGATAGACTTCCTGGTAGGTTTGGTAGAAAGCTTTGCCGAACTGCCCGAATAGCATGCTCATACCTAGATCGAGTTCGCGGTGGGCGAAGGCCACGGCCGGATCAATCAAGACGGCCTCGCCTTCTGGAGTCGCAAAGATATTCCCACTCCACAAGTCACCGTGGATGAGAGCGGGTGGTTCGTTCGGAAGTAGATCCGTCGATTGCCGGTACAGTTTATCGAGTTGCCGGAGGTGGTGGTCATGCAGCAACCCTCGGTCGGCAGCCATTTTTGCCTGTGGCTGCAAGCGCTCGCGCACGTAGAAGGTAGGAAAATCTGGAGCGGGCCGATTGGATTGAGTTAGGGTGCCAATAAAGTTGTCGGTGTCCAGGCCAAATTGTTCGCGGGTATGCTGGTGAATAAGCGCCAGGCCATGTCCAAGCTTTCGCCATTCGGCGGCCGACGGCCGGGTTTCTTCCAGGTATTCAAGCAGAAGGAAAGCCCCATCGGCAGTAGACTCAACGGCTATCACATCGGGGATTTTCAGGGCGCTGGGTGTGCGCAAAAGTTGTAATCCATGCACCTCGGCACGCAACATAGCCTCAGCCTGACCGGATAGATTGAACTTGAGAAAGAACCGCTCCCCATTTTCAGTTATTAACAGCCGAGCTTCATTGATATCACCTCCGCTAAGGCTAGACACGCGAAGTGAACCGGTGGAAAGAATTTCCTGACAACGCTGAAAAATAACGGGGGGCAGCAAGGAGAACATAAAAAGTAGTACCTAAAAGTAAAAAGCCGTCTCCACAGATGGAAACGGCTCAGCACAATAAATTATAATCCCATGAACATATCCAAAAGAATAAGTTGTCGAGGCTAATACTTCTTACATCTTCTAATCAAGCGAAATCATTTAACATACCAAAAGAACAAGTCGTCCTAACCAAGAGTGGGACGACCCGCTCTTAACAAATCATAATCCCATGAATGTATTTTTTATAATAAGCCTTGCGGCTTTTTCTAAGCTACCTTTATTGCCTTTGCATACTACAAATATTCTCATTCTCTGGAGATAATACAAAAACAAAAATCAGCTAATGTGAATAAATTGTTAAAATAAAAAATTTACTAAATACCTCATTGCGTGGCATTTAGTAAAAAAAGTCAAAAGTTTTGTGAAAAAAAGCTTAACAAACTCGATTAAATCCGGGTAAAAAACGGCGATGGTGAGGCACCCATCCGGTAGCTATAAAAAAAGAAAGCCGCACCGAAGCGCGACTCACCAGCAATGATTATAATTCCACGAATGTAGATGCAAAACAACGATTTACATCTAGACTAGCGATGTTACATCATTTTTTCAATAATAAAAAATATTTCACTGTTTTTTCCTTCTGCGATTACAATGAGCAGCATGAGGTCACTTCACCGGACCCGCTCTCTATTTTACGATCTCAATTTTCTTATTGATCACGCCGGTATCGGTATTTACCGACAGGATATAAACCCCAGTAGGCATGTTGCTCACGTTAAGGCGCGTCTCCCGGGCTTCCACCTGACGTACATCCAGCATTTGTTGCCCGGTCAAGTTGTACAGCGTAGCGTCTTGAATATGCTGTCCACCGTTTAGGTATAGATTCAAATAATCAGCGGTTGGGTTAGGGAAGACCTTCAGCTTAAGCGGATCGTTCAGTTCTTCCAGAGTCGGTTCGTTATTGAGCTGGATGATCAACTGCGTTGGTTTTACCCGAACACCAAAATTTTGGCCGCCACTAGTACCGACGATAGCCTCATTACCACCCAACGGGATCGCGATTTGCTGAGGACCATCGTCACCGCCCGGGATGAAGCCATTGATATCATCTGAGATGACAAACCGGGCTGTAGCTACCTTACCACGTCCATTTATGGCAATGCCGTTGGTGCGGGTAAAGCCCACTTCTACCTCACCGTCCAGATTATTGCGTGTCATATGCAGTACGGGCGAGCCATAAGTAAGCCAGGAGTTGGCATCAAATTTCACTTCCACCGTTTCCGGCACGAAGACCTCTGGATTATACTCGAAGGGAAAAGTGAATCCGTAGATATCGAGTAGGGCTTCCGTTTCACTGCCCATGATGATATCCAGTTCCACCATATCGCCGGGTTCTACGAAAATATCCCCCTGGAGAGTGATTTCGTAATCGTAGCGCGGCACTTTCACGGCTGCCAGCGAGTGCGTATTTCCATAAAATTTACGGATGGCTAGGGTATCCAGGGCGGTAATCACTGAATCGCCGTTGGTGTCGGCGTATTTCAGTCCGGCCAACTGTTGGCCGGACTGCGGATTGACCCAATCATCACCGTACTGGCCATACCACAATTCCAGGGTAGCTTCATCACGTGGCGTACCTACTTCGCCCATATAAAGTCCGAGTGGCAGTATATCCGCCATGTTGACGATACCGTCCATATTAGTATCTCCAGCCCAGATACAATCATCGAAGCACAAAGGTTCTTGACCATCTCCAATATCCAGGATATCCACTTCTACCTTCAAGTCCATTTGGTACTGGCAACGGCCTGTAGTATAATTGGGAATGCAGTAGGTCAATTCAAATTCATCAGTACCACTACTGATAGATTGGTCAGGAAGATACAGCAGGATATTAAATCCAGAAATATTTCGACCATATATAGTTGTATCTCGGAAGCCTTCCAGAAAAACGACTTCCCCCAATTTGGGTTGTGCGTTTACTTCAAAATTGAAATTGGAGATGGGTACACCATAACCAATCACCAAAGGGGTTATTTTGGGAGTACTCATCCTGAATTTAGTAGAAACCGGTTCGAAGTTACTCACGTAGACGAAAACGGTGCCCGTCTCGGGCTCACCAGCACAACCTGGAGGGAAAGCCCGGTAGGTAAACACATCTACCCCTTGAAATCCAGGGGGTGCACTGTAGGTGAACCAACCTGAACCATTAGACTCTACAGTACCGAACTGGGGCTGACTGGTCTGGGTAACACAACCGGCCTGCGCCCCGTATAGGTCGTTATCCAAAACATTAAACTCCCAGAAATCGCCTGGGGTCAAAAACACCTCGTCGTCTTCAACGAAGGTATTGCGCTGGATGTCGATTACATTCACGACCACTGCTTTTGCGGCTCCCATATAGTCGAAGGCCATGAAATCTTGCCCTACAAAGTCCGGATCGGGAGTATACATTGGCAAGCTGCCGGAATCATCAAAATCACCATTTTCGGGACCCTGTTCCAGCGTATAAGCTTCAGGCGCATAGATAGGTATGGCCGTATTTTTTTCGGTAAAAACCTGGATGGTATCGGAGTTCATCGCTTGCTCGCCCAGCACCGAGATACTTACCGTGCCCTGATCACAACTGCCAAGGGAATCGCAGACTACGTAGCTAAAATAGGTGAGCCCCTCGAAGCCAGGAGCAGGAACGAAGGAGATCATCTGTGTTCCCGGGTCGATGCTTACATCGCCCGAGTTGGCGAGCGGTACTCGCTGAATTTCGATGAATCCACTACTGCTGAAGTCATTGGCCAGCACGTCCAGGTCGATAGGCTGATCTACTGCAGTGGAGGCAAAATCGGGTCGCGCTTCTACTTTTGATGGAATTACGTTAATTTTATAGGCAATGATCTCTCGACAGCAAGGGGCAGTAGATACTTCGAGGCGGAACTCGTCTTCGCCGATAAAGAATGGATTGGGAGTATACGTTACGGAATGGCTATATTTTTTGTCAATTTTCCCTACACTAACGGGATTGGATAACGTGCCATTCTCCGGTAATAACCTAACTTCGGGATTTCGAGGATCGGAAACAAAAGTTATCGTGGTATCCTGATCCTGATAAAGGGTAATATTAAAGATATTCTGAGCCTGTAAACAACTGACTCCGAGCAATATCAATACCGTTAAACAGCTCCTGGGTAAAGATACATTCATGGTTAGTGGATTTAATCATTGCCTATCTGCTGGAAAGATACGACAAATCTTTAAAGTGTACAATAAATTTTAAGTGCCTTTAAGCGTTATGTACGGTGGAAATACCCTAAAAGGTTATGCCCACAAATGGCCACATATAAACTAAAAAGCAACTATCAGAATTACTACAAATCCAAGATCCCATGCGTGACTCTCGTTTATATCAGATCCTGCAGGCTTTAAATTCTTGGGAAATTAACCGCCTGCGCAAGTATCTGTGCTCCCCTTATTTTAACAAGAATGAAAAAATCGTTCAGCTCTTCGAGTTACTGGTAAAAGACCTAAAAGCCAATGGCTCATCCACGGGCCTCACTAAGGAAAGAGCCTGGCAAAAAATGGAACCAGGGCAAGCCTTCGACGATGTTCGATTCCGAAAGTATGTGTCGGATTTAATTAAGCTTACCGAGGGGTTCTTGGCGCAGGAATCCTATGAAAAAAACAGCGTTCGAAAATATTTAGACCTGGTAGATGCATTGCGGGAACGAAAAGTAGAGGGGCACTACCAAACCTCAATGCGCAAAACGCTCCAGGCACTCGAAAAAGAGCCCACCCGGTCCTCCGATCACTATCTGCAGAAATATCTGATTGAACGATCCTATTATCAATTGTTTGACTTAGAAATCAAACGGGCAGAGAAGAGTAACGTAGAGGAGATTTCCAAAAATCTGGATTTCTTTTACATTGCTGAAAAACTGAAATATTATATCTCTATCCTTACCCAGCAGACTTTTGTCACCCACCAATATGAAATCTATTTAATTGAGGAGATTCAGAAGTTCTTACAGAAAGGTCATCTGCAAGAGGAGGAAATACCTCCAATTGCGGTCTATCACGCCATTCTCCAATTATTTTTAGAGCCCGATGAAGAAAGGCATTATTATAAACTAAAAAACTTATTGAACCAGTACGGTTTATTATTTCCGCAATACGAGGCTAAAGATATATTGTACATGTCGGCGCAAAATTATTGTATTCGGAAAATCAATTCAGGCAACCAACAGTTTTTAAATGAATTATTTCTACTCTATAAAGATCTACTGGAAAAAGAAATTATCATTGTAGAGGGAGAAATCTCTCCTTGGTATTTTCGCAACATCGTTACGGTAGGGCTGCGGGCGGATAAATGTGACTGGACAGAAAGCTTTGTCAAAAACTACAGCTCCAAGCTGGCCATTGAATACAGAGAAAATGCAACTTCCTTTAATCTGGCCCAAGTATACTTTTACAAAAAAGAATATGAAAAAGTAATTGAGTTGCTACAATTCGTTGAATACGATGACCCCTCCTACAACCTCAACTCTAAAGCCATGCTGGTGGCTACCTATTACGAGACGGATGAAATTGATCCTTTATTCTCCCTGCTCGACACTTTCCGGGCGTATCTAAACCGCAATAAAAGTATACCTGAAGCTAAAAAAACCAGCTTTAAAAATTTCATTAAATACACCAAGAAGATCGCAAACCACGACGGAAATGCAAATTCTATTAAAAAAATCAAAGATGAAATTGAAAAAAACAACAATATAGCTTCGCAAGCATGGCTCCTCCAAAAAATTGCCGAGCTAGAGGGAAAGGTGGCCTCAACCTAACAAGCGCTGCAGCTTTACTCACTGCGCACCAGGGGCTGCCCCCAGCGTCCCTGCAGGGTTTCTATTACCACCCAATAAACGCCGACGGGGACTTGCGATAAATCGAGGTCTACCGCCCGGTCCAGGGGCCCACTAATAACCTGCCCGGAATTATTTAAAACGGTCACGGTGTAATTGGCTGGTCTGTCGTGCCGGGGCATTATTCGCACTGGCCCTTGCGTGGGATTGGGAAAAATCGTCCAACTGGAAACTTCAGGTGCACTTAATTGCTCTGTGCTGGTAGGTAGCGCCGAGTGCCCTAACAGGTATTCCCACACGGGCCGCAGCGTGGGCTGTCCGGTTTCGTCACGCGGGGTGAATTGATCAGCGCAAGGTGCATTGTGAAAGAAGCGCTCGACCGGAAAAGTGTCAATGGGTAGCGCGGTGACCAAAGCGTGGGTATTTTGATAAGGCGGAGCCAAAGTATCTACTGATAGAATGGGCCCCTGATCCAGCACGCCCAGATCGGCCCAGGTTGCTGGTATATTTTGGAAAATAGCTGCATCACCAATATGAATAAACCCATAATAGGCACTAGCGGGAGTAGCCCCGGCCTGCTGAATCCATTCTGCAGTCCGGCCCGGACGTAGCCAGTCGGTCCAAGCCATCATTACGGCGCGATCAACCCGGAAATTTTTCGCGGCAAAGGCGGCATGTCCACCGCCCTGAGAGTGCCCGGCCGTGACCACCTGCGACCACTCCACCTGTCCGCCCTCTAATAAGAAGCGCCCCCACCCTTGCTCAGGGTAATGGCGCTCTAGGTAAGCGAGTAAACGGCTTAGCCGGTTTACGATGCTATTGGGAAAGTTAACGTCCAACGCAGCATGGCTATCCGAGCCAAACCAGATCTCTGCCCGGGCGCGCCCGTGACAAGTAATATCCGTAACGCCGGGGCAAACTTCCAGATTGATAGATCGGTCATTCTGATAGTCTAAACCAATGACGTAGTACCCTAAGCGTGCGCCGGTCTGCAGAAATAAACGGTAATCTTTCCCCTTGGCATTGGTGCCCGGGAAAAAAACCAGCAGTTTATTTTGCGGCGTGACTGCGGTGTCGAGGTAAATCCAGTGGAAACTGTTGCTGCCGTCAATTAGTGGATCGGTATCAGCCGGAAGGATCTGGTATTCCAGCCACTGTGCTTTTGCAAGAGATCCAACCGATAGTAGGATCAGGATCATCCAGTAAAAATGGTTCATGTTTTTTATGCATAGACGCCTTCCCCAACTGCAGGTTTAACCTCAGAGCAGAAAACTAATTAAGCAGCGTTGCCTCTAAATACACAGCCTGGTGGTCGCTGAATCTGAAGTCTTGGTGCAAGGTCTTCACCTGCTTTACCCGAAGGTTAGGGGACAACAGGTAGAAGTCCAGGATGGTCACGAAGGTTTCGCCGGCAACGTAGGGCGCCTGCACGCTCCGGTTGGTCGGATTCACCGGATCGTAAATCCACTGCCATTCCGGGGGTAAAAACGCGGGATCGATATTCCGGGCCTCGTAACCGCCCTCGTACCCTTTGAACATAAACCCATCGGCCTTGAAGTAGGGCGGGCACTGGTTCCAGTCACCACCAGCTACCACGTAATTGCCGTTCACCTGATACTCCCGGAGTACAAAGGTTTTGAGGTATTCCATCTGCAGTGCTTTGATGGAACCGTCGTCAAAGGCCGAGTTATGTACGTTGATAACTACCAATTCCTTGCCGTTAGAAAGCGGGTAGCGTTGTACGGCCAAACAGCGATCCAGCTGAAAGATACGCGTAGGCCAGCCGTACTCTCCTGGTAATTGGTGGCGCTCGGTAACACTGGGCTGATACCGGCTATAGGTGGCCAGACCACTCTTTACCTCCCCCAATGTTTCCCAGGGTTGCAGCAGCGGCAAAGGCACCCAAGGCGCCTGATAGTTGGGGGCAAAACCAGCGTAAAAATTGGGAACCTGCTCCCCGATTTGCTCGTACTGATTTTGGTAATAAGAACGCTTAGCTTTCCAGTCGATTTCTTGCAAGAGCAAGAAGTCGACTTCTACATTTGCAGCCTGGGTCAGGATACCACCCAGATTTTTCTCGGATAAATCTTGGGGCGGAATTACCATGCGCCCACCATCGGTCAGAAAACCCCTGCCGTCGAAGAAAAAAGTACACTCGGCCCCGAGCCCAGCGTAGCCGATATTCCAGATCAGAAAACGCAAAAGGCTATCGGGTACGGGCCTGGCCTCGATACTTCGCTCCCCCTCAAGTGGCATCGTCTTAGGAGGATGCCAGTCGTGATAGGTCCCGAAGGCCAGCACGCCCACTACATATACGAGCATGAGGATCAACAGCGCCCCAAACAATCGAAAGAGGATTTTCATGAGGGTATTTTTACAGATCCAACAGATCAGCCATTCCGAATACGCCTTGTTTTCCTATCAGCCACTCGGCCGCCATCAGCGCACCCGCTGCGAAGCCCTCACGCGAGTAGGCTTCATGGCGGATCAAAATCCGGTCTACCGAAGAGGTATACATCACCTCATGCGTGCCGGGCGTTTCGGCAATACGATCGGAAACAATACCCACCTCATCAGGCTGCGCAGCTTTTTGATTGATCCAACTGTTTTTGCTTTCCAACTCCTCAATCAACCCCTGAGCCAAAGTGATGGCCGTCCCGCTGGGCGCATCTACCTTGTGAATATGATGAATCTCAGCCACCGAAACTTCGTACTGCGGCTGTCGATTCATGATGCGAGCTAAATGGCGATTGAGTGCAAACAGAATATTGACGCCCACACTGTAGTTGGAAGCATAAAAAAATGCGCCACCTTTTTCCTTGCACAGGGATGTGACCTCTTCCATGCGGTCCAACCATCCGGTGGTTCCCGAAACGACAGGGGTGCCGTGCTTGAGACAGAAATGGATATTATCGTACCCCGTTTCGGGGGTGCTGAACTCGATAGCTACATCGGCCCGCCCTAAATTTTGGGGAGTCAGATCACCAGTATTGTCGGCATCGACTTTTAACACGACATCGTGTCCCTTCGCAACGGCTTGCATTTCAATAGCTTTGCCCATTTTTCCGTATCCGAGTAATGCAATTTTCATAAAAAACGCTTGGCTTTTGTGACTTCGATCACATTATCCGTCAAAAGGGGGAATGAAACAAACAAAATGCCCCCAACCTGCTGATTATAATCCCATACGACTCCATGGATTGATTTTAGAAGCAAACTCCATTTTTAGTGGCACCTGGTGCCTCCCAAACAACCAATGTCTTTCTACAACCCCCTTACTATGAGGATGCCCTCCGATCAGTTTTCGATCGGGGGGTTCTCTATTGAAGTCCACCTTTACTCTTCCAATACCTTTTTTAATTCTTGTAGCTTTAGCATGCACTCGATGGGCGTCATGGTATTCAATTGCACTTCTTGCAGTAAGGCCTTCAGTTTGCCGGCCAACGGATCCACCGTCTCAAAGATGCTGAGCTGGATCGGATCCGCCTGAATGTGCTGGGTTTGGGGCTTGCTGACCTGGAGGCCGGCCTGCTCGCCTGCTTCGCCAATGTGCTGTTGTTCGAGCTGTTGCAGGATCTGAACTGCCCGCTCGATGATCGTACGTGGCATACCGGCCATCTTCGCTACGTGGATTCCGAAACTATGCTGGCTGCCACCGGGGGTAAGCTTGCGCAAAAAAATCACTTTTTGGCCCACCTCTTTGGTGGCAACGTGAAAATTCTTGACGCGTGGCAGTCTGTTGGCGAGTTCATTGAGCTCGTGGTAGTGGGTGGCGAATAAGGTTTTAGCCCTGGACTGGCCGTTATTGTGCAAGTACTCGGCAATCGACCAGGCAATGGAAATCCCGTCGTAGGTACTAGTACCACGACCAATCTCATCGAGCAGGATGAGGCTACGGTCCGAGACATTATTCAGGATACTAGCCGTTTCGTTCATCTCTACCATGAAGGTCGACTCCCCGGAGGAAATGTTATCGCTGGCACCGACACGGGTAAAGACCTTATCAATAAGGCCTAGGCGAGCCGAATCAGCAGGAACGTAGGCGCCCATCTGGGCCATGAGACAGATGAGTGCAGTCTGCCGCAACAGGGCCGACTTTCCCGACATATTAGGCCCCGTGATCATCATAATCTGCTGTTCTTCCTGATCGAGGTACAAATCGTTGGGTACGTATTGTTCGCCCAAAGGTAATTGCTGTTCGATAACCGGGTGGCGCCCTCCTTTTATATCGATATCGAATCCTTCGTGCATCTCGGGCTTAACATACTGATGGCGCTGGGCTATGCGGGCAAATGCAAGCAGGCAATCGAGCCGGGCAACGAGCGAGGCATTGTGCTGTACCGACTGAATGTAGTCGTGCAGCCCTTTCACCAACTGTCCATACAAATCTTCTTCCAGAACCAGAATACGTTCTTCTGCCCCGAGAATTTTACCCTCTAAATTTTTAAGCTCTTCGGTAATATAGCGCTCAGCATTGGTGAGAGTTTGCTTGCGGGTCCATTCGGGTGGCGCCTGGTTTTTATACTTGTTCGTCACCTCCAAGTAGTATCCGAAAACGTTATTAAAACCGATTTTCAAATTGGTAATTCCGGTGCGCTGGGCTTCTGCTTGCTGGATATCCAGCAACAAGTCTTTACTGTTGCGCACGGTATTCCGTAGGTCGTCGAGCTCATCTGAAATCCCATCCTGTATCACACCGCCTTTGGTCACCACAGCGGGCGGGTCCTCAACCACCTGCCGGGCAATGGTATCGACTAATAGCTGGCATGTATTCAATGCATCGCCTATTTTAACCAGATCGGGCTGACCACAACCGGCCAGCAAGGCCTTGACCGGGGCGATGATTTCCATAGCTCGCCGTAGTTGAACAACTTCGCGCGGATTGATCTTTCCCAGTGGAACTTTGGAAATTAGGCGCTCCAGGTCACCGATCTGACGTATATACTGCTCCAGTTGATCCGCGATTTCGGCATTTTCCAGGAAAAAGGCGACTGTGTTGTGGCGCGCCTCAATGCCGGCTTGCTGCTTAAGGGGCAAAACAACCCATTTCTTCATCAGACGTGCCCCCATGGGAGACACCGTCTGGTCAAGGATTTTCAGCAAAGGCACGCCCGAATCATTCGGACTGTAAATCAATTCTAGGTTGCGGATGGTAAAGCGGTCGAGCCATACATAGCGGTCTGGTAAAATCCGACTAATGCTGTTGATGTGGCGCAGGTTTTTAATCTCTGTCGTTTCGAGATAATGCAGGGTAGCCCCAGCGGCAATTTGGGCCAGATCCATCTCTTCAACGCCAAAACCTTTGAGGGATTGTACCTGGAAATGGTTCAACAGTTTCTCACGTCCAAAATCATAGGTAAATACCCAATCCTCCAGCGGATAGATGTAGTGCTTATCACCAAAAGCTTTTTCGAAAGCTTTCTTCTGATCTTTAGGGAATACAACCTCGGATGGCCCGAATGACTGCAAGATTTTATCTGCATAAGCTAGATCACCTTCACTCACCAGAAATTCGCCCGTAGAAATATCGAGGAAAGCGATGCCGATACGGTCCTTGGGTCCCAGGAAAACAGAAGCCAGGTAGTTGTTGGATCTGTGGTCGAGCAATTGGTCGTCGACCGCCAAGCCGGGAGTTACGATCTCGGTAACGCCCCGCTTGACGATCTTCTTTTGGGGCGAGGGTTTTTCCAGTTGCTCGCAGATCGCCACCCGGAAACCCGCTCGGACGAGGCGCGGCAGGTACAGGTCTAGTGAATGGTAAGGGAAACCCGCTAATTCTATATCGCTACCGCCGTTATTGCGTTTGGTCTGAATAATGCCCAACACCTGCGCAGCCGTTACCGCATCTTCACCGAACGTCTCGTAAAAGTCCCCGACCCGGAAAAGCAGGATGGCGTCGGGGTGTTTTGCCTTTACTTTAAAGTATTGTTGCATAAGGGGCGTTACCTTCCCCTTCTTATTGGTCCCCATAATCCGCGAAGTAATTAACACATGCGCTGAAGTTATAAAAATAGAAAAGGTAATGGTAAGATGCGGTGGATGTGGAAAAAAAGATAGGGAGCCAGCTCCCTGGAAGCTCTGCTCTGCAGCTATTGTGAGTGGAGATTCAGCCTTACCTAAATTTTGATTGGATTCCCGCCTGAAGGGATCTATATACCGTCCTGATGAGATGGCAGCACAATTGCTCGTTGTCATTGCCAGGGCTCATTTATCAGCGTTGAAAAAGCGGATCGGAAACCTTATTTTTGCCCTCAACAGCAAAAACACTATTACTGATCACGGTGTTATCCGTGTGAATAAAAAGTCTTTCGCTTATGGCCATTATGATAACAGACGAATGCATCAACTGCGGCGCTTGCGAGCCAGAATGTCCCAACAATGCCATCTATGAAGGTGGTGTAGAGTGGGCCATTGCCGACGGCACGGGTGTGCAGGGAGACTATAAACTGGAAGACGGCAGTTCGACCGAAGCTACCGAAAGCCACAATCCGATCTCTGACGATTTTTATTACATTGTACCGGATAAGTGCACCGAATGTGTGGGTTTTCACGAAGAACCCCAATGTGCGGCCGTTTGTCCGGTAGACTGTTGTGTACCCGATCCGGAGCGGGAAGAAACGGAAGAACAACTACTGGCCCGTAAGGAAGCCCTACACTTGTAAGGTGTTTTCCGCGCTGAAAATATTACCGCCCTGTAGGAAATCCTGCAGGGCGGTTTCTTTTTGGCCCGATTCTGCTAAATTTAACCGTATCGCCCATACTTAAAACCTTTATCATGCCAGCTGACATTGACATCGCTCGGGGAGTAAAGCCCCTGGATATCCGCAACATTGCCGGACAACTCGACATCACGGAAGACCAACTCGAGCTATACGGCCGCTACAAAGCCAAAATTCCACTCGAACTAATCGATAAGGAAAAAAGCAAACAAAGTAAATTGATCTTAGTCACTGCCATCTCGCCAACCCCAGCCGGAGAAGGCAAAACTACCATGAGCGTCGGGTTGACGGATGGCATACGTAAGCTGGGTAAAAAGACTACGGTGGTGCTCAGGGAGCCCTCCCTCGGCCCCGTATTCGGCATCAAAGGCGGCGCCACTGGCGGCGGCTACGCACAGGTAATCCCCATGGAGGAAATCAATCTGCACTTTACCGGCGATTTTTCGGCACTGGAAAAGGCACACAATTTGCTGGCTGCTCTGATCGACAACAACCTGCAGAATAAAAAATTTAGCCTGGATATCGATCCGCGCACTGTACGCTGGAAGCGCGTAATGGACATGAACGACCGCGCACTGCGAAAGATCGTGGTGGGCCTAGGGGGTACCGCCCACGGTATCCCTCGAGAGACGGGCTTCGATATCACGGCCGCCTCTGAAATTATGGCTATCCTGTGTTTGTCCGAAAACCGGGCCGACCTGAAGCGTCGACTGGGCAACATTTTTGTAGGATTCACCCGCAATCGGGAGCCCATCTACGCCCATGACCTCAACGCCCCGGGCGCAATGGCTACCCTTCTAAAAGACGCCATTAAGCCTAACCTGGTGCAAACTTTGGAACATACCCCAGCCATTATTCACGGTGGACCTTTTGCCAATATCGCCCAAGGCACCAATACGGTCATTGCCACGCGCACTGGGCTCTCCCTGGCCGACTACGTAGTTACGGAGGCCGGCTTCGGAGCAGACCTTGGCGCCGAAAAATTTTTCGACATCAAATGTCAGAGCGCCGGACTGAAGCCGGACGCCGTAGTCGTGGTAGCCACTATACGGGCATTAAAATACCACGGCGGGGCCGATAAGAATAACCTTACCGAACCCAACTTGGATGCCCTGAAAAAAGGGTTTGCTAATCTCGAAAAACACTTGGAAAATGTAAAGCAATTCGGCGTACCCGCTATAGTCGGGATCAACGCCTTTACTTCCGACACCGCGACCGAATTCCAATTGTTAGTCGAGCACTGCAAGACGCTGGGCGTACCGGTAGCCAAAGCAGAAGTGTGGGCCAAGGGAGGTGCAGGTGCCCTGGAATTGGCCGAAGCAGTCGTAGACTTGGCTGATAGCGGAAAAGCTAACTTCCGGCCCCTCTACGAATGGGCTATGCCAGTCAAGCAGAAAATCCACACCGTAGCTACCCGCATTTACGGAGCGTCCGGAGTAGGTTACAGCAACCAAGCGGAACGTGATTTGCGACGCATTAACAAGCTAGGACTGGATGACCTGGCTATTTGCATCGCGAAAACCCCTGCCTCCCTGTCTGACGATCCCAAACTGTTGGGACGCCCCTCGGGCTTTGAACTCTGGGTACGCGAAATTGAGATTGCTGCCGGCGCCGGGTTCTTAGTACCTATCACCGGAGACATTATGCGCATGCCCGGATTGCCCAGTCGTCCGGCCGCCGAAGGGATCGACATTGACGAGGCCGGGAATATTTCAGGTTTATTTTAGATTATCAGGACGCGATTTACCATATCAGTTTCTTTTTTTTGATGCTGCGATAAATGCGCAAATCGCGACAATAGTAACATACTCACAAAGCAATAGCGCCATTGGAACCTAGCAGCCGAAAATCACCCCTCCGGTAATCCCCCTACATGAAGTCAATATCTTTATCGGAATCCTAAGAAGCGAAATAATCCAACAAGGTAGACCAACTAAATCCTTACCCGGCGCACAGCTTCAAAAGCGGCTACCAGTTGCTGGAAATCGTCGGCTGAGTTATACACGTGGGGCGCCACCCGAACGGCGTTGCCGCGCAGCGATACATAGACCTGCCGCTCTTGCAACACGCCCGGTAAGGCATCGAGGTCCAGGTCGGTCCCCAGGCGTACCCCTACCAAATGGTGGGCGCGTCGGTCAGCTGGTTCTACTTGACACCCTAGGGCCTCCATTTGCTCATAGGCCTCGCTTGCGATGGCCTGGCAATACTGCTGAATATTTTCTACTCCCCATTCCAGCAGCTGCTCTAGTGCACGGGTCATCATGGGAATACGAATAAAGTTACTCTGTTCACCCACGGAGTACCTGGCGGCGCCCGGCTGATATACATTTTGGTAGTTGACCAGGTTCCGAAAGTCTTCGGCATGCAGCCGATTAATCCAATTTTCTTCAATGGGCTTACCCTGATCAAAGGCCGGTCCGTAATAGGCAAGGCCAATGGCGTAGGGCCCAAAGAGCCATTTGTAGCTAGCTACAATAAGCGCATCAGGCTGGATGCGCTTCACATCAAAAGGCAAGGCCCCCACCGACTGGGTGCCGTCGATAATCAGCAGTGCATTGTGCTGCCGTGCCATTGCACCGATAGCTTCTAATTCAAACAAGGTACCGTCGGCCCAGTGCACGTGTCCGAGGGTAACAACCCGGGTTTTCGGATTGATCGCCCTCAGGATAGCAGCATTCCAACGTTTAGTATAGTCGTCGGGCGAATTGGGCGCCCGAACCACTCGCAATTTTGCGCCCTGCTCCTGGGCTACACGCTCCCAGATATAGTAGTTGCTTGGGAACTGTTCACTAGTGAGGACGATCTCGTCCCCAGCTTGCAGACCAGCGTTAAATGCGGCATTGGCCATCCCGTAAGAAACCGAGGGTATGATGGCCACCCGCTGCGGATCATCGATGTGTACCAATTGAGCAAAAGCGGCTTTGGCACGCCTCACAGGTTCAAAGAAATGTTCGCGTTTAATTTGCATCGGATTGCTCTTCAGGCCAATCAGATTATGACCTAACGTAGTTAGGCTGTGCAATTGGGGCGCCATATAGGCGCAATTAAGGTAAGCTCCGTCTTCGGGCAGGTCAAATAGGTGGCGTTGGTTGGTGAGCATGAAATGGATTCTTTTTAAGAACTACCCCAGAGATCGGATGCTTAAAATTGATAGGCCGTTCTTAATTATGTATCTATAATAGCGAAATTAAATTTTTAAATTATAATAACTTTGGGAAAGTTGCAAGAGCTGTTAGCGCTTAAGCGCTGTTAGGGCTATAGCGCTGACAGCGCTATAGCCCTAACAGCGTTTACTATGCTATTAACCGAAGTGCCGTTGTTAAAAAGAAACGCACACCAGAGCAGCCACCGGAACAATGGGAAGTTGTGCATCCAATCACGTATACTATGGGATGATATTACAGCCTACCAACCACGTGAAAAGCTAGACGGCATTTCAATGGCAAACGCTTGGCATTATGTCCGTCGTCAGGCCCAATTTATTCGACAGTAGACTTCCTATTTGCAGCCAGATGGTCTCTTGATCATCATCGAGTATGATAACCTGCACAGGACTCCCCGTATATCTTATCCGGTTCCCAACCAAAAATTATAAAAACTATTCCCGGAAGATGCTTGGACCGCCGAAAAAACCGGTGAATATCCCTTCCGATTCGGTAATGGTAAAATCTATTCAGCCCTGGCAAGCCAGGTTTAAAAGCGCCATTCCATGCCGATTAACACGGTGCGGTTGCGGAAGGTATAACGCTGTGTGTTAAACTGCTCCTGCAAAGATTGCTGGTAATGTAGGGTGAAACCAGTACTAGAATTTAACCAGTATAAAACTCCAGCCTGCAGGTGGTATGTCCAGGCTTGGTAATCTGTCGTAGCCAGCGCGCCACCTTCAGCTGATAAACGTACCAAGGGGTCTGCTGCTGCGGGAGTAAAGATCGGACCGGGAGACATGAAAGCTTCATTCACAACGGACCGTAAGCGTGCATCCCACGTATGGCGCAGTCGCCAGCCGACCTCCATTCGCCAACGGGTATGAAGCCGGTACTGAACTAAAACCGGCAACTCAAGCCCCTGTGTTCGCAGATTCAATTGGGCCGGCGTCGTTTGGTCTTCGCTCTCCCCTGCCTGCGGCATATCTTGTTGAAAGTCGTCGGAAACTATCGGGTGTAAAGCTAGCCATTCGGGCCGATAAGCCAATCCAGCTTGCAAGGCCCAACGATCAGTCATTTGCCAACTTAGATAGGACTCTATTCCAACAGTGGTTTGTAACTGGCCCATAGGCGGAGCGGCATAAAGGCGCAGCCCCCAGCCGACCTTATCTGATCTTTTAGCTACTGACAAAAAACCTTCGGAAGATCGAGGAGGTCCGACGACCTCCACGGGCGCACGCGATAGCCACGAGATTATTTTCTTTTCGGTATCCCACCGGTTTACTTCCTGGTTTACCAACAACGTGGCAGCTTTTCGGGGCAGCAAGGCAATTGCTTCCTCACCAGTTTGCCGGCGAATAGGAGCTACGAATCGTTCGGGAGTAGTTAAGGACGAACGCTCATTGTAAGCTTCGCCGGAGGTGACAGCAAGAGGCTCTTGGCTAGTCTGCTTCGCTTCCTGGAATGCCCCCGGAGATATTGATTCGGGTAAACCCGTTAATGGCAGAGGAAAAGCACCAATTGAAGGGGTGGGTCCTTCCGGCAATATCCACCATCCGATGAACAGGATCAATCCCAACAAGCCCACACGGGTTGGCCACCACCATGCACGTCGTCGCGGCATCTCGCGATCGAGCAACAGCTCCATGTCTTTCCAGGCACGGTCCATCAATTGGGGGTCATTCCATCTATCCTGCATAGTACTGATTCTTATAGTGTTTACGGATCAAGATACGCAAACGCTTACGCGCCTCGGAGAGATGCCACTTGGAGGTCCCAGGGCTGATATCCAGCTGCGCCGCAATCTCCAGATGGCTATAGCCTTCAATCGCAAACAGTCGAAACACCTCGCGCGTACAGTGCGGGAGCGCTTCCACTAGCTTGAGTAAATCTTCGAGGTATAATCCATCGAGCGCCTGGGCCTTCAGTGGTGCATCGCGCTGTTCCAGATCCAGAAAATGAAATCCGCGTGCCTCCTTACGGTAGTAATCCACCAGGTAACGGTAAATGATCCGGCGGATCCACCCCTCAAGCGAACCTTTAAACTCAAAAGTGTGCAGTTTTTGGAAAACGCGGAGCATGCCGCCATTGACTAACTCTACGGACAGGTCTTCATCGCGCGTATGGCGGATACACATGCGCATCATAGCGGGGAAAAAACGCCGGTAAAGACGCTCCTGAAAGAAGCGCTCATTTCGGACGCAACCTTCCACCAGCTCGCGTTCACTATACTCTTTATCCTTTGTTTTTTTCTGCATCCTAAAATTGCATTCCTGTGCGAAGTACCCAGCGTTGATCCCGGTTGACCCGCTCGTAGTATTCGCTTTCCCATGCCACCGGAAAAAAACCGACGGTCCGAACTCCAACTGCCCACCAGCGATCCGATTGGTAGTAAATCCCTAGGTCAAACCCAGTGGGCAATGTGGAGTCCCTATAGTAATCCGATTCTGGAAAGAGGGCCAAACGACCGTCTGCGACCAAACCAGGTCCAGACAGTCCGGCTTGCGGTCGGAATAACAGCCTGTTTGTACTGCTCCACTGCACATGACCAACAGCCCTTAGGTGGTTAATTAAACCTTGCAAAACGCTTTCATCAATGCCTGGGACGGCAAAACCTTAAAAAGCCGTCGAAATTTGTCCAGCTGGACGAAACCCGATCCCAAGGGAAATAGGTGCTCGTTTCTTTATAAGCATCCTGCAAATACCCCGTCAGCGCCGGCACCCACAATGACCATAGTAAGCGAATATTCATAGTATTGTATTTTGTCAAGTCAGACGCCGCTCCCGCAAAGAAAGGTTGGGGTCGGCCAGCAATTTTTGTCACCTAGTTTACAAAAACTTACCTAAGCCCAAACTACAATTATATTAGAGGGAAAGGACGCATATTGTTGGAAAGAAAGGAAGGGAATTCTTCTGGATAGCCGGTTAAGTAGCAGAAGTGAACGGATGGGTTAGCAGTTGGCCGGAACTATCCACTGCGGGCGCCTCTAAGCGCCCGCTTCTTCCTTCATGGATTTGTAGGCATTGATTAATCCGTTGGTGGAGCTGTCGTGGGTAGCTACTTTGCCGGGATCTGTTAACTCGGGTAAAATCTTTTTGGCGAGTTGCTTCCCCAGCTCTACCCCCCACTGGTCAAAGCTGAAAATATTCCAGATGACGCCCTGAACGAAGATTTTGTGCTCGTAAATAGCAATAAGCTTACCCAGGGTGTAGGGCGTCAGTTGTTTCACCAGAATTGAGTTCGATGGCTTATTGCCGGTAAATACTTTAAAGGGCAATACGCGTTCAATTTCCTCCTCCGATTTACCTTGAGCCTTCATTTCTTCTCGGACCTCCGCAGCTGTTTTCCCTTTCATAAGCGCCTGTGGCTGGGCAAAGAAATTTGCCAGCAACTTGGTATGGTGATCTCCGAGGGGATTGTGACTGACGGCCGGCGCAATAAAATCGCAAGGGATCAGCTTTGTTCCTTGGTGCAGTAGTTGGTAAAAGGCGTGCTGCCCATTGGTTCCGGGCTCGCCCCAGATGATGGGCCCCGTCTGATAGTCGACGCGCAGACCAGCTCGATCGGTCGATTTACCATTACTTTCCATGTTTCCTTGCTGGAAATAAGCAGGAAACCGGTGTAAGTACTGATCGTAAGGTAAAATCGCTTCTGATTCAGCTCCAAAAAAATTGTTGTACCAAATGCCTATCAGCGCCAACAGTACTGGTATGTTTCGGTCGGCAGGCGTTCGTCTGAAGTGCTGATCCATATCGTGGAAACCATTCAGCAGGGTCTCGAAATTATCAAAGCCAATCGTACAGGCAATGGGCAGACCGATAGCTGATGTCAGGGAGTACCGCCCCCCTACCCAATCCCAAAACCGGAACATGTTTGTTTTATCAATCCCGAATTGGGTTACACTTGCCTCGTTGGTTGAGATTGCTACGAAATGCTTGGATACGGCATCTTCCCCACCTCCATGCTCCAGGAACCAATTTCTAGCGGTGTAAGCATTGGTCATGGTCTCCTGGGTGGTAAAAGACTTGGAAGCAATCATGAAAAGCGTAGTCTCGGGTTCCAATTGCTTGAGCGTCTCGGCAATATGGGTACCGTCGACATTCGACACAAAATGAGGATGAATGCCTTCTTTCCAATAGGGCCTCAAGGCTTCTGTTACCATTACCGATCCCAGGTCAGAACCGCCAATGCCGATATTTACGATATCGGTGATCTTTTTGCCGGTATAACCTCGCCAATTTCCGGACAAAAGTCGGATCGAAAAATCACGCATTTGATCCAGGACTGCCTGCACCTCCGGCATGACATCGTGCCCCTCGTAGTAAATGGGTTCTTGCGAACGGTTGCGCAAAGCTACGTGCAACACGGCTCGCCCCTCGGTCTCGTTGATAGCCACGCCATTAAACATAGCCTCAATGGATTCCGTAAGGTGGCAGGCCTCCGCCAGGTCAAGTAGGAGGGAAATCGTCTCGTCGGTAATGCGATTTTTAGAAAAATCAACCAGGATATCTTCCAATTCTAATGAAAAGCGATCGAAGCGATCGGGGTCCTGGTTGAAGAGATGGACCATTTTCAGGTCTTTGACTTCTTCGTAATGCTGCTTCAGAGCTTTCCAGGCGTTGGTCTTCGTTGGATTTTGGCGTGCCAGCATGCCGTCAGAATTTGCGAGATAAGGTAAATTAATCGATCGTGCGAATTTAAGCAATTCAACGGGTAGTAAGGAAATTGATTAATTAAGGGTCCAGCTGGCGCACCGCACTGCTAAAGGGGGGAGGTAGATTACCCCACCGTAACCCAAAAGCGAGCCCCAGACCCGTCATCAGAGAATCGGGTGGCGAAAAGCGGGCTTGAATCCGGATGGTATCCCCTGGCGGCAACTGTTCTAATACGGGTTCGGAAGCTACCGGTACGAAATCGACAACTGCTGCGTTTTTTACATACAAGGCGTACAGCTTCAGAGGTAATATGCCGGTGTGTAACTCTAATGAAAATGGATAAGGATGATAAATATCCAGCGTAGCGGTCCACACCGAATCCAAAGTCCGGACCGGCTGCTCTTCTGTAAAAACGACGTGTACCTGCTCATTAGGTTGGTAAAATTCGATAGGCAACAGTTCATGCTGACGGGAACCGTATGTCCAGTGGATGCATTTAGCGCACCCCCAACCGTTTTTAGCAGTTAATAAAACAGAACGTCCGTAAAAGGGAACTTCGTCCAGCCAAAGATCATATTGATTCTTCCGATACAAATTATCGGTGATCGTGGTTGCAGAGTCACCCGAAAAAAAGGTATACACCGCAGCATCACGGTACGAGTTCTGAAAAACAACCGGGGTCCCGTTTGCTTCTCTCTGTAGAGCATACACCCAGTCTCCCCGGTCAAAAGGTGTTTCTAATCCCGGTATGGGAAGCATCAGAAGGAGGCGGGCGATGATCAGGACTACGGCACTCGTCAAAGCCATACGCCAAACCCATCGCCCCATCCGGGGTTGGTCTAAACTAGTGCGGTACAAAAGTAAAACAAATGGAATACTCAGCACCGCAGTCCAATGGGGTTCTGCGTGCCCCTTGAAAGTGGTCCAGAAAAAGAAAACCCAGAACCCGACAACCAGCCAATAAAAGGAGCGTTCGAGGGCGTCCTGAGGCCGTCTGCGAAACAAAGTGGCCACGATTAGCGGAAAGATTAGCGGACTAAATACCAACAACTGGTTTATCAGGTAATTGAGTGTATGCTTTAATTCATAGGGATCGTTTCGCCCCTTTAGGTGATAGCGGAAGGAAGGGAAATCATTGGCGTATTGCCAGTACAAATGCGGAACAAACAAAGCTGCTCCTAACAGGCAAGCCGCGTAGAACTGTGGCCGCACCAGCAACTTGGGCAAATGCGGTAATAGCGTAAGAAAAATGATCAACACCCCGTGGTATTTGCTGTACAACATCAGGGCCATGGACAGTCCTAAGAACAGAGCGTCAGTCCAACGGTTTTTTTCCAAGAATCGCTGCAGCAGGAAGAAATATACCGTGGCAAAAAACAACAACGGACTATCTGGGGTAGCGACAAAACCGAAAATCTGTAATAAAGGCATGGCCGTCAACAAAAGCATCAGCAAACCCGCCCGGGCCGTTTCACGGGGTTGGCCGGCCAGCACCCAGATAAAATAGAAAGCGATGAGCTGGATCAGGACGGTAAAAAATCGTATACCAAGAGTCCCTGCGAACAGGCTATTACCGGCGGCAATCATTACGGCAATGGCGGGCGGATGGTCGAAATACCCCCAGTCTAATTGCTGGGCATACCGCCAGTAGTAAGCCTCATCCGGATCAATTCCTGTGAGTGCTGCCTGGAGCAGTCCGAATAGTCCCCAACCGATTAAGAAATACCAAAAAAGGTGGTGCTTTCGCAAAACGCAATTATTAAACGATGCTTTGGTGAGAAACGGATCGCTTATTGTTCGAAGTACGCCGAACCCAAATCCGATTTTGCCAAAGTCACGAAAACCGGTCCCATTGCATACGGTCCCAGCTCGTAAACATTGTAGTGAAAATAGACGCTATCGGGCAAAATCGCAAAGTTGGAAGGCATGGGCAGGCCCTCTTCTACAAAGAAGCCAGCATCTGCCAGACTCTTATTTTCCGGCACCTCAAACTTTTCCCGGATTTGCGCCTCGACTTGTTGTAACAAAGCCGCCTTGTCAGCTATAAGAGCATCCATAGTTATTTCCTTGCCGGTATTATGGTCGTAATTGAAAAAGCCCGACGCATAATTTCCGTGGGCCCCACCGGTATACCAATACTCATTGACTTCGAGAACAAGCATTTGGGTATCGTTCCGCAGAACGTTCCCTGCAAAGTCAATGGTCCAACCAGCTCCGATGCCGTCGGGAAATTCTTTGACATATTCGGCGTGTTGTTTAAAGAAGGAATCCGCAGCGGCCTCAATACTGAGGTCAGTGGTCTCCAATCCATCTGGATTATTCGAACCGTAAGCGGCAACGGCCCCAATTAAAAGATCCTTAATTAATGCATTCACCTTCTCGCACAGGGGACTATCTCCGGTAAAGACCGCATAGCTGGCATCTACCGAAGCGCAACGACTCGTATCGGCGCAGTCCGGCTGTCTCAGTTGTACCTTTTTGATAGAGTATAGCAAGGTATCCACAGTCGGGGCAACAGGGTCTTCTCCTTCTCCGGAAGCGCTGTTTTGGCAGGCGCTTACCCAAAAGGCGAAACACAAGGCAGCAAAAATAGTGATTACGCTACTAACTGTGTATTCCACGCGGAACAAAGGATGGCTCATGTTTTATATTTTGTCAAAGATAATTGCAAAAATGGACAAAATCTGGCGTCAAAGTCAATATTTTCTTTCCCAATCTGCTACCAAATCGAACGCTTTCGACGCTGGAGGTCGCCAAAAGTCTTTGTACCCCGGAGGGCTAATCCACCCATGAGCTTCAGGAGGAGTTGGGCGGTGATCCAGGCATCACCGGCTGCTGTATGCCGGTCAAGCGGTGGTATCCGGTAAGTATTGGCCAATTGGTCCAAGCCCAGCTCTTTTTCGCCCGGCGGAGTCGGATCGAAACGCAACCGCAGAGCCAACTGGTAGGTATCCAGCACCGGATTGCGCAATCGACCACCACCGTGGCGCCTTACGGCGGCTTGCAATATCGACCAGTCAAAAGCAACATGATGGCCCACTACCACCCGGTTACCCAAGAAAGCAAGCAGGTCCGACACCACTTCATCTTCCGGCTTTCCCGCCATGTGGTCCGTAGGCAAAATCCCGTGTACTGCAATGCTATTAGCGTCGGCCTTTCCCTGGGTCTGCCCTACAAAGGCTTCAAAACGGTCAGCTACCGGGATCGTCCAGCCGGTCACTCCTACTGCCCCGATACTCAGCATCCGATCGCGTCGGGGATTTAATCCAGTAGTCTCGGTATCGAGCACTACGAAGGGAATATCAGCCAGGGGCGTTTTTCGGCTGACCGGCTTATCAAATTGTGCAATATAGGCTGCCCAGCCGGCCAAAGTACAGGCCCGGTTATTGGAGAAAGGCCACATCATCTAAGGAAGTAAGCTAATTGAAAACGCGTATGGATCAGGCTCTGCAGTTCCCGGATGGGTCGAAAGCTGTTGCGCAGGTGCAGCCGCTCCATCTTACTGAGGGACTCCGGGCGCAGGTACCGGCCGCCATCGCCATTTGCCAGACCGGCGCGGGCCCGGTAACGCATCAGAATTTCGTAGGCATCGGCTGCCTGCTCGTACAGCGAGGCATTGCGCGGCTCCAGCTCTGCTAGGCGCTCGAACCGCCGAAAGGTATTATTGATCCCCCCCTCTAGAGCGTGCAGTATTAGTACCCGGGCGGCATCGGTCAGTGGCATCATAGCCCGTGCCTTGAGATCGAAAGCTTCGGCATGATCGCCGCTTTTTTCCACTACAAAATTCCGGAAGAAAGTAAGCGGGGGCGGGTTTTCCAGCGCATCTTTTGCAAGAAAGGAAAAAAAGGCGGTTTGCTCTTCCAACAGACTAAAGATGTGATCAGTCAGGACCTTCGCCAGTTGCGATTGTCCATGTACCACCCGGTAGTCGAAAAAAATAGTGCTGTAGCGCACCGCCTGGGGCGTGGGCTGCAGGATCCAAGACCCGAACTGGTTTTTCCATTCCCCCAGGCTCAGGCACCAACTCGGATTGCCCGCCATCATTTTGGCCGGACAGTAAACAAAACCAACTTCATGCAAGCGGTCGTTCACGCGCCGGGCTAGATCGATAAAAAGTTTGCGCACCCGGGGCAGATCAACTTCCGCTACCTCATCGAAAAGTAAGGCATTGTCCTGATCGGTGCGCAGTAATTGTTCTTGCCTGCCCTCGCTACCCAATGACAACCACGCATAATCCACCGGTGGAGGAACCGGCAATTCGGCTTCACTCAGCGCTATGCAGCGCCTGATGATCCCATCGTTGATAGTCGAAAGCACCGAGGCAATGAAGCTAATGGCCACTTCCTGCTCCAAATACTTGCGAAGCAGCCCCTCAGCCTGTTCCCGGATGGCGCGTAGGCCTGCTGTAGAGTCCGTGCGTTGAATGTCTCGAACCAGTAGTGCGGGGTTATTCCCCTGGATCACCAGCAAATCGTGCTCTGAAAAAACTCCCAATACCGGACTCCCGGTGGTGCCGTCGGCGGTACTAACTACGTGGCCAATGCGGTGACGCAGCATCCGGATCTGTAAATCAGCCACCGTAGGTTCGGGCGTTACCGTAATAACGGGGCTGGACATGATTCGCCCTACCTGGGCATCAAGTGGCACCCGGCCGGTTGCCACCTGACGCCGCAGATCTT
Source organism: uncultured Saprospiraceae bacterium (assembly GCA_964530825.1). GTDB lineage: Bacteria > Bacteroidota > Bacteroidia > Chitinophagales > Saprospiraceae > CAZHCA01. The sequence goes on from CAZHCA010000014.1 coordinate 85,027, forward strand.
TGTCTGTGACAATACCCAGCGGGCGGTGATCAGCATCGACGATAATGATGGAGCCTACATGTTGATCGGTCATGCGTTGGGCGGCAGTACGCACCGTTTCGCCGGGATCGCAGGTAACCGGTTCGCGGCGGTGGCGAGTATGCAGCACCTCGGTCAGAGCCAGCGTTTCCGTATTTTGAGCCTCAGAACGAAAATCGGCACGATTGCTGCGCCCGAAATTGCGAGCATAACCGGCAGCAAAATCGGCCGCCAGATAACCGGCCAGCGCGGGGTGGCGACGCAGCCATTCCCCAATATCGTCGAAAGGAATGGCGTAGAGCAGGGTCTCTTCCCGCACTTCTGCCGTGAGGGCATAGGGTTGCCGGGCAAGCAATGGTCGCAGCCCAAATACATCGCCCTCGTCACAGCGGTCGATGAGTATTCGTTTGGATTCCTTTTCTTCGAAAAGCTCGACCGCTCCCTGGCGTACGATGTAAACGAGCGGCATTGGGTCGTCGCCTTCACTAAAAATGACAGCTCCGGCCGGCCGATACTGCACCAACACTTGCCCGGCGAGCCGATACAATTCCGGTTTTTCGAGATGCGAAAAGGGCGGATACTGGCCCAGGAATTCGGCAACCCGCTGGGGGATGACGTTTTTCATAAAGACCGGTTTTTCCAAATGAAAGACTACAAAAGCTACAAAACCTTCATCAAGGTGCGCACGATCTCATAGTATTCAGGATTGGACAGATAATATAGCGAGTTCTTACCATCGCGCTCGACTTCTACTACCTGTTTATTTTTGAGGATGCGCAAATGGTGCGAAGCAATAGCTTGTTCGATACGTAGCTTGGTGTAAATATCGGTAACCGTCATTTTTTGATTCGCAAAGAGCAGGTCGAGAATAGCAATCCGGATGGGGTGGGCAATGGCACGCAGCGTCTCCGTGGCGTTTTCCAAAAATCCCTTATTAAAATGTGTTTTCATAACGCGCCACTACTTCGGTTCCCTCCAAATATACATAAATATATAGAAGGATAAATTCGTAGACAAGTTAGAAACTTTCCCTTCACACTTGATTAAGCACAGCCGTACTCAAAATATTTCCCGGTCGAACAGCAAAAACTGGAATTTTCTCACAAAAAAATTGAGTACACTAGTAGATCATTTTGGAAAAGGACGAAAAAACACGGGACAATGCTTGTATATATATAGATATATATATACTTTAGACGCGATTATTAATCCCAAGTTCCGATTTCGAATAAAAACACCAATCATGAAATCCAAATGTCGTTTGATCATTCTGGCGCTGTTGCTAATCCTTGCTGGTGGCAGTCGGCTATTGGCTCAGGAAAGCCCTGAAGCAGACCGGTCATACAAGCCCATGACGCTTAAGCTCAATGAACAGGGTACTAAATACATCCGGTTCATTACATGGCATCAGATCTGGGCTACCACAAATAATCTGGCGGTCGATGATGCCAAATTGCAGATCACCCCAAGCATACGCCGCTCGCGTTTCTTGGCGTATGCACAGATTTCACCGCGCTTCCTTATCCTGACGCATTTTGGCCTGAACAACCTGAGTCCCAACAACCTCACACCTCTGGGAAACGACGGTGATCCGCCGCAAATATTTCTGCACGATGCCTGGGCCGAGTTCAAGGTGATCGACGAACTCTACATCGGAGGCGGGCTGCACTATTGGAAAGGATTGACGCGATTAGCCAACCAGAGCACCCTCAACTTCATGACTCTTGATCAGTCGCGTCCGTTTGTGCACTGGCACTCGCTGGGGATTACCGACCAGTTTGCCCGTCATCTGGGAGTATATGCCAAGGGACAGGTAGGCAAAGTAGACTACCGGGTGGCCTGGAACGCTCCGGGCCGGAATCCCTTGGCCGGAGGCGATGACTTCGGTCAGGCGGGCAGTACCCTCACCTATACGGGGGTTTCCCAAAGTGAAGGCGGCGACCCAACCGGTAATACCATCCTGGAGGGGTATTTTCGCTATAATTTCTGGGACCTGGAATCGACCAAACTCCCCTACCAGGTGGGCTCCTACCTCGGCGGGAAGCGCGTTTTGGGCGTCGGCGCCGGTTTTTTCGCCCACCCCAACGGCATGTACGATACCGAAGCGGCCACCCACGAGAACGTCTTCCACTTCGCGTTGGACGCGTTCATGGACGTACCCACTAAAAGCGGATCCGTAACCGCCTACGCCTCCTATATCCATTTCAACTACGGGGAGAATTACGTAAGTCGCTGGGGCGGCACGGGCAGCAATTTCTACGCCCATTTCGGCCACTATTTTACTGATGTCAAACTGATGCCCTATGTGGCTTTCCAGTTTTCCGACTACGAAGGGTTCGAAGACAATCCAACGGCCCTGGACATCGGCGTGAATTACCACCTGAATGGCCACCACGCCAAGCTGACCCTGGAGTACCACAATATTTCCAACGACCCCCGGGAGGGTGGGGCACAAGACGTCTCTCAGATCCGGCTTCAGGCACATATCTTTCTGTAGATCAACCCTATACTTAAGCTTAATTCAAGAGATTTCAAAACACAATCATTATGTCTGAAAAGAACTTACAAAACTACTGGCGGGAAAACCTAACCTATCTGACCATTCTGCTAGCTATCTGGTTCGTAGTATCCTACGGATTCGGCATCCTGCTGGTCGACGAGCTCAACCAGATTCAGCTGGGCGGTTTTAAACTCGGCTTTTGGTTTGCCCAACAGGGGGCCATTTACGTATTCGTGGCACTCATCTTCGTATATGTGTGGCTGATGAACAACCTCGACAAAAAGTACGATGTGGACGAAAAATGATCCGCTGTGATTTTTCCACCTCTTTCAACCTAAAACTAATCAAGACATGGACGTTCAAACTTGGACTTTTCTCATAGTGGGCCTTACTTTCGCTTTTTACATCGGTATCGCCATCTGGTCACGGGCTGGCTCCACTTCCGATTTCTACGTAGCCGGAGGAGGCGTCAATCCAGTAGTCAACGGTATGGCAACCGCTGCCGACTGGATGTCAGCCGCCTCTTTTCTTTCGATGGCGGGCCTGATCTCCTTTCTGGGCTACCAAGGCTCCCAATACCTCATGGGCTGGACTGGCGGCTACGTGCTGCTGGCGCTACTCTTAGCGCCCTATTTGCGCAAATTCGGGAAGTTTACGGTACCCGACTTCATCGGCAGCCGTTACTATTCCCAAACGGCCCGGATTGTAGCCGTGGTGTGCGCACTTTTCGTCTCTTTCACTTACGTTGTCGGACAGATGAAAGGCGTAGGGGTAGCATTTTCCCGATTTTTGGAGATCCCCTTCGAGTGGGGCATTGTCATCGGGGTGGGTATCGTATTTTTCTATGCCGTACTCGGCGGCATGAAGGGTATCACCTACACGCAGGTGGCCCAATACTGCGTACTAATATTCGCTTACTTGGTTCCGGCCATTTTCATCTCCATGCTGATGGTGGGTAACCCCATTCCGCAATTCGGATTGGGCGGCATTCTGGAAGATGGCACCCCTCTACTGGTCAAACTAGACCAGCTATCTACCGATTTAGGTTTTAAGGAATATACCACATCCAAAAAAACGACGGTCGATTTGTTCTTCGTGACGGCTGCCCTGATGCTGGGCACGGCTGGACTGCCACACGTCATCGTTCGTTTCTTTACGGTTCCGAAAGTATCGGATGCACGCCGTTCAGCCGGTTGGGCACTGGTTTTCATTGCACTGCTCTACACGACAGCGCCCGCGATTGCGGCCTTTGCCAAAACCAATCTGTTGAATACCGTCAACAACAAGGAGTACGCTACGCTACCGGCCTGGTTTAGTAAGTGGGAAAATACCGGTTTGTTGGCTTTTGAAGATAAAAACGGAGATGGTATCGTACAATACTACAACGACAACAATGAGGAATACGTAACGACCGTGGCCAATGCCAATGGCTGGAAAGGCAGCGAGTTATACGTCGATCGCGATATTATCGTGCTGGCTAATCCGGAAATTGCTGACCTGCCGGGTTGGGTTATTGCCCTGGTGATCGCCGGTGGCTTGGCAGCTGCCCTTTCTACAGCTGCCGGACTATTACTCGTGATTTCCTCTTCTATATCGCACGATTTACTGAAAAACTGGTTGATGCCCGAAATTTCCGAAAAGGGGGAATTGCGCGCCGCGCGTATCGCCATTGCGGTCGCCGTAGTGATTTCCGGTTACTTTGGAGTAAACCCGCCCGGATTTGTCGCCCAGGTGGTGGCCTTTGCTTTTGGCCTGGCTGCTGCTTCCTTTTTCCCCGCCATCGTGATGGGCATTTTTTCCAAACGGATGAACAAAGAAGGGGCCATCGCGGGTATGATCACCGGTTTGATATTTACCGCTGGTTACATTTACTACTTTAAATACGGCGGCGGAACGCCCGATCAGTATCTCTGGGGAATTTCGCCCGAAGGTATCGGCACCCTGGGCATGATCCTGAACTTTATCGTCTCCTTCGCAGTGAGCCGCCTGACGAGCGCTCCACCGAAAGATGTTCAAGAAATAGTTGAAGATATTCGCATCCCCCGGGGCGCCGGGGCCGCTTCTGGTCACTAGTTCATTGCTTTTCGCACAATTTGGTTTCCCTTAGCGAGGGTCGGGCAGAAAGCCCGACCCTCCAATTAAAAAATCAATACCTTGGTTGATGCAATTGGGATCTAAAATTTCTAATATTTTCGTAGTTCTTTATTTACTGGCTACCCTGTGGCTTCGATTCGTACTCGAACCGCAGCTTCAAGGACATATCTTAGCCTCGGTAGGCCTGGGGCTTTTTGCTTTGCTGATACTTTGGGCGCTGATCAAGAGCCGAATACTCAATCCGACCTTGCTGCATTTGGGCAACCGCCGGAAGACAACCTGATGCAGGCCGGTGCAAAACGCTCAATTGTTGTATATTAAACCTATTCGTTTTGGCACCCAACTTTTGGCCTATGCAGCATCGCGATCGCACTTACCGGCTTTTACTCGTGTTTGGGCTAGCGCTCTTTTTGCTCCAACCCACCATGCTGACTATATGGGAAAGTGCTGGCGGCACGTGGGCTATCCCCCCTCTGTTTGTATATATTTTCGTAATGTGGTTATTGATCATTACCGCTACTGCATTACTGGTACGGCACCCCCGAAAATAATGGCTTTGGCTCATGTCCAACATCTGGATCATTATCTCCTCCCTGGCTTACCTGGTCCTGCTCTTCGGCATCGCTTTCGGGGCTGAACGCCTGGCCCGGCGAGGAAGCAGTGTGGTTACCAACCCGCTGATTTATGCCTTATCGCTAGGTGTTTATTGTACTGCATGGACGTATTACGGGAGTGTAGGGCGGGCGGCCGTGAGCGGTATCGGCTTTTTACCCATCTACCTGGGTCCTACTATCCTAGCTCCCCTTTGGATTCTGGTGCTGCGGAAGATCATCCTGATTAGTAAAACCCAGCGTATTACCTCGGTAGCTGATTTCATTTCTTCACGCTACGGGAAAAGCACCACCTTGGGGACCATCGCCACCCTCATTGCCGTACTTAGTATTATTCCCTACATATCCATTCAGTTGAAAGCCATTTCCAGCACTTTCAACTTACTGGCCGGTCACCCCCCCGGAACCAGTCCCTCGCCTATTTACCGCGATTCGGCCCTGTACATCACTATCGTGCTGGCCTTTTTCACCATCCTGTTCGGCACCCGCAACCTCGACCCCAATGAACGGCACGAGGGGCTGGTGGCCGCCATTGCCTTCGAATCCATCTTTAAATTAGTTGCCTTTCTGGCAGTAGGCTTCTTTGTCACATTTAGCCTTTTCCGCGGGCCGTCCGATTTGTTTTCTCAGTTAAACGCTCACCCGCAATGGGAGCAACTAACTACATTTTCCGGCAGCGCCGTTAAGGGTCGGGACTGGCTGTGGCTCACCCTGCTCTCCATGAGTGCAATTTTACTGCTGCCACGCCAGTTCCACGTCGCCGTGGTTGAAAACATGGATGCCCGCTTCGTAGGCAAAGCCTCCTGGATATTTCCTTTGTATTTGTTGCTCATCAACTTATTTGTGTTGCCCATCGCTTTTGGGGGTTTGATTCTGCTCGGTAACCAACCGGTAGAACCTGACACCTACATCCTGACCCTGCCTTTAACCTCAAACCAGAACTTTTTGGCCCTGCTTGTAGGACTGGGCGGCTTTTCGGCCGCCTCCAGTATGGTGATTGTAGCCGTAATCGCATTGAGTATTATGATCAGCAATAATCTCGTCCTTCCCATGCTACTCAAGCCGCAATTCGTGCGTGGCGATTATCGACTGACAACCCCTCTACTCGGTATTCGACGTATCAGTATCATTATCGTATTGTTGCTTGCTTATGGTTATTTCCGATCGGTAGGCCAGATGTATCCCTTAGTTTCCATTGGGCTCATTTCATTCACCGGCATCGCACAGTTCCTCCCAGCGACCCTGGGGGGAATCTACTGGAAGCGCGCTACCAAAGCCGGTGCAATTACCGGGCTGATCCTTGGCTTCTCAGTATGGATGTACACCCTCCCCTTCCCTACGCTGGTAGAGATCGGGTGGGTAAAGGAACAATTGATCGAAGAAGGGCCTTGGGGCCTTCGAGCACTCAATCCGTATGCGCTATTTGGATGGACCGGAGTCGATCACATTACTCATTCGGCTTTTTGGAGCATTGCCTTCAATACCTTTGGCTACGTGGGCGTATCCTTATGCACCCAGCCGAAGGCACTGGAAATCACCCAGGCCGATCTTTACGTCGACATCTACAAATACCAAAACATGGGAGTAAACTATGAAGTGTTGCGGCGGCGAGCCCGTGTACGTGACCTCACCGCACTCCTCGACCGTTTTGTGGGTGAGGCGCGACGTCGCGAATTGCTGAAGCGCTACCAGACCATGAAGGGCAACGACCTGCAGAAAAACGCATTTGCCCCCTCCGATTTAGTCAATTATGTCGAAACGCACCTGTCGGGAGCTATCGGAGCTGCGGCAGCCAAGGTCATCGTTGCTTCCATTGTCAAAGAAGACCCTATCTCGCTAGAAGAGATTTTCAAGATCCTAGATCAGACACAGGAAATTATGGATTACAGCAAAGCCCTGGAGCGCAAATCAGCCGAGCTGGAAATGACCACCCGCCAACTCAAGCAAGCCAATGCTCAATTACAGGAATTGGACCGACTTAAGGCCGATTTTATCACTACCGTTACCCACGAGCTGCGCACGCCTATCACCTCGATCAAAGCCATTTCCCAGATTTTACATGATCATCCGGATATTGAGCCGGAGAAAAAGAATGAGTTTTTGGGGATCGTAATCGGCGAAACGAACCGGATTACGCGGCTCATTAATCAGGTATTAGATTTGGAAAAAATTCACCAAGCCGGTGATCGACAGCAAGATCATAAGCTCTTGTCAATCAATCAGCTCGTTTATCGCACCTACCAAAGTATGCAGCAGCTCATGACAACCAATAATATCAATACTTCTCTAGCCCTACCCGAAGAAGAATTATGCGTTTACGGCAATGAGGACCAGCTGGTACAAGCTCTTGTCAATTTGCTGTCCAATGCTGCAAAATTTGCTGATCCAAACCATGGCCTTGTGGCCGTCACACTTAGCCGAGAAAAAGACACCGCTCTAATCGAAGTTGCTGACAACGGCCCTGGAATTCCACAAACCGAAAGGGCCGTTATATTTGAAAAGTTTACCCAGGTCCACCACGCTAAACTCGGTAAGCCCAAGGGCAGTGGCCTGGGGCTGTACATCACCCGAATGATCGTTGACTACCATGGCGGAAGCATTCAACTTGCAGACAGTGAACTGGGTGGCGCCTGTTTTCAAATCCGACTACTCCTACATCTTCAAACACCTCCACAATCATAAATAATTATTCTTTTTTTTCGGAAAAAAGTGTACTTTTAACTTGATAGGTGTTGTTAGAAAGAATATAATTTCAAAGTGTGGTGAAGTCAGCAAGTCAGCAACCCAAACGCATTCTGATCGTCGACGACGAAGCGGCAATTATGACTGCAATCGCTTTTTTGCTGGAAAAAGAAGGATATGCCGTTGTCCAAGCCGAAAACGGCAGGCAAGCACTAGCAAAAGCGAAGAGCTTCCAACCGGAAATCATTATCCTCGACGTTATGATGCCTGGAATGGATGGCTTCGAGGTGGCGCGCCGCATCCGCGAAAACGACAATATGGACGATTGCCGCATTATCTTCCTCACCGCCAGAGGTACCCAAAATGATCGTTTTGACGGTTACGCTAGTGGCGGTGAAGTGTACCTAACTAAACCTTTCGATAATGATGAGTTACTTACCATTTTGGCGGAAGTGGTAGCTTATGGTTAGCAGCCAATTTTTTTCGAAGCAATAATATAGAAATCTAAATATATAGATAAATATTAAAAAGCAAGACCGCATGAGTTTATTGATCCGATCTTTTGAGGAATATCAAAGCGAGTATCGTCGCAGTGTAGAGGACCCTGAAGGTTTTTGGGCGGAAAAAGCTGGTACCTTTCACTGGCGAAAAAAATGGGAAAAAGTCCTGGATTGGGAATTTACCACCCCTGACATCAAATGGTTTGTGGGGGGCAAACTCAACATCACGGAAAATTGCCTCGATCGCCACCTGGAAACCCGTGGCGACCAAGTAGCTATTCTTTGGGAGCCCAATGATCCGTCTTCTCCGGTGCGCCAGTTCACTTACCGGGAGCTGCACACCGAGGTCTGCAAAGCAGCCAACGCTTTGAAAGCCAACGGTATCCAGAAGGGTGACCGGGTTTGCTTTTACATGCCTATGGTGCCGGAATTGGCAATTGGTATATTAGCTTGTGCGCGTATCGGAGCTATCCATTCGGTGGTCTTTGCGGGCTTTTCCGCCCACGCCCTGGCCGACCGTATCAAGGATGCCAGCTGTAAAATGGTCATTTGCTCGGACGTTAACCACCGGGGCGCCAAAACGATTCCTGTAAAAAAGGTGGTCGATGACGCCCTGGAAATGGATGTCGATAGCATCGAGACGGTACTGGTTTACAAAAATAGCGATCAGGAAGTCAATTGGAATGCTGATAAAGACAAATGGTGGCACGAACAGGTGGAACCACAATCGGCTGACTGTCCTGCCGAGGAGATGGACTCCGAAGACATGCTTTTCATTTTGTACACCTCCGGATCGACCGGTAAACCCAAGGGGGTCGTTCATACCTGCAGCGGGTATATGCTCTATACCGCTTATTCTTTCCAGAACGTCTTCCAGTACGAACCGGGCGACATTTACTGGTGTACAGCCGACATCGGCTGGATTACTGGCCACTCCTACATCGTATATGGTCCCTTGCTTTCGGGGGCCACGACCATAATGTTCGAAGGCGTACCAACCTACCCTGACCCGGGACGCTTCTGGGCGGTGGTCGACAAATATCAGGTCAATCAATTTTACACGGCCCCGACGGCGATCCGAGCATTGATTGCTCAGGGCGATGAGTGGGTCGATAAATACGACCTCAGCACCCTGAAGGTCTTGGGTACCGTTGGCGAACCAATTAACGAAGAAGCCTGGGAATGGTACTACGAAAAAGTGGGTAAGAAAAAGTCGCCCATCGTCGACACTTGGTGGCAGACCGAAACCGGGGGCATAATGATTTCCGGTTTAGGTCCGCACAGCCCGATGAAGGCAGCCCATGCTGGTTACCCGCTGCCGGGTGTTCAGCCCTGCCTGATGAGCGCCGAAGGCGAAGAAATTGAGGGCAACGACGTAGAGGGCCTGCTTTGCATTAAGTTTCCATGGCCTTCCATGCTGCGTACTACTTACGGCGATCACCAGCGCTGTCGCCAGACTTACTTTTCGGCCTTCGATAACAAGTATTTTACCGGCGACGGAGCACGCCGCGATACCGATGGCATGTATCGCATCATTGGGCGCGTAGATGATGTAATCAACGTATCAGGCCATCGCATGGGTACGGCCGAGGTAGAAAATGCCATCAACGAACACGACCAGGTCGTAGAATCAGCTGTCGTGGGATACCCGCACGATATCAAAGGACAGGGCATATACGCCTACGTTATTACTGCCGGACCGGTTGCCGACGAAGAAAGCTTCAAAAAAGAAATCCTAGCCGTAGTGACCAAAGAGATTGGACCGATTGCCAAACCAGACATAATACAGATCGTTCCCGGATTGCCAAAGACACGCTCCGGTAAAATCATGCGCCGTATTCTCCGTAAAGTCGCTTCGGGCGACACTTCCAATCTGGGTGATGTTTCTACGCTGCTGAACCCCGAGGTTGTCGAGGAAATCATGTCGGGCGCATTGACGAAATAGTTATCCAGCTCGGTTCAATTGCGCCTCAGAAAAGTGGCCAATAGTCCAATACGCTGCTGCCCTTTGTGCCAGCAAGTTCCCTTATCACCCGGTCATATTCAAAAACCCAATCATGCAGTATCAAGATTTTTACGATCGGAGTATGGCTTCACCGGAATTGTTCTGGGACGAACAAGCTAAAGCAATTTCCTGGTATGAAGAGCCGGAAGTTACCCTCTACAAAGATGAGCACAAGCTTTATCGTTGGTTTAAAGGGGGTAAACTCAATACGGCCTATCTGGCTCTGGACTATCACGTCGAACAGGGTCGTGGCAACCAATTGGCTTTGTGCTACGATTCGCCCGTTACCGACACCAAATCGCAATACACCTATCGCGAATTACGCGATACAGTAGCCCATTTTGCGGGTGTACTCACCCGGCACGGAGTTCGGAAGGGAGATACGGTGGTGATCTACATGCCTATGATTCCGCAGACGGCTATCGCGATGCTAGCTTGTGCGCGGATTGGTGCCATCCATTCGGTGGTTTTCGGTGGCTTTGCGCCCCATGAGTTGGCAGTCCGCATCAACGATGCCCAACCCAAGATCCTGCTTACTGCCAGCGCTGGTAAGGAAATTGAACGGGTGATTGATTACATGGAAATTGTAAATTTAGCACTGGACGAGGCGGATCATCAGCCAGAAGGGTGCATCGTTTTTCAAAGGGAAATTCATCGTGCTCAACTAAAACCGGGAAGAGATTACGACTGGGAGGCAGAGTTGAAAAAGGCGGAACCACAGCCCCCCGTACCCGTAGAGGCAAGCCACCCTTTGTACATCCTCTACACTTCCGGCACGACGGGAACGCCCAAGGGCATCATTCGGGAAAATGGTGGCCATGCCGTAGCCCTTAAGTTCAGTATGCAATATATTTACGGTACGGATCCGGGTGATGTATACTGGGCAGCTTCTGATGTAGGGTGGGTTGTAGGACACTCCTACATTATTTACGCCCCGCTATTGCACGGGTGCACCACCATACTATACGAAGGCAAACCAGTACGCACCCCTGATGCTGGTGCCTTCTGGCGTATCATTGAGGAGTACAAAGTGAAGGTTTTCTTTACCGCTCCTACGGCCTTTCGCGCCATCAAAAAAGAGGACCCGGAGGCCAAATTGAATGCTGGTTACGATACCAGTAGCCTAAAGTACCTTTTCCTAGCCGGTGAGCGTTGCGATATAAACACCCTCGAATGGTCGCAGCAGGTGCTGCAAGTACCGGTGATCGACCACTGGTGGCAGACCGAGTCAGGCTGGCCGATGCTGGCGAACATGGTTGGATTAGAATTACTGCCCGTCAAACCAGGATCGGCCGGTAAGCCGGTTTGTGGTTACGATATTAGAATTCTCAATAACAACGGCGAAGAGATGCCACCCAACAAGGAGGGCGCAGTGGCTATCCGACTGCCATTGCCGCCGGGTACACTGCCCAATTTATGGAACAATACCGAGCGATTTATTAAGTCGTACCTCAGCCCCTTCCCCGGCTTTTACTTCTCGGGCGATGGCGGTTACCAAGACGATGATGGGTATATATACATTACCGGCCGAATCGATGATATCATTAATGTCGCGGGGCATCGGCTATCAACGGCCGAGATGGAAGAAGTCGTTGCCGCACACCCTGCGGTGGCGGAATGCGCCGTGATCGGCATTCAGGATTCTCTTAAAGGACAGATTCCGGTAGGTTTTGTGGTGTTGAAATCTGGCATCACGACCAACGAAGTTGCGATCGAACAGGAATTGATCCGGCAAGTTCGGGCAACTGTCGGGCCAGTTGCATCGTTTAAAAAAGTGTTGATCGTTAAAAGACTGCCAAAAACGAGATCGGGCAAAATTTTGCGTAAAATCATGCGTAAGATCGCCGATGGCCAAGCGTTCCAACCCCCTTCTACGATTGAAGACATGAGTGTATTGGGTGAATTGGAAGGAACTATTCGCCAACGAGGCGTCGGTGATCAAAAGTAGCGTACAATACACCGGCCCGAAAATGAGGCTTCGGGCCACAACTTGTTTGGTCGCCATGAAAGGAAATGTACCTTCCAAAAAGAAGATCACCTATCCGGTGAGCCCCAGACTGGGAGCTTATCTGCAGCAACACAATCGAGCGGTACAGCTACCCCTGCAATATGAAGATCTGCTCCGCTATACTGCTTCCATCTCTCTGATCGATCAGGAAGGGTCAAACACGCTTTGGGAAACGGTGTATTACGACGAGTCGGATCAGCGCGACCTATACCAGGGACTCACCCTCATTTATGCCCTACTGAAGACGGATGGCGACGTAGATGTCTTGGAGCATCTCACCATCTCACGAATCGATTATTGCACCTTCGGGAATTCCAAACCTTTTCGGGTGCGTATCATTAATCGCCTGAACGACAACTACGATCACTTCTATGTCAAAAGAGCCGACGCCTCGCGCGTTTACGGTCTGGAACTTGAGGAATTGCTCTCCCCAAACAGCGTTATGTACCTCGTCGATGGCGGCACGCTCATCGAAGAACACATCGCCGGTATTCCCGGTGACGATTTTATCGCCAAAAACCTTGCCGACACCACGTTCAACCAAATCCGGATCGCCAAGGAATTCGTCAAGTTCAACGAGCGGTGTTTTGTAAGGCTACTCGGCGACATGCGCTCCTATAACTACGTAGTCGATATTACACCCGACATCGAAGGGATGCAATACCGCATGCGTGCCATCGATTTCGACCAACAGTCCTACGAAGGTCGCAAGGGCTTTTATTTGCCACAATACTTCAAAGAAAACAATCCGGTTATTTTTTTAGGTATTAAGCACATGACCGCCGAAACCGTCAGACAGTATCAATTGGAAGAACGCTCGCTTATTGCTGCACGCGTAAAATCCAATCAGGACCGGGTAAACAGCTTGTTGAAAGTAATGGTCGAAGACGAATTGTCAACGCCCGAAAAGGTTAAAAAGCTTAAACAAGAACTTGCTTATCATCACAAAAACGACATTTTTCAGCAATGCCGGACTATGGGTGAGATCGTACTTACCAATATTACCTTGTTGCTAAAAAAGGATTTTAAGCAGAGCATTCTTATCGAACTGAAGCCCACTACATAAAAAACCCCTCCCCAGCCCGAAGGCCGGAAGAGAGGCTATCCCAAAAACCGATTTTACTTTATCTCAGGGCATTTGCAAAGAACAGATGGATACTCCCTTTCTTGAAGTACGGATTATTGCCAATGATTTATCCCCATTAGCCATTACAAGAAGGTCTCGGGAGGATCATGCTCCAATAGCCGCCAAATTGGGAATGAATTTAAGTCTTATATTTACAATATAAATTATTATCACCTATATCTACAAACTTTTCGCGGCTCGATCCCTATATTTCTTGCTTTACCTCCTAATTTTAAAGGCTATTTGGCTCACTGGCCTGCGTGGGGCCAAATATCCTGGACCATAAGATTACAACCGCGTGCCTCGGCTGAATCGATCCGGCCCAAAACTTCAAAATTACCGTCACTATGTACTCTACCTATATCGTCTGTAGCGATAAAGCTAAGGGTATCTACATTAGCCAGATCAATAATATTTAAAGCACCCGTTTCATGGGTACTACGAAGGCACAGTGGATCGGTGATTTCCCGCACGTATACCCGCATGGTTGGTGCAGGCTGGAAAAGTCCGCCTTCCGGAGCATAGGCCTGACTGAGTAATTCAGTCATCCCGTATTCCGAATGGATATGTTCAACCTCGAAAGCAGCTTGGAGTTGACGGTGCAGTTCTTCGCGCGTAAGTTCTCTTCGCCGGCCTTTCATACCCCCGGTTTCCATGACAATGGCTGGAGCAAGGGGACGGGGGGATAGTTCTGCCAAATCCAGCAGGGCGAAGCTCACTCCGATCAATACAGTTGGCAACTGTTGTTGGTGGCAAAATGTAAGCTTTCCCAATAGGTCATCGATATTATCCAGAAAAAAACCGCTCGCCGGATAACGGGAAGCCCCAATAAAATCCTGTACCATATGCACCAGGCTTGATCCGCTACGTTCTAGGTAGGCCGGTAGGAGGGCCAGCCAGCAATAATCCTGCACCGGTCCATAAATACGCTCAAAGGTTTGCCTTGAAATTTTCCGGTACCAATCGGCTGATCGCAGCGCGTGCCGGCTGGGGGTCATCCCGCTGGTACCACTGCTTGTAAAAATTGTTTCGGGTTTCCACGACCCGGTTTGTAGTAAACGATGTTTAAAGAGGGAGATGGGCAGACAAGGAATTTGTTCGGGATGCCGGATAGTGGACGTTTCCACGTTCAACAATTCTAGAAACTGCCGGTAAAGAGGATTGTATGTCGCCTGATAGTTAAATACCTCTAAAGCAATTGCATTCCAGCTACCTGTCGGGAGGGCGGCAATTTTTTGCATCAATTGCGTGCGGTACGACCAATCAGGCATTTCCATTGTCTCCAAAATCGACTAATTTTAGTAGTAGCGTCAAGTAAAAATATGGCTAACGGCGCGTTCTTTTATTAAAGGTAATTATCCATGCAAAAGATTCGTTTTTCGTTCATTCGCAAGTTCCTGATGTATATCCCCTTGACTGCACTTCTACTCCTAGCCAGTTGTACTAATCCGCCGGAATATCCAAACGAACCTGAAATTGAATACATCGGGCTAAATAAAAACACGATCGTTCAGGGAAATGCCAATACCCCGTCTGATACGCTAGCCATCCGTTTTTCATTCACGGATGGCGACGGCAACCTAGGTGATCGGGACTCCATTAATATTTTTTTGACCGATAGCCGAACTGGTGGCCAGCAGGTATTCCGAATTGAGCCCATACCGGAAGAGGGGGCGGCCAATGGCATCCGGGGGGAAATTACCCTGCGACTGCCCAACCGCATTTATATATGCTGTACGTTTCCGAACAGTACGCAAACATGTGTTCCTAGCGAAGAGTTTCCCATCGATACCATGTCCTATGCGATCCAGATTCGCGATCGCGATGGGAATATGTCTAATAAGATCCAGACGGAAACCTTTACGATTCTTTGTGATTGACGGCTGTCAAGGCAGTATCCGCTACGTTTAACCAGTCAATGTCTTTTCTAAGCCAGGCCAAAGTTTCAGCTTCCGGGCTATCTGGTTCTACCTCGTGTGCGTATGTCCATTGTGCCAGCGGTGGCATACTCATTAGAATAGATTCGGTGCGGCCGTCGGTATCTAGCCCGAAACGCGTACCTTTATCCCAGACCAGGTTAAATTCAACGTATCGACCACGCCGGTGGAGTTGCCAATCTTTTTCTTGCTCAGTGTAATCCGAATCCTTGCGCCGACGCATAATCTCGGTGTAGATAGGAGCGAAAGCAGATCCAACATCCCAGACAAAATTAAACCGGGAATATCGATCATGCCCATCCTGAGGCCCCAGCCGGTCAAAGAATATTCCACCGACACCACGGGTCTCTTTGCGGTGTTTTAGATAAAAATAATCATCGGCCCACTGCTTAAATTCCGGATAGTAAGTAGGATGATGGCGGTCGCAGATTGCTTTCAACTGTTGGTGGAATAAACGGGCGTCTTCGGCAATGATATAGTGTGGCGTCAAATCGATACCGCCGCCGAACCACCATTCACCAGAACTCATCTCAAAATAGCGCACATTCATGTGAATGATGGGTGCGATTGGGTTAACGGGGTGTAAGACAATCGATACGCCGGTAGCCAGAAAATGCCCCCCTTCAAGCTGAAGCTTTCGGGCGATTTTTTCCGGCATCGGTCCGTGAACAGACGAAAAATTAACACCTCCCTTTTCGATGTGCTGCCCCTCTATTATGCGCGAGCGTCCGCCTCCACCTCCGGGACGATCCCATGCATCTTCCCGGAATTTACCGCTACCATCTAGCTCCTCCAGAGCCTGACAAATCTGATCTTGTAGCTTTTGGAATCGATCGATTATGTACTTCCGGTCAATACGCTGCTGTGCTGAATTATCCATACTGCCCTTTCTACTCTTTGTTAGGTCGCTATCCCCAAGGCTTGTTTAGCTCCGTTCACGCTTTTCTTTGCACTTCCTACAAATACCTGATCATCGACAACAACTACCGGACGTTTCAAAAAGGTATATTCTTCTAAGATGAGTTTTCGATAATCCGCCTCGGTTAACTCTTGTTCGTGCAGGCCCATACTTCGATATTTCATCGCACGCCGGCTAAATAGATCTTCGTACGAGCCCACCTGCTCTTTTAAAAAATCCAAATCGGCTGCGGTCAATGGCCGTTCTTTGATGTCCTGTAGTTCAAGCCCTGCTCCGCCGTTTAATGCAGCGATAACTTTCTGGCAGGTTTTGCAATTGCTGAGGTGAAAAATCTTGCGCATAGGTTTTTTAAGTTGTTCTGACAAGATACATATGAATTTTCAAGCTTTTGTAATAAGAGTTGAAAAGTTAAATAGGGTGAAATAGGCAGCCTCTCCATAGGGCACTTACTAAAAAAGCAAGCCCCTAGAATATTGCTCAACTCCCTTCCTCAATCGTAATAATACCACTCCCGACAGCAAGCGCCGCGCTCTGCCCGAACCTGGCCCTATCGCTACCCATTAAAAAAAAGCGGCCAGCCCCTTTC
>CAZHCA010000015.1:0-99412 GCA_964530825.1 uncultured Saprospiraceae bacterium
AGATGAAAAGCGGTCAGTTCCGAAAGGGGCTGGC
Source organism: uncultured Saprospiraceae bacterium (assembly GCA_964530825.1). Classification (GTDB taxonomy): domain Bacteria; phylum Bacteroidota; class Bacteroidia; order Chitinophagales; family Saprospiraceae; genus CAZHCA01. The sequence continues at coordinate 35 of CAZHCA010000015.1, forward strand.
CGCTTTTTTTTAATGGGTAGCAGGACAAGGGGGTAATTGCGCATCTGCGATCCGTGGGATGGAGGGAGCGCTGCTTTCGGTCCCCTACTATGCTGGCATTAATAAGGCTTGGCCTGCAAAGTTGTGGCACTTACACTCCCAAATGGCTACATCAAAATGAACGAAATTTGATTTTAAATTAATTTTTTTTGGCGTGTGAAACTTTGAATAGGATGTTGCTTTCGAACAGTATTAATCACCTAGGCAGGTGCCTTTTTAAGTCTGGTGCCGTCGGCTTAGCCACTCAATTTTTATTTTACCTTAAGTGTACAAGTCTCATTTTTTTCTTACCTTCGATTTTAGAAAGTAAAGTGTTTACTTTAATCTATGCATAATCCCATGAAGATGAAAAAGGCAGGAAATCTACTCCTACTTATTACCTCCCTTATGGTTGTTCAGTTTGTATCTTTAGCTGGACAGAGCACCGTTTTTTACATAACCGACCAAGCAGTTACCCAGGGTACAGAAACTATTTCGGTACCTGTTAGGTCGTTGGCTTACAACGATTTGGTCAGCACTCAGTTTGCAATTACCTGGGATGACGAGGTGCTGCAGTACCGAGGATTGAGTGACCTAAATACGGATCTAGGGCTTACAGATCAGGATAATTTCAACAAGACGAGTGATAACATGCTGCGATATATTTGGTTTGATCCCAGCGTAAGTGGAGTTACTTTACCAGATAGCAGTGTTTTGTTCTCCCTTGTTTTTGAGGTAACCGGCGGAGCAGGTTCCTCCTCTGAGATTGCGTTTACCGAAGATGGTGCCGACACTTCGGGCAGCTTTTTTCAAATTGAAGTGGCAAGTTTGACCAACGTAATCCAACCCACTTTTGAATCCGGTATCGTCTCGATTGAGACGGTGACGTCCACAACTTCCATATCTCCTGGATTTCCTATACTTGTACAACAGTGCACACCAAACCCATTCCGGGACCATATAACTATTTTCTTTGATTTATGGTCAGCCGACCTAGTCCAGTTTTCTGTACTTGATGCCAACGGCAGGTTGGTACTCGAGCAACAGCAACATTTTGGCAGTGGCGAACAACGAATTACGCTGGATCGATCTGCTTTTCCGGCGCCCGGTACATACTATTGTCGTTTAACGAAGGCAGGACATACCGTCGTGCAAAAGATCATCCATTTGAGGTAGAACATTATTCTTAAACATCCCAAATTCCGAGCATAATGAATAAGTTGATAACTGGCCTGGTAACAGGGTTGGTGTTTTGTAATATACTGGGTTTTGCTCAACAGCCTGTTCTGTCGATTACACCTGGCGATAATCAAGTCGAGGCGGGAGAAGAATTCACTGTAGATGTCAATGCAGTTAGTGGATTCTCAGACATCCTAAGCATGCAGTTTCCCGTAACCTGGGATAATAGCGTCATTGAATTCGTGGCCTTTTCTAATGTAAACGGCACCGACGTACCCGGTCTGAACGATCAATCTTTCGGCGCCAATCCGGGCAATCTTTCTTTTCTGTGGTTTGATAATTCCCTAAGCGGGGTGAACATTCCCAACAATACCCGACTATTCAGTATAACTTTTCGGGCGGTCGCTGACGGAACGACGAACGTAGCGATTGACCCTAGCGCACCTCCTGGAGTCGAAATTGTCAACACGGCTGAGCAAACACTATCCTTTGATGCACAGAACGCCACTGTAACAATTGGTGACGGTCAGGGTGGTGGGGACCCAGGCGAGGGCGATGGTGTGATCGATTTTGTACTGACAGGCAACGTGGTCAATATTGGCGATGATTTTTGTGTTTCCGTCACCGTTGATGATTTTGAAGACATTGTTGGTGCCCAATTCAGTATTAATTACGATCCGGATCTGATCAATTTCACCGGAATTCAAAATATCAATCTGGACGGCTTGTTGATTACTGATTTTGGATCTCCCACCAGTACACCTCCATCCCAGGAAGGCATCGTTACAATGACCTGGACTTCTCCAGGCATCTTGCCCGTATCGGTTGAAGATGGTACAGCTCTTTTCGACATTTGTTTTACAGCTGTTAGTAATGGTTCGGGAACAGTGGCGCTTACAGGCACGCCAACTTCTATTGAGGTGATCAATGCTTCAGAACAAGTTGTGAATACCAGCTCCACACCCGGTGATATTACCGTGCAGGGAAGCGGCGGTGGAGGCAGCGAAGAATTTACCTTGCGCTTCGACGATAGAACCATCAATGCCGGAGATGATTTTTGTATCCAACTGCTAGCGGATAATTTTGAAAACATCGTAGGAATGCAGTTTAGCATAAACTACGACCCTACCCGGTTACAATTCAACAACGTACAAAATTTCAATATCCCGGCTCTTAATGAAGGCGCTTTTGGCAATCCCAGTGATGGGGCTGTGACGGTTGTCTGGACCGAACCCGGATTGAACCCCGTGACGCTTCCCAATGGCTCGGTAATGTTTGAGCTTTGTTTCACAGCCACCGGGACCGGTACCTCGTTTATCGAGGTAACCAACAACCCCACGAGTGTGGAGTTTACCAATGCCGATGAAATGGTATTAACGCCTCAGCTTCAATCCGGGACTATAAGCATTCAGGGTTCGGGGAACGGGCTGAATGGAATGGGTTTTGGGATTTCCGATGAAGCAGCCAACAGCGACGATGAGGTATGTGTGGATGTGTTTGTGAACGATTTTGATGAGATTGTCGGTGCACAGTTTTCCATCAACTATAACGAAAGTCAGCTAGAGTTCCTCAATGTCTCCGGAATAAATTTGGCGGGCCTAAGTGAGCAGAATTTTGGTCAGCCTAGCCCGGGTACGATTACGATGCAATGGTTAGACCCGGCCGCCCAAGGTATAACCGTTGCTGACAATACGGTGATTTTCCAACTGTGTTTCCGAACTATTGCTCCAAACGGAACCAATGTGCCCATCAGCTTTAGCGGGATACCTACCTCCATAGAGGTAATTCAGGCGCCACAAAACATCATTGATCCGGACTTGCGTAACGGTTCTATTTCCATCGAACGGGTATCCAGTATAAGTATCACATCCTCTACCATTACGAATGTTGCTTGTACCGGTGAGTCAACCGGAGCCATCGACATCGCTGTGGAAGGGGGCTCTGGAAACTACACTTATCAATGGAACTACCAGGGTCAGACGACAGAGGATCTAGCCAGCATTCCGGCCGGTTCCTATACAGTCACCATTACGGATCCGGAGACGAATAGCGAATTAGTAGAGACTTTTGTAGTAAGCGAACCCGGTAGCGCTATCACAATAAGTGATCAACAGATAACGAATGCAGCTTGCTTCGGAGAATCAACCGGTGCCATCGCCCTTACAGTAAACGGGGGAACAGGCAACCTTACTTTTAACTGGGGCAGTGGGCTTCCGCAAACAGAAGATTTGGACAACCTTCCATCCGGGATTTACAATGTGACCATAACAGATGATAATAATTGTACATTCGAATCTGATCCCTTCGTTATCAATCAGCCTGCCTCGGGTTTATCAGCCAGTGGGAACGTCACTAATACGCTATGCGCCGGCCAAACGACCGGTGCCATTGCCGTGACGGTCAACGGTGGAACGGCTCCTTATCAATACGATTGGCAAGAACCGCTTCCCGATGGAACACCCAACCAGAATAGTCTGGATATGGGAGAATATTTTCTTACCATAACGGACAATAATGGCTGTACCTTAGCAACCTCGTTTAACGTCGGCCAGGATGAAGGGGTAAGCATTACTTCAATTGAGCTAACTCCGATCGACGGTGGAGACGACGGAGCAATAGACCTGGAAGTGTCTGGGGGGACAGGTAATTATACCTATGCCTGGACGGGTCCGAACGGTTTTACCGCTGACCAGCAGGATCTCAATGCATTAGACCAGCCCGGTGAATACTGCGTAACGGTTTCGGATCAAGCTGGTTGTATCGCGCAGTCCTGCGTGCAGGTGTCTTTGCGCATGGAATTTGGGCAGGTAAATACCACACCGTCCTGTTTTGGAGAGGCTACAGGCTCCATTGTTCCTAACATTTCCGGAGGGGTGCAGCCTTACATCTACAACTGGAGTAATGGCAGCAGCTCGCCAAGTCTGCAGAATGTTCCGGCCGGTAACTATTCCCTGACGGTAACAGATGATACCGGGAATAATATTTCCGGAAACTTTAATCTGGGTTCTTACGATGAGATAGTAGTGAACGCTCAGGTCACGCCGGTAACGGGAGACCCCGGGAATACCAATGGTGCAATCAGCCACAATGTAGTTGGTGGCAATGAAAACTTTACATTCAACTGGAATAGTGGTGCAACGACACCTGCTCTAGATAATCTCGGGGAAGGAACGTATTGCGTAACCATTACGGCCTCAACGGGATGTACCTACGATTCTTGTTACACCATTGAATTTACATCTATTCCGTTAGGTTTCGAGGCTATTCCGACCTCCGTTACTTGTCCTGGCGATACCGATGGTGCCCTTCGTTTGGAGGTAGCAGGCGGGTCGGCCCCTTATACTGTGACGATCGGCAACGGCATGCCTCAGCAATTACAGAATGGTATTTTAGAACTCAGTGATTTGCCTGGAGGTGAAATCAGCTTTATAATAACTGATGCCTCCGGTGCCAGCATCCCAGGCACGGTAGAAATCCCGGAACCTGACCCGCTGGCCTTAGATACCGTAATCGTGGTGCACGATACGGAGGCCCCCGGCTGCCAAGGTAGTATTTCCCTGAGTGTAAGCGGGGGTAGTGGCAGCTACAGCGTTCGTTGGAACTCGCCGAATTCCGGATTTGAGATTATCAACCTTTGCGAAGGTAATTTTATCCCAACCGTAGGCGACTCCGAAGGCTGTGAAGCAGTTTTCCCGCCCATCCGGGTCACCGAATTTGGATTCGGCGCCGATGTCACGAATACTTCCTGCCCGGCCGATATCAATGGCGCTATTGACTTACAAATCAATGGGGGAACCCGACCATTTACTTACGAATGGCGTAACGAACAAGGTGAAATCATCAGTACTGACTCCGTCTTAACCAACGTGCCGACTGGCGATTATGAGGTAACCGTTTTTGAGCAATCCGGAAACGAAATCACCAAATCTTTCAGTGTAGGTTCGAACTCTCAGCTTTCCGCTCGAATTGAAATTCTTAGTGATTTCAATGGATTTGGGGTCAGCTGCGCTGAAGCCAGCGATGGTATTGTGGAAGCCACCGCCATAAATGGGGGTGGCAATTATCTGTACGAATGGGAAACGGCCGATGGCACGCTCGTGAGCACCATGTCCCGCCTTGAGGGAGCAGCAGCCGGAGATTATATCCTCACGGTTATCGATCAGGAGGCAGGATGTACATTTGAAATGGAGGTAGTCATAGATGCTCCCCCGGCAATCGAGATCACTGGGGCAGTAACTGATATTGCGTGTTTTGGTCAAAGTAATGGTCAGGTTGCGGTGAATGCCATTGGCGGAGTAAGTAATACTTTTATCTACAGCTGGAATAACGGATCGACCGGGCGTTTTCTAGCTAACCTGCCAGCGGGCGAGTACACAGTTACGGCTACCGATAACAATGGCTGTGAGGGTATAAATACCTTCCCCGTTATCGCTCCGGAGCCCATCACTGTACGGGTGGAAACCGAGCCCGCCACCGATATCTGTAACGGTAGCGCCACGGCCGTAGTGACTGGAGGTACCCCGCCATATAGCTTCAACTGGAATGTTCAATCGGCTCCTGATGCGGCGCAGATTTCTGACCTGTGCCCAGGCGATTACGCTGTAATGGTTACTGATAGCCGTGGATGTAATAGCAATTCAGGACTGGTGAGCGGAACGGTATTAGACCGCCGATTCCCTTGCATGGAAGTACGCAGTGTTATCACCCCTAACGGAGACGGACTGAACGAAGAATTTTTAATTAATTGCATCGAAGAATTTGCCGACAACCGGCTGGAAATATATAACCGGTGGGGCCAGCTGGTATTCGCAATGGATAATTACGATAACAACTGGCGGGGAACAACGGAAAACGGCGAAGATCTGCCCGAGGGACCTTATTATTACGTACTTCAATACCGCGATATGGAAGGAAATACACAAGAACAAAAAGGATCTATTACGCTACTTAAGGAATAGGAACGCCGAGACGAGAGCCCCGCAGGTGGTGGGGTCAGATTTATTTTTTAATTCCATGAACGCCAAACACCGATTAAGTATGAAATCTTTATTTACCCTGCTGGGATTTCTTTTCCTGCTGAGCGTAGCCAATGCCCAGGATGAAGCGATCTTCACCCACTACTATTTGTCGCCGATTTTGGTCAACCCCTCCTACGCAGGGTTTGAAGAAAATCATCAGATCCAATTCAATGCCCGCGCACAGTGGTCTTCTTTCCCGGATGCCCCCAAAACTCTGGGGGTACAATACCACGGTCCGATTGGTAAAACCTTTGGTCTTGGAGTTGGGGTGATCACCGAATCTGCAGGAAAAATGACCCGCTTACGGGCCCGCCTCAATTACGCTTTTCGATTTACCATCCAGAAGGATATCAAATTCGCAACCGGCTTTTCTACCGAATTCCAACAGATGAGCGTGGGCAATGCTGTGACCGGTGAAAATTTCTACCAGCCAGGCGATGACGTGGTTGAGGGTTTTATCGATGGCCGCCGGGTGCTCGATGCCTCCTTCGGATTATACGGGATGTTCCGGGACCGGACCTGGGCCGGAATCTCATTCACTAACCTGGTCCGTGCCAGGCTCGACGACATTGTTACCGAAGACGATGAAGCCGGATTTCTTGACTACTATGTTATTATGGCCGGCCACCGGTTTGATTTTGCAGATGGGTTGTTCCACCTGGAGCCCTCGGTTATGCTACGGGAAATACGCGATTCCCCCTTTCAAGCGGATTTCAATTTGAAAGGTGGGTTCTTATACGACCAGACCAATGCCATCATCGCCGGACTTTCCTACCGCTCCCTGGGTGCCTTTGGTGTATTGGTTGGCGCTGAGATTAACACCTTCCGTCTCTACTACGGATATGACTTTTCCACTCAGGATTTTTCTAATTATGCCGGAGGCGCACACGAGGTCACAATAGGCTTTGGTTTCCAAAACAATAAAAACAGAAAGCCCATCCCCATTCAATAGGCAGGAACGCCATAAGGGGGGCAAAGGTGTAGGGAGGTTTCCTTACACCTTTTTTTATATCCAAGCTACAGCTTTGGATTTTGGCACGGTAATTGGCTTTCACAGAGTGTAGTAATTCTGCGCTGGAATATTCCAACCCAAACGCTGAATCCTACGGTTTTGACCACGATGTAGTGCACCAGATGTTGTGGCAGATGATCCGTGGTGCATTCCTTCGGGAATCGCGTGAGGTGAAATTTGGTGTAGTTTATGTATAGCCTGCGAGTCCGGTCCTTTTTTTGAGCTTTGGACGGAAAAGGGCTGTCTTGAAGACTTAAAGAAGGAACCTTGTTCATTCAGGCACCGGAACGATAAAAACAGGTGCGCTGTATGCCTTTGATTCAATGAGGCTCTACCAAAGACTTTTGAGATAGCCCCAGCAGGTTTTATTGGCTATACCCGTCGAAATACCCAATTAAGGGTATTGCCACCACCTGTAAATCCACCTAATTTTACGAACTTGTGAGAGGCTATCCATCCAAAAAAGAGGCAATGCAGCTGGAAAAGATGCCAGCTCTCTGTAACCTCCTTTTTACTACTCCGTATCATTGAGGGTAAAAGGTAATAATTTAAAGGCGATTGGATTGTATGTTTTAACAAAAGCCGTTTTACGTAAGAAATACTTAAATCGGTTTTTGGGATGGCCTCTCTCCGGAATTTCGGTGAGGGGCTTTTTATTTTCCCACCGACATGAATCCAACTCAGGATAGCGCGGTACACCTTCCTATCTGTTATTCTTTTTTTATCCTGCTTTCAATCCTTCCTTTTCCAGAAAAGTAACGCTGTTTTGCCCAGTTAAAATATCGGTAGCTGGGCTACCGCAAAGCAGCCCAAATTTCTTACTGATCCCTTTTTGCAATTTGGCATGGTTTTAGTTTACAGGTAGATAGAATCTTATATCTGATTAAAAATTTTAATGGATTCATGTGCCTCTCGAATGAGCGGTGATCCATGATCCTTTTCCGACGCAGTTTTCTTCTTCCAAGGCTTACTCTTAACGTCCGGTCTGATGCGCAATAAGTGCAGCGCTGACCCACAGTTACTGCAATTGCCCGGCGCGGGTATTGTAGCAACTTCAGATCTGTAAAAGCTTCAAAATTGATAAATTATGCAAAACACCATTCAACAACAATTGGCGTTTTGGAGGAGCCTTTTCAACTACACCAGATTAAGAGCTACTCCACTCCTCGTTCCCTTGCTCCGGCGGGTTGAGCGTGGAGCACCCGCTCCCAGGTGGGTGTTATTTTTTCTTCTTTTTTTCTGTGCAACTTTCCTGCGGGGGCAAACTTGCCAACTGGTTTGCAGGTCACCGGAGAGTACGAGCCCCATTGAAATTGCGATTGATCAGACCTGTCGGGCTAGAATCGTTCCCCAAGTTGTATTACAAGATCCCGAGGCTTGCACTGAGGACAAGACTTTCATCATCACCTACGATGGGCAGGTAATTGCCGAGGGCGTGAACGAAGTCTTTTTCGATGCAATGGATTTACTTGGGCAGACAGTACGCATTACCACCCGGGTAGGTCCGCAAGAAGCATCGAACTTCTGTAATTCTTTTGCTCGGATTGTCGACAATCTACCGCCCAGTCTAATCTGCTCTGATACCTCGGTCATTTGTATCGAGGATACGAGCGCGGCCAACTTAGGTTTTCCCGCTCTTGAGGACAATTGTGCCGAACTGGTACTACTGGATTACGAAGACGAAGTGACGGCCACAGATTGTGGTCCCGATACATTGTTGACCGTTAACCGTCAATGGATGGCAGAAGATAATTCGGGGAACGTAACCACCTGCACCCAGCAAATTTATGTATTACGCACTCCGTTGGCCAGCATCGATTTTCCAGCAGACACCTCACTTGAATGTAGTGCTCCAGATGCGGACCCTTCCGTTACGGGTCGACCTATGCTGGCAGATAGCGCAATCCGCAGTGGTGGGCTGTGTGATTTCATCATTTCATTCTCCGACGATACCACTTTGCTCTGCGGAGATATCGAACGTCAGATCGAACGCACCTGGAGAGTAGTCGAGCAATGTACCGGTAATGCAACCACTGATCTACAGCGCATCATTATCCAAGATGATACGCCGCCTCAGATCGCCTGCCCTACTGATCTGGTCGTCTCTACTGCCTCGGGAGAGTGCTTCGGGCAATTCGTTTTACCAGAAGCGGAGGTTACCGATAATTGCGATCAGAATCCGACCTACTTGGTTCAGACCTCTTTCAATCGCAGTGGCTTGGGACCACACACCTACGTGCCGCTAGGGAACCACACGGCTACCTACACACCCATCGATAGGTGTGGAAATTTAGGCACGCCCTGTACCATCAACATTACAGTAGAAGATAATGAAGAGCCGGCCGCCATCTGCGATGAATTTACGGCCGTCGCACTGCCGTCCACCGGCAGCGCTATGGTGGCTGCTGAAACCTTTAACAGTGGCAGCTACGATAATTGCGAGCCGCTCCTGCACTACAAAGCGCGCCGCATGCAGCCGGAATCGTGCGATGGATTGAACGGGGATGACAGTGATGCGAGTGGTTACCAGGAGTGGTTCGACGATCAGGTTTTTTTCTGCTGCGAAGATGTGGGCGATACTGTACAGGTCATTATGCGCGTATATACCACTCACCCCGGGTTTGGTGCCGTAGATCCGGAGCGGGAAATGCCGGGCGGCGATCTATTCGGGCAGTACAACGACTGTATGGTTCAGGTAAGGGTTCAGGATAAAATTGCTCCGCGGTTGGTTTGTCCCCCCGACAAGGTAGTTCGTTGTAATGATCCTTCCTTCCAAATTGATGACATGGGCAGCCCTTCCGTTATCGAAAGGTGTGGGTTCAGCTTAGACTCCACTACGGTGGAATCCTATGAAGAGTGTGGCACGGGAACCATTACCCGGACCTTCACTGCCACGGACTTATTTGAAAACACCTCGACGTGTACTCAGGAGATCACCTTGATCAATGACTTTGAACTGAAAGAGGAATTGATCGATTGGCCGGAAAATTACACTATCGAAGAATGCGGTGCTTCACTTCATCCCGACAGTTTACCGGCTTCTTTTGCCAAACCGATTGTTCAAGATACGGGCTGCTCGGTCATTTCGATCAATTACGAAGATCAACAGTTTGATGCTGCATATCCCGCTTGTTTTAAGATCCTGCGCAAATGGCAGGTCATGGACTGGTGTGTATACGACCCTAATGATCCTGACCCGGAGGGTATATTTGAGTTCAATCAAATCCTAAAAGTTACGGATAGTGAGGCGCCTGTATTGACTTGCCCCGGCGATATTGCGGTTCCGGTAACCAATAGTTGTACGGAAGCTTACGTCGATGTACCGACTATTGAGGCGTTCGATTGCAGTCCGAAGGTGCGGATTACGAATAACTCACCCTATGCAGATAGCGCAGGACCAGATGCTAGCGGAACCTATCCGATCGGAGTGCACGAAGTGGTGTACACCGCAACCGATCATTGCGGCAATGTCGAAAGGTGTAACCTAACCATTACGGTGACTGACCAAAAACCCCCTTCGGCGGTCTGCCTCACCGGTCTCTCCGTCAACCTCACCCATGTAAATGGCAACGTACAGGCTGTAGTAACGGCTGATATGCTCGATAAAGGTAGTTCTGATCCTTGTGACCTAGGCGAGGAGGTGATATTGGGTCTACGACAGCAGGTCGAGGAAGATCCGGTGTCGCCCCCCGAATCCGATACTGTGGTTTTCACCTGCGAGGATATAGGCACCCAATTTGTCGAGCTTTGGGTAACGGATCGGACCGGCAATAGCGATTACTGCCTTACGTACATATCGGTACAGGATAATCAGGAGGCCTGTTCGCCCGGAGAAGGTGGTGGCGATCCTTCGTCGGGGAACGACGAGGGTGAGGAAGACCCCCGATCCGGCATGATTGCTGGCGATGTACTAACCACAAGTGGCTTTGAGGTTGAAGATGTCGTAGTCCAAATTCGCGAAGATGCACCTATGATGGCTTATACTGGTCTGGATGGCTACTTCGAAATTCCGGAAGTCGCCTTCGGCAAAGACTACACAGTAGTACCTGAACGCAACGACAACCCGCTTAACGGAGTGTCGACTATGGACATCATCCTGATATCCAAGCATATCTTAGGCCTCGACCCGCTACCGACACCCTACCAGCAAATTGCTGCCGATATCGACCGGTCGGGTAGTATTTCTACGCTTGACTTAGTAAGGATGAGAAAACTAATTCTGGGTATCGATAAAACGCTGCCCAACAATAATACTTCCTGGCGCTTCGTCAGTGCCGACTATGAGTTCCAAAACGAGAAGGCGCCTCTGCGGGCATCCTTCCCGGAGGTGCGCAACATAAACAATTTTAACAAAGATGAGATGAACGCCAACTTCGTGGCGGTAAAAGTAGGTGACGTTAACAATTCTGCCCGGCCGAATAGCGCCTACCATGGAGAGTCGAGGGCAGCTAGCGGTACGGTAAGCGTCGACGTCCGGAACCAGGAGGTTTTTCAGGGCGCGCAGGTTGAGGTTACCTTTTCTACCCAGGCTTTACGCGAGATCATCGGCTATCAATTTACCCTGCAGTTCGATCCGCAGGCATTGGAGTTGACAGCATTCGAGGTCGGTGACCTCGAGGGCATGACGGAAGACAACTTCAATTTCGGAGAGATTGAACACGGAGTAATTTCGACCTCCTGGGGAACGGCTATGTTAGACCAGTTACCGCCCAAAGCCGACCTGTTTACCTTGAATTTTCGCGTTCACCGCAATGGAAAGTTGAGTGACTATCTGGGAATCAATTCCATCCTTACTGCTGCCGAGGCCTACAATGATTTCGGCGAGTCAATGGACGTACAGCTCCGCTTTCTCAATAGTAATGGCCAGGCGGAAGCCGAGGGCTTTGAGCTCTTTCAGAACCGCCCAAATCCGTTTACTGACCAAACAATTGTACCCTTCCGGCTACCCCGGGCCGATCAGGTCAAGTTGACAATCTACGATGTGTCCGGAAAGGTCATCTATTCCTGGTCGGGCGAGTTTGCCAGCGGATACAATGAGATCCTAGTTAGTGCCAGCGACCTGTCCGTCGGCGGATTGCTCTACTACCAACTGGAGACTTCCGAGTATACGGCTGTGAAAAAAATGATTCTTACAAGGGATTAATCCTGACCAAAGCTTACAAAATATCAACACGGGCCGGGGCCTTGGGGCCCCATCCTTTGATCAATCATTTTACTGGCCATCGATAAGGCCGGGATTAGCTAAACTACTAACCAATCATGAATACAATAAATAATCTTAGGATCAAGCGGATAAGGGGCATACTTCTACTGCTTTGCTTGCTGGCGACTGCTTCATTAGCCGCCCAATGTAAGTTGGCTTGCAGTCCGGCACTATCCGTTTCGCTCAATTCCACTTGCGAGTACACGCTCACGTATCGCGATGTCTTACTGAATGCAGATGACCTCGACCAATGCGCACCGGATAGTACGTACCAAATTGCAGTGCAGATCGGTGCGGATGGCCCGCCCATTTCTACCAGTCCGGTAATTGGCCAGGAATATGTGGGACAAACGCTTTTTGTACGCATTACCCACTTGGACAGTGGCAATTCCTGCTCGACCACCATGCAGGTAGAAGATAACCAGGCGCCAACGGTGGTCTGCCCTGCGGATACAACTGTGACCTGTGGTGCGTCCATCGCATCGGCCGACCTAGGCGAACCCGTGGTTGTAGATTGTTCGGATTTTGTCGTTACCATGCACGACGAATTAACCTATCACGATTGTTCGAGCCCTTTTCTCCGTACGGTAAACCGTACCTGGAAAATTACCGATGGAGCCGGTAACCAGCGCGAATGCTTACAACGTATTCGCATTGCCCGGCCTGATATTGGCGAGGTTGTTTTTCCTCCTGATTACAACGACCGCGATTCGGCAGCCTTGCCCTGTGAAACCGTATATCCAGATCCCGACATTACCGGTTATCCGTCAATCTCATCGACGGGCAACGCATTTGAGCAGGGGTGCCAATACAATGTTACCTATCGCGACCAGGTAACAAACAACTGCGGTCGGGCCTCTTACACTATCCATCGTCAGTGGACGGTCGTCAACATCTGTACTTATGCCATTGAAAAGCACACCCAGGTAATTGCTGTGCGGGATAAAACCCCTCCGATTATCGATGCACCGGATACGCTTTTTGCCCTTGCGGGCGATAATGGCGACTGTACGGCCGACCTGCGAGTCGAAGTACCCATGATTAATGATAATTGCGGCGGAAGCATGACAGTGCGGATCGAATCACCTGCAGCCACCCGTATCTCTGGTAATTTACTGGAGGGTTTACCAGTAGGTGTCCATCAAGTTCGTTATTTGGTAGAAGATGCCTGCGGTAATGTAGGCGAAAAGTCGGTAACTCTGATCGTGGAAGATAAAGTCGAGCCAACCATGTTTTGCCAGGAAGGGATCACATTGGACATGGAGCCCGGTCAAACACGCCGTATATACGCCGAGGATGTTGCCCGCGGTACCATCGATAACTGTTGCCTGGAAAAATTGGAAATTAAGCGCAGTGATGCTCTCGAAGATGATTTCGGTGCGTTTGCCACCATCGACTGCGCCGACCAGCAAGCGGTTTCCATGGTCGTCCGTGCTACCGATTGTCACGGCAATGAAAATTTCTGTACCGTAGAAATTAGATTGCGGGCAGCAGGTAATGCCGAACTGGGGTTGCCGGAAGATTTAACGATACAGGTCGTCGATCTGCCCGACGACCGGACACTTCAGGTTACTGACCCGCTTGATGACCTGAATCTGACGGGTAAGCTCATCGTTCGTGACTTCTGTGGCGATCTTGTCAATAATATCACCTACCAGGACCTGGACAATCGCAATTCATGCGGTATTGGCAAGGTCGAGCGCCGTTGGTATCTGGAAGGCCCACTCAATCCAGTATTGCTACACCAGCAACGACTCTACGTTGTCGACGACACGGAATTCGAGGTAAGTTTCCCAAAGGATTACCAAACTGCTGATTGTGTACAACCTAATGACTTGTTACCGGCATTACTCGATGCCCAGTATGGTTTCCCCACAGTTTCAGAAAGTGCCGGTGCCACCTGGGAAATCGCTTACCGGGATTCAATTGTAGCAATTGATGGGGCTATCTGCCAAACGATCTACCGTATTTGGCGCGTGACGAACTACTGCGCGGTCGGTCTTTCCGGGCAGCCGCAGGTGTTTGAGCACATTCAGAAGCTAGAAATCATCGATCAGACCTCCCCGTTGATCACCTGTCCCGACGATGTTGAGATTTCTCTACCGGCCGGCAGTAGTACAGTGTCTTTTACCGTACCTGCCCTTGTGCAGTTGGAGGAATGTAATACCCCAGTCGACATTCGCGTGTCGAGTCCATTAGGTCAGGGACCTACATTCCAGGATATTGGTCTGGGTACCTACCCGGTCACCTACACCGTCACCGATCCTTGCGGTAATCCCAGCAGCTGCTCTTTTCAGTTACGGGTGGTAGATCGGGTAGGACCGGTCGTTAGTTGCCGTCAGGACTATTCCGTTACGATCGACTTCCAGGGCACACTAACTATACCAGCTGAACGGCTAGACGCCGGTAGTGTCGACAATACCACGGCTTCCCAAAACCTGCAGTACCGCATTGGTCCACCCCCATTGCCGGGAACCACACAGCCCCCCGCTTCGGATGAAATGGTGTTCAGTTGCGGCGATGTAGGCGATCAGCGGGTAGCCCTTTGGGTAGGCGATGAATTGGGCAATTGGAATTTTTGTGTAACCACAATTACCATTGATGATCGCAACGGTAATTGCAGCCTGGGCTTTACGATTGCGGGGGATATTGTTACCGAACAGGGACGACCGGTAGAGGAGGTAGCTGTGAGTTTGAGCGGGAAAATGCAAGAAAAAGCCATGACTGATGTAAGCGGGTACTATCAGTTTCGTGGCGTTCCGATTCGACAGATGCACCGCGTACAGCCAGAGCGCCAGGATGTGGCGCAAAACGGCATTTCCACTCTTGACCTGATCGGTATTACCCGTCATATACTGCATATTGACCTGCTGGATTCGCCCTATCAGATGATTGCTGCCGACGCCAATGGGTCAGGCACCATTACGACTATGGATGTGTTGCTTCTGCGGGAAGTCCTCCTCGGAGAACGAGCAAGTTTCGGTCAAGTGCCGAATTGGCATTTTATTCCCAGGAATTTTCGCTTCTCTAATCCTGCTAACCCATTCCTCGATGCTCTGCCGGGCTATATCGAGTTTATGGAATTTGAACGAGTGGAGAAAACCGCTGACTTTATCGCTGTAAAAACAGGTGATATCAATAACTCAGCACGCACCGCTGCAGGTGGCGCCGCCTCGCGCAGCCGGGGTGCGACCCTGCCCGTCGTTTTTTACGATATGGCAGTGCCACGCGGGCAACTTGCAACCGTACCTGTCTATCTGAAAGAGGCATACGAATTAGCAGGACTGCAATTGGGACTTCGTGTAGATCCGGAATGGGCTGCCCTGTTGGGGTGCCGGCGCGGCGCCTGGCAAAGTCCGGCACTCGATTATGCGCTACAAGGCGATACCCTCCTATTGGTTACCTGGCTGGAAGCGGAACCCCGCAAATTACCGGCCGACGAGCCGTTGTTCTACGTTGAGGTGATGCCCCACCGGGCCGCCCATTTGTCAGAGCTACTCACTATAGATGACACGGCACTTGCCGGTGAAGCTTATCCAGACCCAGCCAGCGGCGAGGTGCTACCCGTGGATTTACAATCGATGGCCGAACTCAATACCGAATGGTCCAGGCTATCCGTCAGTGACCTGAAAGTGTTTCCAAATCCTTTCACCAATGAGGTAAATTGGTTCTTGCTGATGGAGCAACCAGCCCAGATTCAACTTAGCATTTGGGATATCAGCGGTCGTTTGATTGTGAGCCATACTGTAGATGGTCAGTCAGGTGAAAACCTGATTACCATACCGGCATCTAGATTCCCAGCCAAAGGCAACTATATCTACCGCCTGGTAGCCGGTAGTTTTATTGAAACGGGTGAAATCATACTGAGTAAGTAAATCGTTTTTGGCATGCTTTATCCAGGGGAGCGGTAGATGCCGCTCCCTTTTTTGTTGGCAAAACGTCAATTGTCTTTATAAACGCCACTGCCATTCGATTTTATAACAATTTGCAGCCATGAGCAAGGAGGTTGGAGATTTAGGGGAACGGTTAGCCGCCGATTATTTAGCGCAGGCTGGCTACGAGATCCTGGAGCGCAATTGGCGATTTCACCGGGCCGAAGTAGACCTGATAGCCCGCCATGAGAATGTAATCGTGATAGTCGAAGTGAAATTGCGGCACGGTCAATATTTCGGACCACCCCAGGTTTTTATCAGCAAGAAAAAGCAGCGTCTGCTGGCTTTTGCTGCTTCGGCTTACCAAGAGCAGTTGGATCACGCTGGGCAGGTGCGTTTTGATGCCGTTGCCATTACCCAAGACCGGGTCGGAAATTACCGGATCCAGCATCTGCCCGACGCCTTTTTTCCGGGATTGTATGGGTGATCATCAAAATTCGTCCTCCAACCCTGATTTACCCAGTAGGGCAACCCAGTACTTGTATTGATCACTGTCTTTGCCACCGGGAAGCTCAGCGGCCAACCGGTTGAGGTATCGATCTCTTTTGTTCTGGAAAACGCCCTCCTCGGCGGTAAGCCATTTGTTGAATTCGGCATAATCGAGATCCAGAAAACCTTTATCTGAAATAGCTTCATTGATGGTCGACAGCTCATCGCTCCAGGTTTTCAGAGTCGCCATCTGA
Source organism: uncultured Saprospiraceae bacterium (assembly GCA_964530825.1). Taxonomy (GTDB): domain Bacteria; phylum Bacteroidota; class Bacteroidia; order Chitinophagales; family Saprospiraceae; genus CAZHCA01. The sequence continues at coordinate 17,080 of CAZHCA010000015.1, forward strand.
GAAAGACTCAGATAGGTTTGCAGACTGTGTGTGGCAGCTAAGCTGCGTTTGGATTCTTGGAGAATACGCAAGGCTTCCAGGATATACCCACTGCTGGTGGAATCGCCTACTACTTTACGGTAGTGAGGAATGATGTGCTGGTTGAAGTAAGCTGAGAAAATGACCGGATCCATGGCCTGATCTTCAATATCTTTCACCTTATTACGCAGCAGCTGTACTTCCTGGTAGGCGAGTTCGCTGTTGATGAGGCCGTCCAGCGCCACCATTACGGCTTCATCACGCGGGTAGGTGGTAGGATCTATGGCAAATTGCGCTCTGGCAGTAGCAGCCGCCTGTCGGGCTGCGGAGAAAGCACCCAGTTTCCAGGCGCAAAGCGCTTGTAAAGCATAAGCATTCCCCAAGAGCCCATCTTTTTCCAATTTGCTCTTTTTTTTGAGGGCTTCATTGATTTCCGCGTAGGCGAGTTGGTAATAATAGCCCGGTGAGATAGTTGTCAGGGGCCGGGTAATCAATCGGCGCGCATCGGCATCAGGAAGATTGGCATCGGCAAGGAACGGATCACCGGTCCCGCCAAATTGTTCGCGTAATTCCAGTTCTGAGCCTTGGTTGAAAGCATCCTGGGCACGTTCTAATTGCGTAAGGTGCGTGCAGGAAGCAGACCATAGTCCTAAGATTAGCAGCAACTGTAAGGACCGAAATTTCATGATCAGCGGATTTAGGGTGTTGGTTGAAGTAAGTGGATGCCGACTTTATTGGATAGCATTGAAAAAAGCTGCCCGGTCAATGCGCTGCTGGCTCCAGTCGGCCAGCAAAGGGGCAAAACGTTGCTTTGCAGCGTCGATGGTCGCCCGGTTGATAGGGCCTTGCGCTATGTCCTTTAAATAAGCTTCGTATACCGGTTCGATCGTTTTCGGTGGAAAGATACGCCGCAGAATGCGATTATCGGAAAACAGTAAGTCCAAAAACTGTTCGAGCAGGTAAGCGATGGCAAAGGTTTCATTCACCAAATCGGCCACCTGAATCTTGATCAACAGGTTGGGGTTACCAAAGGCAACTTCCAGTGTTTTTTGGATAAACAACGTACCGATTATGACGGGAATACGGTTTCGGTACTGTTCCTGTTCAATCGCGCGCCGGACGGCCCGGATCACCGTAGCCAAGAAATCATCATAGTCGATCCATTCCGGGTTGGCTAAAACCTGAGCTAAAAGGTTATCGAGTAAATGTAGTAATTGCTCGTTGGACAATGTTCGTACCCAGCTATCTTGCTCCAGGTGATAATCAAAGCTACTCAGGATTTGTTGAAAAGCATCCAAAGCCAGGTTTTCATAACTGCCACTTGCAGTAGGCAGTAGGAAGTCCAGGTGGCCAGCAGTTACCTGCATAATTTGGCTGACGAGCGCCGGCCGCAGCCTTTGGTCCTGAATATTATTTCGACTCAAGAGCATGGCGATGTCGGCTAACAGATCCTGGAGGTAGGGCGAACGGGTGACCAGTTCCGGTCTTTTTCTTGTAATATCGAGTATTGCTTCCAGCATTTGCCGGCCGATGGTTTCTCCTTCCGAAGTAGAGAAATCCATTTCGGCTGCCTCCGATAACACGATCTGGGTAATGACTAAACCTTTCCGGTTGGGAAAGTGGGGGATGATCGTATCGGCCACTAAGCTCAGCAGGTTGAGGAGAAGGTTTTTCTTCCGGAGAGCCGACCGTCCGACTTCCTGGTAAACGTGGATAAAAACAATATTGAGGATTTGGGTCAACAGTACAGCCTCTTGTTGGTCGTCGGGGTTGAGTTGAATGCGGTCGAGCAGGGCCGGATGGCGGGCAACAAGGTATAAATTATTGCGAATGATTTCGGCCAATACTGCAAAGGAGAGCCGTTGATGGGGTGGTACATTGCGCAGCACGACAATTGTACTGTGCAAAACTGCTCTGAGTAAGGATTCCCGTTCGAATTGGCGGGTTATCCAATCGGGGTTTTCGACCACCTCGTCTAATAGAAAACTGATCAGTTCCACCAACTGGTCGCTGGAAAGGCCCGGGTACCAACGCTCGTCGGGCGGGCTGGCTTCGGATACTGTAAGCAGGATTTCCCGCATAGCGGTTAAGAGCAGCGCGCGTCCGCCTTCTACAGCGTCCGGAAGGAGCAATTCAATTCGCATAACGGCTTTTCTCAAGAGCAGGCGGACGACCTCGCCCAGAAAATCCGGCTCCTGAATGCCAGCTTCCATCAGCAAGGTGGCCACTTCGGTAAATGCATCTTGGATGTCCTCTTCCCGGCTGATTACTTCCGGGTAAGCAATGACTAACTCCAGCAGCGCTTCCAACATTTGAGCAGCTCTCTTCTGATCAAAATTGCGGTAAAACTCTAGCCCATTATCCGATTTCAGCAGGACGTGTACCAAAAAGAATCCTCTCTGGTCGGGGTAGCGCTGTAGGACGGCATCCGTTAAATACCGCAGGAGCTCGAGTAGGAGCGTGACTTTATCGACCCCGTAATTACGGGGATGGCGGAAAATGTGGTGGATTGCCAATTCCATGGTGGCTTCCAGAATGTTAGCTTCGGTTGCTTCTTCTATTCCCCATTCGATCTGGTCGAGCAGGGCTTTGCTGCTGGCCACGGCGCGCAGGTTAATGCTCAAAACCTGTCGCAGGGTGTCGAAAGTCAGGCGTTGTTCTGGGGGTATTTGTTCGAGCGCGTTGAGGGTTGACTCCACCACCAGTGTCAAAAGAGAACTTTCTTCAATCCGGTCGGTAATCCAGGCTGGATTATCGACCACTTCTGCTATCAGCCAATCGACGAGCTCGACAATTTGTGCTTTCGACAGCCGTAATCGCCAAGTTGAGGCGTCGGGGTTGTGGGCCAGAGCCATGAGCAATTCGCGCAGGGCATCGATCAGCAGATGTTCGCCGTTTTCCTCTTCGATATCCCATAACAAGTGTAAGTTTTGGCCGGTGTAAAAAAGGACCAGCCGTACGAATTCAGGGATTAAATCGGGCCGATTGATTCCGGTGCTGGCTAAGGCGAAGCTGACCTCAGCAATAATCGTACGCAGTCCTTCGTGCTTGGTAATCATTTCCGGGTACTCGGCTACAACAGCTAGGGCTGCCCGTACGACCCGGTCGATTGATTCAAGGTCAAAAGCTTCTTTCAAACGCAGGGTGTCGGAGTCTTCATCGAGGATGATGCCGAGTAGAGCAAGCCCGGTCGACTGGATGAGTTTGGACTCCGTAGGGCTCACCTTGAACAGGTTACCTGGTGCTGCAAATACGTAGGTCCCCCCGTTGCGCACCAGGCTAGAGAGGACCATTTGCCCCCACTGAACGATCTCTTCCCGGTCGCCGGCTTCCGCTTCGCTCATGCGATGCAGTAAATCCTCGCTCAGGCCACCGGCCGTGTACTGGATAAACTCCAGTAGTTCGGGATCTTGCAGCCATTCTGGGCTTAGTTCCTCAATACTTTCGGCCCCGGCAATAAACAGTCGGGGCAGGAGATCCTGTGCCAAGGTTCGCTTCAGGTTTTCGTCGTCGCTGAAGCGGATGTGGTCGAAAGCTTCGAGGAAATGTTGGATGGCCCGGCCGTAGGCCGATTCCGTATTCAATGCGCCCGGCGTCTGCCGGAAATAATCTACCCCTAATTCAACTAATGTGCCGGCCACCAATTGCAGGCCCGAAGGGTGGGGAACTTTTCCTTTCTCCCATTGCCGTATTTTCAGTAAGGCGACTACATCGTCGAAGCTGACCGCAGGTTCGTTAGGCTCGTAAGGATTATCCAAGCCCAGCTTCGTGCGGACGATCGTCACGTAGTAGTTTTTGTATTCCTCTTTTTCGGCATCGGTCGGTAATCCAAGCGTTTCGTAGGTTTCGTATAAATACTGCAGGCGCTCAATACCCAAGCGGAACAGGTGTCCCGGGCCTTCGTCCTTGAAAAAATTGTGTACTGTATTGAGGTTGGGGCGCTCGTCGAAACTAGGCAGCGGAAGGAGCAGTTTCTGGGACCGCAGGCTGTTGACGTAAGCATGCCGGATGTTAGTACCCAACCGGATGGCGGCATTGATGGCAAATACGACGGCCTCGGAAGTCAGGGAGATAGGCATAAGGTGTTTTTTGGTTGCAGGTTAAAGTCGGCGAAGGACTTAGACAATACTACAAATTATATCTTTTCGTATAGCGTACGGGTAAGGCCAAATTGCATGCGATCCATCCATTCACCGGAAGGGCGGCGGAAATCTTCGCGTAGGTCGCCTTCGCGTTGGAAGCCCCATTTTCTTACGAGCCGCTGTGCCGGATAGTTGTCCATTGCCATTTTCATACTGACGCGGTGGATCTGGATGCTTTGGAATGCAAAAGGCAAAACGGCACCAAAAACCTCGGTCATGATTCCTTTTCCCGCCCAGGACTTGGACAAGAAAAAAGACATGCGGCATTTCGGGGTATGCCAGTTGAGTTCGTACAACCAAATCTTGCCGATCATGGTGGCTGAATCCTTATCCCACACTCCGAAGGCGTACCGGGTTTGCCGGATCCACTCGATTAATTCCTGTCGGACGTAGCGTTCTCCGTCCTCCCAGGTTCGCACCTGTTCGACGAGGTAGGGAAAATGGCCCGACAACCAGGTAGTGTTTTGGTACAACAAGTCGAAGAAAGGCTTACCTTCGCCCTCTCGAAACCTCCGGACTACCGTGCGCGGGGTGATGAGAGCCGTTTCCAATTCAAATAGTTCGGGTTGTAACGGTTCGAATGTAAAAAGTGATGTCGGCATAACTTTAAGTATCGCAGGTTATATTGGAGTGGCCGGCAACCAGGCCGCTCAAGCATCCAAATAAATTATTCTATTTTTAACACCATACCGAACGAGAAAACTGTACATGAATCGTGTACTGAGCGGAAAAACGCGCATACGTCTGAGGCAAATTTTCGGCATCCTACTGGGTTGGGTGCTACTGAATGCCCTGGACACCGCTAACACCATTGCACTTTTCCGGCAGTTTTCGCGCTCCGTAGGCTTTCCTTACCGGCATTTGTTTTGGCTCAATTTAGGCGCCGCTCTGCTCGGTGCAGTGCTCTCCGGCGCCCTGCTTGTTTTCTACTTGCGGGAGCGCTTCCGTCGTCGTCCGTTTGGTTTTTCCCTACTGGTCAACTCCCTAGTGGTTATTATCATTATGTACGGTATTGGAATGTTGGCCTATTTGTTATTGGGGAGTGACAGAACGGGACCAACCGAATTGCTGCTCCACTCCCGCCTGTGGTTCGGTCAAGGATATTTTCTGAAAAATCTGGTTTACTGGCTACTGATCGCACTGACGACCATCATTTTTCTCAATATTAATGAAAAATACGGGCCGGGAATATTTCCCAAGCTGCTATTAGGCCGTTATCACAAAGCCCGGGAAGAGGAGCGCATCTTTCTTTTCGTTGATATGCGTTCGAGCACCCTGATCGCCGAGCGCCTGGGCCACATCCAGTTTTTTAACCTGCTCAACGACTTTTTCCGCGACCTCACCAATCCGGTGATCGATTATGCGGGGGAAATATACCAGTATGTGGGCGATGAGATCGTCGTTAGCTGGCCTATGGAGAAAGGGCTCCGCAATGCCAACTGCATTCAATGCTTCTATGCCATAGAGGAAGCGATCCGGAAGGCAGGGCCCCGCTACGCCAACCGTTATGGCTTGGTGCCGGATTTCAAAGCTGGACTGCATGCTGGCACGGTGACCACCGGCGAGGTCGGGGTCATCAAAAAGGATATTGTATTCTCCGGTGATGTTATGAATACGACCTCGCGTATTCAAAGCGTCTGCAATAAGTTCCGGGTGAAAATTCTGGTTTCTAAATATTTGCTGGACCGGTTAGAGCTTCCACCCGATAGTTACGATCTTCTAAGGGTAGGTATAATCGAGTTGAGCGGCAAATCGAAAAAAGTAGAGCTCTACACCTTAGGTCGCCCCCAGCAACCCCATCCGAAATCGGCCTATATCGCGGCTACCTGACCAAACTTCCGTGCCATGGCTCTTGAGTTTTTTGCTCTTTCCGGGTAGTTTTAACCTACCAGTTCCATTACCGGTCGTGCGTTAAAGCGGAGTCGGTATGGAGAAATGGTTTTTCGTACCCTTTTTACCAGTAGTGAGTTGTTACATTGCGGGAATGATCGTAGCGACGATCGATTGGCTGCCGGTTAACGGCCTCAATACTTTACTGGTTTTCGGGGTTAGTTGTCCGCTGGTATTCCTGGTACTTCCCTTCTTTAAAAGATCTGCTCCAGTTACGTTTGCGCTTTTACTGGCATCCCTTTGCCTAGGTACCTGGCGCACCCAACAATGGGAGTTGCGGCTGGCCCGGCACGATCATCAGCTTACCGGAACCTTCGCCGGAACCGTAATGGCTATGTCGGAGCGCTCCAGGAGTGTAAGGCTACAGGTCAAGATAGGTGCCGTCCGGCAAGCAGGTGGCGAAGTACTGAACCACATGGAACGCGTACTGCTCTACCTGCCCTTGACCGAAGCCCCGTACCTATCCCTGGGCGACGAACTGATCTGGCATGGACAGTTACAGCCCATCCGCGGCCCGGGCAATCCTGCCGCATTTAATCTCCAGGCCCACTGGAAGAAACGCGATGTCGTCCGGCAGAGCTTCGCAGGCCGGACCGACTACTGCTTATTGTACCGCCCGAAAGTAAAGCTCCCACTGCGGCTACGCTATCAAGGCTGGCAGCGCCAACTCTCCCAATACATGGAGGACACACGGTTGAGTCCGGCTTTCCGACCAGTACTACAAGCATTGGTTCTGGGCGATAAATCGGGGTTGACCGATGAAATGCGGGCGTTGTTCAGCCGTAGTGGTGCTATTCATGTACTGGCAGTATCCGGACTCCATTTAGGTTTTGTCTACGGCATACTGAGTTTGGTCTTGCGGTGGCTTCCGGCAAAAGCTGTCTTCCGGTTGACCCGGGTTATTTTTATGTTGGTGGGGCTTTGGAGTTTTGTGGTGCTCACCGGTTGTAGTCCTTCGGCGATAAGGGCAGCCCTTTTGATCAGCCTGATCGATCTCGGCCAATGTATGAACCGGCGTGGCAATAGCTTTAACACCCTGGGTGCTGCTGCCATGCTGATGTTGTTTTGGCACCCGGGTTTTCTGTGGGAGGTAGGATTTCAGCTGTCATTTGCTGCGGTTGCCGGCATCCTATATTTCTATCCCCGCCTGATCGGCCCGCTACGGCATCGCAAGTCGTGGTGGGCTTATCCAGTCAAGATGATTGCCCTTTCTTGTGCCGCTCAGCTGACGACAGCGCCTTTGATCCTGTTCTATTTTGGTAATTTTCCAACTTACTTTTGGTTGTCCAGTTGCTTCGCCGTACCCCTGGCAGGCATATTGCTTCCGCTTGGTTTATTGGCCGTCGGCCTGTGTGCGATTGGCTACCCGCAGTTTGCGGGTTATTGTTTCCAAATATTGGATTGGCTGCTCTATTGTCTAGTAAGCGGTGTTGAATGGACGCAGAATCTACCCGCAGCGGTGCAGAGCGATTGGTACCTGCAGTTGCCCGAAGTGATCGGCTTTTACGTTCTGCTCCTCGTGACCGGTTGGTGGCGAGATGGTCATCGATTTTTCGCTTGGCTGCTCCTGTCACTGGTTTTTGCTGCAGCCGGTGCTTATTACCTCTCGCGTGAAAAAGCCCGCTCTGAGCGCAGCGGGTTTATTGTGTATCACGTGGGCGGCACCCGTGTAGTCGATCTGGTATCGGGCAGGCATTGCTGGACACTGCCAGGAGCAGTAGACGAAAGCCGGCTGGGCTTCGGTGTCGCCCCTTACCGGCGAAAGATGGGCCTGCACCCCCGACCACTCTACTTAACCCAAAGTTCGCTTCCGAACGCTACAAGCTTCGGGCAATTGAGCTGGGATCATCACACCCTCATTGAGCTTTACAGCATAGGGGTTGTTCAACTGCGATCTCGACCTATTCGTTGCGATGCACTACTGCCGGGGAAAAATTTCAGAGGCTCACCGGATGCAGCCCTGCGCTTGATCCATCCCAGCTGCTTGGTGTTGGATGGGGCTCTTGACTGGCAAATGCGAGCGCGTTGGAAGAAGGCCGCCAAAGAACGAGGAATCGCCGTTCACGATACGCAGAAACAGGGGGCCTATTTTTTATGGTCCAAAAAAGATCGGTAATGCATCGGAATTACATATTACTAAAAAAGCAAAGACGCGTTGTTGCTATTTTATTGCCTATTGCTTTGGGCGTTTACGCTTTCTACGCGGCCTGGGAGGTGCGCCAATTGGAACGGGGCCGTCCTGATCCTTTGATTTGCGAAGAGGTGATTACCTTCACGCCAATGCCGGAGCGAAGCGGAAACCAACCTGGCCCGCAGGCCGACAGTTTACCCAATTTTGACCCGAATAAGGCCAGCCAGTCAGAACTGGAAGCGCAGGGATTGCCGACCTATCTTGCCCAGCGCATTGTAAAGTACCGAAATGCTGGAGGTCAATTTCGGGAGAAAGCCGATTTGAAAAAAATTTATGGACTTCAGGAGGATCATTATCAACAATTGGCCGACCGGATCGTGATTGTTACCCGGTTTAAATCGGAATCACAAACCTCAGATCGCGAAAAGTATCAACGCCGCCAACCGAATCCTCTGGTTTTTGTTGATGTGAATCGGGCTGATAAAGCAACCTGGCAAAAGCTTCACGGGATCGGGCCCTACTATGCCGACCGGATACTGCGCTTTCGGGAGAGCCTGGGCGGATTCGTCAGTATTGACCAGGTCGGCGACACTTATCGCCTGCCCGACAGTGTTTTTCAAGCAATACGCCCATATTTGCAGCATTCGCCGATCCAACGGAAGCTTGCTATTAATAAGTCCGACTGGGAAACCCTGGAGAATCATCCCTATATCAGCCGACGACAGGCCACCATTATCCTGCGACACCGGGAGCAAGGACGAATGCTGGATAACAAAGAGGATCTTCACTATCTAGAGGTTTTTTCCGAAGAAGATATCCGGCGGCTACTGCCCTACATCGATTTTAGCTCTTAATCTGATGTTAAAGTGATAGATTACGGACAGTTTGACCTTTATATGAAAACTAATTCATAAGTTCATGCATTATTTAGGCGAACCATTAAGCAATGATATGTTAAGCATAATAATAGCATTATTGGGCATCTGGGGTATGGTTCATAGCCCCGCAGAAAAAGCGTTGATGCCATCAGCCGCGATTGATTCACAACGATTAGTTCCCGTAAATGGCCTGAGCGATTATTGGTATCAGGGAAAGGCGGAGATTACCCGCTATACGCTATCACAAAACCGGTACCGTGATCTCCATGACGGTGAGGCGGTACTCGTTTTTGTCACGGAAGATTTTTTGACAGACAAGCAGGTCAAGAACGAATACTACGAGAACCCTAACTCTACGGGCGTCTTGAAGATGAACTATCTACGTAAATTCCCCACTGGAATCTACGATTATTCCATTATGACCTCGGTCTTCACACCAACGGAGACAGAAAATTTTCCGCATACTTTAAAAATAACCTCCTCTTCGCAGGAATGGTGTGGTCAGAGCTATCTGCAGTTCAATAAAGAAATGGATTATTACCGGGCAACCCTGCACTCGTATTTCGAGAAAGAGGCGGATACTGTCCAGCAAGTTGATCTGGCACTAACTGAAGATGAACTATTCAACCGGATTCGCATAGCACCCACTGACTTACCCACCGGAGAAGTAGAAATCATTCCGGGAACAGGCTATACCTTACTGATGCATAAACCCATGCAACCCTACCTAGCAACGTTAACCTTGGAAGCATACACCGGCGATACTTTTTCGGGTGATGACCTTAAAGCCTATCGGGTAGAATTTCCTGGTTTAGACCGGACACTTGAAATCGTTTTCGAAGCGCAGGCGCCTTACATCATTGAGGGTTGGACCGATACCTATCCATCAGTTATGGACGGAGAAAAACGTACTACCATAGCAAGGCGCACGAAGACTATTCAGAGCGCCTATTGGGAAAAGAATAGCAAAGGCGATCAAAACCTGAGAGCTGAGCTCGGAATGGAAAGGTGGTAAACCTTTTCCTGGTCGGTGCAATAAAAACCAGAGCAGGCGGTTATATCAACCGTCTGCTCTGGTTTTTTACGAGCATGTCTATCCAATTGAATAATTGGGGGTATTTTCCTAATTTCCCCACCCATGACGATTGTAACTTCGGGAAATAAATGACCAATTTTGATCGCTACTTCAAATCGGCATTTACGGTTGACAATGTTATTTTCGGATTCGATGAAGGCGACTTAAAAGTCTTGTTGATTAAACGAGGGGAAGCGCCTTACGAGGGAAACTGGGCGCTGCCGGGTTATTTCGTTTACCCAGGCGAGGACTTAAACACCGCAGCTATTCGAGTTCTTGAGGAGTTAACCGGATTGCGCAATGTATTCCTCGAGCAAGTCAAAACCTTTGGCGCTGTCGACCGCCACCCTTTCGGAAGGGTGATAACGGTGTCCTACTTTTCACTTGTTAAGATTAGTGACTTCAATTTGCAACCCGCCTCCATTGCTTTACAAGCACAGTGGCACTCGGTGGCTAAAACCCATGGGTTGGCTTTCGATCACGACGAAATCTTATCGGCTTGCTTCGACCGCCTCAAAAAACTATTGCGTTCCCGTCCGATCGGGTTTGAACTACTACCGCCAAAATTCACCCTTACCGAATTACAGTCGCTGTATGAATCCATTTTAGAGACGGAATTGGACAAGCGGAACTTTCGGAAAAAGATCCTTGCGATGGGCTTATTGGTTGATTTAAATGAAACGCAGGAAGGAGTAGCACATCGCCCGGCTAAGCTCTACCGTTTTGACCCGGACCTCTACGAGCAGTTCCTCGCCGAAGGATTTCATTTCGATCTCAAGGCACAAAAGCGCAGAGAAGTCCGAAACGATTCGATCTCCATGTCTTAGAGGGATTCGCCTGTCCAGGACAAACCGCTGATCTGCATGCTCTCGCTGTATTTGTCGCGGTATTTTTCTAGCAGGGTGCGCATTTGGTCGAGTTGTTCCGGACTCAAAATCCGCAGGAAGAAGATTTTTTCTTGATCGTCCTGCTCCGGCAGTTGCACTTGTCCGTCTAACCAATAAAAATAGCCATAGTAGCCTTCTTTTCCTACGAAGTTGGTACCCAGTTTTTCAAGTTCCTGGAGGAGTTGATTCGCTTTGTCGGCCTGATCTTCCTCGTATTGAATGGCTCCCCAGGTGGCCCCAGCCGGAATGCGGCGAAGGATGTTATTCGAAATGCGGAACCCAACCTGGCTATCGATCCGGAGTTCGTAGCGGTCTTCGAAAACACTGAGTTGCCCTTCGCTACTGAGGGTGTTGCGTAAGTCAAAGGAGAATGCATAATAACCAGCAGGTAGGACGCCAAGGGTTGGCGCGACTTGGATGATAGCTGGATCCGGTTGGCAGTCTTCTGGCTCGATGATCGACGCTAATGACAGCTGTATTTGATTGCCGATCCGCTGCAATTTGTAGTCTATTTCCGCATTTTTACATGGTTGTTCCTCGACCGTGCTGAGCACAATCAGCAGTTCATTTTGATTCGGCTGCAGCGACTCCCAGAGTCCCAAATGAAACTCATTTTCCACATTTGCAACTACCGTCGGGTCATCTAGACTATCAATGCCACAACCTGTTACAAGCAACATCGCTCCCAAAGCGAGTTGCACTCCGCATACAATTCCCTTCCGCATCGCTTAGTTTTTGGATTACAAAAATAAAAACGGTGAAAACATAAATTTGCTGCCTTTCAGATCATAAAATAAGGGATAATTTTTAGCACCGGGCTTAATTTTGTGATCAACCTCTGGTCATTTTCACGAATGAATACAACCCTGCGCTTAACTCATTGGTTAAGCCTTTATTTCCAATAACAATTAACCTTTATGGAAGTGCTCCTTTTGCACGGCAATGGTGGAGCCGGCACCAGATTCCGGCCTTTCATGGAGCGCGTGGGCAATCAACCAACGCCCGGTTTACATTTCCATGTGCCGGAACTTCCCGGGTTCGAAGGGCGGCCCCTGCCTCAATCCGGTACCCCCTCCTGGGATCCTTTTATTCTTGCTTTGATCGAGCACGTAGCTGCCCGGCCCGACGTCGATTGGGTCTTTTACGGACACGGTATTGGGGGATCTATGCTGCTGGAGTGGGCCTCGCGTAAATGGGAAGGTGCACCACGGCCGCCACGGCTGGTGGTGCTGCATTCATGCATTGGCGCTTCACTGGAGAAACGGTGGTTCCCGAAAATCATGCGGTGGCCCTTGATACGCGAGCTTATGAAGCGGCTGATTACCGCGCCTTGGTTGGAACCGGTATGGACCCGCCGGCTTTTTTTACAACCGGAGGCCATTCCGGAGGAACTACGCCGGCAATTTTTCGAAGATTATCGGCGCTGCGAGGCATTTTCCGTATTTTTTGATTTAATCACTCCGGCTTGGTACCAAACCGTACAAAAGGCGCTCAAACAAAGCGATTTTCATTTTCTTTGGGGCGGAGCAGAACGCGTGGTAGCGGCAAAATATGTGGATTTATGGCGGAGGGATTTTCCCAATGCTACTTTTGAAATCATTCCGGAGTGGGATCATTTTCCTATGCTGGACCATCCCGATGCTTTTTTCAAAAAGATACACGAATTACTGGCATTCTCCCTGGTGCGATGAGAAAACACGAACAACTTTACTGGATCCGATCCCTCAAACTGGCTACACCCCCATTTTCGGTAGTAGAATACGAACAGTTTGAAGCCGGAAATTGGGAGCCGTCCCGACTAACCTATCCTTTAGCCGTGCGTTCTTCTTACACAGCGGAAGATGGAGCGGAAAGAAGCAATGCCGGAAAATTTAAAACGCTACTTCATGTACAAAGAGAAGACCTGGCGGAGTCGGTCGCCGCGGTTTTTCGGTCTTATCCCCGCCCGGAAGACGGAGCGATAATTCTGCAAGAGATGGTTCCGGCGGATTGGAGCGGGGTATTATTTGCTTACCACAGTGGGGTATGGAAAGTAGAAATGGCGCCCGGACTGGGCGAAGCGGTTGTTGGTGGGCGGGTAAACCCCGAAGTGCGGTTTCTTCCGCGATTACGGCAATCGGATCGCTGGTGGAACCGCCTGGCCGGTATTTGGGAGCAAGGCTACTGGCCCCAGGGGGTAGGCACCTCGGCCATGGTCGAGCTTTCGCTGGCTGCTGAACGACTGCTACGAGCCACTGATCAGCCGACCGGATTGGATATTGAATTCGCAATTGCAGGGGGGCGGCTTTATCTATTACAGGCCAGGACTATTACTTCTGCTGCCGACCGGGAAGAAATTTTGACAACGGCTAACCACCGGGAAATCCTTCCTCCTTATCCCTCCCGTTTGATGACAGATATCATCTGCCGTTCCGGCAAGCAATTGTACAGCTATTACCAACATCTGGATCCCTCCCTGCCCGTTCGTTCCTTCATCCGGAAGGCGGAAGGCATGCCCTGGATCAATCTGAGCGCGCTATTGGACACCTTAGCAGCTTGGGGCTTGCCGACGGCACTGGTCTGCCGCTCAGTGGGTGCAGTTGACCCCTATCGCTTGAAGCTGCGTTTACCGAGGGTGATTCAGAAAGTGCCGGTTTTTTTTCGCATGCTATGGCAGCAAAGAACGCTTCGCCGGCGTGTCGATCAGTTTCTGGAAACGAACAGGGGACACCTGCGGTGGAGACGGGAAGAACGCCAACTGTTTTGGGCAGAAGAACCCGAAGACGCCTGGCTGGCCTGGGTGTACGACTTCACCAACCTGTATGTCAAACTGGTGACTTATATGCAGGAAATTACCGGGGCCGTATCAGGTCCCTTAGCAGTACTCAAAAAATTAGGTCTGTTGGAACAAGCCGCCAGCAGACACTATGCCACCAGCAAAAGCACTGATTTCCTGAAAGCCTTCGAACAGTTTCGGCGTGGTATTCTGACGCAAAAAGATTTTTTAGCGGAGTTTGGCCATCGGGGGTTTTACGAATCTGACATCGGAAGCAGGCGATTCTGTGAATTTACTTCAGCGGAGTGGCAACAATTACTGGGCGATCGTCAGGAAGCCGCTTTGAAAGACGCCCGGTTAGGAGCAGGTAGTACCGTATGGTCGCGATTAATGGGGCCTGTCTTCCGGTTGGTTCATGTCAGAGAAAGGTTGCGACACGAGGTGATGTATTTTTTTCAAGATTTTCGCCAGGAGTTGATCGACGTTATGACCGAACGCTATGGTGCTGATTTTGATTGGTGTGCCTATTCAGTCGAAGAAATGCAAAAGGTGCTGGCGACATATCCAAAGGGGAGGTGGGCCGGTCATCCGCCAAATTTTGAACAGAGCGGTTGGGATTTGGATACTTTCCTGCTAAATGAGCAAGGCCGGCGCGTAGATTTGGCATCACTTTTCGATGAAGGAATGGAGATGAGGGCCGGGATCGGCATTTACCCCGGGGTTGTTCAGGGGCAGGTGTGGCGCGTTCAGGAAGCCACTCTTCAAAACCTGCAATCGCCTCCTTACTCCGTCACTATATTGGTTGCTGATGCCCTGGATCCTGGCTGGGCGCCATTTTTTGCACGCGTTGACGGCGTAGTTTCTTATACGGGTGGATTATTATCGCACGCCTCCATTTTGTTGCGTGAAACCGGGCTCCCTTCCATTACTCAACTTCCTAGGAAGATCGAACTAAAGGAAGGCGATTGGATAGAAATGAACGGTAAGACAGGTGAAATTCAAAAACTTGGAACGCCTCGCCTGTCTACTTTGGCGACTGCTGAAAATGACTAGAAGCCATCTCAAAAATGTTTTTGATGGCGAAAAAGTAGGATTTTGGCCCTAAACCATTCTAGAGTGGGGTTAAGGGGCCCTACTCTAGAATCAAAGTGCACATAGCCTTAGTTACGTAAGCTTTTCGTAACACAGTTCAGGGCAAAAGATTCTTTTGTAGCCCAAAGGATAATTTTGAGATGGCTTCTAAAGACTTACCCCTGCGAGTCGTTCGACAGCAGGGTTTCTCTTACCTTTATAATATATGAAATTGAGCAAAGGGTCGTAAAAGTCCTGAACTTTATGTTTATTTCCGGCTTTATAACCATACTACAAGTAAAAAAAACAGCATCAGAGCGGCTTTAGAAGTATATTTGACCTTATGAAGAATATCAGGAACTTTTGTGTAATTGCGCATATCGATCACGGTAAAAGCACGCTTTCCGATCGGTTGTTAGAAGTTACGAAAACGATTGAGCAAAGAGACATGCAGAACCAGGCCCTTGACGATATGGACCTGGAGCGGGAGCGTGGAATTACGATCAAAAGTCACGCCATCCAGATGGATTACCTCCATACGGATGAGCAGGAATACATCCTGAATCTCATTGACACTCCGGGCCACGTCGACTTTTCCTACGAAGTCTCCCGCTCGATTGCTGCCTGTGAAGGTGCATTGCTGTTGGTCGATGCTACGCAAGGTATTCAAGCGCAAACCATTTCCAATTTATACCTGGCCATTGATCACGATCTGGAAATCATCCCTGTGATCAACAAGATCGATATGCCCAATGCTATGATTGATGAAGTAAGCGACCAGATTATTGATTTGATCGGGTGCAGCCGCGAAGAAATTGTACTTACTAGTGGAAAGACCGGCGAGGGGGTGTCTGATCTATTGACCGCTATCATCGATCGCATTCCAGCTCCGGTAGGGGATCCCGGTGCTCCCTTACAGGCGCTGATCTTTGATTCCGTCTTCAATACCTATCGAGGAGCAATTGCCTATTTCCGGGTAATGAACGGTACCTTGCGCAAAGGTGATCCGGTCCGTTTTTTCCATACCAACAAAACCTATCTAGCCGACGAAATCGGTGTACTGAAAATTCGCCAGGATGAGCGCAAAGAAATTGCTGCCGGCAACGTAGGCTACATTGTTACCGGCATTAAAAACTCTAAAGAAATCAAAGTCGGTGATACCATCACCAACCCGGAGCATTCAGCAGAGAAGCCCATAAGAGGCTTCGAAGATGTCAAGCCAATGGTATACGCAGGGATTTTCCCCGTGGATAACGATGACTTCGAAGATTTGCGCGACAGCCTGGAAAAGCTTCAGTTAAACGATGCTTCTTTGGTTTTTGAACCCGAATCATCCGTGGCCCTTGGCTTTGGGTTCCGTTGCGGTTTCTTGGGCATGCTTCATTTGGAAATTGTGCAAGAACGCTTGATGCGGGAGTTTGATCAAGATGTCATTACCACCGTTCCGAACGTATCCTACTATGCGCACCTCAAGAGCGGTGAAACCATTACCGTGCGCACTCCGGCCGATTTGCCGGATGCCACCCTGCTGGATTCAGTAGAGGAGCCTTACATCGTAGCCCAGATCATTACCAAGCCGGATTATATTGGTCCCATCATGACGCTGTGCATGGACAAACGCGGCATTCTCACAAAGCAAACCTACCTTACAGAAACCCGGGTCGAGTTGAGTTTCGAAATGCCACTGGCAGAAATTGTTTTCGACTTCTATGATCGCCTCAAGTCTATTTCGCGGGGTTATGCCTCTTTCGATTATGCTCCTATAGGATACCGCGAATCGGATTTGGTGAAACTGGATATTCGGCTCAATGGAGAAAATGTAGATGCACTATCCGCACTTGTACACCGTACCAAGGCAGAATCTTTTGGTCGGCAAATTTGCGTTCGTCTGAAAGAACTACTGCCTCGCCAGCAATTCATGATTGCTATTCAGGCCGCCGTAGGGGCCAAGATCATTGCCCGGGAGACGATCTCGGCGCTTCGAAAGGATGTAACGGCGAAATGTTACGGAGGTGATATCACCCGTAAACGCAAACTGCTGGAGAAGCAAAAAGCAGGTAAACGCCGGATGCGACAAATCGGAAAGGTCGAAGTGCCACAAAGTACCTTCCTCGATGTTCTCAAGTTGGGAGACAGTTAAAAATAAACAGGGTTTAGAAGGATCACCATCCTTGGAATGCCTCTCTGCACTAAAGCAGAAAGGCATTTTTAGGTATGATGCAGATGGTAGAAGCTTGCAAATTTACATTGAACAAACCTATTGACAGGCCTGAAAGCATGGTAGTGCTTAGCGTAGCAATTAACTGGGGTGGGTAGTAATTTGGGGTGTTTTTTGAGGAGGCTGTACGCTTGAGCAATTAGATTCGGCGGCTGTTTCTATCGGCGATGTGACTGGATGCATAAATAATACCGAATCCTAAAATAAATGCACAAAGAATGATAAGGAGAACGAGCATTGTGACAGATTTTTGGTGATTAACAATAAAATAGCTGCACACTTTGATCGTCCATGGGATACCTAGCTATAGTCTTAAGGGGAATGAGAAAGTCGGTTATTACCGGTTCCGTTTAAAGATAATTTTTCAGTACGGGAAAAAGAAAAAAATGTTAGGAAAAAATTAACATTTTTCAGCGGGATTTAGGTTCGCCCTGCGGCCACTAACCGGTCGGTGTTTGGATGCTTGCTACCACCGAGCGGTTCAATGGTGATATTGAGGCTTTCTGCTTTTTCCAAGAATGCGATAGGTTGTAAAGGTGCCCCGTTGGGATCTATCAACCCAACGTTAATCATTTCTCCGTCTACATCGGCCCAGACCTGGTACTGATGTCCGCTTGGAGCTTGGGGTAAACCGGCTGTTTGCAGGTAGGCGGTTTGCGTTTCGGCATTCCAGTAAGCAGTGGCCTGGAATGCTGGTTCGGGGGCAGTATCTTTTAGGGCAACAGGATGAGTGCCTGGGTGTTGAATTACAGCAAATACCGGTTCCCGTTCGATTTGGCGTTGGCGCAGGTTGGTTACCTCACTTTGACAAGCGGCCAGCTGTTCTTTGGCAGCTTGGGTTTCCTGTTTTAGATTTTGGATCTGGAAAAAAAGGAAAACACTTCCCATCAGCAGAGCAATACCAGCAGCGTAAGCAAAATTTTGACCACTCCTGGTGCGCATCCGCGTCGAATTGCCATCCGTAGGAGTAACCTTTGACGGGTCTTCCATCTTATCGATTTCCTGGAGGATGCGGTGCTTGAGTTTTTCGGGAGGTGAAATAGCGTACCGGCTCGCATAATGTTCGATGGCAGCATGCATAGCCTTAGCCTCCTCCCTGAGTTCGGGATAGTCCTGAAGAAACTCTTCTACCTTTTTAGTTTCCTCTGCATCGGTTAAGCCGAGCACGTATTGTTCTAACAATCCAGACTGTAAAAACTCTTCCTTATTCATCGTATTTCACAAGTAATTTAGAAGCCTAATTCCAGGCGCTGACATCACGTGATACAGAACAGAACAGCCTTAGCCTAAGCAGGATCCTACCAGGTGGTAAAAGACCGGTAACAACAGCAGACAATCAGGGAAATGGCTGCTCTCTTCAAAAATCTTGCGCAACTTCCTCAGTGCAATGCGCGTGCGACTTTTCACCGTCCCTAGAGGTATGCGCAGTAACTCGACTACCTCTCGCTGAGTAAACCCGCGGAAATAAAGAAGTTCAATTACTTGCCGGTATTTGAACTCCAGACTATCCACTTCTTTTTTTAGCCCGATGTGGTCAGGTTGTGGGTGGACTGACCAATCGACTAAATTCGCTGTATTATCTTCTAGCGCTACCCAATGCGCTTTTTTTTTAAATGATTTGGAGCGCGTCTTATCAATAGCAGTATTGCGCGTTATGTTGAGCATCCAGGTAAAAAGACTTCCGCGCGCCGGATCATAGGTAGGACCCGCCTGCCAGACTTTGAGAAATGCTTCCTGCAAAATATCCTGGGCTTCCGTTTCGGATGGAACAATTTGCAACACAATACCATACAAGACCGATGCATATTGATCATAAAGCACAGCCATGACCTTCTGGTCTTTTTGATGTAAACGATTAACGATATGCTGATCCGGGTGCTTCATGCCGTAGTGTAGACTTCGGACTTTTCTTTAGATAGACGTATGCACTCTCTTACTGTTTCAGCTATGGATAACAATGGTTGGTGGATAATGTTCTTGTAGAATTTTTTTCTATCCGTGATCCACCTGGCCATACCTTTCGTAAGTATAGGCGAATTAAATAAACCAAATCTGTTATTATGAAGCGTGTAATCCTAATTGCAAGTATGCTTATGGGACTTGTAGTATTCAATCTGCAAGCACAAGACAAATCCATTGTACAGTTGGCCGTAGGATCGGAAGATCATACCACCCTGGTATCGGCCCTCAAGGCCGCCGATCTGGTATCGGCACTACAGGGTGACGGTCCCTTCACGGTTTTTGCACCAACAAATGCCGCATTCGAGGCTCTTCCTGATGGCACCTTGGATATGCTGTTGAAGCCCGAAAATAAGGGGAAACTGGCCAGCATTCTGAAATACCATGTAGTGTCCGGAGAGCTGAATGCCGAAGCGGTGGTTAGCGCCATCAAGTCGGGCTATGGTAAGGCCAAGGTAGAAACCCTGGAAGGTGGTTCCCTGACGGTAAAGATGGATGGTGAAAACGTTGTACTGATGGATGAAAATGGTGGAAAAGCCACTGTTGTCCAAACCGATCTTATGGGCAAAAATGGTGTCATTCACGTAATCGATAGCGTGGTGCTACCGAAGTAAACATTTGAGTAATCATCCTGAAAACGTTGGTTGGGGGTCAGACTCCGGTCAGCGTTTTTTTATTGGCCATTGTGCTCTTTGGGATTTTCTCGTTCTTTGGGGAAAAAATCCCGCATGATGGTTTCTTTATTTAAAAAGACAGTTCCGGCGAACAGAATGAAAAGGAGAACTAAATCAGCTTCCATAACGCTTGTGGTCTTGAAATGACAAAAAACAAGTGAGGGATCTTAAACGAGGATTTTTAAGAAGGAAGGGGTAGGTAGGTTGAGTTGGCGTTTTGCCAACGCTGTAATCGTTCGATAACGAAAATAAAGAATTTTTAGCTAAGAAGCGTATGTTAAACGCTAAATTACCGGACCGTCAAGTTGATCAGCTTCCAACTTTCCCAGTCTTTTAAGCGTAATGTATAAATAACAGAATAGTCTTTGTATTCCAGGTCTTAAGCCGGGTGAAGAACAATCGCCATTTTTCATAAAGCACATAACCATGCAAAATATATGGGCCGGCCTACCACGCATCAAGCACCGAGACAGCGACCACTTTTTTCTGATTGCCGGGCCTTGCGCCATCGAAAGCAAAGATATGGCCCTGGAAATCGCCGAACGCATCCGTGATATTTGCGACCGGCTACGCGTTCCCTATATCTTTAAGGGCTCGTACCGGAAAGCCAATCGTTCACGCCTAGATTCCTTCACTGGCATCGGCGATACCGAAGCATTAGAAATCCTGGGTAAGGTAGGCCAGACCTACGATCTACCGGTAACTACTGATATTCACAGCGATCCGGAAGCTGCTATGGCGGCTGAATTTGTGGACGTCCTTCAGATCCCCGCTTTTTTGTGCCGACAAACCAGTCTGCTTGTCGCGGCTGCCCAAACCGGAAAGGTCGTCAATGTAAAAAAAGGTCAGTTCATGTCGGCCGACGCGATGCGTTTTGCGGTGGAAAAGATCCGGCAATCCGGCAATGAGCGGGTCTGGCTCACGGAACGCGGCAACACTTTCGGCTATCAGGATCTGATTGTAGATTTTCGCGGAATTCCGCAGATGCAATCCTTCGGCGTGCCGGCGGTCCTGGATTGTACCCATTCCCTGCAGCAGCCCAATCAGGCATCGGGCGTAACCGGCGGCCGGCCGGTGCTGATCGAGACCATTGCCCGAGCGGGTGTGGCGGTAGGCGTCGACGGTTTATTCATTGAAACCCACCCCCGGCCCGAACAAGCCAAGTCCGACGGTGCTAATATGCTGCCACTCGATCGGCTCGAAGGCCTTCTGGAACGCTTGCTGGCAATCCGGCAGGCAATTAGTCAACCACAATATTTGTAATCACGCATGCACTATATCTGGCTGTTTATGCTGGTTTTTGTCCTTTGGGGGACGACGCTGCAAGGGCAGTTTCGCAAAACCCTACACCAGGCTTACGGATTGGATTCTATTCTGCATATCCAGTTATCGCTGGCTAGCGGCTACAAGGCGGTCTACTGGCCAGGCAACCAATTGTTAGCCGAAACGAAGGTGCAGCTCAGCAATGCCTCTCAAGGGATACTGGATCATTTTGTGGAACAGGGCCGTTACGCCATCGAAGCCGACACCAACGAGTATACCCTGCGCCTTTTCCCAAAAGATACATTGCGACCCTCCATTAAATCAAAGCGTGGCGTTGCGGAGGAAATTATTGATATCAAGCTATATCTACCCGAGCAGTTCAAACCCAATTCCGATAGCACTCTGTGGGCGCGCGAAGCATCGGCCATGCCTCCTGCTATCGATACGACGGACAACGGGCAGCAGCCTTAATAATCGTTTTGATCGCGTGGAGAAAGCAGTAGACATAAAACTGAAGCCTTCAGAAGCGGCCCAAGCCGAGCGAATTGAGGCCGCCGCAATTGCGGCAGCCCAGATTCCGCACAATCGCGTTACTGCCGTTCGCACCCTTCGGCGTTCTATCGATGCTCGTGGGCGTAATCCGGTAGTGCGCTTGCGCGTGGCTGTTTTTGCCGACCAGGAACCGGCGGCCGAACCAGCCATGCTGAGCCAGTTGCAACCTGTGCACGATCGGCCGTCTGTACTTATCATCGGTGCCGGTCCGGCCGGCTACTTTGCTGCGCTTGAGCTGATCGAATTGGGCCTGCGCCCAGTCATCTTCGACCGTGGCAAAGATGTGCGTGCCCGCAGGCGGGACTTACGTGCTATCCAGCAGTTTGGCGAGGTCAACCCACACTCCAACTACTGTTTTGGAGAGGGTGGTGCTGGGACCTATTCCGACGGAAAACTTTACACGCGCTCACACAAGCGCGGTAATATTGAAAAAGTACTGCGCCTGCTGGTCGAACACGGCGCCCAATCTGATATCCTAATCGATGCCCATCCCCACATCGGATCGAATAAGTTGCCGAAAGTAGTAGCTAATATCCGCGAAACCATTCTACACTACGGAGGAGAAATTTTTTTCGAGCACCTTCTCACCGATTTCCTATGGGAAGACGGTCATCTTAAGGGTGTTGTCATCAATGGTGAGCAAGCCTACCGGTCGAGCGCTGTGATTCTTGCTACTGGCCATTCGAGCCGGGATGTTTATGACCTTCTGTACCGCAGCGGCATACGATTGGAGGCCAAGCCATTTGCGTTGGGCGTTCGCATCGAGCACCCCCAAGCTCTGATCGACGAGATTCAGTACGGTCAGCGCCCGCGCGAGCCAGACCTTCCGGCATCTAGCTACAAATTGGTCACACAAGTCGATGGGTGTGGGGTATACTCCTTTTGCATGTGTCCAGGCGGATTAGTAGTGCCGGCAGCCACGGCTCCCGGAGAGATAGTCTTGAACGGCATGTCGATGTCGCGGCGCGATTCCGCCTTCGCTAATTCGGGCACGGTCGTAGCGGTAACGGAAGAAGATCTGCTGCCCTTCCGGCAGCATGGTGTTTTTGCCGGACTGGCCTTCCAGCGATCAGTTGAGCGGGCCATGTTTGCTTTTGGGGAGGGCGGGCAGCAGGCGCCGGCGCAACGGCTACCCGATTTCGTCAAGGGTAAGTTGTCGGCCGACCTACCAACGAGCTCTTATATTCCCGGACTGTTGACTGCTCCGCTCCACGAATTGTTACCGCATCTGGTTTATCAGCGTTTGCAGCGTGCCGTGCAGGACTTTGGCCGGAAAATGAAAGGTTATTACACTTCAGAAGCTAACGTAATTGCCACTGAAAGTAGAACAAGCGCACCTTTGCGAATCCCGCGTGACCCGCATACCTTTATGCATCCCGAAACGGCCGGCTTATTCCCGGCAGGCGAAGGCGGCGGCTATGCCGGCGGAATCGTTTCCGCAGCGATGGACGGGCAGAAAGTCGCCCGTGCGGTCAAGCACTTTGTGCTGGCCGGATAGCACTGCCGGCCTCTGGAATTAATCGAATTGCTAACCTTCTTCCATGAAAGACATCCTTGATTTAGTTGGACGCATTTTGCTGGCTATCATTTTCTTTTTCGAGGCTTATGACTCGATTATTCATTACGAGCAGACCAAAATTTCGATGGCATCCTATGGTCTTACCTGGCGGCAGGATTTGCTGTTGGGCGGAGCTATTTTCGTACTGGTACTAGGTGCGACCCTAATCTTACTCGGCTATCGGGCTGCCCTGGGCGCGCTAATGCTGTTGCTGTACTGGCTGCCCTTCAGTTTTATTGTCTATAGTTTCTGGAACGACCCATTCGACATCAAAAGAGAAGTGTCTATTCTTTTTATGAAGAACATGGCCATCGCCGGTGGACTGTTGTTGGTTTGGGCGCACGGCAGTGGCAAGTACAGTGTGCGTCGGTTGTTAGCCACCTACCGGGTGCGAGGCACCTAGGTTCCTTGGGGTGATCCTTCCATGAAATCGTTAGGGGTGGCAAATGCTGCTCTGCGCAAATCCGAAAGCCCCTAGTGCAAATGCGTGCCGCAGTATTTGCAGTACACAGCGTCATTGTCGTGGTCAACACCCAGGCAATTGTGACAAACCTGCGTGTTGGCTTTGCTACGCTGGTCGGCGATAAATTCTGCAGATACGATGCCGGTGGGGACCGCAATTACGGCGTACCCTAAAATCATGACAATCGCCGAGAGGAATTGCCCAAGCGCGGTGACCGGAGTAATGTCTCCGTACCCTACAGTGGTCAGGGTGACGATGGCCCAGTATATACTTTGCGGAATGCTGGAAAACATTTCATTTTGCTGACCCTCGACCAGGTACATCATCGCACCAATGATGGTCACTAATAGCACGATAAAGGTCAGGAACACAATGATCTTAAGGCGACTCGCCAAAAGGGCCCGTAAAATGATACGTCCGGCATCGAGATAGCGAACCAGTTTGAAAATCCGAAAAATGCGCATTAAGCGGAGTGCTCGAATGATCAGCAGGTATTGATAATGCGGGAAAAAAATGCTGATGTAAGTCGGTAGGATCGCCAACAGATCGACTACTCCGTAAAAGCTGGTGGCGTACCGCCAGGGTCGGTTGACACTGTAGAGGCGCAATAAGTATTCGATCGTAAACAGAATGGTAAATATCCATTCCAGCGTACGAAATAGGGCACCGTACCGTTCGTGAAGCGTGTCTATACTCTCCAGCATGACGACGACCACACTCAGCGAAATGGCAATGAATAGAAGAATATCGAATAACCTGCCGGCAGGCGTATCGGCCTCGGTAATGATTTCGTGTACCTTCTTTTTGAACTTATTTGATCGATCTTTTTGCATAGCCATATGGAAAAAAGCATGCAACCGGATCGGAAGCCCGACCAAGTGGGCGTACTTTCCTACCGTTGCATAGCCCATTATTGTATTTAAATAAGTCAGACAGATTTTCGGTGCTAAAAGCCGTTAAATAAGCCTATATTTATCCATCAAAGTTAAGAACAAAAAATGGAGCGCGTGATTAAGGCATTAATCGTAGAAGATGAGGAGAAAGGCAGGAATAATCTCCGCAATCTTTTAGATCAACATTGTGATAATGTAGAGTTGATTGGAGAAGCCGGCGGCGTTGAGGAAGGCATTCAGCTGTTCCGGAATCTGGAACAAAAACCGGATGTCGCTTTTCTCGATATCAGTTTGCCAGACGGCTTGGTATTCCAGATGCTCAATCATTTGCGCCCCATAGATTTTGAGATTATCTTTGTCACGGCACACGAAGAGTATGCTGTCAAAGCTTGCGAATACAGTTCGATCGGCTACATCCTGAAGCCGATTGATCCCGACGCTTTAAAGGAAGCGATCATGCGAATTCGCCCGCGTTCGGATAATCAGATTGATAAGCGGCTGGAAATTTTTTCCAACTACTACAATAACCCGAACGCCTTTACCAAAATGAGCATTTCGGCACTGGACGGGATCTATTTCGTAAACATCCGCGACATCGTTCGCTTTGAAGCTGAAGACAATTATACCCATATTTATCTGCAAACCGGGGAACGGATTACTGCTTCCAAAACTATCAAGTCTTATGAAGACTTATTAGCCCCGTTCAACTTTTACCGCGTACACAAACGCCACGTAATTAACCTCAACTACATGCGCAAGTTCGTCAAGGGCGACGGCGGTTATCTCATCATGGATGACGATATCAAGATCGAGGTGTCTCGACGTCGCCGCCCGGCCTTTATGGAACAGTTGCGCCGTCTGCAAGAGGGGCTCTAATTGACCGCGGGTACCTTTAGTTATTAATTAGCCGATGAAAACTAAGCGCTTTGGAACCTTCGTTGCAAAGTGTACATTTGTAATTCGACGAATTTTCCTAAATTCACTTGGATCATGGAGACTATTTACCCTATTATTTCCGAAAACCGATTTTATAACGTTTGTCCCATGCCGACCAAAAACCACTAACTATGGGAAAATCAAAGAAAAAGTTAGATGATCTTAAAAAAGAAAAAGATCTGAAAAAGATTAAGCCGGTGGACATGAAAAAGATCATCGGCGGTAAAAAATCTAAAAAGCGCAAAGCTAACAACGGCTGCGGAGGAATTCTCCCTCAGTAAGGAGATGCTTCTGGCCATGATGTCACTATTTTCCCCAGTTTTGTTTTGATTCGGTATGAATGATTAGCCTCCCTTTACGAGATCGGGCCCAGGAAACATCCCGCAGCTCGTATCGTACTTACTAATAAGCACTATGAGTCACGTTTGATGGGCTGTCTGCTCCGCAGGAGGGATAGTACTGCTTATTCTGGAACCTTGACTGCTGCTATGTCATGACCAACATCTTACCCCAAACCCTTGATCTTCCCTTTTTTGAGCACCAGCTTCACCAACAGGAGGAGCCCCTGCAGCGCTTGTTGTTGATCGATCAGC
This sequence comes from uncultured Saprospiraceae bacterium, assembly GCA_964530825.1. Classification (GTDB taxonomy): domain Bacteria; phylum Bacteroidota; class Bacteroidia; order Chitinophagales; family Saprospiraceae; genus CAZHCA01. Next base: position 43,036 of record CAZHCA010000015.1, read on the forward strand.
TCGCCGCTTATTATATTTTTACCAATGCCCAGCGTGCCCGGGAGCTCCTGGACGAGCTGCAATTTTTACTCAACCACAACGACTTTCCAGATTACGCCCTCAACTACAACCTTTATGCGGCTTTTGTAGCCAACCAGCTTTACCAATACCAGGAAGCCGAACAAAACTACCAGAAGGCCACTGTGCTGGTAGAAGACCGGGGTGATATCCGGCAGCGCGTTGAAGTATACATCGACTATGCCGGTACTTATATGAACCTGCAGCGTATGGACAAAGCCCAGGAACTGTTGGGGAAAGCGGAAAAATTCCTGCGCAGTTTTCCGGACGAGCAGTTGGAAGCCCGGCTCATCTGTCGAGAAGGCTTCCTGAGCCTACACTACGCGAACTATTCCCAGGCTATCGAATTATTGTTGGAAGCCGATAAACGCATCTCTGCTCAGCGACAACCCCTGGCCATCAAAGACTACTACTTCCTAACGCTGGTCCACAGCGGGCTGGGAAAAATTTACGAACGCAATGACGACCGGGATAAAAGCGTCGCTGCTTTTCTCAAAGTGGTGGAGATGTGCGAAGCGGTCGGGATGCGCACACGCCTGTCCTGGCACTATCTCAATGTAGGAAACGGGTACATGGCGCTCGACGACCAACGCGCTGCCGAGAATTATTTCCGCAAAGCCATTGAAACCAACGACGATGCTTCGCTCCATGCCAAGGCTAGTGCCTATGCAAATCTTGGCTATTGCCATTACGAAAAGGAGGATTACGAGCAGTCGCTTAAGCTGTTTAATCGGGCGGAGAAGCTCTACAAGGAAATTTCGGCCCGGGACTACGATAATTTCTCCATCATCGAAGGCTGGAGAGGAAAGGTATTCGCCGAGCTTGGACAGCAACAAGAAGCGCTTGGACATTTTCAAAAGGCGCTGACTTACGCTCAGATGATCGAAGACCCCAAGCAGCTCGCAACGATTTGCAAAGACCTAGCGACTTTCTATGCCGATCTCGAAGATTTTCAAAGCGCTTACGAATACCAGTGCCTGCACGAAAAGTTTCTGGAACAATACATCGAGCAGGTCAACCAACGGCGCCAACTGGAACTAGAGGTCAAATACGATGCCGAAAAGCGCCAACAAGAAGCAGAACTCCTGCGCCTGCAGGCAACCCGCCTCCAGCTGAAAGCGCTGCGCGCTCAGATGAACCCGCATTTTCTCTATAATGCATTAAACAGTATCCAAAATTATATCACTTCGCACGAGGCCAATAATGCCGCTAAGTACCTCGCTAAATTCGCCAAGCTGATGAGGCAAGGGCTAGAGTACTCCGAACTCGAAATCATTTCGTTAGAAAAAGAAATTGAGTTTTTAAACGACTATCTCTACATTAACGAAAAATTGCGTTTTGAGGATAAGCTCAGCTACGAAATCGTGGTCGATGATGATATTGAGGAGGATATCATGGGGGTTCCGACCATGATCGTACAGCCCTACGTTGAAAATGCCATTGAGCATGGACTGCGAACCAAGAAAGATGGTTTCATCCAGGTGCGCTTTAGCCTCGACGATGAGGATACCGTGCTGTGCGTGATCGAGGATAATGGCATCGGAAGAGAAAAGGCAAGAACACTCCAACTGCAAGACCTGCAGTTTGAAAATTACCGCTCCCGGGGAACGAGTATTACCGAAAAGCGGCTGGAGCTATTGCACCAGACCAAAGACAAAGGCCTTTTTGTGAAAACCATCGACCTAAAAAACGATCAAACCCACCAACCGTTAGGCACTCGGGTGGAAATAAAAATACCGATCGTAGAAATTCAAATCAAGTGAAAGTTATATGCGAAAAAAATAAATAATCATTGTTTTTCCGCAACCCCGCGCCGAACCGTCCGTATTACAAAGTGACCGAACCTTCATAGGAGGTTGCAGACCGCACAGAGGCAGCTTTTTTAACCTGCTCATGAAGCGGTCCCACTGTTCGATCATCTTTGTTTTCTCATAGTATGTTTGTGTTGGCGCACCTCGTCATTTTTGGCGGGGTGTTGTTTTTCCTTTCCATAAGACTGCATTCCCCTTTCCCTTTCTTTCTGGACCATTACCTAATTGCCGCTTTTTCGAACCGTCAGGTACCTTACCTTTGTACCAGTTTTCTCATAGTATGTTTAATTGCCCTACACCTATAGCCGGTGTAGGCTTTTTTATTTTCAGGGCTTCCGTTCTGTGACACCGTATATTTTACCACTTTCTAAGTTGCACCGACCCATTCGAAGGGTCCTTCTTCCATTACGTAAATACACCCATTAGAAAAGCCTAAAGCACTTAATTTTACTGATGTAGTTTTCTCATAGTATGTTGATGGCTCCTGCATTTGATTTGCTTCCCCTGATGTAGGAGCTTTTTTTATTTTTCCTTTTCTAGTATTTCAAAATTTCTTTCTACGCGCCAGCCCTCATCGTCGACCAGTACCAAACGGTGCCAGCCGGGTGCGGGTTCGACCTCGATCTTGTGGAAGAATTTCGTACTGGTAATGTAATCATTATCCAAATGCCAATGAATTTGTGCCTTTGGTCTTTGGTGGGCCGCCTCGAAAACGGTTTTCGAAAGGTTACCATTAAGTTGCCGGGGAATAGTGATTCTGGATGATACCGCCGGATAGATCAACTCCATGGGCGCTTTTGGGATCTCTGCCGGGCGGCAATCTTTTCTCCAGGGAGGAAGGTCGCGATAGGAAGGTGATTTCCTGCGATAGTAACTGGCCATGGCGGGCGGTAAAACAAACCAGGAAAGGTGCCGAATCTTCGAGGCCGGGTAACAGCTTGCTTGCACCCGAGCTATTGAATCCTGAGTGGTATGAATGCGCCGGTGGTAAGGACAGATAGGCGAGCGCTTGCCTCCTGGCGGCGACCAGATCGTATCTACGGGACATAACGGGCCGGCTTTCCAACCTGAGGTCTTACAGGTGCTCACCTGGATTAAGTCGTCGTAAGGAGCAGCTAAGAATGGACCGCTGGGCAGTAATTCGAATACGTCGAAAAGCAAGGGTGCAGCAGCGCGCAAACCCGTAAGGCCGGGGCGCCCCTCGCCGTCGGCATTACCTGTCCAGACCCCAACGGCGTAGCGGCCGTTCAAACCGACCGCCCAGCCATCGCGAAAACCATAGCTGGTGCCAGTTTTCCATGCGATTGCTTGTCTGGAGCCGAATCGTTGCCACTGGCCCAGTTCGTTGGGGCGCCGAAGGGCGGTCAATTGTTGAAGGGTGAGGTAAATAGCTCCGGCTCCGATCACTGGTGCTGCCGAAAAGTCGTTCGCGACCGTGTCCCAGTTTGGCTGGTTCATATCATAAACCGGCCTTCGGAAAGGCTGCTGTTCGTAAGTACTGTTCAACCGTTCAAAACGATCGACGATACGGGCCAATTGAGCATAGGCGGTAGTTATTTCCCAGAGAGTGGTTTCCCCTCCTCCGAGGATGAGCGTCAGGCCGTAGTCAGCCGCCGGCCGTTGGAAAGTATGCAACCCCAAACACGGCAGGTAGTAGTGAAAACGCTCCAGACCAAAATCCTGCAACAGATGGACCATCGGTACATTGAGGGATTGGATCAGCGCTTGATTGGCACCTACTGCTCCCTGGAAGACTTGGTGAAAATTCTCCGGATGATAACCATTAATGTAGGTAGGAATATCGGGTAATAAGCTATGAGTAAGAATGATCCCATCATCCAAGGCTAGGGCGTACAGAAGCGGTTTGAGAATGCTCCCCGTGCTTCGGGGGGCTTGGATCAGATCCACCGCCGGTGAATGGTCGGATGAAAGATCGGGTACATTACCCGCGTAGGCCATAACTTCTCCGGAGTGCCAATCGAGTACCAAGATAGCCCCGTTGTGGATGAGGTTTTGTTTCAGGCGCCGGTGATGGCGGGTCAGGGTTTGATTGATTTGATGCTGTAAAGCGGCATCAATGGTCGTCTGATGTAAGTAAGCCGGGGCGGTACTGGTAGATAATTGCTGTAAAAATTGCACGAAATGAGGGGCAATCTGAGGCATCGGACGGGGGCGCTGTGGCAAGGGCTCCTGGGTGGCCAGCTGCCACTCCAGACTATCGAGATGGCCCTGCGCATGAAGTCTGCTGAGCAAGCGGTTGCGTTTTTGCCGAAGGGCATCGGTGTTGCGTCCTGGATGGATGAGCGCCGGTGCATTGGGTAAAACCGCCAGGGTTGCCGCCTCTGCCCAGCTAAGATTGGTATCGACTTTACCTAGGTAACGCCAGCTGGCTGCCCCAATCCCCACGGTGTTTCCTCCGAAGGGCGCGTGGCCGGCGTACAGGCGTAAAATCTCGTACTTGTCGTAGGTGCATTCCAAGCGCAGCGCCAGTATGCTTTCTATTGCCTTTTCCCAAAGCGTTCGCGTACGATTACCCCGCGTCATTCGGACCAGTTGCATCGTGATCGTACTACCGCCCCGAACGATACGGCCGGCACTTAAATTCTGCTGGGCTGCTTTAGCGATTGCCAAAGGATCGACACCGGGATGCTGAAAAAAGCGGCGATCTTCGAAAGTGAGCAGGGCCGTGATGTACTTTTCAGAAAGTGCATTCGGAGGGGGGAAGCGCCACTGGTCATCTTTCGCAACGACTGCACCTACCAATTCACCATTGCGGCTGGTAAGTACGGTGCTGTACGATACGTCTAGTAGCGGGGTCGGCAGGGAGAACCAGAAGAGCAACGACAGGCTGCACCAGGCCAAAAGAAAAATAAACAGGCGCTTGTTTTTTACCGACCAGCTTTGATAATACCTCATGCTATCAATATTACATTTCCCTAATGAAAAATTCCAGTCGCACTGATATGCTCCTTACCAATTTTTATTTTACCGACCCATTGACAACCCTGATTTTTTTTCTCTATCTTGAATCGTTAATGGTCAGCTTCCAAACATTTATGGGTTGACCGGTCAGTGGTTCGGTATTGAGGGGGCGGTAAAAAGTACGGCTCTACGCCATCCGGACGGGCCTTAAGCATGGTGTCTACCAAGCGATGGGAAGTTCCCAAGTAGGCATTTTTTCACTTTCTTATAATTTTTTAGTAATGAACATTTTTGTAGCAAAGTTGAACTATGACACGACCGATGACAGCCTGCGATACGCATTTGAGGCATTCGGTGAAGTGAGTTCAGCCAAGGTTATTATGGACCGGGAGACTGGTCGCTCCAGAGGTTTTGGCTTCGTTGAAATGCCCGATGATAATGACGCTCGGGCAGCCATTGAAGAATTAAACGACAGCGAAATCGATGGCAAGCGCGTAGTCGTGAAGGAAGCCGAAGATCGCGGCAATCGTCGTCAAGGTGGCGGTAATCGCGGTGGTGGCGGGTATCGCCCGCGTTATAACCGTGGCGATAGCGACTACCGGAATAATCGCTATTAGTACCGACGCTGATTTAGTTTTGAACACTACTACTTTCTTGTAACATAGCGACAATCATCCCGAGTGATCACCTGATCCTCGGGATGATTTTTGGTTTATCCCTTCAACCCGCCCGTCATGTCTTCAGGGCGCACCCATTCGTCGAATTGTTCTTCGGTTACTAATCCCAGCTCAATGGCAGCCTGCTTTAGGGTTGTATCCTCCGCGTAAGCTTTTTTTGCAATCTGAGCAGCGTTATCGTAGCCAATTTTGGTGTTGAGCGCCGTCACCAGCATCAGTGAATTATTGAGGTGCTCCTGTATGCGCTTGGTATTAGGCTCGATACCTTGGGCGCAATTTTCATTGAAGCTATTACTGGCATCGGCGATCAGGCGGGCCGACATCAGGAAGTTAAAAATCATCACCGGCTTGAATACGTTGAGCTCGAAGTGGCCGGTCATCCCTCCGATATTCACTGCTACGTCATTACCGACTACTTGCGCCATCGCCATGGTTAGGGCTTCGGCCTGGGTGGGGTTGACTTTGCCCGGCATGATACTTGAGCCCGGCTCATTGGCCGGAATAAGAATCTCACCGATCCCGGAGCGCGGTCCGGAGGCAAGCATGCGCACATCGTTGCCGATCTTCATCAGGGCGCAAGCGACCGTTTTGAGGGCGCCATGGGCCTCCACGATAGCGTCGTGTGCGGCCAGTGCTTCGAACTTATTTTCTGCTGTCCGGAAGGGATATCCGGTGAGCTTGGCAATCTCCTGAGCGACCTGTCTGTCGTAGCCCGGTGGGGTGTTGAGGCCGGTACCAACTGCAGTACCACCCAGTGCCAGCTCTGAAAGGTGATCGAGCGTATGGCGAATGGCGCGCAGACCGTGATCGAGTTGCGAGACGTAACCGCTTATTTCCTGGCCCAGCGTAAGCGGCGTAGCATCCATAAAGTGGGTGCGGCCAATTTTGACTACTTCCTGGAAAGCTTTGGCTTTATCGGTAAGCACGTCGCGCAGGTGCTCCAGCGCAGGTATGGTTGCCTCTACCAGAATGGTGTAAGCAGCGATGTGCATCGCGGTGGGGAAGGTGTCGTTTGAAGATTGTGATTTATTGACATCATCGTTAGGGTGGAGCGCTTTCTGGTCGTCGGTGAGTTGACCGCCATTTAAAACATGCCCACGATTGGCGATAACTTCGTTGACATTCATATTGGACTGGGTTCCGGAGCCGGTTTGCCAAACCACCAGCGGGAACTGATCGTCGTGCTTGCCGGCCAGGATTTCGTCACATACCCGGCCAATTAGTGCTGCCTTTTCGGCAGATAGGACGCCCGCCTCCCGGTTGGTGATGGCTGCTGCCTTTTTCAGGTAAGCAAAGGCCCGAATGATCTCAATGGGCATTTGCTGACCTCCGATTTTAAAGTTTTGCAAGGAACGCTGGGTTTGGGCTGCCCAGTATTTTTCGGCCGGTACATCGACGAAGCCCAGGCTATCTTTTTCTTTGCGAAAGTTCATCAGTTAGCTTTTGTGGTTCAACAAGATGCTCAAATTTAGGACAATTCCATTTCCCTCCAATTCCAACAATGCGGCTTTTTTGTTTGGCGGAAAGAAGGGGCAATCTGCCCGAAAGCCCTTAAACTAATTAGTTGGCGCGACGTTTTACAGTTGATAAATATAACAGTTTTGAGAAACTAGCTTTTATTCAACAAAAATCACACCTTATGGCTTTTACACTTCCCGACTTGCCCTATGCATTCGATGCGTTAGAACCCCATATTGACGCTCGAACCATGGAAATTCACCACGGCAAGCACCACGCCGGTTACACCAAAAAATTAAACGCTGCGATTGAAGGGACGGATTTGGAAGGGAAAGCAATAGAAGACATTCTGGCCCACGTTTCCAAGCATGGCACGGGGGTCCGTAACAATGGCGGAGGCTACTACAATCACAATTTATTTTGGGAAATCATGTCGCCGAGCGGTGGCGATCTGCCCGCCGGTTCCGATATCGCCCAAGCCATTAACCGGGACTTTGGATCTTACGAAAATTTTAAGGATGAATTCGCCAAAGCTGCCGCCGGGCGCTTCGGGTCGGGTTGGGCCTGGCTCTGCGTCAACGACAACGGCAAATTATTCATCACCTCGACACCCAACCAAGATAATCCGCTGATGGATGTGGCCGAAAACAAAGGCATGCCTATTTTAGGTTTGGATGTTTGGGAACATGCTTACTACCTGAATTACCAGAATCGCCGCCCCGATTATATCAATGCTTTCTTCAACGTTATCAACTGGGAAGAAGTCAACAAACGTTACCAGGCAGCCAAGTAAACCAGTAATGACGTCTCAAAAAAAGAAACCACGCTGGGAAAACCCAGGGTGGTTTTTTATGGAGGTAGGTAAAACCGCTCCCGATTAACAAGATCTTCTCCAAATCCGCTTGCCCTCTGTTTTAAAAAACTATAATTTTAACATTTGCAAGATGTACACGGGTTAAAGACTGGTCCTTAATCCCCGGCATTTACCCATGGAAGATGTAGATCGGTCAAATTGATTATTCCTGTGAACAAAAACTCAAGGCCCCATGATCATCATGACTATTTTGCTATTGATTTTGTTCTTTTTTCGCTTTGAATTGTTGAAAGAAACCTAAAAGTCGATCAATTGCAACCCCGAACATCCCAAATTTTCTATTGAAAAATTGGGATGTTTTATTTATGGGTTATTTTCCTTCACGGCATTGTACATGGCCTCCACTTCTTCCAACTGATAGGTATCGGCTAGGCCAGTAGTGAAGATAAGCTCCTTGTCGCCTTTTACGTGTACGTAACGGAAGCTATAAAAGAAACTGCTGTCAATCCGGGTTTCATAAATAAATCCTTGTTCTTCCTCGCGCACGATCCGGGAAAACAAGCGGTTGTCTTTGATGTCAGTCAATTGATCGGCTTTTAGGCGGGAAATGTCGTTGGTTTCAGCTTCAGAGGCATAGATCTGGATAGAGTAGTTCTCGTCCGCTTTACCTTCTACTTTCACATCCTGAAGCAGGCCAAGGTCAGTTACTTCCACTTGGGCGCTGTCGGGGGCCAGCAAGGTGACAGGAAGGCCATACTCCAGCAAGTTTAAAGGCTTCCAGTCATCGGAATAGTCTTTTTGGCAAGCCGTTAGTCCGAGCACAATGGCCAATAAATAATAGTAGCATTTCATGAATACAAGGGTTGAGGGTTATCTAGTCTTCTTTTGGCAGTTAGGGATCTAAACAGTGAAAAAGCGTTTATGTCAGATCCTTTCGGAAATTTTCTGTTTACTGACTTATAAATAAAGTATTTTTATGCGTTTAAATTTACCATCCAAGGGTAAAACTTTACATCCAGCGGCGTATGATTAAGAGCTTATACATTCGCAATTACGCCATCATTGAGGAGCTAACCCTGGAGTTCTCCGATGGCCTTACCATCATAACGGGCGAGACCGGTGCCGGTAAATCCATTCTCATCGGTGCATTGGGGCTAATTTTAGGCAAGAGGGCAGACACCAAATCCCTTTATCAGGAAAACGAAAAATGTATTGTAGAGGGGCTTTTTGATGTCCAAGCCTATGGCCTGGAAGCTTTTTTTGCCGAACAGGAACTCGATTATGCTCCGGAAATCATTGTGCGCCGCGAGATTGCTCCAGGTGGTAAATCCAGGGCTTTCGTGAACGATACGCCTGTCAGGCTCAAAGTGCTACAGGCATTGAGCAACGAACTGATCGACTTACACCAACAATTCGATACCCTCGATATTCACGACGTATCCTTTCAACTACGAATGATTGATGCATTGGCCGGCAATAAAATGCTGCTTTTGGAATACCAGAAAGCTTATCGCGACTACCGCCGTGACCAACGTAAGTTGCAAGAGCTACGCGAACAAAATGCGCGCGCTGCCCGGGAGTACGATTTCCTTCAGTTTCAACTACAGGAGCTAGAAGCGGCGGATTTGCAACCCGGAGAGCAGGAGCGCCTCGAATCGGAGGAGCGCATGCTGAACAGTGCCGGGGATATCAAGAGAGCAATGAGTGCTGCCCGCCATCAACTTACTGAGAGTGAGCAGGCCGTTGTGGATCAACTTCAGGAGATCGGCGTTTCCCTGCAGCAACTCCGGTCGATCAATCCCGAGCTCGATGCCCTGTCTCTACGGTTCCAGTCGGCTTTAATCGAACTACAAGACATTGCAAGCGAATGCGAAAAAATGGCCGACCGGGTAGAGTTCGATCCGGGGAGAACCGCCGAGGTCCAACAGCGGCTCGACCTGCTCAACCGCCTGCAAAGCAAACATTTGGTAAACAGTGTGAATGCCCTTCTGGAGGTGCGCGACCACATGCAAAACCAGTTGATAGCCTTCGCCGACCAGGGCGAAGAAATCGCCAAACTGGAACAGGCGCTGCAACAACAAGCAAGGGGATTGGAAGAACGCGCCTTGGAGCTACGCGAACGTAGAGCCGGCGTCTTGACCGATTTTGAACAACAGGTAAAAGCGCGTTTGGGCTTGCTGGCCATGGAGCACGCTCAACTGCAAGCCGTGATGGAAGCGTCTGGGGAGTTGGGACCCAGCGGAAAAGACGTGGTGACCTTCCTTTTTGCTGCCAACAAGGGCAGCAGGCCTCAACCGATTAAAGACGTGGCCTCGGGAGGCGAGCTTTCCCGTCTGGCCCTGGTGATCAAATCATTGGTGGCGTCGGCTATCCCGTTACCCACTCTGATCTTCGACGAGATTGACTCCGGTATTTCTGGCGATGTGGCCATTAAGATGGGGCGTATATTACGTAGCTTATCCGATGAGCACCAGGTTGTCTCGATCACGCACTCACCCCAGATCGCATCAAAGGCCGAAGCACATTACTTTGTTTTTAAAGAAACCAAGGACGATCGAACCCTGACCCAAGTTCGTCTTCTGGGAGAGGAAGACCGCATCCGGGTGATTGCCACCATGCTGAGCCAACATCCGCCTACGGATTCGGCTATTGAAAATGCCAAAGAGTTACTAAGTTTGGCCCGCTAAACGATCTGCAAAAAGCAAGAACCAACGATATGGCTAATCAACTGTTGGCCGGTAAAACCGGCGTTATTTTCGGAGCCCTTGATGAAAAGTCCATCGCCTGGAAAGTGGCCAAGCGCTGCGTGGAAGAAGGCGCCCGCATCACCCTTACCAATGCACCGGTGGCCATGCGCTTTGGCGAAATCCAGAAGCTGGGCGAAAGCCTGAACGCCCCAGTCATCCCGGCCGACGCCACCAGTGACGAAGATCTGGAAAAGCTATTCCGTGAATCCATGGATTCGCTGGGTGGCCCGTTCGACTTTGTCTTACATGCCATTGGAATGTCGCTCAACGTTCGTAAGAAGAAGGACTACACAGACCTGAATTACGAATGGATGAAAAAGACCTTTGATATTTCCGCCATTTCCTTTCATCGAATGATGCAGCAGCTTTGGAAGTTGGATGCCATGAAAGCGGGCGGGTCCATTTTAGGATTGACCTATATCGCAGCGCAACGGGTTTTTCCCGACTACAGCGAGATGGCCGAGTCAAAAGCTTTACTGGAATCTTTTGCGCGGAGCTTCGGTTACCACTGGGCTAGTAAGAAACAGGTACGCGTCAATACGGTTTCCCAATCGCCCACTAAAACAACTGCCGGATCAGGTGTCAAAGGGTTTGATACCTTCTTTGACTACGCCGATAAAATGTCGCCATTAGGGAATGCATCGGCGGAATCCTGTGCCGATTATTGTGTGGTCATGTTTTCAGACTTCACCCGGGCGGTGACAATGCAGAACTTGTACCACGACGGCGGCTTTTCCAGCATGGGTATGAGCCCGGCTCTGCTCGAAGATTAATATGAGAAAAATTGGAGCATATCTTTCGGGCTGTCTGTTATTGCTGTTGTGCATGATACAAGCGGGGTACGCGCAAGATTTCGAAACCGACTCCTTGCGGAATCCAGAACAGTTAGAACAACAGGTGGAGCGGGATACATTTCCAGTTTTTTATTACCTTCCAGATACCTACTACGAGGAAACCCCATTCCGGGATTCTCTGCTGGGGCATCATTTTCACCAGTTTGATCCCGTTCGACGCCAAACACCGGAATACAAAAACCTGGGTGCCATCGGTACGGCACACCAACCTTTTCGGTTTACGCCGCCGGACCGGGAAGGCGTGGTGACTGGGTTGCTCGATGCTTATCACCTTTATACGACCCTAAGTGCTGAATTGCCGTTCTATCGTCTACAGCGCCCTTTTACCAACCTAGCTTATTTCCAGGGGGCAGACCAGTCGAATGCTACTTTTTATGGCCAATTCGCTAGCAGTTTCCGTGATGGGCTGGGACTATCGATCGACTACCGCCGGATCAATCAGAGGGGGGCACGCGTTCAATTTCCAAATCAGCGCCGGGAAAATAATGCCTTGGCTTTCGGACTCAGCTTTCGCCGGGACACGCTGCGCTACCAGGCCTACCTTACGGCTGCCTTCAACAGGATCAACCAGGAAGACAACGGTGGTATCAGCGAACCACCCACCACGGAAGGTGATCTGGCTACACCAGGCTCGGCACAGGTTTTTTTGGCCGACTCTTCCAGTACGCTATACCGCGTGAACGAGTTGCGCTACCTTCATCTCTATAAATTGCGTCCCCCCCAGCGAACGGAGGTACAGCAGTATGAAGTCCAACACGCCCTCACCTGGGGCGATCACAATTATAAATACGCCGACGCCAATCCCGAGCCCGGGTTCTTCCCCAACCTGCAAGTTGACCCGCGGGGACTGCGACGGTTTATGGAGCACCGTTTCTTGAAGAACACTTTTGAGCTCATGACCTACCGGCCCGAGCCTCCGAAGCACGATCGTCCAGCCGGGGCCCCATCGGTGTTGAGATTGGGATTAACACATACCTTCCACTGGGTGGATTTAGAATCACGTGACACGGTCTTGCAAAACTTATTCCTTCACGGCCACTGGCGGCAACCACTCGTCGGGCGCCTGATGCTTGAGGTTAAGGGACGGTTAGGTATTCTCGACAATGCCGGCGATTACCGGGTATCGGGCAAACTGAGGCTGGATTTAGGAGCGGTAGGTGTGCTCCAAGGCGAACTCATCAGCCAACTCTACCAACCTACACTGGTTGAGGATCAGTTGTACCTGACGCAGCAATCGTTGTGGGATAACAATTTCGGCAAGACTTTATCCACCACCATTCACGGTGCCTATGACCTGCCGGCATGGAAGCTTCGCGTAGAAGGTAGCTATCACCTTCTCAATGATTATGTTTACTACGACAGCCTTTCGGTCCCGCAGCAGTCCGGAACCCCGATCAGTGTGTTCCAGCTTTTTGTGATAAAAAATTTTCGGCTGGGCGCCTTTCACTTACATAATCACTTGCTCTTCCAAGCCAGCTCAGCAGAGGAATTATTGCGTGTTCCGCAATTATTCGGCCGGCATAGCCTGTTTTACCAGGGCTATTGGTTTGGCGCTTTAAACGTGCAGCTTGGAGCCGATCTACGCTACAATACGGATTACTTTGCGGATTACTACAATCCGCTTACGGGCCAATTTCACCTGCAGGATGAACAAGAGGTTGCCTTTTATCCTTCCATCGACGGGTACATCAGTCTCCGGGTACGTCAGTTCAGGGCCTTCTTTCGTTGGGAAAACATGACGCGTCTGATCATTACCGACGAGTTGTTTTACCAGGTACCCTTTTATCCGCAGTCAACCGGTTCCGGTTTGCGTTTCGGAATATCCTGGAAATTTGCTAATTAAACGATGACCAATTATGTTGCGTGCCGCGTTTATCCTGACGCTAATGCTTTTTTCTCTAAGTTGCCGCCCGGACCGCCATTCCGAGCGCTTAATCGGAGCCTGGCGGTACGATGCGGCGGCTACTAAAGCCTTGATGGAAAAAGAAGGGGCCAGTGCCTCGGAAGTCAACTACATGGAAAGTATCCTGAATAGTTTAGCCCAGGGTATATTGGAGTTTCAGGATGAGGGAAAGCTCGTGTATCGCATCGGTGATCTGGAGCAGGAAGGGACTTGGCGCCTGAACCGGAACGGCCGAGAGCTGCGAATGAATTGGACCGGTGAGCAACAGCTTTCCCATGTGCGAGTCCTAACCCCTGATACGCTCATTCTAGAGCCCCGTGTGGATGCCGGCCTGCACTTTCCACGTGTTTTGTTTTCGGTCGATATGGAAATATGATTGTTGGCTTGCCTTTGTGCATGGCTTTAATTATTATATAATTACTAGTTTACGCGTACTTTACAAGAAAAGAAGAGATTTACCTTATTGAATTGGGCAGATTGATTTTTTTAAGGCAGGTCAAATTATGAAACGGGAATTAGATATTGTCATAATCTCAGATGTGCACCTCGGAACGTACGGCTGCCACGCAAAGGAACTGCTAAACTACTTGAGAAGTATCAAAGTAGGTACGCTGATCCTAAATGGAGATTTCATTGACATGTGGCAGTTCAAGAAGCGGTATTTTCCCAAGGAGCACCTCATGGTCATTCAGCGCATTCTGCGGATGGCTTCCAAGGGGACTAAGGTTTACTACATAACAGGTAACCACGATGACGCACTGCGCCGATACTCCGATTTTTCGTCCGGGAATATTCACCTCCGGGATAAACTGGTGCTCAAATTAAAGAACAAAAGCTACTGGATTTTTCACGGCGACATTTTCGATTTAGTCATCAATTATTCGCCCGTAATTTCTCAGCTGGGCGGTAAGAGCTATGATACGCTCATCCTGCTTAATCGCTTTATCAATAAAGTTCGTGTGGCGCTCGGGCTTTCGCGTATGTCGTTTGCCAAGCGGGTAAAAAACAGTGTAAAAGAGGCGGTGAAGTTCATCGGCGACTTCGAAGATACGGCCATTCAACTAGCTGCCGACGAAGGCTATGACTACGTGGTTTGCGGCCACATTCACCGACCGCAGATGCGGTCGGTGAATGTGGAGGATAAAAAAGTTACCTACCTGAATTCAGGGGATTGGGTCGAAAACCTGACCGCTCTGGAATACAAATGGGGCCGCTGGTCGATCTACGAATACGATGAGGCCGACTATGATTATATCAACCCCAAGCTCTTCGTGAAAGAGGTTCAGGGAGAGGAAGAAGATGTAGATGCCGCAATTACCCCTGAGGCGTTGTACCAGCAAATCGTTCGCAACCAGGAAGAACAAAAGCGCTCCTTTTCCAACTGAGCCGGGAGCGCCAAAATATAGATTTGATTTAGCTAAACATTGGGGAAATGCCCGCTACGGGCATTTCCTTTTTTGCTAAACGGTAACTTCCTGCAATTTGAGATTGAGCAGGTTGCCGAGCTGGTAAAAGCCGGGTTCCCAGTTGTGGGTGCCGGTTAGTTTGCCTTCTGCACGCAAGCGGTTGTACAGAGAAAAGTAGGAGTTTTGGCTTTTCCAAAAATTGACTTCCAAGTCAATCCCTTGCAGTGTCTCCAGCACCTGATTTACTTCAGCCAGCTTTTTTGCCGGATCCTCGGCAGCGTCCAGTCCCTGGATCGCTTGGAATAGATACTCACTAATCGAAAGTTGAAGCTGGGCTTCATTGGTCAATCGAATGCGCCATTTCCGGATCTCTTCCGATAGATAAAGTAAGTCCCTGATGTTCTTCGTACCATTGGTGAAAAACAGTAACAGGTCGTGATTGATGATAAACTCAACTGCGCTGCGAAAAGCTTCCGGGACCGGCAGGTCGCTATTCAGGAAGCTCGTCATGAGTTGGTAATTATCATTGTAGATTTCGCGAAAAGCCGTTTCGATTAAGCCAAGGTTACGCTGGGTAAGGTCCTGTAAAATCCGGTGTTTTTCATCGGTAAAGAGTTGCCAAATAGAAAAGGTACGCTCACCGAAATAGTGTAGCATGATCTCGATGACCTGCCCCAGGTCGGTGCGTTTGTACGCTTGCAGGATCTCTTGGACCATCTGATCAAATGTATGCCGGTCTAGCTGCAAAGATATTTTGCCGATCACGTTTTGTTGCCCCAGATGGAGGGCAGCGAAGCTAAAAGTCTTTTCCGACCGAGTAATCTTCGACCGTACTACCGTACGCCCCAGCGCCAACCTTTGGTCGCCGGCCTGGTAGCGATGGTATACTTCACTGTCGGCTGAATAATTGAGGAACTCCATATTCTCGGGCTGATCCTCAAACAGGGAAGTCGCTGCGTAATGCATGCCCACCCTAAAGAGATCGACACTCGACGGTACGACGTGTTGCAGGTAACTTTCGGCACCGTTTTCGAATAGGTTACTCGGGGCTTTTTCAAGAAGTGTAACAAATTTTTCTTTAAGGTCTACGCCAGAGACCTGCTTGGCGTAGTGGATGGCCCGGTGCGCATATTGCAGAATTTGGTTGGTCTCGATCCCGCTGATTTCATCGAAAAACCAGCCGCAACTGGTATACATCAGCATGGCGTGGCGTTGCATCTCCAGCAGTCTTAGGATTTGGGTGACATCTACGCCGCCGTTGTTGTTTTTAGCGTGTTCGGCGATAAATCGATCAACATTCTCCGGAGAACGGTCCAGGATTACCCGGATGTACTCGTTGCGGGCGCCCCAGGGGTCTTGCACCAGTTGTTCTGCCTGTTGGTTGTAGAGGTTGACCACTTTGTCGCGCAACCAGTCGAGGGCTTCGCGTAGTGGCTGGCGCCAGGCCTGCGTCCATCCTGGACGGCCACCGGTATTACAGCCGCAATCGGATCGCCAGCGCTCTACGCCGTGCACGCAACTCCATGAAGAGTTCTCATGGATCATGACTTCGTATTCGGGAGGGAACTTATCGAGATAGGCAGCGTAATTGGTGAGGGCTACACCCGGCGTTTCGTCAATTGTCCGCAGGCAGGCTGCTAGCGCCATTTCTCCGAAGCGGTGGTGGTGCCCGTAACTTTCCCCGTCGGTGGCAATGTGGACCAGTTGCGGATGGGGGTCAATGGGATCAAAACCATCCATCAGGCGTTCGGCAAAATGTCGGCCGTTATTCAGGAGCCCCTTGAATGCAACCTCTTGAGCGCGCCCGCCATCGTAGAAAAAGAGTGCAATAGAGCGGCCGGAGGGGAGCGGGCACAAATACGGCCTGCGGGGGTCGACGCTATCGGGTGGTAATTTTTGCCAGTCAGAAGCGCCAATTTTGCGAATGGCTTTTGCCTGCCGGGGCGCCAGTACCGTGTATTCGATGCCGTAGCGGGCAAGTGTTTCCAGACTGTCCGTATCTACGGCCGTTTCGGCAAGCCACATCCCCGTGGGCCGCCGGCCAAAGCGGCGTTTGAAGTCCCGTATGCCCCAGTAGACCTGCGTGTCTTTATCGCGCGCATTGGCCAGGGGCATGATCATATGGTTATACACTTGCGCCATCGCCGAGCCGTGTCCTTGGTAGAGCTCCTGGCTGAGGCGGTCGGCATCGATAATATTCTGGTAAGTGACCGGATCGGCCTTTTCCATCCAAGATAAAAGGGTAGGACCAAAATTAAAGCTGATCCGAGCGTAATTATTGACAATATCGATAATGCGGGCCTCCTCATCCAGCATGCGCGCACTAGAGTTAGGGGCGTAGCATTCGAAGTTGATGCGTTCGTTCCAGTCATGGAATGGAGCTGCCGAATCCTGGTATTCTATGGTCTCCAGCCACGCGTTTTCCCGCGGAGGTTGGTAAAAATGGCCGTGGATGCAAACGTATTTGGTATACTCACTCATGCTCTTATTTTTGGCTCCGTCTGCCGTGGCTAACCAGGCATCCGGTTCGGTTGCGCCTAATTGTTGGCCTTGCCATAAAATTTTGATAATTAGGTGGTTAGCTGATAAATACGGAGGATTTATGCATAGTAGAGAGCAGTAAATTTAGGCATTTACCATGAAACATGATAGCTGAATAGTTACCGATTGCGGCTGGTTCAGTATGAAGATCCGGAATTTGGCTGCCGGGAAAACCCTTTGGCCTGTCGCAACTTTCTATATTTGTGCACGCTGGAAAGGGCTGCTTTTATTTGTCACTTTTCCTGCTGTCAGAAAAATGTTTTGAAGAAATAAAAAGAAGACCCATGTTCCGCCCTGTTCACCTTTTCGCGTTTTTGATCGGTCTAGCGATTACAGCTCCGCTGTGGGGGCAACAACCCGAGGTGATGCACTCGGGAGACATCCATCGCGGGATTAAAAAACTAGGTTTTTTAGGTTCTGCCCTGTACGTTGCCGCTCACCCCGACGATGAGAATACCCGCCTTATTAGCTACCTGTCTAACGAGGTGCACGCAGCGACTGCGTATTTATCGCTTACCCGCGGCGATGGCGGCCAAAATCTGATCGGTCCCGAAATTCGGGAATTGCTGGGCCTGATTCGCACACAGGAACTACTGGCGGCGCGCCGGACCGACGGTGGATCTCAATTTTTTACCCGCGCCAATGATTTCGGGTATTCCAAACATCCCGACGAGACCTTTCAGATCTGGGACCGAAAGCAGGTCCTGGGCGATGTGGTCTGGTGCATACGCCAATGGCGCCCTGACATTATCGTTAATCGGTTCGATCACCGCACGCCTGGTCGCACGCACGGGCACCATACGGCATCGGCTATTCTCTCGGTCGAGGCCTTTCAGCTGGCCGGCGATCCTAAGGCTTACCCCGATCAACTGCAATATGTCGAACCCTGGCAGCCAGAGCGGATTTTTTTCAATACCTCCTGGTGGTTTTATGGTAGCCGCGAGGCTTTTGCAAAAGCGGATAAATCAAACATGGTGAGTGTAGATGCTGGTACCTATTACCCACTGCGCGGCCTTTCCAATAATGAAATTGCAGCGCGCAGCCGCAGCATGCACAAGAGCCAGGGCTTCGGTTCCGGTGGGCGTCGCGGCAGCGATATGGAATACCTGGAGCTGGTTGACGGTTCTATGTCCGGCGAGCCGGAAAACTTATTTGCCGGCGTCAATACTACCTGGACCCGTGTACCGGGAGGCGCTACGGTCGGTAAATTGGTCGATCAGCTAGAAGCCGACTTTAAGCACGACCAACCGGCGGCCAGCGTACCGCAGCTTTTGGAGATCTACGGTATCATACGCGCATTACCGAAGGGCTACTGGCGGGATAAAAAGCTGGAAGAAACCAAGCAGCTGATTGCTGCCTGCCTGGGGCTTTATTTAGAAACCGTAGCTGAAGAATCTGCCGTCGTACCTGGCGACCCCATTGAGCTAGCTTCCGAAGTTGTGAACCGCTCGGACATTCCCGTGATTTTGAAGCGTATTCAAGTGCCAGCTGTGGGGGTAGATTCTGTGTATAACCTTCCTCTGGAAAGCAACCGGTCGTACCAGTGGTACCGTACGGTCGGAATTCCAGAGGATCTACCCTACACCACTCCTTACTGGCTGCGCGAGCAAGGCAGCCTGGGTATGTACAAAGTGAGCGATCCGCGCTTAATCGGGATGCCCGAGACCCCCGAGCCGCTAATAGTGCAGTACGAAGTCGAAGTAGGCGGCCGGTCTTTGGTGTACGAAAATCCGGTAGTCTATAAATATACCGATCCAGTGGACGGTGAGGTGTACCGGCCTTTTGAAATTATTCCCCCAGTTACGCTGAACATCGAAACCGATATCAGCATTTTTTCCGATTCAGCCCCCCAGGAAATAGTGGTAACGGTGCAAGCCGGCCGGCCCCGGGTTGAAGCTGATGTGATAGTCGAAGCACCGGAAGGGTGGCAAGTGACTCCCGCCAGCAATCCCGTATCGCTGGATATGGAAGGGGAAGAGGCCAAAGTTACTTTTACGGTTAGGCCTCCGGACCGTCAGTCTACTGGTCAATTGCAGGCGCTGGCCACGATGGACGGTAAAAGTTATCGCCAGTCGATCCAGCGCATCGAGTACGATCACATACCTACGCAAACCGTACTGAAGGATGCCCGGTCAAAAGTCGTGCGCATCGATTTGCAAAAGGCCGGCGAACGTGTAGGTTACATCATGGGGGCCGGCGATAATATCCCCGCCAACCTGGAACAAATCGGATACCAGGTCGATCTCTTAGACCCGGAACGCCTCACGCTGGAAGACTTAGAGGTGTACGATGCCGTTATAACGGGCGTTCGTGCTTACAATACTCTAGAGCGGATGCGTTTTATTCAACCCATCCTGATGGAATATGTCAAGGGGGGCGGTACGATGATCGTCCAGTACAATACGACGCGTGGCTTAAAGATCGACGATGCAGATATGGGACCTTACCCACTGGAGCTTTCACGCGACCGAGTGACGGTTGAAGATGCGGAGGTGCGTTTTCTGGAGCCTCAGCATCCGGTTTTAAACTTTCCAAACAAAATTACACAGGCCGATTTTGAAGGCTGGGTACAGGAGCGCGGGCTGTATTTTCCCGACGAATGGGACGATCGATACCAAGCCATTTTATCATCGAATGATCCTGGCGAGTCACCTAAAGACGGCGGCCTTCTGGTGGCTGCTTACGGCAAGGGGTATTATATCTATACCGGTTACTCCTGGTTCCGGGAATTGCCGGCTGGCGTGCCTGGTGCTTATCGTCTTTTCACCAATTTGATTTCCATCAACCAGAATGGAAAAAACTAGCTTAGCGGCAAAACCCTTTGCTATGGCACCCACATCAGAGGACCATCAAACAGAAAAGCGCGATCGCAATGAAGAGGAGGGCAGGCCACCCATTTTCAGGACCTGGAAGCAGATGTACCTATTTGTCCTGTTTTTTCATGCCTTTATAATTACTCTTTTTTACCTGCTGACACGCACCTACGCGTAAGCACTGCATCTGTTAAACCAAATAACGACCTATGCACCTTATTGACTGGATCATTATGGTAGGCACGCTGTTAGGTATCGTGGCCTATGGCGTCTGGCGAACCCGCAAAGTAGATAATGTGCAGAGCTACTTGCTGGGCGATCGCGACCTACCCTGGTGGACAATCGGACTTTCGATCATGGCAACGCAGGCCAGCGCAATCACCTTTTTATCGACGCCCGGACAGGCCTACCAAGATGGGATGGGGTTTGCCCAGTTTTACTTTGGCCTGCCGATCGCCATGGTCATCCTGAGTGTTTTTGTCTTGCCCATTTTTTACCGGCTCAAGGTGTACACTGCCTACGAGTTTCTGGAGGGGCGATTCGACTTGCGTACACGCACCTTTACGGCCCTGCTTTTTCTCATCCAGCGTGGCCTGGCCGCAGGGCTGACGATTTACGCACCAGCCATCATCCTTTCTTCCATACTGGACTGGCCTTTGCGCCTAACTATTCTCCTGATCGGCGGAATTGTAATTTTCTACACCGTGCTAGGAGGCACTAAGGCGGTGAGCGTCACCCAGAAACAACAGATGATCATCATTTTAACCGGTATGTTCATTGCCGCCACGGTTATTGTATTTCGCTTGCCACAGGAGATTAGCTTCAACGAGGCGCTGGGTGTAGCTGGAAAAATGGGAAAACTCGAGGTGGTCGATTTTGAGTTCGATCTATCAAACCGGTATAACTTCTGGTCAGGCATGTTAGGAGGCGTATTTCTCTTTTTATCCTATTTCGGTACCGATCAAAGCCAGGTGCAACGCTATTTGTCAGGAAAATCCCTGACGGAAAGCCGTCTTGGCCTCCTTTTCAACGGAATTATCAAGGTGCCTATGCAGTTTCTAGTGCTCTTTGTAGGGGTATTGGTGTTTTTGTTTTTCCAATTTAACCAACCGCCCATCCATTTCAATGAAGCTAATCGCGAGAAGTTGGAAAATACCGAATACGAACCCGCACTCAATGAACTAAGTGCCACCTACGACGATATTTTCTCTGCCAGACAGGCCGAAATCAGTAATCTGATCAACGGACTACGTGACAATGACCAGATTCAGGTAGCCGAAACGCAGGAGCGTATTGCCGCTCTGCAAGCTACCGAGGATGCGCTGCGCTTCCAGGTCGATTCGCTTATTCTCCTGCAAGATCCGCTGGCCAAGGTTAATGATACGGATTACGTCTTTATCACCTTTGTGATGACCTACCTTCCGATAGGTTTGGTAGGCCTGCTGCTGGCGGTTATTTTTTCAGCAGCGATGTCGTCATCGTCTTCGGAATTGAATGCCCTGGCCACCACTACTGTCATCGATATCTACCGGCGCTCGTTTGTGACACGGCAGACTGATCGACATTACTTCCAGGCATCGCGCTGGCTGACCATCGCCTGGGGTATCGTCATTCTATTATTTGCCGTATTGGCAGATTTGTTCGAAAACCTCATCCAGGCGGTAAATATTGTAGGCTCCCTCTTTTACGGCGTCATCCTCGGTATTTTTGTTGTTGCTTTCTTTTTGAAGCAAATCGGGGGCCGCGCCGTTTTTTGGGGGGCGGTCCTCAGCGAAATCATAGTTTTGATTATTTTTTTTCTCGACAGTCAAGGATACATCAGTATGGCCTACCTTTGGCTCAACTTAATCGGGTGCGCGTTGGTCGTCGTCATCAGTAGCATGTTATCGCCTATTTTGCCGGACCGACCCCAAAGGGGAACGGCTTAAAAACGATTAGATTTTAACCAGGACGACCGTGCGGTTACTGGTAGTCTGAAAATAGAGGGCCTCATCGGAGTCTTTTACCGGACCGGTGCCTTTGACAATAACGAGGCCATGCTCCATCCCTACCTTGGCCAAAAAAGTATCCATCTGCGAGGGTAAGGAGGAAGCCGCTATCGGACCGCTACCCCTTTTAATATCGATCGCACATTGTTGTTGCGTATTGGTGTCTGTCAAGATGAGGTCTATCGTGTATTGGTGATCTTCCAGGTTGAATATGGGTTGGCGCTTTACTTGCAGCGTCGGTAGGCTAGCCCGGAAAAATGCTGTCAATTTGCCAGCCATTTCCGCTTCTGCATCGTCGGGGTCGAGTGTAGAAGCAGGTGACTGCGCAAACGCCTGCACCGCTTTACCTAGCTGCACGGCCCAAGGGTCTTCCATCAGGCTGCGCTCCTGGCTGAGGACTACGGGCTGATCCTCCAAAGCCTTTTCTTGTATGCCAGCCGCCAACTCTTCCAGGATTTGGTTCAAGAGTACGTGTACAAACGCCGTTACGGAAATAATGGCCAGAAAAGCCTCTGTGTCGCTAAAGAATAACTGATAATTATGGGTGGATTCATTGCGCCACTCGCGACGGTAATTTTGGAAAAGCTGAAGGACGCGGGGCGAGAAAACCTCCTCTTTGGACAGGTACTTTTCGATATCGTACAGGCGCTTACGGTTGCCTTCTTCTTTTGATAAAAACTCGAACGCTTCTTTCAGGATACCCTCGTAGGCCTGATTGGTGCGATAGATAACATCGTTGAAGTATTGATCGTCTTGCAGTTCTTTGCCGGTTTCGAGCAGCGAACCGGCGCGTTCAATGTGCGTGAGTACAGACTGCAGGCCGTGATTATCGGCTAACTGGCCAATGCGGACGATCTGATCGGAAATCGTGTCGAAAATATTCATATGGCGTTAGGTGCTAGGGATTGATCGGAATGACGAATGCCGCCAAAAGATAACCCTAAAAAAAGAATCTATCTCCCACAGGTCGAGAAAAATTACGTCCGGATGCAGTAGGTTTGCGCTAACTTATCGTGCAGGGCCTGTTTTTTGTCATCGATGATGACAAACATGATCGAAGTTACTACGATAAATACGGAAACCTGGGTCAGCAGTGGGTTGCTATAGTCTTCCAAGAACTGACTGTACGCCGGCATGGTCCGAACTTCTTGGAAAGCATCGAGGGCGAAAAACTTAACCAAGGTGATTATAGTGGTAATGGTATCGGTGGCGTAGAGGGCGAATCGTCGGAATGCCTGATCCAAGTTGATGGGCTGTCCCGATGGGTCGACAACTTTCAAACTCAATGCCCGTTTGCCAAGGGTAGCCCCGTAGCGGTATTCCATGAAAATCTTATACACGGGGAAGGCGAGTGTGAGGAGAATAGCCAAGGGGAGGATTTTCAATTGAAGGATATTGTACAGACTAAGTGCGCCGGCGGGGATGAAAACAACCAGGTCGATCAGGGTCGCCAGCGCCCGTTGCCAGAAAGCGGCATACACAGTATCCGGGGGCAGCTCGGGCTGGTGGATCTCTTCGTCGAGTATTGGTTGCGACATAGTAGTTTTTTAATCACCTGCTTCCATGAAAGCAATGCGCCATTTCCCTTCAGGGTTTTTTTCAAAACCCATTCGATAGCCTAACGGCTCGCAAAAATACTTACCCCAAACATAACCCTCTTTACCGTTAGCAGTGCGTATCTGGGCCCAGGATTGGGTTTCTCCATTAATAGTAGTTCGTTCGGTGCTGTAGCCCCGGGCGTCGACGATATCGAAAGAGAGGGAGCCGATAACTTTAGCCCGAATGCTCGGTTCGGCACGAAGGCGCACTCCTGCTCCTACTATGGCACCCTTGCCGATCATGGGCACTTCTTCTGGCCAGGCCGCAAAGGGGTAGGGAGCAAAGAACTTGGTACGGTTATCTTCGAAGAGCCCCCCTTGGGACAGCAAGCGGTTCAGAACCGGCCAGACTTCAGAGGCCTCTACTTCATCCGGATTATCGAGTTCCCAGGCCTTGATAAATCCTTGGCGGCCCGGTTCAAGGGCAAAGTTCACCGCCACTTCGGGGTCGACCACACTGAGCAGGTAAATTACATCCTTTTGTAGGACCTTGTCCCGCAGAGCTTCGCGAAAAACATAGAAGGCCGTATCAGTAGGGGCCTCATCGACTGGATGGAGTTTAGCGGCTTCCTTTACTTGCTGGGTTGGAAATTGAAGGGGGCGCTTTTCCAGGTATTCCTGGTAGCGTAGAGCCAGGCTATCGGTCGCAGGTGTGGCGTTATCTTCGGCTGCCTCGGGCGCGTCGGTTTGGCACGACCAGAGGATAAGAAGCAATGACGTCGCCCAGAAAGGAAGCATCCGCATGGTAATTTGGGCTTTATGTGGAAGGGGACCGACACGGGCTTGCGCCAGGTTGCAAGCTCGTGTCGACCGCGGTTGGAATCGCATTACTATTTTCTTCCGGGCGTCTTTAAGCCTTTACCTCAACGCCGTGGGCACCTTTTTTCTCTGGCAGGGTACCGAAAACATAATCCCAGATCGGGGAAGAAACGCCAAAGAGAATATCACTATTCTGGTAGTGGTGAATAGCGTGATTTGTCCAAAGCGCTTTAAAGGCATTGTTGGGAGCTCGAAAAATGTGCACCGCGTAGTGGATTAACAGGTAAAAAGCATAACCCGTCAGGAAGCCGGCCAAAGTGGCAAAAGAGTATTTGTCTAGGATGATGCGAAAGATAATCAACAATAACGTGCCGACAATCACACTCAGTACCGGAGGCATAGCGATCCGCTGCTTGTCTTTCGGGTAGTCGTGGTGGATACCGTGCATGGTGTAAGCGACCTTTTTGCGCCACTGGCTATTGGGTTCCATGTGATAAACACCGCGGTGTACGGTGTATTCTGCAAATGTGAACAGGAACCAGCCGCCGAAAAACAGCAGTACCACCTGAATGTTCGTCAGGTCGGTCGCTACCTTCGTATAGTAAATCAGTGCAATAGCATACAGAAAGAACAAGCCGACCGGTATGGAGATATGGGTCCGGGTCAACTTGTCCAGCCACTTATTTCTAAAGATAGCTGGCGACTCATTGTCGTTGGTGATAAAGTTTTGATTGCGTTTTTTGATCGTACTCATAGTTGGGTCACGTTTGAAGGATCCTGTAAATTTTCACCTTTAGTAAACAGTTCAGAATTCAAGAAAGCTCACAAAAAAGACATTTTTTGATTTAGCAGCAAGTATTAAATTTTTAAGGTTTCTCGTGTCTGGCGGATGTATTTTTTATATTTCATGCGGTAGGTTCGGTAATACGTTTTGTAGCGTTTACGCAGGTATTCATAGCTGTAAAAAGAAATTGGCTCATTCAGCATCTCGGCGGTCATGAAACCTTGTTGCTGCATCCAATCGTCATTGTACACTTTACCCAGGTAGCGCGTACCATGGTCGGGAAAAAGGACGACCACGACGTCAGTTGGCTTAAGGGTTGATTGGATTTCAAATACGCATTCCAAGGCTGCTCCGCTGGAATAACCCAGTAGCAGTCCTTCTTTGGCGGCTAGTTCTCTCACGCGAAGTGCAGAAGGTGCATCGTGCACCTTGACAAAATCGTCGATAAGATCGAAATGGACATTATCCGGGATGATGGTTTTCCCTAGGCCTTCTATTTTATAGGAAAAGATTTCATTCTCATCAAAGATTCCCGTCTGCCAGTACTTCTTCAGGACGGAGCCGTAGGCATCGACCGCAATGATTTGAATATCCGGGTTTTGTTCTTTCAAGTAACGAGCAGTACCCGAAAGAGAGCCGCCGGTGCCGGCGCAACAAACATAGTGGGTAATCTTGCCTTGGGTTTGGCGCCAGATCTCGGGGCCGGTGGTTCGGTAGTGTGCTTGGGCATTATTGGGGTTGAAGTTCTGACCGAGGTAGAAAGAATTGGGCGTTTCCCGGGCTAATTGTTCGGCCCGGGAATAGTAGGAACGGGGGTCTTCAGGGGCAGCATCAGCCGGGCAAACGACTACCTCGGCTCCCATGGATCGCAGCAAGGCAATTTTTTCTTTTGATGCCTTACTCGTGACGGTTAGGATACAGCGATAACCCTTGAGGGAGCAGACCATAGCAAGGCTATAGCCTGTATTTCCGGAAGTAGCTTCGATAATGGTCGCGCCGGGTTCGATAAGCCCTTTGCGCTCTGCCTGCTCGACCATGTACAATGCAATTCGATCTTTGGCGGATTGCCCCGGATTGTAGGCTTCTACCTTACCCATGACCGTAGCCGGAATATCCGCACAGATTCGACTCAGCTTAATCAACGGCGTGTTGCCGATCGTTTGCAGTACGCTATCGTAATACATAAGCTATGGTTTTCATTATTGGGTACACAAAAAGACATTGCCATAATAATGAAGGCCCTCAGGTGTAAATGGTACACGGGGTATCTTACATTTTGCCAATGGTTGCTGTGCGTTAGGGTGATCAATGCAGAAGTGCATACGGGAACTCTAAGACTCTAATAAGACAAAAATAATCACCCCCCCTCAATAAATAAAAAAATATGATCATTTTTAACCTCCCTGATTCGGGGGAAGGTGGTCTTAGATTCTGTGTAAGTAAGAAGGTAACAATAAATTAATCTTTGTTTTTCAACTTATCTGGCAGGATAACCGTCCTCACCAGCAAAATCACTTCCCAAACAAAACCAGTCATCGATTTTTATAATTAGGCGACGGAGTACGCACACTTAAACTAATGATCAGTCAAATATGGTAACGCTCAAGGCGCGTTTGATTCTATATGATCGGGGCCGGATCCTCCTGCTCAAGCAGACTAAGCCGAACGGCGGAAACTACACCCTGGTAGGCGGTACCATTGAAAACGAAGAGACGGCCAAAGACTCTCTTATTCGGGAGAGCTTCGAAGAAGCAGGCATCGTGCTCCACCCCAATGATCTTAAATTGGTGCATGTCCTGCACAAAGTAAAGAAAAAGCAAGTACGGATTGTCTTATACTTCAAAGCATACCGTTGGGAAGGTGAATTGAAAGCGCGGGAACGCCATAAGTTCAAGAAAGCCGAATGGTTTTACCTGGATAATCTACCTAAAAATATGACCGGTACCGTACGGCATGTATTGCGTGCCTACCGCGATGGAGAGGCCTACTCCGAACTGAATATTTAAGAACTACCCGAAAATATTGATAGGAGGACTGTACTGCGCTAACTGCTTTAGAAAACAAAGGCGCACCAGCCGTGCCGGTACGCCCGTAAATCGCTAATGGTATTGTATTGTTT
The DNA here is from genome assembly GCA_964530825.1 of uncultured Saprospiraceae bacterium. Lineage (GTDB taxonomy): Bacteria > Bacteroidota > Bacteroidia > Chitinophagales > Saprospiraceae > CAZHCA01. The sequence goes on from CAZHCA010000015.1 coordinate 70,287, forward strand.
GTAGTTAGACCTTTTCCTTGTTCTGCAAGGTCTCTTGGAGTGCAAGGGTTTTTTCACGTGCAATGAAGCACGCGGCCTGGCGAGCTTTTACAGCGTTTTGCTGGTCTAAATAGTTCAAGTAGGAAGAACAACTGCGCTTGGTTGTCTTTTCAGCCTGGTCGAAGTAACTCTGGGCTACGAATGTACCGGCTTTAGCCTCGCATTTTTCGGAAGACTTCCAGGTACACGCACTTTTTTCCGCCTTATCGGCGACTTCGGCCTTGTGGCTGGAATACGGACACTGGCTATGCCCCACGGCAACACCCAGCATCAGGATCATTAGGGATAAAAAACGCTTCATAATAAAATCTTTTAATTGAGCATTGCTATCAATTTAGGGATTTATTATGCTTGGCACAACGATAGAACCCGACGACCGCTGTTTTTTTACGATTTTGCGATGGGAAAATTTGGAGCACAACTATTTTCAATTAACTAACCACCCAAACTTATCAAAATGAAGCGCTTCTACCTGTTTGCATTCATCCTATCTATCGCGGTACTGACCGGATGCGGGGCTAATAAATTCAATGCTGGTGACCTGCCTGAGAAGCAACTGGTCTTCGGCCGGGGCGGCGGTTTTTCCGGAGCGTTTAAGGAATACACCCTGCTGGAGAACGGGCAGCTTTTCGTGCGAAACAATGTTGAGGGGAATCAGCAAGAGCTGCGCGCTCTAAGTCGCGGTGATGCTCGTCGTGCTTTTAAGCGTTTCGAGAAGGCAGCCAATATTGACAGGAGCGCTTCCCGCAGTCTGCAGGAAATGCCGGGCAACCTCTACGAATTTATTGCTTATCGTAGTGTCGATGGACAATTCAGCATGACTTGGGAGCCCAGCACGGGGTCACTTAACCAGGATCTGGAAGACTTGCACGGAGAGCTTATGGAAAAGGTGCAAGACCGGAATTAATCGCCAGTTAGATGTTCCAGGCCGGCTTAAAGACGCGCCGCCAGTTAATGCCTTTAGCGATCTGCCCTTCCCGCGTAGAAAACCAAATGATCAAGGGTTTACCTACGACGTGATCTTCGGGTACGAAACCCCAGATACGGGAGTCTTCAGAGTTATGCCGGTTATCTCCCATCATCCAGTAGTAGTTCATCCGGAAGGTATAGCGGTCGGCAGGCGCCCCGTTTAGGTAGACTTGTTCCTGATCGACGCGCACCTCGTTGCCTTCGTAAACCTCAATTACCCGCCGGTAAAGCGCCAGGTTTTTCGGAGTTAGCTCAATGGTGGTGCCGGCTTCGGGAATGTAGACCGGTCCGAAGTTGTCGATGGTCCAGTCGGTGAAGTATTGATCGCTGTGCGGGAATACGGTTACCTTATAGCGCTCTTTTTGCAGGGCGCCATATTCAAAGGGCTTAATAATAATGGCGGGATCCATACCCTGGATCTTATCTTTTTGGTCATCGGTCAGGACCAGAATCATGTCGTTGCCTTCCTCCTGTAAAACATCGTCGGTTGAAATGCCCCATTCCACGAATTTTCTGGTATTCAGAGGGCCGTTCGGACTGGTAACCTGGTAGAAAAACTGCATCTTACCCGGGTTAGCAGCGGGCTGGCCGTTGCGATAAACCTGTCGATCGCGAATTTCGAGCGTATCCCCTCCCACGCCGATACAGCGTTTAATATAGTGATCTTTTTTATCGACTGGCCGGGTAACCAGGCGTTCGCGACCGCTCCGGATGCGGTCGGCAAAAGGTTTCGGGATGGCGCCACGGCGGTAATCGTGTACGCTCCAGGTACGTGATGGAAAGATGTATACGCTGTCACCCTCCGGATAGTTGAACACCACCGGGTCGTTGGGGTCGATTGACTCTATGGCCGGTAGGCGGCGGTAAGGCAGGGAGGGCTGCTCCAGGTACGACTCGCGGTCAAGGGGCGGTATGCGATTGTGCAACAAGGGTACCATGGCAATGGTCTGAGGCGTTCGGATGCCGTAGTGCATCTTACTGACAAAAAGGAAATCACCTACCATCAGGGAATCTTCCATTGAGGGGGTAGGGATGACGTAGGCCTCGATGAGAAACATGCGGATGAAAGCTGCCGCAAAAACGGCAAAGATAATGGCTTCGGCCCATTCCCGGACTACTGATTTATGGTAGGGATTATTTTGCTGCAGCTTTTTGAGCTGGCGTGTATTGTTTTTCGCCTTTGCTTCCTCCAGTTTGGCTTTGTATTCCCGTTCCTGCTGAAGGGTGGGACCGCCGTAGGTTTCCTTCTTGCTGGTGCCGAGAAAGAGAAAATAGAAGGGCGTAGCGACAACGGCTGCGGCACTATCCCAGAAAGTATACTTACCAAAAGAGCGTACCATGTTAATGGCAAGGCCGGCCCAGATGAAAATATTGACAATGGGCAACAACAACCATACGGCCCACCAACCTTTCCGGCCGACCAGTTTGGCCCATACCACAAAGTTGAGGCCGGGAACTAGGCCCTTCCAACCCGCTTCGCCAGCTTTCTGGAAAATAAAATACAAGCCAACGCTTGTCAATAGGTAAAAAGCCAGCAGAAAATATAAGACGCTCATGGTTCTCAATTTAAAACATCTGTAAAGATAACTCAATTGTGGGGAAGATCTTGTGGTATACCCGCAAACTATAGATGGGAGGCCGGATTTTATCGACCTTGGGTTTTTATTCTTTATAAACGAAAGCTGTGAGGGTAAGCTTATCGGCACGGCGGATACCGCGAAAGAAAACTTTTATACTTTTTCGAATTTCACCGTTGTCTTTTGCATCGTAGTGAATGCGGATATATCCGATTGAATCAGGGGGGACAGCCTCCTGGGACCATTGCGGTATAGTACAGCCACAGGCAGGGCGTACATTATCAACATATAGATCCTCGCCAGTGCGATTGACGAACTTGAAATCGTAATCGATCGGCTGACCATGAAGGATCTCTCCCAAGTCGTGTTTTTTGCCATCGACCCATTCTACCGGACGTTCAAGCAAGACGAACGGAAGCAGTAGCAGGCAGAACCACCAGTTAATCAGCTGCATCTTCGGATGTGTCTTCCAGGTTTTCTTCTACAATTTCCCAAGTGTGATCAGCCAATAGGCGGGCCGTAGCTACAAAGCGGTAAGGTGGTTGGGCACCCCATTCATTGGGCCCTACCATAGAAAGTACAAATTGCTGATTGGCACGCTGATAAAGGTGGTAGGTAAAGCCAACTAACGGCTCGAAATTCATTTCGGCCAGATAGATATTTTCCGAAATTTGTACCCGCCGCTGGATTGCCTTGGCTTGTTCGGCCAGCAGAGCGATTTGCTCTTTAATCTGATCGATCTGCATATCCGTCTGCTCGTACATCGATTGTACGGCACGACCTTTCACCTTGCCTCTGTCAACCGGCTTGATAACCGCCCCGCCAACCGTATGTGCGTAGGGTAGGAGGTGAGGATCTTCGGCGATCTTGTCCTCGTCGATCGGGTTGACGAAATCTTTCTTTTTGTCTTCTTCTGCCATAGCGAGCCGTAGGAAAATTTAGCACGTCAATATCTAAAAGGGGAACTAGAGAATGGTAGGATTGTTCAACCGGTACATTTAGCAAGTAAAAAAGGCGCAGCTATCTAGCCACGCCTTTTCTGTAATGGATAGAGCAGACCGTCAATTTACTTCAGGCTAAAGTTTCCGCTACCGGCTAAGTATCCCTTGTTGTAGATTTCTACAATGTATTCGCCTTCCTGGAAGGGTTGGTCACTGCTCCAACTGGTGCAGGCTTTCAACGCCTCCTGGTTGTAGTCAAATTCTTTCGACTTCGTGTAGCGCACCTGTTCGTTTGTGGTATTGTTAGTAAAAACACCAGAGCCCATGCCATCGACCGCCATGGTTTCACCCAGCGGATTGATGATGCGAATCAAAAATTCTTCCGGACCGGCTTCTGCTACCTGGTTAGCAGTGGTGTTGAAACAAATTTCTAACTCGGCAATCTTATCGGCTTTTCTGTTCTCCTTCAGTTTGCCGTTGTTCTTCTCTTTGTACGTAGTTATTTCGACTTGGCTGACTTTGACAACCGAGGCAACATCGACCTTTTTGGCCAGGCGGGCACGCGTTTCTTCCAGTTCGGTTTTTTCGCTTACAAGACGTGCTTTTTCTTCGGCACTCATTACGCGCACGGCCGTAAGTGTGGAGTCCAGGTTCTCCTTGGCGGCGGCCAGCTCTTGGTTTTCGGCGGCCAGCATTTCGTTTTCTTGACGCAGTTGATTGATTTCCGCTACGTACCCCTCGACCTGCTGGTTGAGTTTGCGGATTTCTGCACGTGCGCGATCCAGTTGGGACTTGTTGGCCAGTAGACCTTCGATGCGGTCTTTCGAAGCCTTCAATTCCGCCTTTTGTTGCTCGATCAGAGCATTGAGCTCTTCGTTACTGCCGCGCATTTCTTCCAGTTCGGAAAGGGCTTCGTAGTATTCTTTCTCCAGTTCTGCGCGGAGTTGATCCGATTCATCAAGCTGCGTAGTCAATTCCGTTTTGGCTTTCGCCTGTTGCCGATTGTTGATCAAGAGGAAAATGTTGATGCCGAGTAGGATTACGATTACGGCTGCGGCAATGGCAAGCAGGCGTTGTTTGGAATTGTTGTTTTCCGGCTGTGGATTAGCGCCCGGAGTCGGAGCGCCGGGTGCACCAGAATTTGTCATAACAAATCAGTTTTGTTTAATAATTTGACCTTCCTAGCGACGTAAATTCGTCGCAAAGGGAACGCCTTTGTTCTAAAGAAAATTGTTTTTTATTTGACAAAGATGCCTAAACGCCCAATAATCAATTATTTCGGCTGAAGCTTACCATAAAATAAAAATATGATAGACCGTATCGACATCGCCCGGGTCTTATTTCTGGATATAGAAACTGCTACCGAGCATCCGAACTACGACAACCTATCCGAGGAACTACAAGCCCTATGGCGTATCAAGTGCAGACAAATAACGCGCTTGCCTGATGAAGAGCTGGACGAGGTACTGGTCGCCGACCTCTATCCCGAAAAAGCCGGCATCTTTGCCGAGTTCGCGCAGGTCATCTGTGTTTCGGTAGGCGTATTGCACCGCGACCGAAGCGACAATCGCCTGCGCGTGCGCCTAAAGTCGCTGGCCGATCCCTCTGAAAAAAAACTCCTAGAGGCTTTTAGCGAATTGTTGCAACAATATTACCCCGACCCTAATCAATTCTTTCTCTGCGGACACAATATTAAAGAGTTCGATATTCCCTTCCTGTGCCGGCGTATGGTAGTGCATCAGTTACCCTTTCCCCAGCTTCTGGATATTGCAGGGAAAAAACCTTGGGAGACCAAGCATTTACTCGACACGATGGACTACTGGAAATTTGGCGACCGGAAAAACTTTACCTCTTTGCGATTACTCGCCGCGCTGCTGAATTTCCCATCCCCGAAAGCGGAGCTCGATGGCAGTAAAGTGGGGGAAGCTTACTGGTCGGGCGACCAAATGGAGAAAATCACCCGGTATTGTGAGCTAGATGTATTGGCCACCATCCAGTTATTCTTGCGCTACCAACGCAGGCCCATTCTCGAAGAGGACCAAGTGACCCACGTGGATGCCGAGTGAAGGTGAAAATGGAGACTAGCACCTGACAGGTGGCCCCCAGCCGTTTTTTATTACCATCCCACTGTCTGCTCTGCTGTTGTCACCGGTTCTGTCTCCTCCAGTAACCAGAACCGGTTAATTACCGGATCTGTTTTCTTCACCTTTTCCTGGAGGTTTTGCAATTTCTCCTGTAGCTGTTTACGCGGTATCGTATCGGACTGGTTGCGAATAAGGGCTAGCTTTTTGGCCAGGCGGATAAAGTTATTGTACCCTTTTTTCTCGTCCGTAGTCATCTTTTGGTTACGCATAACATAAATCCTCAAGGCATCCAGCTGAGAGAGCAACAACTCCGTGTTGCCCAATTCGTAATGGATGCGGATCTGGAGGAAAGCTGCACTGAGGTGGTATTTAAAATCGGTGAAAGTTACATAACGCAATATATCAAGGGCTTCCTGGTACATTTTTTTGTGATAATACAGATTCGCCAGATTATAGCGGTAGGCATTTTCTTGTTTATCGGGCAGTAGTTTTTCCCGGTATTCATTGATAAAGTCCTCGGTCCAGGTAAACTCCCCGAGATTGCAACCCAGCGTAGTTATATTTTTATAATCCCATTCGCCGATCAGGCCGTTTACCAGCAATATTTTGGTTTCTAGGGCTTGCTGATACAGGTCGAAGAGTTCTTTTGAGTACTCCTTGCGTCCTTTGTTGATCTGCCAAATACAAAAATTATAGGAAAAGTTGTAAAGGTCGGTAGCCTCCCTGGGCGAAAGCTTAGAAAATTCTTCATTGAGTAGCCGCTTCATTTCTCGGTAATGCTGCGTCTGGTCATCTTCTCGCAAGCTCATCAGGATGGTCTGGTACATTTGGATGCCGATGTCGTCGGCAAATTCTGCCCGGTGGGCATCCAGGTAAGTCAGTAATTCGTCCAGAAAGGAAAAATTATAGTTCGAATTGAGTAAAAGCATGTTGGCTGTAAGATGACAGCTGTTCTGCAGTTTTTCCAAAATGTAAAACCGGTCCAGGTGCTCTAGCATCTGCTGGAAATTGGTCGATTCGGAGCGGTCTTTGTACCGGCCACTGTAATAACCCAGCAACGACTGCAACCGGTAGTGGGTAAGGTGGTATTCGCTATCGCGATAGCCGAGCTTTTGTAGCTGCTTTTCCAGTTTTTTGGCGCGACTGTCCAACAAGTCAAATTGGTTCAATCGAAAGGCTTCTTCGAGGGTGAACCGTTGTTCGATCAACGGTGACTTCTCCAGGTTTTGGTGGGCCAGAAACTTTTGGTACAATTTTTTCAGATAAGATAACAGGTTGTAAATCTGCTGGTCCTGATATTCCTCGCCGGGAAACAAAGCCTCGAAGATGCGTTCCCGGCTCAGCTGATCTGCTTGCCCGGACAGGTGCTCAATGATGTAATCGAGCAACTCGGTTGTCTTTTGATGTTGATTGAAGTAGGGAGAATGCACAAATGCCTGAAATCGTTCGCGGTCGGCCAACGAAAGGGATTCCAGATAATGGATCAGTTTGATGGAGTGGTTTTTTTTCTTCATCGATTCCAGTTGGGCTTAATTTTTTTGCTGTAAAATATTGTACGCTAAGACCTTAACAATCCTAATTTACGTAAAGTCTTCCAGTTTGTTTGAAAAATGTACTTCGAATGCCTAGGCGAAATGGCCACTTTTGTTACGAAGCGCAAAAAAAAGTTACCGCATTCCCATATTTTGCGGCTCACTAATAGCAAATTATAATTCCAACTCGGCTCTGCCAACGAGTTATAATCCCATTCAGACGCAGAAAACTACATGCTTAGTTTTGTAAGCAAAAAAATTACATGATTACGCTGAGCATTATAATCTCATGAGTACATTCAAGAAGAGTATTGTGCATTCGCACTTTACTCTTTTTTTATTATCTCGGCATTTTTTTCCTCCTCTTCAAATTGCACTCCATACCCCCTATAGATTAGCGGTCAGATCTGCTCGCACAATGACTGCTGATTTCTAAAGTCGCCACCCACCCTTGGATTTGACCCCGTATTTTCCCCTTTCCACCTTCTGTTTCGGGCTATTTTCCGCATACGTGCAAAAAAATTCTGCAAAAAAGGCCGATAAATCGCAGAGCAGAAAAGGTAAGGGGACGCCATCTGATTCAGAAATTCAGGCTTGTAAAAATATAAATCGCTGATAATCATTACTTTTTAAGAATATAGGTCGAGATAAAAAATCCAGTAACAGGGTTAAATGTACTATAAATTTGGTTGGAGGATGGCGACTTTTGTATTGTAAGCGGGCAAGTAAGACCAATAACTTTCCGGCGAGCAACAAAGAAGAACAAATTATAATCCTATAAAGAATTTTTTTGGATGTCAAACGAGACGTCCTTTGGTATGTAGATAGCCTCTCAAAGCTCTTTTGAAAGCCGGTTAGGTTTCCTGACCGGTTTTTTTATTTACCTTTAGACCTGAATATAGTCCAACATTTCCCACCGAAAAGGCCATGCGAATGCAGAGCGTCGAACATCTGATCGCCCCATCGCTGTTGGCAGCCGATTTTACATGCCTGGAGTCGGAAATCAATATGATTAACGAAAGTCAGGCTGATTGGTTGCATCTGGATATCATGGATGGCCGGTTTGTGCCCAATATTACCTTCGGCATGTTCATTGTCGAAGCCGTTCATCAGTTGTGCAGTAAGCCGCTCGACGTACACCTCATGATTGAGGAGCCGGAGCGTTACCTAGACCATTTCTGCCGGGCCGGAGCAGAAGTCATTACGGTACATTACGAGGCTTGTCCGCACCTGCACCGGGTGGTTCAGCAAATCAAGGCTTTGGGCGCTAAAGCGGGCGTTGCGCTGAATCCGCACACCCCGGTTGAGGTCCTGCAGGATTTGCTGGAAGACATCGACTTGGTATGTCTGATGTCGGTCAATCCCGGCTTTGGCGGTCAAAAGTTCATTTACCGCACCATTCCCAAAATTAGTAGGCTGCGGGATATGGCTACCGTACAAAATGTAAACCCGCTGATCGAGGTAGACGGCGGCGTCGGACTACAAAATGCGCAAAAGATCCTGGAAGCAGGGGCAGATGTGCTCGTAGCAGGCAGTAGCGTATTTAAGTCGGATAAGCCGAAGGAAACCATCGCCCGCTTCAAAGACATCGGGCGCGAATTTTTTCGCTTTGCCTAACTAAAACTTTTGCCATCCGAACGACAACAGTAATCCTCACCGGCAATGAACCTTCATGCTAGGCGTTTCCGGAGGGATTGCATACCCATTTTAAGGTCCATGATGAAAAAAACTTTACTCGCCTGCCTTTTTGGCTTCTGCTTCCTTGCGCCACTTTCCGCTCAAATTGAGGGGCGGGCTACCATTACCGGGCGGGTGACCGATGCCGTAACGGAAGAATACATCGAACTGGTCAATGTGTTTATGGACAGTACCACAGCGGTGGTAGAGACGGCCGCTACTGGCCGCTACCGCATCTCCGTGCCCGCCAATCAGTCTTTCGTATTGGTTTTTTCCAGATTGGGGTACAAAGAAGCGCGTCTGGCTATTGAACCCATGTTGGCCCGAACGAATCGCCAGGTTGATGTAAGCCTGGCGCCCGTCGAGTCAGACCTTGAAGTCGTCGTGCGTACGAGTAAACTGCAGGAAGAAGGTATGATTACCGAAGACCTGACGCAGATGAAGCTCATCCCGACCACTACCGGTAACCTGGAGAGTTTACTACCGGCAATTGCCTTGGGTACCAGTAGCGGAACAGGAGGGGAGTTGAGCTCACAGTACAACGTGCGAGGCGGTAACTACGATGAAAACCTGGTGTACGTCAACGACTTCGAGATCTATCGTCCTCAGTTGATTCGAGCCAGCCAGCAAGAAGGTCTTTCCTTTCCCAATCTCGACCTTATTCGCAATATTTCTTTTTCTTCGGGCGGTTTTGAGGCGCGCTACGGAGATAAACTCTCATCCGTGCTGGATGTCAAATACAAACGACCTGATACCCTGAAGGGCTCGGTGAGCGGTAGTTTCCTGGGGGCCAGCGGCCACCTAGAAGGGAGTACCCGGATCGGTAACAGTAGCTATCGCAAGTTGCGCTACCTGTTGGGCGCCCGCTACAAAACCACGCGCTACCTGCTGGGAACCCTCGACGTAGAAGGGGAATACGTACCCGACTTTACCGATATTCAGGCGTTTGTCACCTATGATATTAATCGCGACTGGCAGTTGGGGCTCATCGGAAACTTTAATCGCTCGGTTTATCGCTTCCAGCCTACGCAGCGCAGTACCGCCTTCGGCTTGATTAATTTTGCCCTAGAACTTTTTTCCGTCTTTGAGGGTCAGGAGATTGATGACTTCACGACGACCATGGGCGGCGCGTCCTTGACGTACATCCCCGATCGCAAACGCAATCCACTGTTCTTGAAATTCTTAGCTTCGCGATTTACTAGTGATGAAAACGAGCGATTCGATATCATTGGGCGTTACAGTCTGCGTCAGATCGAGACCGGCCTGGGTAGCGAGCAATTTGGCGAAGTGCTGGCCGAGCTGGGTAATGGTACCCAGCAGCAGTACGTACGAAATTTTCTCGATCTCAACATCACCAATGTGCAGCACCGGGGCGGTATCGAACTTCAGGGTGCTCCCCGTAATCCCGATGCCACCAGCAGCCACTTTCTGCAATGGCAGGTAGAGTATAAACACGAAACAATAGACGACCGCATCAATGAATGGGAGCGTTTAGATTCCGCCGGGTATTCTCTCCTTTACGACCCCGAAGCCGTGCAGGTCTTTTCTACCATAAAATCTGAGAATAGCCTGCGTTCGAATCGCTTCAGCGGCTTTTTCCAGAATACTTACTCTTTCCGCAACGAGAATAAAGCCGAGTGGCGGATCTCCGCCGGTGTGCGTGCCACCTACTGGGACCTCAACGATGAGCTGGTTGTCTCGCCCCGCGCCCAAATTTTGTACAAGCCTCTCAATTTGAAGCAGGACATTTCCTATCGCTTAGCGGGCGGACTGTACGCGCAGCCTCCATTTTACCGCGAGCTTCGCCGCCGCGACGGTACGCTAAACGAAGAAATCAAGGCTCAAAAATCGGCTCACGTCGTGGGCGGCCTTACCTGGGATTTTTACATGGGTAAACGCAATCCCAAAAAGTTCCGGTTTATTACGGAGGTATATTACAAACGGCTTTGGGATCTCATCTCCTACGACATCGAGAACGTACGCATCCGATATTCCGGTGAGAACGATGCCCGGGGCCATGTTATGGGCATCGACTTTCGGTTGAACGGCGAGTTCGTTCCAGATGCAGAATCCTGGATCAACCTTTCTTTTTTGCGGGCTCGTGAATCTTTGGACGGTGTGCAACATCTGGTGCGCGAGCAGGGTGAAGAAGAGGGTACACCGGTCGATGATGTGCCGCGCCCTTCAGACCAACTTATGACCCTGTCGATGTTTTTTCAGGATTACTTACGCAATAACGAGCGCTTCAAAATGTCGCTCAACTTAACGGTGGGTACGGGACTTCCCTTTGGCATCCCCGAGAACAATATCGTGTACCGCAATACCTACCGGTTCTCCCCTTACCACCGGGTGGATATTGGATTTTCTTATCAACTGTGGAATAAAAAAATTGCTGACTCCGGCAAGAAGAACCTCTTTTCGTTTACGCGCAACAGCTGGGTGAGCCTCGAAGTCTTCAACCTGCTTCAGGTGCAGAACGAGGCCGGTAATACCTGGATAAAAACTATTTTCGAACAGCAATACGCTGTTCCGAATTTCTTAACTTCTCGTCGGATTAATCTACGGTTCCGGGCCGAATTTTAAGGTAAAATCCAATTTAGCCATGTCCGATGACCAACAGTCTTCCAAACGTCCGCTCATCCGCCCACGTGAGCGGTTTATTCTTTTCTTGCTGATCCTGTTGCTATTGCTGTTGCTATTGCAACGCCTGGGGGTAGACCATGTCCAACGCTCTGAGGATACCGAAATAATCGATCGCCCCCATGACTAGGGAAGCACCACCTCCCGGCTTGGTGGCATGGAAGCCGTACTTTCATCCTGTTATTGCTTTACGATGGGACTCCTGTAAATATTACCCTCATCGTCGGTCAGTTGAAGCCAATACAATCCCGGTGCCAGATGGTTAGTAGCGATTGTTAACAGGTTGCTATCAAGGGTAAAAGAATGGACGGCTTGTCCCTGGCTATTGAAAAGGCGTCCGTCCAGGGCTTTTGTCCAATCCCGGTCGGGTGCCAGCACCAGCCGGTTCCTGACCGGGTTCGGATAGATTCGCAACAGTTTGCTCGCATCGGGCTGTTCGGCGCTGGAGATGACTAAATTAATCGTTTCGGTGCGAGCGTTGCCACAAGCTGGATTATAAGCATTCAAGACCACGGTATAAACTCCTGAACGCTCATAGCGATGGCGGGGCGAGTTTTCCGTACTGGTATTGCCGTCACCGAATTCCCACAGATAGCGGTTGGCATTGGAAGAGTAGTTGGAAAACAGTACGTCTGCCCCGTCTATCGTCTTGTCGAAAGCGGCTTTAGGAAAGGGGAAAATCTGTACGTACGCCTGCTGCTCGATAGTGCTTTCGCCCAAAGCACCGCGTACTGAAAGCGAGACATCGTAAATGCCCGGCTGCCTATAAATGACGCTTGGATTAAGTTCATTTGAAGTAGAGGGTGTACCCCCAGGAAAAGACCATTCCAGCTGTTCGAAATCACCGGTCGATTGGTTGGTAAAGCGAATTTCAGCCGGGGAGCAACCGGTAGAAAGATCAGCGGAAAAGCGAGCGGCCGGCGGCTCGCCTACTGTAACCGCTTGGGATAGGGTGTCTACACCGCAACTGTTGGTGGTGCGCAAGCGTACGCGGTAGTTGCCGCCTTTGAGATAGGTATGAGAAGGCGCTACTTCAAAGCTACTGGCGCCATCGCCAAAGCTCCATTCGTAGGTATCGGCCCCGGTCGTATAATTGGTCACGAAAAGCGTTTTACCTTGTGTCTGTAGGATGAAATTGTTGTGCGGCACGTCTAAAACATTGAGCGCGAATTGTTTGATGAACGTATCCACCCCCTGTGGATTGACAGCGACCAGCATAGCGGTGTACAGGCCGCTGCTGTCGTAGGATACCACAGGGGCCGACTCGTTGCTAATAGCGGGTTGCCCCCCTGGAAAAAACCATTGTAAACTATCCGTATTATCACTCGATAAACTGTTGAATGACAAGTTAAAGGGTTGGCAAGCGCTGAGGTCTCCATGGCTGAATTCTGCCTGGGGTGGTGAGCGGATTTCCAGAATCAGGGTGGCCTCATCTTTACCGCAGGGGTTGTTTGCCGTCAGGGTCACGGTATAGGTCCCGTCGTGCTCAAACGTATAGACGGGATTAGCGGTGGAATCGCTGTTTTGATCTCCAAAATCCCAAACATAACTTTCGCTGTTGGCTGAGGTGTTTTCAAAGCGGACGATTCGCCCATCTGCCTGGTAAGAAAAGCCGGCAATAGGGCGTTGCTGTAGTGTCAGTTTGATAGCATCAGAAAAGACGGTCCCTTCGCAACCCGGGTCGATGCGCAACCGGTAGCGGTGCCCCCGCATGCCTTGGTTAATATTGGCGATAGTAAGCGTACTAGTAGTAGTATTCTGGTAAAACAGGTCATCGGTCAGGTCGACGAAACCGTTGCCTTCGTCTATTTGCCACTGAAAGCTTAGGTCAGTTCCACTGGCCCGCACCGGCAGTTCGATAGTGCGGTTGAGGCAGGCTTCTACGGTAGTGGGCTGATCTTCGATCACGACGAGCGGTGTTGGTGTCGGACCCTGCGTAATGCCTTGCAGGATTTCAATTTCACCGGCATTACCTGCTTGAGCGCCATTGGTGCCGTTGCCGCAGCTCATGGAATTGGTCGACCGGCCCGCCTGCCCTCCGGCCAGGCTAGTATTGAGCAACAGCCCCGGCGTGAGGACGATACGCCCGCCGCTGCCACCCCCGCCGGGGCCGTGGCAGCGCTCTTGGTTGCGGTTGTCGATAGAGCCCCCGTCGCCGCCTCTAGCTTCGACGAATAATTCCCCGGTAACACTTGCCACATCAAGTACCACGGTGCCACCAGCGCCCCCACCCCCGGCGCCATCGCCGCTGGTGTTTGCTGCCCCCGTTCCATTTGCCCGGATGGTAAAATTATTGGCTACTAAATTCTCGACGTCGAGAAAGATGATGCCGCCGCCGTTACCGCCGTCGGTGCCCACGTCGTTGTTTTCGTGCCCTGCGCCGCCGCCACCGCCAAAAAAGAGGCGGTCTGGGCTGGTTGATAAGGCTTTTCCGCCCCGGCCTGGGAATTCGCCGTCGCAGCCCGAGCCGCCTTGACGGTTTTCCCCACCTTTGCCGCCCGCAGTAAGCTGCGCACCGCCGCCCCCGCCAGAGTTGTGGTCGTTGCCGCCACCGCCGCCGTTCGCTTGCGCGCCACGGCCGTTTTCCCGATTGGGAAGCCATGTGGATACGCCCTCTCCTTTGCCGCCGCCCCGCCAATCGTTACGGGCGTAGCTGTAATCATTGGCATTAGAAAAGAAAGAGCAGTCATTTTCGGCAGTTAGGTCCGCTTTTCCGCCGCGGAAGCCCGCTCCCGATGCGTTGATATCGGCAGACAGGTTCAGGGTCTCGTCTACCCGCAAGGCAATGATGCCGCCAGTCTGTCCGTCCCAGGGCCGGGCACGCAGCACGTCCACGACGATTGCGTCTTCGTAGACCGGGACGGTGACCAGTTGTACCCCTACTGCGGGATCATAATCATGTAAAATCTGGGTTTTCAGAAAAATCCGGTTGCCGATTATGGTATCGATGGCCGATCTTTCGTAAAACCCGGCACCGCGGAGCTGGCGGATGTCGCCGAAATCTCCATCGTTATCGGTATTAATGGCAGCCCCTTGGGCCTGATAGAGGAGCACGATCATGTCGGCTTCGAATCCTGCGGTATCCGAAACCACCAGGCTGTTGTTACAATTCGTGATTTCATTTACGGCAGTGTAATGGTTGATGATCCCGCTGATTTCGACTTGTGCAGACAGGGAAGTGGCCAACAAAGCCGTGGTAAAAGCGCAAACGAAGTAGTGCTTTTTCATGGTAGGTAATAATTTTTGGGATAGCCTTTGCGAAGGCTTTTGGATGTATGTTCGGCCCCCACGGGGAACTTATCCAGCAGGAACCGTTTCTATTACGAAGCAATGATAAAGTTAAGTATATGTGATTGCTAAATGGAAGGAATTAAAAACAAAAATCAGGAAAGGTTGCTCCTACCAGGAAAAGCGCCTATCTTTGCGCCCGTTAAAAACCTGCCGCTTGCTAGGCAAGTTACGCGGGTAATGCCTCACATTTGAAATTTTAACAGATGCCTGTAAAGATTAGATTGCAGCGTAGAGGGCGGAAAAAACGTCCGTTTTATCACATTGTTGTAGCTGACTCGCGCGCACCGCGCGACGGTCGATTTATCGAAAAGATCGGAACCTATAATCCGATGACCAAGCCTGCCACAATCGATATTGATCGAGACAAAGCGTACGATTGGTTGATTAAAGGGGCCCAGCCGACGAATACGGCGCGTGCCATTCTTCGTTTCAAGGGGGTTTACTACCGGAAGCATTTGATGCGTGGTGTGCAGAAAGGCGCTATCACCCAGGAGGAAGCAGACAAGAAGTACGAAACCTGGATAGAAGCTAAGGAAACCCGCATTGCGGAACGCCGCCAGCAAGCCTTAGAAGAAACCAATGCGTTTCATGCGATGGTAGCCGGAACGCCTCCGCCACCGCCGTCCCGGACCGAAGAGGAAGAAGAGACTACCGTAACGGAAGAAGAACTGGCGGCAGCCGAGGCCGACGTGGAAGCACCCATCGCCAAGGAAGAGGGCCCCGAAGCAGAGCAAGGCTCTGAAGCAGAAGCTAATCCGGAAGCCGGTGAAACATCTGCCGAAGAAGAGCCAACTACAGATGAGTCCGAAGAAGACAAAAAATAATAGGGTAAGACATCGGCGGTAAGGGTTGGATCTCCCTTGCCGGAGTTGTATATTACTCGCACAGACAATCCGGAACGCATTGAACCTGGTAGTGCCTTAAGTTGCACTATCAGGTTCTTCTTTAGAAGCGGCCTCAAAAAAATGGCCGATAAGAAGTATTCGTAAATATTAAGCCTTATGCAAAACCTGGACAGTAAATATTTAGAGGCCTTGGAAGGGATCGCAGCAAGTATTCAGGATGCTGAAGCACTGGCTAGCTATTTGGAAAATGAGGAGGAAGACGATTTCATTCAGCTCAAGGACCTGTTTGAGCCGCAAATCGCCGAATTGTACGAGGAGGTAGCCCGAGAAAATCCCTTGCAATTAATCGCTTTCGAGGTGGTATTGCTAAATCCGGCTTTCGAGGGATTGTTTTTACCCAAGATCCTCGGCTATTCTGTACTGCGAGGAGAAATCAACGAAAATTACAAATACGTCCGGCCACAGGATCACTTCCGGGACGTGTTACTGGCCATTTGCAATTCGGCAAACTTCGACATTCTGAAAAAGCGCATCGGCCAGTCCATCCAGATTGGTTTTGCACTCAGTAGCGATATTTGGGTCACCAACCTGATTTCGGAGATCGACAACAAGCGTGTACGTTATTTTTTGCAATCCCAAAAGCTGGAGCGCTACCGTAACCTGCAGGATCGCAAAATGGGCTACATGCGCTACCGGCGGCAGTTTTTAAATGATAATTTTCAGACGGCCGAGTTTCCCGAGGATCTTTCCGAATTGCCGATCTTTTTCAATCCGCTTAAGCACTTTCTCATCTACCGTATCAACCTGGATACCGACGATGCGAGCCTGCATGAGCCCATCCAGAATTTTCTGAACCGGGCGGCGTTTAAAGGCACACCCGAACACCAGCAAATCTTGATGCTGTATACTTACTTTTTCGATCTGGACGCCGAGACCCAGGCCGATATGGCCGATCTGCTGGACGAGCAACGCGCATCCGGCGCTGTATTCTCGGATCGCGGCCTGGATTTTATCAAGGAAATTCACTTGGGCAGGGAACTTGACTTGACCCCCGAGGCTGACCTTCAATTCTCGGGATTGCTGGACCGCGATATTCAGGATGATCTGGCCCGCTACTATGAGCTCATGGACCGCATTCACAAAGACGGCATCGAAGATGAAGCAGTGCAAGAAGCGGTTAAAGTGTTCCACAACCTGCATGAGGGTCTTTCTACCATCAACGCCTGTGTACGCCAGACCATCTATCACTATTTTCGTCGCCAGGTCGTAGCACTCACCCCTCAGGATTATCCGCAGCTGTTCGAAATTTCCAAGCTCTATCCGATCTACATGGGGATCTTTGATAACCAGCAGTTCAACCAAGACCTCAAGGAGCTCTCCATGAAGTACGTCAAGCAGCTTCTAAAGACGTATACCGATAAGCGCGGAAAAGACTATCAGGATATCAAAAAGTTCGTATCGACCGCTTTTGTCGACTTTGGCTTCCTGAAGGAAAAAGAAACGGTCGAGCTTTTCAAGACGCGGCGGAAGAAGAAAACTACTTGACCGGCTGCCGGGTTTACTCTTACGATTGCGCACAGGGGTACTGGACCTTCGGGTGATTTTTGTATATTAACGATATCGTGCCGGCGTAAGTGCTATTTGCGCTCCTTACAAAAATGATGCACCCGATATGTCTCGTCTCGTCATTATTTCCAATCGCCTGCCTGTCACAATCGATAAGGTTGAGAAGGGGGAAATGATCTACCACCCGAGCGCCGGAGGCCTGGCCACCGGGTTAAACTCTCTGGAGACCAGCCGGGAAAAGCTGTGGATTGGCTGGCCTGGCCGGGAGATCACAGATCCTTGGGAACAGGAAGCGGTTAAAGCCAGTCTGAAAAAAGATAATCTGGTACCGGTCTTCTTATCCGAAGATGAGATCGAGCTCTACTACCGCGGCTTCAGTAATAAGACCGTCTGGCCGCATTTTCACTATTTCACCCAATATACCAACTACAACGACGAATATTGGACCGCTTATAAGGAGGTAAATCAAAAATTTATGGAGGCTGCACGACAGGTCATTCAGCCTACCGACCTTGTCTGGGTGCATGATTATCAGCTCATGTTATTGCCCGCCATGATCCGGGAAGCTTTTCCGGAGTTGTCAATGGGTTTCTTTTTACACATTCCCTTCCCCTCCTATGAAGTTTTTAGAATCCTTCCGTGGCGGGAATCCATCCTGACGGGCATTTTAGGTGCCGACCTAATTGGTTTTCATACCTTTGGGTATATGCGGCATTTCCTAAGTGCCGTTTATCGCATTGGCGGATATGAGCACTATTTCGGTAAACTAACGGTGGGCAAGCGGCTTGTCAATGTCGACATGTTCCCGATGGGTATCGACTACGAAAAGTACGCTTTTCCGGAAAAGAATCCCGACACAGTCAAGTCCTATCCGCAGATCGAACAACTGGCTGCCAATACACGCCTGGTCATATCGATCGATCGTCTGGATTACACCAAAGGCATTCCGGCCCGCATCGAAGCCTTCCGCGAGTTTCTGGATCGCAACCCCGGCTATCTGGAGAAGGTCACGCTGGTGATGATTGTCGTTCCTTCCCGCTCAAATGTGGACCAGTACCAAGAACTCAAGCACGATATTGATACCCTGGTCGGAGAAGTCAACAGTGCCTTCAGTACCTTCGATTGGGTGCCGATCCGCTACTTTTACCGTTCCCTGGATTTCGGCGAATTAACGGCGCTTTACCAGGCCGCTGAAGTAGCACTGATTACGCCCTTGCGCGATGGGATGAACCTGGTAGCGAAAGAGTTTGTGGCCAGTAAGGAGGCCGACCCGCGCGGGGTGCTTATTCTGAGTGAGATGGCCGGAGCCGCTGACGAACTGACGGAAGCTCTGCTGATCAATCCGCAGGATATGGCCGATATGGTCGGTGCTCTTGAAAAGGCCTTGTCCATGCCCGAAGCCGAACAGGAAGCCGCCCTGCGCAGTATGCAAAACAAGCTGAAGAAAAACAACGTCAAAATCTGGGCCAACGCATTCATACAGGAACAACGTAAACTTATGGAGCAGAAAAAACAGGAAAATAGCATCCGGCTGGGCAAACAGGAGCGTCAAGCGCTCTACCAGGAATACGGCAAAGCTGAAGCGCGTCTGCTCATGCTGGATTATGACGGCACTCTTATGGGGTTCCAGCCTGACCCCAAGGCGGTAGTGCCCGACCAGGAATTGATGTCCCTCCTCGAAAATGTAATAAAAGTACCCGGTAATCACCTGGTGGTGAATAGCGGTCGCGATAAGGAGACCTTGCAAGCCTGGCTGGGCCACCTGCCCATTGATATGGCAGCAGAGCACGGTGTCTGGACCCGGATCGACGGGCATTGGGCCAAAAATCCTGGACTTTCGATTGACTGGAAAGACGATATTCGGGCGGTATTGGAAGATATGGTCGAGCGCACACCCGGCTCCTTCATCGAAGAAAAAGAATTTTCTATTGCCTGGCACTACCGACGCATCGACAGGGATCTGGGGCAAAAGCGGGTGCGGGAATTCCGCGACGTGCTGTTGTACCTGACGGCGAACCTCGACCTGCAGGTGTTAGAAGGCCATAAGGTGGTCGAGATAAAAAATGCGGGGGTTAATAAAGGAAAGTCGGCTTTAAACTGGATCAACCGGCAACCCTGGGATTTTATGATGGCTGTAGGCGATGACCACACCGACGAAGATACCTTTAAAGCCATGCCGCGCGAAGCCTTTACTATCAAGGTGGGCCTGGGCAATTCCTGGGCGCGCTATAGTCTGCTCTCCGTCGAGGACGTGCGGGGCGTATTGCGCGAGCTTATCGCTGTCCGCGACTTTTAGATCGGTTTTCCACGCCCTGCGGTAGAATACATTTGTCGGCGGAGCGGAAAAGCTCGATCCTTGCGAAAAAACCACTTCATGATCCGGAGTTTACTCGACGGCATTACCGCTTACGGCAAAGCATTCGCCCTTATCGGGCGATTGAATCTTTGGGGCTATTTTTTCGTGCCGGCCTTGATCAGTCTCGTTCTAGCTGTGTTGATTTTTGGCGGTGCCTGGTACGCTTCCGACGATATCGCCGGCTGGGTGATGTCCATCTATCCGTTTGAATGGGGCCAGGGAGTGATCAAACAAATTATCCGGGTATTCGGCGGTATTTTCGTGGTAGTCGTTGGGCTTATCCTGTACAAGGCACTGGTTATTGCATTGGCTTCGCCGTTCATGAGCCCCTTGTCGGAACGCATCGAACGCCACGTAACCGGCTCGACTTCCGGTACGGGTTTCAATCCAAAGCAATTCCTAAGTGATGTTTGGCGGGGCTTGCGCATTGGACTGCGCCTAGTGGTGCGCGAATTGTTCCTAACCTTTGTTCTCTTCTTAATCGGTTTGATCCCCTTGCTCACACCCCTAACAACCGTATTGATCTTTCTGGTTCAGGCCTACTACGCCGGCGCCGGTAATATGGATTTCACCCTGGAACGCTTTTTTCGCGTCCGGGGAAGTATCGCTTTTGTTCGCCGGCACCGCTGGATGGCCGTGGGTAACGGAATCGTTTACCTGCTGATTCTGTTTACGTTCGTAGGGTTTCTATTTGCACTGCCCTTCGGCACGGTTGCTGCAACCCTGGAGACGGTTAAGCGTCTTCAGAGGGAGCAAGAACGGGTATCATAGCCCATCAGCAAATACACAAACGCTTCCTGTACGCCATGATAGCTGACCCCTGGGCTACCCCACGAACTTATATCCAACGCCCCTAACCGACAGGAAAAACTGTGGATGCTTTGGATCTTCCTCGAAATATTTCCGGAAGGAAAGAATGAAATTATCGATCGTACGGGTAGAGGGATAGACATCATACCCCCATACCGACTGCAGGATTTGTTGCCGCGAGACCACCTCATTGCGGCGGTCGATCAGCAACTTCAGGAGCATGGCCTCCTTTTTGGTGAGGGTGAATTTTCCTGGGTTGCCCTCCGCCTCGTAGGTGGCAAAGTTGATCTGGTTATTGCCAAAGGAATAGACTTCAGGGGTATTTACCGGGTCTTTAACCGAGCGCTTAAGCAGATTACCCACGCGCAAAAGAAGCTCTTCCAATACGAAGGGTTTGGTCAGGTAGTCGTCGGCGCCGCGTTTGAGGCCGGCAACTCGGTCGGCCGAAGCATCTTTGGCAGTGAGAAAAATAATGGGTACTGTTCGGTTGACGAGGCGGACCTGTTCGCACACCTGCATGCCGTCGACTTCAGGCAGCATGATGTCTAGAATCAGCAAGTCGAAATGCTGCTCCTGAAAAAACTTTACCGCTTCTTTCCCATTATCGGTTGTCACCACCTCGTAGTGTTCCATTTCGAGGTTGAGCTTCACGACATCCCGAATGTTTTCTTCATCTTCAACGAGCAGTATACGACTCATAAGCTTAATTTACCGGATTAGGAATATCGGTCTGGGCCGATTCTGGTGCGGAAGAAACAGTTGTAGTTCCTTTTAGTTTTTCCGGATCCAGTAGGATCCGGAAAACCGTGCCTCTAGGCTGATTATCGAGTACTTCGATCGTCCCGCCATGTGCCCGCACAATTTGGTTTACGATGTATAAACCCAAACCGGTGCCTTTGGTTCGTCGGGTGTCTTCGTTGCCTACCCGGTAGAACTTGTCGAAGATGTGTTTTTTCTCTTTATCATTGATGCCGATACCCTGATCAGCAACCTCCAGCTGCAATTGTTGGTCCTGGTAGCTAAGCCGGATGTCGATTTCAGGAGGCGCCGGGGAGTATTTGACGGCATTTTCCAATAGGTTCAATGCCACGGAGGTGAGGCCCATGCGGTCGGCTCTGATTGCGGGGATGGGCTGTCCACCTAGATGGAGTCGGAATTCCGCCCGAGGATATTTGGTCTCCAGCTTTTGAATGAGCTCTTCTATCAGGACCGGTAGTTCGATGTCTTCGCGGTGCGGCTGATAGGCATTTTCCAATTTAGCAGAAAGTAATAGGTCGTTTACCAGATTGTTGAGCCGGTCGGTTTCCTTCAGGGCATTGCGGCTGACCTGCTCCAGTTTGTCGCGTTGCAGGTCGCGCTTTAGAATGGTTTCCAGGACCAAACGAATCGAGGCGATAGGCGACTTCAGCTCGTGTGTGATGGAGAGCAAAAAATTGCGCCGTTGCTGGGCAGCCAGCATCTGCTTGAAGTATCCGCGGTTGATGAACCAAATTCCAATTACCAGGCTTACGGCAAAAACGGCGGCTTCGCCCATGATCATCCATTCCTGGCGTTTATATTGACGGGACAATTCCCGGTAGCGCTCGGTTTGTAGAAACGCTTCGTGACTGTTGATGATCCCCTCGGCAGCCATGCCGATCTCCATTAGGTCGCGTTTGGCGTAAAATGCATCGCGATTTTTGGTAAATAGCAGTACCGACCACCAAGCTAGGGCCATTAACAGGTAGGCGATAACGACGTAAGAGAGTAGGCGCAGTTTGTTGTTGCGTAAATTTTCCAAAGCGTTCGTTTAACTTTTCATGACAACATCCAAGGCCGCATTGATCATTTCGGCCCCTATCTCCAGGTCAGACTCACTGTGCGCAGCCGATACAAAACCGACTTCGTATCCGGAAGGGCCTAAATAAACACCCCGTTGTAGCAATTCGTGATGAAGGCGCTTGAAGAATTCCATCTTTTCGGCCTGAATTTGATCGGATGCCATAATACGTTGATTGCTAAATGCTAACCAGAAAATGGAACCCATTTGTTGAATGTTTAGTTCGTAGCCTTGCCCCTGGGCGTGATGCTGAATGGCCTGAACGAAATTCCGAGTTTTAGTCTCCAGGGCCTGGTAAAAGCCGGGTTCGAGTAGTTGTTGCAGGGTGGCGTAGCCGGCGGCCATGGTTACCGGGTTGGCGGAAAGGGTACCGGCCTGGTAGACGGGGCCGTCGGGTGCAATATAGCTCATCACTTCGTCGGAACCGGCGTAGGCACCTACCGGCATACCCCCGCCAATAATTTTGCCGAAAGTAAGAATGTCTGGCTGCACCTTATAGTGGCCGGAAGCTCCTTCAAAGCCTACCCGGAATCCGGAGATAACTTCGTCGAAGATGAGCAGGGCATCGTATTTCCAGGCCTTGATGCGCAGGCATTCCAGGAAGGAAGGATCTTGCAATAGCAGGCCATTATTGGCTGGTACCGGCTCTACAATTATGGCAGCTACGTCAGATCCGTGCTTGGCCAGTGCAGCTTCCAGCGCTTTCCGGTCGTTGAGCGGTACGACAATTGTTTCTTGGGCAAAGCTGGGCGGAATGCCTGCCGAAGTACTTACGCCAAAAGTAGCTAGTCCCGAGCCGGCTTTGACCAAAAGGGAGTCGACGTGGCCGTGGTAACAGCCCTCAAACTTGAGCACCTTGCTACGTCCCGTTATTCCCCGGGCCAGGCGGATGGCGGACATAACTGCCTCGGTGCCGGAACTCACGAAGCGTATTTTCTCGATAAACCGATGATTGTCGGTAATGAGTTTACCCAATTCATTGCCGATCCGAGTCGGAGTGCCAAAGGAAGTGCCGTTGGCAACGGTCTCTATCACCAGCTCGCGCACTCGCTTATTGTTATGCCCCAGGATCAGAGGACCCCAAGAACAGCAAAAATCGAGCAGCCGGTTGTCGTCTTCATCGTAAATGTAAGCTCCCTCGCCATGCTTGATGAAAAGCGGCGGGCCTGAAACGGATTTGAACGCACGTACCGGGGAATTTACGCCGCCCGGAAAATACTGCTTGGCTTCTTCAAAAAGTTCGGCACTACGGGTGCGTTGAATGGTATCGACTAACTCCATGTATTTTGCTGGTTTATGGTTTTATCCAAATATAAGATCTTATTTGGCCTGAAGTTGCAACGGTTCTGGTAATTTCATGGTAAAAGCTGTACCATAAATTGTTGTAAATACAATTTTTTGTTGTAAATTGCCACGGGTTTACAATCTTTTGTGCCAAATTTTTACGCTATGTCCAGGTTATCGGAAGTTTTTGTGCAACGTTCTGCTTTAGCCTATCTGCGGGAGCGTTACGACCACTGGGCCAGACGCGGGCGTATTTTTGTCGACGATGAAGTTCGCACGGTGGATAACTTCGGAGGGTACCGGGCCGACGGTCTGGTTGTGCTGCGCCACGTGTTCTGGGGCGTTTTTGTGGTTTCTATGGAAGCGAAATCATTCCGCACATTAGCGGCCATTCGGCCTACCTGGCGCTGGCAGCTTTGGGTAGTCAATAGCCTTCGCGCCGGCTTCCTGATCGCCTTCCTGAGCGGCGCCTTCTTTTTCCTGTTCCGCTGGGATGACGGCCATTTCCAATACCTCCTACCAGCAAGTGCTTTTGTATTGGGAAGTTTAGCCTATGGAGTCATCACTCGCAATCATATCGGGCACAAAACGGCCGATATGATCAAGCAAATCGAGCAATATCCTGCACACGTCAAGTGGCTGGCCTGCTCGGAAGACAGCCTGGATCGCCTTACGGGACAACAGCAGCAGGTCCTACGTACGCTTTGCCGTCACTTCGGCATTGGCCTGCTGGTCGTCGATTCCGAAGGTGATACGCGGGTGTGGTTGCGTGCTAGCCTCAAGCTGCGTCTCATAAATCCCTTACGGTATTACGCCCGCGCTTCGGCGATTCGACAACGTATTAGGGCCTCCTAAGGGTTCGTCTGGTTTTCTAAAAAAACAAAAGGCAAACCACCGGCCACCCACTTTTCGATAAGCCCAACCGGCGGTACGACCTCAAAGGTCATGGCCCCAAGCAGTAAGTCGATATCCCCATCTTGGTCGGGATCGCCGCTATCCATAACAATCCAACGGCCTTTCTCAGCCGGAAGAAGGATCTCCGGTTTAAAGGCGTATTCCCCCTGGTTACGCAGCAGGACAAATCCTTCGTCCGGGTACTGCCGATAATCGGGGAAGAAGGAAATAGCAGCCACATCTAGGTCACCATCCAGGTCGAAATCTTCTAACACGGCGCCATATGCACCAAACAAAGGATAAAAAAACACTTCTTCAAACTGACCATTGGTGGTCTGTTCAAATAGGTGAACGCCGTGGTAGGGTTTAAGGATGGGTGGATAGTCGGCATTGTCACCATTACAGTATAGGATATCCAGCTTGCCGTCGTCATTGTGATCCACTAGTCGCATCGAAGCCGATCCATTGGTGGAGAGGAAGCGAATCACTCGATCTTCGACAAATTGTCCGCCACTTTTGTTGAAAAAAATGGAGATTCCCTCGTCTCCCTGCCCGAACAGGGCAATAATGTCCGGTAATCCATCCTGATCTATGTCATCGACGTGCGTGGAAATAGCGCCGGGGGTATCGCGCAACATTCGTCGTCGAAAAGCGCCATCAGGTAATTGCTCCCACCAGGAAAGGGACCCTGTCCACTTAGCAAATTCGGAGATAACGTAGTCTTCTAAGCCGTCGAGGTTGAGGTCAGCACGCGCAGTATGGACGGGGCGTTGCAAATTGCGGATCAACCGTCGCGGTTTTTCCGATGCAGAAAGCGGCAGTTCCAACAACATGCCCGAGGGGGCGTCAGTGGGGGAGAATGAACCCATCACGGTCACCAAAAGCCGGTCGGGGAGGGATTCCAACGAGACGGCACCTTCCTCAACTTTTGCAGCCTGTTGGAACTCCAATCGATTATTGAATCGGTACAGCGCTTGGGTATTGGCATCGCCGATATAGCAACTGCCGTCTTCCGTAAACTTGGCTAGTGTTACACTCGGGGGCGACAGCCTAACCGGCGATTCTTTGACAGTAAATAAACTGGCGGCATTACCCGGTTCCGGATGAGGGGGTAATTTCAAGCGTTCCGGAGCATTGGCTAAATAGAACGCTTTGATTTTCTTCCATATGTCTGAATCCAATTTAGGCTTGGCAGGGAATACATTCTCCTGCACTACTGCCTGGCCGCCGATGCCTTCTTCGAAAAGCTGCCGGCGCTCTTCTGGCGTTTCGTAAATGCCATATAGGTAGCCCATGCGCGGCAGTACGTAATTTTCCCAGGTAGAGCGATCCAGGCGCTCCGGATCGGGATAGATATGGCAAGAAACACAATAGACCCTGGCCAGCGCTTCCCCTTCATCAAGATCAGTGGTAGATGATTCTGGCTGGCAATTAGCGAGAAGAATAATAGTGGCGACCAATGTTGAAAAGAGCACCAGACCAAAAGTTTGTACGTTGGGCATCTGCATAAGTAGGTTGATTGTAGTTGGATACGGGTGAAAACCAGGATAAGCGAATACCGTTATAAAAGTCTTAAATTTATAAATAACCGGTTGTGCATAACCCGGATAAATTTGCTTAAACTGGTCAAAATAAATGGTACGCGATGGAGATGGATATTAGTCGGCACCTAGCCCATCTTTTAATGTGGAACGAATCGCTTCCACTTCCCGGAATGGGCGTGTTGATCTTGAAGAAGGAACCCGCTTATTTGGCACCCTCCGGAGAAGCGGTGCAGCCTCCGGAGCGTAAACCGGTATTTCGGGAGTCTCCTTCGACGAATGTTACCGAGTTGGTACAAGTAGTACAGCAGCGTTTCAACTTGCCTACGGAGGTTGCTCAGCGCATTGTCCATCAATTCCTGGAGCGTTGCCGACAATCGTTGGAAACCACGGGAGCAATTGATCTACCGGGAATTGGCCGGTTGTACCAGGGTAAACGTCAGAAACTACACCTGCTGCGGAATTCGGGCAACCTGGCTAAGGAGAGTTTTGGCCTGCCTGTACTCCGCCTACAACCATTGCGTACCGAACCTGCCATCATCGAAGAAGCCAAAGCGGAACTTCCCATTTCGGCTACTGCTGCCTCAGATTCAAAAGACAGCCCCAGAAGCGGTTTCAGCGACTGGTTCCAGCAGAACCTGGCCTGGATAAGCGCTGCTGGGGTCATCCTCCTTGGGATTGGACTGTTTTTGGTTTTTTACTACCGAAATAGCGATCGCTTTGCCACGTCTTCCGGGACTCTGTCTATTCCGAGCGAGCGACTCAATGTGCCACCTACTACCGGCGAGGCAGATGCCGAGCCGTTTAATCCTGCAACGGATGAGCCGGATACCGAGGGGATTACCCCGCTCCCTGATCAGCAATACGTCATGATCGGAATCGGCCTGTTTCGCGAAGATGCCAATGTCCAGAAGCTCTTACAGGACATTGCCGAAGCCGGATTTGAGCCCTATACTGAACCGATTAACGGCTTAACCCGGGTGGGGGTCCAGATGACCTACCGGAAAGAGGAGGAAGTGCGTAAAGCACTACGTGAAATTCGCGAACAATTCGCCTCCGATGCCGTGGTTGTTCAACGGGGAAAACGACAATCCTCCAGTGAATAAATTATCCCTGCAGCGACCTCAGGTCTGAGTTCGCTACAGGGACAAGTTTTTGATTAATATTCACCGCCAATTTCCCGGTCATTCCATTCAGGATGATTTTCAAATTTCGGTAGCACCTGGGGTACGACCGTCATGCCAGTAGTATCCGTCAGGGTTTCCATGAATACCACCAGATCATCCATTTCCCGATCGGTGAGGTTGAGTTCAGAGAACGGCAATGTTTGATGGTCCAGATCAATACCCATCCCGGCCCCGCCGCCGCGGTTGTAAAAGTCTACGACTTCGTGCAGGGTATTGTACACCCCGTTGTGCATGTAAGGAGCGGTGAGCGCAACGTTACGCACCGTTGTCGTTTTGAACGAGTATTTATAGAAATCGGCTCGGTCGAAAGGCCGCCCGTTGTTATAGCGCCCCTCGTCTGGATCGATTTCCAGGTTGATCGTGTCATTGGTTGTTGGCACACCCAGTACTTCGGACTCAGAGTCTTTGAAATCTGGTGGTACTGTACCATAGAAAGTAGGTGCAAAGTGACAAGTTCCGCAGGCGCCCTTACCCATAAATACGTTGAAGCCGCGTTTGGCAGCTTCTGTTAGTTCCTCTCGCTCGTCTCGTACGTACTGATCAAAAGGACTGTTAAAAGAGCTTAGGCTAATGATATAAGAGGTAATGGCATTCGATACGGACCAAGGCGAAATCGAATACTGCGGGTATTCGCTGTAGGCTTCCTTGAAAAGCTGCCGATACTCTTTACTTTTTTTTAGTTTTTCCAAGATATTGGCAAAGGTCGTATTGAATTCTTTTTCGTCGGCAATAACGTGCTGCATCTGGTCCTCTAGTGTTTCCAGCCGGAAATCAAGAAACCATCGGTTGGCATATACAGAATTGACAACGGTAGGAGAATTTCGGCTGACTGTCCCGTGAAATCCTAAGGCCATACTTTTGGGTAAGCCGTCGGTAAATCCTTTTTTAGGATCGTGGCACGAGGCACATGCCCGCTCATTGTTGGAAGAAAGAATGGGGTCGAAGAAAAGCAGCCGACCCAGTTCGATCCGCTTCGGATTGACATCCTTGCTACTCGTATTGGCAAAGTAATAAGGATTGAGCAAGGAGTCGGAGAAAATATTTTGCGCGTGATAATTAGTTGATTGTGCGCGGTCTGTCGTTTCATCGATGGTCTCAATGCCCAGCTTGCGGTGGGCCTGGTATAATGCCTTAAAAAGCGGATTGATGTAGGCCTTGACGAACGTCAACCGGTCAAAGCTATCAAAATCGTTGTTATCGGCCAGGTATTGGTCTGCATCTTGAAAAAGGTTTCGGATTTGCTGAGCCAGGTCGTCTGCACCTCGCTGGTCCAGCAGCGAATAATAAGCCTGGATGCCCTCATGAACGGCTTTTAATGACCGACGAGCTTCGGGTAATGCATTAGCAGAGCCTGGGGTATCGAACCCGGTCACTCCCAAGGTAAATACCCGGATCAATTCCTGGCGAGCGGCTTCGAAAACGTGCCGGTGCTCTAAGCGAATGCGCCGCTGATAATTGCGGATCTTCTCAGCATTGTCGCCAAGTTTATCCAGCATTTCTAAAATAACTGCTCGTTCCACCAGCGGGTCCTCCGCAAATACCAGTTCGTCCAGTACTTGCAACCCTTCCGGTTCAATTACCGAGAGCTTGGAGTCTTTGGGCATAACCGAAGGAAGAGGGGCACCATTCAGGTAATTCTTAACCACGGTATGGTCGTAATACTCCAGGAGGTATTCAATGTCTTTAAATGCCAGGCGGCAGGCCAGGTGGGCTTCCTGTAGCTGCTCCACACTTTTGGGTGATTCGTCCAGTTTGAGGGCAGCCATTCGTACCTGCTGGATAGCAGCTACAAAGTTATCCAGCCCCGCGTGGTAAGTCAGTTTGATTTCTACGACTGGACTATCAGAGAGCGGTTTTTCAGCCGGCAGAAAAGATAGATTGGAAAGACCCAACAACAAGGCCCCAAATGCGGCCGTGACCACTGCATATCGCATCTTGCGCTTCATCGCGATTGGGTTTTAAATACGGAAGGGTTTCCCGTGAGGAAACCCTTTCGTAGTATGAAATAAAAAGTCAAATCACTAGTGTCCGGCTAAGAAAACTTTTTTTGCGAATAAAATTCTGTTTTTCAATG
>CAZHCA010000016.1:0-96506 GCA_964530825.1 uncultured Saprospiraceae bacterium
ACGCTTCCTTATGTTTTTTTCACCCTCCTAACTTTTTAGTAGGGTAGAGTAGTTTTTCCTAAAACCGGTTTACGACCATTTTTGCTGCAATTTGGCATAGTCTTCTTCTCCCATCTCCCGCATCAGACGAATATTGTTTAGTGGTATTTCACCAGGGTCTGCCACATTCTGGAGCGCTGCCTCGACCGAGGCCTCCCGCAGTAAATGCAGCAGCGGATAAGGAGCGCGATTTGTCCGGTGCGCAGGGTCGTCGGTTGGCGCATCGCCGAATACGTAATCCGGGTGAAAACTAGCCAGTTGAATTTCCCCTTCCAGCCCAGCCTCGCGGACCATCAGCTCGGCATAGGCTACAAAGTCGAGATAGTTCAGAAAATCCGTAAAGCCCGCAGAAATGACTAGAAGCGTAGTTTCCCATACGGTGGCCGGATGGTTGCTTAAAAACTCCAACTCCTGTAAAAATATACGGATTAAATGGTCGGGATCGGCTCCATCGACATCCAGGTATCGGATCCGGTCCTGTTTGAAGGGTACCTTGGCGAAAGGACATAGACCCAACCCGACAACAAAGTGCCGGACCCAAGCGCGCGTCTGGTCAATCGGCGACAGCATAGCCTTAGAGTTTTTTCTTAGCGGCAATGCGACTGTGCAGGTAGCGCCGCCACTCCTGAAGGGCGTTGGTCATATCTTCCGGCAGTTCCGAATCGAACTGCATATGAACTCCAGTGCGTGGGTGGACAAATCCCAGGGATTTGGCGTGTAAGGCGTGGCGGGGGCATAAGCTGAATACTTTTTCTACAAAAAGCTTGTACTTACTGAACACCGTACCCTTGACGATTTCGTTCCCGCTGTATTTCTCATCATTGAACAACGGGTGGCCCTGGGATCGCATGTGCACCCGGATCTGATGGGTGCGGCCTGTTTCAAGGTTACACTGAATGAGGCTTACGTAGTACATCGGTTCCAACACTTTATAGTGGGTAACGGCCCATTTTCCCTGGTCTCCTTCCGGAAAAACCGTGAAGCGCTTGCGATGGCGCGGATCGCGCCCAACATGCAGGTTAATGGTGCCTTCCTTTTGCTCGGGCTCCCCCCAAATGATGGCATTGTAGGTACGCTCAATGGTATGGTCAAAAAATTGCTTAGCCAGACGCGTCATGGTAAAGTCATTCTTGGCGACTACCAAAAGACCGGACGTATTTTTATCGATCCGGTGCACCAACCCCACCCGGTCCTGATAGTTGCCGTCGGTCACCGGGATGACCCCCAGGTTGAAGTGATGGGCTAGGGCATTCACCAGGGTACCCTTGTAATGGCCAACTCCGGGATGGACTACCATACCCGGCGGTTTGTGCACCACTAACAGATCATCATCTTCGTAGCGGATATCTAAGGCGATACGTTGGGGTACCACGCGCACGCGTTCCTCAGGCGCCCTTGGGACCAAAACGCGAATGACCTGCCCCGGTTTGACTTTGAAGTTCGGTTTGACGGCTTTCTGGTTCACGAGAATCGATCCCGACTTGATCGCTTCCTGCAACCGGTTGCGCGACACATTGAACAGGCGATCCATTAAAAACTTATCGATGCGGATCGGGCTTTGTTTCGGATCAACTTTTATCTCTTGGTATTCGTAGAGTTCGTCCGAAGAATTATCTTGTTCGTGCTGTGGGTTGGGCTCTCGCATCCTTAGATCCTTTTTTGCGACGGACTATACCAGGTATTTCCTACCGGACGGCTCGCAGTGCGTAATCAGGGCCAATCCTTAGAACTTTTTTTCAAACCTAAAGATAATTTACAACAAGAATGAAATCCATAAGTTTTGAATCGCAGTGCGTACGTCCGGTCCAAGAGGAGCGGCACAGCCGTCCACACCAATTGCCCATCTACGCCACCGCTGCTTTTGCCTTTGACACCCTGGAAGCCGGTGATGCTGCTTTTGGTGGTCAGCAAGCGGGGCACGTTTATAGTCGCTTCGGCAATCCGACCATCGATGGGGTTGCCCAGAAGCTGGCCCGTCTAGAAGGTTATGGATTAGCGGAAGCAGCCGGCGCAGTACTGGTGAGCTCGGGCATGTCTGCTATCAGCACCCTGGCGATGAGCCTGCTACAGCCCGGTGACCGCATTCTCACTCAGGGCAATTTATACGGCGGGACCACCGAACTCTTCAAAAAGATCCTGCAGCCTTACGGCATTGAACCCATCTTCATGGACCTCCAAGATACACAGGAGGCTACCCGCCTGCTGGCGGAGGATTCCTCGATCAGGATGCTTTACCTGGAAACCCCCGCCAACCCGACCTTGCAATGTCTTGATTTGGAAACCCTCGAAAAAATAGCCCATCAACACCATTGCTACACGGTGGCAGACAACACTTTTGCTACCCCCTATCTACAACGGCCGCTTACCTTTGGATTCGACTTTGTCATTCATTCCACGACAAAGTATCTCAACGGGCATGGAAATTCCGTAGCAGGCGTGATCGTTGGGCGCGAGAAAAGCGAAGTATGGGACCGGGTTTTCCCGACCATGAAACTCCTGGGCACCAATTGTAATGCTTGGGATGCCTGGTTGATCAATAATGGGTTGAAAACGCTAGCCCTCCGCATGGAAAGACACAGCCATAATGCCCAGCAGGTGGCTGAATTCCTAGAGGAACAGCCGGAGGTTAGTAAAGTCAACTATCTCGGATTACCCAACCACCCTGATCATGCTTTAGCAAGGCGACAAATGAGCGGTTTCGGCGGCATGCTTAGTTTTGAGCTGAAAGGCGGTTTGAAGGCCGCCCATGTGTTTATGAACGCGACCCGACTCGCTACCATCGCGCCCACCCTTGGCGACGTTGACACGCTATTGTTGCATCCGGCCACTATGTCGCACCGCAATGTCGATCCCGACGTGCGGGCATCCTTTGGCATTACTGACGGGCTGGTGCGTGTTAACGTTGGGATTGAACAAGCAGAGGATATTATCAAAGATATGGAGCAGGCCTTGTCAAAGGTGCATTCTTAGTGGTCTGCCTTGCCCGACGCCGCTTTTCGGAAGGCGGCTTCTTCTGCTGCAGTAAGTAACCGTGATTTTATGACAAACCGGATACCCAATGGTATTTCTACCGAGAAACTGGCTCCGCGCCCCTCGACCACATCCACCGTAAGGTGAGTGTGCTTCCAATATTCGTATTGAAAGGCCGACATGTAAAATGGGCACCCATGGATTTCGCCGAGCAAAACGTCGGAGTCATCCAGTAGGAGTTCCCCTTCGGGTAGGCACATTGGCGAGGATCCGTCGCAGCACCCGCCACTTTGGTGAAAAATAAGCGGGCCGTGTTCTTTTCGCAAACGGTCGATAGTACGAATGGCCTGGTCAGTTATAGAGACGCGTTGAACCTGCATAGTAGAAAGCAATTGATAAAAAGAGCAAGGCCCGAAAAAAGCAGGCCCTGCCAGAGAAAAGTTTGTTTTGACACTAAAAGAATCCAAGCGCTGATTTATCGTAAGAAATCAGCATATTCTTAGTTTGGCGATAGTGGTCGAGCATCATTTTGTGATTCTCGCGACCGATACCTGATTTTTTATAGCCGCCGAATGGGGCGTGCGCCGGATACGCGTGGTAATTATTTACCCAAACCCGGCCGGCTTCTACTGCCCGGGAGACCTGAAAAGCCTGGTGCATATCGCGCGTCCAAACGCCGGCCCCAAGCCCGTAGAGGGTATCGTTGGCAATCGCGATAGCATCGGCTTCATCTTTAAAAGGTGTGACACAGACTACCGGTCCAAAGATCTCTTCCTGGAAAACCCGCATCTTGTTATTCCCCTTCAGAATAGTCGGTTGGATGTAATATCCCCCTTCCAGCCCTTCGATGTGCGCAGCCCCCCCACCGGTCAAGACTTCGCAACCTTCTTCTTTACCGATTTCGATATAATTGAGTATTTTCTCGTATTGATCATTAGAAGCCTGGGCGCCCATCATGGTCGTAGCCTCCATAGGATGGCCAAGTTTTATTGCTTTAGTGCGCTCCACAACCCGCTCTAGGAAGGCGTCGAAGATATTTTCCTGAACGAGCATGCGCGAGGGACAGGTACAGACTTCTCCTTGGTTGAGCGCAAACATAACCGCACCCTCCAAGCATTTATCGAAGAAGTCATCATCAGCACTCATGACGTTGTCGAAAAATATGTTGGGGGACTTTCCGCCCAACTCGAGGGTGACCCGTACGATATTTTTGGACGCATACTGCATAATGAGTTGCCCAGTCGTAGTTTCGCCGGTGAAGGCGACTTTGCGAATGTCGGGATGCGAAGCCAACGGTTTGCCGGCTTCTATACCGAAACCATTGACGATATTGAGTACCCCTTTAGGCAAGAGATCTTCGATCATTTCCATCAGAATCAGTATCCCAACCGGTGTTTGTTCGGCCGGCTTGAGAACAACGCAATTGCCGGCCGCTAAAGCGGGAGCAATTTTCCAGGTTGCCATAAGGATTGGGAAATTCCAGGGAATGATCTGTCCAACTACCCCCAGCGGTTCCTGAATATTCATAGAGACGGTATGGGCATCCAATTCGCTCACCGTACCCTCTTCGGCCCGGATTACCCCGGCAAAATACCGAAAGTGATCAATGGCGAGCGGCAGGTCAGCCATCTTGGTTTCCCGGATCGCTTTTCCATTATCCCAGGTTTCTGCACGGGCAAGCGTATCCAAGTTGGCCTCCATCCGGTCGGCTATCTTGAGCAGGATGTTGCTGCGAAAGGTAGCGGAAGAACGGTTCCAATCGGGTGCTGCTTTCCAAGCTGCTTCTACCGCCAAATCGATATCTTCCTTTGTCGACCGCGGTATACGCGTGAAGGAGGCGCCATCAACGGGGCTGGTATTGTCAAAATATTCGCGTTTAACGGGAGCTACCCATGCTCCACCGATATAATTCTCATATTGCGGCTTAAAATTTGGACGTGCTAATCCTTGATCAGCCGTGGCTTTAGTTTGGTACATAATCTTGAAATTAGTCGTAGTTGAGGAATAAAATTTTTATATTCAAAACATTGATTCAAAATTATTTCAAACAACTTACCGCAACATGAACAATCCTACCAATTAGTTGTATTATTCCCTCAATTTCTCATTCATACCTGTATTATTGCGAATAATGCAATTCCAGCAGAATTAAATTTGACAAATCTTGCCTTTTATGAGCGCATCAATAGATTTCCGGAAAGGGAGAAGGTTAGACACCCTGGTAGAAAACAAGACGACCTACACCCTGGACTATGCCGAAATGAACTTCTTTGAGACCCACATCTACGCCGAGCGGGTAAAGCTGACTTTCGGTGCTCCGGTGCTAGCCAGCATGATTCGGGGAAAGAAAATTATGCGCCTATACAATCAAGAGGCGTTTCCTTTTTTACCCGGCGAGTCGCTCTTGCTTCCTGGCGAAGAAATGATGTGCATAGATTTCCCCGAGGCGACCCCGCAAGAGCCAACCCACTGCCTGGCAATGACGGTAAGCGAAGAAAAGGTCGCGGAAATTGTAACCCTCTTGAATGAACATTGCCCGCGGGCTGGGCAAGAAGAATGGAGTGACTACGGATGGAATATCCGTTTCGCCAATGACTTGGGCGTAGCGCAAATAATCAAGCGGTTAATGTTTTTATTTACCGAAAACCATCCTCAAAAAGCCCTTTTTGTGGAGATGCACCTTAAAGAATTACTGATTCGCATTTTACAGGTAGGCTCTAGGCAAGAGCACGAAAGAAAAGCCCTGGATGCCGATAATAGCAGTAGGATTGCCCACATTATCAATTTTGTACGCAAAAATCTTCGTAAAAAGTTAACCGTCAAGACGTTAAGTCAACAGGCTTACATGAGTGAATCCCACTTTTATCGGACCTTTAAGCTAGAGACCGGTATATCTCCAAATGACTTCATCATCGAAGAGCGACTAAAACTCGCCGCTCACCTGTTGCTCGACAAAGACCGCAAAATAACAGATGTGCTATTTGAATGCGGTTTTAACAGCTCCTCCTATTTCTGTCGGATGTTTAAGAAAAAGTACGGCAAATCTCCCAAAGCCTTTCAATCCCAGATGATTTCTGGATAATTGCTAGTCCTGGAATACTCGCTTAATCGACGAAGCGGAAAAAATTCAGTTTAGCCAAAATCGTACATCTAGCAACTAACTTACTGGTGATGAGTTTATTTCCAGGGCTAACAGCTGTTGCAAAAATTATTCGGTCATAATAAGTTGTAATTTCCTCTACACGATTCCTTAGGCTTTTTTCTTTCTCAGCCTTGCCCGCGAACTTAACCTACATCAATTGGGTTGTATCCACGAATTTTGATATTGTGGACCGTAATGCGAGCAGGTATTAATTTTTGTTTTGATTAAATAGTCGTCTATGTCCATTGACACTTCCCAACCCATTCTTGTTACCGGCGCCAGCGGTTACATCGCTTCCTGGATCATCAAAAAACTGCTGGAGCAAGGGTATACCGTACGCGGCAGCGTGCGCAACCTAAATAAAAAAGATCGCTACGAACACTTGGAAGCCATGGCTGCAGCATCTCCGGGCGTTTTTCAACCCGTTGAGGCCGACCTGCTCGACGCCGGATCGTTCGACGAAGCCGCCAAGGGCTGCAGCATAGTCATGCATACGGCTTCACCCTTCATCAACGGCAAGATTAAAGATCCTTACGAGTCACTCATCAACCCGGCCCTGCAAGGTACTATCAATGTGCTGGAATCCGTCAACAAAGCAGATTCGGTAAAAAAGGTCGTGCTTACCTCGAGTGTAGTAGCCATCTACGGCGATGCCGCCGACGCTCAAGAGGTTGCCGATCAGACATTTAACGAAAGTCACTGGAACACCACCAGCACGGCGGATCACCAGCCCTATCCTTACTCCAAGACCGTAGCCGAACGTCAAGCTTGGGAAATGGCCGAAAAGCAAGACCGCTGGAAGTTAGCTGTGATCAATCCCTCTTTTGTACTGGGCCCATCGCTCACCCAACGAGTCGACTCGACCAGCATTTCTACTATGCGGGACTTGCTAACGGGGAAACTGGCCACGGGCGTACCTGCCTTGCATTTCGGCATGGTCGATGTGCGCAATATTGCCGACGCTCACCTCGAAGCGGGCTTTCGCCCCGAAGCAGGAGGTCGTCATATACTGCGCTCCGAGCATGGCAATTTGCTGGACATTGCGCATATAATTGAACAGACATACCCTGGACGGTACAACCTTCCCAAGCGCGAACTCCCCAAATGGATGGCCTACCTAGTCGGTCCTTTTTTCGGGCTGCCGCGTAAATACTTGAAGAGAAATGTAGGCTATACCTACTGGCTCGACAATACGCGCAGCCGCCAACAACTCGGCATCGACTATATCCCCTTCGCCAAAACCGTCAGGGATCACGTAGAGCAGTTGGAAAAGGACAATTTGCTGCAAAAAGCCTAGAACGATTCGCGCAGGTTAAAGGCCTGCGACAGTTCCCGGTACAATTTACCAGCCTGCTGGTAGTCTAGAGTCTGCTGCCCGTCAGAGAAAGCTTTTTCCGGCGTATGATGCACTTCCAATATCACGCCATCGGAACCCGCCATCACGCTAGCCAGGGCGATAGGACGCACGAAACGCCGCAGGCCAATCCCGTGCGACGGATCCGCTATGACCGGTAAATGCGTCTTCGCCTTGAGCATTGCTATGGCATTGACATCCATTGTGTTACGGTAGGCTTTCTCGTAGGTGCGGATTCCCCGCTCACATAGCATAATCCTTTCGTTGCCGTGGGAAAAAATGTACTCGGCCGACTGCAGCAATTCCTCCAAAGTCCCCGACATACTGCGCTTGAGTAATACGGGTTTATCCACTTCGCCCAGAGCATCCAAAAGATTGAAATTCTGTGAGTTGCGGGCTCCTACCTGAAAAACATCTACAAAGTCATACATTTGTTCGATCTGCTTCACCATCATCACTTCGGTAATGATCTTCACGCCGAATTCGCGGGCGCGTTCGTGCCACATCTTCAACCCGTCAATACCTAGCCCACGAAAGGAGTAAGGGGAGGATCGTGGTTTGTAAACGCCGCCGCGCATGATGCCTATTCCGTGCTCCTTCAGGTGTTGTAGGGTATTGATGATTTGCTCCTCAGACTCGATCGAGCAGGGGCCGGCCATAATGTGAAAGGAGCCTGACCCGATCGCTAGACCATCCCCGAGGTCTACCCGGGTATCCTGGACCCGCCACTTCTTGGAAACCAGCTTGTAGGGATCGCTCACTTGGTGAATATCCTGTACGCCTGGTAAGGTACCAATGCTACGGATGTCAAAAGGCTTTTTACCTACCCCGATCAGATAACGACCGAACTGGGTGGTCACCTCGGTCGTACGGTATTGAATCTCCTCCAGTTTTTGGTGAAGTTGCCTGAGGTGATTGGGTGCAATTTGTGGTGAGATTTGAATAATCATGGATAAGATTGAGATGAAAATGAAGATTGAGGATTACCTAACCCTAACTTCAACCTAGAAGCACATCAGCGCCATGTAATATACCCTGTACAAATCTTTGGGTTTTATCTACTATCTTGCCCTCACCGCCGAGTGCTCGAATATAGGCGGATCCGATGATGGCGCCATGGGCATACTGGCAGGCCGTCCGAAAGGTATCATGACTGGAAATCCCGAAACCGATCAGCCGCGGATTCTTTAACTGCATGGCCTGAATGCGTTCGAAATAGGCAATCTGCCGGTCCGAAATTCCTTTTTTCGCTCCCGTAATCGATGCATTGGAAACCATGTAGATAAAGCCGCTGCTGAGTTCATCTACTTCCTTGATGCGTTCTTCGCTCGTTTGAGGGGTGATGAGAAAACTGATCGTCAGGCCAGAATCTTCTATAAGCGGACGGAAAAATTGTTGGTACTCGTACAGTGGCAAATCCGGCAGGATCAGACCATCGACGCCAGCCTCCCGAGCATCTCGCACAAAGCGTGCTTCACCGTATTGCATGACCTGATTGAAATATCCCATCATAACCATGGGGATGCCGCTGTAGCGGCGTACTTCGCGAATCTGCTCAAAAAGGACTGGCAACTGCATGCCGTTGGCCAGGGCCTTACTCCCACTTTTCTGAATGGTGGGGCCATCGGCCAGAGGATCAGAATACGGCATCCCTACCTCGATCAGGTCAACGCCGGCATCATCCAAGGCCCGGATGATCGGTACCGTATCGCTCAGCTCTGGGTAGCCGGCAGTAAAGTAAATATTCAGAATATCGCGTGGCTTGCGATCGAATAGTTCCATTATGCGGTTCATACTTGAAGATTGAGACGGAACGGGTGGAAGTATCAACCTCACCCTCCGTATTCATCAAAATATTGAATAAAAGTATCGAGGTCTTTGTCGCCCCGTCCGGACAGGCAAACAACGATGACGTCTTCCCTGCGATAATCGAGTTTATCGAGCGCGGCAAAAGCGTGGGCCGTTTCCAAGGCAGGAATGATCCCCTCCTTGCGGGATAGGAAATAAGTAGCTTTGAGCGCTTCGTCGTCGGTGATACTAACGGCCTCAGCGCGGCCGCTATCGATCAGGTGGGCGTGCATGGGACCGATACCGGGGTAGTCCAATCCGGCCGAAAGGGAATAGGGCTCTACGATCTGCCCGTCCTTGGTTTGCATGAGTAGCGTGCGGCTGCCGTGGATAATTCCCTTAGTCCCCAGCACGCTTGTTGCAGCGCTGCGTCCGGTATGCACGCCCTCACCCGAAGCCTCTACGGCAATCAGGCGCACGTTCTTTTTATTCAAATAGTGGTAGTAGGCGCCGGCCGCGTTGCTGCCGCCGCCTACACAGGCAATCACCAGGTCAGGATCGGGTTTGCCGGTTTTCTCCTCGAGTTGCCAAATGGTTTCCGCAGAGATGACGGATTGGAAACGGGCGACCATATCGGGGTAGGGATGCGGCCCTACCGCCGAGCCAATAATGTAGTGAGTATCTTCCGGATTATTGATCCAGTCGCGGATGGCTTCATTCGTAGCATCCTTAAGGGTTCGGCTGCCGCTGGTAGCCGGCCTCACCTCGGCACCCAGCATACGCATGCGCGATACGTTGGGCGCTTGACGCTGGATGTCGACCTCACCCATGTACACCACACAAGGCATCCCCATCAGGGCGCATACGGTTGCAGTAGCTACGCCGTGTTGCCCCGCCCCGGTCTCGGCGATGATGCGCTTTTTACCCAAGGCTTTCGCCAATAAGATCTGACCTACCGTATTGTTGATCTTGTGGGCGCCGGTATGGTTGAGGTCCTCTCGCTTTAGGTAAATGGTCACCTGGTAGTGCTCCGAAAGGCGCTCCGCCAGGTAGAGCGGCGTCGGTCGCCCTACATAATCGCGCAACAACTGTTTAAACTGCTTCTGAAAAGACTCTGAGGGAATGATTTCCAAATAGCGCCGCCGCAATTCCTCAACATTAGGATGGAGCATCTCGGGAATAAAGGCCCCGCCAAACTCTCCGTAGTAACCTTGTTCATTTACTGCAATCATGATGTGTGGTTTTATAAGTACGACTCTTTTTTTACCTAGGCGTCCCTTAGGCGGCTAACGCCCGAATGAATTGTTCGATTTCGGCAATATTTTTCTGACCCGGCTCGAACTCAAAGCGGCTGTTGATATCGATTCCGGCCATTTGGGCATGGTCGATGGCCAAAATCGCCCCGGCATCTTCCGGCCCGATTCCGCCGCTGAGCAAGAAAGGTGTATTTTCCCGATAATGGTCTAATAGGCTCCAGTCGAACTGCAGACCCGAACCGCCCAGTTGATCGGTTTTCGTATCGAAAAGGAAGTAGTCACAGTGACGGGAGTAGTCCTTAACCCCGTTAAAATCGTCGGCCTGTCTGATGGCAAAGGTCTTGATGATACAGACATCGGGCCCCAGCTGCTCGCGTAACGAGAGGCACTGTGCCGCGTTCTCCTGACCATGCAACTGGACGCAGTTCAGGCTATACTGCCCGACCAGGGCTTGAATATGCGTAGCCGGTGCGTCTACGAAAACACCTACGCGCCGCATGCCCAGGTTCTGGCCCTCGGCCGAAGCCAGCCAGGCGGCTAATTCCGGTTGCTCGCCCACATAGCGTTTGGATCCGGGAAAGAAAATCAAACCCATCCAGTCGGCACCGGCCTGAGCGAGTGCCTGTATGTTTTCCTTAGCCCGCATGCCACATACTTTTACAATCATCAGGCAATCGCGTTTTTGTATAAATCTTCAATCTGGCGAATGCGCTGGATAAATGCCCGGCACCGCTCCTGCGGCTCGGCTTCGCGCATAAAATATTCTCCAATCAGGAAGCCTTGGTACCCTGCTTCGCGCAGGGTTACGATGCTGTGTGGCTCACTGATGCCACTTTCCGATATTTTCAGAAAATCGCCGGGTATCTTTTCGGCCAGCTCCAATGAGGTTTGGATGCTGACCTTAAAATCCTTCAAGTTCCGGTTATTCACCCCGATAATGTCAACATATTCATTGGCCTTTTCAAGCTGATCTTCGGAGTGAATCTCTAACAATACTTCCAGGCCCAGTTGCTTGGCCAGACTGGCCAGTTTCTTGATTTCCACTTTCTCGAGGCACTCGGCGATCAGCAGGATCGCATCGGCTCCTATGCTTCGAGCTTCGTGCACCTGGTAAGGATCGATGGTGAAATCTTTACGCAGGATGGGACAAAAATTAAAATTGCGCGCGGTGGTCAGATCTTCGTTTTTTCCGCCGAAAAACTCGGTATCAGTCAGTACCGAAAGTGCGGAAGCGCCGGCCTGCATATACCCGATCGAGACGCGCTCGACCGATACGTAGGGATTAATGGCACCCTTGGAGGGCGATCGGCGCTTGAACTCCGCAATGATACCCGATTTATCGGGTCGGCGCAGATAGTGTTTAAGCGATACGACTGGCGTTTCGTAATACAGGCTTTTCTGCAACAGTGCCAAGGGGTAGAGCTCCTGGTTCTGAGCGACCTCCTGGCGCTTACGGGCAACAATTTTTTCCAGAATATTCATGGTCGGATTAAATTTAGTTGAGTTCGAGTAGCTTTTGGAATTGGGCCAATGCCCTGCCGCTCACAATCGACTCCCGGGCTTCTTCCATGCAATCTTCTAGCGAGGCTTCGGGCTTGATGACCCGTATTGCAAGGCCGGCATTGGCGACGACCACTTCGTGCTGGGGTGGTGTGGCTTCGTTTTTTAAAATATTCAAAAAAATTCGGGCGGCCTCTTCAGGGGTATCCCCGCCAAACAGGTCATGATGAGTGAGTACCGGCTTTCCCAGATCCTCAGGCGATAAAATGCGCTCACTATCATTGGTACACAGTTTGAAGTCGCCGGTAAGGGACACCTCGTCGTAACCGTCAAGTGCATATACGATGGCGAAGCGGCGTCCGGTATGTTGCATAATGTACTGAAACATGCGCGAAAGCTCCATACTGAAAGTTCCAAAGAGCTGGAACTTGGGCTGCAGGGGGTTCACCAAGGGCCCCAACATGTTGAAAAACGTCTTGGTCCCCATCTGCTTGCGCACCGGGACCACCTCCTTCATCGCCGGATGGAAAAGCGGAGCGTGCAAAAAACACATATGGGCTTCTTCCAGTTGCCGACGCAGTTTATCCTGTTCATTGCTGAAGCTGTAGCCCAACTGCAAGAGCACATTGGAAGAGCCTACCGACGAGGATACCCCATAGCTTCCGTGCTTGGTCACCCGGTAGCCGGCCCCAGCCACCACGACCGAAGACGTAGTAGATATGTTGAATGTATTTTTTCCGTCTCCACCCGTACCGACGATGTCGATAGTTTCATGGGTGCCCAGGTCAACAGGTACGCAAAGTGCCAACAGAGCATCGCGAAACCCCTGAAGTTCAGACAAGGTAATGGGGCGCATATTGTAAACAGTGGTAAAACTGGCCACCTGAATGGGATTGTATTTCCCATGGGAAATGTCCAGTAGCACTTGCTTTGCTTCGGCACGGCTCAAAACGTCGTGTTCGTACAGTCGGTTCAGTATCGTTTTCATTAGACGAGCGATGATTTTTCTTGTTGTAAACGACAAACCTCCAGAAAATTGGTCAGCATTTGCCGGCCGTCAGGTGTCATAATCGACTCGGGATGAAACTGTAGGCCGTAGGTCGGGTAACTTCGGTGCCGCATGGCCATGATGCGCCCCTCGCGATCGGTAGCCGTAACGACCAGCGAATCAGGCAAGGTTGCACCATCAACAACCCAACTGTGATAACGCCCCGCTTCGAAGGGGTGCGTGAGGCCTTCGAGCACCGGGTCGGATTCGCCGCTTAGGTACATGGGTGTGGCGACCCCGTGGTATACCTTATCCAAATTCTGTAGGCGTGCGCCGAAGGCCTCGCCGATAGCTTGATGCCCGAGACAAACTCCCAATATGGGTTTTTCGGGCGCGTAGCGCTTGATCACCTCGGGCATGATGCCGGCCTCGCTGGGTAACCCCGGTCCAGGCGACAAGATTATGGCATCGTAATTATTGATAGCC
This sequence comes from uncultured Saprospiraceae bacterium, assembly GCA_964530825.1. Lineage (GTDB taxonomy): Bacteria > Bacteroidota > Bacteroidia > Chitinophagales > Saprospiraceae > CAZHCA01. The sequence goes on from CAZHCA010000016.1 coordinate 13,524, forward strand.
TCAGGTGAAATAGCATCATTGCGAAAAACTGCAATCTCCTGGTCCAGGATTTCTTCTACGATCTGGACCAAGTTATAGGTGAAGGAATCGTAATTATCGAGCATCAAGATGTTCATAGCCTCGGGTTTCCGGTTTGTTATAGAATTTTTTCTGCTTCAACCAACGCCCGCTTTAAGGCGCCGAGTTTATTATTGACCTCCTGCAGTTCCTTTAGTTCTTCGCTTCCAGTCACAATACCGGCTCCAGCCTGGTAGTACAGGGTGTTATCTTTACTCAGGAACGACCGGATCACGATAGCCTGGTTGACTTCACCGTCAAAACCGATATAGCCCAGGGAGCCGCCGTAGAAACTGCGATTCTGGTTTTCGTAGTGATCGATCAACTCCAAGGCCTTGTATTTGGGCGCCCCGCTCAGCGTCCCGGCCGGGAAGGTATCGCCGAATACCTGGATGGGGTTTATATCGGGCGCCAGATCGCCTTCGACCGTAGAGACCAAATGGATGACGTGGCTGAAAAACTGCACTTCTTTGAGCTGACTCACCCGCACTCGATCGGCATGACGACTCAGATCGTTGCGCGCCAAGTCGACCAGCATGATGTGTTCGGCATTTTCTTTTGGGTCTCCGGCAAGGCGGCGTGCTTTTTCGGCGTCTTCCTTTCTGTTGCCGGTACGTCGGTAGGTGCCGGCAATGGGATTTACCCGGGCTACCCCGTCCTTAATCACCATCTGGGATTCAGGTGAGCTGCCGAAAATTTTGTACGAACCATAGTCGAAGTAAAACAGATAGGGCGAAGGATTGATCGAGCGCAATACGCGGTACACATTGAACTCGTCACCTTTGAAGCGCTGTGCAAACTGACGGGAAAAGACGATCTGAAAAACATCGCCCCGCTGGCAGTGGGCTTTGCCTTGGGTGACCAATGCCATGAACTGCTCGTCGGTCAAGTTGCTGGACTCTTCGCCTGCGCGCTGAAATTCGTGCACGGGTATCTTTTGGCTGCGAATGAGCACTTCCAGCTTATCGATTTCGGAGTCCTGTCCATGCAGCAGGTTTTCCAGAATGTAAAGCTCATTTTTAAAGTGGTTAATCGCAATGATGAAGCGGTGAAGAGTAAACCGGATATCGGGCAGATCGAAGTGGCGCTTACTAGGATCGAGCCGTAGGGTATCAAAATACTGTACCCCATCGAACCCTACATGGCCCAGTAGCCCATTAAATACCGGCAACTCGTGCTTGTCACCCGCATCGAATCGCTGCAGGAATTGCTGTAATGCTTCGGGCACGGCATGGGTACCGGTTACCGGATGCTTTTCGACCGGCTGGCCCGGCAATTGCTGCCGGATCTCACCGCTTTTCACTTCGAACTGCGCAATAGCTTGCAAGCCGATGTAGGAAAAACAGTCCTCGGCACTGGAAAAGTCGTTACTCTCCAGCAAGGCCGGTTGGGTGTAGTGATCGCGTACCTTTAGAAACAAAGATACCGGGGTCACGAAGTCGGCCAAGTACCGCTTTACTTCGGCGCGAATGGGGATGCGTGGTCTCGTTGTTGTCTTCATACCAAGTGTTTAAATCAAAAACGGCCCGCCGGGTGTTCCGACAAGCCGTTTTTTGATAGTAAAAATACAAACATGGCATATCAGGGCACCCGTCGAACGTTCGATTGGAGCCACCACCAGTTGCTGTTATTATTTACTTTCGTTATATTCTTCATATGATGTAAAGATAAGGGCTTGATTGGAAAAATCTTTTCTCGCTTGCCAATTTTTTACAGAAAAAGAAAAAGGGTCGTCCTTTTTACACGTGCAGGATTTTCCAAACCATTTCCTTGAGCAATCCCCCTTCGGCTTTGCCGGTCGATACGTAGCCAACCCCTTTAGACTTGAGATCGTACTCCCGCAGTAGATCGATAACTACTTCGACCTGAGCTTTCGGATACTCCCTGGCGGTTTGCCGATATTCTTTAAGGAAAAAAGAAGAGCGTAATTTAAGGGTCTCCTGCAATTCCTTATCTGGGAGGTTCTTCAAAAAATGCAGCATGTACACCTTGCTAAAATAATTGTACAAAGAAGCTAAAATAACCGGCATGGGATGTTTCTTAGGATTAGCGGCAAATGACTGCACAATGCGCTGGGATTGTAGGACATTGCGTTGGCCCAGGGCTTTTTGCAGCTCGAAAATGTTGTAGTCTTTGCTAATGCCGATGTTGGTTTCAATATGTGCTTGATCCACTTCGGTCCCGGTCGGTAAATTAATGGCTAACTTGTCGAGTTCATTGGCTACCTTAACTAGATCCGTACCCAAATATTCGGCCAGTAGCGCGGCCGGACGCGGACCGATGTGCAAATTGCGGGTTTGCAGATAGTCTTGGATCCAGTTGGGAACTTGATGGTCGTACAGCTTTTTCGACTCCATGACCAGGGCGTGCTTTTTCAGAATCTTGCCGAAGGCCGAATTAAAGTTGAATTTCTTGTGTTTGTAAGCAATGAAAAAGAGCGTGGTGGGCACAGCATTCTCTAGGTATCCTTTCAGATCGGCTAATCCGCGCATTTCCTGGGCTTCTTTCAGGATGACCACCTGGTATTGGGCCATAACGGGGTAGCGCCTCAGGTTGTCGAGTAGCGTTTGCGCATCGATTTCTTTCCCGTAGACTACTGTAAGGTTAAAGGCCTGCTGATCTTCGGGTAATAGCTGCTCAGCCATCCGTACCACTTGGTCAATGTAATAGGGTTCTGTTCCGTGCAAAAAATAGACTGGATGGTACTTTCCTGATTGTAGCTGCTTTACGATCGATTGATAGTCCATGCGCAAGTAAAGATAGGAATTTACCGACCGTGTTGTGAATATTTTATGCCGCCATTGTGCGGTATAGCCGGTCGCTATACGCGGGATGCCGCCACTTCGCTCTGGCTCAACACCAGATTAGTGATTACATCCATCCAGCGGGGGTCGTTGTTGAGACTGGGCACGAGGTCAATTTTTTCACCTCCCATCTCTTCGAATTCCTCCTGGTATTCCTCACCGATCTCGATCAAGGTTTCCAGGCAGTCGGCGACAAAGGCCGGACTGAAAACCAGCAAACGCCTAGCCCCCCGTTCCGCCTGGTGTTCGATGATATCACTGGTATAGGGCTGCACCCATTTTTCCGGCCCTAAGCGGCTCTGGAAAGCTGTCGTATAGCGATCTTCATTCAGGCCCAATTTACCGGCGATAGCTTGCGTGGTAGCGTGGCACTGGGCCGAATAGCAGAATTGATTGGACAGGGTGAGATTTTGGCAGCAATTCTCCACCTTAGTACAGTGCTGTTTGCTGTAGTCGCCCTTGCGCAGTTGGCGCTCGGGCAAGCCATGGTAACTAAAGATGATGTGATCGTAACTATCGATATCGAACTGACGCGCATTGTCGGCATAGATGTCGATCATGGCATCGTGGTCGTAATAGCTGTTGATCATTTTTACATTCGGGATGGTCTGCTCTTTGCGCAGCAAGCGCATTACTTCGTCGTGCACCGAGCCGGTCGTCGCCGAAGCGTACTGCGGGAACATCGGGAAGACAATAATTTCCGATACGTGTTGATCAAGCAGATGCTTAATGGCCTTGGGCAAAGAAGGTTTTTGATACCGCATCGCGAGTTCGACTGCATACTCATCTCCTAAACGCTCTTGTACTCCAGCGGCTACATCCTCGCCATAATATTTCAATGGCGAGCCCTTTTCCGTCCAGAGTTTGCGGTATTCGCGCGCCGACCGCCCGGAGCGCAGGGGGGCTACCAATCCGCGCACGAGCAGATTGCGGGGCAGCCAAGGGTAATCAATGACACGCGGATCGAGCAAGAATTGTTGCAGGTAACGCCATACGGCACTCCGGGTAGGTTCGTCAGGTGTACCTAAATTGACAAGCAGAACACCTTTTTTTCCTAATACGGCCATTAGTATCTTTTTCGTTGATGTTTACGGTATAACTCATTTGCCAGCAGATGGTTGGTCCAACCAACTTGCTTTTTTGCATTAAAGAACAAATGCCCCACCTGTCAAGTCGGATTTGTAGGTAAATAAAGTGTCACAAACGGTAAATGATTCTATTTTTACACTGCGCCAATGGGGGGAAACACCATTAACTTTGGCATGAAAATACGGTTAAGGCCGCAAGGATGATCGATCCGGACGGCCCCGTGGCTACCCAAAACCCCATTCTATATCGCCCAAAGCAATGATTATTATGAAGCAACCACTCATTTTAGTAACCAATGACGACGGTATCACCGCCCCGGGTATTCGCGCGCTCTACGAAGTCGCCCGCGACCTGGGTGAAGTGATCATCGTGGCGCCCGATTCGCCTCAGTCCGGCATGGGACACGCCATCACCATTTCCGATCCGCTGCGCCTGCGCCCGGTCTCCATTTTTGGCGATACGCCCGCTTACGAATGCTCAGGAACGCCCGTCGATTGTGTCAAGCTAGCCAAAAATGTATTAGTAAACGGTCGGCCCATCGACCTCTGCGTGTCGGGGGTCAATCACGGATCTAATGCCTCCATCAATATTATCTACTCCGGCACGCTATCGGCCGCTATGGAAGCCAGCCTCGAAGGTGTTCCCAGCATTGGCTTTTCATTGCTCGACTATAGCGCTGGAGCCGATTTTGAGCCGGGCAAGCCCTACATCCGGCAAATCATGGAGTACTGTTTGGAAAACGGTATGGGACCCGGCAAGCTACTCAATGTCAACATTCCCGCTCTTCCGGAAGCGCAGATAAGAGGCATCAAAATCTGCCGCCAGGCAGATGCCCGCTGGATCGAGGAGTTCGTCGAATCGCGCGATCCGCGTGGTCAGCCTTATTACTGGCTCACCGGCCGCTTCGCCAACGAGGACCATGCCGAAGATACTGACATGTGGGCGCTGGAACGTGGTTACGTCTCCGTAGTGCCTTCCATGCATGACCTGACCGACTACGAGGGCGTAAAGCTTTTGCAGGATTTACCCGCCGTAAATAAAGAAGCCTAGCTTATGCTTTTTGACCGCAACGCCGTTTGGTGGGGATTTTTGCTGGGCGTTTTGACCCCAGTTGTAGGTTATGCCCTGCTGCTCGTATTGATCGAGCAGATCGAAGCAGCCGGATGGTTTCCGCGGGGTGGCGGGTCGCCCTTCCACACCCGTACGGTGATTCTGATAGCGGTATGCCTAAACGTCCTTCCTTTTCAATGGTACCAACGATGCAAATACACCCAGACGATGCGGGGCATTGTCTTTGCTACCCTGGTGGCAAGCGGCGTTTGGCTGTACTTTTTCGCCCGCGAATTAACTATTTTTTGAATGAAATACTACATCATCGCCGGGGAAGCCTCGGGCGATCTACATGGCGCCAATCTGATGCGCGCCCTTCGCCAGGAAGACCCCGATGCCAGCTTTCGGGTTTGGGGCGGCGAACACATGGAAGACGCCGGGGGAGAAGTTATCAAACACTACCGAGACCTGGCCTTTATGGGCTTCGTCGAGGTAGCCAAAAACCTGCGCACCATTCTGCGCAATATTGCTTTCTGTAAAGCTGATATCGAAGCCTGCCGGCCCGATGTACTGATTCTTATCGACTATCCGGGATTCAACCTGAGAATCGCGGAGTGGGCGCATCCACTCGGTTACCAGGTGGTTTACTACATTTCCCCTCAGGTATGGGCCTGGAAGGAAAGCCGGGTAAAAAAAATCAAAGCCAACGTAGATCAACTGTACGTAATCCTGCCCTTCGAACAAGATTTTTACGCTCGCCACAACTACCCCGTAACATTCGAAGGGCATCCGTTGCTCGATGTAATCGAAAACTATCCGGTACCACCCAAGTTTCGACAAGAGGAAAACCTCGGGTCTGAACCGATTGTGGCTCTGCTGCCGGGCAGTCGCCGTCAGGAGATCAGCCGTATGTTATCGGTAATGCTTACGGCCGTGCCACGCTTTCCCAACCTGCAATTTGTAATTGCGGGCGCACCTTCGATCGAGCCCGAATTTTACCGCTCTTTCGTCGAGCAATCGCCCGACCCCAGTCGCGTACATCTGGTAAGTAATCGCACCTATGATTTGCTTTGCCATGCCCATGCCGCACTCGTTACCAGCGGTACCGCCACTCTGGAGACTGCCCTTTTCGGCGTTCCCGAAGTCGTTTGCTACAAAGGGAATGCCCTATCCTACTGGATTGCTCGCCGCCTGGTCGATGTACCCTTCATTTCGCTCGTCAATTTGGTCGTCGAGCGCGAACTGGTGCGCGAGCTTATCCAAAACCAACTCACTCCCAATCATTTGGCGCAAGCCCTGCACCAAATCCTCGACCCCGAACACCGCCGGCAACTTGCCCTCGGCTACGCCGACCTGCGCGCTCGCTTGGGCGAAAGCGGCGCCAGTAATCGTGTAGCTCATCACTTGGTCAATCGGTTTGGAAAAAAATGAGGAAAAGGAAAAGCCCGAAGCTATTTGGCACGGTTGTTGAAATAAATTTCAACATATTTATATTTTTTGTTATATAAAATCGGATAATACATTTTATTTTTCTACATTTGTAAAAGAGCGCTTTCCAAGTCCTTAACTCAAGTACCGAATGTAGACGAAACCGTGCCTGGTCCTGCGGGGCCGCAAAAACTACACCAAATGCATACACACACAAACTCGGCACCGGTGCGACAAGCGCGCCGGGTGGAAAATCTGTTCCTGTTTTTATTGCTTATTGTGGGAATTATCGGAGCGTTAAGTCTGCTTTCGCAATCGGAAGATCAAGCTACTGGCTACCGAAAGCCCTCCCAACCGGTAGAGGCGGCCTACGGGCGGCCTTCACCGGCTTAAATGCGCCAGAAAGCTTGCGCTCCGAACAAAAAATGCAGATTTTTGTTACTCAACCGTTCCAGTAAAAGCAAGTCTATGGGTTCACTATTCGACAATCTAGAACGGTCGGCGTTCGGCGTATGCAATTATCTTGGCGAAAAGATGGGTATTGCTTCCTCCCGGGTTCGGCTGTATTTCATCTACATATCCTTTGCCACCCTGGGTTCGCCCCTGCTCATCTATCTTTTCTTGGCATTCTGGCTCAACATTCGTTCCTACTGGAAAGAACGCCACCGGCTCGACTGGCGCTAAGCACTACTGACTAAAAGCATACTGCACGATATTAGCGCCCATGCGCAGGGCGGCTAGCCGTACCTCCGGCGGGTCGTTGTGAACGTCGGCATCTTCCCAGCCGTCGCCGAGATCGCTTTCGAAAGTATAGAAACAAACCAACCGGTCTTCCCAGAAAATACCGAAGCCTTGGGGCGGCTTATCATCGTGCTCGTGCACTTTGGGCAACCCGTTCTCGAAGCGGAAAGCCTGCTGATAGATTTCGTGCTCGAAGGGCAGCTCCAAAAACTCCTGTTCGGGGAAAACTTTTTTCATTGCCACCCGCACATAGGGGTCCATTCCGTAGTTGTCATCGATGTGCAGAAACCCACCGGCAATGAGGTAATTGCGAAGGTTCTCGGCTTCCTGATCGGAGAAAACCACATTGCCGTGCCCGGTCATATGTATAAAGGGGTAATTAAAGATTTCCGGGCTCCCCACTTCTACCGTCGCGTAGTCGCGCGCGAAGTGGGTGTTGAGTGCCTCATTGCAAAATTTCGCCAGATTGGGCAATGCCGTCGGGTTGGCGTACCAGTCACCACCGCCGTTGTACTTTAACAACGCCAGCTTTAGCGGATCGGCCTCCTGCTCCCGGTAAAGCGGGAGGGTCAGCAGAAGGCAAAAGAGGAAGAGTAAGGATTTCATATTGTAGCATACTTTAAATTATGTGCAGCGCCTACCACCGCGTGCTTTGCACCATTTGACAAGCTACGATCCCTGCCGTCTCGGTACGCAGGCGGCTGGGACCAATGCTGACCGGCTGGTAACCCTGCGTTCGTGCAGCGGCTACCTCATCGGGGTGGAAATCGCCTTCCGGTCCGATGAGAACGACCGGAGCGGGCTGGTTGTTGTAAACCTGGCTGAGCATCGGGTGAGGCGGCTCGGCCAGGTGGGCGATGTAGCAGGCTTCGCTTGCGTTTTTACCGAGAAATTCATCCAAGTCCGTGAGCGGATGGAGTATCGGCAGGTAAGCCCGCCCCGACTGCTTCATGGCGGCCAGAAGGATTTTTTCGAGGCGGTCGGTGCGTAAGTTTTTACGCTCCGAACGGCGGCAGCGCACCGGTGTGATGGCTCCGACGCCGATCTCGGTGGCTTTTTCCAGCAGCCACTCGAAACGATTGCTATTCTTGGTGGGTGCTACGGCTAGGTGAAGATCTACCGCCGGAGCACCGAAGTCTCTTCTTTCTTCTGCAATATCGACCACGCCCGTCCGCTTGGAAAGCTCGGTCAAAGTACCCCGGTACCAATTGCCCTGACCATCGACCACTTCGATTACATCCCCCACCTGCTTGCGCAAGACCTGGGCTACGTGGCGGATCTCCGCTTCGTGCAAAAAAGCCTGGTTTTCGGTTCGCTTGGGTGCGTAAAACAGTTGCTTCATGCTGGTCGACCATAGGCACCGATTTGTCCATACGCCCGGTGATATTCGAGAAATCCTATTACCTTTGTAGCCCTTTGGAAAGTCATGCGGCACGATAATTGTTAAAGAAAAATCTGGAGTTTAGGAATAAAGTAAACGATTTTCTCCCATTTATCGTTTTGAGCAAACAGCGTAACTACAAATTATGGATTATTTAATTATGGGCGGCCAGCTTATGCTGAGTCTTTCGATTTTGATCGTACTACACGAACTGGGGCACTTCGTACCTGCCCGCCTTTTCGGCACCCGGGTAGAAAAATTTTATCTTTTTTTCAATCCCTGGTTTTCCCTTTTCAAAGTGCAAAAGGGCGAAACGGAGTACGGCATCGGTTGGCTCCCTCTAGGTGGCTACGTAAAGATCGCCGGCATGATCGACGAAAGCTTCGACTCAGAACAGATGAAAGGTGAACCCCAGCCGTGGGAATTCCGCTCCAAACCAGCCTGGCAGCGCCTGGTCATTATGCTGGGCGGCGTATTGGTCAACTTCCTCCTGGGATTCTTTATCTACGGTATGGTGCTGTGGGCATATGGCGAAGAGTACTTGCCGTCAACCGAAGTAGCCTACGGTATCTACGTAGACGAACTGGGCGAAAAGCTTGGGCTGCAGGATGGCGACCAGATTCTGTCGATCAATGGTAAGCCCTTCGAGAAGTTCAACGATCGCGTTTTGGTGCGCGAGGTGGTGATCAACAATGCCGGCCAGATGACTATCCGCCGCAACGGACAGGAAATGAAGATGCCGATCGACGAATCTTTCGTAGGTATCCTGTCTAAGCACGAGAATAAAGACAAGCAGATCTTCGGCCCCCGCTTTCCCTTCGTCACTAACCAGGTGTTGGAGGACTCTCCGGCCGAAGCGGCCGGCATTCAGCCCGACGATAAGATTATCAGCCTGAACGGCGAGCCTACACCCTTTTTTACCGACTTTCAGCGCAAGGCCAAAGACCTGAAAAATGAGGCGGTCACCATGGGTGTGGTACGCGGGCGCGATACGCTAAGTATCGAATTGACAACTACCGAATCGGGAACAGTAGGGATCTATCCCTACGGTCCCACTCACTATTTTGACCTAAAACGGCAGGATTACTCCCTGGCTGCTGCTTTACCTGCAGGCGTTGACAAGGGCTGGAACATTCTAACCGACCAGGTAAAGGCCTTCGGGCAGATGTTTCGCGGCAAGCTTGACCCCAACGAAAGCCTCGGCGGCTTCGGCAGCATTGCTAGTATGTACGGCAGCGTATGGAACTGGGAGCGCTTCTGGCTCATGACGGCCATCCTGTCGCTTATCCTGGCCTTTATGAACTTACTTCCCATTCCAGCCCTCGACGGTGGCCACGTGATGTTCCTGCTGTACGAGGTGGTGACTGGCCGCAAGCCTAGCGATAAGTTCATCGAGTATGCTACTATGGTGGGCTTCATTTTGGTGATTGGTCTGGTACTATATGTAAACGGGCTGGATGTGTTCAGGAGTTTTTTTAAATAGGAGATATACAGAATGGAAGGCCGCACACTTCTTTTTTGAATTAAACACCCCATCAACTATTGCCAATAGCCCTGCTTTTCCCTAAATTTGCGAGCCGTTGATTGAAATGACAATCACAAAAAGCCGAAGTGGCGGAATTGGTAGACGCGCACGTTTCAGGGGCGTGTGTCCATCGGGCGTATGGGTTCGAGTCCCATCTTCGGCACTTTTTTTGATCTATGATTTGGGCTTAGTATGAGGGGTGCCTACTTCAGCTACACTCAGTAAACTGGATTAGGTTGCATTGCCAAATCGAAGCAAGCCGAAGTGGCGGAACTGGTAGACGCGCTGGATTCAAAATCCAGTGGTGGCAACACCGTGCGGGTTCGATTCCCGCCTTCGGTACCGATTTTGTTAGCAGTTTGAAAGTTGCAAATTGCTGGTAATTAAAACGCTTGCTGTAGGAGACACAGCAGGCGTTTTTTTTTTTTATAGTGGCCACACTTGGGTCTTTGCATCTCCCTACCTTTTTTCCTTACCTTTCTTTAAAATCCCCCCATGCGCACGTTGTTTTTTCTTTTGCTCCTAAGCCTGCCGGCCCGAGGCCAGATTACTGTCGTAGAGCCGGCCGTACTCGAAATCGATTACTTTTTTAGCGGCGCCCTGATCGATGACCGGGGCACGGTACTAACGCCCTACGGAGCGGTCAGCGACCTGCTGCGCATCGACTCCCTGACCGGCCGGCCCATTGGCCTGAAGGACCTGCCGGCACACCAAATCTTACTGCGCGAAGATATTACCAGCAAAATCCTATCGCAAGAGGATACCGCCTACACTGAAAGTACCCGACGCGACTTACAGAACCGGCGGCGCAATAAAGCGTTACGCGACCAGTACTATCGCTATCCGGGCGTGAGGATAGAATTTTTTTCCACCTTCGCCGGGAAAGCCCACATCTTGGAAAACCGCAACGCTCTAGCGACCCAGACCCTGCTGCGAGCACCACATCCGGATACCGCCCAGCAGACCGACCCTGTCTTGCTACGCTTTGAACCTGCAGCTCTAACGGGCGAGCCACTCGCACTGACGCTGCAGGAATTGCGGCCCGACACAGCCCTACTCATTGGTTTTCCTTATCGGCTTTATTTGTACGATTTACCATCGGAACTGCAATATGATATCCGGCAGCACGAATTTGCCCGGCGCATTATCCAGACCCTCTACCCCATCGTAGCTGACAAGCCGGAAGATAGTCCTTACGGAAAAATCCCCTCCAGGTTAGCCTACCTCGACCTGGCGCAGCCTTTAATCGATAAGAAAGCAAGGCATCTCGCTGTATGGGACAGCCTTCAAAAGCCGCTAACCACAGGTTGCCAGGATATACCCGTCAATGTTGCTGAATTGTTACGGCAGCAAGAGCGGGTATTTCAAACTTTCAGCCGGCATCGACGGGGGGTATTTTTAACCCGCCTGCTGACCAGGGAATCGGTTGGTATCTTCCACCTTTGCCACCGCCTCTACAACCATTGGAACAACTTAGTGGGAGGCGACCCGCCCGGCGTACGCCGGAAGATGGACCGACAATTTCTGGAAAACCTGAAACGATTTTACACCGACCACGACCTGGTGGTCGATGCAGAACTATTTGCCATTCTAGTCCCGATCTACCTGGAAGAGATCGACCCGGGTTTTCACAGTCCATCCTTGCTGGTTGAACTGGGTTATGCTAAAAAGAATTACCAGACACTGTGGAAGCGGCTGACCGCAAAAACAATTTTGGCCGACAGTGCTCGGGTGTTGAGCGCATTTCGCAAAGATCCGGAACAGGCCAAAGCAATGTTGCAACAGGATTATGCTTACCGGCTCTGGAAGGATATGACCGATCGGATGGAATACCAGGACAGTCTCCTTTTTGTCGAACAGCTGCCGGTAATCCTGGACGGTCAGCGACAATACCAGAGACTTTTGGAGTTATGCCGGCCCGCTTTCGCGCCCTTTCCCGAGTGGGACGGCCGGCAGCAGCATCTCGTGGTCGTATACGACGGTAGCGGCGGGTACCGAACGGTACCCGGCAATTATACAATCAACGGCATTCTCCTTGAACAAAAGGGGAAAACCATTATCGGTTGGCAACACGGCGGGGTTTTCCAACCGGCCACCATCTTACAGCCCTGACATAGCTTGCAGGACCCAGTCCCAGGTAAATTAATTGGTCGCTAGTTACCACCCAATGGGAAGCTCAGGCCGATCGCTACCATAATATGGTTGATATCGGACGTTGTTTCGATCACTGAAAAATCAAAATCGTCGCCATCGATATCGGTCGGATTACTGCCGTCGGGGGTAAAGTCGACTTCGATGTTTTCGATATCTTCCTCGGTAAAGTAGCTGGCTTCGCCATTGATCAAGTAGTTGACCATAAGATTAAGGCGCATACCTTGCTGGCCGAGTTTAATACCCAGGCCGCCACCGAAACCATAGCTAAAGGTCCAGTCACTGACTTGGTTTTCACTCACGATGGTGCGGTTATCTCCATCACAGAAAAAGCAGTCATTTGAGTTATCCTCCACCCGGGTGGTAGTACCTAGGTAGCGGAAGCCGACCAGGGCCTGTAGGTAGGGCACTACAAAGTCGAGCGGGAACTCACTACGATAGAAGAACTGAGCCCCTAGGTTAGAATTCTGGGTCTCTACTGCCAGGGGTACCCGGATCACATCGATCACCTGACTGTTGATCTCGAGTTCAAATTCCAGGGTTTCCTCTACCCGGTTGCTGCCGAACCCCAACCAGTCAAAGGCGACACCCAGTCGCTGACCCGGTGCCTGGCGGGAAATCGGGAAAGTAAATGCACCACCTGCTCCGACACCGATGCGGCCTACGAAGTCGGCAAATTCGCCGGTAGGGAAACCCATAGTGAAATTGGCCTCCAATCGGGGCTGGATGTCGTAGTTGGGCTGTTCGCCAAACTTCTGCTGAGCTGCCAGCACCCCGCAAAACAAAAAGGTGAAAACAAATGCGAAAATCGTTTTCATAGGTAGTGGTTTTTTTAGTTGTTCCTTTTACAAGATACTACGAAAACCAAAATAAGCTGATGCATTATAGGCGTGAATAGGAATAAAAAAAGCCGCAATCCCGGACCGGGATTGCGGCTTTAGCAAAAGATATGGTTGGAAGTTTTTATTTACTTGTTGTTTTTATCATCTACTTCTTCGTATTCGACATCGGTCACGTCGTCAGCATCACTGCTACCGCCATCTTGGTCAGCACCGGCATCAGCATTGGCGCCATTGGCTCCGGATTCTTGAGCAGCCTGGTAAATTTCCTGGCTGGCGGCTTGCCATGCCGTATTCAAGGCCTGAGTAGCTGCCTCTAACTTATCCATGTCTTCTGCTTGGTGGGCAGCTTTCAAATCACCCAACGCCGATTCGATGGCCTCTTTCTTTTCGGCTGGAATTTTGTCGCCGTATTCATTCAACTGCTTCTCTGTATTGAAAATCAGTGAATCAGCGGTATTCAGCTGATCGATGCGCTCGCGGGCTTTGCGGTCTTCGTCAGCATTGGCAGCCGCTTCAGCCTTCATGCGTTCCACTTCCTCTTTGCTGAGTCCGGTATTGGCTTCGATGCGGATTTTCTGTTCTTTGCCGGTACCTTTATCCTTTGCCGACACATCGATAATACCGTTGGCATCGATATTAAACGTCACCTCAATTTGAGGTACGCCACGCGGTGCGGGTGGAATACCATCCAGAATAAACCGACCCACAGTCCGGTTGTCTTTGGCCATGGGGCGCTCTCCCTGCAGCACGTGGATTTCCACGCTTGGCTGGTTGTCAGACGCAGTAGAGTACACTTTAGACTTTTTGGTCGGAATGGTCGAATTCGATTCAATGATGACATCGTATACACCACCCATGGTCTCAATACCCAGTGACAGTGGAGTCACATCGAGCAACAGTACATCCTGTACATCACCACTGAGCACACCACCCTGGATTGCAGCGCCCACGGCTACTACTTCGTCAGGGTTGACTCCTTTGTTCGGCTTTTTACCAAAAAACTCTTCAACGGCAGCCTGGATACGCGGTATACGTGTAGAACCACCGACCAGGATAACCTCATCAATATCAGCCTTATCCAGGCCGGCATCTTTGATCGCTTCCCGGCAAGGACCCAGGGTGCGTTCCACCAGGTTATCGGCCAATTGCTCGAATTTCGATCGCGACAGTTTCATCACCAAGTGCTTGGGGCCACTATCGGTTGCCGTGATATACGGTAAGTTAATCTCTGTTTCGGTAGTCGAAGACAGTTCGATCTTGGCTTTTTCAGCAGCATCTTTCAGGCGTTGCAAAGCCATTTTATCTTTACGCAGGTCGATACCTTCCTGGTCCATAAAGCCTTCGGCCAGCCAGTTAATGATAACCCGATCGAAATCATCACCGCCTAGGTGGGTGTCACCATTCGTGGATTTCACTTCAAAGGTAGCCTCGCCGTCTACATCGTACATTTCTAAGATGGAAATATCGAAAGTACCACCACCCAAGTCGAATACGGCAATGGTCATATCTTTGTGGCGCTTATCCAGGCCATAGGCTAATGCTGCTGCAGTAGGCTCATTTACGATACGACGCACTTTCAATCCCGCCACTTCGCCAGCCTCTTTCGTAGCTTGGCGCTGTGAGTCGTTGAAGTAAGCAGGTACCGTTACCACGGCTTCGGTCACTTCGGAGCCAGTAAAATCTTCGGCCACTTTTTTCATTTTTTGCAGGATCATCGCCGAAATTTCCTGCGGGGTATACTGACGGTCTTCGATCTCGACGCGTACTGTGTCATTATTACCTTTGACCACAGTGTACGATACGTTGTCGATTTCGTCCTGTACCTCATTATAACGTTGTCCCATGAAGCGCTTGATGGAAGAAATGGTACGCGTTGGGTTCGTAATCGCCTGGCGCTTGGCCGGGTCACCAATTTTACGCTCGCCATTATCCATGAAAGCCACCACAGAGGGGGTCGTTCTTTTCCCTTCATCGTTAGGGATGACGACAGGTTCGTTACCTTCCATTACGGCAACAACCGAGTTGGTCGTACCCAAGTCAATCCCAATAATCTTACCCATAGGATATCGCTTTATTGTTTTCGTTTTCAAAAATCATTATACATAACCCTATGATCAATGGCCGTGCCAATTACCGAGGTCAGAAACCGACCTGCCAAATCTGCTGGGAACGAAATCTAAGGTTGCCAAAATGGCCCTGGCAGATAAAAGATCGTCAGGTGACATGACAAAGAGGCAGATTAGCCAGGAATTTGACCCTCCCCAGACAGCTCTTTGGCTTCTTCCTGTTCAAAATGCCCCGTTACATTTTTTGTATAATCGGAAAAAACGTGGAAGGTTAGCTTATTGAAAATTTAAATCGGCCGTGTAAATTCCTTCGCGCAGGGAGTCTAGGGAAATCGGCTGCAGGGTGAGATCTTCGCGTAAGGCCTCGGTGCGGGAAGTAAAAACCCCAAGGCCACCATCTACATTCGTGTAGGTAGGGGTAAATTGTGAACTGGTGATTCCCGTATTGGCACGAGCGATGGATACAAAATCGACCAACTCTTGCCCGCCGCCGGTGACGACGACATCGAAGTCCTCAAATACCCGGCGGACAGCAGGGTCGGCTTCCAGCGCGCTACCCAAGAAAATATAAAACTGTTCGCCCATAAAGGCAAAAGATACACGATCTACCCCGGGATCCTCGCGCAGGAAGTCATCATCAAGTACCCATTCCAAGGTTTTGGGTTGAAAATCATTGCCGCCGGGTTCGGTTTCCAAATAATGAATCCGCAGGCGGAAATCGAAAATTTGGGCTTCTTCTCCCGCATTCCATACGAAGGTGATGTTGCGATCATAGCCCATATTTACGGGGCTGGAGGGGCTGGTTTCACGTAACTCCAGAGGTGTCAGCACCCGCGTGTCGGCTGTCACCACCGGCAAATCATCGCTGCGATTCAGGATCAAACGGATCGGATCACCGCCGTCCAGGTCTATATCTTTCGCCCGGATTTTATACAGAATATTAGGCGACTCCGCGAAGGGGCCATCTTCCCGTGGAAGGCCTTCGGCGTTACCGTCGACGCGCTCAAGTTGGAACTGTGTACCGCTATTCGTTTTTTCGATAATCACGCCGATATTGTCGTAGTAGATTGAATCCGGAATCTGAGCGATAGCATTGGCATCGCCGCCCGGTTCTAGAAAAGCTTTTTCGACGCGCACATAGTGAGCTGTATCACTTTGATCAATGAAGGCGTACACGATAGGAATATCGGCCCACTCGGATTCGAGCTCAAAATCCGTTTCACAAGTGGAGAAAAAGAACAACGTCGCCAGTAGCAGGAAAGATCTTCTCATCGAAAAAGTTGTTTTTTGCGTTCGCTAAGGTAGTGTTTTTGAGTTTGAGGTAAAGGAAAGCGTTCAGGGAAAATCAGGAATGAAAAAAGGTCATTTTCCTGGGCGCTGCCTTTTCGCGGTGCTTACCTCCTAAACTGAAATGTCGAAAAATTTCATGAATAACAATTGGTTTTTCAGATGATCCTATTCCATGCGGTTTGCAGGAGCTCAGGGCCGCCTTTTCCTTGCTGAAGTACAGCCGCCTCAAAAATCAACCTTTTTCCCTATTTTCCCGCACAAAATTACATCCATGTCGGTAACCAAACCAATAAAGCGGGTAACAACGGCAGTCGTGCAGGCCATGAAAACACGGGGCGAAAAGATCGCTATGCTTACGGCATACGATTACAGCATGGCACGCATCCTCGATGCGGCTGGGATTGATATTTTACTGGTCGGCGATTCTGCCTCCAATGTAATGGCCGGGCACGAGACCACCCTCCCTATCACCCTCGATCAGATGATCTATCATGCCTCCTCTGTTGTACGGGCGGTCAACCGGGCGCTGGTAGTCGTCGATCTACCATTTGGATCCTATCAGGGGAATTCCCGCATGGCCCTGGAATCCGCGGTGCGCATTATGAAGGAATCGGGTGCTCATGCTGTAAAGCTGGAGGGCGGACAAGAAGTCGAGGAGTCGATCCGGCGAGTGCTTTCAGCAGGCATACCGGTTATGGGCCACCTGGGGCTAATCCCTCAGTCGATCTATAAATTTGGCACCTACACCGTACGCGCAAAAGAAGATGACGAAGCCAACAAACTCATGAGCGATGCCCAATTGCTGGACGCCATTGGTTGTTTTGGCATCGTACTGGAAAAAATCCCAGCCGACCTGGCCGGCAAGGTGTCCAAGTCGGTCCGCATTCCCACAATCGGGATTGGAGGGGGCAACCAGTGCGACGGACAGGTGCTGGTCACCCACGACATGTTGGGTATTACTAAAGATTTTCATCCGCGTTTTTTGCGGCGCTACCTCGACTTATTCGGGGAGGTAAAAGGCGCAGTAGGCCGGTACGTCGAGGACGTCAAGAATGGAGAATTCCCCAATGAGTCCGAGCAGTACTAAACGGCCGTTTTTTCCGTTTCACCACCAACTATGCTATCAGGCCTATGAAGAGAATGCTGCGCATTGCGCTTTTTTTGCTTTTGTCAGGCGGAATTATCGCTTACTTTTTCTATCAGAGGATCGTTGGAGACGGGGCTGTTACTGTAGACCGGGAAAATCCCTATGTGCACGTTCCCACCAATGCTTCTTTCGAACAGGTGTTGGACACCCTTACGAGCCGTGGTATTATCAGTAATGTCCGCACCTTCCGCCGACTTGCGGCTTACATGGAATATCCGCGCGACCCCATGCGAGCCGGCCGGTTTGAGCTAAAGCCCGGCATGAATATGGTAGACCTTATCCGCCAACTCCGAGGCGGCAAGCAGGCCCCCGTGGACTTAGTCCTTACTACCGAACGTGAACCGCAGTACGTGGCCGCCAAAGCGGCCCGATTTATCGAGCCCGACAGCCTGGCTTTGTGGGAATACATGCAACAGCTTCCGGTCATTGAAGAATTAGGTTACACCCGCGAAAATTTTATGAGCC
Organism: uncultured Saprospiraceae bacterium; assembly: GCA_964530825.1. Classification (GTDB taxonomy): domain Bacteria; phylum Bacteroidota; class Bacteroidia; order Chitinophagales; family Saprospiraceae; genus CAZHCA01. The sequence goes on from CAZHCA010000016.1 coordinate 31,560, forward strand.
TTTTTATTCCCAATACCTACGAATTTTTCTGGAACACTTCTCCGGAAGGATTCGTCAAGCGCATGCAAAGAGAACATGAGGCCTTTTGGGAAAAAAAAGATCGCCGCGCAAAAGCAGAGAAATTGGGGTTAACGCCCGCTGAAGCCTACACTTTAGCGTCCATCGTTGAAAAAGAAACACTAGTCAATGCGGAGAAAAAACGCATGGCGGGCGTCTACCTCAACCGATTGGAAAAAGGAATGTTGCTCCAAGCTGATCCTACGGCAGTATTTGCCTCGCGCGATTTCGGTACGAAACGCGTCACCAATTATCACACCGCGTTTGACTCACCTTACAATACTTACCGGTACCCAGGATTACCGCCCGGCCCCATTACTATGGCTTCTATCTCCAGTATCGATGCCGTACTGAATGCCGAACAGCACGACTACCTCTATTTCTGTGCAATCGGCGACGGATCGGGCAAGCACGCATTCGCCAAAACATTGTCGCAGCACAATGCGAATGCGCGCAGGTATTATGCTAATTTGCGTAAGCGGGGACTGCGGTGAAATAGGCTTTTTCTGGGGTTTAAAGCTAACAGCGCTATAGCGGTGACAGGGCTATAGCGCTGTTAGCGCTTAAGCGCTGTTAGCTCTTGCTTTTTTTCTATAAAATTTACAATTTATCTTTTACTTTCCTCCGAATTTCAGCTCCCGATAAATAGCCCAGTTCTTTCCGTCGTGCTTGAGTACGTGAACGGCCTCTGCCTCGAATTGCGCTTCGAAGGACCGCTCCCGGTATTCTGGCCAAGCGCGCCCAAAGGCTTCCCCGGTGAGATCGCGCGTAGCAATGGTCAGGTGGGGATGGAAGGGATGATTGATCTCAAAAATGGCAAACCCCAGGTCACGTACCAACAGCTGCTTCAGATCGTTACGCAGGAGGAGGATGGGAGTGTGATCAACCACGCGCAGAAAAATTACGCGAGGCTTAAAACAATCAAACCCGGATAGTTGGACCGTGAAACTGTAACGCAAGGCGACAAAATCGTACAGTGCAGTCAGCAGTCCGAGTTCTGCTGCTTCCGAACGGCGGAAAGGCATCTGCAGAGTAATATGAGCAGGCGACTTCAAAGCATGCCGGGCCTGAAATCGCTCACTCATTTCTTCTTTTAGCAACCGCACCTCTTCTCGCAAAGCGGGCGGCGGAATCAGGGCAATGAGATAAAGTGCTTTCAATTGTCATCGACCAGAAAAGTGAGCAGGGCAGCTAGCACAAAGGCCCCGCCTCCTATCACCAAGGCATAAATTGATTGATTTTCAAAAAAGCGCAACAGTAAGAAGCCCAAAATGGACGCCGCAACAATTTGCGGAATGACGATAAAAAAGTTAAAAACCCCCATGTAGAATCCCATCTTATCGGCAGGCAGGGATCCAGTCAGGATAGCGTAGGGCAGCGATAAGATGCTCGCCCAGGCGAATCCAATGCCAATCATGGAAGCCAGCAGCCAATTCGGATCGGTCAGGAAATAGACCGAAACGAGTCCGAGTGCGCCAGCGATCAGGCAGAGGGCATGAGTAACCTTACGGTTTGTCCATTTCGCCATCACCGGCAATAAAAAGGCCACGAGGGCAGCAACGCCATTGTACACCCCAAAAGAGAAGCCTACCCAATCGGCCCCGTCGTTGTACAATTTCGAGGTCGTATCAACGGTGCCGTAAATGTGGCTGGTTACTGCCGAAGTAGTGTAGATCCACATCGAAAACAATGCAAACCAGGAGAAAAACTGTACCCAAGCCAGTTGGCGCATGGTTTTAGGCATCTCTTGAAAGCCGTTCATAATTTCGATAAATCCGCCGTCTTGGCGGCCACGGGTTTGCAGATAGCCACTGAAAAGGGTGAGTAGACCAAACACGATGGATCCCCCGGCCAGAATGTACACCTCTTTTTCGGGTTCTAAAAAACTCAAGCCCCACCATAACCCGGCGCCCAAAAACGTGAACACACCGCCGATTTTCAATTGGCGACGCCCCTTATCCAGCAAGTCCATCTCGGCGGGCTGGTACTTGGCTGCGCCGTGTTCTTTCTCATGCTCTTCATAGCGGGCCAATTCCTCAGGCGGATACTCTTTCGATTTGAGGACTGTCCAGAGTACGGCCAAGAAAAAGGTGGCTGCTCCTACGTAAAAGGCCCATTTGACCGAATCGGGGATCTGGCCTTCAGGGGCGGTGTTGGCTATGCCGAACCAGTTGGTAAAAATCCACGGAAGCGCCGAAGCCACAACGGCACCAATACCGATAAAAAAACTCTGCATCGCAAATCCAAGAGTGCGCTGTTCGTCAGGCAGATTGTCGCCTACAAATGCACGGAAAGGCTCCATCGATATATTGATGGAGGAATCCATAATCCAGAGCATACCAATGGCGACCCATAGAGCCGCCGAATTCGGCATCATGATCAGGGCGATGGAGGCCAGAATGGCGCCTACCAGAAAATAGGGACGCCGCCGGCCCCAACGCGGATGCCAGGTGCGATCGCTAAAGTAACCAATGATCGGTTGCACTACCAGGCCGGTAACCGGAGCCGCCAGCCAGTAAACAGCCAGCTTGCTCGGGTCGGCGCCCAGGGTTTCGAAAATTCGGCTTACGTTGGCATTCTGCAGGGCAAATCCAAACTGAATCCCCAAAAAGCCGAAGCTCATGTTCCAAATATCCCAAAAACCTAGCTTCGGCTTGCGGCCGACGGAGGCCGTATAATCTAATGGCTGTGGCGCCGTGGTTTCCATAAGGGCGTTTTTTGTTTATAGTTTTTTAGTTTTTCCTGATTGAAAAAAGGAGCCAATCGAGGACGTTTTGAATAAACCCTGGATTAAATATTTGAATAGACGAGGTAATCCCAGGGATTCATACGCAGCGTCATTCCAGGCTTGATATCGACCGCACGACCGTTGAATACGCTGCGAAACTCACCGGTAGGTGTTCCTTCAGGCACCTCGATTTGGTGGGGTCGTTCACTGGCGTTGACGAATACCACTACCTGATGGTCATCCTTCTCCCGGTAGAATGCGACAATATCTTCCGGTGCACTGGTTTCGATGAACTGGGGTATGCCACCGGCAGTATCATTCCAGAGGGCCTTATTGCGGTGCTTCAGTTCTAATAGGCGCTTATAATAGTTTTCTTTTTCCAGGTTGCCCCACTCGATTTCATCCTTCTCAAAAAACTTAAGGCGTTTATCGAGTCCAGCCTCCTGGCCGCTGTACAGCAAAGGCATACCGTCAAAAGTATAGGCCAGAATACCCATGGCGTCAGCCGCTTCGCCCATTCGTTCCTCGATGGTGCCATTCCAAGAGTTTTCGTCGTGGTTGGTCAAAAACTGAATCTGGTATCCGCGTTCAAACGTTTGGCGATATTCCTCGTACCAAGCTTTTACCTCTGTAGCATCGGCCTTGCCCTGAGCGATCTCATTCAACAGGTGATGAAAAGCCCAACCATAGGATACATCGATTCCCCCTTCGTTGATGTAAGGGGCATCCTCGGTTTCGGCAAGCAGAAAAATATCCTGATTGGCCTTTTTCAAGGCCTTGGTGGCTTGCTTGTAAAAATCAAGTGGTTGGTTATGAGCCGAATCAAACCGGAATCCGTCAATGCCGACTTCATTAATCCAAAACAGCATGGCTTCGATCATCGCTTCCCGCATTTCCGGGTTATCGAAATTGAGTTCGGCTACATCGTACCAATCCGTAGGGTTTCCGCGGTCAGAAGGATGCACGATGGTATCGGTTTGGGGATCGCGGGTATACCAGCCGGGGTGCTCGGTGATCCAAGGATGGTCCCACCCGGTATGGTTGGGTACCCAATCGAGGATGACTTTCATATCCATATCGTGTATGCGCTGCACCAATGCTTTAAATTCCTCCAAGGTACCGAACTTTGGATTTACTGCCCGGTAATCGGCCGGTGCGTAATACGATCCCAATGGTCCCTTCCGCTTCACCTCACTGATGGGGTGGATCGGCATGAACCAGAGAATGTCGACGCCCATCGCTTTCAGGCGGGGTAGGTGCTCGGCAAAAGCAGCCAGGGTGCCTTCCCGGGTATATTGGCGCAGATTAACCTCGTAAAGGTTGTTGTTAGCTGCCCATTCCGGACCGGCAATGTCTATTTCCATTTCTTGTGATTTGGCTTCGGTCGCATTTTCGGCATCAGCCTTTTCCTGATTGCAAGACCAAATAAACAAGGCGATTAAAGCACAAATGGCAAACAATTTTTTCTCCATGATCGCGTGGTCAAGGTTTTAGTTAATAATGATAGGAAAAAATTGAGCAAAATATAACGGTTTTGGAAGAAAGGTGTAGATAAGGAATAGGTCTTATGTTATCCTAGCCCAAATACTAATCCCTGTAACGCCAACATTCAATTTTGCGCCTCCTTGACGCCGAACTGCTCGCGCGTAGGCATGGAGAGCAGATTGATAATCTTGATGGATGCCGACTCGGCAACCCCAAAATTTTTGGTGCGCACCCATGACATGGTGTTTTGGTCGGCCGTGAGCCCTTGGATCTGATACTCCACATCGTCTTTATCATTGGTAGCGGAGTCGCAACGCAATGTCGGGTAATTTTCCCCTTGTCGCAGAAACCAGGTTCCAGATCCTTGTTTTTCTGTCCAGTGGCCGTATTCATAAGTGCCGTCACCGAGAAATCGGAACCAACGACCTTTATTGAATTCAAATTTATCCTTGTTGTGAATCTCAGGAATGTAGTATTCAATTACCCAGAAGTTGCGTTGAAGCACATTGGAAAAACGCGAATTGTCGGGGATCACAGCGGGCATAGCCGATCCGACCACCGCTCCTTGGGCGCTTTGAGCGGTATCGCCCGCATCTTGCTGGCAGGAAGAGAACATACCCAGTAAAGCAATCAAAATGAACCTCTGTACTCGCATGGTATTTTATTTTTGTTCATGAAATTATGGGCTGAAAATAGTTTTTTTCAAGCGGATTATCACCATCCAGTAATTGCTACCCTTTTCCAGAAAATCCTAGCAAAACGTTAAAATCGCCCATGTTGTCTTAATTTTTTTGGCATATATCATTTTTTAATCTCTTTCGGCGTTAAACCTATACCCTTCACGAGCGTCCAACATTCCGATTTTTTCCTTAACGATCAAAACTTTTTCTATGAACCGTAGAGCTACCCTTGCTAAGCTTATGGGTAAACAAACGGCTGCCCCTGCCCGGGTTACAGCACCGCCGCCACCGCCCAGCAGCGGCCTGGAGCCGTTTACGGGACCGTACACCAAATTCGAAGCAGCGCATTTGTTGCGCCGCACTCTTTTCGGACCCACTAAAGCCGAAATACTTTCCTCTGTAGACGCAGGTCTGGAAGCCACGCTGGGTGAATTGCTCATGGAACGACCATTACCCAGTCCGCCAGTCAATTACGATGACCCAAATAATGCAGAAGTACCCCTTGGGGAAACCTGGGTGGATGCCCCCTACTCTAGCAACGAGGACCTGCTAGCGCGCAACCGGTCCCTAGCTGCCTGGACCATCGGGCGTTTGATGGCCGGCGAAATTTCGGTACGCGAAAAGATGACGCTTTTCTGGATCAACCACTTCGCTATCTCCAATGTCAATGATCCCAAATACTACTACCGTTACGCCTCCACCCTGCGCGGGAATGCCTTGGGTAATTTCCGCGATTTGGTAAAAGCAATTACAATCGACCCAGCCATGCTGCGCTTCCTAAACGGCAATCAGAATACGGCGCAGTCGCCTAACGAGAACTATGCCCGTGAGCTGTTCGAACTGTTCTCCATCGGCAAAGGCCCGCAAATTGGACCGGGTGACTACACCTATTACACAGAACAAGACATCCTGGAGGTCTCGCGTATCCTGACGGGCTGGCGTGATGTAGGCTACCGCTCACCGCGCGTGGGGGAAATCTCGGTCGAATTTCGACCTTTCCGCCACGATCAGGGCACGAAGCAGCTTTCCGACAAATTCGACAATGCAATTATTCAAAATATGGGCGCTGATGAATTCGCCCATCTGATTGACATCATTTTCCAAAATCCGGCCACGGCGCGCCATATCTGCCGTAAACTGTACCGCTGGTTTGTCTACTACATCATTGATGAGCAGGTGGAAGCCAACGTCATCGAGCCTATGGCGCAGATCATGGTCGACAACGACTACGCAATACGGCCTGCGCTGGAGGCGCTATTGCGCAGCAACCACTTCTTCGACCAGCTCAGTGTAGGCCCGATGATCAAAAATCCGCTCGACTTTATCGTGTCGGCATTCCGGCCGCTTCATATCGGTGTCCCCGGTAATTATCAGATTCAGTACGGCGTTTGGTCGCGGATTTACAGCCTGGCGCACGAGCAACAGATGAATTACTATCAAGTACCCGAAGTAGCTGGCTGGAAGGCTTATTACCAGGGACCGCTTTATTACCGCACCTGGATCAACTCCTCGACTTTACCAGTACGCATGAATTTTACCGACGTCTTGGTAACCTCTGGGTTCCGGTTGGGCGAACAGCTGCGCATCGAATTCAAACCGTTGGAGTTTCTGGAAACCATGGACGACCCGGCCGACCCGAATGCATTGATTGCCGAATTCGCCGAAACCCTGATGCCGCAACCGCTTACGGAAGGGCAAATCAGCGCACTGAAGGAAATCCTCATCCCGGGATTACCGGATTTCGAATGGACCGTGGAGTACCAGCAATACCTGACCAATCCCGATGATCTGGAGCTTGCTGAATCGGTAGCCAACCGCGTTAAGGGCCTGGTGCGCGCTATGTTGAACCTGCCCGAATTTTATTTAAGCTAAAACCTGTAATCCCAAGGTTCAAAAAAGAAAAATCATGAAAAGAAGATCATTTATAAGAGCCAGCACGGCCATCAGCCTTCCCATGGCCCTGGGCGGGTTTTCCCTGAAGGCAATGGGCCGTTCGAACCTTTTTTACGGTATGAACCCGGATAACGATCGTATATTGGTCCTCATTCAGCTCAACGGCGGAAACGACGGCTTGAACATGCTTCTTCCCCTCGACCAGTACGACCGCTTGGCCAACGCGCGCCAAAATGTGATCCTGGCGGAGAAAGACGTGTTGAAGATCAACGACACCATGGGTTTCCACAAATCTATGCCAGAGACCGCCGAGCTCTACAACAAAGGGCTGCTCAAGATCGTCCAGTCGGTCGGTTACCCCAACCAAAACCGTTCCCACTTCCGCTCAATGGATATCTGGCAGACCGCCTCACCGGCCGAAGAAACCTGGACCTCTGGCTGGCTGGGTCGCTATTTCGAAAACTTTCATCCACAGTTCCCAGAAGGCTATCCCAATACCGAAGAGCCCGACCCTTTTGCCATCACGATTGGAAATATCGTTTCCGAGACCTGCCAGGGGACAGCCGTCAATTACAGCATGACCCTCAATGATCCGTTCTCCCTTCGCCCGCTGGCCGATAGCGGTGATACGGCCCTGCCGGATACGCCCTATGGCGACGAGCTCGATTTCCTGCGCACAACCATCGCGCAAACGAACGCCTACTCCGATAGCATTACGGCTGCTGCCGAGAAGGGCGTAAACGTCACGAACTACCCGGTATACAATAACCTTGCCCAGCAACTGAAAAATGTAGCTCTGCTCATTTCGGGTGGACTCAAAACCAATGTCTACGTCGTGAGCCTAGGTGGCTTCGATACGCACGCCAACCAGGTTGAAGAGGACTATCCCGACTTGGGAGTACACGCCGAGTTGCTGCAGTACCTGTCAGAAGCGATTTGGGCCTTCCACGAAGATATGCGTCGCCAGGGCTTTGGTGACCGGGTAATGGGTATGACCTTCTCGGAATTCGGACGCCAGATCCGCTCTAACGCCAGCTTCGGCACAGACCACGGTACTGCGGCACCCCTAATGGTGTTCGGTTCTTGTATTGACCCGGGCGTACTGGGTACCAACCCCCAAATACCGGCCGAGGTGGAAGCACAGGAAGGTGTACCCATGCAGTACGACTTTCGCGATGTGTATGGCTCTATGCTGATGGACTGGTTCGAGCTGGAAGAGGAAGTGGTACGGGAGATCCTGCACCCAGATTTTCAGCACCTGCCCATTGTAGGGAACTGCCTGGTTACTAGCACAAAGGAACGCGACCCTAGCGAATTACTGGCCGCTAAAGCCTACCCCAACCCGTTCCGTGATTGGACCACCATCGAATTTGAATCTCAGGGTGGTTGGGTCAAAGTGAGCGTTTACAACGCCATGGGGGCCGAAGTGCAGGTATTGACCAATCAAAACCTTCTAGCCGGTCAACACCAATTAAGGCTGGACGGGAGCCGCCTGCCAGCAGGAAATTACTACTTTCGCATACAGCATGGTAATGACCAGGTAACCAAGCCGCTTATTAAGCAATAGCACAAACGCCAACAATGCCCTGCTGCTCAAAGCAGTAGGGCATTGTCCAGGAAAGGCAAACAACTACGCATTCAGTTGTGCAGCCACCAAGACCTTTAATTCGTCCGGATTCATTTGGTAAGCATTAGAAAAACCGGTACGCAGATCCGTCAGGGTTTTTTCACCGTCATACAATCGGATAATGGTCTGCCGGTCTTTGGAAAATGACCTGCCTTCCGGATCTTCAATATCGAGACGCACCGGGAGGGGAGGCTGATTGCGCCGCCTGAAAAAGTGGACGCCACATTCGCCGATCAAGATCTCTTTAAGGCCAAAGCCCTCGACTTGGATCCGCCCTTCTTCCGGCTGGGTCGTAAAGCTGAAGTCTAGACGATCCATCAGCGCCTGATATTGATGGAGCAGGTATTCCACTTCGGTTTCGCCCCGGCCGATAATCATGCTCTGGATAACCAACTGCAGCCGGTCATATTGCTGGTTACGCAGCCCGTCCAGGGCTAATTCCAACAATACCACGTCAAGGTGATTATCGATAAACTCGGTTTTTAGACCGTCGTATTGGTTATTTGCCACCTGATAGGCATCGACCAATTCCTGCAGGGCAGCATCCTGGAAAAAATAGGCTTTCCAGTCCTCCATCGAGCTATGGTCTTCTTTGGGGCGCTGCAACGCCTTGCGCAAGCGTAGGGGCGACCGGATGGCATCCGTAAAGAGCCAATCGTCAAAGCCGAGTGTAATCTTTTGCAAGTGATCCTTGCAATCGCGAATCCGCTTTTGCAAGTCAAAAATCGGCCAAGATTCCAGCACTTTGCCTTCATCGGAAAGAATCTGGCCTTCGGGCCCTTGGAGGGTTGCCGTCACCGCTCCAACTTGCTTGTCCATCAACTCTACCCGATCCAGTAATTTACGGTAGAACTGCTTACCGGCTTGCTTTGATTCAGGAGCCGCAGGAAGTGGGATTTCATCTAATGGATCGGCGAAGGACAAGGGGGTCACACTTGGCACGATCCAGTTGTCCTGGAGGTCCACTTCCAGAATGATCGGCTGGTCGCTGCGTAACCGGATGAGTTGTTCGGCAGTCAAAGCCGTGAGGTCCCGTTCAATCTGACGGCGAAGCGCCCGCCCGCCCATGTGCTTATCGTAACCGCGTTCGGCCACCCAATCCATTGCGGCTTTGGTGATATTTACAATGGTGGTACGCCGGATAAAGCCGTCGCGCTGTAACAGTTGATTGATCTGCAGGCGGGTAATCCCTTTGATGTGCTCCTTCTGAAGGGGAGAAAAGACCACTACCTGATCGATGCGGTTGATAAATTCTGGCCGGAAGATCTTGCGCAAAGCCTTGAAGTAAATGGCGCGGTCGGCCTGGCCTTTTTTGTACCCTACCTCTGCCCGGATATCCTCCGCTCCGGCATTCGAAGTCATGATAATCACCACATTGGAAAAATCAACCGTCCGGCCCAGGCTGTCGGTCAGGCGCCCCTCATCGAGTACCTGCAACAGTAGGTCGTGGACCTCGGGGATAGCCTTTTCAATTTCATCCAACAGCAGGATACCAAAGGGCTGATACCGGATGGCACCGGTGAGCTGCCCTTCCGGATTTTGCCGGTCCCCGATCAGCCGCTCGACAGCTCCTTCTTCATTATATTCATTCATATCGAATCGCAGCAGTTGATCATCGCGACCGGTAAGGATCTGTGCCAGCACTTTGGCGGCCTGGGTTTTACCTACTCCAGTCGGACCGACGAAGAGGAATGAACTGACCGGCTTTTGCTTATCGACCAGCTTAGACTTCATCAAATTGATTACATTAGCCAGGGCCTTTACCGCTTCTTCCTGACCGAAGAGCTGCTGCCGGATAACCTCTTCGATCTGTTCTTTTTCAAAAGCGACGATGGGGTCAAAAATCTGCTCTTTTAATCCGCTGAAAGCTTGGAATGCTTCTCGCACCTGCTCGCGATCAATATCCTGATGGCGGTACTTGGTCGACAGTTGCTGCAGCAGCTTCATGACACTGCCGGGCAGCGGTTGGTTGCGCAAATAGTTTCGCTGAATGTGCAGGAGCTGCTGGATTGCGCGCACCGATATCCGGCAACCCTGCTGAGCTTCCAGATTGGCTCGTTGTTCCAAAATGATATGGATCGCCGTTTGGTAGTCGACCTCCAGCACGCGGAACACCTGGAACAAGTCACTAAAGCTGCGGTCCTGTTCTTGAATAACGCTCCACTCCTCGAAGGAAGCAATGAGAATAGTTTGCAGCTGTCGCTGTTCTAGGTAGGGTTTTAAGACATCGCTGAGGGAAAGATCGTTTTTCGAAGATTTTCCAACTCGTAGTAAAGCGACCGGGTTATCGATCAGAAGTTTATGGGCAAACTCGCTGCGTTCCGGTTGCATGAGGAAGTCCAGGATGGCTTCGAAGCGTTGCTGCCACTGCCCGATAATACTCATTCCGGTAATGACGCGGGTAGGATCTACTAAATAGATACGCTCCAGTGTCTCGGCCGCTTTGTCCTGATTTTTTTCCATATACCGCCAAATCACTTCATTGACCAGGGTATGCCGCCCCACCCCCTCGGCACCGACCAGCACGATAGGCGTTTTTCCCTGTTCGTAGATGATCTGATAAAGATTTTGGACCTCGTAGTCGCGGTAATAGGCACGACCCAATTCGTGCGGATATTTTTCGTTTAGATCCTGACCCACCTTCGACATTTCCACCGCTCCTTCGAAGTCGCTGGTCTGGTTGAAAAAAGAAAAGAAAAAGGACCGTTCTTCCCGCTCCAACGGGAAGTCCTGATAGTTGATCTGAAGTTCGACTGGGACTTCGGTAATAAACTCCCGTTTATCAGAATAAAAAACCTGTACATTGAATCCTTCCTGCAGGTCGGACCGGATCTCTTGCAGGCGTCGGCGCAACAGCTTCTGGGCAGTGCTCCGCAGGGCCTTTTGCTTTATAGCTTCAGCATTTAGAATCGCCATTTGATTATCGACGCGAGGAAAGGATAAAAAAGTAAGGCCGCGCAAATTTAGAAACAGCAATCCAAAATTTCCACTCACGAATTCGGGCCCCAGTTTGAACTCAAAGTGGAGTTGGCGGTAGTACAATGCGGGCTTAAACAAAAGCCATCCGAAGGAAGAAAGGTGTTGTCTATTGAAAGTCATTCCATTGTAGACCTCGCGAAATTCGCTCCGGAAACGAGCGATAGCATTCTTATAGCGTCGGTGAACGCCGATGGGATAGGGTTGGAGGGCTGGTCGTACCACAAACTGGGGGTATTCGCCCATCTGGGTGTTTTGTACCAGCACCGGTATCTGAAGGGAAAGATGACGCATAGAATGGATCGATTTTAGCCTACTAAAATACCCAATGCTCCTTTGGTTTCCAAGGATGGCCAATCCATTTCTAGCAATCGTTAAAATGACGCAGAATAGCTAAAGCCGCTTTTCATACCGGTGCAGCCTAACCTCGTCAAACAGAATCCCCAAACACACGTTTAATCATTGGTTATTTTCTGAAATGCTCACCAAAATCGTTCCTATGTATAGAATTTACGTTTTCCTGCTAGCCTTAATGGCGACCGGAACACTATGGTCCCAAAACGCTAACCTGCAGATTATTCACAATTCGCCGACGCCCGGCACGGATAGCGGCCCCGCAGTCGACATCTACGCCAATGATGCATTGCTGGTCGACAATTTTGATTTCCGCACAGCTACCGATTTCATCAGTGTGGCTCCCGGAATTTACGAAATTGCCGTGGCCCCGGATACCTCTACCTCTTCCGCTTCGGCTATTGCCACCTTTGCGGGGGTGGTTTTAGAAGCCGACAGCAACTACGTAGTTGTCGCCACCGGCATCGTCGGCGATGCCAACACACCTTTCAACTTAGCTATTTCCGACATTGGGCAAATGATGTCCTCAGCTGACGACTTGGTTGCTATTAATGCTTTCCACGGATCACCGGATGCGCCCAACGTCGATATCAATGCCCGCGGCGTGGGTAACCTGTTTGCCGATCTGCCTTTCGGCGATTTTAGCGGCTACACTGAAGTACCCGCCGCTTCCTATTTTTTGGATGTAAAACCAGCCGGCGAGGATGCTGTCGTTGCCACTTTCCAAGCCGACCTCTCCAATCTGGGCGGCGGGGCTGCTGTTGTTTTCGCCAGCGGACTGCTGGGCAACACCCCTAACTTCGGCCTTTTTGCCGCACTTCCCGACAATACCGTAATCGAATTGCCAGCTACTGCCATCCCGGAAGGACTCGTCATAAACGAGGTGGACTACGACATGCCGGGCTCCGATGACGCAGAATTTGTCGAATTACTCAATACCAGCTCCGAACCTGTTTCCCTGGGCGGCGTGGAAGTACTTTTCGTTAATGGCTCGAACAGCGAAACTTATAGTACGATCACTCTGCCTGACTCTACCTTGGCAGCCGGTGATTATTTCGTCATTTGTTTCTCTACCGACAACGTCGCCAATTGCGATTTGAATGTTTCGGGTAGCATCCAGAACGGTTCGCCGGATGCCATTGCGCTGCAGTTTGGCGGATCTCTTCTTCTCGATGCCCTGAGCTACGAAGGGGATGTAGAGGGTTTTGTTGAAGGAACCGGATCCGGACTAGAAGACGTAGGAGCAGCAGATGAAGTTAATAAAGGCCTGTCGCGTTTCCCCGATGGAGCTGATTCTGACTCGAATAGCGACGATTTCATCTTCGCCTGCGTTACCCCAGGCGAAGCCAATACCGACGCCAATATGAGCTGCCAGGTGCAGGGTATGGTGCGCCTGCAAATCATCCACAACTCGCCTGCTGCTGGTACGGATAGCGGACCTACGGTTGATATTTACGCCAATGATGCGTTGCTTTTCGACGATCTAGCTTTCCGCAGCGCCACTGAATTCGTGGATGTAATGGCCGACACTTTTACCATTGCCATTGCTCCGGATAACAGTACTTCCTCAGCTGATGCTATTGCAACCTTCCCGGGCGTAATTTTCGAAGACCGGGAAAGCTACGTGGTTGTTGCCAACGGCATTGTTGGGGATGACACTACACCTTTCGAACTGGCCGTTACCGATATGGGGCAAGAATTTGCCACTAGCTCCAGCGGCAACTTTGATTTTAATGTATTCCACGGATCCCCTGATGCGCCCGCCGTCGATGTAAACGTTACAGATGGCGCCAACCTGGTGGATTCCTTATCCTATAGCGATTTCAGCGGTTACCTGGGCGTGCCGGCAGCAGCCTACTCCCTAGACGTAGCTAATGCCGAGACCGACGAGGTCGTAGCCACTTTTGACGTCGACCTTAGCCTGTTGGCGGGCAGTGCAGCTACGGTTTTTGCCAGCGGCTTGTTGGGCGATACGCCCGGATTCGGTTTGTTTGCCGCTTTCGCCGACGGGACGGTAGTTGAGTTTCCACAGGCGGTGCCGGATAGCGCACGCGTTCAAATCATCCACAACTCGCCTACGCCCGGCACTGAAAGCGGTCCGACCGTCGATATCTACGCCAACGACGCGCTGCTCTACGACGACGTTCCCTTCCGTGCAGCTACGGCTTTTGCCAGCCTGCCCGAGGGCACCTATGACCTGGCCGTCGCGCCAGACACCAGTACCTCCTCGGCTTCGGCTATCGCCACCTTCCAGGGCGTAGTGCTCGAAGGCGACAGCACCTACGTGGTGATCGCCAACGGTGTGGTAGGCGATGCCAATACGCCTTTTAATTTAGCTATTTCCGATATGGGGCGCGAGGCGGCTACCGATCCTGCGAACGTTGATTTCAATGTTTTCCACGGCTCGCCCGATGCGCCTAACGTAGACGTTAACGTCAATGATGGGGCCAGCCTGGTTACGGACCTTACTTTCGGCGCATTTTCCGGTTACTTGGGCGTACCCGCCGGTCCGTACCTGCTCGACGTTGCCGATGCAGCGACCGGCCAGGTCGTGGCTACCTTCGACGTTGACCTGACAGGGCTCGACGGAGGTGCAGCTACGGTATTTGCAAGTGGCTTGCTGAGCGACACGCCTAATTTCGGTCTGTTCGCCGCCCTGCCCGATGGTACGGTGGTCGAATTCCCAGATACAACACTTACGCCTGACTCTGCCCGCGTACAGATTATCCATAACTCGCCTACTCCGGGTACTGAAAGCGGTCCGACCGTCGATATCTACGCCAACGACGCGCTGCTCTACGACGACGTTCCCTTCCGTGCAGCTACGGCTTTTGCCAGCCTGCCCGAGGGCACCTATGACCTGGCCGTCGCGCCAGACACCAGTACCTCCTCGGCTTCGGCTATCGCCACCTTCCAGGGCGTAGTGCTCGAAGGCGACAGCACCTACGTGGTGATCGCCAACGGTGTGGTAGGCGATGCCAATACGCCTTTTAATTTAGCTATTTCCGATATGGGGCGCGAGGCGGCTACCGATCCTGCGAACGTTGATTTCAATGTTTTCCACGGCTCGCCCGATGCGCCTAACGTAGATGTGAGCCTGAACGGTGGCGGTATCCTGGTACCCAATTTACCTTTCGGCATTTTCTCTGATTATTTAAGCGTACCCGTCGGTCCGTACCTGCTCGACGTTGCCGATGCAGCGACCAATCAAGTAGTTGCTACCTTCGACGTTGACCTGACGGGGCTCGACGGAGGTGCGGCCACGGTATTTGCAAGTGGCTTGCTGAGCGACACGCCTAATTTCGGTCTGTTCGCTGCCCTGCCCGACGGAACGGTAGTCGAGTTTCCCGATACTACGGTGACCCCGGATACCGCACGCGTACAGATTATCCATAACTCTCCAACTTCCGATACGCAAACCGGACCCACGGTAGACATTTACGCCAATGGTGCCCTACTGGTCGACGACCTGGCTTTTCGCAACGCCACTCCTTTCGTGGATGTGGTAGCCGGCGTTTATGACATTGCCGTGGCGCCCGACACGAGTACTTCGGCAGAATCAGCTATTGCCACCTTTTCCGACGTGGTTTTTGCAGCCGACATGACCTATACTGTTGTAGCTAACGGCATTGTCGGCAATGGTAATACACCGTTCGCGCTTGAGGTCAACGACATGGCTCGCGAAGCTTCCAGCGGCGCGCCCGATGTGGACTTTAATGTTTTCCATGGTTCGCCCAATGCGCCTGCTGTATCGATCGACATTCAAGGAGTGGGTAATGTAGTTGATGGAATCGAATTCGGTCAGTTCTCTGACTATGTCACTGCTCCAGAAGCGAGCTACTTGATTGACCTGATCATCACGGAAAGTGGTTTACTCGCCGAGACTTACCAAGCCGATCTGACCGGTTTGGGTGGTGGTGCGGCTACCGTCTTCGCCAGTGGCCAACTCGGCACGATAGGCCCAGATTTTGGTATCTTTGCTGCCCTACCTGACGGCTCGGTAGTCGAGTTCCCGGTTGTAGAATTCGCTCAAGTACAAGTCATCCACAACGCTCCGACTCCGGCTACCGAAACTGGGCCGACGGTAGATATCTGGGCGAATGACGTATTACTGATCGACAACTTTGAATTTCGTACGGCTACCCCCTTCCTAGATGTGGTTGCCGGCACTTACGACATCGCCGTTGCACCCGATACCAGTACTTCGCCGGCCTCGGCCATTGCTACCTTCCCCGGCGTGACTTTCGGTGCAGATACCGGATACGTAGTTACTGCCTACGGTGTGGTGGGCAACCAACTGACGCCTTTCGACTTGGCCATCCGCGAAAATGCGCTGACTGAGTCTGGCGATTCCAGTATTGTCAGTATCCAAGGATTCCACGGCTCACCCGACGTTCCGCCGGTAGATGTAATTCTAGCCGATGGATCAAATCTGATTTCGAACCTTTCTTACAGCAACTACTCGATGGACTACAACCAGTTGGCTCCGGGTCGCTACGTTGTCGGCCTTGGCCTGGCAGGTACCGGCGCAATTCTGGGCAACATTGCACTCGATATCAACGGACGCGGCGGCGAAGCAGTCACCCTGATTGCAAGCGGCTTTTTTGCCTCTACGCCTACCGTGGGTATCTACGCCGTCTTTGCTGATGGTACAGTGGAAATCCTACCGGGCGTATCCTTTGCCGACCTGCAGGTAGTACATAATTCCCCCGCAGTAGGTACGGATAGCGGTCCGACTGTAGATATTTACGCGAACGGTGCCTTACTACTGGACGACTTCGCTTTCCGCACGGCATCGCCTTTCACAACTGTGGAAAGCGGCGACTACACTATTGCGGTCGCGCTGGACAACAGCACCTCGGCCGATGACGCCATTGCCACCTTTGACCTTACCCTGGGGGCCGACACTTCTTACATTGTAGTGGCCAACGGTATCGTAGGCGATCCGGACGCACCGTTCGACCTGGAAGTATTCGCCAATGCACGTCAGGAAGCCGATGCGAGTGGTGTTGACCTGCTAGCCTTCCACGGTTCTCCAAATGCACCGACGGTTGATATCACCGCAGATGGAGTAGGTGTATTATTTGATGATATTACTTATACCGACTTCCAAGGTTATCTGAATGTACCTGCCGGAGAGTATACGCTGAATGTAACTCCTGGCGACGACAACGACAATGCGCTATTCAGCTACGCTGCCGACCTTACAGACCTCGAAGGAGGTGCCGGATTGGCTTTCGCCAGTGGTCTGGTAGCTGATATGCCTGGATTCGGCCTGTTTGTTGCCCTACCCGACGGTACCGTAATCGAACTGCCGCTGGTGACTTCCATTAATGCGCTAAATGATGAGTTTGCAACCTTCGACATCATGCCTAACCCGGCGGTTGAATCTGCACTGATCAATTTCGAACTGACGGAAAGTCTGGATCTGCGCGTGAATCTATTTAATGCGCAAGGACAACTGGTACGCACCGATCGCATCGGCCGCTACGCTGCCGGCACACACAGCTACCGCCTGCCTGTCAGCACCTTGGACGCAGGTATCTACTACGTGAGTTTCAGCAACGGTAATCGCCAAATTACCCGCCGCCTTGTCGTCGGTAATTAGTGGCTTACCTAACGATATATTTACTATCCCAGGGCCAATAGCCGACGGATAGGAAGAATGGGGGCTAAAAACTTAGTCCCCATTTCTTTTTTAGGCCATAAACTATATATTAGCCTTAGATCTTGAACTTGTTGAAGAGCATGTTTAAAATTTCATCAATAGGCCACAAGTGGCAGATTTAAACCTGCTCTACGTTTCCATCAATTGGCTACAAGAGGGATAAGTTAATGGCCGACGTATATCGCACTCCTGCGCAAAAAAACTTCAAGTTTCGCGAGCTCAAGGTGTACGCCTCTACCGAGTGGTTAGCGGACAATAAAAAGAAGTACCGTCAAGTGTTCGACCGGTACGAGACCTCTTATATTTACGCCGAATTATCTTTCCACAATAAACTCTTTGACGTTGAAGACTGGGAGATTGAGGTGGAGTTGCGTTGTTTTTCCCTCAAAAAGGGGCGAAAGGAAATCTGCGCCCTTCCGCTGAAAAAGAAGGTCAGCAAATACGACAACGTCGTTTACATCCGCGAAGGCTGGGGCAACAAAAATGAAGGGTCTTTCTGGAAGAAAGGCACCTATTACTGGGAAGCATGGATCGAAGGGGAGAAGGTTGCTACCAAATACTTTTACGTAGAAGACGCCTCCAAGGATGCACTGGCAGGCGAAAACGCCTACGTAGAGGTACAATCCCTGAGGCTTTACGAGGGCCCTTACGACGATGTAAACGAAGATGACCGGGTTTATTACAAAAACTTTAGCAGCGAGGAGACGCGTTATATCTACGTTGAGATTATCCTGCGCAACCTGCATACCTCCAAAGCCTGGCAATGCGAGCTGTTCACCAAGTTTTACAATGACGCCCGCGAGCTAAAAGGGCAGGTCATCCGGTTGCAGCGCATCGAAAAGCGTGACGAAATCATTAAAATTACAGCGGGTTGGGGTTCTAATGTAAAGGGCTCTTGGCGCGAGGATCGATACTCGGCAGAGATTGTCTTTATGGATAAACTGCTCGCCATCGTTCCTTTCCAGGTGGAGGAAGAATTCGAGGAGGGCATTGCCGGGGTTTTATTGCCGGACCGGCAGTCGCCGGTGATTCTTACGCCCGACGAAGATTATCGCCAGAGCTTCGAAGATGTGATGGAACGCCTGAACGAGCTGGTAGGCCTGCGCGAAATCAAAGCCAAAGTTGCCGAGCACGCCAATTACCTCAAATTTTTACAGCTGCGTAAGGAAAAAGGGTTTGAGGAAAAGGACGAGATCAATGTCCACTCCGTTTTTATTGGGAACCCTGGTACCGGTAAGACCACCGTGGCGACCATGATGGGTAAGCTGTATAAAAAGATGGGGCTACTTTCCAAAGGCCATGTGCACGAGGTCGACCGGGTCGATTTAGTGGGTGAATACATCGGCCAGACGGCCCCCAAGGTCAAGGAAGCCATCGAGAAAGGCCGCGGGGGCGTGCTCTTTATTGACGAAGCTTATGCTTTAGCGCGCTCTAATGACGATAGCAAAGACTTTGGCCGGGAAGTGATCGAGATCCTGGTGAAAGAAATGTCGAACGGGCCGGGCGACCTAGCGGTCATCGTAGCCGGTTACCCCAAAGAAATGAAGCATTTCCTCGATTCCAACCCCGGTTTAAAGTCGCGTTTCAAGTTGTATTTTGAGTTTCCCGACTACCTTCCTCAAGAACTCCTTCGCATCGCCGACTACGCCGCAGCCCAGAAAGGGGTAAAACTGACCATGGCTGCCTCCGATATTTTGTACGAATTGATCGTGAAAGCTTATCGCCGGCGCGATCGCAGCTTCGGCAACGCCCGGTACGTATACGACCTCATCGATAAAGCTAAGATCAACCTCGGTTTGCGGGTAATGCAGTTGCCTAACCCACGCAATGTCGACCGAGAGACCCTCTCGACAGTCGAATTGGAAGACGTCGCACGAATCGATTCCAAGACCCAACGGGAACTGCCCGAGATCCCGATCGACGAAAACCTGCTCACCGAGTCGCTCAACGAGCTGAATCGCCTGATTGGAATGGATAAAATCAAGGCGCAAATCAATGAATTGGTGCGCCTGGTGCGTTTCTATCGGGAAACGAACCGCGACGTACTCAACAACTTTTTCCTGCATACCGTCTTTATAGGTAATCCGGGTACGGGCAAAACTACTGTGGCTCGCATCCTGACCCAGATTTACAAAGCACTGGGTGTGCTGGAGCGCGGCCATATGATCGAAACCGACCGGCAGGGACTGGTCGCCGGCTACGTTGGACAGACGGCGATTAAGACCTCCGAAAGGGTGGAAGAAGCCCTGGGGGGTGTACTTTTTATCGACGAGGCTTACGCCCTCACCATGAAGTCGAACGGCAGTCAGGGTGACTTCGGCGACGAAGCCATCCAGACCCTCCTAAAGCGAATGGAAGACCACCGCGGCGAATTTTTCGTTTTTGTGGCCGGCTATCCCGACAATATGGAGCATTTTTTGAAAGCCAACCCTGGATTAAGCTCTCGCTTCGACAAAGTGCTGAAATTCGAAGATTACAAGCCCTCGGAGCTCTCGCAGATCGCCCTGCAAATGCTGGAAGAAAAAAATCTGATTCCCACACCCGAAGCCGAAGAGCACCTCAAGAAGTACTTAGCCTTTATTTATGAATACCGCGACAAGTATTTCGGTAATGCCCGCACGGTGCGGAATCTCATCCTGGAGGCCGTCAAAAACCAAAACCTGCGCCTGGCGGCCCTGACACCCGCAGTCCGCGCCCAAACACCGGCTAATGTACTTGCCCTCGATGATGTTTCCACCTTTAAGTTAGACAAAGAAGGCTTCCTGTTTAATAAGAAAACCATTGGCTTTCGCAAAGGCCAAGAACAATCCTGATCGCATCCCGCTCAAGATTTCTCTGACCGGATAGGGCTTTTCCCAAAAAAGCGTTATAACTTTCCCTTTGGTCCGGCGGCTAATAGCGCATCCACCACCTCAATCACATCTCGGCCCAATATGAACCAATTAGAGAAATTCAAAGATATACGCGTTTTTATTTTCGATGTCGATGGCGTACTCACCAATAATGAAGTCTTACTTACCGATGAGGGTCAACTGTTACGCAAGATGAATATCCGGGACGGGTTGGCCATCAAGCGGGCGGTTCAGGCTAACTACCACGTTGCAGTCATTACGGGCGGCAAGTCGGAAGGAGTGCGCAAACGGCTGGAAGGCCTGGGCGTGCGTGACATTTATTTAGGACGTACCCAAAAGATAGACGCCTACGAAGAACTGCTTTTCACTTACGAATTCGACCCCGACCAGATTTTATATATGGGTGATGACCTGCCCGATTATCCGGTCATGCGCAGGGTCGGTCTTCCTGTTTGCCCAGCAGATGCGGCCCCCGAAATTCGGGCCTTGGCGGCTTATGTTTCGCCCCTGTACGGCGGGCGGGGCTGCGTGCGCGATGTAATCGAGAAAGTTATGCGACTCAATCACCAATGGGATAAGCCGGAGGAGCATCGCGCCGACACTTAGTTTTCATTAACCGATGACCTCATCCTAAATACCGATAATGCCAGTCGCCGTCGCGAAGCTCATTCGCCTACCGAACTTGCTTCTTGTAGCACTTACCCAGTGGCTGTTGTACCACGAGGTGTTGCGACCGGCTTTTGCCCTCTACCAAATCAGCTTTCGCTTGAACTACGCCTACTTCCTGATCTACGTGGGCGTGACGCTCCTCATTACCGCGGGGGGCTATACCATCAACGATATCGTCGACCGCGATGCCGATCTGGCCAACCGCCCAGACCGGGTGGTGATCGGGCGATTCTTGTCCCTACAAAGTGCTTACTGGCTGTACATCTTTTTTTCATTATTCGGTTTTTTTCTGGCAGTCTACCTGGCATTTTATGTCGATAAGCTCCCCTTACTGGGCATTTACCCGCTAGCAGTAGGGCTACTTTATGCCTATTCCGTTTGGCTAAAAAAGCAGCCGTTGATTGGCAACCTGGTAGTAGCCTTATTCTGTGCCGGCGTGCCTGCATCGGTATGGCTGGCCGAATTCCCAAGTATTAAAGAGTTGTGCGTGGTTGCGCCTAGTCTGGGCCAAAAGGTGGTGAATTTATTTTCTTGGTATACCAGTTTTGCTTTCCTGGTCAATTTATTTCGGGAGATCGTCAAAGACCTGGAGGACATGAGTGGTGACGCCCTGGTCGGCTACCGGACTACCCCCATCGCCTGGGGAGCCTCCACAGCTAAGATCGTGGCCTGTATCAGTGGAATCAGCCTTTTGGGGCTGTTGGTCTATTACGGGTTCATTTTCCAGCGACTCTTCGGCGCTGCTGTCATTGCCTTTCTTATCTTTGCCCTGATTTTGCCTTTGATCATTAGCTTTCAGCGGCTGCTGATCGCCAGAGAAAAGCGCCAATACCATCGAATCAGCACCATGATCAAGCTGATCATGCTAAGCGGTATTGTGTTGCTCGTCCTGGCCAACATTTAACCCGTAACCCCCCCTTTTTTCCATGGCACTTGAATTTCACCGCCACCTGATATTAGCCTCTCGCTCCCCCCGCAGGAAACAACTGCTGGAGGCAATGGGCCTACAGTTTGAAATTCGCAGTACGGATGTAGCGGAAACTTTTCCCCAGGACATCCCACCCGAACGGGTTGCAGAATTCCTGGCCCGCAAAAAAGCCAATGCCGCCCGCGCTTTCCTGACCGAACGCGATGAAGTTATCCTGACGGCCGATAGTGTAGTGCTGCTAGACGATAAGATTTACGAAAAGCCCGAAAACCGGGAAGACGCCCTGCGCATCCTCGGTGAACTTTCCGGTCGGCAACACGCCGTTATCACCGGCGTATGCCTGCTGGACGCCCGCCAGGTTATATCTTTTTCCGATACTGCCCTTGTACAGTTTAAGCCCCTGCAACAGCACGAGATGGAGTACTACGTCGATAAGTTCCAACCTTACGACAAGGCGGGCGCCTACGCCATTCAGGAATGGATTGGACTTTGTAAGGTTTCCCGGTTAGAGGGTACCTACGCCAATGTGATGGGCTTGCCAGTGCACCGCATTTACGAAGTACTTCCAGCCTTCAGTTGATCACATCATAAAGCCCTACGAGGCGAGCTTTCCGTCAGCGGGGGCTCTCTGGCAACAATATCCTGATCCAGCGCCTCTTGCCGCCCCACTAAGTTGTATCCGCCCAGTATTAGCACCCCAAAAAGCACCGCTGCAAGCACCAGAATCGTATTTACTGTACCAGGCGCGGAGAAGGACAACCGGATAATAATTGTTGAAATGACAAAACCGGAGTTGCGAATCAGCTGACTGTAGTTTTCAGTATAATTCAGCGAAAGGATGAGGATGAACACATCGAGCAGGATGAGCACTCCAAAGAATTCATTGTAGAAAATATTGTTGATGTTGGAAAGGTCTTCGAGATCTCCCAGTCCCAGGTTGAATTGCCAGTGCTCTACGATATATTTTCTCAGGCTGTAAATCGACAGGAAAGCCAGAATGGGTATCGCCGCCAAGGCCACTATCTTCTTATAATTCACAAATTTTTCCAGGTTTTCCGGTTTGGGCAAGTCAGGCCGCATGCGGCGCAGTCGATAAAAAAAATAGATCAGTACAAACAAGATTAAAATCCCAATCAGGTCTACCGTAAAGTGTACATTTTTTTTCTCCCCAAACCAGTTCTGGACCAGCTCTACTTCGGTGATGTCCTTGAAGATCCGGCGGATAACAATCAGGGAAATAATTTCATATTGTTTACCCACCGCTATAGTAAAGGAGCTAGGTAAAAAATAGACTAGCATAAATACCTCGTAAACCAGAATAAAGGAAAAAGGAGTGTAAATAGCCGAGATGGGATCCCGCAACAGGGCCTCGGCCGAGGCCGGTGGATGAACTATATTGAAGCGAACCAGGTAGATCAATACCAGGTGGATGGTGAAGCCCAATAAGCTCAGGCGTAAAATGAGTTTTTCAAAAGCGTGCCGGAACTTATTACTAAAAAAAAAGTTGAAAGCCTTCTCCAGGATTTTGGGCATGGTTCTTTTTTATTTTATAGGGATAAACCACCGAATTTGAAAAGGTTCATTTTTAACTACTCCCACTCGCTGTCTAGGATCTCGTTTTTCCGTTGTTCCAGCTGCTGGTCGCGCAGAAAAGCCCGGATTAAATGGACGAAGCCCAATATTTGGGCCAGAAAGAAAATGACCACGCCCAGCATAAGCATCCAACGCCAGAATCGCACGCACTGCATGAGTCCGGGCTGCATCCCGTAGATGCGCTGTTCGTTCAGCATTCCTTCCAGTGCGAACACCGAAATGACAAAAAGAATTAACCCCAGTAAGTTCCCTCCCATGTGGAGAAGGGTAAGCCAGTGGTGGCGTCGCTGCTGGCGTAGCTTTACTATCCAGTAAATAGCCAGGACCAGCATGAAAATACCTCCTAAGAAGGCCCAGGAAACTTGCAAGGCACTCAGCGACAGAAATTCAACCATTTCCATACTACAACAACACCGCGACCAGCCTAATGTTACCCCTTCACCAGAATTAACAAAGATCATCTTCACAAGCTAATTTCCATCAATGAAATAGAAGGAGAAAGTAGGTAAGTTCTTAGTACACTAAAACGCCGAGTCATGCGAACGATGCTATTTCCGAAGGGTTTTCTGCCCGGCAGTACCTGGTGGCGGGATTTGTTCGACACTATGATGCTGACGATCGGGTTGATCATTATCCTGGTATTACTCCTGTCATTTGGCTCCTGGTTACTCGACAAAATCCACTTCGGATTGATGGAGTTGGATTACGAGTTAGGCCTATTCAGGAAATCGCTCCAGGCTTAGAACCCTAAATTAATAGGTCAGCAACTATTTGCATCAGCATAAGGATTGCGGATTAAAGCGGTGCAAAATGGCGCTTTCTGTTCTAAACGAGAAAGCAACTGTTTTGCACCGCTTTTTTTATCTCCAGCTGTAGGTAACCTGGATATCGTAGCTGATCAGCATGGGTCGTAGGTCCAAACCTTCGGCCGGTAATTCAGTGAGCAGTTCGTAGTTCGTATATCCGCCAATACCGTAAGAATTGTCATAAGAGGTAGGCTGCTGGATCGCGATCAGTCCGCCCAATTCCTTACCTGAGGCTTTAGCTAAATCTTGAGCCTGTTCCCGGGCGTTTTCCAGCGCCTCGACTCTCAACTCGTCCAAATACTCATCCATATTCGAGTGGCTGAGCGAACTCACATTGGCATTTGTTACAAACAAATCACCTAGCTTTTCGGCAAAGCGATTGAGTTGCTCGGCATTTTTCAGCCGGACTATATACGTCTTGGAAAGCAAAAACTCCTGATTGCCGTACTGGCCGTAGGCTCCGTAGCCATTGACATTGTCGAGGATAATTTCACGTTCTTCAATTCCGATCATTGCCGTTGCTTCCATCAGTTGGCGCTCCAATTGGTCCATGGACACTTTACGGCTCCCGTCTTGGTATTCTTGTAGCGTAACCGTCATGTAGATCTGGTTCGGCACCACCGATTTTTGGGCGTAGCCCTGTACAGTTATGGTACTAGGGATAATTTGGGACTGACCAAAAAGCAAGGGGCCACCCAGCAAAACCAATACGAAAGAAAGCAGTCGAGATTTCATATCAATGCGTTTTAAGTGACGACATCGGCGCCCGATTGGCACAGAATTTTCCGGCACTATCGGCGGTCCGGATACAAACACCCCGGTTTACCTAACCCTACCCTTCTTGGCCCCGGACTTACCCCTTAAAGATAAAGCACTTCTTTGACGGCCTTTATGATTTTTTCCGGATTGGGCAAATATTCTTCCACGTACGGTGCAGCATATGCCAGCGAAGTATCGGCGGCATTTACCCTAGTAACGGGCGCATCCAGGTAGTCAAAGGCGTATTTTTGAATCTCGTAAGCCACCTCAGCAGAAATACCCGCAAAGGGCCAGGATTCATCGACGACTACCAGCCTGTTGGTTTTCTTCACCGACTCGACAATCGTTTGGTGATCGAGCGGCCGGATGGTGCGCAGATCGATAACCTCGGCAGAGATATTGTCTTTCGCCAGCTCGTCGGCGGCACTCATTGCTTCGATCATCATCTTATTGAAGGAGACCAGGGTAACGTCAGTGCCTTCGCGCCGAATGGCCGCCTTACCGATGGGTACCAGATATTCTTCATCGGGCATTTCGCCCTTATAACCATACATAATCTCCGACTCCATCATACAGATCGGATCATTGTCGCGGATGGCTGATTTGAGTAGCCCTTTCGCGTCGGCGGGATCGATGCAAGAAATCACCTTCAAGCCCGGCACGCTGCCTAACCAAGCTTCGAAGGTTTGGGAATGCTGCTGCGCCAGTTGGCCGGCCGAACCACTCGGGCCGCGGAAAACAATGGGGCAACTAAACTCCCCCGCTGATTGGGAAAGGGTTTTAGCCGCATTGTTGACGATCTGGTCGAAGGCTAACACCGCAAAGTTCCAGGTCATAAATTCTACGATCGGGCGTAGGCCGTTCATAGCAGCGCCGACCCCGACGCCGGCAAAACCCAGCTCGGATATAGGGGTATCGATGACGCGTCGGGCACCAAATTCATCCAACATTCCGCGGGTTACCTTATAAGCGCCTTCGTACTCGGCTACTTCTTCTCCCATCAGGAATACGAGTTCATCACGGCGCATTTCTTCCGACATGGCCTCGTTCAGCGCATCGCGCAGGGCTAACTCTTTTGGCATAGTATCTTTTTTTCACTTATTTACCGGAGTCAAAAATAGAAAAAGTGGCTAATTCCCCGATCATTCCAGCCAATTATATCGCACCATTAGTACTTGACAAACGACGGCTCGCTTACTTTTTTATATCTTTATATCGGGTAAAGCATTCCGGGGTGAAAGATTTCAAAAACCCGCAAAATAAGGTGATATGAACCTTCGTTTCCCTAACAAAAAAATCGACATGCTTAAGAAATCCTTGCGCGTACGTACCATTCTGGGCGTTTTTCTAATAGCTGCTTTGTTTTCCTCTTGCAACCGCGGCTACGGTTGCCCCACCGATTTTTCGATTGGTTTTGACTGGCTGGCATTCGTCGAGTCACTACTGGCCCCTCTGGGATAGGTCCAACTTTTGGACTATTTCCCGCGTTATAAGTTCGTTCAACAATTAAGTGACGAGCTATGGAAGGAGAAATCTTCACGACCCAGGATGGATCGCATTCCATATATTCACCGCAATTTAATGTAAGTTACCACTCTAAATACGGCGCCCTCCAGGAGTCAAAGCACGTATTTATTCAGGCGGGTTTATATCCGTTCATCTCCGGCCATTCCGCCATTGATCTGCTGGAAATTGGTTTGGGCTCCGGTTTAAATGCTTTTCTTACGCTGTTGGAAACGGAGCAAAAGAGCTTTTCGGTCCGCTATGTCGGTATCGAGAATTTTCCGCTTCCAGTCGACCAGGCCCGGCAGTTAAACTATCCCGAAATAGCTGGTGAAGCGGGACCCGGTCTCTTTTCCCGGCTACACGAAAGTCCTTGGGAGGAACCGGTCGACATAACGCCTCTTTTTCGCCTGCACAAGCGCAAAATGGACTTTGAAGAAGTGATCTATCGCCAATCCTTCGACCTGATCTACTATGACGCTTTTGCACCCAATGCACAACCCGAGCTATGGGAATTTCCCATGCTGGAAAGGATGTACCAGGCTTTGCGTTCCGGCGGTGTCCTCGTCACTTACTGTGCTAAGGGTGCATTCAAGCGGCACCTAAAAGCTATGGGCTTTACGGTCGAAAGCCTGCCCGGTCCGCCGGGCAAACGCGAAATGACTAGAGCTTTGAAATGAAAACGACCGACTTGATTAGCCGGCCGTTTTTTCCGCACTTTACTTTTTACTCTTCCGCAGTCTTACCTTTTCGCGGCTTAATGACATTGATTTTACCATCCTCACCGTATAGCTCGCGAGATTTTCGATTATAAGCCAGGGCCGCTTCTTCGGCCGTCGCAAACATACCAATGTGTACGGATTTGCGATTGATCGAAATTACAGCTCGATAACGGTTGTTTTCCTTATAGACGCCCGTGTAGCCAACTTTACTACTGGTCTTGCGCTTGCGGCTGGCTACCGAACGGGAACGATAAGCCAAATTTTCCAACCGGCAATCCAGCTTATCGCCATTGATGGCCCCTACTAAGGTTTTTCGGTCGTTGCGTTGGTGCGTTAAGAATTTTTCGGCGATCAATTTGTGCAAGTAGATGGTCTCGGTCTTGTAGCCGCCATCTGCTTTCTTCCAAGTTTTCTGGAAAACGGCACAGCCGCTCGAATGCTTACGAAGGTTATTGATAAAATCAACCTTCACCAGATACGGATCGGTGGTCAGGTATTCATATACCTGGTCATCCAATAACACCGTATCGTCGGAGTTTTTCAACTTGACTTTGTATAACACGCTCTCTTTATTTGGTTAATGATTATGACCAAGATGTAAGACTCTGCGCTGCAGAGTAGGATATGTTCCTGAGATGGGCTTTTGAAGAAATATCCGTGGGGTAATATTCTATTGCAATATATAAAATAATCGGATAATTCTTGTTGGTTATTGTGTATACTGAGGAAAAATATTTGTATCCCTCTAATTTACCGGCTAATGGAAGATGCCTTTTCCTTATCGATGATGCAACGATGTTTAGATCTGGCCAGGCTGGGGGCGGGCCGGGTATCACCCAATCCCATGGTAGGAGCGGTCATTACGCATGGCCAGCAGATCATCGGGGAAGGTTACCATCGGCAATTCGGCGGATCGCACGCCGAGGTGAACGCCGTAAATAGCGTGTTACCTAATAACCGCCATCGACTATCCGAATCAACCCTTTACGTTTCCCTGGAGCCCTGTTCGGTATACGGAAAAACGCCCCCTTGTACTGATTTAATTTTGCACGAACGCATCCCTGAAGTATACATTGCCAGCCTCGACCGTAGTCCGGCGATGGGTGGTAAAAGCGTGAAACACCTGCAGAGAAACGGGGTGGTAGTACATACTGGTCTATTGCAAAGGGAAGGTGACCGGCTAGCGGCTTTTCGCAATCTCTACGTGGACCGGAAACGGCCCTACGTGATTTTAAAATACGCCCAATCCCGCGATGGCTTTATGGCTCCTACCAACCGGGCTCCAGTGGCGATTACCAGTCCAGTCACCCAGCGGCTGGTACACCGTTGGCGACACGAAATCGATGCCATTCTGGTTGGCAGCGGTACTGCTCTAAACGACGACCCGCAATTGACGAACCGGTTTTACCCGGGCACCTCTCCCCTACGCATCATTTTATCTCCGGATCAGCCCCTGCCGTCCGACCTTCGCCTTTTTCAGATGCCCCCACCTACCCTGGTGGTGGGTCCGCCTGCCGAAAATGGGCAAAACCACGCTCATGTTGACTATTTGAGTGTCCCGAAGGGCAATTCTTTTATTCCCCGTTTGATGGAAGCGCTCCACCGGCGCTCCATTGGCATTTTAATGGTAGAAGGAGGTGCGAATACGATTGC
Organism: uncultured Saprospiraceae bacterium; assembly: GCA_964530825.1. GTDB lineage: Bacteria > Bacteroidota > Bacteroidia > Chitinophagales > Saprospiraceae > CAZHCA01. Next base: position 60,513 of record CAZHCA010000016.1, read on the forward strand.
CGCCTTTATTGAAGCTGGTTGTTGGGACGAGGGGCGTGTGCTCACGGGTGCTGTCGACCTTAATGATGGCTTGCCCGTACCACACCTACCCGGCACTCCGGAAACCATGCGCTCGGTTGGCCCCGACGTTTACGCTCGTTATTATGCCGCTCACCACCCCGTGCGATTAGCATAAAAAGTTAAACTTGAATTAAAATAAGGTCAGCTCCTCCCAATGCCCGCACATATTTTGTTGTTTTGAATAATTCTGATGAGAAAACAAAGTATCATGAGGTCAGAGCTCCGCTCTTTACATCATTCGTTTTGGGCCTTGCTCTTTTGTTTAGGCGCCACCCTCACCGGTGAGGCGCAACCGGCGATTCCAGCCAGCCAGACCAACGAGGCAGTTGAATGGTTGACCCTAGAAGAGGCCTTAGCCCGCAATACCGAAGAGGAGCGCAAAATCCTCCTCGACATTTACAAGCCCCATTGCGTATGGTGCCGCAAAATGGATCAGCTCACCTTTAACGACCCGCAGTTATCGGCGATCATCAACCGCTATTTCTACCCGGTCCGGATCAATGCTCACTACAACCAAGATATCGAGTTCAACGATCGCACCTATACCGCGAAAAAAGACGGCTACCACGAATTAGTGGTCGAACTCATGCGCGGTCGGCTTTCTTTCCCTACGATTGTTTTCATCGACGAAGACCTGAACGTCATCCAACCGCTTGCTGGCTTTAAAACGCCCACCGAATTCGAGCGCATTTCCCTCTACTTCGCCGAGGATTTTTACAAGAAAATGCCCTGGTCTACCTACGAGCGGAAATTTGACCGGATGATCCGAAACGAGTGATAGGCAGACCTTCCGATGCTGGCTGCAAAGACTACGCTACCGCGGCAGGTGGTAAACATTACTGCTCACCAATGGTTTTTTTAGCAAAACACCATGCGGATTGCCTCACTCCTGCCCAGCGCCACCGAAATCATTTGCGCACTTGGGTTTGAAAATCAATTGGTAGGGCGTTCCCACGAATGCGACTTCCCTCCTTCTGTAAAGCACTTACCAATACTGACGCGCTCTCGTGTTCCTGATGAGAGTAGTCGTATCATTGATGAGTTGGTAAAACGGCAATTGCAAAAAGCCCTCTCGATCTATGAAGTCGATCAGGTCCTACTCAAGACATTGAAGCCCGACTTCATCGTGACCCAGTCCCTCTGCGAAGTCTGTGCAGTCAATTTTTCCCAGGTGCAGGAAACCATACGCCGAGAGTTGTCAGACAGCACCCAAATTATTGATTTACAGCCAAATCAACTCGACGATCTTTTCGAGGATATTCGGCGTACCGGAGATCGACTGGGGGCTCCGCAACAAGCAGTGGTTGTGATTAATGCTCTCCGGAAAAGGATGGACCAGATTGGTGCTGCCGCTCAAGCCGAATCTGCAAGGCCACGGGTTGCCTGTATCGAATGGCTTGATCCCCTGATGGATGCGGGCAACTGGATCCCGGAATTAGTCGACTGGGCCGGCGGGGTCGACGTCTTTGGTAATAGCGGAAGCCGGTCGCACTACCTTACTTGGGAAGATCTATTACGCGAGGACCCCGACATTATTATTCTGATGCCCTGTGGCTTTTCCATGTCGCGAACCAAAGAAGAATTGCCGGTCCTCACCCGGCATCCGCAATGGGGTACCCTTGCCGCCGTACAAAACCAACGGGTCTTCCTAACTGATGGTAATCAGTATTTCAATCGCCCCGGCCCAAGAATAGTCGAGTCGCTGCGCATTCTGGCCGAAATCTTTCATCCGGAAAAACTGGCGCCAGAAATGCAAGGCCATGGTTGGCAAATTATAGCGTAAAAGCTCCACAGCCCTACGGTGCGTCCTACCGTTTTCCCTTCACCCCCAGCACCGACAACAACCCGCGCGTTAATTCGCGTCCTACTGTCCGGGAAAATTCGCGGGTAGCCCTGCTGTCCAGGATCTGCTCGATGATAGAATCCGGCTTTTTGGAACGCGAGCGCGTCTGACTGGCTTTCTCCTGCTCTTTTTTCATTTGTTTTCGGTGCGCCTCCTGCTGAGCAAACGCAATTTTTTTCTCCAGAATTTCTTTAGCACTCTCGCGATTGAGTGGTTGTTCGTATTTTTTGACCAATCGGGACTGTTCGATCAGTGCATTAATCTCGGCCTGATTCAGGATGTCCATCCGCGATTGGGGCGCCCGCATCATGGTATGCACCAGCGGTGTAGGGATGCCATCTTCATTGAGTACGGAGATCAGCGCCTCGCCGGTTCCCAGTTCGTTGAGCAGCTTATCTACGTCATAGAACGTCGTAAGCGGGAAATTTTCGGCAGCCAGCTTGATTGCTTTGCGATCCCTTGCCGTAAATGCGCGTAGTGCGTGTTGCACCTTCATACCCAGTTGTCCGAGCACCTCAGCGGGGACATCCACTGGGTTCTGGGTAATGAAGAAAACGCCTACGCCTTTGGAGCGGATCAATTTTATCATGACCTCGATCTGATCGAGCAGCACATCGCTGGCTTTTTCGAATACCAGGTGAGCTTCGTCGATGAACATGACCAGTTTGGGTTGCTCGACATCACCCGCCTCCGGAAAGAAATTATAGATCTCGGCCAGCATCTGAATCATAAAGGTCGAAAACAGCTTCGGCCGATCCTGAATATCAGTGAGCCGAACGATTGAAATTTTGGCGTTTCCGTCTGGCCCCACCCCTAGCAGGTCGTCGATATCGAAGGAGGGTTCACCGAAAAAAAGGTTGGCCCCTTGAGTTTCCAGCTCGATCAATTTGCGTTGAATAGCACCGATCGACTGCATGGAGAGCATGCCATATTTTTGTTTGATTTCTTCTTTGCCTTCACTTTGCATGTACTGAAGGATTTTCTTTAAATCCTCCAGGCCTACCATGGGGATGCTGTTGTCGTCGCAATATTTAAAAGCCACCGCGATGACCCCTTCCTGTGAAGAAGTCAGGTTGAGCATTCGGGAGAAAAGTTCCGGGCCGAATTCGGTTACCGTTGCGCGCAATCGAACCCCCGGTTCATTGGAAAGACTCAGCAGCTCTACCGGGAAGGATTTCGGCTCATAAGGCAGACTACCTATGGCTGTGTGGCGCTCATCGATCTTCGGGTGAGGGCTGCCCGGCTGAGCCAATCCGCTCAGGTCACCTTTAATATCCATTAACAGGGAAGGCACACCCGCTTTTGACAACTGCTCGGCAATGACCTGTAGCGACTTGGTTTTACCTGTGCCGGTAGCCCCGCTAATCATGCCATGGCGGGTAAACATGCTTAACGGCGCGCGGATGTGGTGGTCAGGCATTGGCTCGCCATCGAGCATAGCACCACCCAAGGTAATGAAAGGCCCCTCTTCGAAGTGGTAACCCTGTTTTATGGTTTGAGAAAACAACTGTTGATCGGCCATATTCATGAATTGGTTTTCGGTCGTGAAATTATTCAGCTTGGTTCCATTGATCGGTACGTTCGCGAAATTTTTGCCGGCTAAAGGGCCAAAGATCTACATTAACACTTCGCTCAAGTGAATCTTCCAGGGCATCGGTCATCAGCTCTGGGAAAAAGTCGATTCCGGTCAGGCTCTCTAGCGAGTCAATAGAGACCACGTAATTGTACAAGGGCTCGTAGGATATCCGATTGGGAATCAAAAAAGCAATAGCTTTCTGCTCCGGCTCTGCCAGATCGAGCAATATTTTATAATAAGCCCCCGGGATGGTTATATGCCCCTTTTCGATAGTCCCTTTTACCGATTGATGTAATATCGGTCCCGTAATGACGTAGAGTTTGCGGTACTTTTTTGCCCAATCGCGGGCGAGTTCTTCCAACTCTCGCCAGATTCCCTGATTGAAGTCGTGGGCTTGGGGAGCAATATTGCTCATCAGAAAAGTCTCCCGAATGGCCTTTTCGTTCCAAGCCATATCGGCTGCCGGTACTAAGTGTCCCCGATCATAGCCCGAGTGCAGATAGTCTGCCCAGGCCGCCGATCCACCGCGCACAGCCGGATCTCTTTCGAACCGGTCCGGACGTTCATGCCAAGGTTGCTCCAGGCGATTGCGGGTCAGCATATGGGCTGTCCATTCGGCCTGTTCGTGCTGCTCGCTGTAAGAAAGCGAAAAAAAATCGTGGTGGATCACCTCACCTGTAGTCGAAACCGGCAAATAAAACGACCGGTCATCCGTCGTATCGGAAGGCATAAAAGCCACTTCCTCCCCTCTACCTGAGAAGCCGGAAAAGGTGGCAAAGAACCACCATAAGCCCATCAACAAACCGGCGAGGATCATCACCCGGATAAAGATGCAGGATCCCATTCTGCTTCCCGGAGGGTGATTAGTGCGAAATTTGGCCATACGAACCGGTAATTGTTAAACGGGGTAAAAATAGTAATTTTAGATGGAGCCGGAGGTTATGGACCAACAGGTTACCCGTTTAATCTAATCTCAACCCTATGCCCTTACAAATTGGCATCACTGGCGGAATTGGGAGCGGCAAAACAACCGCCTGTCAAATTTTTGAAACGCTGGGTATTCCCGTTTACTACGCCGATGAGCGGGCCAAATGGTTGATCGAACACGACCCGGCGCTCGTGGCCGGTATCAGGAAGTTATTTGGAGAAGCAGCCTATGGGCCCGATGGCAGTTACCAACGCAATTACGTGGCCGGTATCGTTTTCACCCAAGTTGACAAGCTGGAAGCGCTCAATCGGCTGGTGCACCCCGCAGTCATTCGTGATGGAGCAGAATGGCATGCCGCACAAAACAAGGTACCCTATACCATAAAAGAGGCCGCATTACTCATTGAGAGTGGAAGCCACCGCCAACTCGACCGGTTGATTGTTGTAACCGCTCCGGAGCCAACCCGGGTAAAACGAGTAATGCAGCGCGATCAGATGCGTGCTGAAGAAGTTCGAGCACGCATGGAGCGTCAGTTGCCTGAGGCTGAAAAAATTAAGCTCGCAGATTTTGTTATTCATAACGATGGCAAACAATCCTTGATTCGTCAAGTGTTGACCATTCATCATAAAATAATATCGGAAAACCCATGATTAATTGCAGACCCGGCACCCTTCAGTCCATCACCACGATTTATCGCCGCGAAGATCTACTGGATCCGAATCGGCCTAAGGATTTGCGTTTTTGCACCCTGCAATCCCTAGATCTGAAATCGACGCCAATTGTGTGGAACCAATACCAAGTTGACCATACCACTACTCTACTCGGATGCGACCTCCTCCCCCAGGATGAATTGTACCTGCGCGAAAAAGGAGTTCATCTGTATTTTGCCCCAAAAAACTTACCCTATCAACCTTTTCGCAGCCAACTCTACACCTGGCAGGAGCTCATGGAGGGCTGCGATGAAAACTGGGATAACAGCCTCGATCTGCGCATTTATGAGCATTTTTCTGTCTCGCGTTTCAATCCCGATATCAATGAGGCGCTCTACCAGCGCATTCACGATCATGCCATTGACAACGCTCTACGCGAACTGATCCAGTTCGATGAGTACGGCATGACCAACTACCGCTGTGTGGGCATAATGGGCGGGCACGGTGTGGGGCGTAACACCATGAATTACCGACGCACAGCCCGGACGGCCAAGCTATTGGCGGAAAACGGATATCTCGTCGCCTCCGGCGGCGGACCCGGCATCATGGAAGCAGCTAACCTCGGGGCCTATTTTGGCCCGCACTCTATGCAGGATCTTGAAAAAGCCATCGATATCCTGGCGCAGGCTCCGGTTTACCAACACCGCGATTTCCAAAACCGCGCCATGGACGTTCTGGAGCGCTTCCCGGAAGGCGGCGAAAGCCTAGCTATCCCCACTTGGTTCTACGGCCATGAACCCAGCAACCTTTTTGCTTCTTTTATTGCCAAGTATTTTTCGAATAGCATTCGCGAAGATACCCTGTTGGCGGTTTCGCTTTTTGGCACCCTGTACGCTCCCGGAAGCGCCGGAACAACTCAGGAAATTTTCATGGATGCCGCCCAAAACCACTACGGTACTTTCAATTTTATCAGTCCAATGATTTTCTTGAGTCGCGACCGGTACGAACAGGAGACCATGATCTATCCCCTGCTCCGCCAGCTTGCCCAGGGCCAGCAGTATGCGAATATGCTATTCCTCTGTAACGAGCCGGAAGCTGCTGTGGCGTTCATTAAATCCCACCCGCCAATCTTTGTAGGAAAATTGGAAGCCAGCTCTCCTACCGTATTTAGCCGACCGGAATAAGACCGAGACACGCGGTCAATCGTAAAGGTGGTTATACCTTCAGGTATAGAAAATCACAATTGACTAAAAAATAAGTCATGCAACGTAAATCTTGCATAACTTATTTTTTAGTTATACTTTGCGCTTAAATACCAAATAATCTACCGACTATGCAACGACTTACAAAGGCCGAAGAAGAAATCATGCAGATCATCTGGACCTTGGGTCCCTGCATTGTGGCCGACATACGCGATTACATCGCAAAGGAGCTAGGTCAGGACCGACCACCCCATAGTTCGGTATCGACCATTGTGCGGGTGCTTGAGAAAAAAGGCTTTCTGGGGCACAAAGCTTACGGGCGGACGTACGAGTATTTTCCGAAAGTTACCAAGGAAGAGTACAGTGCCCGCAGTGTACAAAAACTTGTCGATGATTACTTTGGCGGTTCGCCTAACCGACTGGTATCCTTTCTATTGAAGAAAGAAAACCTGAGTCTGGAAGAACTCAATGCACTCATCCGGCGGCTGGAGTCCGACGACAAAACCGATGATCAATGATGCAAGTCGCGAATTACCTCTTTGCGCTTTCCGCCTGCTGGCTGGGTTTCTTTTTGCTGTTTGTACTTTTCTTGCGGCATACGACCTTCTTCAGCCATAACCGGGCTTACCTGATGTCGACCTTCTTTGGGAGTCTGTTCATACCACTTCTGCCCCGACCGCAGTGGCTCCAATTCCGGTGGCCCGCCGAGGCAACCACCGAGACGCCTACGACCGCTGTCCTGCCTTCGGCCGAGCTTAGCGACCTTCAGTTGACGGTAATAGAACCGGCCATTCCGGATCACCACGAATTCATCAGATACCTCTACTGGGCAGGCACCCTACTGGCACTGGGCTGGACACTTTATCACCTGGCCCGGCTCTGGCGATTGTACCGCAAATCCAAACGTGAAGATTATTCCGGATATACCTTATTGCGCCATGGCGCCTTGACCAATCCTTTTTCCTTTTTCCGCTATTGCTTCTGGCCACAGGAGCAACCCACCAACGATGCCGAAGGCCGCCAGATGCTCGCACACGAGTTGGCGCACATTCGCTTGAAGCACAGCTTTGATATCTTGCTGCTGGAAGTTGCGGGGATCATCTTTTGGTTCCATCCGCTGGTATATCTATACCGGCACGCTCTGCGTACCGTACATGAGTACCAGGCTGACGCCGAGGTACTCCAATCCAATAATAATCGCAAGCAATATGGCCAATTGCTCATAAGCCAGGCCCTACTTGGCATGCCGGGGCTGGCTAACCATTTTATTCGTTCACAATTGAAAAATCGCATTTTAATGATGACCAGACAACCCACTCCCCGGCGCAATGTGTGGCGCTACGCCCTGCTCCTGCCTTTACTGGCGGGCATGCTGTTGGCGTTCACGAACCAACGCAACTCCTCACCGACCGATCCGCAGGGCATAAGCGCCCTTTCCGATACAATTCCGGAAGTTGTGGTCGTTGGCTATTCCAATACCAAAGTTAAAACGACCCGGTCGGAGATTACCGTGACTGCCGAAAATATAGATGCCTTGAACACCGACCGCAACGGGCAAGCCGCTATTGGCGAACACATTATGCAATACCAGATTACGACACCAGAAGGCTGTGCCCTTTTTTACGATTTCATCAAAGATGCTCAGGGAAATCGACGCGGATCCCGCCTTGTTATTGAAAAGCCACAGGAGGATTGCATTGGGGCTTTCAAAGCAGGATTAAAAGCATTACCCGAAGGATGGAAAATACAAGAGCAACCGACCGGAAAAGCAGCTCTTGAGGAGTTGATAAGCGGGAATCAAATCAGCCACTTCGAACTGCAGGAGGAAGAGGAAACAAAAGACCGATCTAAGAGCGGCAGTGGTGAATCTTTTACCGATGAAGTATTTAAGGTAGTTGAAGAGATGCCCCGCTTTCCCGGATGCGAAGAAGAGGAAGGTAGCAGTCCTCGGGCTCAGAAAGCATGTGCCGATAAGCGGATGCTAGAATATGTCTATCGAAACATTCGATATCCAGAGGATGCACGCAATGCCGGTATTGAGGGCACCGTGATCGTGCAATTTATTGTCGACAAAAAGGGCTCCATCCGCAGCCCAAAGGTGCTGCGTGAAATCGGAGGCGGCTGTGGTGATGAAGTCGTGCGTCTGATCGAGAACATGCCCGACTGGATCCCCGGGCGCCAGCGCGGCCGGGCAGTCAATGTACAATTCAATCTGCCGGTCAAATTCCAAATATCCGATACCACCCCGGATCAAGAACCAGAAACCAAGGGCAATAAGGATTCGAACATCCTGCGCATAGCTGAGCAAATGCCACGCTTCCCCGGCTGCGAAGAAATCGAAGGCGGGCCTGAGGCCAAGAAAAAATGCGCCGACCAGCGCATGTTGGAATTTGTTTACCAAAACATCAAATATCCGGAGGCCGCCCGTGATGCCGGTATCGAAGGAACCGTTATCGTCCAATTCACCATCGATCAAAATGGCAACATCAGAGATTCCAAAGTCGTACGTGAAATCGGTGGAGGCTGTGGAACAGAGGCCTTACGGATCGTGGAGGCCATGCCCGATGGTTGGACCCCCGGTCGGCAAGACGGCAAAGCGGTCGCTGTGCAGTATAATCTGCCATTGCGCTTTAAACTACCTAAGGACAAGGGCCCCGGAATTCCCATTGTTAAAGACCCGGAAACGAGTACGCTGCCCAAGGAAGTACGCCCTGAAGGTAGTGCATTGGGGGTGCAGGAATTTGCTTTACTGCCCAACCCTACCCACGGGCAAGTGCAGTTGCAATTCCGTGTACCGGCTCAACCTACCGAGGTGCAGGTGTTCAGCAACAACGGGAAAATGGTGAAGCGCTATACTGCCGATGCCAGTGGCGAATTACAAACCCTGCAACTGGATCTAAGCCAACAACCGGCCGGCACCTACTACGTGCGCATCTTGCAGGATAATCGACAATTCCTGCGATCGTTAGTCCTTCAGAAATAATATTTCAAGCCCGTAGAGACGCCACCGGCGGCGTCTTTACGGTTTTTCTTTTTTACTCATTATTTTCACCTGCAAGAAAAACGCCAGTGACAGGATGACAGCTCCCAATCCTATGCCGTATCCCATCAAGTCGGTATCACCCTTCCAGGTTACCACATCGCCGGTAAAGGAAACGCCCATCACCACGATAAGCACCTTGACCAACATATTTTTCAGCTGATCGATATCCCTGATAACCAGCCATTGGGGTAAATCTTCGATGGGTTGGATAAACAATTCGTACAACCCGATACCGATAATGAAAAAAACCGTGCCCAACAACATAAGATCGATGGTTTTCAACCCTTTCCCAATAATTTCTCCCCCTGTTATCTGACCGGTACTGATCTTTTTCAGCAACAGGAAAACCTCAAAAAAAGAGTAGAAAAATACCGCCACGGCCAGTAATGAAATACCAAACACGGCGACGAAAAAGATAAATTTCAAAAGAAATACAAAAAGTCGAGGTGTACGCATAAGTTGGTTATATGAATGATTTGCCCCTGAAAAGGCATTCGGGGCATGCAATACTTGGGCAATTGTAAGAATAGTTAGAAAATCCAATTTCTCAGAACTCTTTCTCGAAAATCCAAGTTGTTTAATTCAAATATCCAAAAAGATGAACAAACTTGGCATTGTACTTTCCGGAGGTGGGGCCCGGGGGTTGGCCCACGCCGGATTACTGCAGGCGCTCCAAGAACAAGGTATTGAATTTGATTACGTGGCCGGTACCAGTGCCGGCGCTTTAGTGGGCGCTTTTTACGCCGCCGGGCGCGACAAAGACGACATGATCGAGGCTTTCCGTTCTACCCCCGTATTTACTTTCAACCATTACACCTGGGTAAAACCCGGGCTAGTCGATACTATGCGGCTACGCAATTTCCTGCGTCGTTTTTTTCCGGACAATCGCATCGAAGCCCTGCCCAAGCAATTGTTCATCGCTACCACCAACCTGAACCGGGGCTCCTGGGTGGCCCACCATTCGGGTCCACTCTACCGGCCGCTGCTGGCTTCCATGTCGCTACCTCCCTATTTTAGCCCCATCAAGATTAACGGAGACTGGCACGCCGATGGGGGTATCATGAACAACTTCCCTGTAGAACTGCTGCGCAACAAATGCGATGTCGTTATCGGGAGCCATGTGTGTCCGGTCACCGGGGTGAACGAGAAGGATCTGCGTACCACGTTTAGTGTCTGGTGGCGGGCTTACGAGCTCAACTTCTATGCTCCCACGCAGCTCAAATTTGACCAATGCAATTATCTCTTCGAACCGCCAGAGGTGCGCCAGATTGGCACAATGGATATGCGGGCTGCGTTGCGCGCTTACCACATCGGTTATCAGCATGCCCAAAAAGAAATGGATAAGTTGATGGCAGCAATCCACCAGCCCAAGCAACGGACCATGCCGAAAATACCAGCCGCATAATAGGCCGTAGACCGGACCAGCCAGTTTTAGTTTTTACGCGATGCAGCAGAATCTGATTCAGCTAGCGAGTGGCTGGCAGCCTCTCTTCCAGGTAGGCAGCCAATTCTGCAGCAGTAGTTTTTGCCGTCTTACCGACGCCGTAGATGGTGTCCGAAGCGAAACCCGTCCAAGCTCCGTAGCCGACCAGCCAAAGCCCAGGTGCATCGAGTGCGCGCGTTTGTCGCGTACGTATGCGGCCCTGATAGATGATACCCATTGGTTCGAGGAAACTTAGGTCAGGCCTAAATCCCGTACACCAAATTACCGTATCGAAAGTTTCGCGTTCGCTATTGGCCCAGACGACACCGTTACAGGTCAGGGTAAACGGCTCGACGCGAGCTAGCAACCGGCCTTGTTTTTTGGCCTCTTGTACTGGCGGTACCATCACAATTTTGGATAGGGAAGTAGTCTGGTCACTGAGTAAACGGCCAGCCTGGAGCGCGCGGTATTGCTCATTGGCCCGTTGAAAAAGATAGCGACCGTCCACTTCTTCGGGCAAAAAAACCGGTGGCCGAAGTGTGGCCCACTGAGCATAGGTGTATTGGCTGACCTCTGCCAGGATTTGCGCGCCGCTATTCCCCGAGCCAACCACCAACACTTTTTTTCCAATAAAATCAAAAGGAGAGCGGTAATCGATAGAATGTAATTGTTCGCCCTGGTAGTCGGCACGGCCCTGCACGTGAGGTATATAAGCGCCTGCTGCTGTGCCGGTAGCAGCCACTACGCTACGCGTGCGGAAAACGCCCTCAGTGGTTTCAATGACGAAGTACTGACCTTCCCGCTTAACAGCAAAAACCTCGACGGGACGGCAAATCGGGAATTGATAGCGTTCTTCGTAAGCCTCCAAGTACTCTATAAATTCTTCTTTGGTAGGGTACTCCTCAGCGGTGGGCGGCATGGGCCAACCCGAAAGGGAGGAGTACTGGCGGGGTGAAAAAAGGCGCAGCGACTCCCAGGTATCATGCCAGGCCCCTCCGGCTTGTTCACGATCATCGAGCACCAGAAAATCAACTTCTTTACGACGCAAAAAGTAGGCTACTGACAACCCTGCCTGGCCGCCACCAATGATCAGTGCATCATATATCTTGGTCATGGGCGCATTGCTTTTTCAATCAATTAACATCATTTAAGGAGTAACAAAATACAGTGCGACTTGCGCAAGAATTTGCCGGAAATGCAAGATCATGGACAAATCCTGTTGCACCATAACACACTATAAACAGCATAGCCCACCAATTAAATTGGGTTTTGTCAGTTAAAATGGCAATTGAATAATATCGAACTGGATATCAAAGTATTACAACTGTTAACTGCGCTTAAGCGCTGACAGCTGTAGCATCTGTTTTCAAAACGCTACAACTTGTAACCTGCGTTGGTCTCCGCCTAGCATTTCATTCCCTCTTTCACCCGCACGCTCGCTTTCGCTCTTTTCACAATGGTAAGTAGGAAAAAAGAAGATAAATATTCTCCTTTTCCCGGGCGGAGCCTCCTATCTTTAAGGGGAACATTAACCTATTTTCCTCCAATGAAATCAGTGTATCTATTCTCCATATTAGTAGCGGCAACCCAGTCCATCGGTGTTTCCGCCCAAACAGCTATGGACAAAACTGCCGATGCCATCTGCACCTGTGCCGAAAAAATGGGGGCCGAAGGCGATCAAGACGCCGACACCATTTTTGAGACCTGTATGATGGAGGGGATCATGAATAACCTGTTGGACCTGATGGCCGAATCGGGTGCCGAAATGACCGATGAGGCCGCCATGAATAAGCTGGGCGAAGACATCGCGTTGCTCTTATTTGAAAAATGCCCTTCTCAATTTGGGGAGCTTGCTCTCTCTATGAGCGGAGAGGAAGAAAACGGTAACCAATTGACGGGAAAGATTGTCAATATTGATAAAGAAGGGTACATGCTAATTACCTTAGCTACCGCAGACCAGGAGCAACACACCCTTTTGCTCCTTTCGCCTTTCTTCGGCGCCAACCAGCATCTACCTGTATTCGACGGAGGTGGCGCCCCGGAAGGTACCTTTACCATTACTTACCGCAAGGCTGAGTACTATGATCCCCGGGTGGGCAACTTTCGAATTTTTAAGGAAATCACCGGCGTAGAGAAGCTGTGAAAAACCTCCCAAAATCATGTGGAAAGCAATTCATCGCCAGCTTGGCAAGCAGCTTTCAAATCCGACCGGCTTTGGGGGACGAATCGTTGGCCGACTGATGAACATCAGCAATGTAAAGATGTACGAGTTAACTTACGCCCACCTGGACCTCCAATCCAATCAGCAGGTTTTGGAAATCGGCTTTGGAAACGGAGCCTTTATCCAGCAGGTAGTCGCCCGCATTCAGTCGGGGCATTACGTTGGCATTGATATTTCACCTACCATGGTAAAAGCAGCCTGCAGCCGCAACCTGGCAGCTATTGCCAGCGGCAAAGTGGAACTTCACCTTGCCGATGCAGCCCAGCTACCTTTTCCCGATCGCACTTTTGATCGAATATTTTCGATCAACACATTGTATTTTTGGCCCGATCCAGACCTGGTATTGAGTGAAATTCACCGTGTGCTAAAACCAGGCGGCCGCATGGCCCTGACGATCAGCCCTAAATCTTCCATGGAAAGCGCCTCCTTCACGAAAGATCATTTTAGGCTTTACACCTCAGAAGAGGTGCAGCAGTTGCTTCTGTCAAATGGTTTTGATCAAATAGCGTCCCATTTTCTAAATGGGCAAAAGATGACAATTGCTTGCCTAGATGCTCAAAAAACAAGGTGAAAATGCCGCTTGCATCATTAGTGCATGCATCATATTGCTTCTTCTGCTACGCCGTAATCGGCAGGATCGATCTTAAACTGCCCTTCCGGTCGTACGCCAACCAGCCACTCCGTCAATTGATCACAGTAGTTATCCAGGTGGGTAATCTGCTGGACACCATGCTCAATGATCGGATCCAGGGTAGTTGCCAGCAAAGTACCGCCATAATGATGGGTCTGCCAGGTAATCACTTCGTCTACTACGTTGCGCTGAATCACCTTTGCGTGGTCTGGAACCTTTGTGTATACCCCATGGTAGTGCCAAAAGGCATGACGAGGGGTTAATCCCCTATAGACAGGATGGGTGTAATCCGTATCAGATACAGGCGGATGGTCAGGATCTTTAATCCACCAGTAATTGTTGACTGGCCTGTCTTCCCAGGTGGCGTCTAGCCAGTGGGCCGAACTATCGCCTTCGATAAACACTTTTTTGCCTCTGTAAAGAAAATCGTAGATCAGGTCTTGCTTACGGGCAATGGCCCCATGGTTGGATTGGAAGGGGATTGCCAGCGCCTCCAGATCGTCCAGATGCCTGGCGCTCCAGTCATGAACGTAAATCAATCGGTACAACTTGCGGTATTTGGTTGCTTTTGCAAAAGCATATTGCGACCAAACACCATTAAAGAGCAGCCCAATTTTTGGAGTGGTCATACGACATTGATTTGAATTCGGTGCACAAAACGCAGCAGGGCGTGATAGAAATCTTGCATGGCCTGGTAAGCGCGGTTGTCATCGGTCGTGGCGTAGGAAAAATCGGCCAGCGGGCCACTTGCGCTCAGTACCATAATACCATTGGTAGTCTGATCATCGATCACCACTAGCGGCCGCTCCCAGGTGTCTTCCAGCAGAACGCTTGCACCGGGGGCGGGCTCGATGTAGCCGCAGGCCCACCATCCGCTGATTCCATGGGAAAAGTTGAGGTCCTCCACGCTGAACTGCTCGCCGATTCCAAAGGGATCATCTTTAACCGTGTACCGGACATCAATGGTTTTCTTCGAATTGTCCATTATCCATCGGTTGCCGGGTACCCAGTCGGTGAACCACCCGTCAAAGCAAAAGAGCGCCTTGCCGGCATGTAAAAATTCGTTAATCTGATCGCGATTGCGGTAGAGCGCGATATGGTCGGCTCCGTTGGGCGCAATCAGCAGATCGTAGGGCGATAGGTCAGGACGAAAATCAGCATCGACAGTCAATAGCCGGTATTCCACCCATTGGTTCGGCCTGTACAACCGATCTAGACCTTCGATTCCGTTCGAGATTATGGCAGCTTGCAGGGGCTTCATGAGGCGTCGGCAGGTTGAATGACGTCGAGCTCAATCATATTGTAGTGCTCGGTAAAAAACTCGTCGCACCAAAGACACACATTACCGAGCTCACCGCAGCGTTTGCGGGCATATGCTTCACTCACTCCGATCGATTCGCCCATAGCATACGGATCGCCCTGGTCCAGTTTCTGGAAAATGGGATTGTCTACAACCTGAGACAATACATCGGCCACCTTTTGTCTGCGGGCATCGCCTAAAGGATCTTTGGTACCAGGGCAGCAAGGATTAATAGCGTACAATTGAATGGAAATTTCCTGTGGGATGCTGTCCCCTCCATTCAAAAAGCCAATGGCGCCGGAAAGTACCGCACAAAAATTGTGCTCGGGATCGCGCAGCCAGATGTTCTTCTTGAGCGCCCGGCCACGGGCCCAGTTGCCGCCCAGCCACATATCTTCGGTGGCACCCCAATAGCCCCAGCTCAAAGGGTAGCTGTGTAGATAATTCTCCTTTCGCACTAGTGGTTCTTTTTCCTCGCCGTTTACGCCGCGGGATTCGAAGAGCTCGGACAGCTCCATCAGACGCCCCCCAGCGTGCTTGTGGTAGCGGTCGATACTGGCAATGTCGAAACGCGTTACACCTTTTTCGATCAAAATATCCAGAATCTCGCCATTGAGTAAATCGCCGTTGGTCTGTAACATGATCTGGGTGCGGTTACCGTATTTTTCCTTGAGCTTATCCAGTATGAGATACAATTTCTTTTTCTCAGCCAGGGGCTCACCACCTGAGAGAATAAGGCGGTCTACCTTCGGCGGCAGATTTTCGATAATGGCCAGGCAGTCCGCTTCCGAAATGCGGGACCCTTGCGGACCGGAAAGATTATAACAGTGATCACACTTGTCGTTACACAATTGGGTAAATACCCAATAAATAGATTCGATATGATTAAACTTATTCTCCATCATCTAAGCGTTTGGTGAAATTTAAGGATTCACAAATAGATTATCACCTCGTTCAGCCTGGAATGTCGCCTGGCGAACGGCTGGCCTTCGTAATTTTTTCCCAAAAAGCCCATTCTTCAAGTACTCCGGTATCCGGACTATCCACAAAGGCTTGCAGATTGTCGAATACCCGCAGCTTCCCCGATTGCATGAGTCCGATGCAATCGCCCATGAGCAGAGCTTCTTTGAGGTCGTGCGTCACGAAGAGTGCCGTAATCCGAAAATCATACTTCACAGTCTGGAACAGGGTCTGCATATCGGCTCGCGTTTGGGTATCAAGGCTGCCAAAGGGCTCGTCCAACAGCATGATCCGCGGATTGATGATGAGGGCACGCCCGAAATTGACCCGCTGTTTTTGCCCACCCGATAACTGCCTGGGTTTTTTGTTTAAATGCTCTGTAAGTCCGAGTTTACTGGCGAGTATTCCTACTTTGTTTCTAATTACGGCTCTTTTTGCCTTGCGGATTTCCAAACCGTAGCCTAAGTTTTGAGCTACCGTTAGGTGTGGGAACAAGAGTGGCTCCTGACTGAGGTATACCACCTCGCGCTTCTGAGGTGGCAGGGCCAGCATGTCATCACCATCGACTTCAAAAATGCCGGCATCCGCTGTCTCCAGGCCGGCCATGATTTTGAGCAGGGTGCTTTTACCACAGCCCGATTTTCCCAGAACACTGAGAGTATGCCTTTGGGCTAACTGGAAAGAAAGCCCCTGCAATACCTGTTCGCCTCCGTAGGCCTTTGCTATATTTTGAATGGTGATCATGCGGGTTGTTCTCGTTTGATGAGCAGGTGTTGGTTAGCCACCAACACCAGCAGCACGGGCAGAATCATTAGGCAAGCGGCCAGGGCACCTTGATGTGGATTGGCTTCTTTGACAAAATGCATCGCCTGAATGGTTAGCGTAGGCACTTTTCCTACCCCGATCACCCGGGTGATCCCGTACTCGAACCACGAAATCAAAAAACACTGCACCAAACACAGCACCAGCCAAGGGCGGGCCAGTGGTAGCAAAACTGTGCGATTGACCTGCCAGGACGAGGCGCCTAGACTACTTGCCTGAAATGCCAGTTGCCGCACCCGGTCGCTCCAAAAGGTTGCTATGAGCAGCACACTGTAGGGTAAAATGAAAAGGGCTTGTGCCAGTAAAACACCGCCCAGTGTACCTGTAAGCCCTAGGCGTACAAAGTAAAATTGCAGCATTGACCCCAATACGACCGGAGCAATTAAGTAAGGGTAAAATGCTAGGCGCACCCATTTTTGATACTTTTCAGAAAAAAGTAATTGTTTGGATACGGTAAACCCGAAAACGGTAGCCGTAACCGCAATCGTTACCGACACCGATAAAGACAACAACAGGCTATGGAGCAAAGGGTTATCGGCACGGAACAGCCCCAACCAGTTATTCGTTGTAAACCGGGCGGACCACAACTGCGGATAGGACCAAGCCGATACCATCGATAAGTAGACTATGGTCGCAACCGGCAATAACACAAAAAGTAAGATGCTGTAGTTACCGAATCTTTTCAAATCAGGCGCAGGTTTTCTTTACGGATAAAAATACGAATCACCACCAGTACGAGTACAGTGTAGATAACCGCCATCGCATGGCCTACTGGAATATCCGCCAGGTTGAACCGTGTAAGTTTATCAGTGATGAAGACCGTCACCACCCGTGGCGAAGAGCGGCCCAGGAGCAAAGGCACTTCGTAAGTGCCCAATAGAAAAATGGCATACAGCCAAATTAAGGGGCTACTTTTTTGCATTAGCAACGGTAGATATACCCTCCGGAAAAACGGACCTTGACCACTACCCAGGGTAAGCGCTACCTCGCGAAGTTCGAGCATACGCTCCTGCCGCGCCTGTTCAGTGAAGAGCAGGGCAAAGAGGGGAAAAACCAAAAACACATGGGTAACCAATATACCGACACTCCAATAATCGTTGACCAGGCGTGGAAAAGCCTCCAGAGAATCGATCAGCCCTAGTTGATAGGTTAGGCGCGACAGGATGCCGGCCGGACTCAACAAATAAAACCAGGCAAAGCCTGCAATGAGGGGCGGAAAGAGCAAGGGGACAAACAAAAAACGATACAGCCAGCGTGCGCGTGCATGGAAAACCTGCCACCAGGACAATTGCAGGGCTAAAACGAGTACCAACAGTAAAGAAACCACCGTGAGTACCAGGCTGTAAAGCAGACTTAACCAGGCGCCACTTTCGCCTAACCGCACCCAGTGCTCCAGGGTGAAACCATCGTTCATTAACCCCAACAAGCCCAGGCTGTAAAGCAAGGAGTAGCCCAGACCCAGCAATAAGGGCCCAATGGTAAGCACGACGTATAGTACTACAACTGCTTTCTTTCCCATACCGTCACTTTTCCATCACTTCCGACCGGAAGTCTTCGAATAAGCGGATCATGTATTCCGGGGCCGGTTCCATAAGTGCATAAGGTTGAATCTGCTCCCGGTCAGGTGCATATACGCGACCGGACGTTTCCTT
This sequence comes from uncultured Saprospiraceae bacterium, assembly GCA_964530825.1. Lineage (GTDB taxonomy): Bacteria > Bacteroidota > Bacteroidia > Chitinophagales > Saprospiraceae > CAZHCA01. The sequence goes on from CAZHCA010000016.1 coordinate 78,824, forward strand.
AAATTGTTGTTGCCACTCTGCCGGTAAGCGGTCATAATCCAAAACCGTACCGTCGCCCCACACCTCCGGTTGGAACTTTTCCCACTGTGCTGGCGGAGAAATCAAGAAATTGATGACCACCATAGCCGCTGCCTTATGCGCCGAATGGCGAACGATTCCCATGTAGTGAGAATTTTGTATGGTTCCGGTCTCAGGAACGTAGGCGCGGCTGCTTTTGGGAAAAATCCCTCTTCGAATCTTGTTGTCCACCTCGGCATCGTTATTACTCATGGTAAACCAAAGCTCGCCGTTGGCGAACAACTGGTGCATCTGGGCTACCGAGCTGGGAAAACTTTCGCCTCGGTTCCAGAGATAGGGCTGTATCCGGTTGAGAAACCTCCAAAGCTCAGTACTGTATTTTTCGTATTTATCGGGATCGAATTGGCCGGCAAGCGCTTCCCTTCCGCCGGCTAGGTGAATGAGCCATGACTTGAGGACCGTCATGCCCGTAAAATCATTACCGATGGTAAATTTTCCGGGGTTCGCTTTCACCCAAGCCTCTAATGCTTCCAAATCTTTGGGAGGCTCCGCCACGTAAGCGGCGTTGTAAATAAATGCCAGCTGTACATTGCCCCACGGACACTCATACCCCGCTACCGGCTGCTGAAAATCGTAGCTGATAAACGGATTATCCCAATTGATGTAGGCGCTATTGGGCAGTTGTTCGACAAAAGGGCCGTACAGGCCGTCGATCTGCCGCAGCTGAAAAAAGGTCTCCCCATTGATCCACACCAAATCGATCTCGCTGGCGGTTTTCCCGGCTTCCAACTCCGTCATGAGCGTACTCACAATAGTGCTCCCCTGGCCGTCGATAATCCGCAGGTCGATATTGTATTTGTCTTTTACGGCGGGCGCGACAAAATTGCTCATGTAAGCATTGATCAAAGGATCGCCCTGCCACATCATAAGCGTCAGCTCGGTACCGGCAGCCCGCTCCCTGATCTCTTCCCAGGTCCGATCTTGCAGGTTGGCACCTCCGTCCCGATCGCTTCCGCAGGCAGGAAGCAAGAGCACAAGGTAGAGTATTGCTAAAACGCGTTGCATACTAATTGTTTTAGGGAGATAATTTTCTGATTTCCTTTCCCAAACAAACCCTAAAATAAGAATCGTGCCGAAAACTGGAACTGCCGTGGGGGGGCGGCATTGCGTTTCACAAAAACCCCCGAGCTGGCCGGCCCCACCTGGATCTGGTTACTCTGGGTGGCATTGTTGGCATAGCCGCTCAGGTTTTCGGCATTGAATACGTTGAAAATCTGAGCGCCAAGTTCCAGCTTATCGGCGCCGATGGGAAACTGGTAAAACAGGTTCACGTCGAAGGTAGTCGACCAGGGCAGACGATCACTGTTACGGTCTTCGCCGGGCGAGCGGTCGCTATTTCCGACATAGGCATCGCCAAAGGCCCGGCCATCGCCGTTAAGGTCGGTCGTGCCGTACAGGGTTGCATCGGGAATGCGGTTGATGGGCTGCCCGCTTTGCAATAACCCGGCAACTGTCAAGGTGAGGTTTTCTAGCGGGTAATAGCTAAAAATTCCGTTGATCAGGTGTCGCCGGTCATTGATTGAAGGTCCCCACTCCGCATCGAAGTCATTAGCGTCCATGGCGCGAAAGTTGATGTCTTCGGTATTATTTTCCAAAAACGATAGTGTATACATCAAGCGCAGGGCGTAATTATCTTCGCCCCGGTCTTTTTGTAAGGTAAAGTTCATCGCATAGTAGTTCGACCGCCCTTCCGTTTCGGTCATGACCACATTGCGTGCAATACCGCGCAGCGTATCTCCATTGATCAACCCGCCCCCCCCGGTCTCGTCGGTAAAAATAGGCACCGGGCGCGTCGCATCTGCTTGGGCCTGGGTACGCACCACTACATCTCCGGGGTCGATCGGATAGGGTGCGGGTGCGTTCAGATTGCGCAGGCGGAAGAGGTTATACGAGCGGTTGTGCATGAGGTCTACATAAAAAATCGTGTTCTCGTTGACCTTTTGCTGATATCCCAGCATGAACTGGTGACTGTAGGGATTTTGGTAACCCTCTGGATTGAGGATGCGCAATTCATTCTGAAAAATGCTGCCCCGCTGGTCTTGCAGGTCCTCAGGCGTAGGGCCTCCCAGGTAAGGTGCATTGGGATCATTAGCTACGACGTTGCCGGCGTTGGTGACGGCCTCGAGATCAGTATCTTCTGGTAGGATCTCCTGGTCAATGAGCGCCTGCAACTGCTGCTTGTAGTCATCGGTATTCGAGCTGAACTGGCGCGCGTCGCTGTAAACAGCGTACAGAATTTTATCGTAATAAATGCCATATCCGGCGCGGAAGGAAGCGTTCTCGTTGAGTTTATAATTGGCGCTCAGACGAGGCGCAATATTGTTGAAGTCCCCGCTATCGCCGCCGCCCTCGGAGAGGTTATCGTAATCGTAGCGCAGCCCGATGTTGAGGTTCAGGCGCGAACTCACCGACCATTGATCTTCCAAATAGAAACTAAAAATATTTTGCCGCTTTCGAAATGAGCTGGGACGCAACTCCACGCCGTAGTTCAGCACCTCAACATCGGATGGGATGTCGCCGGGCTGCAAGTCGGCCCCAGGTTCCGTTTCGTTAAGCTGATCCAGCTGCGCCTGTGTAAGCTGTACAAGGTAGCTGCCGTTAGGGTTGCCGCCACCAAAAAGCTTGAAGCTGGAGGTCTTGAACTGGACCCCGGATTTGATTCGGTGGCTATTGCGGAAAAAAGTCAGCTTCTGCTGTACGACATGGGTGTTTTCAGTATCGTCAAAAACGAACCCCGGGTGGCCCAATACGGCAATGGTCATACCGGCGGGATCAAGTACGTTCACGTCGGGGCTTGCCAGATTTTCGGGCTCGGCATAGTTCCAGCGGAAGCGACCGTAGAGGTAATTCCCCTCGTAGGTAAATTTATCAGTAAAGTAGGTGTTTTTCAAGGCCACATTGATCGAGTTGCGATCCTGGGTGTTGCCTGCTGAGGGGAAAGTCGTACCCCCTTCCAGGCCGCCGCCTTGGCGTTCGACGTTGACCAAGCCGGTGTTCACCCGCAGGGAAGAACGAAATTTATTGGACCAGTGCTGATCAATCTTCGTTGATAGGTACGTGAAATTATTGGTACCGTCGACCGTCTCGTTGATACCCAGCTGCGGAACATTCAGGAGGTTATCCTTTAGATCGATTGTATGCTCGACATTGACGAAGTAAAAAGTTTTATTCCGCTTGATCGGTCCACCGATGGCGAAGCCAGCCTGGTGCCGCTGGAAGCCATCTTTTACCTGATTGCCCGACAGATCCCGCTGAGCAAAGGGCGAAGAAGCATCGAGGGGTGGCCCTGGCCGAACCACGTAGAAGACCTCCCCTCCCACCTCGTTAGTCCCCGACTTAGTGGTGACATTGATGATCCCGTTCGAGGTCAGTCCGTGTTCGGCACTGAAATTATTAGTCAAGGCGGTAATGTTTTGGGTAAATCCCACCGGCATCGCAAAGCGCTGTCCGCCCAGAAAATTTTCATTGTTGTCAAGGCCGTCGATTAGGTAATTGGTGTAGAGTGGGTTGGCACCATTGATGGCCACATTAGGTGCTTCGGGAAAAAAGCCGGTAGCCTGGGTGATGTTAGGTAGGCGAAAAAGCGCCCGGGTAATATCGCGGCCTTCAATCGGGATCTCCTGCACTTCCCGCGCGCTTAATTCCGAGGCGACCTCCGCATCAACCGTATTGATAGTTTGGTAGTTGCGGGCCGAAACCGTAACGCCCTCCAGGGCCTGTACTTTAGCGTCCAGCTTGAGGGTTACGGTAGTCGTTTTATCCGAAATGAGGGCAATTCCGTTTATGGTGTTGGCCCTGTAAAAACTTCCCTCCTCCACCTTGACGGCGTACCGCCCAGAGGTCGATAAGCCGTCGAGCTGAATTTTTCCCTGAGCATTGGTAAACGCCTGTTGCTGGTAACCAATCTCGGGATTGGCAACCGTAGCTATCTGGCCGATAACTGGATTATTGAGCGAATCAGTGAGGGTGATCTCCAGGGAGGCCTGAGCGCAAAGCCATCCGGTTAGCACTACGAACAAGGCCGTAAGTATATAAGGTTTCATGTTGAAATAAGTGTTAAGGTGATTAGAAGATGGGTTCGGGTTGGAAACATCCCGAAACCACCAATAGCTGGCTAGTCCATGCCCCTTCCGGAGCGGTGGCCAGATTTACTTACGCAAGGCAACATGGACTGCAAGAGGAGGTGCCCGCAAGGCGACAGCCGGCAGGAAAGGGCGTTGAAGCCCCCTTTCTTCGGGCAACTTTGGTTGGATATAATAATCAGCAAGCAGGGTGCAAAGGATAGACCGCAACCGTTGTTGTAAACGACGATTGCTGGCCAGTGCGCGCACATCTTTCCAAGAATTGATATCGCGCAGCGTCGGTAAAAGTACCGGAACAGTTCCATCAATAGTAAGCAAATCCTTCAGAGCGCCAAAAAGACGAGGTGTTTGCCATGGCAATTGACGAAAGGCTGACTCGCGGAAAGCCGCTGCCGGAATACCGATCAAGTAGGCGCCACCCCGCTTTGAGGGGCCCACCACACAGCGCCCGGCGGCTAGCTGCCGAGCCACACCCCCCCAGTCGGTGTTAACAATTTCGGGGCTATCGTTACCTACGGCAATGACCGCATCGAACCCTTGATCAAAGATATCGCGGTAGGCGTTGGCAAAGCGTTCGCCAAAGGTAGCCCCTCGCTGATTACCCTCGTGGTAGTGAAAAACCGGGAAGCCCGACAAACGCACCGTGCGCGAAGACTGCAAAACCAAAAAGGAAGCTAAAGCCCGATTGCGGCCGCCCCTACGAGTAGGGAACCAGCACTTAGCACGTTGTTCACCGTGCACCGTGCGACTAAAAAAGAGCAGGGCTATTTTGGTAGAGCCTTTCATATTAACACAAGGATAATACTTCGAGGGCGATTGAACTGTCTTTTTGTTGACAGGGTTAGCATGAAATATGGCTTGCCTTTAAATTTATTACTATACGATGGAAGGTGCTGGATTGGATTTTTTTCCTCTTCTAATGGATACCTTTTGCTTTTCGTACCTCAATGACCAGTTCCTGCCAAAAAATCTCCACATCACCTTTGGGCCTGCGACACAACCAGACCCCATCGCCGCTAATCCGGGCTAACGGGTGTCGGACGCGACCAATAAGCTGGATGTCGCCAAAAAAAGTCGCGACCCCCTTTCCTAACTCATCATTCATATAAATGAGGGCATTGGCGTCGGTTTTTTCCGGTAACCAAAGTACGTAGCTGTCGGAAAAGCTGACCGGCTCTGGCATACCTAATCTCCGGTTGAAATACCAGGCTGCACCGGCGTGGCCATAGCTGTCGCCGTAAACCAGAGGGCGGTCGCCTTGGACCAGCGCTTGTTGGTAGGCTTTCCCTGCAAGGATACCCAACTCGTCCCATCCCAGCATATCGGCAAAATCTTGCGGCATTGGTCGGATACCGCCATTCTCCCACCGAAAAGGACCGGTGAAATGGTAATCCTCAATGAGGCGCTGGTAGTATTGCTGAGCCAATTTAGGTGGCAACATGGGAACCGCCACCGGCAGGATAATTAAGGCAAACCCGGCGATTAAAACAGGCGGAAAAAATCCAGTCCAAGGCCGGCGCATAACCAATTTTTCCCACCAAACGCCGCCGGCTGCAATCGCCATGGGGTATAGTCCTAGAGTATAATAGCTTTTCCCACTGGCTAGTAAAAAGATAGCGAAGGTAAAGAGAAAAGTATAACCCAATGTGCGGAATGATTTCGATCTGAGCAACCAAATCAGGCCCGGCAGCCAAACGATCCATCCCAGTCCGTTTAGAAAAAACTGATCTTTTACAAAATCAAAGGGTTGCATATTTACCAGCTGCGTTGCGGCTAAGTCAGCCATATGCTGCCGTACAGGAAAGTTATTGCGATATTGCCACCAAAGATTGGGCGACCACATCAATAGCGCCAGCAACCCGCTTACCCAAAAGGCCAGCCGCAGAAAGACATTGCGATGTGATGTAACCCCTAGGGCAAGAGCCAAACTGATTAGCAAAAAGGCAGGCAGGTATTTATTCAATAATCCCAGGCCGATGGTAACACCGGCCAGGTAGAGCCACCGATCAGCGGGTCGTTGTAAAAAGCGAGCGACCCAATAGGTTGTAAGTCCCCATACGAAAATATCTAAGGCTACCGGCTGGAAGAGGATACCCGAGCGCAGCATCGCCGGTGAAAGTAGTGCTGTGAATCCGGCCAGGAACTGTCCGTACCGCCCGGCGCCAAACGTTCGGGCGGTTTCCATCATCACCGCGACTAAAGCTATAGTAAAAATAGTGGGCACCAGGCGTACGGAGAACACGCTATCTCCAAGCGTTTGCTGTAGCAGCCAAGCTTTAAAACCAATAGCCGGTGGCACCGACCAGTATCCCCAAGCCAAGTGCCGACCCTGTGCGAGAAACAAATATTCGTCACGGTGAAACCCGTAGAGCGTATTGACATACAGGTGAAAGGTTAGTTTGATGACCAATAGACCAATTAAAATAGGCCACTGCAGGGGAATAGAAAGCATGGAGATTTTTAGTTTCATGCCTTAAAAATGTTCTGTTTCTTCTGAAAATAGCCCGATGGCACATCTTCCCCTAAGCTGCTTGCCAAAGGGCTCTTTTAGCACACGTTTTTTCTTAAAATCCCGGCCGTTTTATAAGCCTTACGCATCCAGAAGTAAAATTAACGATAATGCTAAACGACATGGTAAATCTTCAGAAAAAGTGGAGGTTGTATTCGCCGCCTCCAGCGTCATCACTTCGGTGGTGCCCCAATCTCTAGTGCATCATGGTGCCTATTTTACGTGACAGGACTTCGAGAAATACCCCTCGACCAATTGCCGAACGTATCGAGGTCGCCGGCGGCCAGGCAAAGGGTTGCCTGATTAATGTTTTGGACAGACTGCCGTTAAGGCCTTACTTCAGGAGTTCGCCCATGCCCACGAATCAGCTTAACACCGTTTGCAACAGCATTGGTATAAGCGCCAAAGCGGCCGGTTACGGTACGTCCACAACAGCCATCACCCTAAAGCAATTCATGAAGCCTATAGGAACCGTCTTAGGCTCTCAATTCCTTACCCAGTGCCTGTCAGCTCGATGCATGATCTTAGCGGTGACCGAAGGGGGAGTCAGCCATTTGCTCGTTCATGCCAGCCATACAATAGCCGGAGTATGATAACCGTTACACGCTGATCAAAAAACAGACCCTGTAACTAGTGATTTCTGCTAAGTAGCTCGCTCAATCCCGGACAGAATCAGCAGGCACCACCCCAGCTGGTCCGCTGGGTTTTTAGCTCAAAAGGTATAACCCAACTATCGGCAAAATCAACCTATTGAGATTGCGAGAAAATAAATACGAAAGTAAATAACCCTGGAGTGAAAAGCCAATAAAAAGTAATTGCCATAGCCTATGTCGGGATTATGTCAAGGAGTAAAAGTGCAGGTTTTTTCGCAAGGGCGCCACAGCTGTTAGCGCTATAGCGCTGTTAGGGCTATAGCGCTGTTAGGGCTATAGCGCTGTTAGGGCTATAGCGCTGTCAGCGCTATAGCCCTAACAGCGTTTTCAATTACCTAAAAACCAACCGCCTCCAACCCTAATGTCAAATTTTCGACAAACCTATGTTTTTTTGTTTTAAATCCTGGTTAAATATTAATTCAACTTCCATAACTCGGTTTTCGAAACCTAATTCGAAAGGACCCAACTGGAAAAGACTGCATCGGATTCACTAATCACTCCTACATGATAGATCCCGTTCGACAAACGCTCTAGATTATCCTCAAAGAAGAACACACCCTGAGGCTGATTCCCGTCAAATAAACGCTGCACCTCGCGACCGAACTGATCATACAATACCACTTGCACCCGACCCCGTTCAGGCAGATAACCACGCAACTGCAAATCACCACGGCTTGGATTGGGAAAGATGGTAAGTTGTAACCCTACCTCCTCCGGCACGATGGCCGTCTGAGTCGAAACCAACGCATCGATGCGGTAAACTGCAAAATCGTAACCATGGGTCGGGCCGTCTAGCCGCATAAGTCCTTTCTCCACTTCCAGCGTCGCCCGGCGACCGCTAATTTCGTCGACTAGTGTATAAGAGCCGTCTGCAAAAGGCTCGCTTAGGACCGCCAAGTAAAGGGCAGATTTGGCGCTCGACGAAAGATTTGCAACTACCAGGCGATAGTCGGAACCTTCCGAACGAACGAAAGCATATACATCCGTGTCGGCTAACAAAAAGGCCGGCTCATAGTCGCCGTGTTGCAAGACCGGATCACGCTGGCGCAATTGAACCAGCTGCCGGTAGCGATGCAAAATAGACGTACTGTCAGCCAACTCATCTGCTACATTATAGTTGCGGTAGTTAGATTGGGGCGGTGCCCAGGGCGTGCCAGTAGTAAATCCGGCATTAGCTGCTGCGCTCCACTGCATGGGCGTACGAATGTCGGGGTGGTTCTGGCTACCGATCATACCGATTTCTTCACCGTAATACAAAAAAGGAATGCCGGGTAACGTCAGGTAAATCGAAGCTACCTGCTTGGCTGCTTCGGGGTTGCCTCCCACCACACTCATAATCCGGGGCTGATCGTGATTAGACCCAAATATACCGTATTGTAGATGCGGATATACATCAAACGTTTTCTGCATCTGAAAGTACAGAAAATCCGGACTCCCGGTACTGGTGCTTAACAGGGCACTAGCCAGATCAAATTCAAAGCAAAAATCCATTCGGTCCCCGACCACGTAAGGGATCACTGCTTCGGTGTTATCCCACACCTCCCCTACCGTGAAAGCTTCGGGTTGGACCGACTTGTAATGATTGTGGAAATCATGGAGCAGCGCATAGGTCTCAGGTAGGTTTTCCAATTGATTGCCATCCTCAAAAAGATATTTTATCGCATCGAGCCGGAACCCGTCAATGCCAATGTCTTCCAGCCAATACCGGGCAATGGCGAACATGCTATCTCGTACAGGCGGATATTCGTAGTTTAAATCGGGCATCTCCCGAACAAATAATCCGTAGTAGTAGTCGCCATTCTTGCTGTGCCAGATATTCTGCCCCCATGGGCCTTGTTGGTTGGGCTTGCTTTCGGACCAGCGATAGAAGTTCCGAAAGTGGGGGTCGCCGGCCGCAGACTGCACAAACCAGGAGTGCTGGTGAGAGCTGTGATTCATCACGTAATCAATGATTACGGCTATACCGCGCTCGTGAGCCGCATTGAGAAAGGCTTTGAAATCTTCCATGTTTCCATACTCGGGATTGATCGCCCGGTAATCCATCACATCGTAGCCATGGTAGGATTCGGTGGGATGGATGGGCATGAGCCAGATGCCGGTGATCCCCAGATCCGTGTCGGTATCCGGATCGCCATCGTTTAAGTAGTCGAGTTTTTCAGTAAGGCCCTTAAAATCACCGATACCGTCTCCATCGCTGTCGTAAAAACTGCGTACAAAAATTTCGTAAAAAACGCGGCCATTCCAGTGGTGTACATTGTCCCAATCGCGCTGATCTACATGGATCAGGTTGGGCATGAGCAGGGTATCGGCTTTTTCTGCTCCGCGCACGATCAGTTGGACGTCGTAGGTACCAGGGTTTTCGTACAATACCGCCGCCAGCTCTTCCGAGGTGGTCTCCGGCTTACCACCTTCGAAAGTCCATTCACGTGACGTTACCAGACCGGAAGAAATATCCTCAAAGGCTAAGATCCCGCCCGAAAAAAGCGTTGTGCCGCTTACCCAAAAGTCGGCCACCAGCGGCGCATTGGGATCGTCGGGAATGAGGTCATTGTACCAGACCGACACTCGGTTTTCTCCATCGACTACGGTGTACGCCCGGTTGTTGCCCACACCGGGAAACTCCTCAGTGCCATCCCATTGACCGTTGATGCGGAATTTAAACTCGATACGCTGGCCAACTCTAAATCCATCAATAGCGACCTGGTAAATACTATCGCCGTCGGTATCCGCTAATGGTGTCAGGTTTGACCCCCAGCCGTTGAAATCACCGGCAATATCCACAAAATCCGTAGCCGGATTAAAAGCCCCCATTTCCATGAGGTAGCTCATTTTCACCTCGAAAGTGACGGAAACGCCGTGTAAATTGCTAATGAAGCAAATAAGAAAAGCGAGTAAAACCAATAGGGATTTCATAAGCGTAGTGATTTTGTTTTGAGAAAAGGTATGTCGGATGCTTGATTTCAGATAATGATAATAGTTACCAAAAGTGCGGCTATTTTGCATTCCCGGTAGTTTCCCATATATGATTCCGCCGACTCAGTATTTTACATTAAATTAACTGGCACTCAATCACCACTTAATCATCAATTATTTTCAATTGTATGCAACTCCGATTTCTGCTGCTCTTTCTAAGCGTTCTCCTCGTACGCCCAGCAATCCATAGCCAGAACGTTACCGATACGCGTCTGCTCACACATCCGGCCGTTGGCCAGGATCGCATTGCTTTCGTCTACGCCGAAGACCTCTGGACCGCCGACCACGAAGGCACCAATCCTCGACGCCTGACTATCGATGAGGGTGTAGAATCCGACCCCGTCTTCTCTCCCGACGGCTCCATGATCGCATTTAGTGCGGCCTACGACGGTAACATCGACGTCTTTGTAGTACCGGCTTCCGGCGGCATCCCAAAACGGCTGACCTGGCATCCCGGTGCTGATCAGGTGCAGGATTTCACACCGGATGGCCGAAGCGTGCTCTTTAACTCGCGACGCGCTACTTATACCAACCGGCATGCTAAGCTTTACACCGTCTCCGTCGAAGGCGGTCAACCGGTTGAGTTGCCCATACCCACCGGCTACCGGGCTGCCATTGCTCCCGATGGCAAGCATTTGGCGTACGTACCGCTATATGAGGTTTTCAATCAATGGAAGAATTACCGGGGCGGCACCCAGGGCCGGATTTGGATCATGGATCTCGGCACTAAAGAGGTTACCGAAATTCCCCGCCCTGCAAACGGCGCAAATGATGCCAACCCGCAGTGGATCAACAATACCGTTTACTTTCGCAGCGACCGAAACGGCGAGTTTAACCTGTTTTCTTATAATACCGCTTCGGGTAAAGTCAGCCAACTCACCGATTATGAAGACTTTCCGGTGCTTAGTTTATCGGCCAAGGGTAACGATTTGCTCTACGAACAGGCAGGCTACCTGCACCGCTTCGACCCAGCCACACAGCGCAGTACTAAACTCACTATCGGTATAGCGACCGACCTTTTGGAGCTCCGGCCGCGCTACGTATCAGGCGAGGATTACATCCGCGAGGCAGGGATCTCGCCTTCCGGCGCGCGGGCTGTATTCGACTTTAGGGGTGAAATCGTTACGGTCCCATCAGAAAAAGGCGACGTCAACAACCTCACTCAAACCCCAGGAGCCCACGAGCAGGACCCGCAGTGGTCACCCAATGGTAAATCCATTGCTTATTTCTCCGACGCTTCGGGTGAATATGCCTTGCATGTACGTAATCTGCAGGAGGGCTCCACCCAAACTATTGCCCTTGCAGGCGCAGGCTTTTACGCCTACCCGCACTGGTCGCCCGATTCCAAGCATATTGCTTTTGTTGATAATAGCCGAACCTTGTACGTGGCACAGGTAGCTTCGGGCCAAGTAACTAAAATCGATCAGGACCACTACTACCTCCCGGGCGCCTTCCGGGAAAGCTTCGGGTCTTGGTCGCCCGATTCCAAGTGGATCGCCTATACACGCATCATTGAGACCAACTTCGAGCAGGCCTACGTCTATAGCTTGGAAGAAGAGCAATCCTATCCGCTTTCCGACGGCCTGTCGAACGTTTCCGAGCCCGTATTTGATCCCAGCGGTAAATTCATTTACATGCTGGCATCGACCAACGCCGGGCCGGTAGTCAATTGGTTCGAGCAGTCGAATCAGGACATGGAAATGACCCACTCAATCTACTTGGCCACCCTACAGGATAACCTGCCCTCACCCTTGAAGAAAGAGAATGATATAGAGCCAACCGGTGAAGAACAAGAAGACGACGACGATCCGGAAGAAAAAACCATTCCATCCGTTCGGATTGACTGGGACGATCTCCAGCAACGGATTATCTCCTTGCCGGTATCGCCCGGCATGTACAGCCGCCTGAGCAGCCCGTCTGAGGGACAACTGCTGTATCTGTCCAATGACAACGGCCAATCTACGCTCCATATGTTTGACATGGAAAAGCGGGAGGCCGAACCGATTATGCCGGCCGACTGGTATGCGGTAGCAGCTAAAGGCGAAAAAATACTTTACCGGCAACAAAGCTCCTGGGGAATAGCTGAGGTTGGAAAAAAACCGGAGAATGGAAAGTTAAAAACCGATGCGATCGAGGTCAAGATCGACCCAGTAGCCGAGTGGAAAAACATATTCCACGAAACTTGGCGCGTCAACCGCGACTATTTCTACGACCCCGGCATGCACGGTGCCGACTGGGAAGCGATGCGGGAAAAATATGCCGTTTTTCTTCCCGACGTTTCGTGCCGTGGAGACCTCTATCGCGTCATGCAATGGATGTGTAGCGAATTAGGCGTGGGCCACCATCGCTTCGGCAGCCGGGGCGACCGTATGCGCGAACCCGAAATAGTAGGTGGCGGCCTGTTGGGAGCCGACTACAAAGTCGACAACAACCGCTATCGATTCGATAAGATCTACGGCGGTCTGAACTGGACGCCCGATCTGCGGGCACCCCTGACCGAACCGGGTGTCCAGGTCGACGAAGGCGACTACCTGATTACCGTCGACGGGGAAATAGTCACCGCCGAACAAAACTTGTACCGGTTTTTCGAAAATAAAGCCGGCAAACTAGTCAAACTCACGGTAGCCGATAACTCCACTGGCAACGATGCTCGTACGGTCGACGTAGTCCCCATAGCCGATGAGTCGGCCCTGCGCAACCGCGATTGGGTGGAAGGCAATATCCGGAAAGTAGACGAGGCAACCAATGGGCGTGTGGCTTACGTTTACGTGCCTAATACGGCGGCACTGGGCCACCAGTATTTCAAGCGCTACTTTTTTCCTCAGGTCGACAAAGAGGCGGTCATCCTGGACGAACGCCATAACGGGGGCGGTCAGATCGCTGACTATTACATCGACCAGTTGCGCAAACCCTACCAGTCGCACTGGAATTTCCGCTACGGAGCCGATCTCAAATCACCCAGCGGCTCAATCCAGGGCCCTAAGGTTATGCTGATCGATGAAACGGCTGGCTCCGGGGGTGACCTCCTGCCTTGGCTCTTCCGGAAATTCGAGATGGGCCCGTTGATCGGTAAAACGACCTGGGGGGGACTGGTGGGCGTCCTGGGTTTTCCTGAATTCATCGACGGCGGGTCAGTTACAGCACCTAATGTAGCTTTCTATTCCGAGGATGGTTTCCGAGTGGAAAATGAAGGGGTGGCTCCCGATATTGAAGTCGAGCAATGGCCTAAAGAAGTCATGCAGGGCCGCGACCCACAGTTAGAGAAAGCTATCGAAGTAATCATGGAACAACTTCAAGAGTACAAACCCGAATATCCCGAGCGGCCGGACTATCCGGTGCGGGTCAATAAATAATAGAATGCCCCGAGACGGCCGTCTCGGGGCATTTAATTCTGCTCATCCAGGAAGACCTGTCAGCTTGTTACCTCAAAGGAAATGTTCGCGATTACCGCGAACTCGCTGATGTCATTGTTTTCCACCCGGCATTTCATCTCCTTGATGTAAACCGACTTGATGTTCTTCACGGTTTTTGAGGCTTCCTGTACGGCTCGGCGCGCCGCATCGTCGAAACTGTTTGGCGAGCTGGCAATTACTTCGATGACTTTTACAATAGCCATAAAATTAGATTTTAGTTTAAAATTTGGTGTATTGGAAAACTTACGAAAAAAAATCACCTCCTCCAACAGCCGCACCAACTATTCGTAAACATTCTGTTGAACACCCCTTTTCGCAAATCGCCGGCCCTGTGCCAAGTAATCCAATTATTTTACCGCCCTTTTGCTTTTTCTTCTACAAAAGTCATACCGCATGCTACCTTTTTGAACTTCGCATCTTGCGCCATTTTTCCACCATTGTGTACCTGCTTTGCTTTTAGCTGATAATGATCTTTTTTACTTCTGCCGCATTTCTGCCCAATTGTACCATCACCCGTATTGATGGCAGCGGTGTAGTTGCCGCATGCCTGGAGGATACCATTCCCAAGCTCCTGGAATCCGCTCGAATTGCCGGCCTCTCTGTATCGATTTTTTATGAAAATGGACCGGTCTACCAGCGTGCTTTTTGCTGAGTTAATAAGCATAAGCGGGACAGCCTGCATCTGGTCCAGGTTTTCGGCGGTGTTTGACTATCTGGTTACGCTATTGGCACAGGAGGAAAAGGTGATCGACCTTGATCAGCCTTTTTAGAATTCCTGGAATTTACGGCACTGGAATGCGAAAAATCTGGAAGGGACATAATGATAACGTCGCTTATACGCGCTACCATTCCCATAACCTTGCGGATCGCGTTTGGTACCGATTGCTTCCCGTCACCCTATTCGGACACCCTACCCCGGGCCATTGACACGGCTTTGCTGATCTGTGCTGACGAAAAGCCGTCTAGAGTGGATCCGATTCCCCTCATTCCGGAAAACTTGCGCGACGATGCCACCTTCACCTGGCACGACGGAGACAACTCGCCTTCCCGCAAAGTGGCCCAAACCAGCAGCTATACTATTGAGGTGGCCACCCCTTGTTTTTCCTTTCCGCTTACCATCCGGTCCCGGCTGGCAGGGTGCCGGTCGTAAGTTCTGGGGAATTATCTTTATTGCCCTAGGGAAGTGTATTATTTGAGCATGTTTAAATTCGGATGAGGAGAATCCTTTATCTTGCAGAAAGGAAAAAGCAAAAGTAACCGATTTGCAATCATTTCTCCACACCCTTAGCTACGAACCCCAATGCGATTCCGGAGATCTGAAGGCTCCAGCACAAGTCATTACCGAAAGAAACTTTACCGAAGGACCGTTATACTTGGCATCGAGCCCAAAGTGTTGAGCAAGGTGAGGAATCATAAAGGATTTATTAACGTAGACTGATGTGCCGTTGGGGCGCGCTAAAGATTTCACATTATGAAAAACCTACTATTACAAGCATTGCGCATCGGTGTCATTACCGGCGCCATCAATGCGGTTATAGTATTTTTATTGGGCGGCTCTGTCTTAGACACCCCCTATGTCGCTCCGGGGGTGGCCGAAACCCAGCCGGTTACGACTTTTGCTTACGTTGCTTTTGTACTCACCGTTATCCTCATCGTTATCGGGGCCTTGCTCTTGAGCTTGCTGGTGCGCTGGATGGGGGCTCCTGGCATTCGTACCTGGCAAGTCTTGGGTATTATCTTCCTGATTCTTTACGCAATATTTCCATTTGTCGGCCCCGAGATTGCCTCTACAAAGGCAGCTATTTTGGTGAATATTCTACACCTTGTTGCCGGCATTCCAGCCCTCTTGTACCTGCCGCGCAAAGTTTAAACCGGCTGTGGTCACATAATCGGAAGCTTGCTGTTTCGACTGATGTGCTACCTTCTGTTTTCATGTAGAATAATGTTTTTTCTCCTGCTGACCCTGAGTAAGCTAGTAGAGGAATGGCTGCCTCCTAAAACGTCGTTTTTTTTCAATTCTCGGCCACCTGCTTGATGGATCTTTACGGTATAATTCTTAACCTAAAACACATTAAAAAATGATTACAGCTAACTTACATCAGCTGCAACTTGCAGCGTTTACCGCCAAAGAAGACGCTAAACAATGCTGCCGGGTCACCTTCCCACTTTTGGGCGCCCATGGCACAGATAATTCAGCAACCGTTTACTTCGAGTTAGAGCCGGGAAACCGTGTGGGTCGGCACACCGACAGCGCCGAGGAAATCTTACTCATTTTGGAAGGAGAAGTAGAAGCATCCATTGGGGAAGAAATCGCGAACGCATCAGCAGGAACGTTGCTAGTGGTTCCCAAACTCACTCCGCACGATGTCAGAAATATTGGCGACACGAAAGCCAAGGTATTGGGTTTCTTCGGCGGCGCCAACCATATCGTAGCTACCTTCGATCATGGCTGGCTACCCGAAGGGGAAAAAGTGGTCAGTACCGCAGCTGTATTTGAGCAGGCCTGAGCCGGGAAAAAGAGTGTTGGGAACTACTATTGGTTACCCAGCACTCCAATTCAAAAATTTTTTCCTACTTTGGAAATATGCGGGTTCGTGTAATTGAACATTCGCCTAGTGATTATTTGCGCCCTTTCGTCTCTTGGTATTGGGAAGGTGACTTCAATATTGGTGCAACCGGCCAATTAAACCAGCAGGTTGTTCCTAATGGTTACGTCGAACTGATCATTCACCTCAGCGATGGGCATTGCGATTTGCTCGGCAGACAGGGGTGGGGCCCCTCGCCCGACTACACTATTATCGGTTTATACACCCGGCCCTACGAAGTTCAATTTCCCACCCATGTAAGCGTTTTCGGTATCCGGTTCAAGCCGGAAGGCATTTTCAACATTTTCGGCGTCCCTGCAGCTGCCTTTAAAGGGGAATTCGAAGATATGGTGATGGTTTTGGGTAACGAGTTTCGGTCCTTCTGCGAAAGCTTGAAAGAAAGTGTAACGACCACTGATAAAATCATGCTGACCAACCATTATCTGACGCAAATGGCCGAGCGGAATAAAATAGAAATGAATTACGTCAACCAGGCGGCCGAGCTAATTCGTCAAGCTAAGGGTAATTTACGCATTGAGGAATTGCCACAACAAGTACACATTAGCCTGCGGCAGCTAGAGCGGACCTTTAAAAACCAAATTGGCATTACCCCCAAACATTATCTACGCATTGCCCGCATGAATGAAGTTCATCGCTTGCTGCAGGAAAAAAGTTGCTTAAATTTTACCGAAGTAGCCCACCAATCGGGTTATGCCGACCAGGCCCACTTCATTCGGGATTTCAAGCAAATAACCGGTGCCAAGCCAACCGTATTTCTGCACAATAATCAGCAATTTTTGATCGATGCCACGCCCGGCGGGATAAAGCAACGAAACGCGCCATATACGGCGACCGCTCCGCTACCTATCAGATAATCCCTACATGCCGATCATTTTTCCTAGCACTTTCCCCGGCGGATTCTCCGCGATACCGCTAACGTTTACCTGCTCAAAATAATCATACCAGCCGGAGGCCATTGCCCTGGTGAAGCAGATTCAGGGACGGCGATGGGTGCCGGAACAGAAAGCCTGGTCGTTGCCTTACTCCCTGTAAAAATTCAACCACCTGAAATACCTTTTCCGGGGACGGCTAAGCATGCAGTTCGATCCGGAGAAGCAGCCACCCCCAGATACGCGGAAGGCAAGTCCCACGGAGCTGAAGGCCTGGAACGGGGCACTGGAGGCGGTGCAAGAGAAGATGATCCTGAAGCGCATGAGTCGGCATACGCTAAAGAGCTATTGCAGTTTATTGGACACCTTGTTCGGTCATTTTGTAGCCTTCCCCAAAAATGTAGCCTTCCCCAAAAATAGGACAACTTAAAAGTTGAAAAACGAATAACTTTAAGTTGCTATGAAAAAATCAAAGTTCAGCGAAAAGCAGATCGTTAAGG
>CAZHCA010000017.1:0-94424 GCA_964530825.1 uncultured Saprospiraceae bacterium
CAGACCGATCACAGAAAAATAGCACTCATGGGCGCGACTTTTTGAGGAAGCCCTATTCTATTAAGGGAGCAGATCAGGAAAAGGAATCGCGGGCAGACGTTGGTGCCATTCAGTTATATATGGAAATATTTTCCCATTTTCCATTTAACTTAGCATGGATATATTTGTCAGGTAAGCAGCTATATTGGACCTCGCAAACGATAAAAGGCTGAACAAGTGACAGCTAGCCCGGATTATGCAAGAATATCCAATTTAACGTTTGAGCCTGGCTATCTTTTGATTGGTCCCCTGTCGTTTTGATAATTGCTTCAATCCGGATGTGAGGCGATTTGCCTTGTGCTCAACTACGGTTATCTACAGTAGATAAGGGGACTTTTTGAGGAAGCTTACAAGTCTTCTGAGCTGTTTGGCTGCCACTAGCAGTCCGCCAGCTGAGGTCAATAGCTCGGCAGAAAAATTAAAAAGAACTGCTCGTTTTTGTTGGAAAAGGTATTTTCAAAGTATTCATTTTTGGGTACAGGTTTGATGCTAATTCCTTTGGATTAAGTACCTAAAAATTAGCAACATGTACCCATTTTTATGCCTTTTTGGTAATTATTCTTTCATAACCCGGGTTAGTACTCGATTATGCGAAAAGTAGTTGTTTTGCTAGGCTAAGTGAGGGGAGGCCCCACTGTAGCAAGTATGCTATGTCGCTTCTTCGCTCATACCTCCAAAATATAATCCACCAGATTCTGCCCCTGGGCAAGGCCCATTTTCTTGCGTAAGCGATGTCGTTTCGTTTCTACACTCCGCACTGAAATATTCAGGAGGGGGGCAATTTCCTTAGAAGAAAGGTTCAGCCGCAAAAAGGCACACAGACGCAGGTCGCGGGGCGTAAGTCCTGGGTAGCGGGTTTTCATTTTATGTAGAAAGTCCTTATCCGCATTGTTGAAGGCTTCCTGAAAGAGCTCCCAGGTGCCATCTTCATTGATGTGGTGGTTGATATCGCGCACAATGTCGTGGACCGCTCCATTGCCGTTGTGGTGTTGTAGACGATTGCGCAGCGCAATGAGCAGTTCGTTTTTGCGAATCAGACTCATTGTCGATAAGGCTAATTCCCGGTTTTTACTGTCGATATCGGCCTGTAACTGCTGATTGCGTAACTGCATTAATCGTCTTTCGTTATCGAGCGACTGCATCACTAATTTACGCTGGTTTTCCTGCACCAATCGCGACTGCTGCCGCCGGTAATAGCGTTGATAGTTGGTGTGGACCAATACCATGATAGCAATAAATGAAAGGCAGTAGACGCCTATCGCGAGGGGGCGGTAGTACCAGGGGCGTCGAACGGTAAAAGGAAAAGCGGCAAGCGTTGTCGGTGATCGGCCGGCAACGCAAGATTTTACCTGGAATTGGTATGCCCCCGGCGGTAAGTTTTCAAACCGTGCAGTACTAGAAGGACCCCATTCGCTCCAGGTATCGTTGAGCCCCTGCATGCGATACTGGTAAAGAGTCTGAAAAAAAGGCTGATAATCCGGCACGAAAAACGAAAAGGTCAGGGTATTTTGGCGGTGATGCAGGATGGCTGCTTGGTGTAGGTGCAGTAAAGAGTCAGCACCGTCCGGTTCATGTACCTGTACTTGATTGATCTGAACCGGCTGGGTGGAAAGGGTTTGCTGCCGGAGGTCGATGTTTAAAAACCCATCTTTCACCCCGATTAAAATGTGGTCGCGATCGAGCGCTAAAATATTTTCATACCCTTGCATGGATTGCAGGTATGTGTAGGGAATCGGCATGGATTGCACTTCCGGCCGATCGCCTAAAACCCCCATGGTTACAGCGTACAGTTCTTTTTGGCTGAAGATCCATAGCCGGCCGTAACCATCAACTTGCAGCCGCCCGGAAGCATAGTTAGGGCCACGCAACAGATGGCTTAGCAAGGTGTCGCGTTCAAATCTTTGCAGTTGTTGCCGGTACTGGTAGATGCCCTGCTTATTAGCATACCAGATTTTGGATCCCTGACGGATGAGACCTGAATGCTGACTGCGGGAGGGCGAAGAATAAGTTTCTAATAAAGTTACCGAGTCCAGCGCAGCGTGGAGTTGCAGCCGGAATAGGCCCTTGTATTCATGGTTGACCAGTAACTCTCCGTCTTCGAGCACTTCAAAGTGCTTGGAGGAGTAATCAAAACCGGGCAATTTACCGCGGGATTGCCAGCGTCCGTCACGCTTTTCCAGCAAACTGAATCCGAAATACATGCCTTGCAACAAGAGATTCGTCCTGCCGGGTATTGGCCGAAAGTCCCACACACCGGGAAGATCGGCAATCTTTGTAGCTTTTTCCCCGGAAACTAAAAAGGTGCCGGAATCGTGCCCAGCGAACAGGCTTTGATCGGATAAATACAGGGACCAGATCTGCCCGGCTGTACCGGGGATCATTTTAAAATCTCCATCGGCCCGGAGCGTCCGGATAAAGAGTCCCTGGTTGGTACCCAAATAAAGATTCCCCTGGTAAAGCTGGGCTGCATAGACAGTACCCAAAATGCCGCGATTATCTTTGTAGGAGCGGATCGGGGAGGAGTAATTAACGCAATTCACCCCATTGTCGAGCCCCAGCCATACGTGACCGTCAGCGTCTTGGAAAAAGGAGAGCACCGTATTGTTACTTAATCCGTTTCGCTGCTCAAGATGATATTTCATCCGGCCTTCAGGATTGAGAAAAATAACCCCGTCAGAGATGGTACCCAACGCAATATCGCGATTTCGTAACTCCAGGCTGGTATAGATTTTACAATAGTCGATCAGTGTATCGGCTTGGGTAGGCCAGGGAGTTGTTTTACCCGCGTGGCGGGCAAAGAAGCCCCGATCCTGGGTAAGGATTAATAACGTATCGCCGCGGTCGAAGATTCCTGCGGGAATAGTAGCCCTCATGACTGGCCCGGTGTCGAAGGGTTCCATTTCGCCGTTGATAATGCGGAAGAGCCCTTTGCCCGGTGTGTGAAAATACAGGCCACTGTTGGATTTGAAGAGTTTCCGTACCCCGCCGGGTGGGGTGATCACACGCAGTGCTTCATCTCTCGGGCGGTAGAGGTAGATTTGGTTCAGCGATTGGAAAAGGAGCCATTCGCCGTAAGCGTCGATATTCCAAAACTGCTCATCTTGGATAAGGTGGTCCGCTAATCGTTCGTTCAGGGAGTGGTAGTCCAACCGGCCCAGTGCATTGCGGGTCCAATACCCGATCTCCATGTAGCTGCCCGTGTAAATGCGCTCACCAACCACAGCCACTGATCTAAGGATACTCTCATTAGGCGAAGGGTAAAGGTGCCAACGAGTACCATCATATTCGAGGAGCCCCGCATTATTAGCCACGTAAATCCGGCGACTGCTATCTTGAGCAATCATCCAGTTCTGATTGCCGGCACCGTAAACATCTGGTGGATAGGTAACTGTCGGCGGAAAGGCCTGCCCATAGCACCACAATACGGCTAGTGAAAACCACAACATTGGGAGAAAAGACCTCAACATAAGTTTAATATACAAAAAGTCAATAAGGTCGAGGACCTGCTTATTTCGGCCGCGTTTTATGCTATTTACAATATTTGAGGCGTACAAAAAAGCGCTCATCAATAGCGCCAAGCAACCTAGCGGTGGGCGACGACAACACCACCACCACATTGTCATCGTAGGCGGTCGGCGGGATGCGGTCGACGATCTTGGCGTATACTTTCCGGCCGGTCATGGGGTTATAGATTTCAAGAACCGAGCGCAGCGGGGCAGTGCGGTGAAGGGCAAAATAATCTTTACTGCTCTCCTCTTTTTTCCAACTGGCTACACCTTGGTCTTCCGCTATGCGGCTGCGTGCGGCGCAAGATTCGAAGCGGGGCTGCAGCTTGTAATTTGCGCGAAAAATGGCGGGGAGGGCCTTATTGTGAAAACTGTCCGGAATGCCTTCAATGCTCAACCAACCTACGGGGATGCGTTGACCGACCCGGAGTCCATTGCCTTCGAAGTCGCCGCGCTGGCGCAGCGTGTCCATAGGCATCCGAAAATATCGGCGCGACAGACTGAACATGGTATCGCCTTTACGAACGATGTAAAAAATGGGTGCGAAGTAGGAGCGGGCATCCACCTCGGGAGGCAGGTAGCGAACGATGGCCCGGTTGGGAATGGGGATCCGTATGCGCTGGCCCACTTTAAGGGTCTGCACGCTCAAGCCTGGATTGTAGTATTGCAGATCGGCTACGCGCAGCCCGTAGAAACGGGCGAGGGAGAAGAGGGTCTGGCCGCGGACCAACACGTGCTCAAATATTTTTTCACCGCTATTACTCACGGTGATAAAGATGGTATCTTCCGGCGTGAGGTAGCGCAGGCTGTCGCCGGTAGCGCTAGAGGGGATCAGTAGACAGGTGAAAAATGCAGCCAGTATCCACCGCATAGATTGGGGTATTTGCTTTGTTTTCTCAAATACGGGAAATATCGCAATTTTGCTGTTGGGAATAAAGCTTGCTTACCCAATAATTCGTATTTATGAATGATTCATCGCGTTCTTCCCGAGTATTGGCAGTCATACCGGCTCGCTATGCCTCCACCCGCTTTCCCGGCAAGCCATTGGTGGATATTGGCGGGAAAAGTATGATCCGACGCGTGGTCGAACAGGCATTAGCCGCTAAGGCGGTGAACCGTGCTATTGTCGCCACCGATGATCGCCGCGTATTCGAACACGTGCGGGCATTCGGGGGAGAGGCGGTCATGACCCGCCCCGACCATCGCAGCGGTACCGATCGTTGTGCAGAAGTGGCTGCAGCCGAAGCGGACTTTGACATCGTGATCAACGTTCAGGGCGATGAGCCGTTTATCGCACCTGGCCAGATTGATGTAGCCGCCCAGCTGGTTGCCGGGCCCACCGACAACATCGGAACACTGGTGACGCCAATTCGGGAAATAGGCAAACTTTTCAATCCAAACATAGTTAAGGTGGTGATAAACCGTAAAGGGCAGGCCCTGTACTTCAGTCGACATGCTGTACCTTACCAGCGGAGCGTTGAACAGGGCGATTGGCTGCATACTGGTCACGTATTTTACCAACACATCGGATTGTATGCTTTCCGGCGTGCGATCCTACTTGCGGTTACCCAACTCGAGCCTTCCGAATTGGAGCAGGGCGAAGCACTGGAGCAATTGCGCTGGTTGGATCACGGTTACTCCATTCAGGTGGGCTACACAGAGTCGGCTACCCTCGGTATCGACCATCCCGAAGATTTAGAAAAAGCAATGCAATACCTGCAGGATTATGAAAAAAAATAAACACTATCGGCGCTGGCTTTATCAGGCGCCCATCGCTTTGGTACTTGTCGGCTTCGGCGCTTGTCTGATTGCCGAGGCGGCCATGGCTAAATACGACGGCACCAACACCTGGTACTGGGTAGGATACGGTACGCTAGCTCTCATTGTTTTCAATTCGGGGCTGTCACTATTCGGCGATGCTATTCTGCACCGCGTCCGATATGAGCAAAAAGGAGACTCCGAATCGTTTTAAAGTCTATGAACTATTGCAGTAACTGCGGATCCGACCAATTAGATTTCCGGATACCCGAAGGGGATAACCGACCTCGCTACGTGTGCGACCATTGCCACACTATCCACTATGCCAACCCTAAGATCGTAGCGGGATGCCTGCCGGTCTGGAAAGAAAGGGTTTTACTCTGCCGGCGCGCCATCGAACCCCGGCTGGGATACTGGAATGTTCCAAGTGGTTATTTGGAGAATGGCGAGACTGTGGAAGAAGGCGCACTGCGAGAGGTCTGGGAAGAAGCGCTTGCAAGGGTTTCCATCCGGCATATGCTTTCCCTGTACAGTATTCCCCACATTAATCAGGTGTACGTCCACTTTTTAGCCGACTTGGAAGGACCTGACCGTTATGGGGTAGGGGACGAAAGCAGTGAAGTGCAGCTGTTTCATGAGTCGGATATCCCCTGGTCGGAAATTGCATTCACTTCGAGCACCTTTTCCTTGCAATGCTATTTCGAAGATCGGAAAAACGGTGAATTTCGCACACACCTTGGCAAGCTGGAGGGCCGTTAAATCTCTATCCTTTTTCGGGACCGCTTTTTTATCCTGACCGAGCAGCGTACCTTTATGTTGCAAGAATCCCCAAAAAAATTATAGCAATCATGAACAACATTCTTATCGTTGGTGCCGGCCGATCCTCCAACGCATTGATCCGGTACGTACTGGACAACGCAGCCAAAAGGGGGTGGTTTGTGACCGTTGCCGACGCCCAACCCGAATTGGCAGAACGCAAAGTTGCTGGAAACCCCCAGGGACGTGCTGCCTGGCTTGATGTGACCAAGACCAATGACCGGCGTGAACTGATCGGTCGAAACGACCTGGTCGTTTCCCTGCTTCCCGCACATCTCCATCTGGAGGTCGCCCATGACTGTATTCGTTTGAAAAAACACCTTATCACCGCCTCTTATGTTTCACAGGAAATGTACCGCCTGGGCGACGAGGCCCGCAATCGCGAACTGATTTTTATGGGCGAAATGGGCCTTGACCCCGGAGTAGACCACATGTCTGCTATGCGGATGATCAATCAAATCAAAGCCAAAGGCGGCAAGCTCACCGCTTTCCGTTCGTACACCGGCGGCCTAGTAGCACCCGAAAGCGATGACAACCCGTGGCACTACAAATTCAGCTGGAATCCACGGAATGTCGTGCTGGCGGGGCAAGGAACTGCCCAGTACATCGAAAACGGCAAGTTTAAATTTATACCCTACAATCGCCTGTTTCGCGAACACCGGGAGGTTGAAATTTCAGGCTTTGGAACTTATGAGGTTTATCCGAACCGCGACTCCCTCCTTTACCGCGAAGTGTACGGCCTCAATAATATTTCCAACCTGTTCCGGGGCACTATCCGGGGCAAGGGTTTCTGCGATGCCTGGCAAGCCTTGGTGGATATCGGTCTGACCGATGCTGATTTTCCTATCATAGAGAGTGAAAATATCACCCGCCACGCCCTTTTAGAAGGTTACGTCGGCCACTATCCAGGAAGCTCCGTGCGGGAGAAAACCGCTAACATGCTCGGCGAATCGCTCGAATCACCGGTGATGAAAAAACTGGAATGGCTTGGCTTATTCCGCAAGAAAAAAATCAAACTTTCAAATGCTACACCAGCCCTTATTCTGGAAGAAATCCTGAAGAAGAAGTGGCAAATGAAACCTGAGGATAAAGATCTCATCCTGATGCACCACGAATTTGAATATGATCTGGCAGGAGAGCAACGCATCTGTACCAGTACCATGTCGATGGTTGGTGAAAATGCTGAAAATACGGCGATGTCCAAATTGGTCGGTTTGCCCATGGGGATTTTCGTCAAATTGGTGATGGCACATCAGATTGAATCCAAGGGCGTACACATTCCCGTCATGCCCGAAGTCTACGAACCGGTCTTAGACGAGTTAGCGCACTATGGCGTGCATTTCGAAGAAGAGGATTACGCCTTGCAAACCTCTGTTTGATTTGAGTGCCTGGAAAGGCATACTGCAGCTCACCAATCACAAAGCGCTGCAGATTTTCCATCTACTTCGGCAGGGGACAAGTATCTTAATTGCTATACTGCTGGCAAAGAGTAGTTTGTCGACCACCCAGATCGGAGCTTATGAGATGCTGATGTATATCAGCTACACGGTGAGCTTTTTCTGGGTGTCGGGACTCGTTCAGGGCCTGCTCACTTCTTATCCGCAGCAGGATGCGCGGAGTCAGAATCTTTACCTTTTTAACGCTTACCTGGTTTTTTCGGGAATCAGCCTGTTTGTCTTTTTAATGCTGGTTGTTTTTCGCGAACCGGCTCTTCAATTGCTCACCGGAAAAAACCAACTCGATTACCTTTACTTATTTCTGCTCTACCAGCTTTTCAACATGCCGACCTACCTGGTGGAGAACTTTTATTTGCTGCACAACCAGCCTAAGAGGATCGTTTCTTTCGCTCTGTTTGCTTTTCTGGGACAGCTGACCGTCATGACGGTGCCCATTTTCCTGGGCTTTGATTTTCGATATTCCTTCTGGGGTTTAGTAGGGTTGGCCTTAGCTAAACATGTCTGGTTGTTGGTTTTTATGTACCAGGAACAGGTCTGGCAGTTTCGGCCAGCCTTATTGCAAAACTGGCTAAGCCTTTCCTTACCACTCATGCTTTATGCACTGGTTGGGGGCTTCAATCAGACTTTCGACAACTGGCTGGTCAATTGGCAGTACGATGGCGATGAGCGCACCTTTGCCATCTTCCGGTACGGCGCCCGTGAGCTGCCGCTCACCATTGCCTTGGCTAATGCCTTCAGCGCCGGTATGCTACCTGAGCTCAGTAAAGACCTGACTACTGGCTTGCGAAGCATGCGTTCGAAGTCTCTCCAACTCATGCACCTGCTGTTTCCGGTTTCGGTAATATTGGTACTTACTAGTGAGTGGTTTTTTCCGATCGTTTTTAGCGATGCATTCGTAGAAAGTGTACCCATCTTTAATATCTATCTTTTGCTCATCGTATCCCGGTTGATTTTTTCGCGTACGGTCCTGATCGGCCTAAAGGACAATACCGTCGTACTGGGGATATCCGTGCTGGAATTGCTATTAAATATCGGGCTGAGTTTTTGGTTGGTCCAGGACTATGGATTAATGGGTATTGCCTATGCAACTGTACTAGCCCACGTGTTTGAGAAAGGGCTGATGGTTGTCTACGTGCAAAAGCGGTATGGTATTCGTGTTAATGACTATACGCCAATCGGTACCTACCTCGGGTATTCTCTATTAATGCTCCTTACTTTTTGGTGGGTGACGACGGGAAACGGCGTGCCTTATATTTTCAACTAAGGATGCTTCAGGAAATAGGTCCTGTAGTCTGCTTCACCCATATGACTTAGCTAGTCGTATATCCTATGAGGTCAAGCTATTCTTTCAGATTTGCGTAAACTAAATGTTAAAGCCAAAAAAAATATCGTAATTCATGTAAATGTTTTGTTGGAATCCGAAGATGTTTTACTTTTACAATAGTATGCAATAGATGGGGATATCCTGTATAACCTCACCAAATGTTAAACAATCAGAATTAATGTAAGCCCGGCATCAATCTTTATCGGTGCCGGGCTCTTTTTACCGCACCAATGTGAGTTCGCCGCTCCGATTAATTTCTGATCCGTCCGGACGCAATAAAACGACCTTGTAGACATAAATATCAATGGGTTGGGGCTCCCCGTTATGGGTGCCATCCCAGCCTTCTTCTCCATTTTCATTGTTGTAAACTACTTGCCCCCAGCGATTGTACACTACAAAATCCTGAATCTGAATATTGCCGCGGATCAGCACTCGGAAGTTATCGTTAGCGCCGTCTCCATTCGGGCTAAAGGCATTCGGAATCTCAAAAATAGGAGGCACAACATTGACGGTTATTTCTTCGGATATGATTTCGCATCCATTCTCGGTAATGATGATCAACTGGTAGGTGGTAGGATCCTCCAACGGCGCATTAATCAGCGTACCTGCATTATCGCCTACCGGCACGCCATTAGCCAGCCAGGTGTATGTCACGCCGCCGGGCAATTCGGCCGGCGATGTAAAGCTAGTCAGCGTAATGTCACTGCCTTCCGGAACACCTTCCTCCAGGAAAGAGGGCGGGTCGGCCACAATACTGTCGATAGAAATATTGGTATCGAAAACTTCAACATTGATAATGCGCTGCTCGGTACCACAGGCTCCACCGTCAGGACCGTAGCGGTAGAGGAGCTCGATAAAGGTGCTCTGGGTAATGTCGCCGATGACCACATTGGGCCCGTTGAGCTGCTGACCGTTGTAGTTCCATACAAAAAACTCTGGCACATTGGCCGGAGCAGTCCCGCTGGCACGGAGTCGTAAGGTATCTCCCGGACAGATGGCCTGGTCAGCCGGCGCATTGACGGTCGAGGGCGGCACCGCCTCGACTGTAATCTGCTGCTGCTCGGCCGGACAATCCCCTACACGGGTGGTAAGCACATAGGTCGTAGTCTGGATAGGCGCCACACGCAGCCCAGGGTCGGTAGCAATAAAATCGGGATCACTAGGGGTCGTCCAAATGTAGCTGGCGGCCGGATCATCGCTGAAGCCGAAGTTAAGCTGGATAGAATCACCGGTACAGACAAAAGGTTCGTCATTGAAGATCACCGGCGGCGGGGTCTGGACCTCCACCTGGGCTGAGGCTGTGGTCGGGCAGCCCATTTCTTCCACGGTGGCCATCACGGCTACCTCTTCCATCCCAGCCATAGGGGTGACAGTCACTACTGTACTGCCTTCGCTGGGGTTGACCGTGCCGTCGGCGGGCATCCACATAATCTCGCCCTCGCCTTCGTAATTCAGGGTAAGCTCGACCGACTCTCCGGCACAAATGGCCGTGTCGGCAGGCGTAATGCTTATTTCGGGCGGCGTCACGACGGGGATAAAAAGGCTAGTGGTATCCACACAACCGCCAATGATGGTCTGGCGCTCATAAAAAGCACTGTCGATAGCGGTAAAAACCATATTCCAGGCCGTATCGGGGGTCTCGAATCCGGGACCGGAAATCCACATGTGCATAATGTCCGGGTAGTCGCCGGTTTCGTAAGTGGGAGAGGTGAGGGTCACCAGGTCGCCTCGGCAGTAAACCTCCTTTACCGGATCGGGCGTTATCACGGACGGAGGAATGGAATCAACGCGTACGTTAACCGAATCGGTCACCAAGCAGCCGTCGGCGGTCGTCAGGGTAACAAAATAAGTGCGACTAGCTGTGGGTGCGATCACCACTTCCAGTCCGCTCGTATCGCTGATTTCAAAACTGGGCGACCAACGTACATCACCCGGCGTACCGCCGTTGATGACGGCTGCGAGGGTGTCAAAGTCGCCAAGACAAAGCGCAATGCTGTCTGCTTGCGGTTCAAATAGCTCAATATTGGCTGGGAAGATTTCCAGGTTTATAGTGCCCGTCTGGGTGCAGTTGCCGCGGGCGCTGGTTGCCATAAGGGTGTAGCTAGTCGAATTGGTAGGCAAGGCAATGGGGTTGGGGGCATTTGGATCACTTAGTCCAGCATCGGGACTCCAGGTGTAAGCCATTCCGGGGGCACCTATGCTATCAGCCAAACGGACGGGACTATTCTGGCACACCGCCGTGTCGGCGGCGAGTTCGGGAAAAGCAAAGGGTTCGACCTGTAGGGTAACGGTATCGGTCACGATGCAGCCCGACAGGTCGATGGTAGCCACATATTGCGTCGTCGTGTCGGGGCGAACGGTGATGTTTTCGGTTTCGGTAGCGACCGGCCCGCTTATGGTCGACCAGGTAAGTGCCTGGTTATCGACGTTATTACGGGCCGTAAGGATTAGGCTATCACCCTGACAAATTAACGTGTCTTCTTGGATGATTTCCAACTCAGGATCGACAAGGCGTAGGAAAACCGAATCGCGTCCGGTGCATTCGCCCAGGCTTCCTTCCACGAAGACGAGGGTGTCCTGGGTGGGCCGAACGGTCACGCTCGCCTGTCCGGGGTCGCCGAAGAGGGCCGAAGGGGTCCAGATGTAACTTTCGGCCCCGGTGGCTTCCAGCTGGAAGCCTTCGTTCGGACAAACAGACAGGGTGTCCCGTTCGGGCAATATGGCCACTTCGATATCCTCACGCAAAGCAATTTCGAGGGTTCCGAAAGATACTTCGCCACAACCAAAGTCGTTGAACAATTCAATGATGATGGTCTCGCTACCTTCTACAACACCATCGTCTATCGGTGTGATAGCAAACCGGCGGCTCAATTGTCCGGCGCCAAAGGTCACGGAATCGGGTAAGTCAGTAGTGAAATCTATGCCCCTTTCGGCTGTACCGCCGAGGCGTACCCGGTAGGTGATGTTCCGGTCGGGTGCGCCATTCAATCCAATCGAGATTGAATCAGTAGCTGCCACGCCGCTTTCACAACCTTCGGTCAGATAATCAATGCCTTCACCAAAGGCGGTGCTGACGGTGGGGGAGCCCCCTTGAATATCGGCTACAAATACCCCGGAATCATAGGTGCCATCGGTGCGATCGGCAATGGCCAATTTGATCCGGTAAGTATTACACGGCTCGACGGTAGCACGCGCAGTGAGGCTTTTTTTCCTGCCCACAAAATCGGAGGTAAGGCCGTCGTACTGCAGGGTGGGACTACCTTCATTATTGCGGAAGTATTCCCAGTTGTCACCTTGATTGACGTTGCCGATTTGTACTGGCGTACCGTCGGGTAATACGGCAATATTAACTTTGCCGTCAAGGTTGGGATCGCCCTCAATACCCGGGCCGGAAATGAAAAACGCAAAGATATCATTGAACATTTCGGTAAACTCGGGATACTCCTCCGAGCCGAATACGTATTCGAAGGTCAGCTCATTGGTGGCGGCAAAAACGTCGAGTTCAACTACGCATGCGTCGAAAGAAACAGAGCCATCGCCCAGCAGGTCGGATAAAAAATCCAGGTCTTCGTCGCCGGGAGCTTGATTGTCGGAATCGGGGTTGCCCAGCCCGTTATCATCGTTAGGACCGATGGCCCATTCGGCCGTTCCAGTGGTCAGCAATAAGCCATTGGCCAGGCCGAGCCCAGTGTCGTCCATAGCGCGAAAGGTGCCCAAGGCGCTGCCAGGGCAGTCGACCTCCACCACCTTAACCGACGACTGTAGGCCGCTCACCGCCTGCACGATCGCTTCTTCCGAGGGGTTAGGCTGTACTAAGAGGGGAGATGGGGATGGGCAGGCCGCACGACTGCATTGCCAATGTCCTTGGAAACCTTCAAAGTTTTGACTCCCGTCAGATATAAACTGGATCGTCATACTGCCGCTGAAAGCCTGGGCTTCCAGACAAACCCCACCGCCGCCGGAGGCCCCACCGGCAAAATCGGCCCCGCCGATTTCGCGAATGATAAAATTAGGGTCAGCCGTAGGACCATCGTAGATGATGATCTGGTCGGTAGGCGCAAGGCTGGTTTCTTCGATGTTGTAATAATCTAGGGTTAAGGTAATGCAGCCCGAGGGATTTGCCGGTGTGATGGTAAAAACGTGATTTTCGTTATTCCCGTAATTGCCTTCAGGGCCGCCAGTATCAAAAAGTTGGCCAGTGCAAGCATTCGAGCCCCCCTCATCAATGGTAAAAACCGAAGAAGTCTCGGTGATACAGAGGTCGAAGTTACCCCAATTGAGAATACCACCCTGAGAGAAATCGCTTACCCGCAGGAAATAAGTCGTATTGGACTCCAGGGCACTTGTGTTAAGTAAAACATTATCTTGCCCCAGAGTGGGTGCTCCGCAGGCAACCAGCGTAAGACCGTCGGTGGTACAGTCGCCCTGGTAGACTGCCACTTGCGGATTGGCGATGGGCAAACTGCCGCCCCCGCCGATTCGACCATTAACGGCCATGGAATAGTCAGTTGCTTCCCCTCCGGTGGTAAAGGTGAACCAAACATCGTGCTGCGGGTTGGTACCTTGAAAGCAGGGCGGTTGGTTGTTGGAGCCAATGTCGCTATCGCTGGCGCCTAAGTTGGTAAAAACCTGGCTTTCATCACAAAAGGGCAGTTGACCCAGGTCGATCGGTGCGGTGCACGCATCGTTGGAAGGCTGAGCGTGGAGGAGGCTGCCGGCAAACAGCAGTATTAGAGTAAGCAATGGCCTCATATTGAACAGTTTAGCTAGGTTCGTTTAGCGCTTGGCAGCAAAGCTGCAAAATAGAATCCTTAAAGTAGTAATTCCGTACTAATTGGGGTAATTTGCTCTTCGTTTAAAAGCGGCAATGTCACGCAAAGACATCAGCTGGCCAACGGCGAGCTGCTCGCCCCTAAAAATTATAGCATTTATGCAACGTTTTCTCGTGCTCTTTTTCATTTGTAGCGTTGGTCTTTTAACGGCCCAAGAAAGACCTGCTTACCGGATTTTTGACGCTTCGGGTAATCCTGTCGACTACATGGAAATGCTGCAGGCATTGCAGAAGGCCGATGTAGTTTGTTTCGGGGAGCTCCACAATAACGCCATCGCCCACTGGCTGCAGCTGAGCTTGGCTAAAGATTTATTTTCAGAGCGTGGCCAAGACCTGGTAATAGGGGCAGAAATGTTCGAAGCCGATGACCAACTGCTGCTCGATGAGTATTTTGCGGGTGCGATTTCGACCAATAATTTCCTAGAGGAAGCCAAGCTTTGGGACAACTATGCTACCGACTACGAACCGGTCCTTGAGTTCGCCCGCCGGCACGGTCTGCGGTTCGTCGCCACTAACGTGCCTCGCCGGTATGCTAGCTGGGTTTTTAATAATGGACTAGAGCAATTGGAAAGTCTCTCGGCAGCGGCCAAGGGTTATCTGCCGCCTCTGCCGGTACCTTACGACGCGGATTTGCCCGGCTACCAGAAAATGCTCGACATGATGGGTGGCCATGGCAGCGACGACCAGGCCGAGTATTTCCCCCAAGCCCAAGCGATCAAAGATGCTACCATGGCTTATCGCATCGCTCAGAACTGGGAGGATGGCAAACTATTTTTCCACCTCAACGGCTCCTACCATTCTGATAACTATGAAGGGATTGTCTGGTACCTCGATCAATACCTGGATGACCCGGACGTCAGAACCATCAGCACCGTAGAGCAAACCGATTTAGATGCGCTGGACAAACAATATCGCGATGTGGCCCATTTCATTATCGCTATACCGGCCGACATGACGAAAACCTACCGGGCGCAAGGGTTTAATGGATAAGTAGTTCAGTATGATTCAACGTATAGGTCTGGCCGTTATCGCTTTACTAGCAGTGGCCGGCTGGAATACTTCCTGCCAGGACAATCCCTATCAGCAGGGACACATTTTGTACGATTACCATTGCAGTAATTGTCATATGGAAGACGGATCGGGGCTGGAAGGCGTCATTCCACCCATAGCCGGAGCCGATTATATGGCAGAAAACCAGGATCAA
The DNA here is from genome assembly GCA_964530825.1 of uncultured Saprospiraceae bacterium. Lineage (GTDB taxonomy): Bacteria > Bacteroidota > Bacteroidia > Chitinophagales > Saprospiraceae > CAZHCA01. Next base: position 14,936 of record CAZHCA010000017.1, read on the forward strand.
CTTGCCTGCATCATTCGCTACGGTCTTTACGATACGATTGTAGTGAACGGCGTAACCTACCAACAGCCGATGGCAGGGATCTCCGAATTGGAGCCCGTAGCTATCGTCAATATCATCAATTACATTAATCACGCCTGGGGTAACGACTATGGGTTGGCTAAACTAGAGGAGGTGCGGGTACAGCTTGAAAAATGCAGGCGTCCAGCTCGTTAGGGGCGTATTTTTTTGCGCAAAGCCTTTTTCTCACTGTGCGCCTTTTTGTTTTGCAAACGTTTTTGCCGGTTGGCCGTGAATTGCTGCGGCCCCTTCCGCTTTTTGCGCGGCTTCAGGGCTTGCTTGATCAGATAGTCGAACCGCTGCAGGGCTTTTTCTTTATTCTTATGCTGCGAGCGACTGTCCTGCGCCGATACGATCAGCATACCTTCTTTATTGATTCTATTTTTCAGGGCACCAGTTAGCCGACGCTTCTGGGCCGAGTTGAGTATCCCAGAGCTTTGAATGTCGAATAGAATGTCTACCTTGGTCTCTACTTTATTTACGTGCTGACCGCCGGCTCCGGAAGAGCGCGCGGTGCGGTACTGTACTTCGGAATGCAAGGCTCCCGGATTCATAATGCTTTGCTTTTGTTGAGGTAACAGTCCACTAGAGGTATTCGTTCCCGCAGTAAAAGTTTTGCTATAAATAACGGACCTTTACAAACCAATGCCCCCAAGCCTTGTTCAGGTTTCAGAAATTATTGAAAATCTAAAGTAGGCGAGAGCTGCCCTAAGAATCCACTTACCACATGACAAAGAGACGAGCAATAGTTTGGTTCCGCAATGATTTACGCCTACACGATAATGAGGCGCTTACCGAAGCTCTGAACCAAGCCTACGAGATCATCCCCATGTTCATATTTGACGAACGAACCTTCTTTGGGCAGACGGACTACGGTTTCCGTAAAACTGGCAAGTTCCGCACCAAATTTATCCTCGAAAGCGTTGCTGACCTCAAGGCATCTCTCAAAAAATTAAATAGCGACCTAGTCATTCGGATCGGCGAGCCGGAGCAGGAAATTTTTGAAGTGGCCCAGCAGTCCAAGGCGAGTTGGGTTTTCTGTAATCGCGAGCGAACGCAGGAAGAAGTCGCCGTACAAGACGCTCTGGAAAAAAATCTTTGGTCAATCGGTACGGAGATGCGCTATTCGCGCGGCAAGATGCTGTACTATACCGCCGATCTGCCTTTCCCGATTCAACACGTGCCCGATGTGTTTACCCAGTTTCGCAAGGAAGTAGAGCGCTACGTGCCTATTCGGGAGCCGCTGCCGGCTCCGACGACGCCCCTTAATCCGGTGATGGTTGATATCGATCCTGGGGCGGTACCCACCTTGCAGCATTTTGACTACGACCATTTTGAATCCGACCCTCGCGCCGTAATCGATTTTAAGGGTGGTGAAAAAGCCGGTCTGGAGCGTTTGCGGTATTACCTTTGGGATTCAGATCTGGCGAAAACCTACAAAGAAACCCGCAATGGATTGGTTGGAGGCGACTATAGCACCAAATTCTCGGCTTGGTTAGCCCAAGGGTGCCTTTCGCCAAAAATGATCTATTACGAGCTCAAAAAATACGAAGCGGAACGCGGGAAAAACAAATCCACCTATTGGATTTTCTTCGAGTTGCTGTGGCGCGACTTTCATCGCTTTATGGCGAAAAAGTACGGTAATCGGATTTTCTTAAAAGGCGGAACCAAGGGCGAATACGATCCCCGCTGGCGCGACGATTATCGCCTGCTGGAGACCTGGATCGAAGGGCGTACCGGAGTCCCCTTCATCGACGCCAACATGCTAGAGATAAAAAATACGGGCTTTATGTCGAACCGCGGCCGGCAAAATGTGGCCAGTTTTTTGGTAAAAGACTTGCTCGTCAACTGGCAAATGGGTGCCGAGTACTTCGAATCACAACTTATCGACTACGACGTTACCTCCAACTGGGGCAACTGGAACTACGTGGCCGGGGTCGGTAGCGACCCGCGCGAGGATCGCTACTTCAATATTTTGAGCCAGGCCCAGCGCTACGACCCCAAAGGCGAATACGTCAAGCTTTGGTTGCCCGAACTAGCCGATCTTCCGGCCGATAAGGTGCACCTGCCCGACAAGCTCTCCTTCGCCGAACAGGAAACCCATCACGTTAAGATCGGCGCTGACTATCCCAAGGCTGTGATCAACACCAAAAAATGGGTGCGATCAATGGGTAAGCGATAATCGAAAGATTACGAGGAGGTAATCTGGAAAGTCGCCAACACTTTTTTACTCAAGCTGATCGCTTTCTCCAGATCAGCATGTACTACCGTAGCATGGCCCATTTTTCGGAAGGGCTTGGTCATCTTTTTACCATATAGATGAACATGCAAACCGGGGAGGTTCATTATTTCTTCCATCCCCTCGTAGCGGGCAGGTCCTGTATGATTGGGCAACCCCAATAAGTTGACCATTACGGCTGGTTGCAGCAAATCGGTGCGCCCTAGAGGTAAATCCAGTATGGCGCGCAGATGCTGCTCGAACTGGGAGGTTACACAACTGTCGATGGTATGGTGGCCGCTGTTGTGCGGCCGGGGTGCTACCTCGTTGATCAGCAACTTTCCTTCCTTTGTCAGGAATAACTCTACGGCTAACAACCCGCAAAGGTTGTAGGCTTCTGCGGTCTGGCGAGCGAGCGCGTAAGCTTGCCGGGCAATGACGTCACTTACTTTCGCAGGGGCAAAAAGATATTCTACCAGATTCGCCACAGGATTAAAGACCATCTCTACGACCGGGAATACCTGGGTATCGCCGTTGGGCCGGCGTGCCACAATGACCGCTAGTTCTTTTTCCATATCAATTTTTTCTTCAACGACCGACGGGCCGGGCAGGAGTTTGGGCAGGTCGCCGGTGTGCTGTAGGACAGCAACGCCGCGTCCGTCGTAACCGGCTGTTCGGCTTTTCTGTACGAAGGGAAATACCAGGTCGCCCTGGTCAATGGCCGCGCGGATGGCCTTTTCATCCGGAAAGAGTTGGAAGGGAGCCGACGGAAGTTGATGCTGATGGTAAAACTGTTTTTGCAGGCCCTTGTCTTTAATAATATCCAAAGCCGAAGGATTGGGATGAATGGTAACACCTTCCTGCTCCAGCGCATGCAAGGCCTCCGTATTAACATGTTCGATTTCAATAGTCAGGATATCCATTTCGCGTCCGAAGGCGTAGACATCATTGAAATCTTTGAAGTCACCTTTGGTGAACGTACCGGCAACCAACCCAGCGGGGAAGTCCTTACTTTTATCCAAAAAGTGCAGGGGTAGATGCCAGAACGATGCCGCTTGCCCTAGCATTTTACCCAACTGACCGCCCCCCAGTACACCTACCTTAAAATCGGGTGCTAAAATGTGTTTTTGCTTCATTAGTCCTATATTTACCGGTAAAATTAGCAGATCGGGCGCAGGGTGAAGGGATAAAATAGCTTTTTAATCTTTCCGAATATAGGTTTCTACTGCGCTTATCCAACCAAAGGCTATGAAAACCATTATCAAAGGCGGACGGGTGGTCAACCGCGGTGAGATAAAGACCGCCGATGTATTACTACAAAACGGGCGTATCGAGCGTATCGATTCCGTGATCGACACTCCGGCAAAACGAGAGATTAATGCCGAAGGACACTACATCTTACCGGGCATCATCGATGACCAGGTCCACTTCCGGCAGCCTGGCCTCACCCACAAGGCCGACCTCACCACGGAGCCGCGCGCTGCCGTTGCCGGCGGAGTGACCAGCTATATGGAGATGCCCAACACCAAGCCGCCGGCCATCACACAGGAAAAGCTGGAAGAAAAATACATGGCTGCTGCACGCCAATCCCTGGCCAATTACTCCTTTTATATGGGGACCTCGAACGACAATCTCGAGGAAGTCTTGAAAACCGACCTAGAAACCGTCTGTGGAGTGAAAATCTTCATGGGCTCCAGTACGGGTAATATGTTGGTAGACGAGCCAAGTACCCTGGAGCAATTATTTGCTAAGACGCCATCGCTTATTGCTACCCACTGCGAAGATGAAGCAACTATTCGCAACAATCTGGAGTGGTTCAAAAGCCGCCTAGGCGAAGATATCGCGATGGATCTCCATCCCGAGATCCGCAATGCCGAGGGCTGCTACCGCTCGTCTTCCATGGCGGTGGAGCTGGCGAAAAAGCACGGTACGCGCCTGCATATCCTGCACCTGTCGACTGCCGATGAAATGCCGCTTTTCGACAAAGAGATACCGCGGACAAAAAAGCGCATCACGGCGGAAGTATGCGTGCACCACCTTTACTTCAACCGAGATGACTATGCCCGCCTAGGTAGTCAAATCAAATGCAACCCGGCAATTAAGGAAGCAGAACACCAGGCTGCCCTGTTGCCGGCCCTGCTGGAAGGGCGGCTCGATGTAATTGCTACCGACCACGCGCCCCACACCTGGGAAGAGAAACAGGGTAAATATCTGGACGCCCCCTCGGGTTTGCCCTTAATCCAACACCCCCTGAATATCATGCTCGAATTGGAGCAGCAGGGTAAGATTGACCTCCCCACAATAGTTGACAAGATGTGTCACGCACCGGCCGACCTATTCCTGCTGCAAGACCGGGGCTACTTGGATGAAGGATTTTGGGCCGACGTGGTAGTACTCGACCCAGAGGTCAATTGGACGGTAAGCAAAGAAAATATTTACTACAAATGTGGGTGGTCTCCTTTCGAGGGGCATACTTTCAAGGGAAAGGTGAAGGCCACTTTTGTCAGCGGCCATTTAGCCTATCAGAACGGTCAATTCGACGAAAGTCAGAAAGGCATGCGCCTGAGATTTGGGAAAGACCGGATGGTCTAAAACTGGAAGCGGCTTTGCAGAAAGCGGTCCAGCAGCAATAGCAGTAATGTGCCGCTAGCGGCGATAATAACCAACACCAGCCATTGTTGTGGGATGGCCGCAATGCTCCCGGCTATCGTTTCAAAAGCTTGGGAAGTAGTACTTTCGGTTTGCTCCGGATAGTACTTCCTGCTGAGCAACAGCAAGATAAAAAACAAGGCGAAAAGGCCGGTCATAACTGCCAGAAAACGCCGGATGACCGATTCCGGAACGAAAGGTTCTACCCATAAGCGGCGCGCTAAGGGCGGCAGTTGTTCCATCACGTTCACCGAAAAGCGGAGGGAAGGCTGTTCGGGCTCTAGTTGCTGTAACTGCTGATGAAGCTGACGCGCTTCCTGGACTTCGCGTTGCAGCTTTTTATCTTTTTTCAAGAGCGCCTCCAACTCCATGCGCTCGGCCTCGGTGCATTCACCATCGATATACTGCCAAATGAGCTGATCGGTATAATTCACATCTTTGATTTTCTATGATTTCATGGTTATTCTTCCATGCTTGCTAACATTTTTCGCAGCCGTTGTCGTTGCCGGTGAAGGCGTGTTTTGACGTTCGTCACCGTTAATCCAGTAATGCCGGCGATATCTTCGACCGTGCAATCTTCCATATAAAACAACCGGATGATGGTCGCATCCTGTGGTTTTAGCTGCCGGATCGCCCATTGAATCTGTTGCTGACGATCCTCGGCCTCCATTCGGTTTTGGCCGCTCCGATCCGTGGGATCGGCCACTTGCAACTGATGCTCTTGGTCTTCTACCGAAAGAGTAGGCTTACCACGCCGGCGGTAGGCATCGATGGCTTTGCGATAGGCCACCGTGTAAAGCCAGGCAAGGCCTGATACACTTTAAGGAAAACATCTTGGGCCACTTCTTCAGCCTCCTGCCGGCTTTTCAGTACTCCCAGGACAATAGAAAAGACGTAATCTTGGTAGCGTACTACCAAATGCCGAAACGCCTCGCGGTCTCCGGCAATCACCGACTGTATATGAACTTCGTCTTTCTCCATAAAACCTTCGATGCTGGGACGGGGAAGCCTGGAGGATGGTTACAAAAAAGAATAGGTATTTTGCAACCTCTCAGAAAGAAGAACCGTCCTATCGGCAAAATCAAATCAAATGGACGTAACGACTGCAATTGTATCTATCGTCAGTGTTCTCAGCTCGTTCGGGACGATAGTCGCACTGATTTACCTATTTTTCAGATCACGTAACAAAATCCGGTTGGCCCTCATCGAATCGGGGCGTGATGCCACTATTTTTCGTGCCGATCCCAGCGATAAGAATAATCTCAAATGGGGTATCGTCGGGGTTATGATCGGACTGGGGCTTTTGGTTGCTTCCTTCATTGATGATGTCCTGCAGATTAATGCTCCTGTGGCTTATTTCTCCGCATTTTTCCTCTTTGGCGGAATGGGGTTATTGTCCTTTTACTTTTTCGTTGGTCGCAAAGCGGGGACGGAAACGCAATCGGATGATGTGCTGTAGCCCCCCATACCCCTATTCGCGATCTAAAAATCCTAGGCTTTCGGCTAGGCGATATACGGCTATACCGGTAGCCATGGCCACGTTCATCGAAGTATTCATACCCAGCATAGGTAAGTAAACACAAGTATCGACCATCTCCAACAGTTGATCAGAAACCCCGTGTTGCTCATTTCCCGTTACCAGAACCAGAGGCCCAGGCGGTTGGTACCTATGCACGGGTACGGCATTATCAGTAATTTCCAATCCCACCCAAGTGTAGTCCGGATGGTGATGTTGAATGGTTTGTTGCTGCGCCACCGCGTGTACGGGTACATAGGTATGCGTAAACCGGGCGATTCTCCGCGTACGTGGATCTACGGCTACTTCTTTTTTACCGCCCAGCAGATAGACGGCTTCCAGCCGGGCGGCTTCTGCTAATCGGACGATCAATCCCAGGTTGCGGCGATCGCGCAGCTGATCTAATACCAGTACAATTGGCGTCCGATTTCGGTCGATCTCTTGTTGGCGAGCTTCTACATCGGGTCGCAATTCGCGAAAGGAGCGCTGTCGGGGCATGTTCTTTAGGCTTTATCTTTATTTTAATAGAATACCAGGTGCTCCGGGGCAGATTTCCATCTACACGCTGCTTGCCCTACCACCTGCCGGTCGTGGCCCGCCATAACGTAACCCATACGGCCCACTGGCCTGGTACCAGCAATTTTGCACCAACCAATCCGTTAATTATACGTTGATTTACGCGTGTATTTTGAAGTTTAGCATCACCAAAATCCATTTTTGCAGCTTTTGAAGCAACTCGTTTTACTCTCCCTGCTGGTATTTGGTTTTCAATTCAGAGTAGAATTGGAAGCGCAGTCTTATTATCCGGTAAAAATCGATAATCGCTGGGGACTTATCAACGACCGTGGACAGATGGTTCGCGAGCCGGTATACGAAGCGATTGGCGAGTACCAACAATATGGTTACGCAATCATGCAACGCGATGGAGGTGTCGGCTTGCTAGATGATGATGGTATAGAAGTCGTGCCGCCCCAATACGAGGATTTGCGGGTGCTGGACAGTACGCTCTTCGCAGTTATGGACCGGGGAGCCTGGATGGTAGTGGATCTGCGGGGTCAGACGATTGTGGAAAAAGGCTATGAACAACTCAAAGTTTGGGAAGGGGAGTTTCTGGGGTTCCGGCGTGATGATCGCTGGGGCGTGATGCGCAAGGATGGCCGCCGGATCATCGATCCGCAGTTCGATGATATTTCTATTCACCCGCAAGGCTATTTCCTGGGTGTCGATAACTATAGCCTCGGATTGCTCAGTATTGAGGGAGAAGAACTCTTGCCACCCAAGGCGCGCGATATCCAGATTGTCCATCCCGACCTGATTCTCTACCAGGAAGGTAAAAAATGGGGCGGCATTGACAGCAACGGACTGCTGTTGTTTCCCGCGATATTCCAGGCGTATCAGATCCTCGACTCTACCTACCTCAAGCTTTGGCAAGGCGCACAGCTCCACCTTTATGCACAGACGTGTAAAGCGCTTATTGCACCTCAGGCACAGTACGATAACCTTCACCCCATCGGCAACGACCTGGTGATTGTGGCGCGCGGACAAAAGGTCGGCTTGTTAGATGCCTGCGGTAAGCTTCTGCTCAAACCGGTATACGAAGAAATTCAGCCGTTTCACAACACACATTACCGGGTCGTATTTGAGGGTAAATGGGGGTTGATGCAGGCTGGCGACCGTGCCGGTACCGCTTTCGAGTTCGATTATTTGGCGCCTTTACGCGACGGGGCAGCGCTTTTTCGGAAAGGGGAAAGTTTTGGCTTGCTCTCGCCTCAAGGAGAGCGCTTACTGCCTGCCGAGTATGAAAAAATCGAGTTGGATGCAGGAGAAGTACGTGCATATCGGACTTCCGGCGCCCTGGAATTATTTCGGTTCGATGGCTTGGGTAAACTTTTACCGCAGGGACAGTTGACCCAGCATTTTCGCCTGCGGGTACGCAATACTACGCGCGAAAATGTCACAACAACCCATCCACCGGAATACCGATTGCAACTGCGCCATTTTGAATGGTTTTATCGACCCGAGCGCGACCGATGGGGGTTGCGCAAAACTTCTGACGGCGAAGTGGTAATCGACCCTATTTTCACCCACCTCAAAATTGACCGGGAGTGGGGCATCACCCTGGTCGGCGTCCCAAGTGATCACACCTATGATTTTGAGCGGACGACCTATCGATTCCATCAGGTGTATGGTATTGTAGACAACCAGATAGGAAAACTCGTCTCCGATCTGCATTTTCTGGACATTCGACTCGAGGAATTCGACCGGGCTCCTTACCTGGCGCGCGTTTGGTTAAAGAACGGGCGATTCGGGCTGCTCAATCGATCCCTGCAATTGGTAGCCGAAAACTTTGCTTACATTGGTGCCTTCCGGGAAGGATACGCCCGCGCCAGCCTGGTAGGTAAACTCTCCGGCAGCGTAAAACAAACCAATCACCTGGGAAGCCTACAAGATTTTCGGTCTGGATTATCGGCGGCATCCTCCATGATCGACTTCACCGAATACGATCAGCTCTTTGATCGCGAAGCACAATTGTATTGCGAAAACTGCCAGTGGAGTTATCTGGATACTACGGGTGCTTTTGTAAAAGCCCCGGCCTATGATTTCGCCGAGGATTTCACCCACGGGGTAGGCATTGTTCAGCGCAACGGTCGTTGGGGAATGATCGACCGCACTGGAAAGCAAATCATCCCTTGCCGGTACGACGGCCTGGAGTTTTTAGAAAATACCAACAACCAAATCCTGCGACTGTACGTTCAGCAAACCCGTTATGGGTTGATTGATACTTCGGGAAGACTCTGCGTGCGGGCCGACTTTGATGAGATCGGCCGTTTTAGCGAAAATCGTCTGTCGGTACTGCGCGATGGCCGCTGGGGTTTTGTCGACGCCGAAGGCAACGAAGTGGTACCCTGCCGCTTTCAGGAGGTGAAACCCTACAGCGAAGGTTTGGCCGCTGTTAAGCTAGGCCGTCAATGGGGTTTTATCGACAAAATGGGCAATACGGTAATTCCGTTCCGTTACCTGCGGGCGGGCAATTTCCGCAGCGGCAAGGCCTGGGTTTATCGGTCGCAGGGTGTAGGATACATCAATCCCAACGGTGACGAGGTGATTCCTTTCCAATTCGATCGGGCTTTTGATTTTGAGGGTGGCGTTGCGCGGGTGGTAATTGACCAAAAATACGGCCTCATCAACAGCGCGGGCGAATTCGTACTGCGGCCCCGCTTCAATGAGATCCGGGCATTCGACCGTAACGGTAGGGCAGTGGTCAGTTACGGGCGGCAACGGGTGCGCTACGGATTGATCGATGCCACAGGAAATCTGGTCACCCACCGCGCCTACACTTTTATCGGGCCCTTTGCTGAGGGCCTTGCCGTAGTCAAAGATCGCGAGCAGTATGGCTATATCAATACTGAAGGCCAGGAAGTCCTACCACTGGAATATTCCAAAGCAGCCCCTTTCTCCGAAGGCCGTGCAGCCGTGCAACGCGATGGATACTGCGGCTATATCGACCGCAGTGGCAATCAGCTGGTGCCGTTCGAATTCACGCGCTGCAAAGATTTTCAGGACGGCAAGGCGGTGGTTTATCAAGGCATGCGCAAAGCGGGATTGGTCAATCACGATGGGCAGTTGGTACTGGAACCTAGTATTAACCGGCTGCTCAATTTCCGTGAAGGCCGGGGACTGGTGCGCGACGAGCGCTACCGCTTTTATTACATTACCGAAACTTCGGGTCGCTACCATCACTACTACGAGCGAGCCAGCGAATTTCGCAATGGCGTCGCCGTCGTTCAGGTAGATGGCAAATGGGGAGTCATCAATCAGCGAGGTATGGAACTGGTCCCACCGAAGTACGATAAGATTGAGTCCTTTGATGACGGTTACGCAAAAGTAAAGGTGGAAGGGCTTACGGGGGTAAGCAATCTGCAGGGCGAATTGCTTGCGCCTCCCGATTTTGAAGTCATCTCCTATGCTGGCAACGGGCTATTCCGTGCCGAACAAGGCGATAAGGTTGGCTACTTTGATTGGCGGGGCGATTGGGTCTGGCGTCCTTCGGATTAAAAGGTCCATTTTTGCTGTTCCTTTTGTATCCACGATTGCCAGGGAGCCACCGGATATTCAGGATGACGAGGCGCCCAATCGATCAAATCCTGTTTCAACTGCTTAAAAAAAGCGGTGCGGTATTCCAGCGATTCCAAGTCTAAACCGGGGGGCGGAAAAGCGCCTTGTTTAATCTTAGCCAAAATGTCATACAAATAGGATTGGCAGGAAAAAAAAGCACCCGTGCCGTTGGGTTCCTCCGGACGCAGTTTGAGCCGGGCTCGCTGCATACAAGCTTCAGCTGCCTCATTAGCTCCGTTCATCAGCAGGGCCCGGGCATGGATCGCCAGTGCAATTGCCAACCGGTTATGGGGCGTATGTACGTCGGGTTTGGTTTTTTCCTGGTCGGCAATCCAAAGCAGGTGGGCCTGTAAGACCTCCATTGACGGTAACGTATCCGGCGCCATGGGTTGGCAAGCCAGTTGGATCAATCGCTGGTCGACCTGGTAGACCATCTGCCGGTAGGTTTCAAATAAGTGTAAGTAGATGGCCATCACCTCCGACTCTAAAGTTGCGCTTTCCCCCCGGATGATCGGCAATTTGTAGTTAGGCGTAGCGGCCAGCCGGCCAAACTGTTGACGGTACGCGATGCGCTCGGGGGCGGAAATCTGGCGTTCCACCGTGAGGAAAGGGCAGGTTAGTTCGTGATCGTTTTTTTCAAAAATTGCCTGTACCTCTGAAAAAACCGCGTAGAACTGTCGAAGGTGACCGAAATCGCGCTCGTTCTCAAATTGGTCTTGGTAGAGCATGATCAGCAGGGAAAAATTGGCGGCCAGGGCATTCCAGTAGGGCAACACCTCGGGATGACGGCGCAACAATTGCAGGTTTACTTTTTTCCCTAATTCGTAAAAATAGTGCGCCTTAGACCAGTTCTCTTCCGCCAGGTAGGCATCGCCTAATCCGCGCAGGGTGGTCAACAGCTCCAGGAAGGTTGTCAGGTCATTACCCTGATCGATTTCCTGGACCAGCAACTGCAGGGCATTTTGCCGGCATTCAATCTGTTCGAGCGTATCGCCCGAAAAACCCGCCAAGTCATTGTAGGACTTGATAAGTTGTTCCCGGTGGTTGGGGTCATTTGCAATTTCCAAATCTTTGACCAGACGACGATAGAAAAGCAGTAATCCGGGTTTGGGGTTAGTCATGTTTTCGGGTCCATCCAATTGATGGTACAGGTCCGCCCACGTCGCGTAAAGGGCATCAATACGATCCAGATCGGGTAAAACTTCCAGTGGAGCGATGCTCGCTAGGATCTCCAGCGACTTATTGGCATATTGGATAGCCTTGGCCCACCATTGTTTGTTCTTTCCTTCGCTCAGGCTTACGGCCCGTTTCAAATGAAGTAAGGCCGTGTTGGAATGCAGCTCGGCCAGCAGCAAGCGTTGCCGTGCGTGGCCTTCGGCGGGCATTTTTTCAAAAGCGTGCAGTGCCTGTTCCAGAAAGTGTCGCGCCTTCTGAAAATGCAATTCCCGGTCGGCCTCCGCATCTGCCTGGATGACTTGGGGCATTGGAACCGACAGTAGCGGACCAACTTGGAAGGCTTCGCCATAAAGGCGGCTCCAGTCGAGGTAAGTACGTACCAATTCGCTGAAAACGCGTTCGTGTGGCCACGAAAAATGCCCCAGCCAGGTTTCGCGCCGTTGGTAGAGCCGGTCTACTTCCTGAAAGGCACGATCCTCCTTGGGCGAGGAGGTAGGCACCGTTCGCGGATCCAGTAAACGCTGCCTGGCGATATGTACAAATAACTCCTGACAAAGCCGGGTAAGGGTATCGTTAATATCTAGATGATCGGGGGTGAGGGGCGGAGTCCACTGGTCACTGGCCCGTTGTACAGCCTCTAGGTACTGCTCGGCCCGATGGGGTCGCTCAGAGTTTAGTGCATACTCAGCCAATGCCAATTGTAAGCGGCAATGATCTAGCGGATGCTCCACCAAGGAAAGACTTTCCTCTGCAACCCGGGCACTCTCCTCGTACAAGGCATATTCCCGAAGCCGGGATAACTGAGCGCCTATATCCAGATGCGGATGCAAAAGGTGTGAGTGTTCAACAATCCGTAGGATTTTTTCCTCCATTTGGTTACAGGGTTAGCCGCCGCTTGATTTTATTAAAGGTAAAAAAGAAAGTCCGGACCCGATACAGATAAAAATCATAAATATTTCCACAAATTCGGTGCGTTTTACCATTCGGGCCTTTCAACACCTTCACAAGCGGTTTATTTATTTCTGGCTGAACATTTGTTTCGGCAGTAAATGTTTCTTATTGTAATGGAACATACAAATCAGAAATACTTAAGCACACTATGGCTACTTGTTACGCACTAATGGGCTGGAGTTTGCCCGTCATTGAAAGTATGCAAAAAACAGGGAAACCTTTTGTAGTGGTTTCCTTCCCCGATTTTGAATCGTACGCTCGAGAGCACAATATTCCCTTCTTGTCCTATTCGCTTGGGAAATTCAGCGATTCTTCTAATTCATTGGATTTGGCGGAGAAGCTCAAGCCTTTTAATGTCGATGTGGCGGTGCCGCTATTCGAAGAAACGGTTGAATGGGCTGGTGCGCTCAATGCCCACTACCGAAAGGATCCGCGCCTGCTCAACCGGGCGTTTTTGTTTCGCAACAAAGCGATCATGAAACGCAAAGCGATGTTGGGTGGACTGCGCGTAGGGCTTTTTGAAGAGGTCTATACCGTTGATGCCCTGCGCAATTTCATGCAACGTCTAAATGAGGCCAACCTTCAATTGCAAGGCGAAGAGGATAGCTGGGTACACATCAAGCCTTTTTCCTCGGCCGGAACGGTGGGACACCGTCTGTTACGTAGCATGAGTGATATCGACAAAAAAGTCCAACTCACCGACTTTCCTTGTCTGGCTGAGAGCCATCTGGTCGGCCAGGAGTTCTCTTGCGAGGCTTATGTGCACCGGGGCAAGATCCGGTTTTTAAATATCACGGAATACGTCAAGCTGGGTTATTCCAACTTCGTACCCGAAGGCCCCTATCTGGCATCGAAGCGCGACCTGATTTGGAAAGCCAACCAGCAACTGGTCGATATTTTTGGTATTGAATACGGGATGATTCACCCCGAGTGGTTTATTACCGAGAAAGACGAATTAAACTTCGGAGAGGTCGCCAGCCGCATCCCGGGTGGACATATACTGGAGCTGGTGGGTCAAGCATACGGATTCGACGCTCTAGCAGCTTTTGTGCAAATTCATGATCCCAGTTTGACCGACGAAGAAGTAGATGCACTATTTCCTCCAAAAGATTACCAAACCGAAAACTATTACGGTAACGTGATGATCTATCCGCGTAAGGATCAGATCTCCAGACTGGAAATACCCGATGAGTTGAAAGAAGAACCTTATTTCCTCGACCATACCCTGGTGCCGCCTTTGGGCACCCAGAAAATAAACAGTCGCGACGGCTATGGCAATCACTTCGGAACGATCAATTTCCGAGGCCCTGATCCCGAGCGCATGACCCAGTTGCTTAAGCACTATGAGGGGGTCGATTTTTATCATTAAAATGTAGCGAATCGCTTTTATGAGGACAGCAATTTCTTCCTCGCCAAAATTTGAAGTTTTTCAACAAGCTTACCAGGAGTTTTTGGCCGCTCCTTCTTTTACCCGCCAACAAAAAGCCCTGCGCCTGATCGATCAGATCGATCAAATGAGCCAGGAAAAAAAGGGCATGCAGTTGCTTACGGGTCTGGTGCAGGAGCTGGAAATGGCCGGTATTTTTGCCGATACGCCCTGGGCCGATCCCAGCCGTTTGGTGCCGGCACTGGTAAAGGGAACCCTGAAGGCAGGTCACCCTACATCGACCTACGAGCTCCTGAGTGAACTGCGCCTGCTCACCTATGCCACCGGTCAGAACGACCTAAAAACCGTTCGACCCCAAGATGCACGTAACTTCTTGGATGAAGTGATTGTCAATAACCTCGAATTTGTCTTGCGTGATCTAACCGAAGAGTCACGTGAGCGCATGAGTGATTGGGAGATCAACAAGATATATCACCTTTTCGAGTACCTGGTAGATCATGCCGAGATGAAGAGCATCAAAACGAAGCTCGCCAACGAAATCCGGCTGGTTTGCGCTCAACGTCCGGTCGTGACCCGAAAGACCAAGGCGCTTATTCACATGGTCAAGAAAAAAATGTCGCTGACCGGCAATCGGGCTGAAGACCAGGAGTTACAGTATTTCGTGGATTGTTTGTACCGGCCCACGCGCAGCATTCGCAACAATACTACCCTGCGCTCGTACGCCCTCAACCTGCGTCGTCGAACCCACCTGCAACGGCTGACCGATGCGCAGGAAATGGGTGCACGCATGCGCAATACCGGCTTGGTGAGCCACTACCACCTGGCGATGTTTAAGTTTGCCATCGAAAAAGACAAGGATGATTTAGTGCATGCCTTATTGGGGCTAAATCCAACGGGGGTGGCGGAATGGAATGCGCATCGCGACTTCATTGTTAGGCTGGTCGAGCCGTTGCTGGAGATCGAGAAAGTACAATTCTTATACGGTCTGTCACGTATGCTCGAACGGGGCTTGTTTTCACGTCGAGTGGTGCGTTCCAGCCTCGATAACTTCAGTCGTATTGAATTGCACCCGATCGTAGAAGAAAAAATACTGCGCTCTATTGTGCACTACAACCGGGCGCGGCCTAGATTGAGTGCCCGCGACTACTTAATGGGCGCCCTACTGCGTATTCTGGGGCAGCCGTTAGGGGTAGGGCAGGGAAACAATCCGACCTGCCAGAGCGCCCGTGGGATAAGCCTTTGGAGCGAACATGCACCGGCTAAGCTCATCCGGTTGTTGAGTACAGCAGCTACCCAGAACAATCTGATCTTCCGCTTCGAAGATAAATTCTTAGAGTCCACCAAATTGAATCCCGGGCTTGTCGAGCAGCTCGACTACGACCTCGATGCCGTTTCGGTCGTTTTGGTACCCCATCTCGATAAGATTTACAACGAAATGATGCGCCGCGCTGCAGGTCGTGGTGAAGATCCACATAAGTGGGCTAACCCTGCAATGTACGGTCAGTGGGTACCAGTAGGATTTGCTTCGGCTTATCACTACATTTCGGGAACTATTATGGATTTTGAGGGTTTCCTTCGCATATTCTTTGCTGCTTTCCACATGGAATACAATGGCATGTTGCGGATGATGTACCCCAATCCGGTAGGTATATTCATCACTTCGGCCCAGGGACAAATGGTCGGCTTCCACGCTGTATCCTTGCTGCGGGTTGAAGAATGCCCCAATGGTGAAATGCGTGCTTATTTCCTGAACCCGAACAACGAGGGGCGTCAGGATTGGGGACAAGGTATACGGCCCACCGTTTCAGGCAATGGCGAACGCTACGGGGAGTCTTCTTTACCTTTTGACCAGTTTGCCGCTCGGGTCTACGCTTTCCATTATAACCCGCTGGAAGTAGACCAGTGGATTGAAAGTGTGCCGCAAGAAGCCATCGACCAGGTGTATCGCATGGCTGAAAGCAGTTGGGGACAATCGTACATATGGAGCAAAATAAAACGTCAATGGTAGCAAAACAGCACCAAAAATCCAAGGTGAAGCACTCTTCGCGGATTCAGCTGAGCCAATCTGCGCTCATTAACAACATCAACTTCTTGCGTCGTAAGTTAGGCCCTCAGGTAACTTTCTCTTCCGTGGTAAAGGCTAATGCTTATGGCCACGGCATTTTCACCTTTGTACCCATGGCCGAAAAAGCCGGAGTGCGTCATTTCTCGGTAGCTTCGGCCTTTGAGGCGGAAGAAGTCCTGGAAGCGCGGACTAAAGATTCGACCATCATGATTATGGGTATCCTCTACAATTCCGACCTGGAGTGGGCTATTGAAAATGATATTGAGTTCTACGTCTTCCATATGGATCGGTTCCCCAAGGTCTTGGAAGCTGCCAAGGTGGTTGGCAAACCGGCTCGGATCCATCTGGAGGTGGAAACCGGCGCCAATCGTACCGGGTTACCCATGGCCGAATTTTCGGAAGCTTTGCGGGTATTGAAAAAATACGGCGAACACATTCAATTTAAGGGCTTATGCACCCACTTGGGAGGGGCCGAAAGCCTATCGGTGCAATTTAAGATCGACCAGCAAAAAAAGCGCTTTAAGGAGTATTTGAAGATCTGTGCCAAGAAAAAGTTTTATCCGGAAATATGCCATGTGGCTTCTTCTGCAGGTGCTCTGGTCTATCCCGATACGCGTTACGATCTGGTTAGAGTAGGGGTATCGCAATATGGCTTCTGGCCAAGTCCTGATGTGTATTACCACCTGCAATCTCAGCAAGCTGCTAACGGCAACGGCAAAAGCGGCGGTCTCAAGCGTATCTTTACCTGGAAAACCGACGTGATGGATGTACGCAAGGTTGAGCCTGGCGAATTTGTAGGCTATGGCACCGCCTATCAGGCCAAAGAAGAAATGACGATCGCGGTGCTGCCTCTAGGCTACTCCAATGGATATCCCCGGGGCGAATCAAACCGTGGTAAGGTACTGATCCGTGGTAAAAAAGCCCCGATTGTCGGCCTGATCAATATGAACTTGTTTATGGTCAACGTTAGCCATATACCCGGTGTACAGGTGGGGGACGAAGTAGTGCTCGTAGGGCGCCAAAAGATCAACACCATTCGCGTTAGCTCTTTTACCAACTTCACCGAACTGATTAACAATGAAATGCTGAGCCGCTTACCATCAGCCATCCCGCGGGAAGTAGTGCGGTAGGACTATGCCAGATCCCGCTCCTCCATCTGATCGGCAATATAGTTGATCGACTCGCGGATACGGGCCATTTCCACCGTGTAGTAATCCTGCGCAATACTGCCTGCCATCTTTTGGCGCTCTAAGTCATTGAATGCGCCATAGCGGCTGTAAACCAGGTTCTTGAGACTGCTCCCTTCGCTGAGCTTTCCCTCCAACAAATTGAGGGCTTCTTTAGTTTTACCCTGCGCCGCTAGCTTTTTCACGTGTTGGCGAATGCCATCAATGCTGGTCAGATTGGGTACTGGTTCCGGCTCAGGTGGAACGGGCGTTTGTGATCTTTCTTTAGCGCCTTCCTGGGTAGGCGGCTTCGGGGGTGGTAACTCCTGATCGGCCGTAACGCCTTTCTTGAGAAAAAAGAACTCGCCTCCTTGGTGGCCGATATTTTGCAGGGGTTCAAAACGCGGCGTCTGCTGGGAATTCGCCATAACGCCGTCGCGCATGAGGACCCACAATTCGTTGAGGCTCATGGCCGGCCGGTTGTTGTATTCCAGCTGGGTAAGTAGGCTTTCGGCAAATGGGCTATGGTGCCCAGGCAGGCCATCGGGCACCACTTCGGTAAGCCCCGACGTCATGATCCAGCGGGAGGGCAGGGCAAAAAAGCGGGAGACTGCCTCGCGGTGCTCAACACCGGCTTTCCGGAAGAAAGCGCCAGAAAAGCAAGCATCTACGATGCCGAAAACGTGTCGTGCCTTGGTGGGCTTGATCAGGTCACGAATAACCGAATTGGAAATGTAGGTGGAGGGATCGCCGCTCTCTGCATCGCTGGGTAACCAGTAACCTTGCTGGTCAAAGTCATCCTGTACGCCATGACCGGAAAAATAGAAGAGTACATTATCCTCATTGGTCGCAATTCGCAAGTAATGCCGCATTCGATTGAGAATGTTACGTCGGGTAGCCTCGTCATCGACTACGATTTCGCCTTGTGCCGACTCGAATTGGTATTTTCCGGTCAGCAATTGAAAAAACTGTTCAGCATCTTTGCGGGCATTGTTTAAGGGAAAGACGCCGTTGGTATAAGCGTTGATGCCGATAGCAAGGAGGTAGTTATTGCCGGAAGGATAGGGGCTTTGCGTTGTATTTCTACCAATACCTTTGTTACTCATGGGTCAGGGGCCAGGTTTAGTGGATAAAGGGGTTGAAAAAAACTAGATATTGCCAGGTTCTGTTATGGCGAACAGTTCAAATGGCGCTTTTTAAATCGAATATACGAAGCAATTGCATTGGCCTCGGGCGTAGGTAGCTGAGCTTCCAAGAACTTTTGCAATACGTAGTGCATGGCTGCCCGCTCTTTGTAACTCAGGTTGATCCCACCGCTAGAGCCCAGGAAGGCATAAATATCACTCTGGGTGCGGTGCCAGTCGGGGTCAAAAGATAGGTATGCTTCGTAACCGAGTTGGTAGGGCAGGGTAGGCACAGGTTGATTCAGAGTAAGTCCGTCTTGGACTAGGCTATCCCGAATAGCGGGAAGTTGTTCTTCACATTTACTTACCCATTCATCCAGGGCCTTGGCCTGGATCAGTCGTACACTGTGTAACCCCCGGCGGGCGTTTTCCTGTTCGCGACGCAGGGCCGGTGTATCGATGGTATCGGGCTGACTTAAATTCCAGGCACGAAAATAGTACTGCTCGCCGGCCAGAGCGGTGACGTAGGCCACCCAGGGCCAGTCAGCCGAACGAGGGCCACCCGCTTCGCCGGACATCATTTTTTCGATCATGTAATCGCTTTCCGAAGCTAGCACATCGCCCATGGTGGTGTACAGGCGTGGCAGCGTCCAGGCGTTTACCCGGTTAAGGGTAGTGCTCTGTAATTGTAGCTCGCTTACCTGCAGGTCATTGACGACATCGCGCAGCAGAACGGTCGATTCGGGCTGTGCACGCAGGCGCATCAGATTGATTTGAGCCCGCAGGACGCGTGCTTCGAGATCGTCGGAGCCAGCATCCAGTAGGTAGGTGTCGGCAATCTGGCCAGCATTTGAAAAATTGCCGGTCTGCAGGCTCTGGTAGTAAGCGTTCAGCAACTGCTGGTAGGGTGTTGGCTCCTGTAAGGCTTTTTTTGCATTACAGGCAACCAGCAGAAAGAGGGCCAACAAGAAAAATAGAGGTCTCATACTTAAGGGTTGGTATGGATTGGGGGAAATTGGGAAGCTACGCCTTCGAGCCTCGCTTTGCGGTCTTGCAGTTCAATCATTCGTTTTTCCAATGCACGCCGTCGCGCTTCGAGGTCGGCCACTTCCGACAGGTGATTGTCCGGATCGTCGAGGGCCATCAGGCTATGCTGTGCCCGCTCCAGCTCTTGCTCGACGTTTTGCAACTTTCGGAACACCACGTAGCCGAGGGTTTTGTCGATCATCTCGTCCCCCTCGAGAATGGTCTGGTTAAAAATATCGCTGATTTTACCCGATAACTCCGATACGTGATCTTCTTTGAGTTCGATACCTTGCAAAATGCGCGATTGAAGCACTAACTGGATATATTCGGGAATTTTATTTTGCAAATCGCGCAGGGAATAGCCTTTGTTTTGCTCCTTGATGGCTGCAACACGACAGATGATCTCGCGGAAGTGCTCCAGTCTGGGTTCGCTAAGTGTACGCACGTGCTCCTGCAATTGTGGATCGGTGTCGAAGGCGAGGTTGTCGAGATAGTCAAAAAAATAGTGGTGGGCGTACTTCAGAATCTCGAGGTGCTTGTCGCGGTCAGGATGGGTTGGGTCGCTGGCAATCTTCAGATCATTATCAAATTGGGCCGCCAGCTCTTCGTGAAAATGGTGGGCTTCGTTGCGGAAGAAATTGCGCACCACCATAGCACTGATATCCGGATTTACAGAGGTGTGAAAGATCCCCTGGGCGCGAAAATCCATATCCAGCTGATGCCGTTGTTCCAAGACTCTGGCGCGTACTTCTTTTCCTAAGCGGATAAAGCTGAAAAGCATCTCAGTTACAAAAAATACGGTCTTACTCTGCAAAAGGGTCGAACCGCCGATCGCCATGGCAGTGCCAAAGATATTGCTGACTTTACCCTCAAAATCTTCGATGAGTTGTTTTGGTTCTGCAGGCATGAGTTTGAAGTTGAAGGTGAATGAGGCTCGAAGGGGACATAAACACCGTCTACCAGTAGCCCGGAGATAGTGGCCTTTAAACCACGGTTTTTTGTCTCTACCTTAGCCGTTTGGCTCAATATACCAATTTACTGCGTTTCATACCCGTCTTCGTCCCAGGTGAATTCGGATATAAAGGGCGCGTGATCCGAATCGGGGAAAAGGTCTTGGGTTGCCCCGCTGATGGTCTCGTCGGGCAAGGTCTCGTTGTGGATTTCGGAGTGGCGGTAACAACTTACCATGGCTTGCGACATAAGCAGGTGGTCGATCAGGCGGCGGTGGCCCTGGTGCAACAGCGTATAGCGGGCCGGCTCGGGTATGGTATTCTCGGCAGGAAAGAGGGCGCGCGGTCGCAGTTCGGGATTGTGGGTCGCTTCTACATTTCCGATCAGGGTGCGCACCGGTACTTCGTCGGGTTCGGCATTAAAATCGCCTGCTACCACCAGGTGTGGATCGGGATGGGCATCGAAAATGCGGTCGACCAAGTAGCGGGCCTCTAGGGCCTGGCCAACCCGTTTGATGGAGGAGAGGAAATATCCCTCTGCCCATCCGCTCACAGTCTGCCACACCTGCAGGATGCCCCTGTTATAGGTTTGCCCAGGTATGCGCGTCGGAATACGTGACTTCAGGTGCATATTGACTACGTGAAGAATCTTACCGCGCGTTATTTCGATCTGGGCGTAGAGTAGCGGGCGCTCCCACCGCACGGGATCGGCCTCCAGGTCGGGCGGATCGGAGGTGACGCGACGGTAGGCCAGCGTTTCGATCAGGTCGTTGCGATACTGCTCATGTTGCACAATGGGGAAGCGCGAAGCGATTACCACATTGCGCAAGCTATACAGCCGCCCGTCTTCCGTATTGGTCGATACCACCCGGTAGTCGCCCATGCCAGCGGCTGTAAGTAAATCGCGCAGCACGCGCAACTCGCGGCGGCCTTCGGCATTCTCCTGAGCGTGGATCTCTTGTAGGCAGAGGATGTCGGCCCGGGTGCGCCTTAGCATGGGCACTAGAATGGCAAAGCGCGCCGCCAGCCGATCGTGGGGCTCAGTGTCGAGGTTTTGCAGGTTGAAGGTGGCGATGCGAAACATGCAATATGTTTAAGGTGGAGAAGTACATTCGGAACGACTAGCCTAATATAACCTGTCTGGCTAAGTTGTGAACGCCCTTTAGGTTTTTTGTGGCAGGAAAATAAAAGGAGGGCTAAACTAATCATCCAGCCCCTTTTCCCATTGGTGGTCCTGATCGCGAAAAGCACCAAAATAGGGCGCCGGTTCTGGAAAACTGGTAGAAGTATCGCGCGCAGTGGGGAATGGCAGAAGCGGCTTGAACTGGTGGCCAGCGAAGCTGGCGGTGTCGCGCTGGACCCAGTGCAGGTGGTTTTCCTCAATTAACCGGACGAGCAGGCCGTCTTTCTACTTCCCAGTCCAGGCGCTCAGAAGATGCCTGATCAGTAACAGCCGGCGACATTTCTTTGACGACCACCAGCCTTTCCTGAAAGGCATCCCAAGCGATCCAAACCCACTGCTCCAGGCCCGGCCGGATGTTATAAAGGCCCCAGAATCGGTGATCGACGCCCGTTATGGCGCGCTGACTGACAGGCAGCAAATTCCAGAGCCGGTAGCCCGTGAATTCAGAGGCTTTTCGCCATGATTGTAGTAAAAAGCGCGCTTTTTCCCGTTCTTCCTGGTTGCCGCGCTCGCTCCAGAAAGGTTCGGACCAGACCTGTAATTCTTTACTTACGGCAAATCGCCGGTTACTGCTGTCGCGGTAGGGCGGCATTAAAGCTTGTTTGTCTTCCTTCGGTTTGGGTTGGTTCCATTCAGGGGCTCGAAAATAAAACTGCTGGAGCCGGTCAATAATCCCCTGCTGAACAGTCGCATACGTAGATACATCTTTTGCATTTTGCCATTGTAACCGGAGCGGTTCTCCTTGTTGGCGTTCCGATGCCGGGAGGTTCTCTAGCAGTAAATTCAGGGCCTCTTGAATTTGCTGTCGGGCGATAGCCCTCTTGACAAGGCCTTGCAGGACCTTCCAGTGCATGGCATTTTTTTGGGGTGTAAAAAAAGTGATGAATGATTTTAGCCAACCATTCATCACTTAAGTACAGCCCGGAATTACATTTCTTCGCCGGGATCCTCTTCTAGCGTGAATTTACGGCTTACCGGATTAAGCGGGGTATCCACTGCATTGCCCTCTTGGTCGATGAGGGTCAAGGTAATGAGGTTTTCTCCCATTGGCAATCCCTCTATCAGGTAGGGTTGCCACTTGTCGATGATGTGTTCCTCATCGTTGATCATCGCTTTTATCCGGTATTGGTCGCCGAGGTCAGCATTTACCAAAAAGAAGTCCAGCATGACTTTTTCGGTGTTGGCTTTTCCGACATAGGTACCCTTGGGCCGGCTGTAGAAGAGCATGGGCTCGGTGATATCTTCGCTTTCAGTAATGGTATTATTTTCCACCTTGACTTTTTTCGCCAGATAGGCATTTCCATTTTTGATACTTTCGTGGTAAGAGCGCGACAAAAAGGCCAGGATGTAGTGGTCGCCATCGGCGATTTCGTAGGGAAACGTTCCCTCGTATTTGGCTGCGTAGGGGTTGGTATCTACAATCAGATGTATGTGTTGCCCCTTTCCGGAGTTGGCGCACATTTTACTATCGGCATCGGGTGTTTGAATACCCAACTCGTAATTGCTAAATTGAAAATCGAAGGTGCCGTTTTCGAAGGTCATGGCCTCCATTCGCGCATTTTGATAAGCAGGCGATGGGCTGAGCGGTGTTAGGGAATACTGTTTGTCCATGGTCCCGTTGGCCGCCTCTTCCTGAACTGTATCACCGGTCGCCTCCTGTTCATTAGAGTTGTTAGGCGTACAGGCACCGAACAGCAGGAGGGCCATTAATACCAGCAAAAAATTGGTGAACTTCATGTTTTGGATTTTTAATTGTTTAAAGGATAAATCGAATTGTTGATAAAGCGTGTTTTGGCTCGTTAAACAAAAGCCATTTGGGGGTTGTTTGCCGCAATTTGAGATTCGCAAGGGCGTATGCCCGGATTTCGGTCCAAATTATTGAAAGTTGGGTAGGTTGGAGTTGTTGAAAAAGAAAACCGCATGGTCAAACATAAAGAAACAGTTAATTTACAGGTAGAAGGTATGGACTGCGCCAACTGCGCAACCAGCATTACGCGTTTTTTGGAGCGCAAAGGTCTGGAAGACGTCTATGTAAATTTCCAAACCAAAGAGGTACGCTACCGTCCGACCGGCGACATGGATGTCGCAGCCGTCAAAAAAGGGATCAACAAGCTGGGATATACCGTTGTAGAAAAGGAAAATTCTAGTAGTTGGTGGACGATGGAGCGAAAATTGATCGTATCGGCCATCTTCACCGCACCTCTGTTGATCGGGCATTTACTGATGGTCGCTGGCGTATCCGTTCCGTTTCTGGAAAACGGCCTTGTGCAGTTGGGGCTTGCACTTCCGGCTTTCCTGGTTGGTACCGTACATTTTGGCGGAAGCGCTCTACGCTCCATACGCGGTGGAGTACCGAATATGGATGTGCTGATCTTTATGGGTAGCACTGCTGCTTTTGTGTATAGTTCCATCGGGTTGTACCTGGGAAATCCCAGCATGTACTTCTTTGAAACTGCCGCCACTATCATTACCCTGGTTTTAGTGGGTAACTGGCTAGAGGAGCGCTCTGTGGCGCGTACCACCGATGCAATCGAAGAATTGAGTCGGCTGCAAGTTGCCGAAGCTAAGCGAGTAATGCCCTCCGGAACGATTGTCACGCTGAAGCAAGCAGAGCTAAAAAAAGGCTACATTCTGCAGGTCAACGAGGGGGATAAAATTCCGGTCGATGGGCGAATCGTCAAAGGCGACGCTCTAATTGATGAATCGATGCTCACCGGGGAAAGCGAACCCGTGAGCCGGAAGCTAGGAGAAGATGTTGTAGGAGCTTCCCTACTTTTACAGGGTAATGTACAGGTAGAGGTTACCGCTACAGGTAAAGACACCGTCTTGCAACAGATTATCGAGCTGGTCAAAACTGCCCAGGAGGACCGGCCACCAATCCAGCGGCTGGCCGATCAAATTAGCGCCGTTTTCGTTCCAGTCGTATTGGGCATTAGTCTACTAACTTTTCTGGCAGGACATATAGGATTCGGCATTAGCGTGCAGCAGGCCTTAATGAATGCTATTGCGGTACTGGTTATTTCTTGCCCGTGCGCGATGGGGTTGGCTACGCCGACCGCAATAATGGTGGGTGTAGGCCGACTGGCTAAGACCGGGATTCTGATCCGGGGCGGCCGCACGGTAGAGCAACTAGCCCGAGTGGAAAAGATGATTTTCGACAAAACCGGCACCCTGACAACCGGTCAATTCCGGATCGATAACATCCAGTACTACACGGATGATCAAGTGCGTACGCGTGCACTTCTGTACCGGATGGAACAGCATTCTTCACATCCTATAGCGCAATCCCTCTTGAAAACACTCGAAAGCCAGGTGAACGGATACGAGGTAGGGGCATTGGCGGTGACCGAAGAAAAAGGCCGAGGCCTGAAAGCAGTCGACGACGACGGAAAGGAATACTGGCTGGGGTCGGCCGCCGTGGTCGGCGAAGGCATACTAACCGATGCTCAGCGTCAGTCGGGCTCCATCTTTTTATTGGAAGAAGACCGATTACTGGCCGCCATCCAAATGGGCGATGACCTGCGCCAAGATGCTGCAGGTACGGTTGATTACCTCCACGAACAAAATATACAAACCATTTTGTTGAGTGGCGACCGCGCCGAAAAAACCCAACGTGTTGCCGAGACTTTGGGGATTGCCACCTACCATGCAGAACAACTACCCGAGCAAAAATTGCGGCTGGTGGAATCCTATGCTCAAGCGGCCTCGACGGCAATGGTAGGGGATGGCATCAATGATGCAGCCGCACTGGCCCGGGCCAATGTGGGGATCTCCCTCAGCAACGCCTCGCAGGTGGCAATCCAGTCGGCCAGTGTGGTACTGCTTAACGGCCAGTTGGGCTTACTTCCCCAAGCATTATCGATCAGCAAAGCAACCGTACTAACTATCCGGCAAAATCTGTTTTGGGCCTTTGCCTACAACATCGTTGCCATTCCCATTGCTGCTGTCGGACTGCTCAATCCAATGTGGGGTGCCTTATTTATGGCCTTTTCTGATGTGGTAGTTATCGGTAATTCCCTACGCCTGCGAAGCCGGAAAATCAAATAAGGCAAGGGTTTTTGTGCCTTTATTTGGGCAAAACTTCCGTTTTTTCGCCGAAGTACTGTACAAACTTCGCCATATCGTTCGCCAACTCATTATTCTGGGTTGCGCGGAGGTAAGTTTCGCTCAGGCTGCGCAGGGTATGGTAAAAAAAGCGATCCATTTCGTGTACTTCCATATCATACGTCCAAAGATCAATTTTGTAAGTGTCGCGATGCTCCCGATCGAAAAGCGACAGCAACATAGCTTTACAGGGTTGAGCATTTTCACCTGCGGGATTATCATCGGCTTGCCATTGCATATTTACGGGAATGCTCTCTTCATTGAGTCCGATTTTAATTTGGATCTGAGAGGTGCGTTTCACTTCGGTATTCATGTAAGTTCTTTTGGGCGAATATAGATAATGTGATTGAAGAAATTGTCAACTGAGAGAACGGGTAAGCAGGCAGTGGTCGATCCTTAGGTAGCCAAGCACTACTCACTTGCCCCGTTCCATATCTTGCATCTTTCCCAAAAAAACCCTATCTTCGCGCCCCGGTGAGCGGCACACGACCAGCTCCCTCTGAACTCCCCCAGGCCGGAGACGGAGCAAGGGTAGGAGGTTGTAGCGGTGCGATGTGTCTGCTCGCCTTATTTTTTTCCTTCCTTACTGAACCGGGCCTCCCGGTAAAACCACATTTACCCACTGCCCCTTATCCCGCGCACGTATGCTGCGGTCGTACATGGCCTGGCACTGGGGTCCTGGTAAATAATAGCGCCCCAAGTAAGCGGCGTTGAGCTTTACCCGGAAGGTCTTGACTTCACCCTCTCGCAGGTCAAAGAAAGTTTGGACCCGGTCGTCTCGAATATCCTGGTAGTCGTATGGACTATCAAGGTTGCGCAAATTGTTACCATTTGCCAAACGCGTATTGATGATTTCCCACCCCGAAGGAAAGACCTGTTCTAGGGCCAGCTCTTTGTAGGATATGGGCATAGTCCCCGGGTGCACTACCACTACTTCGGCGTAAAAGTCAGTTCCCTGATCCAGTTCTTCGATCGCTAATGGGGCGCCGTCCATATGCTTGTAAGCTACCGACAGTTTAAGGTTTTCGCTGTCGGCCTCTTCGTTGCCAGGCAGGGGTTTACCGGAGAGGATGAGGCGTGCAAATAATTTACCTTCTCCCTGATTGGTGAGTTGCAAGTTTTGTCGGTCGCCTCCGGTCGGTAGGTCAACCTGCATCAATGGGCGGTCGGAACCACCATCTACCGGACCCCGGCCATCAATGGCGTACCGAAAATTGGGTCCCGACTGGGTGGGCGTTTCTCCTAAGAAGGTAGTCACAGCCAATAAAGCCTGGGCGGTCGTTTGGGTACTCAGCCACTGAGTCGACCCCAATGATTGACTCACCTTCTGCAATAATTGTCTGGCGGCATCTTCCTGGCCCAGTAAAACCATAGCTTGCAAAATAAATGCCTGGTCGCGTAAACCCGATCCGTAGGTTTGGGATAATTCCCGGTAATCTTGTACGTTAGGATCGGCTTTTTCTACCAATTGACGCCCTACATTTTCTTGTCCGATAAGGGCATAAGTAGCGGCGAGCTGCCAACGCGCCACATTAGAAAGGCCATCAATCGACCGAAGCCGGTTCATTGCAGCCTGTTCCGGTTTACCAGCCTGGGCAAGGGTAAACAACCGGTAGGCCTGATCGAGCTGATGGTTGCGATTGCTGGTAAAACCAGCCGTGAGGTTGTTGGGTTGCCATTGTTGGGCAGCCTTTTCCTGAAAATCGGTCCATTTTTTAAGCATTAATTCCGGTACTGTGTAGCCTTGTCTTTGCGCCTCCATCAGGAAGTGACCGGCATAGTTTGAACTCCAGGGATCACTGCGTCCGGCTCCCGGCCAGTAGGTGAATCCGCCGTTGGCAAGTTGGAACTGCCGAAGGCGGTCGATCGTGGCCCGAACGCGGTTCGGGATCGCGGCTTGTTGTTCTACAGATAGCTCCATTAAGCGGTCTACGTAGAGCTGGGGAAAACCGGCGGAGATAGTCTGTTCGATGCAGCCATATGGGTACTGGAGCAGATACCGCAATCGCTTTCCGAGGTTGATTGGCGGAATGGTCGATACCTCCATCAAAGCGTTACGGGTACCTGGCATACCCAATGGGGTGTAGCCTGCCGACCAGACCGCCCCTGGGTCGAGTATCTTTTCTTGAACCTGAGTCGCTGTAGGATTCGGGTTGCGCACTTCCACTGTAATGGATTGTGTCGCGGTTTCACCTCCGCCCGCTGCACGGATCTCAAAGATCACGGGCCCCGTCTGGTCGCCCGTTTCAAATGTAAAGGTTTGCAATTGGTTACCGCTGCCGGCGAAATTCAAACGCCCCTCGGGCGCCTCCACCCAGTCGACACTACCGCCGGAAGCCGATGCACTGACCTCAACCGTCCCTAAGGCATCACTATTCACAAATACATTGACCGGAAGTTCGACACGTTCTCCGGGGCCCAAAACGCGAGGCAGGCTGCCCAGCACCATGAGCGGTTGTTTGACGGATGCCGTCTTTTCGTAAGCGCCGTATTTACCGTCACCTACTGCAACGACCATGGCGCGCACAGCGCCCACATAATTAGGCAACTGGATCTTGTGTTTTGCCTTTTGCCCACCCGGCAAATAAAACGGTCCCAGATGACGTACGACTGGCTCAAACCGGTTGGCGTTATTTCCTAGTGCGGCATCGATGGCAGCACCGTCACCACCGATTTGCAATAACCGGTTTATTTCACCACCGTAAGCACCTAATACCAGGTCATAGACATCCCAGCTGCGCACGCCCAATGCTTCGCGAGCAAAAAAGGCCTCATGTGGATTGGGTGTCTGGAACTGGGTGAGTCCCAGTAACCCTTCATCGACTACCGCAACGGTATAAGCCATGGAGCGTCCCTGGGCTTCGTTGACGGTTATTTCGAAAGATTGATTGGGCCTTAACTCATCGGGGAAATCAGCCACCGGGTTCAATTGTGTTTTTGGATCCTCGACCTCGAGGGGTGCCACCCCGTAGAGCCGGATCGGTAAATCATTATTGCGCTGATTATGCGGCTGAATTAAGGTGACGTAAGCATATACATTCGGCACCATGTCGGCTGTGGCCCGGAAGGTAATCGCATGCTCTCCGGCCACTGTTTCTTCCCACCAGGATCGTACAACACCGCTCCCGTTTTCCAGGGTGACGAGCGCACGCCCATTTTCGGCAGACGGAATAGTAATCTGTACCTGTTGGCCCACTTCATAAACTTCCCGATCGGTGCGCAAGCTAAGCATAGCAGCCATCTCGGGCGGGGCATCCGAGCCGTAAAAGGGGTAACCGACGTAGAGAAAATCGCCGGCGCAGTGACCGTCCCTGGGATCGCAAACCCGTACGAGGTAGCGCCCCCAATCGGAGAGATTGACAAGCAGACTTGCTTTGCCGTTAGCATCAGTCCGGACGTTATGCGCTTCGCGGTAGGTGTAACCGTAGTTGTTTAGGTAGCGCGCAATGTTGTCGTAACCCTCTTCCCACCACCAGCGCCATTCGACCCGAAGTAACTCTACCTCAAGACTGCGATTGGTCAGGGGAGCGCCATTTTTGTCGGCCAGCGCGAAATCGAGACGTCCAGCTTGCTCAATTTCCAGGCGAGGGAAGCCGTAGTCGTTTTTCGGAATTTTAATTCCGGCATAGGCCTCAAAAGGGTGGTAAGGAAAGGTCAGATACTCGGTGCTGAAATCACCGCCCTGTTCGAACACGCGAGTTTCAAAGATGGCCTTCATTGGGCCTGGCACATCGTCATTTTCCATTAGAGTAGCTTTAAAAGCCGTCTTGCCTTCGGCGTCGAGCTTTTCGTCTAACAAGACCTGACTGTACCCATCGTAAGCCCGGACCACGTCGGAAAAGGTATACCCTGGGAAGTTTTCAAAATCCGGTGTTGCAGACCGTAACCGGCACTCTACAACGGCTCGCAGATTGCTGGCCGGGGCCCCGTGCAGCCAGTTCGCAGCCAGAATAGCCTGCTGGGGAGCCGTGGAGCGGGACAGGCTTTCGGATCCGAAGTCCAGATCGATCTTTAGCCGGTTAGGTTTGATCGTTTCAACCTTGAGTATTTTTTCAAAAGCAGCACCACCAGCCTTTACG
Organism: uncultured Saprospiraceae bacterium; assembly: GCA_964530825.1. Classification (GTDB taxonomy): domain Bacteria; phylum Bacteroidota; class Bacteroidia; order Chitinophagales; family Saprospiraceae; genus CAZHCA01. Next base: position 44,703 of record CAZHCA010000017.1, read on the forward strand.
CGTGCTATCCAATTACCGGTGGGTGCCTCCGGTGCCGTCGATAGGAACAGTGGATAAATACCATTCTGATTATCATTCGTCCGGCGGTTTTCTACAAGCTGACCACGGGCATTGGTTATCTCCAGTTCGATTGGATAATTGTCGGGTAAGCGGTTATCGCGATCCTCCAAGACGAAATTCAGGAAAATGGAATCGCCGGGCCGCCATACATCCCGCTCAGCATAAAGGTAACCTTTCAACCCTTCCTGTACTTGCACCCCGCTCAGGTCAAAAGTACTGAGCTGAAGAGCATCCATGTCTTGGACGCGCAGGTAACCACGCTCTCCGGCGGTGCGGGCCATCACGACGAATGCCGGACGATCGAGTGGTAGGCTAACGGTGCCGTCACCTGCAGTTTTAGCCGAAGCAATGGGTTGCTGCTGATAATCGTAAACCGTCACTTCGGCACCGCTCACTGGTTGAGCGGTGCGCAGGTCCGTTACAGCGACAAAAGCTTTGTCATCGGTTCCAATCTTAGCGATGAGGCCCAGATTGGAGGCGATCACATTACGCTGGATAAAACGGTCGCGGTTATAGTAGGCCGGGCGGCAGGGGTCTTCCCGGTCGTTGTAGTCGTACCCGTCATAGTATCCAGCTGGGCCATAGTAGGTATCCATGATGCTCTTTCCGAGGTCGTCGTAGTCCATAGCACCCGATCCGGAGTAGACCACCTGTCCGGCTTCGGGGCAGTTGTAACTGGCGTACTCCGGGCGAAAACCAATGCGGATTTGAAAGATGGCCTCTTTGTCTTCAGCCAGCAGCTCGCGCAGGTCTAGGGCATAGCGTACCCATTTGTTTTGGTTGTATTCACTGGTGAGTTGACGGAGATCTACTTTTTGTCGCATAATAATGCGACCGACCTGGTATAAACCATAACCTTCCGACAAACGATTATTCTGCAGGTATTGCAAAATATTGTTGTCGAAAATTTTAAATACCTCGACATCGACCGCCTCCAGTCCTGTGGCTTCGAAAGGAAACAACAGATTTTCGGACTGCGGCAGGATGACACCCCTGCCTACGAGGCGCACCTGCGGTTCAATGGTTGAAAAGTTCAATTGCCAGTCGCTGGGTGCCGTAAGGTTTTTACCGGCGACATTTTTGATGCCTTTGTAGATATTCAGATCTACTGCACTGCTGGTTTCGATTCGGGAAGGGTAAATCAAAACTAAGTTACCGTCGATCAACGTTCGGAAGTCAATTGGTTGAGTAGAGCTAAGATTAATAAGCCCGTCCAGATTCTGCTGGTGGGCGAGGGGGTCAGAAAAAGCAATACGCACGTAGGTATCGGGACCGGATACGACTTCGGCCCGTATTACTCGGAATTCGTTGATTGACGGGATGGTATACGTACTTTCACCCTGTTGGTTGGTTCCGAAAGGTTTTCCGGTCCAGGTTATTGTAACGGTATTTTCCGTTTCGCCCCGTTCGATTTCACCTATGGTAAAATGATGTTGTTTCGGGGTTTTGCTTTCCCAGGTAATGGGAAGCTGGCGTTTACCCTGTAGTGCTTTCAAAGATTGTTCCACCGTTTCGATATCGGCGAGATCACTGGTGTATAGAGTCCCTTCCAATTGCTGTACGGAAAGATCGTTCTCGCGGGCAGGTCGAATACCGATGAGGTTGACTTCCAGGTATTGATCGCGCACCTGAAAATCGAAATTAAACTGGCGGTATTCGCGTTTTACCTCTTTAAGGAACTGGCGCAGATTCAGCCGTGCACGGTAAGCGGTACCGGAGCGAAAGTTGGATTCGGGCTCGAAGCGGAGTGTGCGTTCATCTTCCCAGTAGGCGCTGCCGGATACATTGGGGGCGATGGAAAAAATACCCCGCGCTACCGGTTTGCCAACCTCATCAGCTGGTACAACTTCCTGGGCAAACCGCACTACAACCGGTTCACTTTTACTGATTACGCCCGAAGTATAGGCGTAAATGTAAGGGTTAAGATCTGTCAGGGTAGAGGCGGTTCGCCGATCGGATTTACAGGAAACGACAAAACTGAGTAGACCGATAATGGTAAGAAAACGCAATAAAATGCGGGTCATGGATAATAGGATTTAATGAGGTGTTCGGTTCAACTGAATGCCAGAAGTTATGTTATGAAGGCAAATATTCGCAAAGTATAACTTAATTTACCATTTTCGCGCCATAAGAGCGAATCTTCGTAAAAATTATCTACGGTATATGAGTCAGGCTTTTCTCCCGCTGTTCCCGCTGCAACTCGTCGTTTTTCCCGGTGAACAACTCAATCTGCACATCTTCGAACCGCGCTATCGCCAACTCATTAAGGAGTGCGAGGAGGAAGGCATCACTTTCGGTATTCCGGCCTACCTCGAAGGCGCTGTACAGGAGGTAGGTACCGAAGTGCAACTGACCAGTGTCGTTAAGCGATACGAATCGGGCGAACTGGATATCACAACCGAGGGCGTTAGCATTTTTCGAATCCAAAAGTTTATGCGCAAGGCGCCCGAGAAACTCTACGCCGGCGCTGAGATCGAGCCCATCGCAATCAATACCAAAGGCGATTTTGTAAAAGCGGAAAGGCTACTAGAACAGGTAGAGGAGCTTTTTGACCTGCTCAATATCGATAAGGATGTACCCGAAAACACAGATGCTTTCAATACCTATGATATTGCGCATCACGTTGGCATGAACGTGCAGCAGGAATACGAATTGCTTTGTATTCCCGATGAGGTGGAGCGCCAGGATTTCCTGCTCGAGCACCTTGACCGGTTGATCCCTACTGTTAGAGAAATGGAAAATCTGCGCAAACGGGTACAAATGAATGGGCACTTCAAGAATATCATCCCGCCGAAAATCTGAGCTAAGGGCTGAAAAGCGGCAATGTCCTTTGGCATAAACAAAAAAAACCGCACAAGTCCGGGTAGTTGTTGACCCTCATAATGACATGAATAAGGTCGCTGAAATGGTTCAGTAATCCCCTTGTCTCCGAAGAGAATTCCGGCGATACCGGAATTGAGGCCCGCCCTAGTCATTCCAAGTCTAACCCCAATTTATATACTTTGTAGAGTCACAACTTTTGGAACCTGTACGGTGCGGTTTCTAGTAAACCGTTGTGATACGAAGGTAGGTAATGTTTTTATGCAGATCAATGGATGTAGGCACTTGACCTTTTCCAATATTTTACGGGTAAGTGTTAATCTTACCGGTCCCTATTGAGAAAGTCGAGCTGCAATGAAATAACGTGAGAGTAGGTGTCGTCCTCGGCCCCCAAGTCGGTAAATGCATAATCGACATGAAAGGTCGATATCTTAAATCCGACGCCAAGGCTGGGTCGGCTCTGCCAGTTTTTGGATCCATCGAACCCTTGAATTTGCTGAAACTGATTGACGCCCGCACGCAGGAATACAAACCGGCCGTAGTCGGCTTCCAGGCCAAACGCCGGATCGATACTGAAAGGATCGGAAGATATCAGGGTATTGCGCTGCCCGTCGGTGGTGATGATAAAGTCCAATTCGGGGGCAATGCCGATTTTACCTTTGCTGAAGCGAAACTGGTAACCGGCGCCCAATACGATGCGTGGGTTGGTCACCTCGACCGAATTGATAGGTACTTCGTTGTTGGTGAGTTCCAGTATTTCTTTTTCTTCCTCAGTAAAGCTGAACGACCATGCATTAAATGTAGAAGTCAGGTCGGCGGCCAGCAGGCCGAATCGCCAGTTATTGAGTTGATACTGCGCAGCCGCATCGATCCCAAAACCCCAGGAGTCGGCAAAAGGCCCGATGGTGCGGTGAATGATTTTAATATTACCCCCTACCCGTAACTGGCCGGATTTGGTCCGAATGCCTTGGGCATAGCTGAGCAGCAGGGCGTAATCGGCAGCCGAGAATTCGCGTACGTTGTCAAAATTAATTGTCCCATCGCTTTCGTAAAGGGTAAGGGTGTTAGGTATTTCGTCGATACCGAAACGGATAAGGGATACCCCCAGTCGACGGCGCCCGCCAGAAAAGGGTAACGTAAACCCCAGATAGTCGAAAGCTCCGACGCCGGCAAACCATTCGGCATGCATGGCTCCCAGTTGTAAACCTATTTCTTGGTTAATCCCCGCCAGGCCGGCCGGATTCCAATAACCAGCCGTGACATCCGATACGTTGGCCACTACCGCATTACCCATACCTTGGGCGCGGGCGCTCACGCCAATAGCCAAGAATTCATTGCTGTATTTCTGGCCCGATACGGTAACCAGGGGCGCTAAGGCTAGGAGTAGATGTGCCAAAAGGCCTGCGTGTAATCGTTGTTCCATCCGGATTGGAATTTTTCCTTGGTCGATAACGCAAACTTAGGCAATCCGAATATAATGGCCCGCAATTTTGGATTGATATGTCGGGTTTAGGGCATAGCCTTGCGCGAGGGGCCGTAGTTGATTTTTTCGATAATGCTTTCCGAATCATCATCACGCAAATCGCGGTTTATGGCAATACTGGCATTGAGCTCGTAGCCGATCAGGATCATCAAAGCATTGATTTGCATCCAAAGCATGAGGATAATAATTGTTCCGATCGATCCGTAGAGTTCATTGTACCGGTTAAAGTTGTTGACGTAGGTTGAAAAGGCCAGGGAGGCGAGAATACAAAAAACCGTCGCCAATAAGGCGCCGGGGGTAACCCAGCGGAATCGCTGACGCATCGCTGGCCCGTAGCGGTAAAGCGAAGCAATGGAGAAGTAAAACAATAAGAAGATAACGATCCAGCGCAGAATAAGGATGGCGCCAGCCGTCAGTTGACTCAGGTTAGTGGTTTCGGTTACAAACTGAATGAAAAAGCGGCCAACGATTAATAAGATCACCGAACTGATGATGACCAGACCGATGGTAAGCGTAAGGCTTAGCGCCACAAAGCGCTTCCGGAAAAAGTTGCGCCGTCGGTAGGTAATAGCATAACTTTTGTCGAAACCGCGGATAAGGGCGATCATGCCGTTAGAAGCAAAAAATAAGGCGGCTACAAAACCCAGCGAAAGCAGTCCGGTGCGTGGATTAGAAGTAATATCCTCGATGAAATTGAAAAGGCGATTACCCGCTACCCCTGGCATTACTTCCTGGATCTGATTGCGTAAGTAGAAATCGAAATTTTCTCCACCGGGTAAGTAGACTAAAAAATAGTCTTTGAGCAGTGGGATCAGGGTGAACAAGGCAATGAGGGAAGGAAAGAGGGAAAGAAAGAAACTGAAGGCTACGGAATTCGCCCGCGTGATGAGATCGTAGCGTCGTAACTCGTGCCTGATGAAGGTAAGTACATCGTAAATGGGCACCCCTTTGAACCCTGGCAGCGAGTGGCGTTTCATCCAGCGCTCCAGGCGACGCACCCAGGACAGGTTTGCGATTTTTTTTCTAAGCTGTATAGGTTTTGGTAGTTTCACATCCGTTCGTTTGGCTGAGCCGAATGTACCGGCTTAATATATGCCTAACAATTACGGCCTTGATTGGGTCATTTCTGGGTAGCGCTATTGGAAGTGGGGCTGCAAAGCATCGACCAACAGTCGGGGCGCAGTTACCGTTTTACCGGTTTTTATATCTACAAAACACAACCGTACCTGTCCGCCGTTGATCAGTTTTTCTGCCTCGTTGAATAGCTCCATGTGGAAAGTGATGAAGCGGTTGGGTAATTCCCGCAGGGTGGTGCGTATAGTGATCAGTTCGTCATAGCGAGCAGGGCGCACGAAGCGTGTCTGCATACTCACTACGGGCATCATAACGGCTAGGTCCTGTTCCATGCTGCGGTAGGTCATACCCAGGCTGCGTAGCATTTCCACGCGTCCGATTTCGTAATAGTAGGCGTAATTGCCGTAGTACAGGTAACCCATCTGGTCGGTTTCGCCGTAGCGTACACGCTTGGGAAAATCGTAGCTGTACATTGTCTATGTTTTTAACCCCGTTGGATGGGACAAGTCATACAATGCGAACCGCCCCGGGCTCTCGATAGCTCGTTTGAGGGCAGGGTGATGATGGTATTTTCCACAGTCTGGGGGTCCAGGTTGCCGGCGCTTACCTGATCCAGGAATTGCTGTGCAGGTAAAATCTCGTAGCCGGCCTGGCGGAAGGCCCGCTCGGTAACGGTGTTACGATCGTAGGTGAGCGCTACGCCCGGCCGGATAGCTACTAGATTGCAACCGTCGGTCCATTGTTCGCGCTCCTGATAGGGCGATTCGCCTTGGCCGCTCAGGATGAATTCCATCTGCGGATTGATTTCTTTTTGCAAAAACGCGGCGATTGTGGAGTAATAGTCTAGTGTACCATTGCGGCGGTACACTTCAACCGCCGAGCTGAGTCCCTCCAAGACGATTGGCTTGAAAGCCACGATGTGGTGATGGTGAATTTGCGTGAAAATGGTATCGAGGTGCATAAAGGAACGGTCGGCCGGTACGTTCATAAGTACAACATTTTCTACCAGACCCTTCCGGAATAGAAAATCGCGCAGGGAATGGATGCCGTGCCGATTGGTGCGTTCGCTCAACCCGATGAGGAGAAAGTCTTTGCGCAGCATCATCGCGTCCCCGCCCTCGAGGGAAACCGATTCCCCCTTGCGCGAGGGCGGAAAGCGCTCTACATCATTGAGGTTGATCATGCGACCTGCTTTGCGTAACGCTCGAAAAATCGGATGCGCCCAGATGACAAAGCGCGTCAAAAAGTTTTCCCGGTAGCGCGCTTCTTTTGCCGCCTTGGTGATCAGGATGTGGTCGTTGATTGTGACGGCGATGTCGCGGGTGAAAATAAAATTTGGGATGGGATCGAACAAGATGTAATCTTCATCCTCGAAGTATCCCGAAATGAGTACATCGGCTAGGGTGTGGTTGTCGAGGCGTAAAAATAAATCTTGCGTACTGCTGGGTAACTCTTCGTAGTCGATAATTTGATTGATCATGGTTATTTTGGCAGCTTCGTCAAAACTCAGGGCTTCAGCCAGCAGATTTTGGACCTCCAACACGTTACCCGATCCCAGAAAAGCACCCAGAACGGCCGTAAATATATCGTGTTCTTTTTGCATCTGGGGCAGATAGACAATATCATCGAAGAGGAGCTCTTCGGCTCGTCGGGGAGAAATTCTGGAGATGCCCTGGTCGGGCCGGTGCACCAAAACCCGGCGCAGGGGGGCGATCTCAGAATCGACAAAGACGCTTGCTTTTTCCATATTGGGTGTTAATCAGCATTGGACCAAAAGTAATAATTGTGTTCGGTATCCAGTGCAAAGTCGACGGAACGATATAGGGTGTTGCTTTCCCGGTTGTCTTTTTCGGTCTCTAGCAACAGGCCTGCCGCGTCGGTTTGGTGAGCTAGCAGTTTGCAGGCTTCAATAAGGCGTTTGGCAATACCTTTACGCCGATGGGTAGGAAAAACGTACAGATCGTTGAGTAACCACAAGCGCCGCATACGCGTCGAAGAATATAGCGGATAAAGCTGAACAAAGCCAACGATACGGTCAAGAATAGGGTCGCGTGCCACGAAAATGGCTGAATCACGCTGGTGCAGACGGGCTTCGAGGAAGGCCTCGGCACCTTCGGGATCCGATGGTTGCCGGTAAAAAACCCGGTAAGCATCGAAAAGGGGTACCAACTCTTCGAGGTGATGTATTTCGCCGCGTACTATTTTCATAGTCTTATAGTTTGTTGAAGCGTTAAAAATACAGTAGGAGCGTTGTTCATCCGCAATTTCGGGCGATTTATCTAACACGGTGGCCCACCCGGCAACTTAACCCAGAAGGGAACTGTATAATTGCCGATAATTGTAGAAATTAGCAGGAAACAGAAGCTGTTTTCGTCTTAGCTTAATTTGTTATTATGGAAAGGAATACTTCGTCGAGTCCTCAGCGTAAGAAACGCCGTCCAGAAGCCATCACCGGAGCTGTTTTGTTGTCTGTCCTTCTCATTTTATTGGGCATCGGGTTTGCCGCTATTTTACCCTCCCTTACGATCATCGTCAGCAATACCTTGTATTTGACCATACTTTTAGTCATTCTGGCAGCGATTGCTTTCGTGATATTCGATCCCAAAATGCGGGCCCTGGTATGGTATTTGTGGCGCTCGGTCGTTCGCTGGATTACGGGCCTGTTTGTGACCCTTGACCCCATTGCAGTACTGCGCAACTACACCGACGAACTGGAGAACAACATCAAAGGCATGACCCAACAGATGGGTAAGCTGCGCGGGCAAATGCATAAGCTGCAGGAGCAGATTTTTCTGAACAAAAAACAAATCGAAAGCAACCTTGAACTGGCGAGCCAGGCCAAAGCCGAGGACAAACGCAGTGTGATGATCCTAAAATCGCGTAAGGCCGGTCGCCTTCGGGAATCGAATATGCGGTTAGAGGACCTGTACAAGAAGATGGAAATCCTCTACCGTACCCTGGTCAAGATGCGGGAAAATTCTACAATACTTGTAGAAGATATCAAAGATCAGGTTGAGATCAAAGAGCAAGAGCGCAAGGCTATTCACGCTAGCTACGGCGCCATTGAGTCGGCCCGCAGCATCATCCAGGGTAATCCCGATAAGCGCGCCATGTTCGATGCTGCCATGGAGGCGGTTAAGGACGATGTGGCTGAAAAAGTCGGCGAGATGGAGCAGTTCATGGAAGTGTCGTCGAGTTTTATGGAGAGCATCGATCTCCAAAACGGCATTTTTGAAGAAGAAGGCCTGCAAATGCTGGAAGAATGGGAGAAAAAAAGCAGCCGTTTACTGCTCGACGAAGAAAAAATGGACCTCATCAATCAGGCCAACGACGATAAAAACGTACTGGATCTCAACCAACCCATCCAGGAGCCCGTACGGCAGGCCGGGCATAAGAATCAGTACGATAGCTTCTTCGAGTAGGAGGGAATGGGGTTCGGCCACACAAGGACCGCCCCTTAACATCTTTTTTGCACTTTTTCCCGGCACTTTTTCGTTACCCTCGCATGAAAAAGATATGGATTGGTCTCTTACTGTTAGGGGGTGTGGTGTCAAATGCTCAATCATATAATACTGCAGTAGGTATCCGGATGGGGAGCGATTGGGGATTAACGGTAAAACAGCGGTTTTTACGAAAATGGACTGCTGAACTGATCGTACAGAATAGCATTCAGCGCGAAAAAACCACGATTACGCTGGCAGCGACCAAGCACAACCATCTGCTAACGAGGAACCTAAACATCTACTATGGCCCGAGTGTGCACAGAGGATGGTATAACCCTCCGGTGCCAGAGCAACCCTTTTCGGAGCAAAAAGACGATCCATGGGGTATCGGCGGTATTGCCGGTTTGGAACTCTCCCTTTTTCGCTTGAATTTAGCTTACGATGTCAAGCCGTCCGTCAATTTACAGGGCGGCACTCGCAGGGTTTATGTTCAGTCGGGACTGAGCCTGCGCTATATAATTTGGAAGCGAAAAAAATACGATTGGGAGAAACAGGGAATATTCGGCACAAAAAAGCGCAAAAGAAAGTAGGGTAACCGATCGGGATCGAACCGACGACCTCTAGAACCACAATCTAGCGCTCTAACCAACTGAGCTACGGCTACCATTCAAAGGCTTTCTATGAAAGCGAGGCAAATATACTGCATATCGGAAATGTATGCAATATCCCTGCCGCTATTTTACATGATATAACCATTTGGCGCGCTAATTGATTCCCTGCGATTCTTTGTATTTTACAGGCAAAAAATGGTCCGTAATTTCCTTTATTACACTAGTTTGGTTTTAATAGTTGCTTGTCAGAGTGATGCCCCGGGCGGCAGTGCTCTGGGCGGTAACGCCCCATTTCAGTTGGAATGCGAGGACACCGGTGAATCGGAGGATAACCCGACTGTGTCGATTTACGGCGTCGTGGAGGATAACCGGTTAAAGCTTGCAGACGCCACCGGCGAATGTACCTCGATTTCATCCAGTGAATTCGCCGAGTTTGCGGTACCCGACTCTGCCATTACCGCGATGTATGCTTTCTGGGCGGGAACCGGCGATTATTTCTACGTGATGCCTTCGTCTACCGGCTACGAAGTGTACAAAGGGTTTCAGGACGAAGCGACAGCAGATTTCACCTACTATAAAATCGTCGCATACGACAAAGATTCCGGCCGCTTTCGCTTTTATGATGTATCCAAGTACGAATAATGGGAAAGTACCGGCCTCCAGCCCGTTTGGCCATGGCCGGTACTTTCAATATCTTTAGCGCAAATCATCCCCGAGCTAAATGTGGTCATTACTGATATTCTTCTTTGTACTTTCCATTGTTGTCTCTTTCCTATGTTCGATTTGGGAAGCCGTTTTACTGAGCATCAACCCTTCCTACATTAATCGGGTCAAGCAGGAAGGTCGGAGCTTTTCGGTCGACCTGGTAAAGTTCAAGGAAGATATTGACCGTCCGCTGAGTGCGATTCTCACACTCAATACGATTGCCCATACCACTGGAGCGGTAGGCGTGGGGGCACAGGCCGGCAAGCTCTACGGCGAAGCCGATTGGCAGCTTTTTGGGATCGCCCTCAACCCCGAATCCCTCATTGCGGCGGTGATGACCCTAGCGATATTGATCCTCTCCGAAATTATTCCCAAAACGATCGGCGCAAATTCCTGGCGGCGATTAGCGTCATTTACCGTACGATCGGTTAAGGTATTGATTTTTATTCTGGCCCCATTCGTGTGGTTAAGTCAGCGCATTACCAAGACCTTGAAAAAAGACAAGGAGCGCTCGGTCTACAGCCGCGCCGATTTTGCTGCTATGGCTAAAGCAAGTCTGGAAGAGGGCATTCTCGAGGAAAAAGAATCTAAGATTATCAGTAACCTGATGCGCTTCCAGAGCATTGTGGTGAAAAACATCATGACCCCCCGTTCGGTCATGGTTACTGCTCCCGAGAACCTCACCACGCGCGCCTTTTTCGAGCAGTACCAGCCCTTTCGCTTCTCCCGTATTCCCCTCTTTGAAGGGGAGATGGATAACATTACCGGTTTTGTCCTGAAAGACGAAATTCTTTCTTGCCTGGTTAACCGACAAGAGGAGCAGACTTTGCGCGATTTGCGCAAACCCATCATTGCTGTACGCGATGACCTGGCGTTGCCAGCTTTGTTCGACCGCCTTACCCGGGAGAGCAACCACATGGCCATCGTTATGGACGAATACGGCAGTCTGGTCGGGTTGGTAACCATGGAAGATGTCTTTGAGACCCTTCTGGGGTTGGAAATTGTAGACGAGACCGATACAGTGGTCGACCTCCAGGCCCTGGCCCGCCAGCAATGGGAAGAGCGTGCCAAACGCGGCGGGCGAAATAAAAAGTAAAAAGAATTTGTTTCTTAAATAAAGAGATATAGCGGACTAAAAAACTGCTGTTAGCGCTTAAGCGCTAACAGCAGTTTTTTTATCTTTTTTTATGGCCAAATGCAGAATTTTAAATAAATCCAAGGTTAAGGTGGAACATCCGCACAGCGATTATCCCTACGTAATGCCGAAAGAGGAGCGCATCGAACGCGTGACGTTTCGCAAGTTCTTTCGGGAAATGCTGGACGCCTTTGACATAGAACGTGGATTGCTTTTTACCATTTACCAACTCTTTCGCCGAGGTGGGGGAGCCGTCATCGATTACCTGGGGCCCCGCCGTAGATCGTACACACCACCCCTTCGCATGTTGGTAATCACAACGGCTATTGCCGTTTTTATTTTAATTCGGTCGTCGTGGATGACCGATTTTTTCTTTGGATTTGCAGAGGGGATGTCCGGCACTACAGCCGATACGCCGTCCGAAGAGGTGCAACAAATCAAAAATGTCATCTTTGATTGGTTCAACTTTCTGATGTGGCTCAGCATCCCGGCATTTAGCCTCTTCACCATATTGGTTTTCAGACATCCTTACAACCTGGCCGAGCACATGGTTTTATTTACCTACTTTCTGAGTATCTGGAATGTGGTGGTGATTTTTTTCACCCCGCTGGAATACTTCTTCAATTCAGATGCATATGGCCTCATCCTTATTGTTCTCTATTTCATTGGGTTAGTATACTTCTGTGCGACTTTCTTTCTCCAAAGAGGGTGGCGCCTGGTGTTGGGAATGTTTGTCATTTTAATTCTAGGCGGCTTCTTTTACCTTGCTTTCATTGCAGCACTACTAGGGTTCGCGGTTGGCTTGCAGCATTAGCGAAACGTTGAGCACCGGTAATACATTCTAATTGTCGTTGGGGCGATGAACTTCCAATAAGGATTTAGGATATCGCCATCGGTACATTGCGAGGAATTTGCGGCCTGAAGGTCACTTTTCCTTTTTACCTTTAAAAATCAATCGCATGAAAGTTGCTATCAACGGAATGGGTCGCATTGGTCGTGCCGCCTTTAAGGTAATCTTGGAAACACCTTCCCTGGAATTGGTCGCCGTTAACGACATTGTTCCGGCTGAGAATATTTCTTACCTTCTGAATTATGATTCGGTATATGGGATTTATGAGAAAAAAGTATCCTTCGATGAGCGTCATCTGATCGTAGATGACCAGTCTATCCTATACACTAGCGAACGCGATCCGGCCCGACTCCCGTGGAAGGAGCATCAAATCGATGTGGTCATTGAGAGTACCGGCGCCTTTACCAAACGCGAGGATGCCGAAAAACATATCAATGCCGGTGCCAAAACGGTCGTGATCTCTGCGCCTACTAAATCGGAGGGTACCCCAACGGTTATCCACGGGGTAAATACCGAAGATGGAAAAACCAATATCTTTTCCTGCGCTAGTTGTACAACCAATAATATCAGTCCGGTTGTAGAAGTTCTCGGACGCCGGGTAGGGATCAAAAAGGCTATTATGACGACCATTCACGGATATACTGCTTCGCAAAAGATCGTAGACGCCCCGGCAAAGAAAAATATGCGGATGGGACGGGCTGCAGCCCAGAACCTGGTGCCGACGACTACCGGTGCCGCCATCGCCACAACTAAAGCCATGCCTGAATATTCCGGCCGTTTCGATGGTGTAGCCGTACGCGTCCCCGTGGTCGTAGGCTCAATATCCGACATCACCATGGTAACCGAACGTTCGGTGACCGTCGAGGAAATCAACGCTATCCTGACAGAAGAAGCGGCAACGTATCGCTATCACAAAGTTTTAGCTGTAACGAACGACCCCATCGTTTCTACCGATATTATTAAGAGCGCCTACGCTTCGACCGTAGACCTCGGCATGACGCGCGTGATCGAGGGAGACCTGCTAAAGGTGATGACTTGGTACGACAATGAGTGGGGGTTCACTAGTCAAATGATTCGGCAAATTCTGGAAATCTAATTCTTTACTAGCGGAGCTAACTCAGCGGCTAGCCTCGCCACCATAATCATTTACGCATGAGTACATTAATCGCAAAAATTGATCAATCCAAGTACCGTACGACACTACAGACGCGTGGGCACGAGTTTATTGCCGATGAACCACCTGGGCTGGGTACCGACTTAGGACCAACGCCTTTTGACTATTTATTGGGCGCCTTGGGCGGATGTATCGCCATCACCCTGCGGATGTATGCCGACCGCAAAGGCTGGAACCTGCAGGAGGTGGAGGTTTATGTTGATCAGGGAAAATTAGCGGCCGAAAACTGCCCTGAGTGTACCACCGAAAAGGGAAACGTCCACTTAATGGAGTTTCAACTCAAGCTCACTGGAGATCTAACGGCAGACCAGCGGTCACGGCTTAAAGAAATCGCCGGACGCTGCCCGGTGCACAAAGTCCTTCAGAACGAGATCATCATCCGGTCCCATCTGCTCGAAGAAACCGCTAATGGGTTGTCCGGTTAAAAGCGCAGGCTTTACCCTGATTCGCCCGGATTATTCTTCAAAGTAATGTCAAGATTTGATCTCAGACCACGGATTTGGTTCTATGGTTGTATTTTATTAATTAAAAGTGGTACTGCTTTACTGTTTTATCCTGCATTTTTGGCCCGGCCCACCGGAGCTTGTCTGTGAAAGCCCCGGTGACATAGACCTAAATGGCGTTTGGGTAGGCGAGAATTACCAGTGTCCCAAAGGTACGTATCACCGGGAGTATATCCGGATCATCCACCAAGGTTGTGACATTACGGCCGTAAAGCTTAGCGGAGATGCTTGCATTCCCTCTGGTTACACCACTTTCAAGGGCCGGTTCGACCAAAACCCTTTCCTCATCGACCTGACTATTGGCTATCCAGGGTACCCGACCCAAAAGACCCGCGAGATTCAATTACTGGTCATTCACCCCGATACAATAGTTACCAACTACCCGCTCCGGTTTATCCGCCAAAACAGGGTTTGAGCCCACGGGGAGGCCACCGTTGCTACAATCGCAGGCTGGTACTCTATACAACCCTCCATCCTTTTACGTACTCTTTTTATTATATTCAGCTACGCAAAACATCGATGATTGACACCCACGTAATGACCGAATCGGAATTGATCAAAGCTTGTCTGGAGGAAAACCGTCTGGCTCAAAAGGAGTTATACGACCGATATCGGCGCGCAATGTACACCACAGCCTACCGCATGACCAATGATTTTGAGTTGGCCAACGATATTTTGCAAGAAGGGTTTATCAAAGTATTCCACAACCTGGATCGGTTCCGGGGCGATGCTACGCTGGGCGCCTGGATCAAAACCATTGTGGTGCGCACAGCACTGAGTAAGCTGCGCAGCCTGAAGGTAACCGAACCGCTGGATACCTATCGCCACGACCGCGTAGTAGACTGGGGCGATTATCTGGAGGCAGAGTACCTGGAAAAAGCTATTCAAAGTTTGTCCGAAGGGTACCGGGCCGTTTTCGTTCTGATCGAGATTGAAGGGTACCCACACAAAGAGGTCGCTGACATGCTGGGCATTTCTGTTGGCACCTCGAAATCGCAGTTGTTTTACGCCAAAAAACGATTGCGCAGCCTGATTGGCGAATTATTGGGAGAACAGAAAAGCGAATAGAATGGAAGAGCGCAACCGGAATGAACTTATAAAAGCACTAGGCAACTTGCCAGAGTATGATCCGCCAGGCACTATCTGGCAGCAAATCAACGAGCACCTGATCGAACAGCGGCAATACAACCTGGTGCAAAAGCGGGTGGAGGCGCTGCCTACCTACGAGCCCCCGGCAGAGGTGTGGAATGCCATTGCTGGATCCTTGCAAACGACCAACCAGCCCCGCCGGCAACTAGGCATCCGCTGGTGGGCTTACGCTGCTGCCGCCAGCGTATTGCTGGCTGCAGGCTATTTGGCTTGGTACCAGGGTGAAATCGATGCCCCGGCTTCGGTAGCCGTCACGGTGAGCGAAGAAGATGGCTGGTATCCGGTTTCAACTGCCGAATGGGACTCCGAAGATGATATTTTCCGGCAAGTGGTTGAAGAATATCAGCGCAAAGCCATGGTTTTCTATTGGGAAGACGAGCGGGACCTGAAAGCTGAGTGGGTGGAACTGAACAGCGCTCGACACGAACTGGAGGATGCCATCAAAACCTACGGGGCCAGCGAACAACTCATACGAGAGATGAACAAAGTGGAACGCGAACGAACAGCAGTGGTAAAAAAAATGGCTGCCAGCATATAAAATCTGCAGTAAATCATGAAAACGTCAAACCAACAACGGCAATGGATGCGATGGGGCTTATTGGTGCTGGCCGCACTGCCGCTCAGCATGCCCCTGGTAGCCCAGACTAAGGTCAAAGTGATTACCAAACGGGTCGAGCGCACCTTTCCCTATCAAAAAGGATTTGAAGTCAACATCGAGGGCGAAAAAGCCCAGGTGCAGATCGATGCCTGGGAAGAGGATAACGTTCTGGTCGAACTGGAGCTGATCGCTAAACACCCCGATCAGGCTACGGCCGAACGAGATTTGGAACGCATGCGCTACATCACCGAAAGGGTGGGCCGCCGCATCTATATGCGCAATTACGTAGCCGATAAAGAAGAAATGGGCAATCCGGAAGCTATTCTGGAAGCGGTTTACCGTGTGAAGGTGCCAGCCGACTGCCCGGTATATCAGAAAATCCATTTCGGTACCGCTACCATAAGCAACCTCACCAACAAGGTGCGGGTAAAAAGCGAATTCAGCCAGGTAGGGTTGGAAAATATTGAGGGCCAGATCGATGTGCAGACGCGCTTCGGCGACTTGGTCGGTCAAAAACTGGACGGCAGCGTGGCCATCGCCTCCCGCCGTTCCGATATGTTACTACGCGATATCCGGGGTAGTTACGACATCGACGCTCAGTACGGTGTACTAGAGATTTTTGCCGGCGAGGGCCTGCTGGACCTCAATCTGAATGCCGAAAAATCAGAAGTGATATTACATAATTCCGACCTGCTGGCGTTCAGTTACGATTTGACGGTACGCCAGGGCAAAGTCGAATACCCGGACTTGGTCAATTTCAGCCTAATGGAAACGGCAGATAACGCCAAGAAAATTAACTTCCGTCCTAACAGTGAGTTTTATCCCAACATCACGGTGAGCATCACCCTGGGCGACCTGTACATCAAAGACCGCTAAACTATACGGCTTGTAGGATATCGTATTGGGTAATGATGTGCATACGACCCGCTTTATCGCGGGCGATCACAGCCCCATTTTGCTTGCTGATAAATTTGCGCAGCTGGCGGTAGGGTAAATCTTCCTCCACAATGGGAAAGGGGGCTTCCATAATATCTCGCACCGGCGTATGACCATTGGATCCGGTTTTGCTAAGCATAAAATTCAAAACGTTGCTTTCCGTCACCGCTCCAATGATCTGGTGATCCTGGAGCACGGGCAGTTGGGAAAGATCATGGTGCTTCATGAGGTCTAGGGCCTCTCGAATGCTCGTTTCGGGGGCTACGGTAAAGAAATGCTCTTTCCCCTTCATCGACAAAATATCTTTTACACGTAACTCGTGGTCGAGGAAACCCCGCTCGCGCATCCAGTCATCGTTGTATATTTTTCCGACGTAGCGGCTACCGTGGTCGTGAATGACCACTACAACCACATCATCAGGGGTGAGTTGGTCTTTGAGTTGCAGCAACCCCTGCACTGCAGAACCTGCCGAATAACCCAACAAAATACCTTCTTCCCGGGCCAGCCGGCGGGCCATGATGGCGCCGTCTTTATCGGTCACTTTTTCGAAGTAATCGATGATGTCGAAATCGACATTGGCCGGCAGAATGTCTTCGCCAATGCCCTCGGTGATGTAAGGGTAGATTTCCCTTTTATCGAATTCGCCCGTCTCGTGGTATTTTTTAAAAACCGAACCGTAAGTATCGACACCCCATACTTTTATAGCAGGGTTCTGCTCTTTCAAGTATCGGCCGGTGCCAGAGATGGTACCACCGGTACCTACGCCCACCACCAGGTGGGAAATTTTGCCTCCGGTCTGATCCCAGATTTCGGGTCCCGTGCTTTCGTAGTGTGCCTGGCGATTGGAAAGGTTATCGTACTGATTACACCAGTAGGAATTGGGCAGTTCTTCACTCAATTTGCGTGCAACGGAATAGTAAGAGCGCGGATCATCGGGTTCTACATTGGTCGGACACACAATCACTTCCGCACCCACGGCCTTGAGCAGGTCGATTTTCTCTTTTGATTGCTTATCGCTGGTGGTAAAAATGCATTGGTAGCCCTTCACGGCGGCGGCGATGGCCAGTCCCATACCTGTGTTGCCCGAGGTGCATTCGATAATGGTGCCGCCGGGCTGAATGTCGCCCCGCGCCTCGGCGTCTATGAGCATCTTCAGTGCCATGCGGTCCTTTATGGAATGGCCGGGATTGAAAGTTTCCACTTTCATGAGTACAGTAGCCGGTACATCAGCTACTACTTTATGCAATTGCACCAGAGGCGTATTGCCGATGGTTTCCAGGATGTTGTTGTAGATTTTCATATTGGTCGCGTTGCGTTGCGATAAAGTTCATTTTTTCTACCTACATCTACAACAAGTTAAGTATGGAAAAGTGTGGGGTAGCCCGGTTCTGCCTACCACATCATGATGACCGTCTCACCGCTGGCGTATTTGGAGTAGAGACGCAGCCGCAGGATATACCTGCGCTCACGGTACAATCGCACCTGGAATCGTACGTTGAAGCTTGTTCCCGAATCGTCGTCGCCATCTACGTAGCGCTTGTCATTGTCGAGGTCTTCGAAGAGGACCGCAACCGTATCGGAACCGCCGAAGGTCTGAAAAGTATAAGTGCGCGTCTCGTCTGGCTCCACAAGAAAGTTGATCTGTTCGGCCGGCTCCAGGCGCAGTTCACGGGACCGAAAGGGCTCTAGCTTTGGAAAGGTAGATTCTTCCGGCAGTGGCGGATAGAAAAGACGCACCTGTTCGATATCCTGCTCGGACAACCCTGGCTCGGGACGTAAACCATTATCGCGGTAGCGCTCCGGCGACAGGATGAGCCCCGGTGGGAAAGGGTAGTGCATAATCGAGTCTTTATCCCAGTCGGAGCCTTCTACCGTACTGGTTGAAAATTTTTGAAGAATGTTGCGGTAGATCATGCTGTCATTCCAGTAGTTGGGCGGACCGCTCATGTATTCGTATACAGCTTGTTCGTCCCAGACGATTCCGGCGAAGGGATTCTGGTGTTCGTGGAAAAATCCAAGGGTATGGCCGATCTCGTGCAATGCCACATCCATGCCCCCCGGATCACGCATCAGGTCCCAGCCAAAGTTCATCGTGCGTTCGTACTGACCGGGAATTTCGAGCACGTCGCGGCCGACGTACGACCAGGCACCGTCACCGCGGCGGAAACCGATCCGGATTTCCGCTTCTCCGATTTCGTTCACTTCTTCGAATTCAAGGCCGATACCCAGCGACTTCCAGGTTCGGAAGGCCTGGCGTACAATATCTTGATGGGCGGCATCGCCGCCGTCAGGTCCGTCGGTGAAGAAATAGTAACGCAGCTTAGTGCCATTGACCCATTTTTTTTCAATTCCGCGTATGAGGCGGGCACGAAAGGGAGAAACTTCCGGATCGAATTCACGCTCTAGAATTGCGGGAATACCGCAAAGTTGGGGCGAGTTTTCCAATTTAGGGTCTCGTGAGGTGCTTTCCATGTGTTGAGGTTTTCCAGGTGTTGATGGCGGAGCGATCGGGCAACGCCTCTCATTTGCTAAGATAGCGCTTACATGAGAATAAAGCGAATGGGTATTTTGAAAACAGATTAGCTTTCTGATCCCTCCACGATGCTGGCGTATTCGCCGCAAGTATCGAAGCAGGATTCCTTGGTAGAAGCCAGTGTTTCCTGCCATTGGCTAATCTGCTGCTGGGCGGTTTCCATTTTCTTCCGAAGCGGATCGATGCTTTCGGTGAGGGCCGGCGGAAGGTATCGCGATTCTAGTCCTTCGCGTAGTTTTGCCATTTTTTTGGAGTCCTCGGACCAATCTTTGACAAACTGATCAACCTCGGCGGCCATGTTTTTGTACAACTCGCCGTGGCCGGCACAGGTTGTTTTCAGTTCGTTCAGGCGCTGCTGCTGCTCTTCGGTCAGGGTTTCGATAAAACTTTTTTCGGCGTACATGCCGGCATACATGTCTTTCCAGGTCTCCACTTCTGCCTTCAGCGTTTTGGCAAAGTCTGTGGCCGCCGTAGTGGTAGCATTCCAATCCTTCGATAAGCTATTGATCTGGTCGGCGTAGCGGTCGGTGCTATTGGAGGTGCAAGTAGCAAAAGCCATAACAGCTGCAACTAATAAAAAAAGATGTTTCATGTAATCTTGAGTTTGGTCGATTGTAACGACCTTAAAATCCATTATTCTTGGGTAAAAACTGTAAATCGTGGGTTAAATTTTTGAGAAGGGTAGCGTTCTTAATTGGAGGTTACGACTAGCCCTCGGCCTTGGCGGCTCAATGTGCCTCTTTTGGAGGCGGAATGATGGGGATCTAGGAGGAAGTAGCGACCATTGAATGGTACTTTAAAACCAGGCCTCTAAACTCCCTAAACTTCTAGGCAATTTTGCAGGTCACTATACCAACTCCTGCTACCTTTATTGACATCTTTACCTTCAAAAACACGACCATGAAAAGAATCAATTGGATAGCCCTTTTTTCAGTATTCCTATTAGGAACCGGCTGCAATGCCAACCTTGGCGACGTACTTGACCAAACCGCCGGAGTCCTAAGCAGCGGCGACAATGCGGTCATCAGTGCCGGCCTCAAAGAAGCGCTCGACAAAGGTGTTGAAGAAGCCGTACAGAACCTGGCTCGCGAAAACGGCTATTACGAAAGCATTTACAAAATCCTGCTACCCGAAGAGGCAGAGGTGGTCACTGAGAAATTGCGGGCCATCCCGGGCTTCCAAAATATTGAGCAAAACCTGATCAAAAAGATCAACGAAGGAGCCGAATTGGCGGCCCAAGAGGCCGGCCCAATCTTCGTCAGCGCTATCCAACAGCTCACCATCCAGGATGCGTTCGACATCCTGATGGGCGAGGACGATGCCGCCACGCGCTTTCTGGAGCGCACTACTCGTCAGCAGCTGTACGACAAATTCCGCCCGGTCATTGGTAATTCTCTAGACGAGGTGGGCGCCAAAAAGCTTTGGAGCGAAGCGACCACGACCTATAACAAAATACCGATTTTAGAAGATGTCAACCCCGAACTAGACGACCACGTAGCCAACGAGGCGCTCGACGGCCTGTTTGGTCTGATCGAAGTGAAGGAGGCCGAAATTCGCCAAGATCCCACAGCCCGCACCACTGATCTTTTAAAGCGGGTTTTTGCCCGCCAGGATTAAAACCAAAAGGGGACAGCGGTCGGGAAACAGCCCTGGTCGTTATCCATCTGTATTTACCCAACATGCCAAAACCTGTTTATTGTGTGGTGGCTTTTACTCGGCGGTTTTTCTCGCTACTGGTCGCGGTGTCTTTTAGCAATCTATAGGGGTTATACTATTTTTTTTCTAAATTCCACAAGGCAATATAACTCCAGAACTTATGCTACACACCGAAATCCAAGACCTCATCAGTAAGGGGCTGCTCGAACAGGCTATCCAACGCATGAAAGCCGCCGCCGATCGATTGGCTGACAAAGACCTCCTAAACGCCCTTATCCATTTGTCTGGACGGTTCAGCAGCTACCAGTCGGATAAGCTAAGCGGTGTAATTAGCAACAGTCAGGCCCAGTTACTATTCAATCAGCTGACGCAGTCGGCCCTCTTCCTTTTGGACCAGTTCCCGCCCGATGACGATGACGACAACCCCGGCAGCAACCCCGACGCCCCTGTGCCCGGTCCCACCACTGTGCAGAATGCTGGTAAGATTTACAATATTGATAAAATCGACAAGGCCGATTTCTTCTAACCCTACCCGGAACATATGCAAGACCCCGCCAACACGGCTAACCCACAACGCATCGTCATCCAAGGTATGGACGACCGTACAATAACTGTTCGTATCGACGGGCAGGTGCATGAGGTGTTGCGCAGACTCGAAAATCTGGAGCAACTCTTGCAGGAACAGCAGGCCCAATCCTTTCAGGTAGCCGATAAAATTTACAATATCCAGAGCATCAGTGAGGCTAACTTTAGCTTCGCCCTGGAGCGAGGGCTGGGCAGTAAGATCCTGCCTGAAGAGCTAGTCGACAACCTGATCACCGACGAAAACCGCTGGGTGGAGAGCCTCAAGCAGGCCCTTTTGCGACAAAACGTGGCCGTCGGCAGTCGCCCCATGGATGTCTTCTCGCACTACGGCTGGCTGATTGAAACGTTCTTGCAAAAGCTAGAGACCCCCATTGGCAAAAAGCAGAATCTGCGCCGGCTGTCGTTTCTGGCCGAGGCCTTCCAAAGCTCACTGCGCTACCTATGTTATTTGCAGGTCATCCAGCTGGTGCAGGCCCAACCAGCGAAGGTCCTGCCGGCAGTAAAGGCCTTCCTGTGTATGAGTGGAGCGGATTACCTTGATTTTGACTACCTGGACCTGCTGATCGTGGCCACCGACCAACTGGACCAAGTCGCCGAAGGCGGGTTTGTTGCCCAGCTTTCGGAAATTGCCGAAGAGTTGCGCGAACCCGAGACCGAACTCTTTGGCGCTGTCGTGTTTATGGAAGACCAGCGCAAGCGCCTGCGGCGCGGTATTCAGGCGCCGGAAAATGACCAATTGGCCCAGTTGCTCCAAGAATACCTCACAGCCCTGGTCTACTGGCTGCGGCGCCTAAGCTTTCTGGCCAGTTACCGCCTGGTGTCGATCAAAGACATCAACCTGAGCTATCGCCTTGGCACCCAGAAGAATTTTGTACACGAATACGGAGAGTTGCACGGCGTGTATGATCAGCTGTTTTCTGAGACGTCAGGGGAGGAAGAATACCGCCGCCTGATGCGAGAGGGTGTTTTCACCTACAATAAGAGCGTGCTCCTCCTGCGTGGTAGCAACGTAGAGCTAGGACTGCAGCAGATCGCCGATCCGGCCAGCTACCCATCGCTGTCCCCTTTCATCATCGATCAAAGTGTGTTTGCCACCAAGCCTACCCAGACGCCTGAGATCTACTATTTTACCGGTTATGATGCCAAAAAGTGGCAGTACCAGTTTGCCCTCTACAAAAACGAATTACCCCTGGACGATCGGCCGGTCAAAAGCAATAAGTATCTGACCGTTAGGGCCCAGAACAACAACCAACCGAAACTCGACGAGCTATTCGAACAAATGCAATCGCTGTTTAAATCCTTGAGAAAATGAGCACGCGGCGGTCGCCTTTCAAGTTTCTGGATGCCTACCAGGAACAAGACATCGACATTTTCTTCGGGCGCGAAAAGGAGACCGAGGAGTTATACGAGGCCCTCAGTGGGGTAAAACACCTGCTGGTCTACGGTCCATCGGGTGCCGGCAAGACCAGCCTGATCGAGTGCGGCCTGCGCAACCAATTTTCCGATGCCGATTGGTATGCCCTCACCATTCGTAAGGGGGCCAATATCAATGCCTCGGTATTTGCCCAGATCAATGCCGCCCTGAAAAATCAGCTCGACCCGGAGCCCGCCTCCCAATTGCCCAGCGATCCCGACCGCTCTTTTGGCGACGCCATCGAGCAATTGTTTGCCAAACGTTATCAGCCCATTTACTTGCTTTTCGATCAGTTTGAGGAGTTGCTGATCTCGGGTGGGGAAGGGGAAAAGGTTGAATTTTTCCAACGCCTCGATCGCCTCATCCGCCAGCGTATACCCTGCCGGGTGTTGTTGGTCATGCGGGAGGAGTTCATTGGCCACCTTTTCGAATTTGAGCTCCACTGCCCGAGTATTTTCCAATACCGCTATCGCCTGGAAAAAATGGGCCGCCGCAACGTATACGAGGTGATTCGGAAGACCCTGCAGGCCCCCAAGTACAACTCCGCCTTTGCGGTGACCAATAGCGAAGTTTTGGCCGAACTCATCCTGTCGCGCCTACCCGACCAGCGGCGCGAGATAGAGTTGTCGCACGTTCAGGTATTTTTGAGCGAGCTATGGGAGCGGGCCGTCCTGGAAAACGGTCAATCAGATCGCCCCGTGCTACGGGCCGGCCTGGTCCAGGAAGCCGACCAGTTGGAAGGTATCCTGGATAGCTTTCTCAAACGTCAGTTGAAAGAGTTGGGCGCATCCTACGGGCAGCAGGTCCCGCTGGAAGTGTTAGCTTGCATGATCTCCGAGCGCCATACCAAGCTGCAGCTATCAGTGGGGGAGGTAGAGGCCCAGCTGACCCAGAACCAAGTGACCTTGAATACCCCCCTATACCAATTGATCCAAGAATTAGAGCGTCGGCGCATCGTGCGTAGTCTGCGCTCGGGCGAACGCATCCAGTACGAAATCAGCCACGACACCCTAGCCCAGGTGGTGGGGCAGAACCTGACCGAAGAGATGCAAATGCGGGAGCGCGCCCGGGAGGTGTATCGGGTATACGATGACAAGCAAGGATTGCTTTCTCCTGAGGATCTGGATTTTTTGCGTCCCTACCAAGCTTATTTACCATATCCCAAAAGATTGGCTGGCCGAGTTATGGAGAGCCGTGCTGAAAACGAGCGCCGTGCTAACGATCGCTTACGGGAGGCGGAGGCCCAGGCCGAACGGGAACGAGGCTTGCGCAAAGAAGCCGAGGGCAATGCCCGTCGGGCACGCATCCGCACCCGGGTAGCAGCCGGGGTGGCCATCGTAGCCCTGTTTTTAGCCGGCTTGGCCGGCTTGTTTTTTCGAAATGCCCAAACCCAAAGGCGCATAGCCCAGGAACAGGAGCAGGAGGCCATAAAATTGGCCGATCTGGCTATACAGCGTGAGCAAACTGCCGATAGCCTGCGCCGGCTGGCCGAAACCCAGACCGATTCTATCCAACAGGTGCTTGATCGATTGCAAGTAGCAACTACTGCTAGGGTAGAAGCCGAGACCGCCCGTGACCAGGCCGAAGAAGAGGCCGAGGCCGAGCGCAAAAAGCAGGTAGCCACGATGGTTGAGGATATCAAGAACCTTTTGGCCATCGGCGATAAGGTAGGCGCTAGCAAGATTTGGCGGGAAGCCAAGGCCCTGGACCCTAACAATCCCAATCTGCAGCGCCTAGAAAATCTAGTTCGGCAGTAATCATATCACTCATCCTATGATCCGTTTTTGTGTCTTTATTTGGAACCTTTTTTTGAGCATTGGAATATATGGTCAGTCGGAGACGCATTGCCGTGACCTGAGCAAATACCAATACGCCATGCAGGCGGCCGACAGCTGCAATGCCCAACGCGACTTCCGCTGCGCACAGAACTACTACAATGCTGCTAAGGTTTATTGTCGTGATAGCGTAGATCGGATCGATCGGGCTAAGGACCGGCTGTTTATTCGCATTAATAACCTGCGAGTAGAGGCCGATTCCCTGCAGCAAGTGACCGAAGTCGCCCTGCAGACAGCAAGTTCTGCCCTTGATCAGGCCCAAAAACTGATCGATGCTTTTTATTTCTACGATGGAAAATATGCCTTGGCTTACGGAAAGAAAGATTATGAAAACGTGTTTTATTTCATTGACCGGCAGGGAGATGAGGTGAACGCATTGGGGCGGTGGGTCAAGGCCGAGCAATTTGATGACCTAGGTTATGCCAAGGTAGTTGACGAAACAGGTACCAACTATCTATTAGATACCCTGGGTACTACCTATCCGGTTGCTATTCGGATAGATAATCTCACCAAAAACATCACGGCCCTGGATCTGAGGAAACAAGACCTCAGGGAATTACCCGATCTTTCCAAATGGCAACAGCTGCGCATCCTATTGCTTTCAGAAAATGGACTGACAAACCTGCCGTCCAAAATCGGGCAACTACAAGAGTTGCAAACACTGGACTTAAGTTTTAACGAACTGACGAGCTTACCGGAAAGCATCGGCCAATTAAAACGCCTGCAAACGCTGGATTTATTTCGCAATCAACTCGGCAGCCTGCCAGAAAGTATTGGGCAATTGCAAAGACTACAGGTGTTGGTTTTAGGTATTAATCAACTCAGGAGTCTGCCGGAAAATACCGGCCAACTGCAAAATCTGCATATGCTGGTTTTATATGAAAACCAACTCACGAGCTTACCGGAAAGCATCGGTCAACTGCAGCGATTACAAGCACTGTTTTTATTTAATAATCAACTCGAACGCCTGCCAGAAAGTATCGGACAATTGTACAGCTTGCAAAACCTCTATTTATCGCACAATCAATTGATGAGGTTGCCCGAAAGCTTGACCCATTTGCGAAACCTGCAAGTGCTAAATGTAGATGATAATGCACTAACCAGCCTACCGGTCAGAATCGGACAACTGAAGCATCTACAAACGCTATATGTGCAAAGAAATCAACTGACGAGCTTACCAGAAAGCATCGGGCAATTGTACAGCTTGCAAAACCTTTATTTATCCCATAATCAACTGACGAGGTTGCCCGAAAGCTTGACCCATTTGCCGAACCTACAACGCCTGGATTTAATAAATAATCAACTCACGCGGCTACCGGAAAGCATTGGTCGACTGCAGAACCTACAACGCCTGGATTTAAATAGAAATCACCTGGCAGGCCTGCCGCCCAGTATTGGTCAACTACAACATCTGCTAGAGTTGGGTTTAGGATCCAATCAACTTACGCGGCTACCGGAAAGCATTGGTCGACTGCAAAACCTGCAAAAGCTGTATTTATTCCATAATCAACTTACAAGCCTACCTGACAGCATCGGGCATTTGCAAAACCTGCAAAAGCTGTATCTGAGCGATAATGAACTCACGGCCCTACCGGAAAGCATGGCTCAACTGCAAAGCCTGCAAGAGCTGGATTTACGTAGAAATCAATTTACCAGCCTGCCGGTGAATATTCAACAACTGCAAGGCCTGCAAGAGATAGATTTAGGTTCTAATCAATTTGCGATTTTACCAGCTAGCATCGGGCAGCTGCAAAGCCTGAAAAGGCTGGGTTTAGCATACAATACACTCACGAGCCTACCCGTCAGTATCGGCCAACTGCAAAGCCTGCAAGAGCTGGATCTAGCGGGCAATAAGCTCACCAACCTACCCGATAGCATCGGGCAACTGCAAGGATTATTAGGCCTGGACTTGCGTGATAATAAACTCACGCGCCTGCCAGAAAACTTAAAGCAATTGGCAAACTTGAAGTCCTTTTCAATATCTGGTAACCCGCTACCCGAGCAGGAGATCGAGCGGATACGCCAACAATTACCCCATTGTCAAATTTATTCAAAATAGATCGAGAATGAATCGCTTGCCTCTGCTTATTTTATCGGTCTTTACCCTCCAGCTTACTGCCCAATCGAATTGCCGGAACCTGGATAAGTATAGGTTGGCCTTCAGCGCTGCCGACAGTTGTATCGAACAAGGGAAATTTCGCTGTGCCCAGCAATTTTACAGTGCTGCTGAAACCTATTGCCGAGATAGTATCGACCAGGTGCGGGCAGCTAAGGACTCTTTGTTTAATGTTGCCCAGGAGGCCTTGGATCAGGCAAAAAAGCTGGTGGATGCCTTCTATTTTTACAAGGATAAATATGCCCTGGCCTACGGAGAAAGAGATTTTACTAATGCGTTTTATTTTATTGATAAACACGGCCATGAAATGCTGCATTTTGGGCGATGGTTGAAAGCCGAACAGTTTGATTATATTGGAATGGCCAAAGTTGTGGACCGCTATGGAAAGCAATTCTTGTTAGACACTTTGGGTAGGGCCTATCCAGTAGCCTATCGCATAGAATCTATGGGTCAGCAGATTACGGCCCTGGATTTAAGATTACAGCAAAGGAAGGAATTGCCTGACTTGTCTCGGTGGAATCAGTTAGTTTTGCTCTTGCTTTCCGAAAACACACTGACAAGCCTACCCAGAAGTCTGGGCCAACTTCCTCAATTGCAATCGTTATATTTAGATTTTAACGAGCTGAAGGAGTTACCAGCCAATCTCGGCCAACTTAGTCAATTGCAAATATTGACGCTCGAGCGCAACCAGCTGGCTACTCTCCCTGCCAGCTTTGGGGAGCTCAAGAAGCTGGAAGTACTGGAACTAGCAAATAACGAATTGCAGGTGCTGCCGACGAGCTTTGGTCAATTGAAAAGACTGCGGAGGCTAAACCTCTCTAATAATGCGCTAACAAAATTGCCCTCTAACTTCGGTCAGTTGAAACAGCTGGAAAGCCTGGATCTGAGAGGGAATGATCTGCACAGTCTGCCAGCAGGCTTTGGCCAACTGGCGCAACTGCAATCCTTATACCTTTATGAAAACCAGCTCCGGGCATTATCGACCGACTTTGGGCAGTTGAGGCAGCTAAAATCACTGTACTTAAGCCGTAACCAGCTCACCCAATTGCCGGCATCCTTTGCTCGGCTGGAAAACCTTGAAAAAGCCGATCTAAATAAAAATCAGCTTCGTTCACTGCCATTGGATATTGGGCAGCTGGAAAACCTGCATACCCTAAAACTAAGCGCTAATCAGCTTCGGGAATTACCGGAATCCATTGGTCAGTTGCAGAACCTGACAACGCTGTTGTTAGGTGATAATCAACTGCAGAATTTACCAGGATCTATGGCACAGCTTTCTCGCCTTCAATATCTTTCCTTGGGCGGCAATAAATTCAACGTACTGCCAGAATACCTGGGAGACTTGGAGGTACTACAAATCCTCGACCTGAGGTACAATCAACTGACGGATCTGCCGGCAAGTTTGGGACAACTTCAGAAATTGAAAACCCTTCATATAGATGGGAACTTGTTCGAAGCCCTTCCAACGAGCATTATTCGACTGAAGCAACTCGAGACGTTAACCTTGGGTGGGAACCGGCTATCTGAGCTTCCCGAAAGTATCGGTCAACTGCAAAACTTGCAGACCCTGTATTTAGGTGGCAACCAGCTTCGTAATCTTCCGGCAAGTATCGTGGAATTGCCTTATTTGAAACGGCTCGATCTGAGTAACAACCCCATGCCCTTCTCCGAAATTGAACGACTCCAAAAGCTATTGCCAGACTGCGATATTCTTTTCTAATCACCCCAAATGGTCGAACCATGCTTTACAGGCTGTTCCTCTTGATCGTACTTTGTAGCTGGACTCATAACCTAAAAGGTCAAACAAGCTGCCGCAATCTCCAAAAGTATACTTACTCCATGCAAGCGGCCGACAGCTGCATAGCCGAGCGCGATTTTCGTTGTGCCCAGAATTACTACAATGCCGCCAAGGTTTACTGCCGCGATAGCGTGGACCGGATCGACCGGGCCAAGGATGCGCTTTTTACCCGAATCAATAACCTGAGGGTAGAGGCCGATTCACTGCGCTTTACGGCAGAAGGGGCCCTGGCGCAAGCGCAGCAGCTAATCGATGCCTTTTACTTTTTTGGCGATCGTTTTGCCTTAGCTTTTAAGGATGACCAGTTTTACTACATTGATAAAAACGGACAAGAAATCGAAAAGCTGGGTAGGTGGGAAGAAGCAGAATTGTTCGATACAGCAGGACTGGCAACTGTAGCTAAGCAAGGCAATACCTATCTGATGGATACCTTAGGTAATTTGCTGAAGGAGGATTACAAAATTGAGTCTAAAGATGATCATTACATTAAACTGGTTATTGGTGAAAATGATTCCCTGACCGCACTTTCCGGGACGTTGAATAATTTGGTAGAACTGGAAGAGTTGTATCTGGAAGAACTTCCTGCACTACAACAGTTATCGGATAGCTTTGGTAATTTTCCGAACTTGAAATACCTCAGCATATCGAAAACTGGTTTACAGAAGTTACCGACAGGTATTGGACAATTGAACCGTTTAAGAACTTTGCAGCTAAAATTTAACGAAAGTCTAATTCAGCTACCTACTAGTATCGGGCGCTTGAGCCAATTGCGGCATCTTATTGCACCGTATAATAATCTGGGGCCTGAACTGCCCGAATCGATAGGTGCTCTGGGAAAGCTACAACGACTCGAATTACAATACAATAAACTCAACTCTTTACCTCCTTCTATTGGAGACCTACAACAGCTTATTTATTTAAATTTAGAGAATAATGATTTGTTATTTCTACCTCCTGAGATCGGACAGTTGAAAAAATTGGAGGTACTTATTTTAAATGATAACGATGAGATTGCAGAGTTGCCAAAGACTATAGGGCAATTGCATCGTTTAAGACACCTGGATCTATCCAGTATGAATGCGTTGGCGTCCTTGCCAGAGAGCATAGCTGAATTGGAGCGTCTGGAATACCTTAACATAAGTAGCCCTAAATTAAAGGATTTACCCACAGGGATTAAAGATCTGACTCAGTTAGATACGCTGCACATTCAATATGATAAAGACGCAGACCTGGATATAATTTTTCAAAATTTGAATGCCCTAAAGTGGTTGAGCCTGACTTATTATACACTATTCGATCAACAGCCACCCCCAATACAAGGTATTCAATATCTGGATAGCTTAGTAAATCTAAGGTTCATCGGAGAGTTTGATTTTTCAACCCTAGTGAGCCAGGTTAATGGCCTGAGTAACCTCAAACAGCTTTCTATATCTCATTGTAATTCAATCAAGAAATTACCAATGAATGTCGGTAAACTGGATCAGTTAGAGCGCCTCGCGATCATTGCCATCGATAGTTTGATATCCGTTCCGAAAAGTATTGGAGAACTTAGTGGTCTGAAAGCTCTGGTCATTAGATGGAACCCACAACTTCAAAAACTACCTTCTTCCTTGACCAGGCTTACGGCGCTAAGGGAGTTAAGGTTACCCGGTAATGCCTTGGTAGCATTGCCAAAAGATATAGGAGTACTAAAAAGTTTACAATGGTTAGACCTATCAGAAAATCAACTTTCGGCCCTTCCGAGTTCAATAATCAATCTACTGAATTTGAGGCGATTAGATCTGCGTGGAAATTCTATTCCCAAAGCCGAGATAGAAAACCTTCAGCGGCAACTTATCAATTGCAAGATTAACTATTGAATGTTATCCACAAAGCATTTCCTCCTCATTCGTAGGACCAGAAAATTCGGCGCTATAACCGAAGATCACCCCTCCCAATAGTACGCTTACTCCCTGCTAAACATGGTTATTGTTAATGTGCCTTCAGGAGTGGTCCCGCTCAATTTAATCGACGGAATTATGAAAAAATAGTGGGTAAATATATTTGCAGGTATTTTTGCGAACTTTTTTTTTAAACTAGTTGGAACGACCACAATAGCCGTTCCAACTGGATCTCGGTGCTTACTGTTTTCGCTTGCGGAGTTCTTTTCTTCGCGCCTTCATCTCTTCGCGCTTATCCTCGTAGACAGCAAATTGATCGTCATTCAATAGGGCTTTCATTTCTTCATTCTTAGCATTGCTTAAACCTTTGAGTTCCTTCATCTTTTTGCGGCGGCCACTGTCACTTTCGGCTACCGTTTTCATCTTTTCGGCATACTTGCGGGTGATGTTCTCGAATTCCGTTTTTTGTTCTTCGGTAAGATCTAGTGCAGCGAAGTAGTCCTCTACTTCGGCTGTTACCTGGGCTTTAATTTCCGCCTTTTGCTCATCGGTAAGTTGAGATTGGGCCAGTAGAGTAGGGGTGGTGCAGATTAGTAACAGCAACCCTAAAATGCTTGTGCTCAATACTTTCATTATGGTTGTTTTAGTGTAAGGTTAAGGGGTAATATAAGCCAAAATTAAGTACCGTCTAATTATTTGACCAGATTAATGATCACCTTTTCCGGATCGATGCAGTTCCCACTCATAGTGGCCAAATTTCCCGGAATGCGGCCGAGCACATCAGCTTGTAGGTCCGGCGGCCCCACATTGAGCAGCATGACACCCTGGCGGGTAGCGTAGGGGAGGGAAAAAGCGCGATCCTTGGCTTGCTCGCCAACTCCCAGGTACAATTTTCGACGATTGTGGCTCTGCGATAAATCAAGACCGGTACAGTCATAGCTAAAATCAGGCTCGAGATTTTGCTGCCGAATGGGATGATAGGGGTTATTATGGAGATTATCGAAGCGATACTGTAGGCGATTTCGGATATGCCGGAACCGGTTCGACAACCGTATTTTCAAATTGTATCGGTAAATATCCCGAAAGAGCACCTCCTTAACGGTTGGGTAGTTGATACGGCCCATAAGCAACTGGTAATCAGATACTTTGTATTTTCGGGTACGCACGTGTTTGATATCGAGCGAACTCAATAGTGACAACAAGCTCATTTGTACCAAAATTACTCGATCCCAATGCAGATTGTGGTATTGGTTTGCAATTTTGGACAGGAAAAACTCCAGTCGCTGAAACAGCTCCCGGTACGCGGGGTCTTGTTGGTAAGTTTCATAAAAAGTCGTGAAGTCCATGACAGCCGGATGTTCAAAGCTGGCATCTAAAATGATTTTTTCTCCGATGGCTTTGCAATAATATTTAGGTAAGGCGCTTTGGTATACCTTGTCGAGGTCTTCGCGGAGTAGCGGGTAGAAGTAGTCGATATTGTTGAAGCTTTTTTCTACGTGGTTAAGCCGGTAGTGGAGCCTCCGGCTGCGCTTGGAGGCCTGAAAACGCAGTAAGTCCAGCTTGCGGTACAATATTTCCACCCACGCGAAATAGGAAGCAAAAATGTATAAGGTGATCATTTTGTAGTAGGGGGAAGTATCGAACCAACGTTCATTACGTCCACTCGTGAAATTCGCGATACGCGAGCGCAAAGCATCGGCTGAGCGAATGGTTGGGTTGGAGAACTTGTCAAAAATTTCGTTGGCCTGTTTGCGCTGTTTGATGTTGTTGGGCAGCAAAACCTCGAAGACGAACTTCAGGGAAGCTCCTACGAATCCGCCGACAAAAGAGGAGACCAAGATCAGGACAAGGCTATTGGCCGGGAGGGCATCAAACATGGATTAGAAATTATTTATTTAACATAATATAAATTATGGGCAATTTTTATGGGCGGCGGTCGGAATTATTGGCTCACAATAAATCCTAATATAAAAATAATCTTGGGTGCTGCTGACTTGCACGTCCGGACAGATATCCACCGGCGCCAGCATTTTTTATAGCCATGAGCGAAAAAGCCAAAGCGAAATTAACCTGTACCTATTTTAATACATAGACAGCGCCCAGGCTCAAAAAATACGAGCGCATTGTGGCCAGATCGTCCTGAGCCGGATCTTTTACACGGAAAAATGGGTTGAAAGCCATGGTGTGCCGCAGCTGGACTCCGAAATTCGGTCCAAAACTGTGTTGGTATCCGAAAACCATTGACCATTGCCGGTCATCAAATTCGGGCCGGCGCGCGGCAAGCTTCAGTAGCGGATTACGGGAATTGACCCGCGGTGAAGCGTAATTATCAATAGTTACCCCCACTAGCCGGCCGTAGCTAAATCCAATCTGAAGGTCACTTGCAAAATAAGTGCCATGGGCTTTGGGTTTGCCTAAAATGTGCAGCATAACGGGTACTTCTACGTAGTCCAGCCGGATCTCAATGTAAGTGTTGCTGCTTTTGGCGATTTCTTTCTCGCTGGGGCGAGCGCCCAGTTGGCTGAATTGCATTTCCAAACTCAAAAAGGTCTTTTCGCTCAGCACAGCGATGCCCTGCAATCCAACGTTCAGGCCCCGCTTCCGATAGCCTTGATAGTCGTCCCCATCGATCTGGGCAAAGTTAAAGCCCGTCGCCATGCCTACTTTAAACCGGTCTTCAATACGCACCAAACGACCTTGGGCTTTTATTCCGGCAGCTGTCGCGACGATCAGTGCAAGGATCATACACGTTCGGCGTAGGTCGGGTGTCTTGCTGGCTAGCATACAACCTAACCTACGCAATGCCGGCCGCTCTCCTGCCCTTTTACCCGATTAAATAGGTCGTGCAGGTGACGGATCGGCAAAGACCACGAAAACCAATTCCATTACGGCTTCGCTTTCTTCAGTTGTTGCTGCAACTCCTTTACGGCAGCTTCCAGCTGCTGGTCGCGGCCACGAGCCACCAGACCGGGATCATTAGGCACTTTGACATCTGGTTCTAACTGGTTGTTTTCCAGGTATTTATCATCATTGGTTAACATGCCTACTTGAGGTATGCCAAAGACCAGGTCGCCGGTGGGCAGTCGCTCCCACCAAACGGCAGTGCCGGTTCCGGGTACGGGCATTCCGAGCAGCTTACCGATGCCGAGTTCTTTGTAAGCGAAGGGGAACATGTGTGCATCGGAGTAGTTACTTTCGCTCATGACTACAATTGATGGTTTCCGCCACTTGAACTGGGGCTCGGCGCCAAGTTCTTGCCCGCGCGGACGAAAACGGATGTACTGCTCGCCACTCAGGAAGGTTGCTAAGTCATCGTGTAGCCAGCCGCCGCCGTTGAAACGGGTGTCGACAATCAGGGCTTCCTTGCTAGCATTGCGACCCAGCACCTCTTCGTAAACGGTGCGATAGCTTTTGTCATTCATACCACGCACGTGCACGTAACCGATATTGCCACCAGACAGGCTGTCGACCAACTCCCGGCAGTTATCGACCCAGCGCTGGTAGCGCAGCTGATTCTCTTCGTCCAGGCTGATGGGCTCCACTCGTTCATCCCAGCGTTTCTGGGTAGCGGGATCGTAAAGCGATACCAACGTTGGCTTCCCCTTCTTGCGGTTGAGCAGTGCGTAGGGATTGACGTCAGTCGACAGTGCTTTACCATCAATTTTCTCAATGATTACCCCAGGCCTCATTTCCGACTCGCTCTTATCAAAAGGCCCCTTCGCCATCACTTCGACGACCTTCCAACCGTCGCCGGTATGTTGCTGGTTGTAAAAAAGCCCCAAAGCAGCTGTTTCGTCTCCGGCCTTGATCTCCGGCCGGTATCGGGCTCCGGTATGCGAAGCGTTGAGCTCTCCAAGCAGTTCACTCAGCATTTCTGCAAAATCGTGACCGTTGTTGATGTGAGGTAAAAAGCGTTGGTAGGCTTCCTTGTAAAAACCCCAATCTACGGAATGCAAATCGGGCAGATAGAATTTTTTCTCTACCTGACGCCAGATATGTTCCAACAGGTAGGCGCGTTCGGCTGCGGCGTTGAGCACCATTTCCCCGTTAATCTTCACTGGCTCGGCCTTACCCTCTTTGATTTCAATCTTGTGGATTTTACCGTCGGCCAACACGAAGAGGTGCTCTTCTTTTTCATCAACCTGCATATCGCTTACCGATTTGGCGCCCAATTTGGCGAGGATCTTGGTATCCTTGCTGCGCAATTCGGTTTTCCACAAATCGTAGCCCTTTTCAAACTTAGCCAGATAGTACAAGTTCTCTCCAGCCTTGTCGACATAAGCGCCCCCCAAGTCGGAAGAGTGTATGGTCAGCTTGGTTTTGCGGTCTTCGATGCCGTCCAACTCGATTTCCAGGGGCTCCATGGCTTTTTCATCTTCGTCATCATCATCTTCTTCTTGGTCATTCGCTTTCTCTTTCTTTTCCTTTTCTTCTTTCCAAATGGCGTACGCTTCCTCGTCTAGCTGAAAACGATCATAAGCGGCCCGGGTAAAAAACATGCCGTAGATATCGCCTTCACCACCCCAACTACCGTGGTTTTTCTGTCCATCGCGATCAGAGTACCACATCATCATTTGGCCATCCATCATCCAGCGGGGCTGGGCATCGGAATAGCCACTCTTGGTGAGGTTGATCACCTCCCCTACTCCATTAGCCTTTACCAGTCCGGCCTGTTGAATCCAAACATTATTGGCCAGGTATTCCACCAGGAACCATTGGCCGTCAGGCGACCACTGATAATGCTGATCACCATCGGAGTAGGAATAATTCAGGTCGCCGGGCAATATGGTACGTTGGTCTTTTGATTTCAGGTTGATCACCCTCAGCTCAGTACGCTCTTCCAGATAGGCGACCTCTTCTCCGTCGGGGGAGTACCGGGGCTGGAATTCTTCTTTTTCCGAGTTCACCAATGCTTTTTCCTCGAGCAAAGTGGCCATAAAGAAATAGGGCTCCTCGTCGCGCACGATTGCCATTTCGTAAACATTCCAGCTGCCATCGCGCTCGCCCGCGTAGATGAGCTTGCGTCCGTCAGGATGGAAGCTCACGCTGCGCTCCTGCTCGGGTGTTTCGGTGATGCGGCGGGTGGTACCTTCTTTTACCGAAGCCACAAATACCTCGCCCCGCACCACAAAAGCTACTTCCTTGCCATTGGGGGACAGTGCCATATCAGTGATCTTAGCGTTGACTGGCAGGATCTCGCGTTCGTTATAGCGGTCACTGGCCATAGTCTGCACAGAAACCTTCCGGGGCTCTTGACCCGGACGCAGGGTGTACAACTCGCCATTCCAGCTAAAACAGAGCAAACCGTTGTCGCTCACCGAAAGGTGACGCACCGGATGCTTTTCGAAACTGGTCAGTTGCTCGATGGCTTCATCAGTATAAATTGATTGGCGAAAAACATTGAAGTCGCCCGCTCGCTCACTGAGATAATAGACCGCCTCCTGTCCGGGTACAAAAACCGGATTGCGATCTTCGCCCTCAAAGCTAGAGAATTGGGTATAGGTTGCGCTTTCCAAATCGTACAGCCACACATCTCGCGTAACGGAGGATGTATGGTGCTTGCGCATGGGGTCCTCGTATCCTTTGCGATCGTGAAAAACGAGCATGGTCCCGGCGCTGTTGTAGCGGGTCCACTCGGCGGGCGTCGTCAGCTCTTGGCGCACCCTACCCCCGCTTACCGGGGTGCTGTATAACTCGGGCAGCACCCCGGAAGGAAACTGCTGGTTGCTGGCTGCATCCAGACGGCTTGAGGCGAACAATACCCGCTGGCCATCAGGCGTGAAATCCGACGGATGGTCATCAGCAGAATGGTAGGTCAGCCGCCGCACATTACCGCCTCGGGCCGCCATCACAAATACGTCGTAATTGCCGTAGCGGTCCGAAGCAAAGGCAATCTGCTGACCGTCACGTGACCATACAGGCATGTAGTCGTGGGCTTCGTGCAGGGTGAGCGGATAGGCTAGCCCACCGGTAGCATCGACCCGCCAAAGGTCGCCTTTGTAGGAAAAAACGATAGTGCTGCCGTCGGGAGAAATGGCGGGATAGCGCAACCACAGCGGATTGTCCTGAGCGATACTGAATTGGGCAATAAACAGACAGGCGAAAAGAAGAAAGGTAGGGTGTTTCATAATTAAGTTTCGGTTTTGACAAGATCCTGGGTTGACACGGATAAAAAATTTATTCACTTCTATTCCGCATCCGTAGGTAAGAGCGCACCAGATTTAGAGCGGCATCGATGGCTACTAACCAGGTAAATGGCGGTGATTCTTTCTCCATCGAGGCAGCATAGGCTTGGTTTGCCCTACCCGACCGCAACCGCATCCTTAGCAAATAGCGGATTACCGTGCCAATTATGCCAATAATCTTCAAGGGCGAACTGGCTGTGTCGATAAAGGCATCACGTGTGTCTTCGCGTATTACCTGTACGCTTTGCGACAACTGCGCCCAGGCAAAATCGGCTCTACGCTTAGCGTTTTCCTGAGCAGCTCTCAATTCTTGGAGGTTATTGATTGAATTCGCCATAACCTACTAATGATTCATAATTTTGATCAGCAGCCCGATTAATGGGTTCGTGATGAGCAGCCGGCGCAACAACAAGGTGAAAATCAGCAGCAGGAATAGAATACCGGTCACCAGAAGAAAGCCCATGTAATCAGCTCCCATCAGCTCGCCCAGATAAAAACCCAAGGCGACCATACCGAAGATCAGCACCACAGTGAACAGCGAAAGAATGACAGTAAGCGTCACCAGAGCCGACACGGTGAGGGCGATGCGCTCTACCAACTGCAGCTTCAGATATTGGGTTTGGCTGTCGAAATAGGCTTTGGCATACCCCATCGATTCTCCGAGGGTTTCTATAGGGTCGTGGTCCTTAGTCGGTTGGTCCATTAGTTAGTCGTTTTGGTCGCGCAGATCTTTGGCTTTCTTCTCAAGTGCTTCCTGCGCCTTGTGCATTCCTTTTTCGATCTTGTCGGCAGCCGTACCCACGATGCTACTGGCTTTTTCGGCGGTCGCCGCCAAGGTTTCGCGCGAATCGTGCGAGAGGTGGTCAGCTTGTTCACGGCCTTGCTCGGCCATGCGATTCACCTTGTCGGTCAGGTCATTCCCGAAACGTTCGAGATCAGCAGTGAGATTTCTGCGGAATTCCCGGCCGCTCTGTGTGTTCAGCCAAAAGCCGACCCCGATACCGACCAGCAGGCCTAAGCCAAAAAGATTAGGGCGATTATTGTTCATGTCAGGTGGGTTTGGTTTGTATTGTTCAATATAGGGAAATTAGAGGTAAAAGAGCAGTACTCCGCCTACTTCCTGCGAAGCGGGAGAGTCGCCTGCGATATCGAGTTGAAAGGAAGAGGTGTTCTGAGTTAGGATTTGCCCTCTATCGTCAGGATCGTAACGCCCGTTAACCCCGGCACCAAGTAAACTTAATCCACAAATTCCAAGTTTTTTAAGAACACCACACAACTGGCAG
Organism: uncultured Saprospiraceae bacterium; assembly: GCA_964530825.1. Lineage (GTDB taxonomy): Bacteria > Bacteroidota > Bacteroidia > Chitinophagales > Saprospiraceae > CAZHCA01. The sequence goes on from CAZHCA010000017.1 coordinate 82,529, forward strand.
ACATGCAACGCAGAATATTCATTCGCAAAACTACTTTCTCCACTGCTGCACTAGTCCTTGGGCTGCCAAAATTCAGACGGCCAAAGGATAAACTCGGCGTAGCCTTGGTCGGACTTGGCAGCTACAGTACCGGTCAGTTGGGGCCGGCCCTGCAACAGACCAAACACTGCTACCTAGCGGGCATCGTGACTGGCAGCCCCTGGAAGATACCGAAATGGCAGCGACGCTATGGCATTAAGGACCGTAACGTCTATAACTACGACAATATGCATACCATTGCCGACAATGACGAAATCGATATTGTCTACATCGTAGTACCGACTGGGTTACACATGAAATACAGCCTGATCGCCGCCAACGCCGGCAAACATGTATGGTGTGAAAAGCCAATGGCCATGACGCCCGAGGAGTGCACCCGCATTATCGAAGCCTGCCGCCAGAATAAGGTTAAGCTGAGTATCGGGTACCGTATGCAGCACGAACCTGATACCCAGACCATCATCAGTTACGCCAAGTCGAAACCTTACGGTGATTTTAAGCACGTCACTGCAATGGCCGGATATAATGGCGGCGGCAATGGTAAGGGGTGGCGTTTCGAGCGCGATATGGGCGGCGGCGCCCTCTACGATATGGGTGTCTACCCCATCAATGCCATTCGCTATGCGACCCAAATGGAACCAATAGAAGTGATACGCGCCGAGCAGTCAACTCAGCGACCGCAGATCTTCACTGAAGTCGATGAAACTACCACCTTTCAATTGCGTTTCGCCAATGGTCTAATCGCCGACGGTAAGACCAGTGTGGGCCAGTCGATTAATCGACTGCGGGTCGATTGCCAACGCGGCTGGTACGAACTAGCACCCATGCAATCCTACAGCAACATCCGGGGCCACACAAGTGACGGTAAGCGCATCGACCAGATGTTAGGCGACCAACAGGTAAGACAGATGAACGATGATGCGCTCGCTATTAAAGAAGATTGGCCGGTACTCGTTCCGGGTGAAGACGGCCACAGAGATATTCAGATCGTAAGGGCAATTATCGAGGCAGCCCAAACCGGAGAAGTGGTGCAGATCTGACAAAGGGTACGCTACCATTAAAATAAAGCTAATTGCCCGCCTGGATTGCGGCGGTAGGCCTCCAGGTTCCATGGGGGCATAGCTCTATCTGCAAAGTAGCGGCGCTTAGCCAGAAGGTATTGCTGGCGAATAACTTCAGCAATTTGACCCTCCCCTCGCATGCGGGTGCCGAAGCGGCTGTCGTTCAGTTGGCCCCCATGTGTCTCCTGGATTTTTTTCAGTACTTTTCCAGCCCGGTCGGGAAAGACTTTTCGGATCCAGTCTTCGAAAATAACAGCGACGTCGCCGTTGAGGCGCACCATCGTATAGTGGACGGAACGGGCACCCAGTTCCGCTGCCCTTTCGGCCATAGGCATGATTTCATGTTCGTTCAGACCCGGGATGATGGGTGCTAGCATCACGTTTACAGGAATGCCGTTTTCAGCCAACAATTTTATGGTTTTCAGGCGGGCCGGTACGCTGGCTGTACGGGGTTCGAGCAACCGGCGCAGTTCTTCATTCATAGTGGTCAACGACACAGATACCTTGCATAAGCGTTCGTCGGCCAGTTGGCGCAGCAGATCCAAGTCACGCAGCACCAGGCTATTTTTGGTAATCAAACCTACCGGGTGACGATGGCTCCATAGCACTTCCAGGATGCGGCGCGTGATGCTGAAGTGTTGTTCTGCCGGCTGATAACAATCCGTATTGCCTGATAGCATAATGGGCAAAGGCTTCCAGGACTTTTTCTGTAGGGCGCGATCCAGCAATTCCGGCGCATTTTTCTTGACCAAAATTTTCTGTTCAAATTCCAGTCCGGCGCTATAGCCCCAGTAGGTATGGGTATTGCGCGCATAACAGTATATACAGCCGTGCTCGCAACCTTGATAGGGATTCATCGACCATGACATACCGATGTCGGGACTTTCAACTTTATTCAGAATGGTTTTGGGAAAAACCTCCGTATAAGTAGTGCGCTGGCCTCCATGGAGCGGCACTTCGTCGTAAATAAGGGCGTGAAAAGGATTGGGCGTGTTGATTTGGGCGCCGCGGCCGCGTAGCAAATGATCCATTTTAAACGAAATTGTTTTTTTACAAAACATATTGTTTTTGTTTTAGTTGTGGGTTTAGGATCAATGCGATCAAATTTTTATATTCCAAATAAAAAATGCGGAGCAAAGCGGAAAAGATTGCCCAGTTCGACCCAAACGGAGTGGGCCGCAAAAACAGAAACTTCATCGGACTTCCCTTCACCGAAGAAGACGCAGATATCGTATTGCTAACGGTACCCTGGGACGTAACTGCTTCTTACGGGGCAGGAACCGCAGGTGCTCCCAAAAACATTTTGGAGGCCTCCTACCAACTCGACTTGTACGATCCGGTTCGCCCCGATGGCTGGAAGCGTGGTATCTTTTTCCGGCCGCCTTCCGACGATTGGCTAAACCGCAACGGACAGATGCGGCCAGCAGCACGTCAGTACATTGATTGGCTGGAAGGGCACAGTCCGGTAAACGAACCGGAGATTAAGGCAGTGGTCGACCAAATCAACCGGGCTACGGAATTGCTCAAGGATTGGGTAAAGGGCGAAACGGCCGCCCTGCTGAAAGCCGGCAAAGCAGTCGGTCTGCTCGGTGGCGAACACAGCGTATCATTAGGCTACCTGAAAGCTCTGCAGGACCGGCATGAACAGTTCGGCATTTTACAAATCGATGCGCATATGGATCTACGCGAGGCTTACCAGGGTTTTACCCATAGCCATGCCTCTATAGCTTATAATGCCCTGCAATTGGAAGGGGTCCAGAAGTTGGTACAGGTTGGTATTCGCGATTACTGTGAAGCCGAAATGCAATTGGCTGAAGCACACGAAGATCGTGTGACCGTTTTCTACGAAGAACAATTGCGCCACAACCTGTTTCATGGTTTGAACTGGAAGCAGCAATGCGAGCGTATCGTCGACGAATTACCAAAGAAAGTATATATCTCTTTCGACATCGACGGTTTGGATCCTGCTCTATGCCCCAACACCGGCACTCCGGTTCCGGGGGGACTACACTACCAGGAAGCCATATATCTACTCAACCGGCTATTCGAATCTGGCCGCCAGGTAATTGGTTTTGACCTCTGTGAGGTAGCTGGCCCTCCCCATAATTGGGATGGCAACGTGGGAGCGCGGATCTTGTACAAATTGTGTAATCTGCTGGATACCGAGCAGTCCACAATTTGAGGAACGGTGTGGGTCGTCGAAGCTTTCATTTATGGTATCTACATTGGCTACCCAATAGCCAGTGGCTGCTGAAAAGCAAAGGATGCCAACAAATTTTGGGAGTTGAATCGGAAAGGTATCGGACATTTCAGAAGAGGTACAGAATGAAATTCTACAGGAAGCGATGCTGCTGGACAAAGCGGTTTCTTAGGACCTACACAAAAAGAAATAACCTTAGCGGTTGCTTAGCTTAATTAGCCGTACCTGCTGAACCGACTGCGCCTGGCGTACCTCCAGGGTATAAGTTCCGGCCGGCAAATGGAATACAGCGGCCTCGTAAATCTGTGCATCTGATAGATCTTCCCAAACCAGCCGTCCGTCCAACGCAAAGAGCCTTAAGTGCAGCGTCTCCGGGCTGCCCACTTGGCGCACCGAAAACCGTTCGGTGAATGGGTTGGGAAAAACCGATACGAGTGTAGTCGTCGGAGCCGGGCTCACGGTATTGACGACGGTGGGCTTGAGTGCAAAATCGGCTACCACCGGAAGGTGATCCGAGAAATCGGTATCAGTGGGTTGCAGGTCAAAATCGACGAGGCGCTCAAAAGTCATCGCATTGGTTTCCAATACAAATTGGTGGCGGGCCTCGAGCTGGCTATCGGTATAAAGTATGTAGTCTAACCGGCCTGGCGTAAATAAGGAAATAGGATTGCGCCAGGTCGTAGCCAACGGTTGGTCGGTGTGTAAAGGAACCAACTCGGCCAGTGGCGTACCGTCCCAGTCGGGCCGGTTGGCCGTACCGAAAAGATCCGTATTTTGGATGTCGCCTTCAAGCAGGGTATGCAGTTGCTGTTGAAAGCCTACCAGGTTGAGGTCACCGGCGATTAAGATAGACGTACCTTCGGGAAGGGTAAGCCGGCCGCCTGGCCGGCGCACTTCTTGAAGGAAAGCAGCGATCGCATCGAACTGCAACTGGCGTTCTGTATCGAAACTACAGCAAGCAGCGTGCACATTAATAACCAACAGATCTTTATCAAAATTTGTGGGTAAGTCGATTAAACTAGCCGTAGCATTGCCTTCGAAGCTCAGGTCGAAGGACAGCAAGATCGGATAGCGACTGAGGGTAACGTTGTCGCGGTCGAGCTTTACGGCATGCCAACCTTTGGAGGTGCCGGTCGGAAGTGTTTTATCCAGGACGTCCTTAACCCGGCTGGCCGAACTGCTGACAAACTCCTGGAAGCAAAAGATATCAGCGTCGATAGCCCGCAGGAGGCGGTCGAAGTCATCGGTAAAGGTAGGGCTAAAGGGACGATCGTTACGCACGTTGTAGGCGGCAATGCGCAGCAGGCCTGTATCGGGCGGCGCTAATGCCAAAGGAGCGTAGGGTTCCGAAAGTTCAGGGGTGAAGGTATAGGACAAAGCGCCGGCGCTCGGAATCTGATCGGTTCCGCTATCGCTGGCCAACAGTAGACGGATGGTATCTGTTGTGAACAGGTCGCGTACCCCCAGCGGCGTTGCATCGCGCCGGATGCGGATCTCGAACTCGCTACTGGTAAAGGTCGGCATACTGATCAGTCCAAAATGCGATTGATCGATAGGAAATCCGTTGAGGTATTCCCCTTCTTTTTCGCCGAAGTGGTAAAAGAACTCTGCCCCCATATCCGCAAGGGGCGCTCCCGTGGCGGGGTCGTTATCACCATCGACGTATAGAATCAGGTCGCTTTCCTGAATCAGAATCTCCTGATTGATCTGTATACGTATGAATAAGTAGTTTTCATCATTGGTAACAGATAGCTCCTTAAATTTAGACCCTGCACCTGGATTCTGGATGACTGGAAAAGAGAGCCAATCCTCGAAGTAGCCGTCGAGAAAGATGTTAGTAGATTGGGTAAAGCTTTTCATGCTGAATATACACAGAAAAAAGGACAGCAGGATTTTTTGCATTTTCAGGATCAGTTAATTGAATTAATGCAGAATATCGGAATAAATTAAGTTATTTATATTTATAAATAAGTGCACCAATTATCAGCCAGGAGTAAAGGAAAAAAGAAGGCTTTGCAAAATATCATAAACGAGAGAAGATTGCACTAAAACCCTTAGGTAACATCCCAATCGTTTATGGGAATCCATCATCACAGCCTGTAAATAAGTACTCAAGTTTCAATTAAAAGCCGGAGGCCATGGGAATACTGAAGACCGCTGTTGAAAGCAGACATTGAGGGGTAAAAGAAGCTCCTCTATAACACAATAATTTCTAAATTTAAAGGGTCAAAAAATAGTATGTATGCCCGCATCCGATCCCAATCCGAGAATACTGATAGCCGATGATCACGCAATCATACGCACCGGATTGAAGTATCTGCTCCGGGATTATTTCAATGTCCGCAACGTGACCCAGGCCGATTCCTGCCATCAGTTGCATCGGGCTCTGGAGGAAAAGTCCTACACCCACCTGATTCTCGATTTACAATTGGGTGACTGCAACAGCATTGCCCACGTGGCGGATATCCGCAAAAAGTACCCTGATCTGGCGATCATGATTTACACCATGAGCTCGGAGGTGATTTTCGGAAATCGACTCCTGCGGCTAGGCGCACTGAGCTTTTTAAGCAAAATGGAAGACGAAAAAAACGTTCGGGACGCTTTACATCTCTTCTTACTCAAGCGTCCGTACAACAGTTCGGGCCTCACACAGCCGCAAGGATATTACCCCCGGGATGACCGGAACGATCTCAATCCTTTTGATGCATTATCCGAACGGGAGACCACCGTAATGACCTACCTGCTGCAGGGCATGGGCGTAAAGGAGATATCCTACCAGCTCAGTCTTAAAATGAGTACTATCGCTACTTACAAGGTAAGGATTTTCGATAAGCTGGGAGTGACCAATACCATTGAACTCGCCCGGTTGGCCGACACTTACAACGTTCAGAAGAGTTAACACCGATGTATCATGAGGGAAATGGCTATTTGGTGGTGTTGCATTTTTTGTTGGATGGTGGCGCCCGTATTTGGCCAGCAGGATGACTACGCCTGGCAGCAGTATACTTCGCGCCAGGGTTTACCCCAAAACTCGATTCGGTCGATGGCGTTCGATCAGCACGGATTTCTTTGGCTGGCTACCCACGCAGGTATCGCACGATTCGACGGTCAGAATTTTCAGTATTTCCGGAGGGAAGATTACCCGGTAGTGAGCAACGGAAGATACGTCGAGCTTCTCCGCTTTGACGACAGTACGCTGTATTTCAAGAGTGAGAGAGACCCTCCTTTTTACCGGCGCCATGCTACCTTTGTTTCCCTATCCATTCCGGAAGAAAGATTGTATCACTACCAGGATGCCTTGATCGGTCAAATGCCGAGCATGGATTATCGCATGCTGAGCAAGGTCTACCGCCGCGCCGTAGCCCACGGCGGATACAGCTGGCTGAACAAAACCGCCTTGTTACCTCTTGATGAGCACCGGGTATGGATTTTTTCAAAAAATATCTGGTTACACGATTACCAAGCGGATACCCTGATTGCCCGTTTCGATCCCCACCCTATCCAGCCGCAACGTTACCTTCCGGTGGCCCGGCAATTGCTCATTTTGGATAAAAATGGAAGTTTCTTCAAATGGGATATTAGACGGGAGGGGTTTTCGAAAGTTCACCTCGAGTCACCGGATGGTTCGAGGCTCGATCAGCCCTTTACCGGGGCCCGAATATTTTGTCCCTATCCGTACGATTGTGCTTTTATTCAACATGCCAACCGCCTTTATCAACTAACTCCATCGGGAACACCCCACACTTACATCGCATCGGTAATACTGGAAAACCTGCCCGAAAACTGCAAAGTGCTGAGCTTAGCTTATTGGAACGAGAACAATACCATCGCCCTGGGGACGGATTCCCGCGGATTGTTCGTGTATCGTCCCAAGCCCATGCAGACCCTGATCTTAGAAAGTGAAGACAACAATGCTTTTAATTCTTTTTACAGCTTAAGCCTAATCGATAGCAACAACCTGCTATCGAGCTATGGCCACCAAATACAGATCGATTCCTTTGCGGCTACCGGAAGACTGGGCTTTCCGATCCACCCCTTAAATTTCTGTATAGATGAAGAACAGTGGCTTTGGACTTTCGATAAAAACCGAGTCCTATACGCCCGGGATGTGCCACAGTATGATCAGCAGGAAGTTGCCCTGCCAGGCGTAGTTGGTATTAGCTTGCTTGTCCATCGAAACGGCAGGGTTTGGTTGGGCTATAGAGCAGAGCTGGGATATTTTACCAAGCGAAGTAAGGGCGTCTATTTCCGTTGTGTAGAAGAGCATTACCCCCGCGTACAATGCATGGCTATCGGTCCATGGGGCAACCTATGGCTGGGCGCTCGTAACGGATTGTACCGAGTCGATACCCTCAGCGGAATTAAAGATACCATTACTATTTTTGAGGAAGCTGAAGTCCGAACAATCGAACGCTTCGGAGACTTGATGTTTATCGGTACCTATGGTCAAGGGTACTACGTGCACGATGGTCGTCAACTGTATAACATGCCAAAAGGTGAAGATGGCGCGTTAAGCCATGTGCATGCGTTTTTTAAAGACTGCCAGGGTTACATTTGGATTACCACCAATCGGGGGCTATTTAAAACCCGTTTAGATGCCCTGTCCAATTACTTGAAAGACCCTGGGCAGGGGCTATTTTATTATAAATACCTGGAGGAATACGGTATCCGCAATGCCGAATTTAACGGAGGCGCCTTTCCGAATAACCAGCCCTTGCCCGATGGCAAAGTTGTTTTCCCCAGTATGCAGGGATTGGTATTTGTTGACCCCTCGAGGTTGCCCCACACTTTTGCGCCTGATTCTATCTTGGTGGAAAGGGTCTATGCCTGGCCGGATAAACAGCCCTTACCTGCTCCCTATCGAATTCCTGCCGATCATAATGCTGTTGAGGTACATTTTGCAACGGCCTGGTGGGATCAGCCCTATAATCTGGATCTACAGTACCGCCTCGAAGGATTACATGATGCTTTCCAATCTTGCCCCAGCAACCAGCGGCAGTTATCCTTTGGGCGTCTTCGGCCCGGGAAGTACCGGTTGTTTTTACGCCGACGTACCGGTTATCAAAGTACGGATTTCTTGTATGCGAGCATTAATTTTGAAGTTCTGCAACCCTGGTACTGGAGCACCTGGGCTTATGTCGGATATGCAATAGCCTTGCTGATTATTGTAGGGCTCTCCAACAGGCTGTATAGTTATACTGTTCGCTCGCATAACCGCACACTACAGCGACTGGTCAGTGACCGAACTGCAGAATTGCAGTCAGCCAACCAGCAGCTTGCTGAAAACCTGAACCAATTGCAACGATCAGAAAATCAGTTGAGGCAAAATGTGGCTATCAAAAACCAATTGATCTCTATTTTTACCCACGATATCCTACCCCCCCTTAAGTTTATCACAATGGTGAGCCAGGCCGTGACGCGCCAAACGGAGCGCAACCCTAAAAACGACCTCGAAGCGATGACCAATGTACGTAATGCATCGGCTAGACTGTACCAAAATACACAGCACATACTTCACTGGATTCAGTACCAGCAGGAGCAGTTTGCAGTGCAAAAGGTTACTTGTTCGCCCTACGCCTTGGTGGAAGAACTGATAGAAAATATCCGCGAGTTGGGCCAGGCCCGAGATAACCAGCTTATAAACCAGGTCCCGGAAGATGATATCATTTTTTGCGACCCCCGCATCTTATCCATCATCCTTTACAATTTGCTCTCCAATGCTGTAAAGTTTACGACTGGAGGTGTTGTGCAGGTTTACGGAAAAAGGCGCGGCCAAAACTATTTGCTCGGGATAGCGGACAACGGATGTGGCATGAGCCCTGAGCAACTCAAACAGGTACGGCAAAGGCAATCGGACCCCGCATCGCTTTATAGCGATGCTCCTACCGCCGGCAACTCCGTCGGTCTCTTACTGGTCGATGAACTCGTCACCTTGATCGACGGGACCTGGACTATCCAAAGCCCAGGCTGGAATCAGGGTGTGACAGTTGAGATTCTACTCCCTCATTAGTCCGATGATTATTTGTAGCCTTTAAATTACATAACCGAAAAGGTGAAGGTTATAATTTGCAGTTTCTTTTGCCCGTAACCCCAGCAGACCAAATGCACCAACCGCATGAAATGGATAGGTTTCAGTTTGCTAATTCCCTTGGGCTGCGCCTCAGCGCCCAACTTCCCAACGAGCCGAAAGCCTACCAGAATGTTCCGAAGAAGCCTGCCATGCTGCAGTCGTAATTACATCGACGGTAAAAACTTGTTTTCTTACCTCAAGGGCGAGGTAGACGAGAGCCCAAGTCAATGCTTAATTAACGTCAACGACGAGGGGCAAATCGTAGCGGTACGGGTCGAGGACTGAAAAAATGTGTGTACTACGAAAACCGCGGTCAGGCGTTTGGAGTCTTGCGCGAGCCGTTCGTCGAATTGCTTTTGCCCCTAATCTTTCACCTGCGGCGCGACCCTTACGAACGCGCCCAGCATAACTCCCATACCTATCATGACTGGTGGCTGAATCAAGCTTTTGTGGCCATGGCCTCCTCGGCAGTAGCGCAGCAATTATTGATGACTTTTCGGGAATACTCGCCAAGTCAGAAGCCAGCTACCTGGAGCTTCGAATCTATCACGCATGCAAGCTTCGAGCCAACCGAGGCATAATAAAACATTTCTTACTATTGTACCGAATTTATTTCTATACTATGGCAAGCAATGTAATTTTGATACAATTTCAACGATTGGTGAGCCGAAACTATCCGGTGTTTTTGGGCTTTTTTTGTTTGGCCTGGGCAGTGGTGCGCATTTTTTCCCGCCCTGTACTTGAAGTCGACGAAGCGGAACAAATGTATTTGGCCCAGTGGTGGTCGCTGGGTTACGGCATACAGCCGCCGCTTTACACCTGGTTGCAGAAAATACTCGTGGAAACTTTTGGTTACCGGCTTTTTCCGGTTGGGTTATTACGTGCTTTTTGCTTTTGGGGTATTCTTTATTTTACCTACCGCATCGCACGCCGGTCTTTTGCGGACTCTCAGGCGGTATTGGCTTCTTTAATCCTTATGGTTTGCTTGCCCCTATCGATATATGGCTTTCGCACAACACATACCCTTTTGCTTACTGCCGTAGGGGTAGCCACTGTGTTTTCCTGGTTGAGTTTGCTGGATAAGCCGACCTGGCAAAATTACGGCTGGTTAGGGGTTTGCATTGGATTGGGATTTCTGTCGAAGTATAATTACTTCTTTATTATTGCCTCCATTACCCTCGTCTCTTGCTTTGACCGGTCAAAATGCAGCCGACTTTTTTCTATCAAAGTACTACTCACGCTCTTTATTGCTGTTGCCATTTTTGCCATTCATGGCTGGTGGCTAGCTGAGCATTGGTCCCAAGTCACGGCAAATGTAAGTGGTGAAATGGACCCAGGCCAGATGACTTACGGTCAGGCAGTAGCCAGGGGCGCCTATAAACTGGCGGTTAAATCCATTGTACATTTGGGCTCGATCAGCATTGTACTCCTACTTTTTTATGGAAAATCCATTACTGCTACCCTGCGCTCAAAAGAATGGCCTTCACTGCAGCTGGCGGCCGACCAAAAAAGGATCCTATCCTTTCTGGGTTGGAATTACGCGTTTATGTGGATCCTGATTTTATCAGGGACAACCTCTACTTTTCACTCGCGTTGGATGTTGCCTCTATTTATCTTATTTCCCCTGCCTTTGCTGGATGTACTGCGGCCCTTGGGCTTGCCACGTAATCTACTGCCCTTTGTTTTAGGCTTTGCATTACTTTTAATTCCCTTTCACGGACTGCGATACTGGGCAGAAAAGGCCCTGGAACAAACCAATCGCACACACTGCGATTTTACGGTTATTCCTGCCAATTGGGAGCTTTTCGATGCCCAATCCCCTGTTTACTGGAGCCCCGATTATTTTTTTTCGGGCAACATCAAACTTTTACAACCTAAAGCGCGTGTATTCTGTCAGCAAGGTTTCCAGCTCGAACCGATGCCCGATACGGTTCTGGTTCTGGGAGCCGCCGACTTACCCACTCCTCCCGATTTTCAATTTTTCCCAACGACCTTATTTCAGGAGAATTGCTTTGCCATAAAAATAGCTATTTCAAAGTAAACGAGTATCCTTAGCTAAATCCCTGGTTATCATTTTTTTTGCTAGGCTATATCACCATTGAACAGAGAGGCCACTACCCTCTTAGCCGTTGGCTTCCCGCTGGTTAAGGAGAAAACGGATATTGATTATTTCTTGCGAATTTACCATTAAAGAGCGCTCCTTTACATCCGTGTCACGGAGGTCAATCATTCCAAGAGTGAATTATCAGATTCCAGACCCATCCTACGTGTACACAATAGTGGAAAATCCAAAAATATCGGTATATTTAAGCGGAAAATAACTTTCCAAAATATCCTCATTAATAATCATTGATAATATGCTACTTAATTCCAATGTATTTAGTTGGCTCGCAGCCTTGATCCTATTAGCAGGCTGTGCAGATCCCAACCCAACCAAAGACTCCTCCCCGTCCGAGGGCACTGCTGAGGTAGCCACCGTTTACTTCGGCGGCGACATCCTTACCATGGAGGGGGAAGAACCAAAAT
>CAZHCA010000018.1:0-89718 GCA_964530825.1 uncultured Saprospiraceae bacterium
ACATGATCGCAGCCAACTTTGTAGCCATCAAAGTAGGTGATGTAAACGGTTCGGCTCTGGCCGGCAATAATCGCTCGAAGACGGGCATTTTGGAGGTAAATATGAAAAACGAAGCGCTAGAGGCTGGTGCAACGTATACTTTACCATTAACTACGGAAGAGCTGTCCGCAATCGAAGGTTACCAATTCACTCTGGAATGGGATAACGAGATGATTGAGTTATTGGATGTTGAGTCCGGCGTGGCTAGTAAGGGGCATTTTGGGATTTTTGCTGAAGAAGGCCGTCTGACTACTTCCTGGAACCACGGAAAGGTATATATTGATGCCAAGGTTTTATTCAAGCTGCGCGTTCGTGCTAAGCGGAACATTCATATCAGCCAGGCATTTACTATTTCTTCCTCTAGGACAAAAGCCGAGGCTTACGCCAGCACCGGGGCATTAATGAATATAAGCTTAACCTTCGACGGAATCCTAGCGGAGGCCGAGGGTCCGGTATTATTCCAGAACCAGCCGAATCCCTTTGTAGAAACGACCATGATTCGGTTTTACTTGCCAAAAAATGGTGCTACTACACTGATGATCACGGATTTACAGGGCAGGGAGCTTTGGCGTTTGGAAGACACCTACGATACAGGCTACCACAGCGTAAGCTTGGAACGACTGAACCTGCCTACCGGACCCTTGAATTACACCCTAGCAACTGGCGACTATCGCATTACCAAGCGCATGGTCCGTTTTGAAAGATAAGAGGCTTTAATAGACGACCATGCATACAGATGCCATCGGTTGAGTCATCCTGGATACTGTAAATTTAGGGTGACTCAACGGAGGTTTACTTCTAGGGCCACAAGCATATTGGTTAATAATTATTGGAAACGATCGATAAAGTTGGCTTATCACCGCTTCCAGTCCAACCGCAGGGCAATATTGCGCGGGGGCTGCATCAGGCCCGGCCGCAGTGAATAGATTTCATTGAATACGTTATTAGCAATGAGGGATATTTCCAGTTGGTTGTTTATCTTATATCCCGCCCGGGCGTTCACCAAATGGTAGCCATCGTTGTAACGGTCGTAGAAACGATCCAGGCCGGGAACAAATAAAAAGAAAATGGCATCAACTGCTTCTAGACGGCTGCCGTAGAAGTAGGCCATACCGAGGCGGAAGCGGTCGCGCTGAAACTCGATATCCATCTTAGCGGTGTGTTGGAGACGATACTTAAGGATGTTGTCGTTACTCGATGAGTTGGTGGCATTGATTTGCCCCTGCGACGGTGGTACGCCCGGTGTGAGGGGAGTTGCATCAAAGTCGAGATAACGCGGATCAATAAAGGTATACCCGCCGTAGACCGTGAAGGGAATTTTCCACAATTCTCCACGCCCACTAATGGTGAAGTCGATGCCCCTGATCTCTACGTTACCGATATTTGTCGACTGGAAAGCCAACCCGACGTCTTCGAAAATGTCATCAAAAAGAGTGTCGCGGCCGATGTTAAGTAGGTTAAACTCAAGCATATCCTGGTAGGCGGTCCAGAAACCGGCCAGATCCAAGAAGCCCTGAAAATTGCCCACTTGGAAACCCTGTTTAATGCCCACCTCGGCCGACCAGCCGGTTTCTGATTGTAGAAAAGGGTTGGGAACCACCGAAAAGCCGCTCACATCGGTAAAGATATAACGCTCGACGATGGTTGGAAAGCGATAACCCTGGCCCCAGGAGGCACGCAGGAAAGTGGCCCGCGCCGCCTCGTAATTGATTCCGAACCGCAGTACCGGGCGCGATTCTTCCTCCTGACTGGGAGGGATGTCGCCCCGGAGAAAGGAAAATCCAGGATTGTCAAGCTGGTTGTATTCGTACCGGATGCCCCCCGATACATTGAGTTTGTCGAAAAAGCGCTTTTCAAATTGCAAGTAGGCGGCCAGATTATTGGCAGTGAAGGTGGTGTCGCCATACAATTCCGCTTGAATATTACTGCGGGAGGCTACTGCCCCGATTGTGGTGACGAGTTGCAAGTCCTCGTTGTTGCGCTGAAATTGATATTCTCCGTAAAACTGTTGGGATTCGTTTGCCCGGCCGGAGGTGGTGTTGTTGTCGACCGAATAGAACCTGCCCTGAAAGTGGTGGCGGTTGTCGTTGTTATCGTAGATGGTGAAATAGGGGTCAATATTAAACCGCAAATATTCATTTTCAGTATAGGTGCTGGCCCGACCGACGTATACGCTGGTGTCGGCTTGCCAATAAAAGAAATTTGACCGATCGCCTTTATTGACGTTAGCGCGCAGTCCAACGTGCCCTTTATCGGAAAACCGGTAGCGGGAATTTACATTGACTCGGCCGTAGCGCCGAAACAGGTCTTTCTGAAAGCTATCCTCGTCGAAATAAAACGCACCGGCAACCAAATCGAATTTTTGAAAGCGCTGTTTATGCGATACCCCTACGCTGAAGGTACTGGGAGGATTGTCCCACCACTTCCACTCGTTGCGGGGCGGTGCAGTGGGTAGACCATATGAGGCAAAGGCCCGGGTTTCGGGTTCGGTAGTGGCAAAGTCAGTCTGAAAGTTAATGATCCCATTGAGGGCTGATGAACCATACAGGGTAGAGGCTGCCCCCTTTAGGACTTCGACCTGGCCCATGAGTTCGATGGGTACATCGTCCCATTGTGTAGCGCCGGCATCGGCGGTGAGGATGGGCATATCATCCTGCAGCAGCAGGACGCGGCTGCCGGCGCCGTATGAGTAGCCCGATCCGCCGCGGATGTTGGCTTGCCGGTCGATAACCGTCACGCCTGGGATCTTGTCAATAGCGTCGCTCAAATTGAGCAAGTTATTATTGTTGACCAGCCGGGGTTGGATCACCTCCAGTGATACAGTCACCTCGTTTAGTTTGCGTCGGAAACGGGAGGTGGTGACCGTCGTGGCGTTCAGAAGGGTGCTAGTGGGTTTTAGGCTAATGTCTTTTACACGCCTTTCACCTGCCGCCAGATCTAAAGTGAGGGTAGTGGATTGATAGCCTAAATAAGAAATGCGCAATACGTGCTCACCAGCCGGAAGCTCAATTTGGTAAGAGCCTTCTGTATCAGTGGAGGCGCCCCGAAGGCTATCTACCTGAATGTTGGCATTGATCAAGGGTTCTTCCGTCGAGGCGTCCAGAATTTTTCCTTCGAGGGTAGCGTTTTGGGCGAGTAAAGTGGCTGTAAAGCAGAACAGCATAATGAAAGTGGAGCAACTTGCGATTCGGTAGTTCATCTCAATAGGCTTTGGTGGTATGTTTGGAAAAGTAAGGATTCCCCAAGACTTTGAACGCAAGTATAAAGTTTCATCACTTCGCTCCGGACTGCTTTTTCCCAAAATGTAGACTTGCGCTACCAGTTTTTCCTGGAAATCCAGCGATGCGAACTTCCTTTGGTTTAAACAAAAATCCTATCTTGTAGGTCGAAGGAAAACAACGTCACTTATGAAAAGACTGCTACTTTTAGCTGGATTGGTGTTCGGCATTGCTGCGGCCCAACAATTGCAGGCTCAAGATTGCGAACCCGATCCCACCATCCCCGATTCCGTATTCGGTATTTTCCCTTTACCCTTTGTAGATACTGTGGCCGGTACAGGTATCCAGGATACAGCTTGCCTGAATACCCCTTACGAATTGGTGTTCACCCTTAATATTCCCGGCGAACTGAATTTTCCGGGTATCGGCGAAATTGTTATCGACAGTGTTGCCCTCCCCGTGGAGAATGCCATCGGTAATCTGCCCGACGGACTCGACTATTCTTGCAATCCACCTAATTGCATCGTGAAACGCGATTCGATGGGTTGTGTGGTTATCAGTGGCACGCCCAATGACCCAATGGATGTGGGGGGTAATGAGTTAGAAATTGAAGGCGTGGTTTTCTTTTCCGGTATCAGTTTTGAAGTGACTTTTCCCGATCCGGCCTTTTTCCCAGGTACCTATATACTGGAGGTAAACGAAGAGGGTTCCGCTAATTGTTCGACACCTTCCAGCACCAATGAATTATTAAAGCAGGTACGATTGGAGAACTACCCCAATCCGTTTTCGGGCTTTACCCAGATTATCGTCGATTCGGATGTTAGCGGGCAGTTTGAGTTTATGGTCTCTGACCTGTTGGGAAAGCAACACCACCGCGAAATAATCGATATCCGGACCGGCGAAAACACGATCAACTTCGATGGTACGCAGTTGTCGCCGGGCATTTACTTTTACACCCTTCGAGACGGCCTACGGCAGGTGAGTCGGAAAATGGTTGTTTCTCGGCCCTAATGCCACAAAGCAATGAGTAAGCTCGACTACAGCCAGGTTACCGAGAGCACCGAACGTAAACTACTCGACTTCCTGAATCGGGCTTGGCGCGTGCAAGATATTTTAAGTTTGCGATTGGTAAAGGATGCGGAGGAAGGTCGTGATTACGGGATTGGTCCTACGCTGGCCCGACGGATTTTGGAGAAGCGCCGGGAACTGCCCGCACGTCGTTTCCGATCGATTATGGAGTTGGACGATATCCCCGGGCTTGGCCAGGAAAAGCTGGATGGGTCAATACCTTTGCGCTAAGCAGTGCCGAACGTTTCAAGCGCGAATTGTTCGAGCGGCAAATTTTATTGAGCAACTTCGACCTGCGCTACCACGCTGTTGGTTTTTCCGACCGCGATGAATTCGAAGCCGTAGCCTCCGATGAACGGGGCGTGCGGGGGATGGTTACCGAAAACCTACACCACCTGGCCTCGGATAATGTTTCTGAAGAGGACCTGCGCACTGCCCTTTTCGAAGCCGGACAAGCTTACTATGATGGTTACTACAGCATGCACCTGGCCTCCTACGCCTTCGCCCTATGGTTTTTTCATTTCGATGAAGACAACTGGTTCGGTTTCGAAACCATTCGCGAACCGGTTGCCTCTTATCTCTCTCAGTCCTACCTCCAGGTGATTCCGCATGGGTTTGTCCTCTTTAAAGGCATCGACAACGGCCGCATCCTCAAGGGCGGTATCAGTGTAGTGGATGTACCGGTCGTAATCAACGAGCAAGAGATGACCTTTTACATGTGGGCGGGCGAGTTATTCGATTGAGCTACTTGTCTGAGCTTCTTTCATACTGCACAGCAGTGAAATTGCAACGAGATGCTTGCTCTTCCTTACGGGTCAAGTTGCAAGACAACCTGCACAGTTCCTTCCGAGCCCCCTTCGCGCAGGTGATCTTCCATATCCTGGCAGGCTAACTCCAATAACAATATGGTCTGCGGGGCCTCCGCCTCGACAGAATAGGCAAGCCGTACAGTAAAAAGCAACCAGAAGTATTTTCGTGGTCATAGGTCAAATGGTGAAAAAAGCGATCAGCTACCCGGTAGCCTACCCCTTGTGGTATGATGACCTTGAAAAAATGTCGGACCGATTTCTACGGAAAAGCAAAGCTTTTTCAGTGAGTAAGGTCCCGGATGCGCCTTAACGCATCTGTTCGGTTGTGAATCGCTAGTTTGCTGAAAAGATGCTTCTTATGGGTTTTGACCGTATTAATCGATAGATGAAGTTGTTCGGCTATTTGCTTATTGGTGAAGCCTTCCAGCAAGAATTGTAAAAACTCGTACTCCCTTAGCGTCAGCGGACGGTCTAGATGCTCGTTAATTTTATCGCGCGATATGGGGGCATGTTGTTGGGGAAGGCGTTCATAATTGTACAAGGATATTTCTAATCCGGCCAGTAAATTCTTTTCTGAAAAAGGTTTTACAATGTAACCAGCAGGTGCTAGTGATTTAGCTTCCTCTATTAAAGCACGAGTGGCATAGGAAGTCAGGAAAATGAACGGGATTTGGTGATAATTATTGATGTGCTGGGCGATATCGAAGCCCTCTTGGCCTTGACCTAGTTTGATATCCAGTAACGCCAAATTAGGTTGTGCAGTTTGCAATAGCTCCAGTCCTTGATGGTAGGTATAAGCTGTACCGCAAACGAAGTAGTTGAGCTGTTCAAGTTGCAATCGAATATCGGCAGCAACGATTGGCTCATCCTCGACAATCAAAATACGCAATGCATTCTTCATGCCAGCTCATAATTTTTAATCTGCAACTCTGCGGTTGTCCCTTTGCCGTTGGTGGTGGCGATCTCGGCTTCTAGTTTTTGGGCCAATAATGGAATCAACTGCCAGCCGAAAGAAGAATTTTGGCCATCGAGCGGCATTTGGTTCGGCATGCCTATTCCATTATCGGATACTTTTAGCTCGAGGTAGGCTGCTTGTTTTTTCAAACCCACTTTGAGGCTACCTGCCTGATTGCCGGGAAAGGCATGTTTGAGGGCATTACTGATTAATTCATTCAGAATGAGTCCAATGGGGATTGCCGTATCGATATCCATCAGCAGTGGATCGATATCCGTAGTCAGTTGGATTCGTTCAGGGTCGGTATTGTAAGCAGAGAAAAGATGGTATGTAAGCTGTTCGATGTAATCTCGAGCGCTGATGGCGACAAAGTTGCTTTCACCTGAGTACGTATGCTGATGAATGAGCGACATGGAGTATACCCGGTGCTGGCTTTCTTGCAGTACATCCCGTACATGGCTATCCGAAAGGTTGCCAGACTGGAGCCTGAGCAGGCTGGAAATAACCTGTAAGTTGTTCTTGACTCGGTGGTGGATTTCGCGCAATAGCATTTCCCGATCTTCCAGTGCTTGGGAGATCTGGTCATTTTTCAAGCTCAGGATACGGTTCGTCTTATTGCGTTGTACTAAAAAATAAACGACCCCACCGATCAGTAAAAGGGCGACCCCCAAAAGAACCAAGTACAGGGCCCGCTCCCGGTTGCGGCGGGCAAGTTCCAATTCAGCTACCTCCAACTCAAATTCTTTTTCTGCCACCTCAAATTGTTTTTGCAGTTTTTCCTCCAATACCATGCGCGAGCGGAGAGCTAGCGTATCCTTCAGGTTTTTTGCTTCACGCAGGTATCGGTAGGCAGTCTGGGATTGGCCGGTGCCATAGTAAGCAGTGCTCAAATCTTCCAGTAGCTGTGCTTTAGCCGGTCCGCTGTCTGTTTCTTTTAGAAAGTTAAGTCCGTCTTCTAGGTTTTGAATGGCTGTCTGGTATTTTTCTCGTTGCAGTGCAATACGCCCCAGGAAAAGGTAGTGCTCGCCCGCGTGCCCTGCATTGGGATGGGATTCAAAGTATCGTTTGGCTTTTTCCAAATTTTCTTTGGCGGCTTCCCACTGCCCCAGACCATAGCGAATTTTTCCCAGCGTGGTTGCCAGGGCGGCCATTTTCTCGGGGCGGTCCAGTTGAAGATACAGTTGTTCGGAGGCCTGGTATCTTTCCAGTGCTTCGTCGTAGCGTTCTTGGTCAACTAATACATTAGCGATATTGTGTAGAGCAGCGGCCTGACCGAGTGTATCGTCAATGCTCAAAAGTACGCTGTAGGCCTCGGTATACATATCGTAGGCCGGGCTCAGTTTTTGCTGCTGCTTGTAAATACTGGCGATATTGTTGAGTAAATAACCATACCCTTCTTGGTAATCCCGGCCCCGGTAAAAGTCATAGGCCACCAGATAGCTTTCAAGCGCCTGATCCAGTTCACCACTCCGGTAATAAGCCAGCCCCATATTGATGTAGCAATCAGCTGCGAGAGAATCCCGGCCGGCTTTGGTAAATCCGTCGCATGCCTCCTGAAAAAGTAATACAGCTCTTTGGCTCCGGCGGGCAATAGCGTGGCAAATAGCCTGGAACATTTTGATGCGGTTCAATAAATCGGGGGCATCCATTTGCTGAGCTATTTCGAGGCCCCGCTCCGAAAGCATTAAAGCGGAATCGGTATTGGTAAACATATAATCGGTAGCCTCGTTTAGGTAAGCCTCGGCCTCTAAGCTATCGGTAGGATTGGGATCATAGGCCAGGCTACTTTTTGCCAGGAAAGTAATCAAACATACCCAAAAGGACGAACGCAGCAAATCCATTGTAAAGTTCGGAGAATTTTAACGAATGAACATAAAATATAGAAAATTCCCCAAATAATCGCCTGATTTAGTAGATTTTATCAAAACACAACCCCCACGTCTTCTACCGTCAACCCTGGAAGGGGCAGGTTGGCTATTAACTGCTCCGGGTGTACCTCGGCAATGCGCGCGAGGAGATCGTACAACCGGTTTTCGGCGTTTTGTCGGGGTAAGGCGATGGTAATTTGCCCCCGGTTAGCAAAGTCTTGCTCCAGAATTTCGGCTTCTTCCGTCGTTTTAAGCGCGTTCATTACCGGACTCATCCAATGGTATTCAAAGGTAAACTGATACTGGCGGCAGATGGTGCGTTGCTCGCGTGGCGCCTGCTCCAGCGCTGCGGCAGCTGCCGCTTTGTAAGCCTGGATGAGCCCCGAAGCGCCCAACTTAGCGCCGCCGAAGTACCGAACGACGATCAGGCCGACGTTGGCGAGTTCGAAACTGTCGATCCGCCCCAGAATGGGCCGCCCGGCGGTGCCGCTGGGTTCGCCATCGTCATTCGCGCGGTATTGTTGACCGTCGACCCCCAGGCGGTAGGCATAACAATGGTGGTTCGCTTTAGGGTGCGCCTTTTTTATCTCCCCCAGGAAAGCCTGGAATTCCGCTTCGGTGCGCACGGGCCGGGCATAAGCCAAAAACTTACTCCCACGGTCCTTGAATTCGCCCCGGCCTTCGGCGCCAACAGTAACGTAATGATCAGGTGGCATGATGTGTGTTTATTGAAAAAGTACGCGCGAAAATGCCAATGCAATTAACAGCGTAAAAAACAACAAGGCTTTGGCTATCAATAGCCACATTTCCTATCTTTGGCCAAAATAACAAACGTTCGTGGAAAAAACGCTGGAGCAGTACGATAGGGCCATCGCCGCTTGCCGGGAAATCTTTCGGAAAAAGACCCGCGATTACGGTACTGCCTGGCGTATTCTGCGGCCGGCCTCCCTCACCGATCAGCTCTTCATCAAAGCCAAACGCATTCGACAAATCGAAGAGCAAGGGCGGCAGCAAATCGATGATCCCGTTGTGGATGAGTACCGCGGTATTTTAAACTATAGCATTATGGCGCTCATCCAACTGACCCAGCCCTCGGAGAAAGGTATCGAGATCGATGCGGCTACTGTTCTTAACTGGTATGACGAGGAAGTGGAGCATACCCGGGCGCTGATGATCCGCAAAAACCACGATTATGGTGAGGCCTGGCGCGAGATGCGCATTTCTTCCATAACCGATTTAATCCTGATGAAGCTTCTGCGCGTTAAGCAGATCGAAGATAACGCCGGCGAAACACTCATTTCCGAAGGACTGGAGGCCAATTATCGCGATATTGTCAATTATTCCGCTTTCGCGCTCATCCGAATCGGTGAAGCTGCAAAGGCAGCGGAAAATCAATAACTTAGTGTTGTTTCGTTAAAATCACCCGGATTATGACCATTGGAAGTCTCGTGCTCTATGTCGCTCTCGCGGCACTGGTGTTGACCCTGATCATAGGGTTCGTCGGACGCAAAGTAGAAAACTGGCCCATCAGCTTTCTACAAAACTTTTGCGGTGTCCTGTTTATTTTTTCCGGATGGGTAAAAGCGGTCGACCCCCTGGGTACGGCCTATAAGATGGAACAATATTTTGCCGAATTTGAGGCGACCTTCGAGTACACCGCAATGTCGTGGATGGCCCCCCTTTTTCCTTGGCTGGCCGAATATGCCAGCAGCTTTTCGGTAGCCGTTATCGTTTTCGAGATGGTTTTAGGGCTCATGCTTCTCATCGGTGCCTATCGCCGCTTTACGAGTTGGGCTTTTCTTTTGCTAGTAGCTTTCTTTACTTTCCTTACCGGCTTCACCTACCTCACCGGTTACGTACCGGAAGGGGTTAATTTTTTCAGTTTCAAAAGCTGGGGGCCGTACGTAGAGACCAACATGAAAGTGACCGACTGCGGTTGCTTCGGCGATTTCCTAAAGCTGGAACCTAAAGTATCTTTCCTCAAAGACATCTTTCTATTAGTCCCCGCACTGGCCTTTGTTTTCTTTACTCCAAAAATGCACCAGCTTTTTACGGCTAATGTGCGCAATGGCTTGGTTCTGACCTCTATACTGGCTCTCACGGTCTATTGTTTTAGCAATTATGTCTGGGACTTGCCTCACGTTGATTTCCGCCCCTTCAAAGAAGGAGCCGATGTCGCCGAGCAAAAGGCTGCAGAGCGGGAGGCAATGGAAAACGTAGAGATTACGGCCTACAAATTGACGGAGAAGACCACTGGTAAGGTGATCGAAGTTCCCTACGAGCAGTTTTTGAACGAATACGAAAAGTATCCTAAAGACCAGTACGAGTTCGAGCAGGTGAAGTCCGAACCGGCTATACCCATTACTAAAATCAGTGATTTCGAAATTGCGGGACCTAACGGCGAGGACGTCACCGACCAAATACTGGATTATGGCGGCTATCAGTTTATGCTGGTCGCGCATAAGCTGCACGGCAAATCTCAAGCCGGAAAGAAAATGGTCAAGGATACCCTTTTCCGGCAAGATACATTGATGCAGGGTGATAGCCTAATCGTACAGCCTGTTGTCGATACCATTGTGAACCGGCAGGTAGCCACCGAGACCTACGATTGGGATCCAGAGTATGTACAACGCTGGCAGGAGGTTGTGAACCCAGTAATGGCAAAAGCGCAGGCAGAAGACATCCGGGTGTTCGCCGTCACCAAAGCGATCGGAGCGGGTCCCGTCAACGATTTTAAGCAAGTCGTTTTCCGGGAAAGTGCAGGGCTGCGTTATCCGTTTTTGAATGCAGATGACATCCTGCTCAAAACCATTATTCGCTCCAACCCCGGAATTGTACTTATGAAAGAAGGAAAGGTTATAAAAAAATGGCACTACCGCAAATTACCGGATTTTGAAGAGCTAAAAAGCGAATATCTGACGGGAGAATAATTTAGTTAAGCAGCAATCTTTTCTTTAAAAGCGTTAATAGGATAGGCTCAAAAGGGAGTGTGTCTTAAATTGAGCGCTCAAAGGTGCTCATATTTGAAAAAAATCCTGTTAATTTAGCGGCAGATTGGAAGACGCTAATCGGTAATCATGCTGAGCAGAAGGAACGTTCGAATCAAAGTCATGCAAGTGCTTTATTCCATGGAGCGGGATGAGCGATTGAAATTCGACGATGCCATGCAACGTTATCGGGAAAGCGTAGACCTTTCATTTGAGCTCTACCTGTTTACGCTCTTCCACTACATGGAGGTTGCCCGTTATGCCCATCAGGATGCCGATCGCAAAAATGCAAAGCTCCTGCCTAGCGAAGAGGACAAACGCTTTACACCTAAGCTCTTTGACAACCCTTTAATGCGCTCGATCGAGCAAAACGAAAACCTGCAGCGCCTTTTCCGAAGACATCAATTCCAAAACACCACTGATCAGGACTTAATCCGGCTGGTCTATTCTGATTTCGCCAAAACAGACGCCTACAAAGCCTACATTGCTAAAGTTGACTCATCGACTGAAAATGACCGCGAAATCCTGCTTAGTCTGTTCAAGCACTGTGTAAACAGTGAAAATTTCGAAGAATTTTTAGAAGACCACTACCCCCAATGGGTAGATGATAAGTCATTGATCGTAGGAGCCATCAAAAAAACTATTAAGGCGCTGCCGGGCAAAGCGCAGTTTTTCGAAAGCTACCGTCCGACCAAAGATACCACGGTCGATTTCGGTGAAGTGTTGATGCGACGTGTAGAGAACGAAACTACCGACTTGCTCGGCCTGATCGAGCCTACCCTAAAAAACTGGGATGCCGACCGTGTTGCCGTGATTGACATGATTTTATTGAAAATGGCTCTCTGTGAACTGATGATTTTTCCCACCATCCCGGCAAAAGTTACCCTGAACGAATTCGTTGAAATCTCTAAGCTCTACAGTACCGATAAAAGCAAAGACTTTATCAATGGCATCCTGGACCGCTTGATGAAGAAACTGGAAAATGACGGCCGCATCAAAAAGGAAGGAAGAGGACTGATGGAATAACCCCAAGCTGAAAATCTAATCGCACCAACTTGAAAATTATTTTGAAAACCAACCAACAAATTTACTATGAAAAAAATCTTCCAAGTGCTTTTTGCATTTGCATTGCTTTCGGTTGCAACAGTGAATGCCCAGGATGCGGATGCGCCCAACGCGCTTTCTATTCGCGCCAATTATTTCAACCACATCTTCCCGATTGATAACAACTTCATCTGGGACGACGGTAATTTTGGCGGTTTGGAAATCGAATACACCCGTCACCTTAATGACTTTTTGAACCTCTCTATCCCGATCAAACTGGGTACGGCCGATTATCCCGTTGATGAAGAGGGCACGGCTACCGAAGACGGTGCTTACCTTGGCATCGATGCCCTGCTTGAGCTGAAATATTACCGCGATAATAATTTTTTCTATCCCTACCTTCTCGCGGGTCTGGGTACCAACTACGAGGACTTGGATGATTTCGGCGTAGATGTGCCGCTGGGCCTGGGCCTGAACTTCCGCCTGGCACGTAACTTTTACCTGAGTACGAAAGGGGAATACCGTATTGCCCTGAATGACGATGACGACATGCCACGCGATAATATTCAATTGGGCGCCGGTATCCGGATGATCCTCGGGGGCGAAGCCGAGCCGGTAATCATCGATACCGATATGGACGGAGTGCCCGACGAGCAGGATCTTTGTCCTACCACTGCAGGGGTGATGGAACTGAGCGGTTGCCCCGATGCTGATGGTGACGGTGTGACCGATGGCGACGATAAATGTCCCAACACTCCTGGGTTGGTAGAGATGATGGGCTGCCCCGACACCGATGGTGACGGCATTGCCGATGTTGATGACGAATGTCCCAATGAATCCGGTATTGCCCGCCTGAACGGCTGCCCCGAGCCGGTCATTGTGGATACGGATGGCGACGGGGTACCCGATGATCGCGACGAATGTATTAATGCGGCTGGTACTATGGCCCTGAATGGCTGTCCTGATCGCGACGGCGACGGCGTGGCCGACAAAAACGACCGCTGCCCGGATGCTGCTGGAACGGCTGCGACCAACGGCTGTCCCGATACAGATGGCGACGGCGTGGTCGATGCCGACGATGATTGCCGCACCGAGCCGGGAACTATTGCGAATAATGGCTGCCCCGAGATTACAGAAGAGGACGAAGAAAGACTGAGCCTAGCGGCACAAAGTGTCAACTTTGAAACCAATAGCGCTCGCTTGACCCCTGAATCACGCGAGATCCTTAATGAGGTAGCTACGTTGCTGCAACGCTACAGCACTTATAATGTCCGCATCGAAGGCCACACCGATAACACTGGTAGCGCCTCGTATAACCAAAAGATTTCGGAACAGCGGGCTAAAGCTTGCTACGATTATCTGATTACGCGTGGAATCTCCAGCAGTCGCATGTCGTACGTCGGCTATGGCGAAGAGCGCCCGATCGCAACCAACGATACGGCAGCGGGCCGTGAGACTAACCGCCGTGTAGCATTTGAGTTGTTCCAGTAATGGAATTGCATAACGGTGCATTAGTAAATCGGCGCACCGGTTTTTCCTGCCGGTGCGCCGATTTTATTAGCAATTCAGTGGAGTCCCTGTGGAGAAATGCAGTTTACTGCGCTTTTTTTTAGCCCGACATTTTACTTCTTTTTACTAGATAAGACTGCAGGACTTGACGGAAACCTTGTGCAATATCCGCTTCGACGAAGTCGATCCGGTACTGCAGGCAGCGCATGCGGAGTTCTTCGGTAAATTTTTTCATCTGAGTCACATAATGGTCTTTCACTTGCTTAGGCTGCAGGCGGACCCGCTCGCCCGTCTCCATGTCGATGAAAAGATAAGGCCGGTTTTCGAATTCAAAATCAATTTCTTTGGCTTTATCGACCGTGTGAAACAGAATAACTTCATGCTTATTATGTTTGAGGTGTTGTAGAGCAGCCAGCAACTGATCGGTCTGATCGGTTTGTTCGAACATGTCGCTGAAAATGATCACCATGCTGCGCTTGTGAATACTCTCGGCAATTTGGTGTAAAGCCTGCGCGGCCGAAGTAGAACGGTTGCGTTCGGGCTGGCGCAGGTATTGCTCAAGATAAGTCAGCAGCAACCGGTAATGGGTCGTACTGGATTTACTACGTGTGTGGACATCGACTTCCTCATCGAAAATACTGAGCCCGAAAGCGTCGCGTTGCCGCTGCAGAAGGTTCATCAGGGAGGCGGCCGCCAGTGCGGAAAAGCGGAGTTTATTTATGTAGGCTTTACTTGTCTTAGTCACCTCGGGGAAATACATTGAAGAAGAGGCATCAATTACGATCTGGCAGCGTAGATTGGTTTCTTCTTCAAATCGTTTTACAAAAAGTTTGTCGGTGCGCGCGTAGACTTTCCAGTCAATGTTGCGGGTTGATTCTCCTTGGTTGTAGAGCCGATGCTCGGCAAACTCTACCGAAAAACCGTGAAAAGGACTCTTGTGCAGGCCGATGATGAAGCCTTCGACTACCTGGCGGGCGAGTAACTCGAGGTTGTCCAGTGCGCGGATGTCGCTGTTGTCGATCAATGCCATAATAAAAGGTGGGATTTGGTGATGTACGGTAAACGAAAAGAAAGGAAAGCGACTTTTGGCTCACAATACAAAAACCCCTGCCGCAGGGCGACAGGAGTTTAAAATATAATATTACCTTTTCGAATCTAGAGGTGCGCTTCAATCTTATCGGCTAGTACTTGCTTGGTAGTGGTACCAACCTGCTTATCTACAACCTCTCCATTCTTGATGATTAAAATGGTAGGGATGCTGCGGATACCGTATTTCATGGCAACCTCCGGGTTGTCATCTACGTTAACTTTGCCAACGAGGGCCTTGCCATCGTACTCTTTGGCTAAATCTTCGATGATGGGAGCGATCATGCGACAAGGGCCGCACCATTCCGCCCAAAAGTCAAGGACGGATACGCCGCCGCTGGTGATGACTTGCTCCTGGAAATTCTTATCGGTGATTTCCACTGCCATGGTTGTTGGTTTTTTTTGTGATTAAAAATGCTAAGGTAATAACAATGGTTCTTCATTGGTAGTTTCAAATCCAGGGAATTGCGTTGGCCAAACTGTCCTGGTACAGACAGGGAGCACAAGAAAGCACCGATACGGGCGTTTCTTCATTTTCACCTTTTGCCATGGACAGTTGTGCTATTCCCATAATGGCAGACGCTGCGCATCGTTTTTTTTTGGCCCAAGTAGAAGAAATGAGTAACATGGCAAAAAGTCGTATTTATTGGATCTGGATTGGGTTTGGGTTGATTACGCTCCTACTCCGGTTGGTGGTAGCGAATACCCCTGGCCTTGTTGAACAGGTTTATAGTCGGGGTATTTTTCTCCTAGTCCGTGGGATTATCGACTACGGACTGGCCTGGTTTCCCGTACCGCTGATCTATTTGTTTCTACCATTGGTAATTTTCAGTCTAGCTATCGGATTCTTCAGGATCTGGCGGAAAACCAGTGGACGTAAGCGTCAAATCCGGCAATCTGCGCTTTTCCTGGCGGCTGCAATATCCACCCTCCTAGGTGCTTTTTTCTGGATGTGGGGTTTCAACTACCAGCGGATGCCGATCGAGGATCAGTTGGGGCTGCAGCTGGAACCCCTAGATTTAGCTGGTTTGCGTTCAGAAATGAAATTTGAAGCGGAGCAAGCCATCGAATGGCGCCGCCAGGTTGTTTCGGATCGCGATTCCTTTAGTTGGGCAGCACTCACTACCGACACCCTCGAGCGACACCTCCGTTGCTTACTCGAAAAACAGCTGACCGCCAACGGGTTTCCCGCCTGGGGGCGGGTCAGGGGCCGCAAACTTTATCCGAAAGGGATCTTTTTGCGGTTCAGCTCGGCTGGTCTTTATTTTCCATACACGGGCGAAGGTCATATTGATGCCGGCTTACACCCTTTACAGTACCCCTCTGTAATGGCGCACGAATTAGCCCATGGCTATGGTTTTGCCGATGAGGGTACCTGTAGCTTCTTAGCTTACCTGGCCTGCTCCACGTCGAAGGATCCTTCGATTGCCTATGCCGGGCATTTGGCGCACTACCGGTCTCTGGCGGCCGATTATCTGCGAATGGCGCCGGATGCTTACCGGAAGTTTCGCTCCGGGCTGCCCAACGGTATGCAAGCCGACCTCGATGCGATTAACGAAAATAACCGGCTTTATCCCGACCTTCTCCCGCGCACCCGCTATATTGCCTACGATGCTTATTTACGTGCACAAGGTATACAGGAGGGAATGCTCAATTATGATCGGGTACAACTGTTGGTAAGCGCCTGGCGAGAACTGAGAAGGCTCTAACCACCGGATTTCTTGGTATTGCGAAAACCTTCGCCCTTGAGTAACGCTACGATTTTGTCCCGGTGATCGCCCTGAATGATAATTTCTCCTTTTTTGACCGAGCCGCCTACACCGCACTTGGATTTGAGCATTTTGGCCAGCTCTTTGAGCCGATCCTCAGGCCCCACAAAGCCCTTGACGATCGATACCTCCTTGCCACCTCGGCCCTTGCGCTCCAGATGGGCTCGAATCTGTTGCTGCTGAGGTGGGAGCTCTTCAACAGGTTCCGTTTCCTGCGTATAATCGAAATCCGGGTCGGTAGAGTAAACAATGCCGTCGCGCCGTTTTTTGAACTTTTTACCCATTAATGTTGCTTTTGATGAAAGGTAGGGAAAAAACAAAAGCCGGGAAAGGCCGGTTGCGATGGTCGAAATAAAGTAACGATTGATCGAAGTTTTGATTAATCGTTATCTTTCGTCCACTGTGTTTGCTATTTTTCTTAGCAAAGAAAAATGATAGTCATGAAATTGAATCACTTAATGTTACTGCTGGTTGGTCTGCTCATCACCACTGCAGCCCACAGTCAGGAGACCCGTTTTTTTGTGCCTAAAGAAATCCAAAAGGCCTACGAGGCAGGTACGCGTGCATGGAACGGCGCCCCCGGCTCCGAATATTGGCAGAACACCGTCGATTACGATATCGAGGTGAGGGTCGATCCTGCATCGCGCCTCATCGACGGGGCCGAGACCGTCACCTATTACAATAATAGCCCGGATGAATTGACGACACTTGTGGTACGCCTTTATTTCGATGTTTTTCGCAAGGCGAACGCCCGTGCCTCGCGGGTGAACCCGGAAGATATTGTCGAGGGCGGTACGCAAATCGACCGGCTGACTATCAATGGAGAAGAGATGGACCTGGAAAGCCGCCAGGTGCGCCGTTTTGGCACCAACCTCTACATCACTTTACCAGAGCCCCTCAAACCCGGTGCAAGCCTTGAGATGGAAACCGAATGGGAGCAGTACGTACCCCTGACTAATCGCCGTACTGGTGCAGCAGATAGCACGACGTTTTTCCTTGCCTACTGGTATCCGCAAGTTGCCGTTTACGACGATGTATTTGGCTGGGATGATCTCAATTTTGATCTGCGCACAGAGTTCTACAACAATCTGGGCAATTTCGATGTGCGAATTACGGCTCCCACCAATTTTGTGGTTTGGGCTACGGGTGAGCTCCAAAACGCAGAGGCAATTTTCCCGGAAAATATTCTGGAGCGCTACCAAAAGGCACAGTCCAGCGAGGAAACGGTACTCATCCTCGGAAAGGAAGACCTGACTGACGGCTACGCAAATAATTCTGGTACCTGGCATTATACTGCAGATGAGGTGACCGATTTCGCCTTCGGCATGTCGGACCACTACGCTTGGGATGCGGCCGTACAACCGGTCGAAGATCGCCAGGTTTTAGTCAGTTCGGTGTATCCAGCTAATCAATCGGCTCAGTATACTGAACTCACCTCCATTCAGCAAAAATCGATGAAGCACTTGTCAGAAGATTTCCCGGGAATTCCCTATCCGTACCCGGCCTTCACCACCTTCATCGGGCTGCAAGGCGGCGGAATGGAGTTTCCAATGATGGCCTATAACTACGGTCCCGGACTGGGTGTTACCATTCACGAGATGTACCATACCTATTTCCCAATGTACGTGCGCATCAACGAAAAGCGCTTTGCTTGGATGGACGAAGGATGGGCTTCTTATGTTGACGACCTGGTGGCCAAGCGCTATTTTGAAAATAATTTTGAGCCCTCTTTTAAAAGTCACACCAGCGGTGTGCAGGGCAATATCGGCAGCTTGGAGGATTTACCCTTGATCACCTCCTCTCAGTTTATGGACGGCAATAATTACGGCTACGCCTCTTATCCATTGCCGGCGTTCGTCTATGGGGTCCTGCACCACCACCTGGGCGAAGAAACCTTCCTGAAAGCCTACCAAACCTACATTCGCCGTTGGGCAAAGAAATCGCCCACACCCTACGATTTTTTTTACACCTTTGAAGACGTGAGCGGCGAAGATCTAAGTTGGCTCTGGGAGCCTTGGTTTTTCAGCTATGGTGCACCTGATGTGTCTATCGCAGCTTATAAAAATGGAAAGCTGACCGTGCAAAATAAAGGCACGCGTCCGGTCCCGGTCCAAATCAAAGCAACGTACCAAGACAGCACGGTTTTCGAGGAGATCCTGAGTGCTGCTGAATGGAAGGATAAAAAAGAAATTAAATTCAAGGTGCCCGACAGCAAAAATATTGCCAACCTGGTGGTAAACCAGGCGGTGCCTGATGTCGAGCCCATGGATAATTTCTCACCTTCCTTGCAGGAACGTTATAAGCAATTTGATTTGCCACAGGACTTAGATGGCAGCTACACCGTCCAGAATTACAATCTGAAGGCTTACGTGGAGCGGGAAAATAATATGTATAGCTTGCGGGTGCCTGCTGCAGGGATGGATGCCATTCTCCTGCCTACAGCCGTCGACCGCTTCCAGAGTCTCGATGGCAGCATGTTGATGGAAGTGCAGCAAAACGATGACGGTACAGTTGGGGGTTTTTTAATGGATGTGAAGACCTGGGGGATTACGTTTCAGGTGAATAAAGATGAGTAAACAATAGGGAAAGAGGAGGCTGTTGGAGCAGTGGGTAGCTCCTGTGGAGCGGTTTAGAAAGGAGGGGAAATCAGCACTAACCGAACTACCCCGTTGTTTTACCCGGCCATCGTTAAACACAACACTTCTTTAATATATTTCTCTCGGCGAATCGGTATAAACTTCTACCTTTATGGCCGCGAGCGGCATTGAATTCCTGCTCGCGGCCATTAATGAACAAAGGGGAAACGATTTGAAAGAAAAGAAACTCATCACCGATACCGTATTGATGGTGCGGCCCGCCAAATTCGGCTACAACGACGAGACCGCCAATAATAATGCTTTCCAGATCAATGATACTACGCGCGAGCCGGAGGAAATCGAGGAAGCTGCGCTCGAAGAGTTTGACCGGCTGGTAGATACCCTCCGCGAGGGTGGGGTAGAGGTTATTGTCGTCGACGATAGTCCGACACCCCGAAAGCCCGACGCTGTCTTTCCCAATAACTGGATGACCACTCACGAAGACGGTACGCTGGTCACCTATCCGATGTATTCCAAGGTGCGTCGGGCCGAGCGTCGTCCTGAAGTTTTGAAGACCCTGGTAGATCAATTTAAAGTAAAAAATCACTGGGAACTGGAGACGTATGAAGCCGACGAGCAGTTCTTAGAAGGCACTGGCAGTATGGTGCTGGACCGGCCTAATAAAATCGCTTATGCTTGCCGCAGTGTACGCACCGAAGAGGCGGTACTCGACGACTTTTGCAAAAAAGCCGGCTACCGCAAGGTGCTCTTTTCTGCGGTGGATATCGAAGGGCATCCTATCTACCACACCAACGTGATGATGGCCTTGGGCAACACCTTCGCCATATTAGCGGTAGATACCTTACGCGACGAAGAGGAAAAAGCGGCGGTGTTGCGTACCCTAGAAGAGACCGAGAAAACCCTCATTCCGATTACCCTGGAGCAAATGATGGCTTTTGCTGGCAATATGCTCCAGGTGCAAAATAAAAACGGTAAGACCTGGCTGGTCATGTCGGAACAGGCCTACAACTCCCTGGATCCCGACCAGATTACACAAATTCAACAGCACACTGATATCTTATTCAGCGATATTGCTTCGATCGAGACTTACGGCGGCGGTAGCGTGCGCTGCATGATGGCCGAAGTGTTCCTGGAGCCAAAGTCGGCTCGCTCTTAGGGACCTGTCTGCGCTACTGTTTGTGCGCCCGTATGGCCCGTGCTGCTTCCACCGGCTTATCGGTAGCGATAATGTCCACTCCGCTATCGATGACTTCGTAGTAGATATCAATGCCTTCCTCATCGAGCTTGGGATCGAAGTGGCGCATGGTACCGAATATGACCGGTATGTCCATCTCGTCCAGTTTTTGGAAAAAATCGGGCTTAAGGCTGCCTGTGCCGGTAAACGCCACCAGGCGATCGGGGTTGACCCCGAGTTCCAAAAGTTTATTGAGCTGGTTTTCATTGGGCAAATCGGCTGAGATCATGATCTCGGGATTGATTTGGTGCATAGCGGCTGTAGCATTGCGGCTGTAAGTGATGACGAAGGCATAATCTTCCATACCGTACTTTTCGATCTCCGCGGCGATCAATTGGAAGGGTACGCCCCGTTTGACGTCGATCGACAGGATGGCTTTTCCCTTGGCCCATTTGAGTACCTTTCTGAATTTCGGAATTTTGTATTTAGTAGGCTCACCATAATCATCGACCAGCCGGCAGTTTTTGATAGCTTTCCACACCATCTCCGAGGCATCGCCTTTGCAGGTGGTGGTACGGTCCAGGCTGTTGTCGTGCAGCAGGAATAGAATGGAATCTGCCGACATACTAACATCGACTTCCAGGATAGCGGGGGTTTGGCTGACGGTATATTTCAAGACCTGCAATGAGTTCTCCGGCAGCCCTGGATAGTATCGGCCGCCGCGGTGGGCGCTCACGATTTCGGTTTCGTCGGTTAGCTGGTCGAGGTAGTCGCCCAGGTCCTCCTGTTTATCCAGCTTTATATAGTTGGCTCGTTGGGCATGCAGGGCTATGGTGGCAAGAATTAGGGCCAGGGTGGATATAATCAGGCGCATGGTTTGGTGCTTTTGTTAGAAAGATACGGTTTGGGAAGAAAAAAAACAGGACCTCCCATCGGGAGATCCTGTTTTTATACGCTAAAATCGGTCTTAGCTTAGTTGAAAATGTAGCGAACACCGATTTGCATTTGCCAGCGTGAAGAGCGCAGGCCTTCATCGTCAATGTTACCGTTGCCATCCCAAGGATCATCACCCTCGATCAAGTCCGGATTAATGGTGTACTCAGGAGTAGTTGTGGTTCCCGGAGGGAAGCCTGTGCTGTTCTCGAGTACGAGCAGACGATAGTTGCCAAAGTCGCCAGCGCGGCGGATCAGGCCCCATTCCTGGTTCAACAAGTTGGTGAAGTTGAAAATATCCAGGGAGAACTGCAGGGTGTTGCGCTTACCATTGGCCATTTCAATGTAGAAATCCTGTAGGAAGCGCAGATCCATGGTAAATTCGAGCGGTTCGTTCGCGCTGTTTTTCTCAGCGTACTGGCCGCGCCGATCACTAAGATCGTTCATGTCAGAGATGTAAGAGTCCAGGATCTCCCATTGTTGATCGGGCGTAAAGGTTTGACCGTTGAAATCTAAGTCCACCAGGGGAATTTGGTCGCGCGATTCCGGTACAAAGATTAGCTCGTTATTGTCGAAACCACCATCATCAACAAACAGGAAGTTACGGGCACCTACCACGTAAGAGAAGAAGCCACCTGTCTGTGCGTTAAAGTTCAATGACAGTTGAGAGCGACCGCCGAAGGTGCCCGCGATTGGGTAGTCCAAACCGTAGGCAAACTGGCCGAAGATCCGGTGACCGGCAGCAAAGACGGACCGCAGGGCTTCATCGGTTTCGAAGTTACGGCCTTGTTGTGGGTTATAGAATCCACGCCATTGTGAGTTGTTCTGCGAAGAAGTACCGTCGAACAGGGTGTAAGCATCACCGTAAGAGTAAGAAACCATACCGCTAAAGTTGCGATTGAAGCGCTTGGTCAAGCTAACGGCTGCATTCCAGGCATAACCCAGGTCGGTGTTGCTAGCCAGCATGATGTAGTTGTAATTCGGATCGATCACATCATCTCCGAAGCCAGGCTGGGTACCATTGAACAGCGGGCGCTCATCGGGTCCGGCGCCGGTCAGGTTGCGCGTAGAAGGCTTCAGGTTCAGGTTCTGGTAGCGAATATTGTTGATATAGTCGGTGAAAATACCTTCTACCGTGGCGACATAACCATTGCCGAGGTCGCGGTCATAGGCTAGGTTTAGCTTCATAACCTGTGACAGTTTGAAGTCTTCGGCAAACAGGTCGACCTGACCACCCGGTACAGGGTTTTCCGGATCGACTTCCAGGATGGGAGTGCCATCCGGCTCGAAACCTACCGGTTGCTGGTTGACATCCGGTTGAAACGGTACATCGGTACCCTGAACGTTGGAAATATTCAGACCGTAATTGTTGTAAGCACCGCCCGGCCATACCAGTGGAACGCGGCTGGTGAAAATACCAATACCACCGCGCAGTTGGTTGCGGTTGTCGCCGGTGATGTCCCAGTTGAAGCTCAAGCGGGGCGAGAATAGGATCTGTGGCTCGATGAAGGAACCGGTGCGAGCACCCTGCAGGTCGTAACCGAAGGATTCGATAGCCGGGATGGTTTCATTGTTGAACTGGTTATTGACGGGCACATCGTCGGGCCAGATCGGAATGTCGATACGCAAACCACCCGTCAGCTTGAAATCAGGCGTCCACTGGAATTCGTCTTGTACGTAGAAGCCTAAAAGTATTTGCTGGAATTCAGCAATGGCGGCTGATTCGTCACCGACAACATTGTCGACCTGCGAGAAAGAGTGATTGTATTCATCGGCGTTTTCACCTGCCAGGAAGCGGTCGAGACCGGTTTGGTCATCTTGATCTTCCCAGGTGTAGGCGCCAAAGTTTTCACGGATGAAGAGGTTGGCAGCATTGAAGTATTCGAAGTTCACGCCAAACAGGGCCGAGTGGCGGCCTTTGTACAGGGTGAAGTCGTTCGTAATGGTAATCACATCCTGATCAAGGCGGTTGGCAGTAGAAAACCGCTCACCGCCCAGGGTGATATCACCAAGGCCGCCGTCCTCGAGGTCGATGTAAGGGAAAGGATCTCCGTCGACGTCGCGGTCGTCGCGTACAAAAGTAGCACCGATTGTCAATTTATTAGACATGTTCGAATTAAACGTACTGGTCAATTCAAGGGCGGTAGAGTTGGTAGTAGAGGGGAAAAACTCAGAGCCATTTACAAAGCGGATGTCATCGTCATCCGATTCGCGCGCTTCCAGGTTTTCGGCGTTCACGTAATTGTGCCGCAAGCTTAAGCGGTGATTGTTATTGATGTTCCAGTCCAGTTTGACCAAGAACTTTTCAGAATCCAGGAAGGCGGTGTTGTTATCGTATACACCGGGGTCGTAGCCAAAGCGTTCAATCATGGCGTTGCGCAGCGCATCCAGTTGCGCAGCATCTGCGTTTCCTTCGTAATTGGCAATGTCAAAAGGCTGCGGTGTTTCGTCGCGCTGGATTTCCGCATTGACGAAAAAGAACAGCTTATCCTTGACAATCGGACCACCCAAACGGGCGCCGTACAGATTGGCCGTAAATTCGGGAAGCTTTTGACGCTGATCGTCCTCCAGATCTTCACCCGGTGTTTTACCGGCCAAATCCTCGTTACGGTGTAACCAATAGGCAGAACCTTCCAGTTCATTGGTGCCGGAGCGGGTAATGGCGTTGATGGCGCCGCCGGCAAAACCAGACTGACGGATGTCGAAAGGCGCTACAGCAATCGTGAATTGCTCAATTGCGTCGAGTGAGATCGGTTGTACCCCCGTCTGACCACCGTTGGTCCCTGAACCGGCCAAACCGAAAGCGTCATTGTTAACGATACCATCTATGTAGATTGAATTGTAGCGGTTGTTTTGACCGGCCAAAGAAATAGTAAAGCCGTCGGTTTGCTCATTGATGTTAGCCAGTGGGTTTAAGCGGGCAAAGTCGGCGATGGCACGACTCAGGGTCGGTGTAGCGTTAATGGCTTGTTCATCCACAACGGTTTTCTGACCATCGGCGTTACCGTCGAAAATATCGTTGGCGTACGTTACGACTTCGACGCCTTCCAGCTGCTGAGCGGTTTCGTCCAGATCGACGTTCAAGTTAAAGCTTTGACCTAAGCCCAAATAAACGTTTTCTTTGACGAAGGGCTCATAGCCCGTGTAGGTGATGGTTACCTTGTAGGGGCCGCCTACCTTCATGTAAGGGATCCGAAAATACCCTTCCAGGTTGGTAGCGTTGCCATACTGCGAACCGGTGGGTTGGTGTACCGCTACGACGTTAGCGCCGATAAGCCCTTCACCGTTTGCGTCGGTCACCTGACCGTTTAGCGAAGCAGTCGTGACACCCTGTGCTAGAGAAAAGGTGAAAGCGGCCAGCGTAAATAGAATGCTGAGTACGCCGCGCAGAATGCTTAAGCGATTCATAAACTAGTGAGTTTTGTTAAAGAAGAATAGATTTCATTACGTCAAAGGTAAAATAGGGGTATTAAGCCCGGTTTAACATTACATTAGATTTGACGCTTTTTCGTAAGTACATTGTTTAACCAGATTAGGAGGAGGTATTTAAGGTGAAATAAAAATTTAGTAGGTAAATATTTTGAAAAATCACTAGGAGGGAAAGAATATTTCTGGGTAGCGTGCGCGACTCGATTAACGTAAACTTAACGCAACGGTAAAATTCCTGCATGAACAAAGTCATATGAAAAAAGAGAAGATGTCTAAACCACGGATCGGCTTAGCTTTGTCAGGAGGCGGAGCCCGCGGTATTGCACAGATTGGGGCACTCCAAGCGCTGCTGGACAATGGCATTGAGCCAGATATCTTGTCGGGCACCAGTGCGGGGGCAATCGTCGGATCGCTTCATGCTGCTGGCATTACTACCAGGCAAATGCTTGATTTTGTCCGCGAAAGTAGTCTGTGGAAGCTTTACAAAGTAACAGTGCCCTTTACTGGTTTGACCAAGCTGACCTACTTGCGCCAACAACTGAGAGCCCTTCTACCCAAAGACGATTTTACAGCACTGCAAAAACCTATGCGCATCACGGCTACCAACCTCAACACCGGTGAATTGGACGTACTGGAAGAAGGATCGATCGTAAATGCCATCGTTGCGTCTTCTTCTATCCCCTTGGTGTTTCAGCCCGTAGAGATCAATGGACAACAATATCTCGACGGCGGATTGCTGGAAAACTTACCCGCGCGTGCCTTGGAGGGCAGGTGTGATTTAGTAATCGGTGTTAATGTGATGCCGAAACTGGAGGATGAGCACCGTTCTTATCAAAACGTACTATCGATCGCCATACGTTGTTTTGAACTGGCAGTCCATGCCAACTCCAAGCCAAGTGTCAAACAATGTCATGTCATGATCGAGCCAAAAGAGCTGTATAAGTACTATATCTTTCAGCTCGGTAAATACTTGGAGCTCTATCAGTTAGGATATGATGCAGCACTGGACAAAATACCGACAATCAAGGAGTTGTTGGCAGGGATAACGGCTACTGGTAAATTGAGCACCGGACCTAAATGACATTCAACCGCATATACTCGAATACCACTTCGTCGGCTTCCAGATCGTTAATATCCCGGAGCTGCGTCTCGGTCATGCCGTAGCGGCGGGCGATGTCGCGCACCGTCTCACCTGCTCTAACCACATGCACTCGGTAGCGAGGATTTGTACGATTGATTTCGGGCTCGGTAAGGGACTCATCCGAAGAGCTCGTGAGTACCGACCGGGCGCGTAAATTATCACTTACGCCAGCCGGAGGCAAGCTGTAAGACTTAGGGACCATGCCCGTAGGAGCCGATCCGGGAGGGTAGGATCGCGAACTCCTCGTATTCTGGGTGCCACTCCCTTGCTGGCTGTTGCCGCGCAAGTTGGGTACCGGGCTAGAGGGATTTAAAGACGGATTGGTAGGTTGCTGACCCTGTTGCGGGAGCGTATATGGCTGCTGGGGTGTTGTCTGTCCTCCCTGATTTTGATTGAAGTTAGAGGGAAGAGAGGGTTGTCCCTGCGGATTGTTAGGGTAAGGAGAAAAACCGGCATTATTATTCTGGGACGGATTATTTAGGTTGTAGCTACCGTAATTACTCGGCATACCGGGTGAGGGGTTACCGCTGCGTTGTTGGCTGCTTGTGCTCTGGGTGGGTTGTAGGTTGAAATTGCCGTATCCTTGCGGCGTACCACTGCTTGCCGCCGGTGTGCTGTACTGCACATCGCAGTCATTCGTTTTGAGTTGTTGACCCGGCGAAACATCCTGGTTGGGCGCCAGATTGTTCATATCGCGAAATCGCTCCTCCGTATAGCCATACATAGCAGCCAGTGTCGCTACGTTTTCGCCGGGACGTACGGTATGCATTCCCGATGTGTTACGCCATGCCTTGGTGGAGGTGGAACCCGAAAATTCGCTGGTGGTGAACGGATTTGCTGAGCGAGCGGCGAAACTTTGCGGCGTGCCACCGCTGGGGCCACCTTGCTGAATCACGATTTCCTGCCCCGGTTTGATCAGGTTGGAATTTTGAATAAAGTCATTTAATTGACGCAGTTGATCCAGGTTGAGGTTATACTTTCTGGCTATGGCGATCAGGGTTTCACCTTTTTTCACTTCGTGAACGATCGCTTGGCCGCGAGGATCCGCTGCGGCGGCCACAGCAGCTTTCTGTCCGCCCGGAGCGGTTCGAAAATCAAAAGACGTTGGAGTAGAGCTGGGCGGTTGCCCGCTCCGACTGGTCATCATATTGCGGTTGGGGCTGTTACAAAGCTGCTGTACGTATTGGTTAAGCGGCATATCGTTAACAGTGGCCAGTTGGAAAACCGGCGCATTGCCGCTCGTTTTTTCCCCGATTACCCCAATACCACTGACGTAATTGATGTCCATGGTGCGATTGGAGTAATTAAACGCTAAGCGGAAGGTGAATTGTTGTAAGCACTGATAAGGCTGCTGGTTGACAAAAAAGACTTTACCCCGCGGATCATTATTGGAGAGGTCACCCGATTTTGGGGCACTCATATCGTAGGCAAAGCGGTACTGATCCGAATTGTAGACAATCTCGCTGCCCGTTTTTTTCAAGTAGCCGCCGCTTAGCACTTTGCAAAGTTTATAGCTGTTATTCCCTACCGGATAAAGCATAAAGACGATGCTCACATTGTTTTTAACCTGCTGATACATATCCGGATTGAGTTCAGTTGAATTACAGCTCAGGACACCGTTGGGCAGCGTCGATTGAATTGGCGCTGTCCGGTCATTGCCGACATCGAGAATGAGCCAGCTTTGGTTGTTGAGTTGTATGCGGTATTGGACGTAGTTGCGATTGCTGCTGGCCGCCCCGTATGTATATTCCAGGCGTTGCATACAGGAAGGATCAAACAAAATGTATACTTCCTGGCTTTGTGCCGTAAGCGGTAGTAAAAAAAGGACGAAGGAGGAAAAAAGTCCAATCAAAATTTTCATGCTAAACGGTTTGCTAACACCACAAATGAAATTGTAATGTAAGAGAATTCAGGGTATTACACAAATTTTTTTATGTGCCCAACCTTTTGTTTCAAGATTTTAACGCAAAATGGGGTAAAAAGGTGCGTTAGGGCGGATTATTTAATAGCACATTGGTTGTAATCAGCCAAACTTCTTCCGGCTATCGACACAATCCGGTCTATCCGTATTTTTGGGGTGGTACCTCGATGATCATGTACTCGGCCTGTCCGGTATTCTTGGTATCCAAAATCCGGGTTCGAACCTGGTGAATCGAGTCCCCCATCGTGTATTCCACCAGAACTTCTTCGCAGCGCACAGCATAGTGCTCAATAAAGTCGTAAAACGTACAGGAAATGGGCGTGTATTCAGACATGCGTTTCATTGAAAAAGGTCAGAAAGGGAAAAATGGTTGCCCGTCAATCCTGGCGCACTACCTCCAAAAACACCTCTCTGCCCAGTCGTGGGGCAATCGAATCCTGGGCCATCTCGAGCCGTCGGATCTCGAAATAGGGCTCGAATAATTGCAGGTATTCCGCCATCGTGCCTCCAAAGGGAGGGCCCTCGAAGTCGAATTCGTGGGCAAAAAGGACGCCCGCCAGTCTTCCTCCCGTAACGAGCAATTCCCGGGTGTGAGCCACATAGCGAGGCCGCAAGCTGGGGTCGATGGCGCTGAAAAAAGTTTGCTCCAGAATCAAATCGTAAGCAGGGTCGAGCTCGAAGAAATCTTCCACCAAAAGGTGATCGCGCGGAAAACCAGGCGCAACATCCTGAAGGCGCTCAAACGCGGCGGGGGCCCAGTCGCAAACGTATACCTGTTGGTACCCACGCTCGTGCAGATAAGCCGCCTCGTAGGCGCGCCCCGCACCAGGGATGAGAATCCGGGTATCGGGGGTCGTGTTGGCATCCAGGTAGTTGCGCAGCGGCGGGGAGACCTGGCCCATATCCCAGGGTGTATTGCCGTGGCGATAGCGCTCATTCCAGTATTTTGGATTTAGTGCTTTCAAATTCTGCATTTTAAATGACATGGCCTTGCAGTCCTGTTTCTTCACCTGCTGCCATCTTATTGATTTCTGGTTGAATTATCCAGATGCCAATAAAAAGGAACCACACTAAGATCATCTCACCAATATACCCTGACAATTCTTGTTTCTGCCCGGTCAGGGCAGTCTTGTAACTCCGCCCAATAAAATAGAACAGGTAGCCAAAAGCGGCGAACATCACCAAACCCAAAAAGGCATAGATAGCAAAGGCGATCAGGTAACTTTTTTCTAATTCCGAGTTTTGAAAAAAAGAAACGATAAAAACAGCGTATCCGGCAAACCAAACCAAGGGTGCAACCAGGCAGGTCTTAAACCATACCATAGATAATCCGTCTTTCACCGGTGCTTTTTGGTAGAGTAAACGCCCGACCTGCCAATACCACAATAAGGTGATGACTAAGGGCAGAAAGCTGAGGAGAAAAGTGAATAAAAAATAATTCCTTAGAGATTGCTGTCCCGTTTCATTATCGGGATTTACGATAAGATCACCGAGATAAATGTAAAAATTGATGAAAAAACCGACGATGGGTATGCCGTAAACGATTAGGAATAACTGCCAGTGCTTGAGGTGTAAGATCCACATCGTAATTTGGTTTGGGCTAGCTTTCCTCAGCGGCGGCTGTCCAGGTCGCTGAAAGAATCATCATCTTTTTCGTAGGCTGGGTCGGGTGCCCCCTCGCGGAAGCGCACCTCCAGCTTATACTTTCGATTGATGCTGGCAAAAAGAGGCTCAAACATGGTCCTGACCACTTCTACGGCCTGCTTTTTAGCTTTATCCATAACGTCATTTTCGTAAGCCTCGCGCCTAAACTCTTCGCGTAACAGGTTGAGGGATTCGTTAAAGTCGACCCCCTGGACTTCGCGCAACCAACCAATGTCGAGTTTGTCGATCCTCGGGTATACTTCGTGCGAAAGAATCGTGGGCTCGGGGAGCGTCACTACCACGGAATTAGTCGAGGTGCTCAGGCTTACATCAAAATATTCGTTCAACCGGAAACCTACCTTCAGGATGCTGATGGCCGAGAGTTCCAAATCGGAAGAAGACACGGCAAAACCCCAGATCCGGGTTTGCAATTGTTTGTTGATGCCTTTCTTATCCCGAACTTCCATGGTAGCCAGTTCAGCAATCGCCTTTTCGACCCGCTGCTGCAACAGGCCACGCGACCGACCGAAGTCCGCGACCTGTGCGCGCTCCTTCATGCGGGCCATCAGCGGCTTCAGCCCTTCGGTGAGGGCAATACCGCACGGCGTATCCACATTCTTACCGACACCGTACAGGTTGCCGTCGCGATTTTCGACGAGGGCCATCATAACCTGGTTGACAAAAAAACAAGTGTATTTGGAAGCCACTTCGTTCAGTACGTCGGCCGCATTAGTCGATTCGTTGTCGTACCAGGCTTGGTAGAGATTTGAGGTGGTGTCGGCCATATTGACAAAATCCTCGTAGTAGAGTTTGCGCAAGTAAGGGTGGTGCTTTTGGTATTCGTCCTCGAGTTGGGTGCGCAGGTTGGAGGCCAAACCCATGCGATCTGCCACGTGGCGCAGGATGGCCATGTTGATATCATAAACCAAATTATCAAACTCGCGACGGTAGCGCCTTGGATTGGAAAGGATTGCCAGGGCATTTTCTTCGTCGAGCTCGAACTGGAAGTCGGCATCCTGGTAGCGAATTTGCAGCTCTTTAGGGACGAAGGTGTAGGTATTATCCTTTAGGTTTTTATTGTAGTACCGGTAAAATACGATCCCCACCAGCGTAAGCATGAGCAGGATCAGAATTAGGCGACTCAATTTGAGGCCGCCGGAAACCGGATTGGGCGTACTAGCCATCAGTAGTGGTTTTTGATCTCACATAATAGATGTAATCAGTGCCCGGAAGGTTCGGGGCTTCGAGCTGCCGCAACATCATTATGACTTGTCCGCGGTGGTAGGTGCTGTGGTTTATGCAGTGGAGGGTGATTTCGCCTCCGGCCTGCCGGTAAGACCTGCCGGATAGATTCTGGTAGGTAAATACACGGTGCTCGAAGCGGTCATCCTGCTTTGCTAGAAATACCTGCCAAGCCCGGATGGAGTTCATCAGACCATCCAATACGCCCAGGTGGTCGCCCCGGTAATTTTTGGCTGGCCAGGCTCCGGCGCTTTTGCCCTTTAGGCGGTCTAACCAAATGACTTGTGCATCCCAGATGTGAAGCAGGGTTTTGCATATGGAAGGGAAACTGGCAACGAAGGTTTGCTCAAAATCCTCCTTTGGGCGCTGCCTCAAGTAGGCGATAAGGCGCTCGTGGGCCCATGAATTGTAGTCGACGTAATTGCGCAAAAGGTCGAGCATTGGAGTGAGATTATTATTTTTCAAATATAGGCAAAAAATGAGCACCGCGCCCCCGGCAGGTCAGCCTGTCCGACATAAGCGCGCAATCTTATCGTAAACCGTACCTTTATATATATGCATATGCCAAAGAACTCTTTTTCTATGGAAATCCAGACCACCCTCAACTGCGCCGGTAGGCTACTCACCTTGGATAGCCCGCGCATTATGGGTATTCTTAACGTAACCCCCGATTCCTTCTTCGATGGCGGCCGTTACACCGATACCGAAGCAATCGTGACCCACGTCGGTCGGATGCTCAGTGAGGGCGCCGACATTATCGACGTAGGAGGTATGTCATCCCGCCCAGGAGCTGACCTTGTACCGGTAGAGACCGAACTCGAACGCGTACTCCCGGCGATCGAGGCTATCCGGTCGGCCTTTCCCGGAGCGCTGATATCCATTGATACGATCCGCGCAGCAGTGGCACGTCGGGCCATAGCCGCCGGTGCAGCCTTGATCAACGATATCTCGGCGGGCAGCTTTGATGACCAAATGTATGCTGCAGTAGCCACATTGGGGGTACCTTACATCCTGATGCATATGCAGGGTACTCCCCGTACCATGCAAACCGATCCGCAGTATGACGACGTCGTTTTAGATGTCTTGGATTTTTTCCTGCAAGAAATCGGTAAATTGCGGGAACTGGGCGTGGTCGACATCGTGCTCGATCCGGGCTTCGGTTTTGGAAAGTCGGTTATCCATAACTACCGGTTGCTGAAACACCTGCAGGATTTTGGTACCGTCACCGGTTTACCGGTACTGGCCGGGGTGTCGCGTAAATCGATGATCAACAAAATACTAGGGACCCGGCCCGAAGAAGCTTTAAACGGCACCTCTGTATTGCACGTATTCGCCTTGCAAAACGGGGCGCGCCTGCTGCGGGTACACGATGTAAAAGAAGCGAAACAGGTCGTACAGCTATGGCAACAACTGAACAGCGTATAGAATCAACGGGGGGGCCCCTAAACGAGGAAGCATTGAAGCTGTTGGGGCTACGCTATCTGAAATCGTATTACCGCTTTACACCCCGCACCGACGATATTCGGGTATATACCGACCAGTACGCCGAGGGCGGGCTGATCATGGATGGGTTGTTGCAATTTCACCAACCTGACGGCGAACTGTTCACGGCCAGCCTGGAAGCGACTTCCGAAGCCAAACAGCGGGAAATTCGCTACCGTATTCACGAAGAACTCATATGGTGGGACGGCTTTGCGACCATTGCGACCCTGGCGACCATAGTAGTAGGTTACTTGCACATCGAAGGGATTTACCTCAT
The DNA here is from genome assembly GCA_964530825.1 of uncultured Saprospiraceae bacterium. Lineage (GTDB taxonomy): Bacteria > Bacteroidota > Bacteroidia > Chitinophagales > Saprospiraceae > CAZHCA01. Next base: position 32,193 of record CAZHCA010000018.1, read on the forward strand.
TTCCTATCTCACCTTCTGGGGAGCCGTGCTGGCTGTGCTCGGTGCGATTTTCCTATGCGCCGGTTTATTTTACGCAATTATGCGTCGGCGTCCGCTTCGGCGCTATCGGTATATCTACGCGATCGAGCAATTCAAAAATTATTTTGCCAACGACCAATGGGTCATCTTTGCCGAAACCGTTTTTGAAAATTACCAGCCACCGGCTAATAATATGATCCCCGAGGATGAGGGAAAATACAACAACCCCTATTACGAAGAGTTGAAGCAGCAATGTATCAACAACGGATTCGGTTTGATTGAAGTCACGCGCGAGCATCGGGTCCAACTCTTGGCGGCCCCGGCCCGGAATAGCGAGGCGGGAGACCGGCAGCGAATCATCCGGTTCCTGAGCGAAAGTGAACTGGGCCGCGGCTTCGAACAGATGAAATTTACTTCTTTGGGGCAAGTACTTTACCGCCGCCTGCCGTGGATTGCACGCCGCGCCGATCTGACTAACCTGATGCGCTTCCGCAAAACCTTTTACAAACAGGTTGTACTGGTGCTGACGACCCTTCCCTTGTGGTTATTTTTATTATACCGCGAGATTGAGCTGGCCCGCCCGGTCATACTGGCCGATGAAGCCTATATCGATGAATTGTTGGCCCTTAAACGACGGCGTCAGGTTCACCAGGCCTACATCCCTATGGACGATCCCTACATCCTGCCGTTTGAACCCAAGACGAAACCCTACCTGGCTGTCATGGATTCCAATTTGCGCACACCGGATGCGCTCTATCCGGTGCAACCCGGTTTTTATATTATGCTGCAGGAAGAGGGCCTGGTACGCTACGATTGTGAACGGTTCTTTACTTTCCGGAACGATAAATACATGGTTATCGCCCGGCGTACCAAAGACATCAATCAGATGCGCCAGGATCTGCAAGACCTTAATCGCTATAAATTAGAGAGCGGAGCCCTGGCCATGAACTGCCTGGATTTTGACAAAGAGTACTACGTGGTTTTTACTGGCGAATTGTACAATACTTTCGAGGAGGCTCAAATTGCCGCCCGCCAGTGGCGACGTTCCCTGGCTACTACCGACCTGCGTTTTGATCTGCGCATCGAGCAGATCCGTCCTGTGCGGTGATATTTGTAACCCTCGTACCGGTCTTTTCTTTCTACCTTGCTATCAGTAAATTAAAAGCTGATTCAGGACATTCACTTTGTTGTAAAAGCAGAAATTGCGTACCGACAACCTTATTCGATTTAAGAAAAGTCGCTCCGCTCCATTGATCCCAGTACTTTTTTCATGAAGAAGGCGCTTCAATCCCAATTACAACTATTGTGTGTGACCCACCGAATACCGGGTGCACTCTTTGCCTTCCAACGGGCTAACAAAACGCCAATGAGCATCGCTGCCGGTTGGGCCGACCGGGAAGCCCGCATCCCGATGCAAAACAGCCATTTCATGCTTACTGGCAGTATTGGTAAGTCTTTTGTTGCAGCGCTGGTTATTCAGATGGCAGAAGTGGGTGCCTTCGGACTCGACGACCGCATGATCCACCTGCTTCCCCATTTTCGCGATCTGGAAAAACTACCCAACGGGGCCAAGCTCACGGTACGCATGCTGCTCAACCATACAAGTGGGTTGCCTCGCTACGTGTTCTCTCCCCAGATTTGGAACGCTATGCATTACGATCCCGAAAAGCATTGGACACCCGAGGAACGCCTAGCGCTGCTGTATGGTAAATCCGCACTCCATCCGGCTGGCAAAGGATGGTCGTACTCTGATACCAATTACATCCTATTGGGGATGTTGCTCGAAACCCTGAGCGGAAAACCGTATTACCAATTACTGCGGGAGAAAATTTTGCTTCCGGGCAACGTGCAGGGGCTTATTCCAGCCGATCGCCGGCACATCCCGGGCTTAACGGCAGCATATACCGGATTGCAAACGGAATTCATGTTGCCGACTAAAGTAGCGGAACCGGATCGCTACGCCTTCAACCCTCAACTGGAATGGACGGGCGGCGGATTGGCCGGTAACCCTGCCGGATTGGTGCAGGCTTTTACGCAAATGATGAGCGGCGAAATGCTATCCGAACAGGTTCGCAACACTTTGACAACAATCAGCGTTGAACAAACGGATTTAAATGGTGAAGGAAGTTACGGCCATGGGTGCATGCTCTGGGTGCTAGACAGGATCGTTTCTTACGGGCATACCGGATTCATGCCGGGTTTCCTCAGCGTAGTGGAATGGTTGCCGGGTTACGCGACGGCGCTGGCGCTGCAGATCAACACCGACTGTCTGCCCGATAATATCACGCCTAATCGCCTGCTTTTGCTCATGCGTCGAATTGTTCTACGCAAAGGCAACCTTAAGCCCGTCATTGAATAACCCATTGCCCTTTCGAACTTGGTTTGCCGCCGTGAGATCAACCGGTAGGTGGCTAACCGATTAAAAAAATTGACCCATTAAACCTTCATTGAACTTTCGGACTCTTTAGACCTAATTGCTTTTTCGACATTTTTGAAAAAAGCATACACTCGACGCTTAAAGCATTTGCTGGAGGACTATTATGGTAAAACCGGAGCAACAACCGCAATCTAACGGACTGGAGGCTCCCAGGCCCAAACGTACCCGCTCCTGGCGGTGGTTGCGAAAGGGGATTCTTTTCTTGGCGCTGTTCGTCATTATGATCTATGCGGTTTTTCAAATTCCTGCTGTACAGAACTGGGTGGTGAAAAATGTGACCCAACAGCTATCCAACCGCTTGGAAACACGAGTAACGATCGACTACTTCCACCTGGGTTTTTTCAACCGGATTGTGTTGCGTGGGGTATATATTGAAGATTACCAACAGGATACGATGCTCTACGCTCGCAATATGAGCGCCAAGATTAATTCTAATCCCTGGACCGTGATCCGGAAAGGGTTAATTATCGATCGCGTGCAGCTTTCCGGCGGACGCGTCAACTTGCGGCAATCGGCTCAGGGTGGCAAAAATAATATTCAACAGGTTCTATCCAAATTACAAAATCCCGACCGGGAAAAATCGGGCCAGTTTCAACTCGACCTCAAGGCTCTGGACCTATCCGACATAGATTTCGTGAAGGAGGATGCTTACCGGGGCCAGCGACTGCAGGTTTCGGTGGGAGAGGGTACAGCACTGTTGCGCCGTCTCGATCTACCCGGTAAACGCATCGAAGTAAGAAAATTAGTATTGGTCGAACCAAGGGTGCTCATCGACGACCGCGAACGCTCACCCGCCTGGCTCGCCGATCAGGATAAGCTGGCAGAGGATTCCACTACTCAGGAGCCCCTGAACCTCATGGTTGACCAGTTCCGAATGCACGGGGGCGCATTTGAACTCCACAACTATCGGAAGGAGCCGGTCCAATTAACCCCCGACGACATGATCAACTACCGCCATCTGAATGTGGAAAATATTCAGATAGCCATCGACAGTTTTACCCTGCAGGATCGAATCTGGAGAGGGGCGGTAGACAAAATTGCGTTTACCAGTCCGGCGGGATTCGTATTGAACCGCCTGGCCGCCGATTATGCTGAGGTGTCAGACAAAGGAGTGAAACTCCACGGTATGACCTTGGAAACGCCCTACAGCAATATTGGCGACACCCTCGAGTTCCGCTACCGTAGGTATCAGGATTTCGGCAATTTTCCCAATGCGGTGCGCATGCGGCTCGACCTGGAGCAAGCCGAAGTCGCCCTTCGCGACATTATGACTTTTGCTCCCGGCTTGGAACAAAACACGTTTTTTACCAATAACCGGGAAGAAATTCTCCGGCTAGACGGCCTACTGCGCGGACCGGTCAATAATTTAAGCGGACGCAATCTCAATCTCATACTGGCCGACGGTAGCCGAATGGAGGGAAGGATGGATACCCGTAACCTCGCCCTGAAAGACGAAGAGCTACTGTTCCTGGAAATGGATGAATTGCAGACCAGCATGCAGACCCTGCGCGACCTGGTTCCGAATTTCGATCCGCCTGATAACTTCGACAAACTGGGTGCGATCCGTTTCCAGGGTGCCTTTGTTGGGTTTTTCCAGGATTTCAACGTCAAAGGACGGTTATTTACCGACCTCGGAGAAGCCGATCTCGAAGACATCAACCTTAATGTAAAACCCGGAAACGAAAAGGCGACCTGGGGCGGTACCATACGCCTGCTGGACTTTGACCTGGGCGCCTGGACCGAAAACCCTGACTTTGGGCGGTTTACGCTTTACTCTGAGGTGTACGACGGCTTTGGTATCTCCGGGCCCAACGTCCGGGCAGATCTGAATGCCAAGCTGGAGTCTTTCGTTTACCGGGGTTATTCTTATGAAAACGCCGAATTAGAAGGTAACCTGCGCGAAGGGGAATTCGACGGGGAATTTCAAATTCGCGATGATAATATCGATTTTAGCTTTACCGGCAATGTAAACATGGCCGACAGTGTTCCGACCTACGACTTTGAGGCTTCTGTCAACCGGCTCGACCTGGAGCGGCTAAATCTTTCGAAGCGTCCCTTTACGATTGCCGGCGATTTCGTCCTTGACCTGCGCAACCGGGGTTGGTCCAACCTGGAGGGCATTGCTCGACTACGCGACGTACGCATGGCTAACGGAACCGACCGCAACTACGAGGTCGATTACCTGCTCTTGCAATCTGATATAGATACCGTCGGTAACCGCAGTGTTTATGTAGCCTCGGAAGTGCTCGAATCACAAATCGAAGGGCGCTTTAACATTGAGCAGATTCCGCAGGCCGTCATTCAATTTTTGACGACCAACCATCCGCGGCTAAGCGAGCGTTTGCGTTTGAAGCCCTTGGAAAAACCGATGCAGTCGGCGCATTTTGATTACAATTTGCGCATTAAAGACAGCAAGGGCCTGCAGAAGCTTTTCAGCGAAGAATTGGGGGCATTGGATAGCCTGACCCTGAGGGGAACATTACACGGTACCGATACGCTAATTTTGGATCTTACCCTACCGAATTTCCGGTTGGGCCAGGTCCAGACCGAAGGCATGGTTATTTTATTGGATGCCTATGGCGAACGCGGCGGGCTTTTTGCGGCTGTCGATTCGACCATTATCAACGACAGAGTGCGCTTCGGGGAATTCAGTATTATCAATGAGCTCTACCGCGATTCCTTGGATTTTGCCATCACTTACATTGCCAGTAAGCGATCGATCCTGGATAAAATCTTCCTCGATGGGCTGCTTTACGCCGCCGACACAGCCGGTCTGGCCATCGAATTTGAAGAATCGCGCATGCTGATCGCCGGCGAACGATGGACGGTAAGTCCCAATAACCGGGTTTACTTCGGCAAAGACTTTGTCGAAGCATCTGATCTGGTCCTGCGGCAGGGGGAAATGATGGTAAGTATCGAATCGACCGATCGCAAGGGACTGGAAGTATCCATGGTTAATCTTCCGATCGACTCCCTAAATGCCCGTTTGCGATACGATCCAATTCAATTTACAGGCCAGTTCAATCTGCATGCCCGGGTGGGCAATGTATTTGAGATGGCCGATCTTCAAATCGAGCTTGCAACGAAAAACTTTTTGATCAATGGGGATGACTGGGGCCGGCTGGAGGTATCGATGCATACCGATAGTTTAGAACGGCCCTTACAGGCTCAACTAGCCCTGCGCCGTGGGGAGGCCTTCCTCAACGCTCAAGGGCAATACAATCTCAAGCCCTTACCGCCGGAAAGTGTTGAAAACGGTGTTGAAACACAACGCAATTACTTTGATTTCAACGTCGATCTGGAGGCCTTCCCACTCGATGTAGCGGAGTACTGGATTGGCAATACGGTCAAAAATATGTCGGGTATGGTAAATGGTAGCGTACGGGTATACGGACAGTCCGGGCGGCCGAATATCGGCGGCGAAATTATCGCTGAGGATGGCGCCCTGACCATCAATTACTTGAAAACGCGCTATACATTCGAGGTCGCCAACATTAATGTAGATAACCAGCTATTTGATGCTTCCGGGACCGTTTTCAGGGATAAATACGGTAACCGCGCCACAATCATGCGCGGCATCCGCCACGATCATCTCCGGGACTTCGGTTTCAATGCGACGATGCGGACCCGGCAATTTCTGGGGCTTGATACCCAAAAAGGCGACAACAAACTATTTTACGGCAAAGCGCTGGCCAGCGGCACGGTTAATTTTACCGGAAGCTTTAAGCGGCCCGATATTTATGTGAACGCTACTTCGCTGGACAGTACCATGATCATTATTCCGGTTTCGAATGAGCGCAAAGCCAATGAGCTGAGCTACCTAAATTTTGTCGATAAAGATGCCGAAAGCGAATCTGATTCGATCGACTTACGGGAGCGGTTGAACTTACAAGGCGTTGCCCTAGAAATGGATCTGTCCGTCACACCTGAAGCGGTTATGAAAATCGTCTTTAATGAACAGGCTGGCGATATTATCGAAGGGGCAGGCCGCGGAAATATTCGAATTGAGGTACCGCGGGGGGCTTCGGATTTTCAGATGTACGGAAATTACGCTATCGAAGAAGGAGACTATCTCTTTACGCTCTACGGCGTGATCAATAAAGACTTTCGAATCCGCGAAGGGGGTACCATCGAATGGACCGGTGATCCCTTCGGTGCCCAGATCGACTTGCGGGCCGAATACCAGCGTGTGAGTGCACCCGTAGCTAACTTCATCCAGGAATATCTACTGCGCGCCGATGACCAAATCCGTCAGGATGCGCGCGTGCCTACTGACGTTGATCTGGTGTTGCTCTTAAGGGGCGATCTGATGAAGCCGCAGATCGACTTCGATATTACTTTTCCCGACCTGCAAGGCCAGTTGGCCAGTTATACCGATAATAAGCTGCGGATACTTAAGCAAGACCAAAATGAGTTGAATAAGCAGGTAATGGGCTTGATTGTAGCCGGGCAATTCCTGCCAAGCGACCTCAACCTGGCTGGCACCGGCACAGATATTATCTATAATACGGTGAGTGAATTCGTATCGAACCAGTTATCGCTACTGTTGACCCAACTATTCAGTGAATTTATCGGGGAAGATCGCTTCTTATCGGGAGTTGATTTAGATATCGACTACAACCAATACGACGCAATTGAGCTGGAACGGGGCGATAATGTCAATCGCGGAGATGAATTGCAATTTCAGTTTAAGTCAAATATCGGCAGCGACCGGCTTTCGATTTTACTGGGCAGTAATATCGGTCTGGGTGGTTCGGTGGGTAGCGCCGAAAACAGCGGAGCCTTCTTCGGTAACGACGTTGTCATCGAATACATCCTCAACGAGGATCGGACCCTAAAGGTGCGGGTGTTCCAACGTTCACAACCAACTTTGAGTGGCAGTACGCTGGAAGTAGGGGCTGGGTTGAGCTTTCGCAAAGAATTCAATTCTTTTGGCGATTTCCTCGATGCCTTCCGCAAGGATGCACAAAAGGCGCAGAACGGTGGGAATTGGGTAGAGCAACGGTAGGGAAGCAGCACCACAATTAGGAGGAGTGTTGCAGCCAGAACCATGTTCGAAGACCATCTGTTTATGTCAAAACCAAACGCTCCATGATCCAACAAGAAAGCATCGACTTTTTACGCGAACTGGCCCAAAACAACAACCGTGACTGGTTTCACCGTAATAAAAAACGGTACGAAAAAGAATTAAAAAACCCCTGGAAAGCTTTTATCCAGAAACTTATTGTTGCCTTTCAAGCGTACGAGCCGGCGATCCAGATTCAACCCAAGGATGCTATTTTTCGCATTGCCCGGGATGTGCGGTTCAGTAAGGATAAAACGCCCTACCAGACTCATGTGTCGGCCCTGATTTCACCGGGCGGCCGAAAAGCCAAGGAGCATCCCGGTTTTTATATTCAATTAAGTACTGGGGTGCTGGCACTGGGAGGTGGAGCTTACTTTTTAGAATCGAGCACTTTGCAGCAAGTCCGGGAGCGTATCGCTCGCGAACCCGCCTATTTTCGAGGATTGATTGAGGCAGAAAACTTCGTCCGCCATTACGAGCAGATTCGGGGAGACCAGCACAAGCGCATTCCCAAGGAATTTAAGGAAGTGCACGAGCAACTACCGGTAATTGCCAATAAACAGTACTATTACATGGCCGAACTACCGCCCGAGGAGATCCTGCGCGACGATATTGTCGATTTCGTTACTTCGTATTACCTGGCCGGTAAACCCCTGAATGATTTTTTAGCGGAGGCTATTTAATGAAGGGCACATCCCAATACGATAGCTGCCTGGCCCTATCTCTGTGCCCTTTATATCCCTTATTTATTCTCCGCAGTTGGCGGTTCCAGCAGTTGGAAGAATTCGTCCAGCTTCGGCAGAATAATAATTTCGGTGCGCCGGTTAATAGCCCGTCCCGTGGGGTTGCTGTTGGCGGCCTTAGGTACAAACTCGGAGCGCCCCCCTGCAGTCATGCGGGCCGGGTCCACGTTGTATTGATTTTGCAGGGTACGCACCACTGCCGTCGCACGCATCACGCTCAGATCCCAGTTGTCTTTCAGGCAGTTGGTGTTGATCGGTACGTTGTCGGTATGCCCTTCCACCAGAATGTCGAGGCTTTTGCGATCGTTGACGATTTTGGCAATCTTGCCCAACACTTCCTGTGCGCGGGGCTTAATTGTATAGCTGCCCGAAGTAAAGAGCATTTTATCCGATAGGGAGATATATACCACGCCCTTTTTTACCTCGATAGTTACGTCTTCATCGTTCACATCTGACAGGGAGCGTTTCAGGTTCATAACTAATGCTAGATTCAATGAATCTTTGGCCTGGATGCTGGAGGTTAAATTCTGAATGTATTGATTCTGGTTGTTGAGTGTTTCCAACGATTTTTGTATGCTCTCTGCTCCTTTTTCGCTAATAACCGAGAGCTGCGCCATGCGATCCAACAGGTTGGTATTAGTGCTTTTCAGGTAATCGACTTGTTCTTGTAGTGTGGCATTGCGGCTTTCGGCATTTTGGAGGGAAGTGGATTTGATCAGTAGCTCGTCTTGCGTTCCGCGCAGTTGATCTTCCAAGTCGATTTTTTCGGCTTGCAGTTCGGCATTGGCATTGGCCAGTTCGCTCAGTCGTTGTTCGCAGTCGGCTTCGGCAGCGGCCAAGTCTGACTGGTATTTTTTGTTGCTGACACAGCTACTAGTGATTATCAGCATTAAGCCGAAGAACAGGGTTGTTGAGATCTTTTTCATAGGTTACACCTTTTTTGTGAAACGTGTTTCTGGCTATAATTTAAGCCCAAAAACGATAGTGTACGGGCAATGTTTTATGGGGGTGGTTTTATTTTTCATACCTCCGTCTAAAATGGCGGAAAGGCTTAAGCAGGGCCATTTTCTTCCGAAAAATCTTTATTTTCTCCTGAAAATTGCTACTATGCCTAACCGTCGACAATTGCTTCAGACCGGATTAACGGCTGCCGGAGGTTTATTACTGCCGAGTATTACCTGGAAATCAAAAAGCAACACAATTCAAAACAGTCCTTTTCGTCATTCAGTAAGCCGCTGGTGTTTTGGCGATTATGTTCTCGAGGAACTTTGTGAGCGCGCCCAAACAATCGGCATCCAATCTATCGAGTTACTGCCCCCCGGGGATTGGGCTACGGTACAACGCTACGGCTTGACTTTTGCGGTAGGTACTGCCGACTTCGTCAGCCTAACCGACGGGTTCAACAACCCGGCTCTGCACCCGCAGTTGCAACGACAATACAAACTCCTGATCGAGCAGGCCGCCGATCAGGGAGTGCCTCAGATAATTGTCTTCTCGGGTAACCGGCGCGGCATCACCGACGCTGAAGGCATTGCTAATTCTGCCATAGGTTTAGCTCCCTTGGTCCGGCAGGCAGAGCGACAGGGGGTTACCCTGGTTATGGAACTGCTCAACAGTAAAGTTGACCATCCCGATCACCAGTGCGATCATACGCCTTGGGGGGTGGCCTTGGCAGAGATGATCGGGTCGGACCATTTTAAGTTGCTCTACGACATTTACCACATGCAGATCATGGAGGGAGATATCATTGCTACCATTCGGAAATTTCACGATTATATTGCGCATTATCACACGGCTGGCGTGCCAGGGCGCCATGAAATCGACCATACCCAGGAACTCAACTACCCGGCAATTATGCGTGCTATTGCCGAGACGGGATTCACTGGTTTTGTAGGACAGGAGTTTACCCCGGTAGCGAAGGATCCTTTTAAAAGCTTAGAGGAGGCGGTGGCGCTTTGCTCGGTGGAGTAGTCCAGGACGGGCGCGCCTGGAAGGAGTAGATTAAGGAGGCTGCACCTCTTAAGAGGTCTTGTTTCCAGGGCAAGGCCGTCGGCTCCCTTTTTCCTGCCTAAGTCCCGCCTTTAGCATTTAACTAGGGCCTCTACCCCGCATTGCGGCGCACCAGCAGAAAGAAACGTACCCTTCCTACCATTAGCTCCAAATCAAAAAAGCAGTACCTTCCTTGTTAACCAACAACACAGCCATGACGTACCTTCTTATCGGCGGCGGCAATATGGGGCTGACTTTTGCCCGCGCGATGCACAACGCCCGAATTACCCATTCGGAGAACCTGATGGTCCTGGAAAAGTCGCCAGAGAAGATCGCCTATATCCAGGGCTTAAATATTTGTCGGGTCAAGACCAGTCCGGCGTGTATCCGCAAAGCTAAGGTGATTATTTTGGCTGTCAAGCCACAGGATGCTTCCCAATTATTTGCCAGCCTGCGACCGCATGTAAACGATTGCCAACTTTTCTTAAGCATTATGGCTGGAATTCCCATAGCAAACATCGAGCAAGAATTGAGCGTCAACAAGATTGTACGCGCTATGCCCAACCTGCCCGCCCAGGTAGGTAGTGGAATGACAGCTTTTACCGCCACCGATGCGGTGGAGAAGTCCGAACTCACCACCATTCAGAACCTATTATCAACGACTGGAAAAACCCTCTACCTCCAGGACGAGCGGCTGATTGATGCGGTAACCGCTATTTCCGGTTCTGGGCCGGCTTACGTGTACTACTTTATGGAAGCGCTCATCGATACCGCTCGGCAGATGGGGTTCAACGAGGCCGAAGCCGAGCTGCTGGTGGGGGAAACTTTTCAAGGTGCAATCGATTTGTACCACCAGTCGGGCGACGATTGCAAGACCTGGATCGCCCGTGTGGCATCCCGAGGCGGTACTACGGAAGCCGCAGTAGCCATCTTTCAGCAATACGAACTGCAAAAGCGAATCGGGGAAGGGGCTCAGGCCGCCCTAAAGCGAGCAATATCCTTAGGACAGTGAAAATAAGAAAGAATGCAGGGTTATTATATGCACTACCGGTAATGGTGAAATCAGCCTTGGGGTATGCGCTAACGTCCGGTCTGTTTATTTTTGTTGTTATTGATTTGCTCTTGATGGTGAACTACATGGTAGGCCGTAAAGTACAGCATCTCCCGCAGCGTAATTTTACCCAATAAAGGGTGGGGCAAGCGCAAGGCATACAGTTCTTGTTCTGTAAAACGGCCGGCCAAATTGGTCAGGCGGTCGATTTGTTTGCGCAGTTGGGTGGTCTGCTTATGCCGGTCGGCAAAAGCAACGCTCCTGGGTCGGTAGGCTTTGGGTGCTTTTTTACCTTCGCTCAACCGCGCCTGATAAGCTGCAACCAACGCTTCGTAGGTACGGCTATCCTGGTTGATTTTGCCAAAGGCAATGCCCAGCAACCACTTAGGAAGGGAAAAAGCCAGTTGTACCGGCGCTAAGCTGCGACAGATATGATTCAACTGCTGCCCAGCATGCCATTTGCCGGCAGGCGCAGAGTAGAAAGCCTCCTCATCGAGGCGTAGAATACTCGATGAGAAGGCTTCGTGCCGGTTTTGTAATTCGCGTAAAAGTTGTGGCGTTTTCATTTCTCTTGTCCTTTTTCTGGAAAAGGGCATTATTTGGGTGTTAATAAATCATTGAACCCCTTAGATTGGGGGATATACAATGAAAAATTGTCGGCTTGAAGATAGAGAAAAGGGATTTTGCCGGACCGTCCGGTTCGCCAGCGTATTGCTAACTCCTAGCGATTTTTTATTTAATCTGTACAATCGTCACGCCGTCGCCCCCTTGTTCAGGTTCGGGATGGCTTACTTCCATATCCACGTTATATTCGCGCAGTTTGTTTTTCACCAGCTTGCGCAAAACTCCCGTTCCTTTACCATGGACGATGCGCAAATCGGTGGCACTAGAAATCAGGGCCTGATCGAGAAAGTCCTCTACCATCTTATCGGCTTCTTCGTAGCGCATACCCCGGATGTCCAGTTTACTTTGAAAGCCCGCATTTTTCACTAGGTTATCGGCCTGGATGCTCTTGCTCGACTGCACCTCCAGGGGCGCGTCGGCCAACTCCAGGTCGCGGACGTTTACCGTTACTCGCATCAGGCCCATATGGACGATTACTTTGTCGTTATCAATATCCTCGACGCTACCCGTAGCACCGCCCGTGCGTAACTTCACATAGTCGCCTACTTGGAGTGGCCGGTGCAGGCGCTTTTTCTTTTTTCTGGGTGGGGCGTAGTATACGGCTTCCCGGAGGTCTTTCACCTCCTCATCCAGCTGTTTGCGCTGCTCTCGGATGCGTACGGCTGCGGCTTTGGCTTCTTCGAGGTTTTTCTCCTCTTTGATTTTCCGGATCAGGTTTTCCAGTTCCTTGTTGGTTTGGGCTGACTGTTGCAGGGCCTGTTCTTTGGTTTCCAGCTTATGCTTCTTGCGGCGCACTTCCAAGTCGCGGTGCAGGTCTTCGTAGGTCTTGATCAGTTTGTCGAGTTTCTTTTCGCGTTCGCGCACGGCCGATAGTTCCTCCTGCAGTTCCTGCATTTCACGCTGAAGGTCGACCAATAACTCGTCGACGGCCTTTTCATTTTTGCCGGTGCGGTGTTTGGCGTATTTGAGCACTTGGTCGCTCAGCCCGCTTTTTTGGGCGATTTCGTAAGCATAAGAAGAGCCCGGCCGGCCTACCTTCAATTCGTAAGTAGGAGAGAGGCTGTCCTTGTCGAAATTCATGGAACCGTTGACGATGCCTTTATTCTTAAAGGCAAACACCTTCAGGTCGGGGTAGTGGGTTGTGATCACACCGTGCACCTGCATTTCGTTGAGCTTTTTCAGAATCGACTCGGCAATGGCGCCGCCGATCTTAGGGTCGGTACCGGATCCGAACTCATCGATCAGTACAAGCGATTTTTTATCGGCATGGTCTAAGAAAGTGCGCATATTGCGCAGGCGCGAACTGTAAGTACTTAAGTCATCCTCGATCGACTGTTGGTCGCCGATGTCGGCAAAAAAGTTATGGAAAATGCCCATCTCACTTTCAGGATCCACCGGTACTAACATACCGGATTGCAGCATGAGCTGCAGCAGACCCACTGATTTCATGGTGATGGATTTACCTCCGGCATTGGGCCCGCTTAGGACCAAGATGCGGTTTTGGTGCAACAACTCTAGGTCAAAGGGGATGGTCGGTTTTTCCAGGGCCTTATTCTTCAGTAAGAGCAAAGGGTGGTAGGCTTCTTTGAAGCCAAACTTTGGTTTGGGTGACAATTTCGGCTTGTTGGCACCCATAGCAACCGCCACGCGGGCTTTGGCCTGGATCACATCGAAGCGAACCAATAGTTCCTGGTAGGTTTCCATCACCGGTACGTACGGACGCAAGGCAGCGCTCAGGTCGCGCAGGATACGCAGGATCTCCCGGTGCTCCTCCTGTTGCCAGTTGAACAATTCATTATTGATAGGAATGACGCCTTCGGGCTCAATGAAAACGGTCTTACCCGTCGAGGACTCGTCGTGAATGATACCGCGCACTTTGCGCTTGTGTTCGGCCGGCACGGTGAGTACTCGGCGGCTGTTGCGCAAGCTTTCGACCGTATCGGCTAGCCAACCTTTAGCGCGGTAATCGGTGATCAGTTCGCGGAAGCGCTTATCTACCTCTTTGGTTTTGGCACCGATATTCTTACGGATTTTAAGCAGAGCCGGTGAGGCGTTGGGCCGGATTTCTCCCTCCTCGTCGATGACGCGTTCGATCTCAGCAATCAGTCCTTCATCGAATTCGATATCTTGAATAATTTGGTATAGCGATGGGTACAGCCCTTGCCGTTCGGGCTTAAAAAATTGGAAAATGTCGCGAATATTCAGTAGGGTTATATTGATACGTTGCAGCCCTTCGACTGGAAGCACAGACTCCTCAATTTGCAATAATTTTAAATCCTCACTAATGGCGTCGTAGGCGGCTACCGGCAGACGGTCGTTCTCGCTAATGCCCAGTTTATATTCGGCCACTTCCCGCAGTTGCAGGGTGATCTTGTGCAACCCTTTCTGTGGGAAAAGCTGGGCTGCCGCCTGGGCGCCTAGTTCACCTAAGCATTCGCTGACTACCAGATTAATTACTTTGTCAAATTCCAGTTTCTCAAATAAATCCTTTGGCTCAAAACGCATGTTCGGGTGTTTTCTACCGGGTCAGGCCCTTAAAGATATGGATAAAAACAATTTCGGGGAGGTACAGTTCCCTGAGGTGGAAAAAATCAGGCAGCAGGAGAAATTGCGTAAGGTGCAAAAAACAAAACGTGCTAGGTCGTCCTTTCCCGGATTTGTACTTTTACCCGCAATCAAAAAAGACCACTGCGCCCGGTTTGTACCCAACCGGCGCCTGTAAACGGCCAAAGAATACATCATGAGTAATACCTTCGGCACCCATTTCCGAATCACGACCTACGGCGAATCGCACGGCCGCGGTATTGGCGTCATTGTTGACGGTTGTCCGGCAGGACTGGCGATCGACCCCGAACGCGTGCAGTATGAGCTGGATCGTCGTCGTCCGGGGCAGTCTAATATCGTCACGCAGCGCAAAGAAAGCGATACGGTTCAGCTTCTGTCAGGCATTTTTGAGGGTAAAACCACCGGCACGCCCATTGCCATGCACATACCCAATGCCGATGCCCGCTCTAAGGACTACAGCCACATCGCCGATAAATACCGGCCCAGTCATGCCGATTACACTTACCAGATGAAATACGGGCGGCGCGACTACCGGGGGGGTGGGCGCTCATCGGCTCGCGAGACGGCGGCGCGCGTTGCTGCGGGGGCCATTGCTAAGCAATTGCTTGAACAGCATGGGATGACTATTCAGGCTTACGTAAGCCAGGTCGGCTCAATACGCTCAGAAAAAAGCTATGGCGAGCTGGACCTGAGGCAGACCGAAAACACCCCGGTCCGCTGCCCCGACTTAGCAGTAGCCGAAGAGATGATCGCACACATCAAGGCGGTGCGTAAAGCCGGCGACACCATCGGCGGCGTAGTGACGGGTGTGATTAAGGGCTGTCCGCCCGGGCTGGGGGCTCCAGCCTTTGACAAGCTACATGCCGACCTGGGTAAGGCCATGCTCAGCATTAATGCCTGCAAGGGCTTTGAATACGGATCGGGGTTCGAGGGCGTGCGCCTGCGGGGGTCCGAACATAACGATGCTTTCTACCAGGATGATACGGGCCGCATCCGCACCCGCACCAACCACTCGGGAGGCATTCAGGGCGGCATTTCCAATGGAGAGGACATTTACTTTCGGGCGGCTTTCAAGCCGGTGGCTACCATCGTCGCCGACCAGGAAAGTCTCAATGAGGCGGGGGAAGCCGTTACGGTTGCCGGTAAGGGGCGCCACGATCCCTGCGTGGTCCCCCGGGCGGTGCCGATCGTAGAAGCAATGGCGGCCCTGGTACTGGCCGATCATTGGTTACGGGACCGCATGACGCGGTTGTAGGATGGGGGTTACGCCTGCTTTCCGGGGTGAAAGGCTCAGCCTGCCTCGTAAAGCAGGCGGGCGGAGCCACCCTCGGTTTGGGGGTGTTGGAGCAGGGAGGGCGCCAGGATGAAAGCGCTTTGAGCTGGGCATCTTAGGGGCGGATCCTTTCGACAAATGCTGCAGGCATCAGTACTCGTCGCCGCAGGTTGTTCTTTTATGCTGCGGGTACTGGCTTATCGGAGGGAAGCGACGGCCCAGCGCCCGCCTTACATCCTCATCTCCTGGTTGTATTTCTCCAAAAAATCGTACTTTAATAGCAAATATTTAATCCATGACGGCGCTCAAAATTTTTTGTTTTGCGACTGCTTTATTCAGCGCAGTCGCCTGCAGTAGAGATACTCAGCCTGTCTACCAGACAGAGCGCCTATTAGGCATCTGGAATTTACTGCAACTCGATGCTACACCCCATACCGGGCGATCGACCTTCCAGTTTGAAGCCGATGGGACATTTATTCTCACCTCCTATTTTGGTGTTCCAGTACAGGGAGAATGGGTATGGAAAAGTGCCAAGCAGGAAACAGTCGTTATTGCTCTGGAGGAGAATGTCGGCAACCTGGAAAATTTCGAACTTCGTATTTTATCATTAGAGAATGATTTGCTGACCGCTGATATCGAAAGTGGGACTGTGATGTACAACGTTCAATTTGTAAGGCAGCCACAATAGAAAAATTCTTGAAACCCAGGATACTTTTTTCCGTACCTTAGTAAGAGACTTAATCTTTTTGCCTCGATAAGCCGACCCCAATTTTTTTCCCGAAAAACAAGATAGCGTTCCCAAAAAGGCTGCTCATGCTTCCTAAAGAAACCGTGCCATCCCCTGCCAATGGTATTCCACTGACCAATTCGGGCACAAGCAGGCCCTCGAGCCTCAAGCTGAAAATATTTAAGGATCTGAAGCCCGATGGTCAGCAACGTCGGGCGCTACAAAAGATCTTAACCCTGCCTTTCTCGGTAATTGTGGAGGGGCCCGGCGCAGCCAAGCGCGACCTGGTTTTGGCCTATGCCGTACTTCACTTTTTACGACAACAAAAGCGGCTGTTGATTTTAGGGCCGGACACTGTAGCGCTGGAGGTAACCCTAGAAGCCATTTTACCGATGCTGGAGCGCGGCGGGATTGATCGCCCGTTCATTCGATTGTTTGGGGATAGGCAATCGGCGTTTTACGAGCAATATCCCGAGCTTTCTCCGTGGGTTGAGCAAGAACAACTGGCAGCCGAGATCGCCGAACTGGAACGCCAACTACATACACCCGAACGCAGGAAGCTGGAGGAAGCTCGAGCCGTTCTGCCCGGACTCGACCAGCTGCAAGCCCTGGTTGAGCAACTAGAGCGACAAGATAATACAGTGGCAAAGTTCCAGGGGGCGCTTACCGAGGCTAGGCAGGCGTATGAAGCCAAACAGCAGGAACTGCAGAAAGCCCAGGCGGACTTGGAGGAAGTCCGGCGCCGGTCCAATTCATGGTGGCATGGCTTAAAGCGAACGGTTAAGCCGCCGCCCTTTCCCTACGAGCGCGTGGTGGAAGGCGCCGAATTCCATTTGGAGGGGGTTCAAAAAGCCCTGGAAAAAGGGCATCGGCAGGCTCAGGAAATCCAGTATCAGCTACAAAAGGCAGTACAGGAGCGAACCGAAATACAAAACCAACTTAAGGCGTCTACCCGGTCCATGCGCGAGCAGCCTTACAATGCGGAGTTAAAGGTGCTGTTGCAAGGGTTGGACCCTTTCCATTTGCAATCCGTTAAGACCGGGTTATACGCTCATATTCGGGGGCTTCGCCAGGCGGTCGGCGAGGTTTCCGGCGTCGACCTCAAAGCGCGCTTGGAGGCTTTGCGGCGCCAGGAGCCTCCGGCGGGTGGGGTTGACCCGGTGCGTTTGGTTGTGGCTACCCCTGCCCAATCTGCGACCCTGCCTGCAGTCGATCACCTGTTTGTTCTGGATGCCCTGCGCACTATCCATCCACAGCAGGTCATTAGCTGGTTGCGCCGGCACCAGCGCGTTACGTTGATGGGTGGTGGGGATCTGCTGGAATGGTTTCGGTGAAACCAGTAGTAAAAGGGCAGGGTGTTCCTTCTATTGCCTCCAGATGGATGGAAAATGTTATGCTTCTCATCCGGTCAAAGCCACGCAGATATCCACCAGGTGTTTACCGTCGGGGTTGTTTTGGGGAGTGTTTCGGTAGGCTTCGTACATAGGGCCGTCCGGATTGAAAGGAAGTTGGTTAGCCCGGATATAATCGAAGATTTGTTCCCAGGCAGTACCGTAATCTTTCGGGTCCAGTTCGAAGGAGCCCACGGCGTAGCGGCCGGCTGGCAGTTCCATCATCTGGACGGCGCCCGAGGGCTTGGTGTTGAGCGGGACCGTAAAGCCTACGCTGATTCGTTGTTGTTCGGGGGGAACCCTTGCCGGATCATCGTGATAAACAGTGATGGCTTCCATGTGGGTGCTCATCAATTCGTGGTTTTGCATCCAGGTCATAACTTCACCAAAGAGCCGCTCAAAGAGGGCAGGGTTGCCCATGTAGGGGCCTATGTGACGGAGGTAAGCCATTTGGCGGACGGGCATCTCTACTGTCCGGAAGGTTGCCGTTGTTATCGTTTTCATAGCTGTTCATTTTGGTTATCCGTAATAAGTTAGCCGGGTGAGGGAGACAGCAGATTGATAAAAATCAGTTTTGGGATTGAGTTTTGGAGGTCAAGTCCAATCGGTCAGGAGCGGCAGAATGCGATTTAACATCGAATTAATTGTAATTAATAGTAAAGATAAAAAACAATCGGTTTTTTGTAACATTTAACCGTAATTGTCGTAATTTAAAATTACCGAAGACGCTAAACCCTTGTTACCCAACCCGCAAAAGCTCAAATAGCGTCTTGCCGAAAAAGATCAGCAAAATAGATGATGTTTCCGCCTCAATCGCACCTATTGGAATTGAAACGTCTATTCATAGGGCCTACCGTTCAGTCCTTGACTCATCCGATGAAAGAATGAAACCAACATAGGCGAGTAAGCCATTTCCGTGAACCGCCTTTCTTTTGATTGGCAACTCTCATTGTTCTTCATCTTTTGGGAAATAATACTCGTATTGGTACAGGATAGAGATCTTTTGAGCAATTTTTCTGATTTCGTCAATTTTTCTTTTCGTTTCTCCTATATTCATCCGGTAGCGCTCCGTGGCGGCGCTGAAGTGCTTGAGCTGGTCGTTGTAGTCATCCTCTAGAAAGAACAGTTTACGTGCCTCAATCCGGTAAGTCCGGCCTTCTGTATGCATTTGTGTGGCCCGGTAATAAGCCTGGTTAGCTAATTCAAAGTGGTGGTTAGAGTCTAAATAGATCAAATTATTATTATTGATCTTTTTCACCACCTTTTCCAAAACTTTCGGATATATAGGATCTTTATCTTTAAAATCTAATTTTTCTTCCAGAAAGTGGATATTTTCAAAGAAGCGACACCAGCGGGCTAGCTTATAATGGGCACTGGCTAAAAAATTGTAATTCGCAATATAGCCAGGGGTGTAGATATGGATAATTTTGATAACCTCGTGTTTACAGGCAATAGATTCACTGATGAGAAAGACGATTAATTCCTTAGCTTCTTTTTCGTTCAGGTTGTTAATTTTTTGGGCCGAGGCGTTGAGCATCCGGGGAGCTGCTTTTTTGATGGCTTCTTTTATATGATCGTAATATTCTTTACAAGTTTTCGAACGGTATCGTTTTTCTTGGTAGACCATCCGGTATTTAAATAAGTGCTCTAATATTTTTTCGTCATCTTTCGAATCGCTGTTCTCTGGTGGATGCTCAGGGCTCTTATCACAGTTGCGAAATAAAGCGTAGTAATAATCGCTCAAATAGCGTAGTTCCTGCATGCGTAAGAATTTATTGGAAATACTGCTGTAGCTCGAGGTAAAACTCAGCATGGGGCGGCAACATTGCTCAGGGGCGATTTTTAGCCTGATATCCTCTACTAACAGAATGGCTTCTTTCGCCGGCTGCATACCTGCCAGGTTGTGCATAATATCCGATATATAGGTTTTTCTTGCCTGTAAATCAATATTCAATACATCGCGAAACTTAAGAATTTGGGGCCGATTGGCAATGTCGTTATTCCAGCTGGTTGCCCGCGCTACATTGGTAGCTATCAACTCGCAATTTTCTAAAAGCTTTTTGCTTTTTTCCGGCTGACCAATAAACGGATGGGGCTTTTCTTCTTTCCCGACTTTATACAATTGTATATAATCCTTGACCGTATAGAGCAGTTTCCGTAACTGAAAGGAGTGGGCATATAATTGGTCTGCTCGAAGATAATAGAAACTCGACAACCTGTAAAGTGCCAAGACGGCAGTTATGGTCCACGGGCGCATGGACTCTTCTTCGGTTGGTAATTTTTGCAAAATCCCTCCAAGGTCATTAAAATTTTTAATATTTAAAACCTCTATATTTATTTCAGTTATTGGACAGTGCAGAAATGTGAGGACGCAATTTCCAATATTCGATAATAGTGCGGCAATATAGAGTTTTTTATGGCTACTGCTCAGGTATAAGTTGCCTGGCCTGGCCAGTTCATAGCACTTACTCCAGAGGGAAAGTTGTTGCATTTCCTCGATCGTACTTGTATGCGAATGAATAATTGTATACAAGGCGCGGTAATAATACAAATAGGCAAAAACTGAAGGTCGATAATGCTGGTATGCCCGATTGGGCTTTTCTCCCGGTTTACTTGTCTGGGAAGCCAGAAACTTAAGCGGCTCATAGAGTCCCGGAATTTTGTTCCATTTATACTCCTCCCGATAATTTAAATCAGGAAATATGCGATTTTTAAAATACAATAAGTTACCGATATTATACAGGTAGTCGGCTTTCATGGTATACAACCTAACGGGCAGGCCTTCCTGCTCTTTAAGTTCATTGTGCAACTTTAAATCGAGGTCAAAATCATGGTGTTTTTCAATACCTAGAAACTGGTTGGCCTCCTGTTCATTCTTGCGCAGGGCTCTGAAGGTAAAACCATCAAACCGGTATTTTTCGAGGAGCCCTAATTGGGCCAATAACGGGGTGTACAACAATTGAATATCCTGAAACGGGTTTCTATCAATTTCGGGGGCCGTAGCATCTGGCGGCCGATTATCCTTCGTTGGTCCGTCGTGATTTTCCTGCTGAAATAACATGGAGTGGGTATGGTATTGCAGTCTGTCGGCAATGCAAATGACCATGGTACGATAGTAGCTATAAGCTGAGTCGTAAGCGCCAATTTGTTCCAGTGTCAAAGCGGCTTTTAGCTTTCTGCGCAGCCACAGAAAAAACTGATGCCTGGTAATCAAATGTATATCCTTTCCTGGTGGTATACGCAAGCTCTGGATGGCTTCTGTATAATAGATCATTGCCTCGTCGAATTCCTGGTCGTAGTAGTGTAGATCTCCAAGAATATTTTGAATAAATGAAATAGCATGGATAAATTGGTTGTCCCCATCGATAGGCTCATAGCCTCGGTATTTTTTCTCCAGGTCGCGTAATACGCGCTTATAATGCCGTTTGATTTGTAGAGATTCATCTAGCGTGAAATTAAAAGCGGCAGATCCCAATTCCGATATCTTGGAGAGGTAGCGTAATTCAATAGCGATTATACTATTAAACTTGTAATCGAACAGACTACTAAAGGTCGTCCGGATATATCCTTCCTGTAGGTAATTGAGAAGCTGATCAACGTAAAGGCGTAGATTCGGTTCTTTATTGACCAGGATCACCTCGGGAAGCAGCTCCAGGTTGCGAAGTGAAAAACCAAAGGAATGGAACTTGAGCAAGTGATCCATGATAAAGGCAGAAGAGAATAAGATTTTATCGCCCAGTGATTTTAAAACCCGGCTATTAGCAATAATATACGGGCGGTAGATGTCAGAGGTAAGTCCGATCTCGAACTGGGTAGAATAATTAAACCGTAGAAATAGTCGATCCTTTTTTTTGGTTTTACCCTTTTTCGGTAGCGGTTCAAAGTGTTTTGACACGATTAAATAGTCTTCGTTGGCTTTATCAATAAAGGATTCCTCCCTTTGAACAATAAGGTTTTCTATTAGAGTCGTCAATTTCTTGGGGCTACCATTACTCCTGTAGGTAAGATATATGATGAAGTTTTGCAATAAGGACACCACTTTCATCAATTTAACGATTTCCAATTCTTTATTTTTAGCAGCAGTCTCAGCAGCAGTCTCAGCAACAGTTTCAGTAACAGCCTCAGCAATAGTCACCTCAGCAGTCACCTTAGCAGTCACCTCAGTAGAATTATCAATGCGGAATGAACCAAATTTTTTATAGATCAAAAACAGCGTATACACTTTTAGCGAATAAAACGCCTCCTTTTGAGCGGCTGTGAGCATTTTACCCTGCTGCACGATCGCAACCTCATCCGGTAATTTGAGTTCCTGGATGATTTCTTTGTGCTTTTTGTTCAAAAATTTTCGGGGGATCAGCAAACTGCACAAATAAGCTTCCGTCATTCGGCTAATACCGGCCCTTTTTTTGATCTTATCCTTGAAAAAACTATTGACGTAAATGACATCATTAAAAATGCTGCTATAGAAAGAATCCCTATCGGCAATGTCAGCCAGCGAAGCATCGTACATTTCGCGTCCGCCAATGAAGATGAATTTCGCCATAGCTACGTTGAGGAAGCCTTTTAAATTGGCTAAAAGGTTACCTACCGCCTCTTGACGTTGGCGAACTAAATTGGTGGTACCCGGATCCTTCGGATCAAAATTGGGGTCAGCGGACTCTCGTTCTAAAATCGAAGTGCTGGAGTTGGGCACAATCTTATCCAATTCGTCAATTGCGAAAATAAAAAGGGGAATATGTCTTTTTTTCTTATTTCTATAGTTATCTATTTTCCTAAGGATATCGATTAGGTCTTGCTCAATCTCTTTATTACTAGCTATCGGATAGTTGAGGGCATCCTTTTTACTGGAATTCAAAAAAGGGATGCTCGTCTTGACCAAATCAGCCGTGAGCATGAGGTTTCCTCCGCTACGTACTTCTCGCTGAGATGTA
Source organism: uncultured Saprospiraceae bacterium (assembly GCA_964530825.1). Classification (GTDB taxonomy): domain Bacteria; phylum Bacteroidota; class Bacteroidia; order Chitinophagales; family Saprospiraceae; genus CAZHCA01. The sequence continues at coordinate 55,007 of CAZHCA010000018.1, forward strand.
ACTTGGGCATTGATCCGGTTATTTAGATCTATGAGCAATTCATAGATCTTCTCTTGGTCTGCATATGCGGATTTTCGCCTTAGTGCTCCGCCGAAATACCGGAATAAAAAATACAAATTCCGGTTTTCCACGGCCTTGATCTGTTGGTGGGTTTCCTCCCAATAATCCTGGAGTTTGCGCGCGATCTGCTTCAGGATATCTAATTCCCTGACAGTTTCCTGGGAGAGGTTGATCTCAAAACTCACATACTTTTCTTTCTTTTTGGTAGGCCAAATGTGAAGTGAAAAGAATTCCCATCCTTTTCTGCACTGTATCAAAATCCAATCTAAAACGAATGGGATTATCGGCAGTAGGATAATCCATAATAGGATCAGCACACCCATCCTGATCAAAAAATCATTGGGAAGTTTAAACTCAAAAAACTTCCAAGGCCACGTCAGCCAATTTTCATTTCGAAGGTCTGCATAGGGCAGCGAAAGGAAATAGATGGATAGGTACCCCAAAAGAAAAATACCCAGCCCCAAGATTCCGATATTAAATAGCCAGCGTAGGGCGGGCCACAAATATCGATGTAAAAAAAAGTTAAACCTGTTGGTCCTTTTTTCCCGCCACGCTTTAAGTCGGTCGGCTAGCAATAATCCGTATTTTAACAATCTTGGTTTACCAAATTTTTCCCTTCTTTCCTGGTAGGCTGCTTCATTGGCTTCGTAAATCGCTTTTCTGACGACACTGGTTTTCCCCATCCCGCGAAAACCAGTTATTAGGTAGGCACCTGATCTGATGTCTGATTTCAGGAGCATAATCTTCAGATGGCTGACAATTTTCTCCCGTCCGATAAATCGTTCATCAGGCTTATCATATGCATACGGACTGTGAAAGAACTCATAATCGTCTAACTCAATGTATACATCCTTGATCTTGGCGGAATGGGCGGATAGCAGGTTATCCAGCAAGTTGGGTTCCGAGGCTTGATTCATCTTTGTCTAGGGTTCCTGTAGCGGTTAACTATTGTGTATGTCCTTGCTCTAAGTTATAAATTTGAAGTATACATATAAATTCTTTCTTGCTTATTTGATGATTTTTCCGATTTTTTTGCAGAAATCTGATGGGTGTAGCTATAATTAATTTGGAATAAAAGGAAAGATCTAGATTAGTATTTGGGATCAATTGGTGCGTAGGATTCTTTCTTGGCGAAGCGGGCTGCGCTGTATTGGAGGCATCCTGGCCTGGTTTTCCATTCCAATAGGGCTAAAAAGTTGGATAGGCTGTTTTGCGGCGGGCAGTTGCAGCAATGATTGGATTGAGGTCTACCCAACTAGCTTCTAAAAGGTATCAAAGTAAGGGGGAACTTTTCGCAAATCTGTTAACTTGCTCCAAAAATGATGCTGACTTTAAGTCTGCCGCGCATAAAAATTTGCTGCATTGCCAATCTGAATGAAGCTCGTCTGGCCATCCGGTATGGGGCCGATGCCATAGGCTTAGTGGGGGCCATGCCCAGTGGTCCGGGGCCGATTACGGATGCGGAGATTGCTACCATTGCCCGATCGGCACCTCCTCCCATAGCCACTTTTTTGCTGACCAGTGAAACCGAAATCGGCAAAATTATCCTTCATCACCGGCGGGTACACACCAACACCATTCAGCTGGTAGACACCTTGCAGGGCGGCAAGTATGCCGAATTGCGATCTGCATTACCCGGCGTAAAGCTGGTGCAGGTAATTCATGTCTTGAATGAGAGCAGTGTCGCCGAAGCCTTACAAGTAGCCGGGGAGGTAGACGCGCTGCTGCTCGACAGCGGAAACCCGCACGCTCCGGTGAAACAGCTGGGTGGCACCGGCCGGGTCCACGATTGGGCGCTGAGCCGGCAGATTCGCGACCAGGTGCAAACGCCGGTTTTTCTGGCGGGCGGTCTAAATGCCGGGAATATAGAACGCGCCATTGAAATCGTCCAGCCTTTTGGTGTGGATTTGTGCAGCGGCGTGCGCACCAATAGTCAACTGGATGAAAATAAATTGGCGGCTTTTGTCAAGGCCGTTCGGTGTGCGAGGAAATAAGTAAGTAGGGCAAGGGCAGGAAGGGAAAAGTATCAAACTACAATATGCAGAAGATAGAGGAAAGGTGCCACAGCTGTTAGCGCTATAGCCCTGTTAGCGCTTAAGCGCTAACAGGGCTATAGCGCTAACAGCTGTGCTAAAAATCTGCCAATCAACTCCTTATCTAATTTTGGCCACCCGGCCGACCAAATGCCATTTTTTTATATAATGGAGCGTAAAACCCACCGTTCTTCAGCCGGTGGGATTGCAAAGGGTAAGCAGACGCAGGCGTTGGGCTGAGCCAAAACGGCGTAACCGACGAAGCACTAATTAATGACTTAGTTGAACTACTGGAAAGCTTACGCTCGGCGATAGTCCACCGTTGACCCCTACTGGAATCCCTTTTCATTTTCCATAGTATTAATTGCGTTCGTTGCTGTTTTTCCCTATTATCTGAGTGGGGAAGAGCTTTTTTTACATCAGTGACGATGCCCAATCGACTCCCGAGCGAATTTGGTCCGCACTGGGCATACGACCATCTCTCAGCAACTCTCTTATAGCAGCCATTTCGGCATCGCGGCCGCTCCCTAACACAGCTTGTACGTCATTTTCTTTTAGGTAAAAAACCAAAAAGGGACCTTCGTTGAGGTTGCCATCGATGATGGTCTCGTCGAACTTGTTGTGATGTCCGGCGTAGCGTAACCCTTTACCTTGTTGGGCAGTCCAAAAGAACGGCTCCATATTATAGGGCTCTTGAGCGCCTGCCATGTTCATTCCAGCTACGCGCCCTTGTTGGGCAGCTACCTTCCAGTGCTCAATGCGGGTAGATGTTCCGCGGAAGGGATAATAGGCAATATCTCCGGCGGCATAAACATCCTCATTGGCCTTCAGGTACTGATCAACTTGCAGGCCGCCGTCTTTTTCAAGCGAAAGGTGACGCAGGAAATCAGTATTGGGCCGTACACCTATGCCGATAATTACCAGGTCGGCAGTTAGCTCCTCGCCATTGTCGAGCCGGACGGTTTGCACTTTGCCGTTACCATGCAGGGATTGGGGCTTACGGCCTAGTCGAAACGCGACACCCGCAGATTCATGCCATTGCTGGATGTGCCGGCCTACCTCCTGGCCGAACACTTTTTCGAAAGGTACTTGGTCGGGGGCCACTACGGTAACCTGGCAGTCGAGTTTCTGTAAGGCCTCAGTGGCTTCTAAGCCGATAAAAGAACTGCCGATAACTACGGCATTTTTGGCATTTTTCCCGGCTTCCCGAATATGGCGACTGTCGGCAAGGGATCGCAGGTAATATACACCCTCTAGGTCGGTACCTTCGATGGGCAGTTGCCGAGGTTGGCCACCCGTGCATACCAGCAGTTTGTCGTAAGTTATGGCGTCGCCGTCATCGAAGGTGATGATCTTTACGCCGGTATCGATCGCTTTTACGGTGCGTCCTTGCACTAGCTCTACACCTTGCTCCTGGTAAAAACGTTCGTCGCGCAGGGGCATCCACTCCTCAGGAGCATCACCGGAAAGATAGGCTTTGCTACAATTCGGACGATCGTAGGGGAGCTCTTTTTCCTTCGTTATCATCGTAATTTTACCAGTAAATCCGGCCTGCCGCATGCCTTCTATGGCGTAAGCGCCAGCTGCTCCGGCGCCGAGGATAACATAGGTATCTTTATTCCCGGTGTCGGGAGGTGACATGGTATTCGGGATCCGGTCAGTTATCGATTCGGGCACCTCGACAAAGACCTCCTCACCCTCAACAGCTACGGGATAGCTGGGAATACCGTCCAGCCCTGGCGCTTCCAGGTGTTTGCCGGAGCGTATGTCGAAACAAGCCTGGTGCCATGGACAAACCAGGCGGTGGCCGTTTAATGCGCCTTCGGCCAGGGGGGCACCGTAATGGGTGCAGAATCCATGTACGGCGTAAAATGTATTATTAATTTTTGCAAGAACGAGCTGCAGATCGTCGTTGATGTGTACGGCTTTCATTTCGCCGTTCTGGAGATCACCGATGTGAGCGATATGGTGCTTGGTCGTATTAGGCATAAAGAAAGGTTTACCCCTGGAATGCGATGGCGCCCGATATGTTCGCACGCCGGTAGTGGAAGAGGTCCGGAATGATAACCAAATTAGGAGTTTCGCAAGATGAAGCCCGCAACAATAAACCAGGCCAGGAAACCGATAAAAAAACCGGTAGTGTGGCTATAGGAAAAATTAAAGCGCGCCAGTAGCTGACTGCCTATGATGCCGATCGGGATGCCCAATGGCCATAACAGGGAGGCCATTAGGGCGGCGGGCCACATCTTCTGACCTTCCGAAAGACCGCTGGTAATGCCTAGCAATTCATAAATGGCAACGGCAATAATGCCGGGTAACCCCATAAGCACAAAAAAGCCACCGAGAGCAAATAGCGCTGCTAGCCCACCCCAAAGTAATAGTTGTCGCCCCGTGCGCCGACAATCTGGCTTGGCGCTGGTCTCTTCTCCAGACAGGGGCGATAGGGCGCCGGTCTCTACAGGATCAGCAGAGGCAGAAACGCAGAAGCGCATTTGCAAAAATCCGGCTACTGGAAAAAACAGATATGCAGCAATGAGCAGGTAGCTGTAATGCATATTTATAATATTTAACGGCGAGACTTCGAGAAGAAACCCTGGTCAAAATACCGGCCAAACAAGAAGTTGACAGGCATTAGCGGTTTTATCCTTTCAGTTCTACGGCCGAACCGATTAGCCATCCTTCCTGGTTGTCGTATTCAACACGCAGCCAATTTATAGCCGCAGTTCGAACCAAATCATCGGGCGATACGTAAATCGTTTCTCCAGCTAAGCTGAATTGATAAAAGAATCCGCTTTTTTCCGGGTAATAATAACCATTAAAATAATCTTCGCTGGACAAAATTTTAAGTTCGTTACCGTTGAAAGAACGTGCGAAGTAATAATAGTCGTTGGGATCGGTGCGCAAGAGTACCGTACCCTGCTTCAGGGTCAGGGATTGGAGGCCACTTTGATAAGCCGCAGCAGCCGTAGATTTGATTTGGTAAGCATTCTCTGTTTCTGTTAGTTCATGGCCGCTAATAGTGATCGATGTGCCGTAGCGAATAGTCCCTACCGCCTCTGCATCCAATTCGGGAGTAACGTACAACGGCGCATAATCCACAATCACCTCAGCTGGGGTAGTAATGCCCTGGTCGAACAAATACGTTGCCACCTCGTTCTGACCATTGGCAATTGCGGCGGAAAGCGGCGTGTAACGAAAATCAATGTCGGGCTCGCATTGTGCTTCTGGCTGTTGGAGTACCTCCGGACAGACCTCCTGAAAATAGCGGAGCACCTCCGTGTGACCGTAGATGGCAGCGGCTACGGCTGGACTGCCTACGCTACCTTGACCGCCAAAATCGATGAGGTCTAAGCAGGCTCTTCGGTCGGCACAGTTGGCACCGTTTTCGATCAATAACTTCACGAGGTCGGCATCGCCCATCGCTGCAGCTGTGGTGATAAAAGGGGCTTTATCTTTTAACAAGTAGTTGGGATCCACACCGTTTTTCAACATTTCCGCTGGCTCGACCCGGTAGTAACCTCCAATGAGGGCATTGTAAAACTCCTCGTTCATGCGCTCCCAGAGTTGGCCCTCGAGTGTTCGCAGCTCAGCCTTTTTTTGGCCGGAGGCTAGCCAAGCACTATTCATAGCCGTGTTAATTGACTGACGAGCCAGAAAGGGGTTGTCTAATTCGGCATAATACAAGGCAGATTCGTAGTGGGTGAGAAACTGTTGGTTACCCTGCCGGTAGAGAATGGCCAAGATGGCCAGTAATCCTAAGCTTATCGTAAGGGCTATTGCTCCAGTATTGCGCCTCCCTTTTAGAGCGGTTTGGGTTTCTTCGATATTTTTTTGGCGTAAGGAATTCAGGCTCTTTTCATCAAAGGAAGATTCATGCACCAGCAATCCTGTTTTTCCCTTCCCCCGGCAAGACGGATTGTTACATATAAACGAAACAGTTGGTGCTTCGTACGTTTTACCGCATTCGATGCAAATGTACATGGCGCTTCGGTTTACCGCAGTTTAAGAATATCGTCGACTAGGCTGTTGCGTTGCTGAAAATAGGTGGCTTCAGTAATTACTTTTTTTGTGTAGCTATCCTCTAACGTTTGGTAGCGCTGAAAAAGGAGCGTGATTAATCCCTGGCGATCCTGGTCGCCTGATTCGGTATGCGCCTCCAGTAATTCGAGGGCACCCCGGATATCGCCTTGTTTTATCCGCTGGGGGAGCTCATCCAGCGACGGTTTAAAATTGGATTCCAGGCTTTTTTCCTCTGGCTTACCGCCCTCGCTATTGTTGTTAATCGACACATTGCCGATTTGAATATTTTTTGATCCGTCAATATTGAAATTTTGGGTGTTGTTGATTTTCTTGGCCATTTACCAGTGCTTTTATTTAGTGCTGTTGGAAATCTGCATTTTGCCGATTTGAATACCTTTTGATTTACTGATTTGAATGTTCTGCGTATTATTGATATTGTTGATCAGTACCTGCTGAAGTTCTTCGGTCAGAAGGTTGTTGGCCCTGGCGAAATCCTCAATACTCTTCATAATGGAAAAAGTGGCAGTTTTCAGGTAAGCTTCCAGGTCCAACCGGTCAAAAGCATTGACCGGATAGATCATTCCCAGCCGGCTATTTATCGAATACTTGCCCCGCAACCAATGGTAAATCCAAAACCAGTAATGGAAAGGGGCCGATACAATAAAGAGCAGCACATCGTGCCACTGGTAATTGCTGCGCAGATAAGCAATGGTGGTGATCCCAATTTGTTTGCCAATAGGAGAAAAATTGACGAAATACGTCAAAGCACTGTTGCGCAATGTCTTGAATTTCGATTTGATGAAAATGCGGGCATCATTTTGCCGGTAGCGATCGTGGGCATTTATTAATTCCGTTTGGAATTGCCCATTCTCGCCGCTGAAGTTTTGCTCCAGGTTTTTATTGAGGAAAAAATAAAAACTGCGCGTTATCTCGGCAGTCGACTGCTCCAGGTCCTCCTTCAAACCGACCGGTATGACCTCCGACTTAAATCGCTGACCGTACAAATAGAACAAGCGGTCGTCGTAATAGTCTTCTTCTTTTTCTTCAGGGCGGTCGGCCTCCAGTAACAGACAGACGATGGTGGTTACGAGGGTGATGATAATTACCATCACCACCACAAGTAGGGGGTTAAAACCAAAGGCTTCGAATTGCCCTTGAAGAGTGGCGTTGGTTAAGAGGCTGAAAATCAGAGATGCATAAATTAGTAGAAAGATGAGCGAAAAGAAAAAATTCTGTAAGCCGGCTCTTAAAAGCCCCAAAAGGACCGGTAGAATCAGCAGAATAATAGCTATGATTAGAGCAGTCATTGGGTGTTAGGTGATTTTTGATGGATTCAATTTAAAAAATCTTTTTTAATGCTGGCAGAAAACATATGTTTTATTTTTATTGTGTAGTAAATTGATAATATTGTGTTTCTGTATTGAAGGGGAATCGAAGCACTAAAAAAAGAGGGGACTAGACCATCCCGAGCAGCTCATTAGCAATTTTAGCTTTCATCTGTGAAAATTCCTGAAAACCGATTGTATTGCTGTTGTAGGCGTTTTCGAAGGTTTTGTAGTTGTTGCGTAGCAGAAGGATCTTTTTCTTAAAATAATACTGCTCGTCGGATAATTGGCGGAGCAACTGGTCGATGGCTTCCATCATGCGCCCATCGCCGATGGCGATCCTCACTTGGGCTTTATGCTCGTCGCTTATGGGCAGCAGCTGCCCGCCCAGGCTCAATCTGGAAATGCGGTAATTCACGTATAAATCGCGCAGTAGCCATAGCTGTAGGGGCAGGGTCGCCCAAGGCTGTATCCGTATGTTCCGGATAAAACCCACATAATCGTTAAAATTTCTACTGTACAGGGTCAGCAAGCAGATCAATCCGAAGAGGAGGGTTAGGTAGAAAAGGCGACGGAAACGATAATCGAGGCGCCATTCAAAGTGGTGTGGAATAAACCAGGCGGCAATGAGAAGTAACAGGGCCGGTAAGAAGTTAACGATCAACCAAAGGATGCCAGAAAATTCGTTGCCTTTGAAGTTTTCGCCGGCCAGCAGCAGTCCCCATACCAAAACGTTGGCGCCCAACGAGACGCTCCAAAGCAGTTGGTATTTACGCCAATTAGTCACGGTACGAAATATTTCAGTAGTCCTGCCCCCGCCAGGTGGTCCAGAGCCGTAATTTCCGGAAGGTCAACGGGGTAGCCATTCATTTCATCTCCTTCCAAGCCTTGGTATTCGTATACCAGTACCTGAATTTTGGTGTGCTTGCTCAATCGAAGATCGGCGATGCGGTAGTGCAGTTCGGTCGGCTGCTCCATCATAGTACTGCTGACAAAACCCAGCTTGCGTTCCGGACCATCGGTAGATAAGTACAGGTCGGAAATGACAATAGCAAAGAAACGAAAGGTCCCCCTGGCCCGCCGGCGCGGTACGAGGTATTGAATAAAATTGTTATACCCTTCGCTTTCCGTTTCCAAACTAAATCGGTTATCAAGGAATTTTCCTGTTTGATCAATCTGCTCAAAATCGGTGACGATCGCAAATCCATTGACATACTCACCTTCTACCGTCTTGAGGTAGTGGTAGCGCGGACTTCCATCGGGCTCGGTGTAGCCGCAGGTGTTGAGCATATCGCGCAATTGTTGATTAACCTGCCCAAAAGTACGGGCCTCCGGAAAGATGTCTTTAGGGTCAAAATCTCTTTTATCCGAAAATGGAGGGGGCGGTAAGTCGAGGGCGGCGTAGTAATCGATTTCGCTGGCCCGCAGCCGGGGAGCGATGATCGCAACTAAATCTTCACCATGCGCAACGTTTCCTTCATTAGGAACCTCTAATTCCATAATCCGTTTCGTAGGATGACCAGAAGGGGGCGTATTCCGGTCTTCGGGTTTAGGTGGTTTTTCTTCGGAAAGCAGAGCTATTTTGGCTTTTTTCTCAGCTAATGCGCTTTGCTTTTGCGCTTGCAAAGCTGCTATTTTGGCTTTTTCTAATTCCTGTTTTCGCCTGGCTAAAGCTCCCAGATCATTCGGAGTTACAATTTCTGATTTGACTGTCGAAAAGAGCGGAGCATTGGTTTTTTCACTTAAATCGATGGGTTGCCAATCGGTAAAGAAGTCATTTGTTCTGATATTGGAGTAGGGTGCCGGCATATACCCTGCAGAATCTCCTGTGTTCCAGGTATATCCAAGCATCAGAGAGGTATCCAGGTCCAGAACTTGTACGTTACCCTGAGCGAATGCAAAGGGAAGACTCAGGTCAGGCAAATTGACAAGGCTATCTTTCTGTAGCGCATTGCGCCATTGCTGATACCACAACTGTCGATTTTGAACTTTTAGGCGTAGCAACTCCTCCTGGAGGCGTTCCTTTTCTCCGAGTAATTGTGCTTCCTGTGCTTCGGTAAGGTCCCCCGCAGATTTTTGGAAAAGCCCGCACCCCGCAGTCGTAAAGGTCGCTATCAGCCCGATTAAACAAAGTTTAAATAAATGAACAACTTGATCGTTTTGCATCGCTTTTCCGCCTTTTTGGCAAAATCCTTGCATATAAAGTTATATAAAATATAACGATAAAAAGCCGGAAAGATGATGAGATAAATAAGCGGTATCTTATCATCTGGCCAGCGGCGCAGACGCTCAACCGAATAGCTCAGCCAATCAGGGTAGTAACGGCACCAATAATTTCAACAGCGATTTAGCATTTTATTTCAATTGTTAAAATGCATGGTATCGGTGCCAGACATCATACCTATGCGACAAATATTTTTACTCAGACGGAAAAATCTTTTCCATTAAATCTATAAATTCTGCCCGCCTAGCTGACCTGAACTGTTATCACTTCCATTTGCAAATTATGCCTAATAGCACGTCTTGAAAGATATCAGTCTAAGGCGCCCATTGCTGCCTGAAAAACAAACCCTATCGACCCCACCGACATCAGGAAACGAGTGTTGTTGGGTTTCGAAATAGCGCCCTAAGGAAGAGGTCAAGGTATCTGTATTTTTGTGCAGTAGTCTCCAGTAAGAACGGCAAGCAACCGGCGAGTAGGGAAAGATATAGCCGTTTCACATTCCCACGAAGGTGTTTTCCGTCTACCTTTCGTACCTGCCCAATTCAGCTAACCGGGCTTGTATTTGCTCCAGCACCCGCCGATAATTGTAGGCGTCGCAGTGGCCTTCGGTAGCAGCAAAAACAATTTCTGCATCGGAGCGCGGATTGGTCGTGGTTGCCAGGTAATCAGCAAATTTACGGGTCGCCAGGTTGAGGTAAAACTCGTCCATGTCGCCCATCCAGATGTAGATCTTACCTTGCAGCTCAGGACCAAGCTCCGCCCAGTTTTCCTGGGTGTGCAATAAAAAGTCGTACTGCTTCCAATGCTCAGCAATTTCTTTGTTGATTTTGCCGGTTACCGGATCAAAAATTGCAGCGGGCAATCCGTTCTTGCCTTTTGGGCTGTACAATGCATTATGGGCACTGAATTGTCCGCCCGACGTGACAAAGGTGCCCGAGCTGCCCAATACGTTTTCGTAGCGGATGAAATCCTGCAAAGACATTTTTGGTTCGCCGTCGGTATCGCGCCATACTGGACGTTCGTACCCATGCTCGTTTACGAAAGCGTTTTCGTCTTCGTATACATTGATCAGTTGGTAGTTGGTGTACTCGATAGCGTCGGGGCTGTAAGAGAATACCCCGTTGAACATTTGGGGATAGTAGAGCTGCAGACCAAGAGATACCCACCCGCCGGTAGAGCAACCGTCTACGAAACGCGTAGCTGCGGTCGTCGTATTCCGGTATTGCGCCTCGATGTGGGGAATCAACTCGTAGATCAGAGCGTGTCCGTAGGGTCCATTGTTGTCGGAGTCCATCTGGTAGGAGTCGCCAAAAGGACCCTCCCCGTCCAGGAAGACATTGATAATCTGCGGGGCTTGGTCCGACTGCCACCATTCCATAAACGATTTGTCTTTCACGAGTCGATTGATGCGTGTATACCGGCCACCATAGCCAGCTACATTATACCGGATAGGGTAGGGGCGGTCGGGGTTGGCTTCGTATTTAGATGGTAGCAGAACCGTGGCTTTGAGATGTACCGGCTTTCCCCACCAGCCAGAAAGCGTATCGCTGGTCAGGTCGATGGAGCGTACGAGCGGGTGTTCCACTACTTGTCGGGGACCAATCTGTTCGGACAATTCTAGACTGATAACCGCTGGTTCCTTCATGTCTACTTTTTGCCGCGGGCTGTACCAATTTCCTGGCGCATTGATCCTCGATTCTTTCTTATCTTGATCCCAGAGCGCTTGAACATAGTAGGTGCCAACGGGTACCTGCTCTAGGGTCCAACTCGATGTGCGATCCCAATCTTCTGCACCCTGGATGGTCAGGGTCATTGTAGCGTCGAGCCCGTTGAAGTTTTTGGCAAAAATATGATTGTCCGCATTGGGCCAAATGCGCGTGCGCGGTTCGCCCTCAGGATTTTGGGTGAGCATCAGAAACAGGCGTCCGTTAGAATCGAATCCTTGGGCCTGTTCGTCGATGGTGACCTGTACGGTGAGAGGGTAAGCCGTTTCCTGGTTAAAGGAGTGAGAAATAACACCCCAGAGAAGGACGGCCGTCAGGAGCAGGTAGCGGTAGGTCATAGTTGTTTTTTTATGGTTATGGAAAAATACGCAACGGCAGTGAAAATCCTAATTAAAAAGCCGGTTTGTTGGATTACAAGGTGGCGGCTTGCCAGTAGAAAAGGACGCCTATGATGCCTACCTTCCGGATAGGAGCTGCTGGTACAGCCGATAGTTTTCGTCATCAAAACAGACCAATATAACTTGTTGTACTTGCTTGAAATCCGCCGCTTGTAAAGTATCGATAACTATTTTTGCCGCTCGGTCTTTCGGATAACCATAGACACCAGTGCTGATGTTAGGAAAAGCGACCACTGCTAATTGATACGCTGCTGCCAAGTTCAGCGAACGCAGGTAGCATTTCCGAAGCAGCTCGGATTCGCCGGCCTGCCCTCCCTGCCACTGCGGGCCTACCGTATGGATGACATAGCGAGCTGGCAGCTCTCCGGCGGTAGTAATAACGGCTTCCCCCACCGCCAGGGGGCCTTGTTGCCGGCGTATTTCCCGGCAAGCTTCCAGAATGGCAACTCCACCTGCCCGGTGAATGGCACCGTCTACGCCACCACCCCCCAAAAGCGAAGAATTGGCTGCGTTGACGATAGCATCGACTTCCATTTTTGTAATATCGCCTTGCACTAATCGGAGGTTCATAAGGCTATTACTTGGTTGTTGTGATAGTAAAAAATGAGTGTTTTTTCCTATTGTAGGGGACGAGCTTGGCTAGGTTAATATTAATTTGTGCTTTTCGTTCAATCATAAAAATTTCAACTGTATTCCCATAGTCAAATTCTAGAACACATCTGAGTTAAACTATGCATTATGTCCAACGTCGACTCCATCAGTCTGAATAAATACATCGCCCAGACAGGAATCTGTTCGCGCCGGGAGGCTGATCGCCTGATCGAGGCAGGGCGCGTAATACTAAACGGGGTCGTAGCAACTAAAGGTAATCGGGTAGGACCAGACGACAAAGTGCTGCTTGACGGTAAACCCCTGCAAAAAAAACCTCCTTCGGTATATTTGATGTTGCACAAGCCACCGGGAGTTACCAGTACTACCGATCGCCGCGATCCGGACAATGTTATTGACTTCATTGGCTATCCGGAGCGGATCTTTCCCATCGGCCGGCTGGACAAACCTTCATCAGGACTCCTCCTGCTCACCAATGATGGCGATATCGTAAATGCAATCCTGCGTGTCGAAAACCATCACGAAAAGGAATACATCGTTCGGGTAAATCAACCTGTAACCAAAGATTTTTTGAAGGATATGGCTAATGGCGTACCCATTCTCGGCACCCGCACGCGCAAATGTCGGGTGGAAAAAGTGGGTAGCCACGTTTTTCGGATCTTCCTGACCCAAGGGCTCAACCGGCAGATACGTCGTATGTGCGAATATTTCGGCTACAAAGTGGTGACGCTGAAACGGGTGCGCATCATGCATTTGGTGCTGGACGACCTGGCCCCTGGGAAGTGGCGAAAACTGACTCCTGAAGAGCGGGCAGAGCTGCTCCGAAAGGTCGGACAATAAATAGATAAGAGTTGGTTTTTACAAAACAGGTCAAACCACCGGCGTATTATTTCTTGCCTTCCAACCGGTAATCCTACATACATATCGTAATATAGCGGAGCGCTTATGCTGCCATCGGCAAATTAATTGCAAAGGTTCATATCCCGATTAACCTATGAAAACGACAACTACCAGGCCCTGCATTTTATTGCTCTTTTGCCTCCAGTCTTTCTTTTTATACGGCCAAACCGACACCCTTCGTTTGAAAAACGGGGACCAAATCATCGGGGAAATCAAGAGTATGTCCCGTGGCATATTGCAGTTTGAAGCAGACTACAGCGACAGCGATTTTAAAATTGAATGGGAAAAAATCGAGGATATTTATTCCGTTACCCCTTACCTGATTTCCCTGACTTCGGGTAATCGCTACAACGGCATCCTCGAAAACGGTCCGGAGGGAGCCTACCTGATCAATCTGGGAGAGGATGGCCGAATCACCGCTGATCCGGAAGAAATCATCTATCTGAAATCCGTACGAAATGCTTTTGCTAGCAGGTTCGATGCCTCAATAGATTTTGGTTTTAGTTTTACGAAAGCCAGTAACCTGCGCCAAACCAACCTGAGTACGCGAGTGAGCTTTCTGCAAGATAAATGGACGATCAAATTAAATTACAGCCTGGTGACGTCGAACCAGGACGAAGTAGATCCTATACGTCGTGCAGAAGGAGGATTGACTTTTCGCTACTACCTGCCCAAAGACTGGTATTATGAAACGGGGGTCAATACCTACTCCAGTACCGAACAATTGATTGACCTCCGGACAAATATTAACGGAGGAGGAGGCAAATATTTAATAAATACAAACCATGCCTATTGGCTAATCGGTATCGGATTAAGCTTTAACAATGAAAACTTTGCCGAGCAGAGGTCAGATCGCCAAAGCTTGGAAGGATTTTTTGGTACGGAGCTCAATCTGTACGACTTCGGTGACTTTGAACTGTTTGCTAAAGGCGTGATCTTTCCCAGCTTTACAGAGCGCGGGCGTTTACGTGCCGAAGTTGCTTTAAATGCAAAATATGATTTGCCGCACGATTTTTATATTCGCTTTGGTTACAATCTCAATTTTGATAATCAACCGGAGGCGTTGGCTAGCCAATCTGACTACGTAATCCAATCTGGGATCGGATGGGAATTTTAAGTACCCAATGCGGGCATTACGTTGAATTTTCTATTTTTAAAGCAGTGCAAAAGCCTTTTTATTATGGAAACGACCATCGTTACGGAAGTTTTTTTGCCCCTCGCCCTAGGCATCATCATGCTGGGTATGGGACTTTCGCTCACCTTAGATGATTTCCGGCGTATCATTGTTTACCCCAAAGCTGTTGCGATTGGTTTGCTTAATCAGATTGTTGTATTGCCGATCATCGCATTCGGATTGATTCAACTTTTCGGCTTGCGCACCGAGCTGGCTGTGGGTATTATGATCTTGGCAGCGTGTCCAGGCGGCGCTACTTCGAATTTGATTTCCCATCTGGCAAAGGGTGATACGGCACTTTCTATCACCCTTACCGCTTTTTCTTCTCTGGTTACCGTGATAACGATTCCATTTATTGTCAATTTTGCAATTGTCTATTTTATGCCAGCGGGGGAAGCGCAGCAGCTCAACGTACTCAGCACGGTTTTCTCGGTCATTTTGATCACGTTGGTTCCGGTAGCCATCGGTATGGTGATCCGCTCGCGCAATAAAGATTTTGCCGACCGCATGGAGCGTCCCGTGAAAATCCTCTCGGCCATATTCCTGGTGGCCATTATTGTGGCCGCAATTTTAAAGGAAAAAGACAGTATAGCCGGCTTCTTCCGCCAGGCTGGGCCATTAGCGCTGGTCCTGAATGTAGTTACGCTGGCTGTCGGTTTCTACAGCGCCCGCATGCTCCGGCTGTCGCCCCGCCAGAGCGGAACAGTATCGATCGAGTCGGGCATCCAGAACGGGACGCTGGGCATTACCGTTGCCGCGACCTTGCTGGAGAATTCCCAGATGACCATTCCTTCCGCCATTTACAGCTTAGTTATGTTTTTCACGGCCGTAGTGGTGATTTATATTGGAAATCGAACTATCACCGACGATGAGCCGGAACCGGTAGTCATTCAACCGAAGTAGATCCTTGTTGTTATGGCTTTAACTTGAAAATAACGCTACCGCAATGGCTCGAAAAAAGCTGGAAGACTATACTACTCAAGAGTTGGAAAAAAATGAAAAGGGGCTGCGGGTCGTTTTATTCGTCCTGCTGAGCATGCTGCTTATTTATGCGGGTTTAATGGTTTACTTGATGGCAACGAATAAATTCGATACCGGTAGCCCATTAATCGTCATGCCGCTGGCACTTTTTGCCGTATTTGCTTCCGTCAATGCTGCCCGGGGTGGCTTGGCGAAGGAATTGAAGCGTCGGAAGCAATAGTCAGGATTTCTTTTGCTGGCAATCTCCCTCCAAACTTTCCACCCACTCGCGGATCAAGGCAATTCCTTCGCGGTGCTCGATCACACGGCCCAGCTCAGGCATCATGATGCCGGGGTCATCGCTTTCCATGCGGTAAACTAAAATCGATTCGTCGGGCCGGCCGGGATGAATCCCAAATTGCCGGTTCCCCGAGCCTTTACCGGCAGCTACCGGGGTTTTGCATACCCCTAGGCGGTGCAATACCTTCCGATAATCGACCGTCAAGTATAATCCGGTAGTATGCGCCGATCCTTCAGGGCGGTGCCAATGCCCGCAGTTGATATCAAGATAGGCTACGGCGCGTTCCTGCAGGCTGCCACTGGCGGAGTCATCCCAGGATGCCAACGCCGGATGCCGAGCAGCGTAATCGCCGGGGGGCAGGAAGCCTCTTTCCTGCCAGTGCTGAATCTGGGATGCTGTGCCATCGACATAAGTGACCTGGCGGTTCAAGTTACGCACCTTCGGACCTATAGGCTCCAGATGGTTATTTTTATTATGACAGCTTTTGCATTGATTTTGGTTGGGAACGATATATTCGACGTTATGACTTTGGCCCTGTTCGTCGACCCACGAGACCGAACGGATATCGCCGATGCGGTGCAACTTAGCTTCGCTCTGAGATTCGTCCCACAAGTAAGTATAGGCCTCCCATGCTTCCTGGCGCTTGACGAGCAGGCGAGTCTCGACCATATCCCAGTTTTGCGCTGGCTGACGGAAGTCGGCTGGATAGTAAAAGTTTTTGATCAGCACCGTATGCTCGGGAAATTGAATGACACCCCGTTCATCGACGGTAGCCTGAACACTATCGGGCATCCATACGAAACGGGCTTTGTGGGCATAGTCGGTGAACAAAGGCGTGATCAGCTCATAGGGCAATACGCCGTCATTGGGCTGCAGGGCTTTCATTTCACCCCGGAAAAAGGCATAATCCGACAGGGCAGGATAGGGAATAGCAGCAGGTTCATAAGTTACCGGTCGTTCGATAGTTCCTGTCCGGTTTTCCCTCTGGCATTGTAGCAGGAGGGCAAATAAAAGAAGACACAATGGTAGGGTCGTTGTCCAACGCATGGCTCGTTACTATTGCATCGTTTCTAATTGGCAACTATACCGGCTGATATCCTGATCGACGTTGTCGAAGTCGTTGGCAATATCTATGTTGGCGAATCGCAGTCCTTCCTGAGGTTGGTCAATGCAGATCTCCATTGGATTCGGCTGGTCGCCCCGCCCCACGTCCACGATACCATCGTAGATGATATCCTGAGGTTTGCCCAGGAATACCGCATTAACCATTTTCCCAAAATCCTTAGTCAGATCGGGTAGAGCTCGCTTACGCTCAAACCGGTTATTGTAGATACTGATGTTATACGCATAGGGATCGTAGTTTTCATCGGTCCAGGGCTTTTCTGTAACCAGGTAACTGGCCACGGCAACGCCCATGGTTTTGTGTCCTATGATGTCGTTATCGAAGACCGCTACTTCTTTAGCCGCCAACAAAATGACGCCCGTACCGGGTGGTACGATGCCGACGATATTTCCTTCAGGAGCGAAATTTTTGTGGTTGTTTTCAATGATTTGATTATTGTACACCTGAATATTACGGCCATTGACGACCTCGAGGTCGGGCAAGTCAAAGACCAACACGCCGCCCGTATTGCCTTCGGCAAGATTGTCATACACTTCTGCATCTACGCAGTTTTCAATCTCAATACCGGCCACATTTTCATAGGCGTAGCAGTTTCGCACCGTTACGGTGGTACATTGACCTAAGTAGATGCCGGCGTCGGAAGCATAGGCCGCCTCGCAATCTTCGATCAGGACGTTTTTGCTGGCTACCGGATAAAATCCGTATCCGCCATTGGATGCCCGGGGACCGCCGCTCCAGGTAGTCTTTACCCGCCGGAAGGTTATTCCGTTGCAGTCCTGGGCTTTGATAGCGTCGCCCCGGGTATCGATGATGGTCAGGTCTTCCACGACGACCGAATCGGCAGTTAGGCGTAAGCCCTCTGCTCCTGCCTTTTGTCCGCGAAAGGAAATCACCGTTTTCTCCATACCTGCTCCACGAATGGTAACCCGTGCTACTCCATCCAGCGATAAGGGGCGGTCGAATTCGAAGGTTCCGGCCGGGAGCTCAATAGTGGCGCCCGGCTCGGCAAGGATAAGTTGCTCCTGGATCTGCTCGTACATCTCTTCGTCGATACGATTGGGCGGAGGCGGCCCTCCGGAGTCACCAGTGCAAGCAACGCAAAAGGTGATAACCCAAATTATGTAAGGCCATTGGCGCATACTTCGATGATTTAATATTCACCCGACGAGCAAAAATAACAATATTTTGGAAAAAGCGTAAAATCCAAAATCCACGGTTGGTCCAAGCATTTTGGCGATGACGACTACTCGAAAGCATGGATGATGGTCACAAAATCCTCTGCTTTTAGCGAAGCGCCTCCAACTAGGCCACCGTCGACGTCGGGTTGGGAAAAAAGGGCTTTGGCGTTGGTGGGCTTAACGCTACCACCATACAAAATGGTCGTCAGGTCGGCCGTTTCGGGGCTGTACTGGTCGCTGACCAGTTGCCGGATGGTGAGGTGCATTTCCTGGGCCTGGTCGGGAGAGGCAGTAACGCCAGTGCCGATGGCCCAGATGGGTTCGTAAGCAATTACGCACTTGCGGAATTGCTCGTCGGAAAGATGAAACAGGCCTTCGCGGATCTGGGTAGCCACGTGTTCTCGGTAATTACCCTTCTCACGGATGTCGAGGGTTTCGCCACAGCAGAAAATGGGCTGCAACTCGTGCTCGAGGGCCTTGTCGACCTTTTTGGCGAGCAGAGCATTGTCTTCTCCAAAATATTCCCGGCGTTCAGAGTGGCCCAGGATGACGAAATCTACACCTACTGATTTCAGCATGGAAGCCGAAATTTCGCCGGTGTAAGCGCCGCTATCTTCTTGATGGCAGTTCTGAGCAGCCAGATGCAGTCGCGTAACATCATTTACGATGCTTCGCATATTGTTCAAGTGGATGAAGGGCGCCGCTAAAATGACGTGGGTTTGGGTGGGCTGCAGGCGCTCTACAATGTCAATCGTCAGGTCGCGCCCTTCGATGTAGGTTTTGTTCATTTTCCAGTTGCCGGCAACGATTTGCTTTCGGTTCATCGGGTTGTTTTTTGTTGGAGAAAAAAGCCTTCTAGTAGGCCTCGGATCCGGTTTAATATTTCGTCAAGCGCGTGGAACCCCTGGTTCGCCTGCCGCGATAGGCCATTGTTCTCGGCCGCTTTCATACGAAATTGCCCAACCTTTACCGCTAAAAAAATTAAACTAAGTCGCTCTAAGATAATAAATGCCTCGTAGAGAAGGGCGTGCAAAGTTATGAGTAAAAGTACCACGATGAATACCTGGTAGGCCTCTTTTGCTTAAATATAAATATTTGACTTTCAATAAATAGTGAAATATATGTAACCATTTTGACTAAATTTACCCGGACTAATTCACAGCAAATGAACAATTTTTTTATTTTTGTTTTGCTGGTTTATATTGCGCGATTAACCCACCCATATGAATAGTATTGTCACTCAACGCTTTATCAAATGCCACGACCAACTCCGCAAGGAGAATCGGGTGCGTTCGAGTCGGCAATTTGCTCTGTCGCTCGATTATTTACCGCAAAGTTTAAGCGAAATCCTGAAAGGTCGACGCGATGTCACTATCGAACTGCTTCGCAAAGCGGTTGAAGTGTACAAAATTAATCCGGTTTATATCTACACGGGCGAGGGGCCGATGTTTATGACCGAAGAGGATCATAAAAATTTTCGGGTACTTACCATTGTCTCTAATGTTGAGGATGACGAGCGCATCGTACACGTACCTATCCCGGCCCAAGCAGGTTATGCGGGCGAACTGGCTAATCCCAGCTTTATTGAGAAACTGCCTTCTTACACGCTTCCGGATTACAAATACCAGGTAGGTACCCACCGTTCCTTTGATGTATCTGGAGACAGCATGGAACCTACCTTATTCGAGGGTGATAAGGTGATCTGTAGCTTTATCGAGCCAACCCTATGGGAAAATGCAATTAAAGACAGTTATGTCTATGTTGTCGTCACCCGGGGCGATGTAGTGGTAAAGCGGGTTACTAACGAGCTCAAATCCAAAAAGCAGCTACAACTCCACTCGGATAATGACTTTTATCAGGCTTATGCCGTGACGATGGGTGATCTACGCGAGCTGTGGTACGTACGGGCAAAAATCAGTCCTTTTTTACCCTCCCCACAAAATGTGCATCAATACGTACGCTCCGAAGTTAATGAGCTGAAGCAGACCGTTCGGCGGCAAAATGATCTCATCCGGCAGCTGCAGTCGACGATCGATTCACTGTTGGTCCAGCGCAAAGGAGAGGCAGCAGATTAATCGACTATAGCCGTTTTTTCACTATTTTAACAGTGCGGTTTGATCCTGCCATCCAGCTCTCCTTTTTGCTAGCATGAACGCTTTTCCCCAGCCCGTTAAGTATTTATCTATCACTTACTGTAAAACCCTGCACGACTGTATTATGGAAAAAACTGTTCATGGAAAGATCGTCTATCAAGATTTGGAAACTGGCTTTTGGGGAATCGTAGATAAGGACGGCAATCAGTATCGTCCCATCAACATGCCCGAACAACTGAAGTCGACCGGCGCCTCGGTGCGGGTTCGCATCCGGGAAGTAGAAGAGGAAATGTCCCTCTTCATGTGGGGGACGCCAGTCGAGATCGTCAGCTTTTACACCATCAATGACGACTAGCGGGTTTCCCGCCAAGTAGAATCGCCAACGTCCGCAACGGTCAGTAACTGTTTCCAGTTGCGGTAGAGATGGGCGCTTAGGGTGGCCGCTACGCGGGCCTCGGCCTCGCTGTGCTCGGTGATGGTTTCCGGACTATAGTATTTCTTCACAAATTGGGTGTCAAAGTTTGCGGTCAGGAAAGCTTCATGCTGGCAAACGAATTTGCCAAATGGCAATGTAGTCGCTACGCCGTGGATTTCGAAATTCTCGATCGCCTCGATCATGCGATGGATTGCAGCCTCGCGGTTGTCCCCGTAGGTGATCAATTTGGCAATCATCGGATCGTAGTAAATGGGAATGGCCATGCCTTCTTCGTACCCATCGTCGAGCCGAATGTTTTCGCCCACCGGTGGGCGGTAGATTTCCAGGTCGCCGACTACCGGCAGGAAGTCATTGAAGGGATCTTCGGCATAGACTCGGAGTTCGAGCGAATGGCCGTTGATCGATAGATCCTCCTGAGAGAAACGCAATGGTTTTCCGTCGGCAATATGAATCATTTCTTCTACCAGGTCGATACCGGTAATGTATTCCGTCACGGGGTGCTCGACTTGTAAGCGGGTATTCATCTCCAGAAAATAGAAATTCATTTTATCGTCGACCAGAAACTCGACTGTACCGGCGCCTACGTAATTGCAGGCTTTGGCAACACTAACTGCTGCCGCGCCCATCTCTTCCCGTAACTCCGGGCTGAGGATGGCAGATGGGGCTTCTTCCACTACCTTCTGGTGGCGGCGCTGGATGCTACACTCCCGTTCGAAAAGGTGCACTACGTTGCCGTGCTTGTCGGCCAGGATTTGAAACTCGATATGGCGGGGGGAAGTGACAAATTTCTCGACAAAAACGGATCCATCACCAAAAGAGGAAGCGGCTTCACTGATCGCTCTTTCCATTTGCTCGGCCAGGTCCTTGGGGCTTTCTACTACGCGCATACCTTTACCACCACCGCCAGCCGAGGCTTTGATCAGTACGGGATAACCGATCGATTCGGCGATCTCCAGGGCTTCCTTCGGATCCGATACTGAGTGATCAACGCCGGGGACCATCGGTACGTTGTATTTTTTCACGGCATCCTTGGCCGCTAGTTTAGATCCCATAGTCTCAATGGCTTTCGGCCCGGGACCGATAAAGGTCATCCCAGCCGCTTCGACCGCACGGGAAAAACCGGCGTTCTCACTCAAAAATCCATATCCGGGGTGAATGCCGTCTACGCCCAGTTCTTTAGCTGCGGCAATGATAACATCGCCCTTCAAATAGGATTGATTGGATGGAGGAGGACCCACCAGTACGGCCTCGTCTGCAAAGCGCACGTGGGGGGCATTGCGGTCCGCTTCGGAGTAAATGGCAACGACTTCAATGCCCATTTTACGGGCGGTACGCATCACGCGTAGGGCAATCTCGCCACGGTTGGCTACCAGAATTTTTTTCATGTATCCTTAGGTGTTGATGGTTGGTAGGAAAACTAAACAAATTTTTGAAACTGCCTAATGATTGTTGTCAGTAGGATAAGAGATGGGATTGGGCCCGTTCGACAATCAAGCTTACGCCCAGCTTCCGGTCCTGGCTGAGTTATATTGTACTTCGACTGCGCTCAGTACATTGCTCAGGGCACCGCCCTTTTTATTTTTAACTATTCAACTTTTCGATTGGACCTTCTTTATTTCTGCCCATGTGGATTAAGGTGACCATGCAGTGGTGATCTGTTACTTTACCTTACGCTGCTGAGAGCCTCGATATCGCCTATCCCTACCTTTTAAAAAGACGCACGTAATCAATTACATACGTTTGTGGGAAAATAGAGTCATCCACCTTAGGGCCGCCGAAATTGCCTCCAATGGCCAGGTTAAGTAAAAGGTAAAATGGTTGTTCATACGGCCAAACTTCTTCCGATTTTTGGCTGGGCCGCACGGAATAGGTCATTTGGTCATCGATGTAGAAAGCTATTTCGTCGGCCGACCACTCGACTGCGTACACGTGGAAGCCGGTTTCTAAGTCCGGGAAATAGGTTCTGTTGGAATGTACGGTGCGGCCATGACTGGCCTGGGTATGTAAAGCATTGTAGGCCATGTGCGGATCGCGCCCGACATACTCCAAAATGTCGACCTCGCCACACCGGGGCCATCCGACTTCGTCGATATTGGCGCCCAGCATCCAGAAGGCTGGCCATACGCCGGTACCTTGGGGTAACTGTAGTCGAGCTTCTGCCCGCCCGTATTGGAACTGAAAGTTGTCTTTCGTGGTAATGCGAGTCGAAGTGTACCCTCCATCTTGCAAGCGAGCGGTGATCACGAGTTTTCCATCTTCGATGCGATGATTGCTGTCGGTATAGATTTGGCGCTCGTTGTTCCCCCAGCCGCATTTTTGGGGACAACCATCTCCCAGATTAAAATTCCAAATGTTGGTATCCAGGGTCGGGCCGTCAAATTCTTCTGCCCAAATAAGGTTTTGTGCTTCTAGGCTAAAGGTCGCCAAGAGCAACAGCAGCAAAAGGTGTGGATACATCGTTAATGATCAAGTTTTTTGTTTGGGAATAATCAAAGGGAAGGCCCGAATTAATTCGAAGCCTTCCCTTTAGCTAAGGTAGGAGCCGGTTACCGTTTACTTCTTTCGTTACCGCACCTAAGGCCTCTCCCTTGTGATCGCATGCCGTCTCCGGCAGGCCGGTCCTTACTGATAAACCCTTACGTAATCCACCTCCATGGAGCTTTCCTGGAAGTTCGGATCGATTTCGCCCCCGAAACTGCCGCCCATTGCTACGTTCAGTATGAAAAAGAAGGGTTTGTCGTAGGGCCAGTTGTCGGGGTTTTTATTATTCGGACTGTAGATGTGATAAATCTCATCATCGACCAAGAAGGTGATTTGATCGGGCGACCAGTTCAGCGAGTAAACGTGAAACTCGTCAGTGGCCGTCGGTAAGTTAAAGCTTTCGGTGATGGCGTCGCCCGCAAAATTATCGGGCATATGCAGGGCGCTTTGAACTATCCCCGGCCGGTTACCGGCAAACTCCATGATATCAATCTCGCCCGTTGTGGGCCAACCCACTTCGGCAAAGTCACCACCCAGCATCCACAAGGCGGGCCAGGTGCCGCCTCCGGCGGGCAATTTAGCGCGAATATCTACGCGCCCGTACTGGAATTCGTAGAGGTCTTCCGATTTAAGCCGAGTCGAGGTAAACTGTGCACCGCTGAAGTTCTCGCGGCGGGCTGTTATTTTTAGCAGTCCGTCTTCTACAATTACATTTTCTGTGCGGTCGGTGTAAAATTGGGACTCGCCATTCCCCCAGCCATTATTACCAGTACCGATATCGTAGGTCCAGGTACTCGGGTCGGGGGCTCCGGGGGTATCAAATTCGTCCTCAAAAACGAGATTGGTGTATTCTACATCGAGCTCTGGATCACCGCCTTGTTCATCGGGTGGGGTCGTGGTAAAGGTGTGGTACCATGCTAGCCCCTCATCATTGCCGGGAATAGCGCGCACCCGCATGCGGTCCTCGGTGATTTCCATTATTTCGTACGTGTTAGCTCCGATGTAATAACTCATGAAACCCTCGTCCGAGAAAATCATTGCGGTACCTCGGGAAATACTGGGATCGATACCCGATGTAGAGGGCGCAAGGGTTACCAATTTTTGTCCGTCGGTATTGAAATCATAACAGAAGTCAAACCCATTGTTACCGCCCACGACGCTTTCGAAGGCAACGTTAAAATAGGTCTGGCCCATATTCCGCAATTCGTATAAAATCTGATCGCCGTCTTGGATGAAGACCAATTCGTCCATGTAAAGGCATTGGCTTTCTTCCGGACCCGCTTTTTCAAAAGGCACGGCAGCGTAGAAAATTGGCTGGGTACTGTTGGCGCTTCCATCGTTGGGCCCCACGCCCAAGTGGCCGGGCTCTACGGCAGCCCAGTACCAGGTCTTGCTGCCACCGCCAGTAAGGAAAGCAGACACTTCCGGATCTTCAAAAGCACTAAAAACCTCGATCTCAATGGAAGTGGAGGTGGTCAACCCGCCCGTGCCGCTGGCTACCACCGTAACGGTGTAGGAATTTAGACCCGTCTGGACGTACTGGTGGGTAATCTGACCGGTGGAAGAGACTTCCTCCCGGCCATCGCCGAAGATAAACTTGTAACTGATAGCATCATCGGCTGAAGCATCGAAGTTAACCTGGCCGCTGCCGTCTCCGCCTAGGTTCTCTGCGTCTTTTCCGACCACGGTGGCGTTGATGGTCAGATTGGTCGGGGAGCGCAACTCCCCGAAGGTAGCTTCATCCTCTTCACAGCCTGCAAAGAGGAGGAGCAGCAATGCGAATAAGCTATAATTAAGCCAAAAGCTTTTCATAATCGATTAGTTTGTTAGTGCTATATCGTCAAAGAAATAGTCGGTATTCGCTCCTGGATTACCGAAGTCGAAAAATAGGATTACGCGTTGATAAGTCTGTGTCAAGTCAGCGGGGCTGAAATCGAATGTCAGCTCCTCCCATTGATCAGCCACGGTAGTAGTCGCATCGGTCTCATAAAAGATAGTATTATCTGCTAGATTTTCCATCTTCAACCTAATGATAATACCTGCCTGTGGCGACCAGGTTTTAATGGAAATCTGCTGGGTAGCCGAAAAGTCGACTGGCTGGTCGAGCTCGATAAAGGAGCCAGCAAAGGTTGCCGCACCATCTTGTTTGTTGGTCGTCGCTACCCGGCGGCTGTTATTGATCACCGACGGATCGGGGTTATCGATTACCATGGTATTAGCCCCCTCAAAATCGGTCCAATTGTACTCGAGCACGTCGGATTCGAAATCCAGCGGCAGGGTCAAAGTCGGACCGCCGTCGGTCACCCGGATATCGTCAAAGAAATAATCAGCGCCTGTCCCGTCGTTGCCGAAATCGAAGAAGATGACAAGTCGGCGGTAATCAATGTTCAGGTCAGCCGGACTAAAATCGAAAACCAATTCTTCCCACTGATTAGCTACCGTGGTGGTGGCATCCGTCTCGTAAAATAGGGTGTTGTCATCGAAATTTTCGAGTTTCAATCGAACCGTGATGCCTGCCTGGGGCGACCAGGTTTTGATGGCAATCTGCTGAAATTCGGAGAAGTCGACCGGCCGGTCTAACTCGATAAAAGAACCGGCAAAAAAGGCCGCTCCCGCCCCCTTGTTGGTTGCCGCTACGTTAGCACTGGTATTGATTCCGGAAACATCCGGGTTTTCAATTACGGTGGTGGTAGCGCCTTCAAAATTGGTCCAAGTATATTCCAGGGTTTCCGATTCAAAGGTAAGCGGAAGCTCCAGCGCTTCCGGTCCCTGATCGGTTAGCTCAATATCGTCCCAGTAATAATCAGCTCCGGCACCTTCGTTTCCGAAGTCGAAAAAGACGATCACTCGATCGTATTCCTGCGTAAGATCAAAGCTACTGAAGTCGTAGATCAACTCTTCCCATTGATTGGCGACGCTAGTGACGGCGTCGACTTCCGCCTGAATATTTTGCGGATCAGCTGAGTTTTCGATTTTGAATTTCACCACGACGCCTTCCTGTGGGCTCCAGGTTTTCAGCTTGAACTTATCAAAGCTGGAGAAGTCGATCGGTTCGTCAAGTTCCAGGATCGTACCGGCGAAGGCGGCTGCCCCCATACCTTTGTTGGTGCGCGCTACTCGGGCAGAAGTATTCAGCCCCGATGGGTCTGGGTTATCGATTACCTCAGTTGTGGCGCCTTCAAAGTCGATGAATGAGTACTCGAGGGTCGTCGATTCGAAGTCGACCGGCAGCAATACCGGATTCACGATATTTACGGTATCGGTGAAAGTGGTGAAAGTGTTGGTGCCGCTGAACGCTCTGACCTCGATGATGTAGTTGCCTACCTCACGGTACATATATTCCACCGTTTCCCCTTCCATGAACTCGACAGGTTCGGCTTCGGGATCTTCGCCGAAGTCCACCTCGAAAAAGGTCTCTAAGTCGGCCGTCGCGCTCACTTGTACATTTAAGCCGTTGGTCTGAATGTTTACGGCCAGATTTTCCGGAGGTAAGAAAGAAACCGTCAACGGAACGGTGGCCTCCGTGTTGGCCCCCAACACATTCTCGGCAGTGATGGAGACATCGAAGTCGCCTTCCGGATAAATATGCTCTACGCTTCCACCGGCAGCCACGGTAGCCTCTTCACCGGAGCCGTCGCCGAAACGGATCGTGAAATTATTGGCCCCCTCTGCATTGGGCGTAATCGTGACCAGACCTGAATTATCTTGGGTGATCTTGAAAAGTGCAGTAATATTGCTTGGCGGAGCTACACCTTCGATGAAGCTGAGGTCGTTTTCATCGTCGTTACAAGCCGTGAAAATCAGCCCCGAAAGCAAGAGTAAGCCGAATAGTTTTATGATGGTTTTCATAGAATGATGCGTTTAATAGCCTGGATTTTGTTGCCAGTTGCCCTGGGAAAATTGGATTTCTTCGAAGGGGATAGGGAAGACCTCGTGTTTGCCCGCCTGAAAGCCTTCGATTTCACCGGCGGCACGACCGGTGCGCACTAAGTCGAAAAAATGGTGGCCTTCCCCTACGAGCTCTAGGCGGCGTTCCTTGTAAATAGCTTGGGTCAGCAGTTCGCCGGAAATCTCGATGGGGCTGAGTCCGGCGCGTTCCCGCACCCGGTTTAAGTAGACGCGTGCTTGTTCGTCACTGATACCGCCGCGATTGAGGGCTTCGGCAGCCATCAGCAGCACGTCGGCAAACCGGATCGCCCGGTAGTTGTTCGGGTTGGTCAAGTTCTGGTCGCCGATGTTCAGGTCGCCCTCCCGGGGTAAGTATTTATTGTTGAAAAATCCCGTATGCTCAAAGCCTTCTGAGAAGGTAGCCCCGGTTTCGGCCGTCCAGGCGTCGATATTGAGTATGGCTGCATCGCGGCGCAGGTCGCCCGGTTCGAATAGATCGTAGACCTCCTGTGTGGGTATGTTAAAACTAAATCCCGATTCGTACACGGGGCCCGTATAATTCCGGATGCCATTGAAGCCCACGGCTACGTTACCTTCACTACATTGGAGACAGCCAAAGCCGGCCCCCTCCACATCTGTGTACTGCACTTCGAAAACCGACTCGATATTGTTTTCATTGTCATTTAGGAAGATGGATTCGTAGTCGCCCTGGATTAGCTCGTAGGGACCATTGGCAATTAAATCTTCGAGAACTTCAGCCGCTTGTGCGAATTTATCCTGGAACAACAGGACTTTACCGAGTAAAGCCTGAGCCGAGCCACGGGTCGCCCGCCCTACCTGGGGGGCAGTGTACGTTAAATTGTCGACGGCGAATTGCAGATCCGATTCAATCAGGGCATAAACCTCCTCTACCGGTGCACGCGGAAGGCTCGTTTCATCGCCTACCTCAAAGCGCCTATCGATGCTGAGGGGCACCGGGCCGAACCATTTCACCAATTCAAAGTAATAGTAAGCTCTCAGGAAACGTGTCTCGGCAATGATAATCTCTTTGCCCGCGAAGTCAATATTGTCCTGAAATTCCAGTAGATAATTAGCGCGTTGTACGCCGGCGAAATTCCAGTCCCAGATATCGTCCAGGTTGTCATTGATCGGCGTATGGATCATGTCGTCCACTTGTTGCCACCCGATTACGTCGGTGGCACTTTCTCCGCCGCAAAGGGTATTGTCGGAGGCAATTTCCCCTAAAATCACATTCGCGTAGGTGGCCTGCAGCAGGTCGTAAGCTGCAATGAGCCCGTTATTGAAGTCAGCTTCCGAATTAAAGAAATTTTCCGAGTCGATGGAATACACCGGATTGCGATCGACGAAGTCGTCGCTACAAGCGGAAAGCACTAGGAAGCCAACCAAACATATGGTGCGAGTTACAATCTTCATAATAGCCGGCATTTTACAATTTAAGATTTAAGCCTAACAAATAAACGCGGGGTACGGGGTAAAAACCGTAGTCAATACCGCCCCCGATGGGTTCGCCGGTAGAGGCGCTGGGGTCATACCCCCGGTAGTTCGTGAACGTATAAAGGTTGTTCACCCCGGCATAGACGCGCAGCGACTGGATGCGTGCCCGTTCTGTCAATTGCAGAGGTACCGTATAACCGATTTGTATATTTTGGATCCTTACGAAATCGCCGTCTTCGACAAACCGGTCGGAGAATACGTTATTGGATGTGGCACCGGTCGTTACGCGTGGCACCTCATTGGAAGTACCAGGACCTGTCCAGCGGTCGAGCTGATAATTCAGTCGGTTCACGTTGGGTTGGTTACGCTCGTAGTTGCGTACGATTTGGTTGCCAAAAGAACCGAAGAGGTAAGCAATTACATCAAAATCCCAGAAGTTAGCCTGCAAGTTGAGACCCATCGTCAAATCGGGGATAGGGTCGCCGATATAAGTGCGGTCATCGAGGTTAATGACACCGTCACCGTTCTGGTCTACGTAGCGTACATCACCGAGCTGTGCCTCGCCGCCCAAAGCCGTCTGGTCGGCAGCCGTTTCCAGGTCGCCTGGGTTTTGGAACAGGCCGTTGGTTTCGTATCCGAAGAAGTAACCCAGCGGGAAACCGACTTGCATCCGGGAAGGCAAGGGTTGGCCTACGCTAAATTGGCCGCCCTCCAAAAAGTCGGCGCCGTTAATTTCGGTCACCTCATTATCAATGGCCGTCAGGTTGTAGTTCAAGCTAAGCGAAATATTTTCCGTAAGAGCATTATTGTAGGTAATGCCGAGCTCCCAACCGCGGTTGCGTACCGAACCAGCGTTGACCGTCGGAGCTCCGGCGCCCGGAGCGGCCGTGCCCAGAATGCCCGAGGTTGGCGTGTTTGCAATGAGAAGGTTGTCGCGATTATTGATGAAATAATCGGCGGTCACACTCAAAGCATTGTTGAGGAATTTCAGGTCAATCCCTACGTCAAACTTTTTCGCTTCTTCCCACTGCAGGTCGGGGTTGGGTAAAACGCCAATGGCATTACCATTGATCAACTGTCCGTCGAGTACGTAGGTGGCCTCGCCGTTGAGCAGGCCGAGGTATAGGTTATCGCCGATCTGGTCGTTACCCAAAATACCGTAGCTGGCGCGTAGCTTACCGAAGTTGAATAAGGCATTTCTCGCGTCGCGGAATACCCAACCACCGGTTACTGAGGGGAACCAGGCAACGCGGTTGTTCGGACCGAAGCGAGTGGAAGCGTCGCGGCGTAGCATAAAGGATACCAGATAGCGTTCATCGTAGTTATACTGAAGGCGGGTAAAGTAGGATAACCGTCGCTCATCGTAAGCAAAAGAAAAATTACTGGCATCTTCACCCACACCAGTAGCGGTACTGAAATCGGCAAATTCCCAGGAGTTGTTCTGTACATCCAGGCGGGAGCCGCCTAGCCCTTCCCCATTGGTTTTAAAGACCTGCATACCAAGGGTCCACTCAAAGTTATGCACGTCGTAAAACGTTTGCTTGTAGGTGTTGAAGAGATCGAATGTATAGTCGTTATCGTTTTGGCGGGATAGGTTGACCCGGCTCCGGTCGGTATTGAATACCTTTCCGGCCCCATAATTATAGATCGGGGTAAAAGCGCGGTTTTCGCTGCGTGAAGTATTGAAGCCAATACGGGCCGTCAGTTTAAAGTTGGAGAAGTAATCGTATACACCCGCGATGGTACCACTCAGCCGGTTGAAGTTGAATTTATTGTACGTATTTTCAATCTGACTCAGCGGATTGATCACTTCGTTACCCAGAAAGCCGTCTTCATCTTCCTGGTCCACTGCAAAGGTGGGGGAGTAGTTCAAGGCGTTAAATAGCACTGAGCCTAGGGCATTTTCCACCAGCGTACCTCGGTCGAACGTGTTGTAGATCAAACCAGTATTGATCTTGAAGTTTTCCGTTACATCGATGCCCAAGTTGAGGCGACCCGTATAGCGACGAAATTTAGATTTGTCAGGCCCCACAATACCTTTTTGGTCGACAAAGGAGCCGCCCATAGAGTAGGTGATCCGGTCCGAACCACCGGAAAGAGACAGGTTGTGGCTCCACTGCGGAGCACTTTCGAAAACCTCATCCTGCCAGTCGGTGCCTACCCCCAATCCGCTCACATTCGGGAAGGGCGGCGCCTGGCCATTGTTGGTATAGCTCTCATTGAGCAGTAGCGCGTATTCAGTTGCATTTAATACCGGAATCTTACGACTGGTTTCCTGCAAGCCGTAAAACATATCGTAAGCTACGGTTGGGCGTGTATTTTTTCGGCCCGATTTGGTCTCTACCAGGATAATACCGTTGGCACCAATCGTACCGTAGATTGCAGCCTGCGCGTCTTTGAGTACCGTGATGCTTTCGATATCATTGGGGTTGAGCAACCCAAGCTCACCAATGAAACCATCGATAATTACGGTAGGTGCGTTTTGACCATTGGTGGATACCCCGCGAATCCGAATGTCGAGACCGCCGCCCGGGGAGCCGGACTGGGAGGTTACGTTTACCCCAGCTACGGTACCCTGGAGCGCCTGTTCGGTTTGTATCGGTCGAATATTTTCAATGGTTTCGTTGTCGAGAACGGAAACCGACCCGGTCAGCTCCCGTTGCTTAGCCGTCGAATATCCAATGACGACGACTTCATCAAGTGCCTGGGCACCGTCGCTCATTTCAATATTGAGCGGTCCCGGTCCTTCGACCGGTACTTCGATGGTGCCGTATCCTAAATAAGAAAAAGTGAGGGTTGCCCCGAGGGGTACTTCTTGGAGCTCAAACTTACCGTCGAGATCGGTTGCTGTGCCGATTAAACCTTCGTCTACGGAGACATTGACCCCGATCAGCGGGTCGCCCGTAGTAGCGTCGGTGACGGTACCGCTCAAGTCGGTCGTCTGCGCCGTCATCACGGCCGAACTCATCAAGAAGAGGATTAGAAGTGTTAATTGCCTCATGCTTATAAAATTTTATCGAGCCATACTAGTGATTACCCGAATTTATATTGCCCAAGGGGGTTTAAAGCAAAATTTCACCACGAATAAATATGTACACTTTCAAATTTGTACTCCCAAATAAGGAAAAACCCCGCGAGTAGTTGATTCTGGCCCGATGGCTAATTGCCGACAATGCTGGTAAAAGCGGTTTTTTGGGTGTAATGTTGTGGTAATGTTGTGTTCAATAGCGGCGGTGTAAAGGGTCCGGTAGAGCAGATTTAACCCGGATTATGCAAGAATATCCAATTTAGCGTTTGAGCCTGGTTATCTTTTGATTGGTCCCCTGTCGTTTTGATAATTGCTCCAATCCGGATGTGAGGCGATTTGCTTAGTGCTCAACTACGGTTATCCGCGGTAGATAAGGGGACTTTTTGAGGAAGTTGGCCATACCTGTCCAGCGTCCTTGCCAGGACGAACGTTCTTTTTTCCTGTGTGTATGTTTTTTATCCGGCTAGCAGGCCGGTAATGACGCTTTGGTGCGGATGCCCTCTGGCCAGCCGGAATTCATTTCGATGGTTAGGGTTTGGGCATCCACGCCCTGTACGGCACCAGCATAGGTCTTTACAAGCATAAATTCCGTAATGGTTTGGTGTTGCGATGGCCTAATGTAGGAGAATTCGCCAGCTTATGCTACCGGCTATGTGTCGCAGAAATGACGCAGGGGGTGCTTAAGCGTTTTTAAACGTTTATACGCGCTACCAGCGGATAAGCAAGGCCCTTTCGTTGCGGGCAAACCTGTATGTTCGATCAAATCCCACCATTCGGAGACTCAGGCTTGCCAGCTAGCGATTTGATTTTTTGGATTAGGCTAAAAGCGGGTAATTGAAGAAAAAAAGAACCAATGCGAACGAAAATGACCATAGGTATCCTGTTCCTGTTCTGCGGGATGCCGGCAGATGGGCAACCTGATTTGGCTACCATCGAAAAAGCGCTTTTGGATGCTTTTGACTATAGCATCCAAACAGAATCCGACCATTTACAAGCAAAGGTAATTGAATTAGAAGCTCTGGGGTCCGACGATCCTGCCCGGGCACATACTTATTCTATAACGATAGAATTCATCCTTTCTTTGTTCATTCACCAAGTACATTTTCTATTAGATTTAAACTTTCAATCCAATTATCAGAAATACCTTTTTCCGTTTTTTCCCAATGGTTAGTACCTACATTTTTTAGTAGATCAGATCTGAGTTCATAAATGTATTGTAACTATTTAGGTCTACCGCAAAATTCCAAATTTTAGCATATATTTACTACGTAAATCTGTTGATATTGAGTATTCCAAACGACATAGAATCCCTGAAAGAGTTGGTAGCTAACCTTCTAGTTCGCATACAAGAGCTGGAGGCTGAGAACAGTGAACTACGGGCCCGTTTGGATTCCAACAGTAAAAACTCTCATCGTCCCCCTTCCTCCGATGGCCTTCATAAGAAACCAGCTCTTGCGAAGAAGCGAAAAGCCAAAGGTGGGCAAAAAGGCCATAAGGGCAAGACCCTGGACATGGTTCATAATCCTGATAAAACTTTTCCCTGCCTGCCTCCAAGGCATTGTTCTTGTGGCCACACCCTCAAGGGGGTAACCGGACAGGTGGTTGAACGCCGTCAGGTTTTTGAGTTACCGCAGCCCAAGTTGGAAGTAATCGAGTATCAGCGATGGGCCTGTAACTGCCCGTCCTGTAAGCGGGTCATAAGTGGTCAGTTTCCAGAAATGGTGAAGGCCCCTGTGCAATATGGTGCCGGGGTCAAGGCATTTACGACCTTACTCAACGTCAGAGGATGCCTGTCGCATGATAAAATTAAAAAGCTCTTTAGTGACCTGTTTGGTTATGCTATAAATGAAGCTACGATTCGTTCAGCTAGTGAAAAGGTCTATCAGGCGTTGCAACAATCAGAGCAGGAGATTTTTTTAGAGCTGCTCAAAGAACAAGCTGTTCACTTTGACGAAACAGGCCTACGGGCCAACGGAAGCTTGCATTGGTTGCATACGAGCAGCAGTGATGCGTTCACCTACCTATTTGTCCACAAAAAACGTGGCAAAAACGCGTTGTTTAGTGATTACTCGCTACTGCCCTTTTACAAACAATGGGCCGTGCATGATTGCTGGAGCAGCTACTTTGGCTTCACGGATTGCCGGCATGCCGGGTGTGGTGCTCACCTGCTGCGTGAGTTACTCGCCCTGAAGGAGCAAAATCGAAAATGGGCAGCTGCTTTTCGGACTTACCTGCTCCTGCTGTATGATTTAACCAAGCAAGGACGTCGCACCCTATCGGCAGGCTTACGTGTGTGGGCCCAGCGTCGCTACGATGAACTCTTGGCAATGGCCAAAGCAGAAGAACCTCCGCCAAAGAAAAAGAAAGGCCAAAGGGGGCGGGTAAAAGCAACCGAGGGTTATAATCTTTATCGGCGACTGGAAAAACATAAATTAGCGGTGTTAGCTTTTGCCTTTCACCGGGAGGTTCCTTTTACGAATAACCAAGCGGAGCGAGATTTGCGGCCCAGCAAAGTCAAACAGAAAATGGCTGGCTGCTTCCGAACCTTGCGTGGAGCAAGAATATATGCTCGTATCCAGGGATTTATATCCACTGCTCAAAAACACGAACTCAATGTTTTCAAAGAACTACGCGCCGCTCTAAATGGATATCCTTATTCTTTTGCTACCTAAAGGACCTAAATAGTTACAATGTATTTTTGAAAGACTGAGGGAATAGCCAATTCATTCTTTGCTCTTTCTGAATGTGCCTTCAAAAATAATTTTGTAGCTGCCTTGAATTGTCCAGACCATGCGAGCTTTCGGGACATAAATTCGCACGCTGGAATAAGAGTATACCTATTCTCTTTTCCTAAGGGTAATGCAAGTAATCGTTTTATTGCTTCTTGTATTTTGTCTTCCACACCCCCTTACCAGGAAATCCAACCGAAAAGCTCAGCGTTGAAACAGGAAATAGGATATACATCTATTTCATTAGTTAATTCCATGCTTGTTTTCAGAATTGCGTAGGCATCGTTTTCGTCATCTGAGAGTAACGCGAGTAAAGCCTCATTGCTGTAGAACCAGGCATCGTTAAATGCCGCTTGTACTTCTTTATTCGCTTGGAGGGCCTTCGAATTGCACGCTTCTGCTTCTTTGAGGTTTCCCATATGGAGATATGATAAAGCCTTTTGTGTTAGACCCCATGATCTTCCTACTTCATCCTTAAAATTGGTCAAAAAATCTATTCCTTTATCCAGGTTTTTAATAGAAGTTGTCTAAAAATGATTTGTAGTAGTTTTAGTTTTTCTCAACAAAATGATT
>CAZHCA010000019.1:0-83703 GCA_964530825.1 uncultured Saprospiraceae bacterium
AGGTAGATTCTCCAAATGGGGTGTTAAACTTTCTGTTAAATTGAGTAGTTAAGTAAAAAAAATTAATCATCTCTTGTTATCACAAAAATATTTCTTGCAATTGAGAAATTGAGGTTATAATAGTGAGCAAAAAGTGACTTAAACAAGTAAAAACGTCTACTTAATCAAGAAAACAATTGTGATATTCAGAATGTAAGATATATCAAGAATTAGGTTAGTTAATAGGGTTTTAGGTGTTTTTTTGGAGGCCAGTGCGCAAAGCACTGGCTTTTTTTATGCCCAAAACAAAGGCAGCCCGTCCGGAGTGGACGAGCTGCAGAAACCAACTTCATAAAGGTAGTAGCGTACTCTTGAGGCGCCATTGCGGCGGGCATAAGTTCTTCTTGTTCAGGGTTATTAAGTGTTACAAGGATATTAGAACGCTACGATGAAGAAACATCGGCGCCGATAATTATGTGAGCAGACCTAATGAGAAAGTAGTAAGAATTTGGGAGTATGATGGAGCTAATATGCTCAATTAGAGAGACATGACCTTTATACAACTCGAAAGATAAGTAAGAATCCTTGTTATTTCAACCGTTGGCCCAATAATTTGCTGCTGCCTCCAGCTCGTCGTAAAAATCCTGACCGTATTTTCGAAGGAGTGCTTCTCGTACAAATCGGTACAACGGCATCTGTAACTGAGCGCCCAATGTACATGCTGGAGAGCAAATTTCCCAGCGATCGTAGACCAGGGTTTCTATCCCGGTCTGGTCATCCTCACTGATACGAATGGGATACAGGTGGCAGGAGATGGGTTTTTGAAAATCGGTAGCTCCCGCTCGGTAAGCCGTTTCGATCCCGCATTTTGCGATGCCGTTATCTTCGTAGGTCAGATAGGCGCAGGGGCCATTATCCACCAGCGGTGTACCGAACTCTTTAGGCTCGCGGTAATAAACGTACAATCCCTCCTTTTCCAATACCTGTCGACCTGTTTCGGTTAAGAAGGGGCGGACATCACCGTAGATTCTTTCTAGGGTCTGCAATTCTTCTGCATTGAGGGGCGCACCGTAGTCGCCCTCCCAACAACAAGCGCCCTTACAGGCCTCCAAATTGCATAGGAATGCATACTCTAAAATATCTTCGCTGACAACGGTCCCTTGGATAATGAACATACCGTTTTTTTCTGCAAAAGTATCCGAATTTTTTCGTTTGCGCGCAAGGTTAGGTTTAGAGCTTGAGGGAGAACAAATTTCGGCTACTCGCTGTAACATTATTGATAGAAATCTCCAATAGCATGTCGCAAGAGGTGTCGTGTAGAGTATAGAAAAAATGGTACCTTTGGGCCCATCATAAAATATAATTTGGAGTCGGTAGTTCTTCGAGTACCGAACATTACTAACCAACAAATACAAGTATTTCTTCATGGATCCATTAAAGCAAAAATTCGCAGAAAAGTCTCAGGCCCTTGCCACCGAGATTCGCGCCATGCTGAAGGAGCAGGGCGACACAAAAATTGACGAGGTCAAACTTTCCCAAGTATACGGCGGGGCTCGTGGGGTCAAGATGATGATCTGGGAAACCTCTGAACTGGATCCGATGGAGGGTATTCGCTTCCGAGGTTATTCGATCCCTCAGCTGAAAGAACTACTACCCAAAGGGCTCGATGGGAAGCAGCCACGGCCTGAAGGGTTGTTTTGGTTGATGTTGGTCGGAGAAATCCCCACCGATGAAGAAGTGAACTGGGTGACGAAACAATGGATGGAGCGCAATGCGCTGCCCGAGCATACTTATAAAGTGTTGGATGCCCTGTCTACCGATACCCATCCAATGACTCAATTCATTATAGGGATTACCTCTTTACAATCCGAGAGTGTCTTTGCCAAGCGTTACTTCGAGGGAATGAGCAAGAAAGAATATTGGGAGGCTGCCTACGAAGACACCATGAATTTGATTGCAAAGTTACCGCGGGTGGCGGCCTATATCTACCGGCGTACCTTCTACGACAGCAAACACATTGATCCCAACCCCAGTCTTGATTGGGCCGGTAACTTTGCACATATGTTGGGTATTGAAGAAGATGATTTCAAGAGCCTTATGCGGCTTTACCTCACAATCCACGCCGATCATGAAGGCGGTAATGCCTCAGCACACACCACGCATCTGGTCGGATCAACTTTGAGCGATCCTTACCTGGCTTTAGCCGGAGGCATGACCTCTCTAGCCGGTCCGTTGCACGGTCTAGCTAATCAGGAGGTTATAAAGTGGATTTTTGATATGCTCGAAGAGCTGGGTACACGCCAACCTACTAAAGAACAGGTTATCGATTATATACACAAAACGCTTGACGCTGGGCGCGTTATTCCGGGTTACGGCCACGCGGTGTTGCGGCAGCCCGATCCGCGTTTCATGGCACAGAAAGCTTTTGCCGAAGAATACATCAAAGATGATGATATTGTGAAAGTCGTTTGGATGTTGTTCGATGTGGTACCTGACATTTTGAAATCGTTGGGGAAAGTGAAAAATCCCTGGCCGAATGTCGATGCGCACTCCGGCTCCCTGCTGGTGCACTATGGGCTAGATCAATACAGCTTTTACACGGTTCTGTTCGGCGTTTCGCGTGCCATAGGGGTCTTGTCGGCCTATACCTGGTCGCGCGCTTTGGGACTGCCCCTGGAGCGGCCCAAATCCCTTACCACCAAACGGGTGCGTGCGATGCTATCGGAGATGGTAGAATCGTAAAGCATGCCCGGAGAGCGGGCCGGGAGTCGCTAAAATTTCCGGCCCGCTTTTTCTTGCTGCTAAAAATAACTTACTTTGGAATGCGGAAAAAATTACTACCCAGCGGACTAAA
This sequence comes from uncultured Saprospiraceae bacterium, assembly GCA_964530825.1. GTDB lineage: Bacteria > Bacteroidota > Bacteroidia > Chitinophagales > Saprospiraceae > CAZHCA01. The sequence goes on from CAZHCA010000019.1 coordinate 2,834, forward strand.
ATTTAATGCACATGGAATTTCCCACCGATGTTAAGTACACCAAAGAACACGAGTGGATTAGAGTTCAAGACGACCAGACAGCTTTTATTGGCATTACCGACTTTGCCCAAAGCGAATTAGATGAATTGGTGTACGTCGAAGTAGATACTGTGGGAGAAACGCTCGATAAGGACGAGGTCTTTGGTACCGTAGAGGCCGTAAAGACAACTTCAGAGCTCTTTATGCCGGTCTCTGGAGAGGTTTTGGAATTTAACCCCCAACTTGATGAAACTGAAGGCGACGACCCTACGCTTGTCAATCGCGACCCTTACGGCGAAGGCTGGATCGTTAAAATCCGTCTCACAAACCCCGATGAACTAGCTGATTTAATGGATGCCACGGCTTACCAGGAATTGGTAGCATAAAATAAATTGGATCGGCATACACCAAAACGCCGGCCCCTTGCATCTACTGGTATGAGAGAGCAATGGCGTATTATTCCAGCTTTAATTTGGACCCTGCTCATTGCTTATTATTCTATGCAAGGTCAACTCCCCCTGGAAACGTCCAGGTTGGATTTCCTGACAGCCGATAAATTTGGCCATTTCGTGGCCTATGCCGTCCTTGGCGCCTTGTTGTTTTGGGGGTTACGCTTCCGTTTTGTGAGCCGCCGAAATTGTACCTTTTGGGCGCTTAGTTTATCGATTGGTTTTGGCTTATTGATGGAAATCGTGCAGGGCCAGTTTTTCCCCTCCCGCCAGATGGAATGGGGAGATGCACTAGCTAATGCAGCAGGGGCCTTGACAGGAACGCTTATTATCGCATTTTTTTTGAAATAAAACCCTTGTCAGTATGGATATTGCAGTATCTACCAGCCAATTGGTGTTTGCTGTGATCGGAATCGTTCTACTGCTCGCTGCACTTATTATTGGAGTGCGGGCAGTTTTCCGCTCACGGGCAAACAGTGATTTGGCCGGTCAACAAAAAGGCAAGTCCAGCGGCTCTCCGTTACAGGGAAGAGCGAAGTATCCGCAAGTTGATGCCTTCGGGCTGAGCGGTACGTTCTTCAATGTCGGTCTTGCTGCTGCTCTGGGCCTTACCGTGCTGGCGTTTGGAGTGACTCAGTACGAAGAGCAAGTCTACATTCCAGACGATGCGCTGAAAATCGAAGAAGACATCGAAGTAGAACCGCCGCGTACAGCTGAGCCACCGCCACCGCCGCCACCTCCGCCACCGCCCGTTATTGAGGAGGTGCCCAACGAAGAATTACTCGAAGAAGAAGAAGTGGAATTCGTCGACCAAAGTGTAGACGAAGAAAGTTTCGTAGAGGCGCCACCAGTAGTAGAAGAAAAAGCGCCACCACCACCACCACCGCCACCACCACCACCAAAGCAGGAAGCGGACGAAATTTTCAAGGTGGTAGAGCAAATGCCTCGTTTCCCGGGCTGCGAAAATCAGGGTGGCTCAGATGCTGAGAAAAAAGCCTGTTCCGATAAGAAAATGTTGGAGTTTATCTACAAAAACATCAAGTACCCGGCTATCGCCCGTGAGAACGGTGTTGAAGGAACTGTAGTCGTACAGTTCGTTGTAGATAAAGACGGTTCCATCAGTAACGCCAAAGTAGTGCGGGATATCGGCGCTCAGTGCGGCGACGAAGCTCTGCGCGTGGTTAACCTGATGAATCAGAAAAACCTGAAATGGACACCGGGTAAACAACGCGGCCGTCCGGTGCGCGTACAGTTTAACCTGCCGGTTAAATTCCGTCTTGAATAACAGTATATCTTACTTAAAACAATAAACTCGAATCGCTGGGTACCTCTTGATTGTACCCGGCGATTTTTTTTGCCTCCCTTCTTTTCGGCCCGCCGTCATTTTTTTGGCATCTTATGCGCAACGGCAACTTTTATCCGTTAATTGTCGTTTTTTTATTGCCGAGAATTGATCTCAAAGCGATCTTCCAGGCTGAGAAAGCTTCTATTACTGCCGGGGGTTGTTATGAGATTGCTTCTAGTAAAAAAATCCCGTATGCGAATAATTATTTTAGTTTGGGTGCTGCTGTGTGCAACAGCGGGGTCCATACCCGCCCAGGACGCTCGCTTGGCTCAAGAATACTTCCAGAACGGAGAATATGAAAAAGCGGCTACGCTTTACGAACGCCTCTACAGCCGAAGCGATAATACGGATTACTATTTCGACCGGTACGTGGAATCGCTGATCGCACTGGAGCAGTTCGATAAAGTAGAAGATGTGATTCGTACGCGCCTCAAAAAATACCCAGATAATCTGCGGGCCTACGTGGCCCTCGGCCAGATGTACGAAAGCCAATACCGCGACGAGGAGGCGCAGAAAGCCTACCGGCAGGCTATCGAAAATCTGCCGGCCAATAATTACGAGATTACCAAGCTGGCTAATGCTTTTATGGCACTCAATAAATACGATCTTGCTATTGAGGCGTTCGAGCGAGGAGCCCGCATGCTCAAGGATAATCAGGTCTTTGCTTATAACCTGGGAGACCTGTACCGTCGGAAAGGGGACTCGGAAAAGATGATTACTAATTACCTGAATGCACTTGCGAACAATCCCTCCCGCCTAGGTAGGCTAGAGAGCATTTTTCAGCGGTATCTCAGTAAGGATGATTTCGAAGAACTCAAACGCCAGTTATATACCCGTATCCAGGAAAACGGCAATGCGCTCTACTATCCGGAACTGCTCACTTGGGTATTCGTGCAAGAAGAGAATTACAGCAGTGCTTTACGCCAAGTACGCGCCATCGACCGCCGGCTGAACGAAAACGGAGGGCGTGTTTTTAAACTTGCCCAGATCGCTGCTTCTGACGGGGACTACGAGACGGCGATAGACGCTTATCTCTACATCGTAGAGCGCAAGGGGCCCCAGTCTTCATACTACCTCGAGGCAAAGCGCGAAGCGCTTCGCTGCCAGCGCAACCTTATTATCGAAGGCTATCAATACACTGAAGCCGAGTTGATGAAACTGCGCGCCCAGTACGAGGCGTTTTTTGATGACTTCGGCCGGAATAAACTAACGGCCCCAATCATTCTGGAATTTGCAGAACTGGAAGCCATTTACATCAATAATCTGCCTAAAGCTATCGGCTTGCTACAAGAATTGATTGAATACCCCAATGTAGATCTCAAGGTCCAGGCCCGGGGGAAGATACGCCTGGCAGACTACTATTTGATGCGGGGTGAGGTATGGGAAGCTACCCTTCTATACTCTCAGGTCGACAAGGCATTCAAAGAGGATCAGTTGGGACACGAAGCGCGCTTTCGCAACGCCCGTCTATCTTATTATGCAGGGGATTTTCAATGGGCCCAAGCCCAGTTTGATGTGCTTAAAGCGTCTACTTCCAAGCTGATCGCCAACGATGCGCTAGATATGTCGGTTTTTATCATGGATAATCTGGGGCTGGATTCTACTACCGCTGCCCTGGAATTGTATGCCAAAGCCGATCTGCTGGTATTTCAGAATCGTTTTGACGAAGCATTCGAGAAGTTGGATACCTTAGCCATGCGTTTTGGAGACCATTCATTAGCGGACGATGTGCTCTACCTGAAGGCAAGGGTGTTTAAAAAAACCGGCAACTATCAAAAGGCGGCAGCCCACCTACAACAGATAATCGACAATCATCCCGAAGAAATTCGGGCCGACAATGCGCTTTTCCAACTTGCCGAACTGTACGAAAATCAACTAGACGATACGGAAAAGGCCAAAAGCCTTTACGAAACCCTGTTTATCGATTTCTCTAACAGTACTTTTGCAGTAGAGGCTCGCAAGCGTTACCGGCGGCTACGTGGTGATGATGTATAAAGATGTGGAAAAATGACACCCGGGAATGGGTAGATGAAAGGAAACGCACGGATTTTCGCCAGGCAAGATAAGCAGGCTTGTCCAAGCATTTCTCCGGAAAGGCTGCTAGCCCACAAAGCAGCGGCCTTTCCGCAAGAAGAACGTTGTTGGCCGATTATTTCAATCGTTTCTCATCAGAAACAGACAGGCGTGCCCGTCCCTTGGCGCGACGACGTGCCAGCACCTTGCGTCCGTTTTTTGAGCTCATGCGAGAGCGAAAGCCATGCTTGTTGACGCGCTTTCTTCTCGATGGTTGGTAGGTACGTTTCATAATCCCTGCGTTTTTTCAAAAGTCCGGCAAAGGTAAGCTAAATTGAACAAATAACCAAGTGCTTCAGTATGGTGCGGACATTTAGACGGTCATTACTGCCTTTTCTTTGGCAGCAATAAGGTCATCGATTAGCTTGATGTGTTTGTCGGTATTATCCTGCACATCGGCCTCCAGGCGCTTGCCGGCGTCTTCCGGGTATCCGTCTTTGATTTCTTTTTTAATGGCCTCCATAGCGTCGCGGCGGGCGTTTCGCACACTTACCTTAGCGTCTTCTCCCAACACTTTGGCTTTTTTAACCAAGTCGCGGCGACGCTCCTCGGTCAGTGGAGGAATATTGAGCCGGATCACTTCTCCGTCGTTCTGGGGGGTGAGGCCTAAATTCGCTTCGAAAATTGCCTTTTCGATCGGGCCCAGCATGCTCTTTTCCCAAGGTTGAATAACAAGTGTTTTTGCATCGGAAGCGCTCACATTAGCGACTTGTTGCAGGGGGGTAGGCGTTCCGTAGTATTCGACCATGACACCGCTAACCATTTCCGGAGAAGCTTTTCCGGGATTGATTTTGGCCAGCTCCTTTTTCAGGTGATCAACGGACTTATCCATGAGCTCGCTGGCTTCGTCCAAATAAACATTGATATCCTCCATGGCTAATTCTATTTAATGAAAACACCCACTAAGCTAAGAAAAATGTCTTATCCGGAGTGGGTTCCATGTGGGGAAAAAACGTTCCCGGGGGCGGAATGCTCCACTGCCGGGAACGTGTGGACCGCATGGCTAGGCGCTTTAATCGCGCGTAGCAGCCATATATTGCAAGAGCAGATATATAACGATGACTAGTGCGGATAATGCAGCCGAGACGTATGTCATGGCCGCCCAATGGAGGGCGTCTTTGGCTCCATCGTATTCGGAGCCCCTCAGCGTATTGGAAGCGTCGAGCCAGGCCAGTGCCCGCTTACTCGCATCGAACTCGACGGGAAGCGTCACGAGGCTAAACAGGGCCGTGATGGCGAAAGTGATCAATGTGATCAGCATCAACTGGGGCATGGTCGATAGCGTCATGAATGCAATAATGATTAGAAACTGCTGGGCAGTGGCAGAGAGTTGGACCAGCGGCACCATTTTCGAGCGGAATTGCAGCCAGGCGTACGAAGTGGCGTGTTGCACGGCGTGGCCGCATTCGTGAGCAGCTACGGCAGCAGACATGACGCTGCGGCCGCTGTAGATTTCCGGACTTAGCGAAACCGTCTTGGTGGCCGGGTTGTAGTGGTCGGTCAGCATGCCCTTACCCTGAACAATCTGTACATCAAGAATACCGTAATGCTGGAGCATAGCTTGTGCAACCTCCCGTCCGGACATGCCCGTGCTGATGCCGATTCTGCGGTATTTGTTAAATTTAGCCTTTAAGCGACCCGAAACCAGCATGCCCACCACTGAGAGTAGGCCACCCAGAATAAAATAGCCATAGTAAGATGCCATAACTTGAAGCGGTTTTACATTTGAGTTATTGGAGTAAATCGAAACTGGTATAGGTTTGTAATACCTTAGGAATAACGATTCCTTCCGGTGTTTGGTTGTTTTCTATAATGCCTGCTACGATGCGTGCCAATGCCAATGCGCTACCGTTCAGGGTATGCGGCAGGCGAGACTTTTTATCCTCTTTGAATCGCACATTAAGCCGATTGCTCTGGAACGTCTCAAAGTTCGAAACGGAGCTTACCTCCAGCCATCTCTGCTGCGCTGCCGAGTAGATTTCAAAATCGAATGTCAGGGCTGAGGTAAAGCCCAGGTCGCCCCCGCAGAGCCGCAGAATGCGATAGGGCAATTCCAGCTGGTTCAGCAAGCGACCTACATGATCGACCATTTCTTCCAGAACATTGTAGGAGCGGTCCGGGTGCACGATTTGTACAATTTCCACCTTATCGAATTGATGAACCCGGTTTAGTCCCCGCACGTGGGCGCCGTATGAGCCAGCCTCGCGCCGGAAACAGGGCGTATAACCCGTGATTTTAATGGGCAACTGCTTGGGGTCGATCATTTCGTTCCGGTAGATATTGGTCAGGGGGACCTCTGCGGTCGGGATCAGGTACAAATCGTCCCGCTCCACATAGTACATCTGGCCTTCTTTATCGGGTAATTGTCCGGTGGCCTTAGCAGTATCGGCATTGACCAGCAGTGGCGGTGCCACTTCTTCGTAGCCGGCTTTGATCGCTTCATCTAGGAAATAATTAATGAGTGCACGCTCCAGCCGGGCACCTTTACCGCGAAAAACCGGAAAGCCCGAGCCTGTTATTTTGGTGCCGAGCTGCAGGTCGAAAATGCCGAAGGTTTCGGCCAGTTCCCAGTGAGGTTTGGCTTGGTCACCCAAATGGGGGAGGTCTCCCGGCCAATCGCGAAAGAGTTCATTGTCTTCTTCCGAGCTGCCCTTGGGAACTGATTCGTGCGGAACATTAGGGATTTGCAGAAGCACCTCTTCCAGGTTAGCTTGCGCCTGCTTCAGCTTTCGCTCCAGGCTTTGGATGGTTTCCTTCATTTCAGCTACCTGGGCTTTGATTTTTTCGGCCGCAGCGCGCTCCCCTTTTTTAAACAAAGACCCCACTTCATCGGACAACTGCTTGCGCTGTCCTAAAAGCTGGTCGAGTTGAGTCTGTACCTGTTTTCGGTGATCATCAAGCCGTATGGCTTCTTCCAGCTTCGCAATTTCGGGTTCGGGGAGCATTCGTTTTCCCAGACGCTCGACAATTATGGCCTTTTCGTTGCGGATCCGTTGAACTTGCAGCATATTCAGGTCGGGTGTTGTTGGTCAATTGATATCGGTACGGGTGAACTTTTAACTTTTTTAATCGTTTTTTTGCAAAGATATGATTTGAATTAGAAATTTCGCTTTATTTTTAACGCACAAAGCGAAGCCCCTTAGGACTAATACCTGTCCACTTTTTTTCTAGCGGTATTGAAAAACCCACATTTTTTTCGGTACTTTGAAGCAAGTAAAGCTTTCCATGCCTGAGGGTTCTTTACAGCAGAGTAGCTAGCAAGCCTTGCTGTATTTCCACTTTCTAGCTAATCAGGATACTGAACCGATAGTAATTTGAGGCTTACCAGAAAAAGCCGAATACCGAGATATATACAGTTACATATCCCCGCATTGAAGCAGGCTTCCATCGACTATGAAATTTATTTTTCCAATCTATCAATAATGCTACCCTTAGCATTCAAATCTAACCATACGTATTAATCCTTTCTGACTATGTTCGATATACTGCAATTGAATGACATGCTCGTACCCGAGTTAAGAGATCTTGCCGAAAAGCTGGGCCTTCAGGGCTATAAACGTTTGAACAAACAGGAACTGATCTACAAGATTCTGGACTATCAGGCGGTTGCCGGCGAGGCCGATCAAGGTACGAATGGCGGTCATGAACAAGAACGCACGCCTTCTAAAAACGGTAACCGTTCCTCCCGAAACGACCAGCACTCCGGGTCGGCTAAACAAGAAGACGCTACCCCAACTGACAAAGGCGAAAAACCAGACCAAAAATCAGGTAAAGACAAGCGCAAGCGCCAAAGGGTTCCCGACGGGAAATCGGAATCGTCGCGCTCTTCTGAGGACCAAAAAGGCAAAGAGGCGCAACAACAGCGCTCCGAACGCCCGCCAAGGGAAGAGCCGCCACGCAAAGGGCCGGATAAAAACGCGAATGTTGAGCCGGAAGAGAAGTTTGACATTGAGCTCGATGGCATCATTGAAGGGGAAGGTATTCTGGAAATGATGCCCGATGGCTACGGTTTTCTGCGCTCCTCTGATTACAATTATCTGACTTCACCGGATGATATTTACGTGTCCCCTTCGCAAATTAAACTCTTCGGTTTGCGCACGGGAGATACGGTGCGTGGCGCTATCCGTCCGCCGAAAGAGGGGGAAAAGTACTTTGCCCTCTTGCGCGTCTCCAAAATCAACGGGCTGGAACCGCAAGATATTCGAGAGCGTGTACCATTCGATTATCTGACGCCTTTGTTCCCGACGGAAAAATTCGACTTGAAGACTTCACCGACCGGTCGCGATATCGGTAACCGGATGATCGATCTTTTCACGCCAATCGGAAAGGGTCAGCGGGGCCTAATCGTTGCGCAACCCAAAACGGGTAAAACCTTCTTGTTGAAGGATGTAGCCAACGCCATCGCCAAGAATCACCCCGATTGCTACATGATCGTCCTGCTCATTGACGAGCGCCCGGAGGAGGTGACCGACATGAAGCGTAGCGTTAAAGCGGAGGTGGTATCATCTACCTTTGATGAGCCGGCCGAAAATCACGTTCGCGTGGCGAATATTGTGCTAGAGAAATCCAAGCGACTCGTGGAAAGCGGACACGATGTGATTATTTTGCTGGACTCCATCACCCGGCTGGCGCGGGCTTACAATACCGTGGCTCCGGCCAGTGGTAAGGTGCTCTCCGGTGGTGTGGAAGCCAACGCTTTACACAAGCCGAAGAAATTCTTTGGAGCTGCCCGTAATATCGAAGGTGGTGGGTCATTGACGATACTGGCTACCGCCCTGATCGATACCGGTTCGAAAATGGACGGCGTGATCTTTGAAGAATTCAAAGGTACGGGTAATATGGAGCTGCAGCTGGATCGAAACCTGGCTAACAAGCGAGTATTCCCGGCAATCGACCTGACCAAATCGAGCACTCGCCGCGAAGATCTACTCCTAGACAAGGATACCTTGCAACGGATGTTTATCCTGCGCAATCACCTAGCCGATATGAAACCCGACGAAGCAATGGACTTCCTGCGCAAGCACATGACTTCTACTTCTTCAAACGAAGAGTTCCTGGCTTCGATGAACGGTTAATTTGCTGAATTTTTTTCCCCCAGATACAACCTCGGCTCCGCCCTAGTCGCGCGTGGCCGGGGTTTGTTATTTCAGGGGTGGTCTGGGGTAGGCAAAGCCTATCGCCCATTCTTGTTGTGGTGCTTACTGCTGTACTGGCCCACATACTCGTCGAGCTTGTGTTGCAGCGCCTCAGCATCCTTTTCGTATTGGGGGGAAAGACTACCCGCGCCTGGCAAATCTTCTATGTGAATCGTTTGCGTTGGGAAAGCAAAGCGGACACCCAAGCGTTCGGCTAGCTCTAGGATGGCGATCAGAATCTCGTGACGGGTGCGCAATTCCTCCGACCAGGAATTGACTTGGAAGAAGCTGTAGAAAAGAATGTTCAAAGAAGCGCTACCCATTTCGTTGAGATGTACCTCGTAGGCGTCTTTGCGGGTTCTGGGGTGTTCTTCAATGAGTTGGCGTAGGCCCTCCACGAATTTTTCGATAAGCATAGGTGGGGTATCGTAGGTTACGCTAATCTTAAAGTAGAAACGCCGGTAATGCCGAAGTCCAAAATTGTCAATGACCATATCGGCAAGTTTTCCGTTAGGAACATAGACCAGGGAATTGGCAAAAGTACGTACCCGCGTACTTCGTAGCCCTACCTCTTCAACCGTGCCGTCTACGCCGCCAAAGTTGATCCAGTCTCCCACCTGAAAAGGGCGATCCAGGAACACCATAACCGAACCGAACAGATTCTTCAGGGTATCCTGAGCGGCCAGGGCGAGGGCGATACCGCCGATCGAAAGACCGGCGATCAGCGCATTTACATTGACGTTAAAGATATTGAGCAACTGGATGAAGCCAATTAAGATGACAATACCCTGTAGTAACCGGCTGGCGATCGGGACGAGTTGTTCGTCCAGTTTGCTTTCCGTGCGTTGGGTTAAATGCTCCCAGTAGGTGACCAGTATCTGTACGATACGTAGCAACAGGATGACAACTAAAACAATGGAGGCGATTCGCAGGCTGTACATGACAAAAGCAGAGGCGCCGATCGGCAACTGCAGCGGGGGAATAAGCAAGCGCATTAGACGCAGGATGAGGAGTAAACTGCCGGTGCGGGCGACCCGCCGGATTAGCCTTTTGCTGATTAAAGAGGGGTAAATTTTCGATTGACTCAATCGCTTAACGATCGGATCGAGCAAACGGGTAAGTATAAAATGTGCCAGCCAACAGATCAACAGCACGATCAGGATACCTAGGTATTGCCACAGCGCAAGTCCCAAGACCTTTTCCTGAGCGAACTTCGGCAGCACATTCAAAAGTGTATTGACTCCGAAAGGATACACCCGCCGGTGCAAGGCCGGAATATTGGCAACCGTTTCTCTGGAATAAAGCCACTGGTTGCCGACCTGCTCCAGATAGATCTCCGGACGTTTGTTGGGAAAAGGCGTAAATTGGGCTTTTCCGGAGAGTGAATCAACGTAATTATTATCCTGTGGGATGCGGCCAAAGATTACGCGCAGGCCTTCGCCGTCAAGGATCTGTTTGAGTTGGATAGCAAGTTTTTCCGCATCCGTGCTGTCTGCTACTTTGCCCAGGGATTGTGCCGCAATTTCCGGTTGGTAAGTTTCCGGTTGCAGGTAATGCAAATGAACCAGCATTGTATTGTGCGGATTGTCGAAATTGATCGGCACGTCGTTGCTGCCATTTTGACCGTGCAGATAGAAAGCACTTAAAAGTAAAAGCCCCGAAAACAAAAATTTCACCCTTTGCATAAACCGCGATTTTTGGAGTCAAAAGAAAAGCCGTCCTAAAATTGGTCTATTTGATTTTTTTGAGCAAATCCATTTTCCATTTGGCTTGTTGATTATGCATCGCGAAAAAAATACGCCTGATACCTTGCCTGCACTATTCCCCAGCATTTGGATTCTAAAAACACTGTTACATCAATTAATATGAACCTGAAGCTTTTAAGGGCCGTCTTCATTATTGGAAATGTGATTTGCTTTGGAACTGACACCTATGCTCAACAACTGGATTACGTCCAGGGCGAAATTCTAGTACAATTACGGGGCGATTATGCGCCCCAGCAGCTGATCCGGCGACTATCGAGCAACCGCTCCGGAGGCTCCACCGTGCATTTGGATGGTCAAGTCGGACAGAGCTTTCCTATCTGGTCTATACGCTTCGATTACGCGGTTGTTAATGAATACAATCTGCTGGCGGCAGTACGAAGGGACCCTGCTGTGCAGCATGCCCAGTTTAATCATTTTGTACAGTATCGGGGGGTGGAGCCCGATGACCCAGATTTTGGCCTGCAGTGGAACCTGTTCAATACCGGTCAGAATCCGGGAAGCCTACCTGGCGCCGACGTTAGCATGCCCGAAGCTTGGGCTGTTACTACTGGTGGGTTTACGCCTTCGGCTGAGCGTGTTGTTTTAGCGATCATCGACAATGGAGTGGACCCGGAGCATGAAGACTTGGCCGCGAACCTATGGATCAACACCGGCGAGATTCCCGACAATGGTATCGATGACGATCAGAACGGATTTGTCGATGATTATCGGGGCTGGAACGCCATCGGGGAAAATGACGATATCGACCAAGAGAACAACCATGGTACGCAGGTAGTAGGTATTGCCGGTGCAGTAGGCAATAACGGTATCGGAGTGAGTGGTGTTATGTGGGACGTGGATCTCATGGTCATCTATTTGCCGGAATTTGCCGTTACCGAACGCAATGTTCTACGGGCCTATGACTACGTGTTGGTTAATCGCCAACTCTATGATGCCACCGACGGGGAGCGAGGTGCATTCATTGTAGGTACCAATGCTTCCTGGGGAATCGACTTTGGGAATCCGGAAAATTTTCCACTCTGGTGCTCGGTTTACGATTCACTCGGCCAGGCCGGCATCCTGAATGCAGCTGCTACTGCTAATCGAGATATCGATGTAGATGTGGAAGGTGATGTGCCTACCGGGTGTGGCAGCGATTTCCTGGTCGCCGTTACCAATACTACCGACCGCGACGAACTCGCTCCGCAAACTGCATTCGGAAGCAACAGTATTGACCTGGCCGCCCCAGGTGAAGAAATTTGGACCACAACCCGTAATAATGACTATGGTTTTTTTAGTGGTACCTCGGCCGCTACGCCTCACGTGACGGCGGCTATCGGCATGTTATACTCAGCCCCTTGCCTCTCGTTGTCCTCTCTAGCCAGGAATGATCCGCCTGCTGCGGCCTTGCTGGTAAAGCAGTACCTGCAACTAGGGGTCGACGAGGTCGACGATCTTAAAGGCCTGACGCGGACAGGTGGCCGGCTCAATATTTGGCGCAGCTTACAAATTTTGCTGGTTAATTGCGATCCATGCCCCAGTGTGAGCAGTATTCGGGTAGATAGCTTGCAGCAAAACGCTGCCCAAGTTGTTTGGAACACCAATGATAGTACGCAATCGGTCGATTTGCGCTGGCGTCCTGCCGGAGAACCGAAATGGATAGAGGTGCTCGGTGTCCGGTCTCCGTTTGTATTGGATGGACTGATGGGCTGCACCGCCTACGAAATTGCGCTGCGTACCAATTGTAAGGAGGGCGATACAGGATTTAGCAATCCACTACGGTTTACGACCGATGGGTGTTGTGATCCACCGGCAAAGGCGAATGCCCTTTCCGTGGAAGCCGATATTGCGTTTTTAGGTTGGTCGCCTGTAGCTGCCGCACAGTCCTATGATATACTTTACCGTCCGGTCGGTAACCTCGTATGGGATACGGTAACCACGATGCAGACATCGGTTGCTTTGCTGGATCTGCTTTCCTGCACCCAATACGAGGCCCGGGTCCAAACGATCTGCGCCGGACAGGCAAGTGAACTGGGTGACGTGCTTTTTTTTACGACCACCGACTGCGGAGCCTGTACTGACCGTAATTACTGCGTACCCGGCGCCATTAATGCGGACAACGAATGGATTGCCTCCGTACGCCTGCACAACCTGTTTAATGTTACCGGATCGGATGGTGGCTATGGCGACTATACCAATCGCACGCCTATTCATTTAGAGGCTGGGGAAACCTTCGAGTTGGAACTTACACCCGGTTTTGGTGGTACGGCCTTTGCAGAATATTTCCGGCTCTGGATCGACCTTAATCAAAACGGCCGTTTCGAAGCGCCCCGCGAGCTGTTATTTGATCCCGGCGAAGCCCGGACCGGAGCAGTAGAAGGGACGATTACCCTGCCCGATAATATCGGAGGTGGCATAACCCGCTTGCGTATCGCGATGCTCTTTCTCGATCCGCCCGACGCTTGTGGAACAACAGAAACAGTCCTGGGAGAATACGAAGATTACTGTGTTCGTATCATCCCATCTGCGGAATGCTTTCCGCCATTGAATATCCGCACCATCCCCCAGGATAAGCAAGAAGTGCGCTGTACCTGGGAAGGCCCCGAAAGTGCTGAGGGTTACCGGCTGCGCTACCGGGAGCTAGAAACCGAGGGTTGGGACTCTCTAACGATTACCGGACCGGCGGTTACACTCCAGCAAATAATGGACTGCGCCGAATACGAGATGCAGATACAAAGTATTTGCAGTGGCACTCCCGGACCCTACAGCGAGGTGATCCCATTCGAGGGGCAGTGTGCTACCAATACGTCCCAGCAATCGCTGGTTAGCCAAATAAGTGTCCGACCTAATCCGGTGGATCGCTCGCTTCAAGTAAGCCGAACCGGCTTATCGTTAAGAGAGGACCTTCAGGTCGTGCTTTACAATGCTACTGGACAAGCCTGCGCACGGTGGAATTGGCCTTCTGGGTCGGCGACCGTTGAAAGAGATTGGTCTGATCATCCTGCGGGGATTTATTTCCTGGCCGTCAGGAGTGATGACGAAGGGGCAGTTTTGAAACTGATAAAGCGCTAACTTTTTCTTACGCCTAATACGCGCAGGGCATTATCCCGGTAAATTTTTTTCAAAATAGCGTCCGGCAGGTTTAATCCGTACATGCGCCAAAAGGCGTGGTAGCGTTTGTAGTAAGGAAAATACTCGTCGGCTGTTTCCAGTACTCGAAAATAGGTATAATATTCTTCCGGATTATAAGCGTCTTTACCAAAAAGGATCCGGTCCTGGTATTTTTCAAAAAATTGACGGGCAAAGCGCGGCTGCCGTCCAAGTTCTGCGATGACGGCTCCGAATTCTACTACCATATTAGGATATTTTTCCAAAAGCATGGCCAGCTGAGCTAAGTCATTGGCAAACCAGCCGAAGTGAGCATTGATAAAGGTGGTTTCTGGATGTTTCCGGAAAATATCATGCTGTTCGGCGATGATGGTAGCCCATGGCGCTGGGTCTTCGTCTGAGCGTTTGCGGCGTGGCCGTAGCTTGAGTTCGAGCCAGCGCTCATTGTTTTCGTCGTGGGGGGCCCAGAAAGATTTCGGGTCGGCGGCGTGGATGAGGACCGGGATGCCTAGTTCGCCACACTTGTCCCAGACCGGGTCGATGCGCGGATCGTTGATGCGGATGCGGTTGCCTGCCCGGTCGGTGTTGAGCATGCCCTGGCTTTTGAAAATCTTCAATCCTTTGGCGCCGTTAGCCACGTCGTATTTCAGTTGCTTGCAGGTTTCCTCAGCCCAGTCGGGCTCATCAATGCTGCGCAGGTTAATGTTGGTGAAAACGAATATGCGATCTTCGTATCCGTATGATTTAATATTGTCCGTAATGGCTTTAAGCGCTTTGCCTCCGCGGCCGCTCAGGTTTACGATAATATCCATGTTGAGGGAATCCATTTCCTCGATGAGTTTGTCCAGATCCTGATCGGCCATTCGCCAATGGTGGCTGTGGATATCGACAAAGGGGTATTTTGCCCGGTGTACGTGGTGCTCTGGAACCACGAGGGTCGAAGGTGGGTCGTAATATTCGAAGTCCATACGCAATTCGTCGGATTGGGCGAAGGCAGTGGAGGTTAGGAACAGCGGGTAAGTAACAATCCAGCATTTATTCATGTGCAATGATTTTTTTAGTAAACAAACGGGCTAGTTCGAAAGTAAACTGAAGGGGCCAAAAATATGAGGCCTACTTTCGGGCTCCGGAGATTAACCAAAAAGCGTTTTCTAATATTACCCATCGTAACGCCCCGCAAAAAGTGGAGGTGGCATACTTTAGGCTTTAATCCAAAATTTCTAATATAGCTTCTGGGTTGGCACAATCTATTCACTAGCTTATCCTGCATGGCATTGTTTCGAAAAAGTAGAGAATATCTCTACCGGGTACTAGGTCACTGCTCAGTTTAAGGGCAGCTTTCGTACTGTTGGTGTTAGACCTCATCGGCGGTATAACTGGCTACATGTTGATCGAGGGTTACTCCCTGACCGAAGCTTTCTTCATGGTAGTCATCACCGTATCCACCGTCGGATATACCGAGGTGCGTCCCCTCTCCAATGCCGGCGAACTCTTTTCCTCTATCTACATTCTGATCAATGTCGGACTACTGGCCTACATCCTTGCGGTCTTTTCCTATTATGTAATTCAAGGTGAAATCTTCAAAAAAATGCACCTGAGCTTTATCCAGAAAGAAATTGAGAAGTTGCAGCAGCACGTTATTCTCTGCGGATTTGGTCGTTATGGCAAAGAGATTGCGACCCATTTTATGGAACATAAGATCCCCTTCGTAATCGTCGATAATGACCCAAGAAAGGTGGAAATTTTGCAAAAAGCAGAGGAGCGTTATTTGTACATACAGGACGACGCCACCCATGATGAAGTGTTAGACCGGGCGGGCATCGATCGCGCCACTGCTATAATTGCCGCGCTACCCGACGATTCCGACAACCTGTTCATTGTCTTTGCTGCCCGCCAATTAAACCCGAAGCTCAACATTATCAGTCGGGCGAAAAACCCACGTTCGGAGCGCAAATTACAGTTGGCCGGAGCCGATCACGTTATTTTGCCAGAACAAATCGGTGGCTTTTACATGGCTACACTGGTCAGTAAACCGGGGGCAGTTGAGTTTTTCTCCTTTATTACCAATGAGTACCAGTCGGATATTGGCTTTGAAGAGATTCGCTATGAAGAAATGCCGGAAAGCTGCCAGAACTTATCCATTGCTGAGATGAATATCCGGGCTGCTACGGGGGCCAATATTGTCGGCTACAAAGATCCGGAGGGTCAATATCACGTCAACCCATTACCCGACACAGTACTCCTGCCGAACAGTAGTTTTATTATCCTGGGTAGCCACGATCAGTTAAAAGCCTTGCTCCATTACATCAAAAACTTTCCGGGCAAGCTGGCGGGAAAGTAGGATGTGAAAAATTAAAATGATGGTTATCAGCGGATTAACACTTATTTAATTCCAATACGATTATTTTTCCTTGGGTGCCTCCTCCAGTGGTAGCTCTACTTCATAAACATCGTGGCTTTCTTTGTTGATCGTAAACCCGCGCCGCTGAAAGATGTGAATCATGGCTTTATTTGCCGGAAGGACAGAGGCTACGATTTTGTCGAGTCCCCGCTCGCGTGCAATATCGATAATATAATCGGTTAGAGCGTTTCCCAGCCCGTAGCCATGCCAGTTATCTGCTACCAGGAT
Source organism: uncultured Saprospiraceae bacterium (assembly GCA_964530825.1). Taxonomy (GTDB): domain Bacteria; phylum Bacteroidota; class Bacteroidia; order Chitinophagales; family Saprospiraceae; genus CAZHCA01. Next base: position 19,336 of record CAZHCA010000019.1, read on the forward strand.
AGAATATTCGGCATTGGTACCCCAGGCGTCTTCGATGATGCGTACTACCCCTATAATTGCCGGTCCCTCGTGGGTATTAACTTCGGCAACGATGGCCATCTCGCGGTCGTAGTCGATATGCGTGAAGCGCGTAAGCCACTCGTGTGTAACCCGCGGTATGTAGCCGAAAAAACGCATGTACAAGGACTCGTTAGATACGTGCTTTAACATATCACCCAGCAAGGGCTCGTCTTCGGGGCGGATCGGTCGCAGGGTAGCTTTCTGGCCATCTTTCAGTGGGAATTCGCGTGTATATTTTCGGCCGGGGTAAGGCGATATTACTAGGTGTTGGAACATCTTCTTCTTTTTACGCGACCTTGCAGGATCTACCATGATGCGGGTGTCGACGGCCAGGCCGCCAGTGTCATAGGCGACATATGGATTGATATCCACTTCTTTGATCTCGGGAAAATCCATAATTAGATACGAGAAACGGCAAAGCAAGAATGCTAAATCCTCCAGGTCGACGCCTTCCAGTCCGCGGTACCCCTTTAACAGTGGGTATATTTGGGTTTCCTGAATGATGCGTTGGGCTAAGGCCATATTGAGCGGGGGAAGCCCGATGCTTACATCCTGATATACTTCTACCGCCACGCCGCCTCTTCCGAACAGGAGCAAGGGGCCGAAGATATCGTCGCGCTTTGCTCCTACGATCATCTCGAAGCCTTTATTGATCATCTGCTCTACCAGGATGCCATCAATCCGGGCGTTGGAGTCAAAAGCAGCTACGTTCTTTTGAATGCGCCGATAGGCATTGCCTACTTCGTAAGCATTGCGGATGTCGAGAATTACGCCCCCTGCATCCGTTTTATGGGTGAGGTCTTTCGAAGATACTTTCATAACCACTGGATAACCGATTTCATCGGCTACTCGAATGGCTTCGTCAATGGTATTGGTCAGGCGGCTATTGGCGGTAGGTATCCCGTAGCTGCGAAGCAATTGTTTGGCTTCGCGGTCCGTAAGGAAGTAGCGCCGATCGTGTTCTACTTCATGCAGAACCTTCTGAGCGCTCTCTAGGTCTGGTTCAAAATTAGCGGGAATGGCCGGCGGTGTTTCATAAAGCAGGTCCAGGTCGCGGGAATACCGATACATACGCAAAAAAGCATCAACGGCGCTTTCAGGGTACCGGTAATGCGGTACATTGCCCCGTTCCAGGACGTCGCGAGCACTTTCGACCTCGCGTTCTCCCATCCACACTGCCAGCACCGGCTTGCCCGACCGGGCGGCTACCTGCACCAGTGCTTCGGCGACATCAACCGGTTCGGTAAGCACCTGGGGCGTAAGAATGACCAAAACCCCGTCGATCGTCGGTTCGCGTAAACAGCCTTCGACCGCCAGGCGGAATTGTTCCGGTGTGGCTTCTCCCAATACATCAATGGGGTTGCCGCCACTCCAATTTTCGGGCAGCCACTCATTTAATTTTTCCTTTAATTCCACACTCAGTGGGGCCAGTTGGCCGCCGTGCCGCACCAGATAATCGGTAGCCAATACACCGGGGCCACCGGCATTGGTGACGATGCCCAGGCAGTTACCGGCAGGTAGCGGCTGCATGGCCAAAACCTGTGCGATATTAAAGAGTTGGGCAATGGTGTCTACACGGATAACGCCTGCGCGGCGAAAGGCAGCCTCGTAGGCGTCATCGCTGCCTGCAATAGAGCCAGTGTGGGAAAAAGCAGCTTTACGCCCTTCTTGGCTGCGCCCCGATTTTAGCACGATAATGGGTTTGTTGCGGCTAAAGGCCCGAGCGGCACTCATGAAGCGACGGGCATTGCGCAGGCTCTCCATGTAGATCAGAATGCAGGAAGTGTGGGCATCGGTACCAAAATAGTCGATCAAATCGGCAAAATCGACATCCACCATCTCTCCTACCGAAACGAAATGGCTGAACCCGACATTCTGCTCGACAGACCAATCAAGGATAGAAGTCAGCAGGGCACCGCTCTGGGAGATAAACGCAAGATTCCCGGGAAGAGCAGTGCGCCCGGCATAACTGGCGTTAAGTCTTTTGTGCGGGCTGATGAAACCCATGCAATTGGGCCCGACAATGCGTAAATCGTACTGCTGTGCCAATTTGCGAACTTCCTGGAAAAGCCGGCGCCCGCTATCGCCTGCCTCAGCAAAACCGGCGGTGAGTATGACCACTCCTCCAACACCCGCCTGGCCGCACTCCTCGACCAGGTCGACCACGGTTCGGGCAGGTGTGCAGATCATCGCCAGGTCGATCGGAGCATCTATTTGGGCCACGTGGCGGAAAACCTTATTCCCCATAACCTGCCGGTGCTTGAGGTTGACGGGATAGATAGTGCCTCGGTAGCCGCTCTCGATAAGATTCTGCATGATAATCTGGCCTGGCGACCCGGGGCGCTCTGAGGCGCCGATGACCGCAATTTGTGTTGGACGAAATATTTGATTGAGTTTTGCACGCATACTTAGCTGGCGATATTCGATGAAGGCGGGTTAGAAATGGGGTTCCTTACAAGCTGAATAGTCATCAGGATAACCTCAAAAACAAAATAAGGCATTTTGCGGTCCAAGATTTTGAAATGCCGTCTACAAAACGGTGACTTTTATCAATATTTGAACTTAGTGCCGTGAACTTTTATGTTCTTGGTATTCTCTTTATTTTCAGGTGCCCACAAAAATTGCCTATGCTGCATACGCAAGACTTGACTTTTGCCTACCCGAAATCGGAGACGTTGCAGTTTCCCGACATTATCTGTGGAAAGGATGATCACCTGTTGTTATTGGGGCCTTCTGGTAGCGGAAAGACAACCCTGCTCCATCTTTTAGGTGGACTGCTTTCGCCCCGCAGCGGTCGCATCGATATAGACGGGATCAATATGGCTAGCCTGAGCGCGTCGTCCCTGGACAAGTTTCGCGGGCAAAACATCGGTATTATTTTTCAGAAGCCTCATTTCCTGCGGGCTCTGACGGTCGAGGAAAATTTAACCGCTACACGGAGGATGGCCCGCCTCGAGGCTAATGCACAGCAAATTCGCGATTTGCTTGAACGGCTGGGGGTCGGCCACAAGATCAAAGAAAAACCCGACCGGCTGAGTGTAGGGGAGCAGCAACGGGTAGCCATTGCAAGAGCTTTGGTCAATGACCCTAAAATTTTGTTGGCCGACGAGCCTACCTCGGCACTGGATGATACCAATTGCGAGAAGGTCACGGAATTGCTTACGCAGCGCGCCCAGGAAGTGGGGGCCAACCTCCTCATCGTGACCCACGATAACCGACTGAAAGATCTTTTCGCCAACCAGATTCACCTCTAAGCGTATGTACCTGTTGAAAATTGCCTGGAAAAACCTGACGAATAAACCCTTGTCGATGGCGTTGAGCTTGTTACTCTTCGCGTTGGGCAGTGGCCTAATTGCTTTTTTGCTCAACTTCAACCAGCAACTCGATGATAAATTTCGCAATAACCTGGCTGGCATTGATCTGGTTATTGGCGCCAAAGGCAGTCCGCTACAACTTATCCTGTCAAGCATGTACCACATCGACGCTCCGACCGGGAATGTGCAGATCGAGAAAATTACGCCCTTCCTCAATCCCAACCATCCGCTTATTGAAATGGCTGTCCCCCTCTCGTTAGGCGACAGCCATAAGGGGTACCGCATCGTGGGTACGGAAAAAAGTTTCTTTGTGCTGTACGGTGCCGAAGTACAGGAAGGTCACCTGTGGAAAGGCCCTATGGAGGCGACTATAGGCGCGGGCGTCGCCGAGGCGCTGTCTTTAAAAATTGGCGATTCGTTTAAAAGCTCTCATGGCTTTGTACAAGACGAAAACCTGCTCCACGAAGAGGCTGGCTCCATCGAAGTAGTGGGTATCCTAGCTCCTACTGGATCGGTCGTCGATCAACTTATCCTCACCAAAACGCAAACCGTTTGGGCAGTGCATGACCATCAGGAAGAAGCGGAAGAGAAACCCGGCGGCGATGCGGAGGATACGCATGACCACGAAGCAGATCATGGGCATGACGGGTACTTGGGCGACCGCCCGCTCACTGCTTTTCCGGAAAAACAGATTACCTCCTTGCTCATTACCTTCAAGGGGCGCAATTACCAGGCGTTGAATATGCAGCGCGCCATCAATGAAAATACCGAATTGCAAGCCGCTACGCCGGCCATTGAAATTAACCGGGTAAATGAAATGCTGGGCGTCGGCGTAGATGCCTTACGCGTCCTGGCCCTGGCCATCGTGCTCGTTTCGGGTCTGAGTATATTCATCTCCTTATTCTCTTCGCTGCGCGAGCGCCGCTATGAGTTAGCATTGTTGCGGACCGCTGGTGCCTCGCCGGCACAACTTTTCTTGCTCGTTTTATTGGAAGGTGTTATTCTTGCGGTATTAGGCTATGTTTTGGGCATCCTGCTTGCTCATCTCAGCCTCGGAGCGATGGGTCGCTATATGGAGGATAGCTTTCGCTACAACTTCCGCGCCTGGCATTTTTTGACAGAAGAGGCCTATTTACTGGCCGGTGCTATTGCGTTAGGGATTATTGCTGCTGTGATTCCTGCCATCCAGGCGCGCAATACCGATATTTCCCAAACCCTTTCGGAAGCATAACGAACTAGACAACTTACCTACATATCGACGCGTTTGGAATAAAAAATGAAACATCTATGAAAAAGAGCACACTGGTCCTCCTATGTACCTTATTTGTGGGCGCTGCAACGCACGGTCTGCAAGCACAAACTTCGGGCGACGCCAACTTGTGGAAAACCCTTTCTAAGATCACGTACAAGAAAGAATACGACGAAACCCTTGGTTTCAAAGTCGACCTGCCGGTGTTCAGTGAAGCTGTAAAAAAGCTGGAAGGAAAAACGGTATTGGTTAAAGGCTACATCATCCCGGTAGAAGGTTATAAGAGTCACAAAGAGTTTGTCTTCTCCGCTTTTCCATATAACATGTGTTTCTTTTGTGGGGGGGCCGGTCCGGAGACGGTAATGGAGGTATACGCAAACGAAAGCATTGAGTACAGTGCTGATCCGGTTATCCTGAAAGGGACCTTGGAATTGAATGGTTCTGATATTAATCGCCTGATCTACGCACTGAACAACGCCGAGCTAGCCGGTGTAGCGAATCCCTAACCACGACTCCGATACGGGGAACCGAAAATTTTGCCCCAACCGTAGCGCATGAGGATAAGCATGCCGATAAAGATCACCAGGACGTACTGGAAGCGCATCCGCATAAAACCGATGATGTGAAAACGGTCGAGGAACCAGAGAATGACCATTGCGCTGAAAATGATCATCAATAGGCCCGAAAGCTTATCAAACCCCGGTACCATCCGCAGATCCACCTGACGACGAATGATGAGCAGGGTCAAGACCATCGAAACGATCGGCAGGATTTGACTATAAATGTCGAGCTGCATAACGTTTCGGCCCTGGACGATGTGGGCGTAAAAGCTAAGTGTAATGGCGAAGATACCTGGTATACTACTCAGATAGATCAGGAAAGAGTAGAAGTAATTCCAAGGCGTGTAGCCTCCCTTGCGACCGGCAATCAGGCCGAGTAGCACGGCAAGTACTGGAATGATTGCAAAGAAAACCATCAAGTACTGTGGCTGTTGCCCCAACCGATCAAATAGCTCCTGTAAGGTCATGAGGTGAAGGTTTTTCCCTTGCTGGCCAAAGCAATGCAACTGCCGGGGCGTATTGCTTTGGCATCGCATGTGTTACTAGAGGTCCAACAGCATCATACCTGGATTCTCCAGCAGCTCTTTAACTTTTACGAGAAAGGTAACCGATGTACTCCCATCGATCACGCGGTGGTCGTAGGATAGTGCCAGATACATCATCGGACGTACCTCGACTTGGCCGTCGATCACCATTGGCCGGTTCTTGATGCCATGCATCCCAAGAATAGCCGACTGCGGCTCATTGAGGATGGGTGTACTCAACAAAGATCCAAACACTCCGCCATTGGTGATGGTAAAAGTACCTCCGCTCATCTCTTCAAGGCTGAGCGTTCCGTTGCGCGCCTTATTCGCCAGTTCTGCAATCTTGTGTTCGATCTCTGCAAAGTTCAACGATTCCACATTGTGGATAGGGGGTACGACTAGGCCATTCGGAGTAGAAATAGCGATGGAGATATCGGCATAATCGTGGTAGATGAGTTCCGTTTCATCCAACTGCGCATTCACGTCGGGCATTTCCATCAGCACTTTGGCACAAGCTTTGGCAAAGATAGACATGAAGCCCAGTTTAATGCCGTATTTTTCTACAAACTTATCCTGGTAGCGTTTGCGCATGGTCATGACCTCCGTAAGGTCTACCTCGTTGAAGGTGGTGAGCATGGCCGTTTCGTTCTTAGCCGAGACCAGTCGTTTGGCGATGGTGCGCCGCATGCGGCTCATTTTCTTACGACTCGTTTCCCGGCTAAAGGATTCTTTGGGACGAATGCTGGGTGGAGGTGCAGCTGTTTCGGATGCTTTAGTTTCGGGCGCTGGGGCTACGGGCTGGCTGGGTTTGTTAGCTACCGCCTGCTGAACATCCGCTTTGGTAATGCGCCCGTCACGCCCGCTTCCTTGTATGTCTTCGGGGGTAATGTCGTTTTCTTTCATCATTTTAGCGGCTGCAGGCGAAGGGTGGCCGCTGGCATAACTGCTGCCTGTTGCCGGGGTGTCCTCTTTGGGTTGTGGGTCCGGTTCCGCGGTCTTTTTTGGTTTGGGCTCTTCATTTTTAGCACTGCTGTCCTTCCCATTCGAACGGCCGCTGCCCCCACCGCTCTCTTTGGCTACGCTGGTGTCGATTTTGGCGACCAGGGCACCAATCTCCAGGTCGTCGCCCTCGCTAGCTACATGAATTAGTTTACCGGCAGCTTCAGCAGGGAATTCAAGGGTTGCCTTGTCGGATTCGAATTCGCAGATGGGCTCGTCGAGCTCTACGTAGTCACCATCTTTTTTCAGCCACATGGAGAGGGTAACTTCTGTGATCGACTCCCCGATGGTGGGCACATTCATTTCTACAACGCTCATAATATGGGAATGAAGAGTGAATTAAGTTGTGGACATGCTTGCAGCGCATCCCCCACAATAATCTGTGAATTGTCAAATTTTACCAAATAACTAACCGGCTTTTTATCTGATGCCGACCCTTAGGGCTAAGAACATGGCAACCGGCCCGAATAGTTCGATTAGCCTCGATAGCGAAACCTGTATATCCGCCCTTCCCCGCCTTTTCCCTCGGTAGAAAGGTACAGCGTGCCGTCTGATTCGAAGGTGATACCTTCGGGCTGTGGCAACAGGTCTTCGTCCATACGCTCCAGATGCAAGATATTACCCTCATAGTCTAAGACCAGCAGCAGGCTCCGTACCGCACTGGTTACGTAAATGTGCCTGGTAATGGGATGTACAGCTACGGCAGAGGGATTAAAGGTGAACTCCGACTGATTGGGCTGAAAAAATTCTACCAGCTTTTCGTACTGCCGCAGGGCAGGAGATATTTCGAGAAATTCCTGTATGGCTTTGAGGCTGATCAGATAGGCCGGTTCATCGGATAGCTTGCCGGTATTGGGGTTGAAGGAGTAGATTGCCCGCTTGCCTTCGTAGGCCGCCCCGTCGCCGGCTTTGGCTTTACAGGCTAGTAATAAAACCCCTTGTTGCGAATCAAAACCGAGGCCCTCCAGATTATACGATTCATCAAGGGGAGTAAAGAATTCAATGACGGAAGGATTATCGTCCAGTATCCCTTTGAAGGCATACAGTTTTCCATCGCTACGCAATACAAAAACATCTTCCCCTATGACCTCCAGTCCTTCGTAGTCGCCGTCTTTGCCGAAATCAATTTTTTCTACAATTTCTCCGTACTGCTTATCCAGTACATATACCTCCGCATCCTCGTCTTGTACAGCCAGCAGATAGCCCTCGTCGGGACTCATAGATAATGCCGAGATTTCTTCCAACTCATCATCTAACTCGAAGGTTTGATCGGGGCGATTGAGCTTGTAGGGCAGGGTAAAGGATTGGTTCGCCACGAGGTTTCGATCGGCTGGAACACCCGCTTCGTCCTGCTGGTTGCCGGCATCTCCGGAGCCACAGGCCAGGGTGCTCCCAATAGCCAGGATCATGATGATGGTTTTTGCCGTACAGTAACCCATGAGAGTTGGTTTGGTGATGTACAATTCAACGCAAGGCCCAAGACAGGAAATATCTTTAACCTTTCTTGCTTTTTCCCGGATGCGGCCGGAAGATATAGTATAAGCCTACTATTACAAATGGAATACTCAACAACTGCCCGGTAGATAAGGCATTATCGAAGGCCGTCTCAAAACCACCCTGACTCACTTTGTAATATTCCAGTACGAAGCGGACGCCGAAGACCAGCGCCAAAAATAAACCGAATAAAAACCCGGGCTTGTTGCGGTACTCGGTGCGCCAGTAAGTGAAGAAAAGAATGAAGAAAATGATCAGGTAACTGAGCGACTCATAGATTTGGACCGGGTGGCGTGGTAATTCATCTATCGCTTCAAATACGAAAGCGTATGCCGGTACCTCATTGAGTCGACCCTGTTGTTCGATTTGAGCGATTGGCTGGTTGATAATGGGTTTGCCGATAATTTCGGAGTTGATAAGGTTGCCAAGCCGGATGAGACTTCCGGCAAGGGCAGTAGGGACTACCACTTTATCGAGGGTCCAGAGCATGCTTTTTTTGGTTACCCTCCGGGAAAACAGCCAAATTGCGATCAGAATACCAATAGCACCGCCATGGCTGGCTAGGCCGCCCTCCCAGATCTTCAGGATATCGATGGGGTTCTTCGCATAGTCAGGCCAATCGTAAAAAAAAACGTGGCCCAGTCGGGCGCCCAATACGGCACCGATGATGATGTACAGAAACGCTTTATCGAGCCACTCTTCTGGCGCTCCCTCCTTATCGAACATGCGCTTGACGATGAATAAGCCAATCATGAAGCCCGATGCAAATAGCAGGCCGTACCAGCGCGGACTAAGCGGCCCTAGGGTGAAGATAACTGGATCGGGGTTCCATCTCACGTAGCTGAAGAGGAGTTCCATAAGGCGGTGAATATTTTCCCCAATAATAGTAAAAAGGGTCCAGGGAGATGCAGGCCATCCCTAAAAATCATGGCCGGCCGCTTTGTACGAAACGGCCGGCCATGAAGAGCAGGTTACCCTTACCGGCAGGAGGACTGTATTGTGCGAATGCCTAAGTCTTGTTCAACAGGAATTCGCTTGAGAGGTAGAGGACCAACTCCTGATTGACCACAACCCGTTCGCTGCTTAATTGATTCCAGTACTTGATCTTGGCAACCGACACATTGAATTTTTCAGCGATACGCACTAGGTTGTCACCCGGTGCTACAGCGTAAGTCGTCTGGAAAAAGTCTTCTAGGTTGTCTGTCTGGTTAGCCAGGACCACTTGAGGATTATCCAGCAGCTCGCGGCGGACAACTGCCATGGCTTCAGTGGGCAGCACCAGGTGTCGTCCGTTGCGGCTCGCAGGAATGTAGCCATGGCGGTAGGCCGGGTTGAGTTGATATATTATACGCGTCGGGAGCCCCGTTACGGCAGCAATATCATTCAGGCTGATCTGCTCTTTAATGATGGTCAGTCGCTGATTTTGCAGTGCAGTAGTTGGCGGACTGGGCTCCAGGCCATGCTGGTTGTAGTAATTCACCACATAAGCTGCGGCAACGTAAGCCGGTACGTAATTCCTGGTCTCGGCGGGAAGGTAGTATTGCACCTGAGAAAAATCTCGACTACCCGACTCTCGGATTGCCTTACGCACCGTACCCGCACCGGCATTATAGCCCGCCAGGACCAACTCCCAATCGCCGAACTCTTTATACAGGTCACGCAGTAAACGCACGGCAATTTCCGTCGATTTATACGGGTCAAAACGTTCATCTATCTGACCATTGACCGTCATGCGGTAATGGGTAGCCACAATCGGCATCAGTTGCCACAATCCGGCAGCCCCCATGTGCGATACAGAGGTCGGGATCAAGCCCGATTCGATCATCGGCAGGTACTTCAATTCTGAAGGGAGACCATAGGAAACCAGATAGTGGTCGAAAATCGGGAAGTAAACGCGCGAGCGGCCCAGTATGTCTTCCGTTTCGTTGCGGCCGTACACTGTATATCGCTGCACGTATTTTCGGACCCGCTTGTCGTAGGTGGCCTCAAATGGAAGAGATAGCTTCTCTACGCGTTCCCGAATCAACTCATCTGAAACCATTGACCTTGTCATAGTTTCTGATTCGGAACCAGGCACCAATAGCGGGGTAGCGCAGAGCTCGGTAGAGCTCGTCATTACAAACAGACAAAGTACCGCCAACACGGCAGTCCATGTCCATGGGATATTTTTCATCGTTTCTGTTTTTGTCGGCACCAACGATTTAGAATTGAATGCCGGATAACTGGGTTTAGGTGTCCTTCAAAAAAGGACTTCTAAGCTATTTATTGGGATATTATTATTCGCTGTTATTGCGCAATTTACTTTAAACCATCTTTCAAAGTCAAAACTAGGTGCTTTACCTAATTAATTCAACCGTTGAAAAACGACGCAAAAAATAACTTTGTTTTGTTAATTGCAAGTTTTACAGTTATTCCGACGGTAAAAAATGGTCTTTGTCACCCCTTTTTATGACTTTTTCCATCGAAGCAGAAAAAAGCTGAAATTAAAAATGTTAAAAAAATTAACGCTTTTTAGGAGGTTTTACATTAATTTTTTATCTAATTCAAACTCAAAGGTGCCGACAGCCGGCCTTCTCAATCATTTTACGGAACGGGGTATTTAAAAACATTAACACAATTTGGGCTATACGCAAGCGGGCGATTCGGCTAAAAAAGTACGCAGTGTGTGGGAATCCTGCTGACCGGAGTATCTGTTAAGTGCGTTACCGCCTACTGGCCTGGTCAACCCCTCCGTTCCGGTAAGGGTTCTTCAATATCGCCAACTTGTCAAGTTTGCGTCTTCCGGTACCCGGGTTTTCACTTCTTCTGCCCACTTTCGTATGAACATGCGATGGTAACGCAGGCGGGAAATATGATTGGGTTGAGTAGGGTCGCCATTCCAGCAGTGCTCGGCTCGGTCGCCGTAGGTGATCTCGCCGTTATATTCGGTTTCCTGGAGGAAATCTTCCATCAGGTATACCGCATTATTGAGGTAGTAATTGTCCATATCTCCGCAGTAGATGTGTATTTTGCCCTTAAGTTTTGGTTCCAGTTCCTCCCAATCGCGTTGTAGGATGTAGGCCAGATCGTAATTTTCGCGCCAGTACTCGGCTACTTCCGGGTCGATCTCGCCTGTTTTTTTGTCCCACAGTCTTTTTGGATATCCATCGGATCCCATGGGGGAATACACGGCTTCCCAGATGTCCCACTGCTGCCCGGACCGGTTGCGGGTGCCGAGGGCTAATTCGCGGCGGTTCATATCGAGGAGGGTGGCACTGACATTGCCCAGGTAGTCGCGATGACCGGGTCGCAAGGTTCTGCGGAAAGGACCATCCACGAAATACGCATTATTATCTTCGTAAATATTAACCAGGCAATAGGCCCGAAAATCGATGGGGTCGGGACAAGCAGCATAGCATCCGTTGTATTCATCGGGGTAGTAAACCTGTACGGCCAGTGCTTCCCAGCCGCCGGTGGAGCCACCGTATACAAATCGGGCCCAACCTTCGCCAATCCCTCGAAACTGCTCTTCAATATACGGGATAAGCTCGTAGGTAATGGCGTCGCCGTAGGGGCCCAGATTAGCAGAGTTTACGGCATAGGAGTCGTCGTAAAAGGGATTGGCGTGCTGAATTTTGACAGCGATTACCCGCGGGAAGTCGGGTCCCGTCCAGGCTTTATAAAAATCATGTGCCTCCTGTTGCACGATATGGTTGTAACAATCTACCTCGAAGCGCTCGGAATACACGCAAGGTGTGGTTGTATCGGCGGGCTCTGGCCGGAAGCCGCCAAAGTCGTAGGGAAAATGACCGTGCATGATGGCCAAGGGGTAGCGCACTTCGGGGTTTTCGTCAAAGCCTTCGGGTAGTAATACGTGGGCGCCCAGGTACACATCACGCCCCCAAAATTCAGAAAGTAGATCGCTTTTGATGCGCACGTGCTTGATGTATTCTGTATCGGCCGGCGGACTGATAGGTGGAATTTCGCGGTCCAGTACCAGGCTAATCATCCTGGGTTGCGTCGGGTCGAATTTGACCTTAACGGGCTTGGAATACAGGTTGCCGGGCTTTCGGTTCCATTGTTGGCCTTCTCCCCGCTCTGGTGGTAATAGGACACGCGGTCCCTTTTGGCGGTAGAACCATTCGTATTCGTTCAATAGCGCCTGGACGTAGTATTCGCCCGCTGGAACATTGGCTAATGATTCGATCGGGTACCCGTCGGCATCATCGTGAAATGGTACCGGCGTATTGACGGCCCAGTTTTCCAGGTCGATGCCGAAAACGAGTTGGGTCTGCGGGCCGTCGGCAATCTGAAATCGCGGTTCGGCCGAAGGGTCTATCGATAGCATAATCAATAACCGGCCGTGCCGCGGCTCTCCGTCGGCAGCTTGGTGGACCAACTGAAAGTAGGGTATAGGGGCGGGTCTTTGCCCACACACCGGCAAAGTCCAAGCAAACAAGCAGCAACCAAATATTAGGCGTACGATCGATGACATGATGAGTTGTTTCATTTGTAAATCGTATTTGAAAAAGGGATAATCTTACATTTTGGTAAAAATGAAAAATCATATTCATGCATTGTGCGCAATTTTTTCCATAAACTATTTTTTACGCGGAGGGTTTTGGTCATGAAAAATTCAACATACGTATATTCTCTTCCTCCGGTTACCTGGGCTTTGGCGGCTGAACCGCTAATTTTGTATTATGAAAAGCCAAGCTGTCTGTTTTTTATTGGGGGTTTTACCCCTGCTCGCGTGTAGCCAGAACGGAGGGTCTGCTTACCAGCAACCACCTATTGTTTTGAAACGGGTACAGGGTGAGATCACGATCGACGGCACGCTTTCCGAAGCAGATTGGTTTCGCGGCCGGCCTGCTAAAGGGTTCTGGGAGCAATTTCCTTCCGATTCCATTCGCTCGGGTACCGAGACGGAGATCTATATGGCTTTCGATGACGATTATCTCTATATCGGAGCTATCTGCTATTCCGAAGGAGATCAATACATCACCGAGTCCTTACGCCGTGATTACAGCGCCGGTGATGGCGACAACATCACTTTCGTTATCGATCCCTTTACCGATAATACGAACGCTTTTGTATTTGGGATGAATGCCTTTGGTGTCCGGCGGGAAGCCCTCATTGCCAATGGCGGTGAAAATCCAGGGGCCGACTGGGACGGTGGCTGGGATAATAAGTGGCAGGGGGCATCGGCTATTCACGATGGTTATTGGTCTTGTGAGTTGGCGATACCTTACAGCACGCTGCGCTATCCGGAGGGTAGAAAGGAATGGAACTTCAACGCTTACCGATTCGACTTCCAATCCAATACCCGGACGAGCTGGAATCGCATACCCCAAAACCAGCCCATCATGAGCCTGGCATACATGCAAAAAATGAAATGGGAAGAACCGCCCAAAAAACCGGGTTCTAACATTTCGGTCATTCCTTACGTTGCTGCTGCTTATAACCAGAATTTTGAAGAAGGTACTGGTGCAGTCACCGATTTTAACCTGGGCGGGGATGCCAAAATCGGTATTTCGCCCAGTCTTAATTTGGATCTCACCTTTAATCCGGACTTCTCCCAAGTCGAAGTTGATCGTCAGGTACTCAATCTTTCCCGGTTCGAGATATTCTTCCCGGAGCGCCGACAGTTTTTTTTGGAAAATGCCGACCTATTCGGAACGTTCGGTGACGGTCGAATCAATCCTTTCTTTTCCCGCCGCATTGGGATTGCCGAAGATACGGCCGGAAATAATATTCAGGTACCGATCTACTACGGCGCCAGGTTGAGCGGAAAGCTGAATACGGAAACGCGGATTGGTTTGCTCAACATGCAGACCGCCCAGGATAGCGATAACCTGATCCCCGGGGCCAATTATACCGTGGCGGCTCTCCAGCGTCGGGTCTTTGGGCGTTCAAATGCCGGCCTCATTTTTGTCAACCAGGAAAATTTCGCCTTTAAGAGCGACACCGTTTCAATGGATCGCTCTTTCGACAGGGTACTGGGTTTTGACTACAATCTGCTTTCCAAGAGCAATAAATGGAACGGGAAAGCCTTTTACCATCAACAACTTACGCCCGGCAACAACAACGGCCGGTTTGCTCATGGTGCTCGTTTGCAATACATTGTGCGCGACTTTAGCTGGAGTTGGGAACACCAGTGGATTGGCGAAAACTACGATCCGGAAGTCGGATTCGTGCCCAGGCGCGATTTTTTCCAGATCAATCCGCGCTTCGACTATTTTACCTATCCTGGTAGCTCCATCAATCAAAATACCTTTTCCCTGGTTGCCAATATCCTTTGGCGGCCCGGTCTGGGACGCACCGACCACGAAATACGACTTCGCTACGCTGCCGATTTTCTCAATACCTCCCGCTTACGTGTTAACCTAACCAATAACTACATCTTTCTGACCGAAGCATTTGATCCTACCCGTACCGATTCCGAACCTTTGCCGGCTAGTGCCGGCTACAATTTTACGGAAGCGTCGATTTTTTACCAGACCGATACCCGTCCGGCTTTCTCTTTTGACGTGGGGCCGCGCGTGGGACAATTTTTCAACGGATGGCGCTACGGCATTTCCGCTGGCATAAACTACCGCTTTCAACAGTATGCCAACCTGGAGTTGAATGTCAACTATAATTATATTGACCTTCCGGAGCCTTTTGCTTCGGCGGGCTTATTTCTGATCGGCCCCCGCCTTGATTTGACGTTCACGCGTAGTGTTTTTCTTACTACCTTCATGCAGTACAACAGCCAGAGTGAGAACTTTAACATCAATACCCGTCTCCAGTGGCGCTTTGCGCCTGTTTCCGACTTTTTTCTGGTGTATACCGATAATTACGGAATTGCCGAGGGCTTGAAAGTCAATAATCGAGCCATCGTGGCTAAAGTGACGTATTGGTTGAATTTGTAGCGGAGGTCACGTTGGCAACGGAAAAATTTTTGCACCCTATTTCACCGGTTTATGGCAATTTTGTAAGGGTGCCGAACTGTTTGCCAGACTAAAAAGGGCTTAACCTTTATACTGTTCCAGCAACTCAGCGAATGTCCATACATCCTCGAAGCTGTTGTAAAGCGGAGCCGGTGCGATGCGAATTACACCTGCACCTTCTCCCGTGCTGCTGGGCAGGTTGTGTTCGCGCCAATCACAGATGACGCCGTGTTCGTGCAGATAATTGAACAGGCGTTTGCCATTCTGCGGTATAAAAAAAGATAGCTGAGCCCCCCGCTCTTTAGGATGGCGAGCGGTAATAAAATGATAAGCCTTACCATTGTCGTTGAGCTGGTCAACCAGATATTCGAGGTATCCGGTGAGTTGGAGACTCTTGCGCCTCAGGGCAGGCATGGTTGCTTCTAGAAACTGTTCATGGCTGGCTCGCATCGGTGCAAAAGCCATGATTGGGGCATTACTAAGTTGCCAGCCGGCAGCGCCCGGTTCGGGAACAAAGCCTTTTTCCATCAGAAAACGGCGGCTTTCGTCGTGTCCCCACCAGCCCGCGAAGCGTGGTAATTCGGGATTGATAGCATGGCGCTCGTGAATAAAAGCGCCACTCAGCGCGCCGGGCCCCGAATTCAGGTATTTGTAGGTACACCATACGGCAAAATCTACTCCCCATTCGTGTAGCTGTAAGGGAATGTTGCCGGCAGCGTGCGCCAGATCAAACCCGACAAGGGCTCCCACGGCATGTCCGCCTTGCGTGATGGCTGCCATGTCAAATACCTGCCCTGTGTAGTAGTTGAGCCCTGCAAAAAGGACGAGGGCTGTACTATCGCCATGCTGTTCAATGGCAGACAGGATGTCTTCCGTGTGAAGGAGCATTTCACCTGCCCGTGGGGGCACCTCGATGATAGCATCATCGGGGTCGAATCCGTGCCAGCGCACTTGACTTTCTACGGCGTACTGGTCCGATGGAAAGGCCCCGGCTTCCATAATGATCTTGTAACGCTTGGTGGTAGGACGGTAAAAACTCACCATCATCAAGTGAAGGTTTACCGTGAGGGTGTTCATGATGATCACTTCTCGAGGCTTTGCCCCGACCACGTGCGCAGCGGCTGGCTCCAAGGCTTTGTGAAACGTCGTCCAGGGTACCTCTCCGTTGAAGTGCCCTTCTACGCCCAGCTCGCGCCAGCGGTTCATTTCCTGATCCAGGTAGTGGGTAGCGCTTTTGGGCTGCAGCCCCAGTGAGTTGCCGCAAAAATAAAGCGTTGGTTTGCCCTGGTGTTGGGGAAAATAAAACTGATCGCGGTAATGGCGGAGCGGGTCCTCCCGATCCATGCGCTGGGCAAAATCGAGGGAGGCTTCGTAGGTGGGGGCGGAAATATCCATGGAGCCGGTTTTATGATCCATAACGGATGAGGTGGGAAAAGGATCAGGAAAAAAGCGTACCCTGGCGGGAAAAGCTGATGGGGTTTTCCAATTCTAATAACTGGCGTTTGAAGTCGAGCCCGTAAAAGTAACCCTGCAGATCACCTGATTTGGCGATCACGCGGTGGCAGGGGACGATGATGGCAATCGGGTTGCGGCTGGCAGCCTGCCCTACCGCACGCACTTTGCGTGTATCGCCCAGCTTTTCGGCAATCGCGGAGTAAGTTGTGGTATGACCGTACGGAACGCGCAGTAACTCGCGCCAGACCTCCTTATGGAAAGGAGGCGCATCGGCCCAGTCGAGCAGCAGGTCGAATGAGGTGCGCTCCCGGCGAAAGTATTCTTCGAGTTGATCTACCGCTTCGGCAAGTAACCCCATAGGCTTCGGCCCCCATTCAAGAACGTCAGATTCGGTGAGCCGCACCGACCGAATACCCACTTCGCTCCCGGTAATTTCAAAGCGGCCCATAGGCGAGTCGACGTGGGTTAATTGTATCATACCCATAAAATTACGGATTTCCCGGTAAAGATGCGCGCAAGAGAACCAGACCGCTAGCGGTGCCTTTCTTCTAGGACGGCAATAACCTCTTCCAGTCGATAGTCCTTTGCGGCCAGAAGCACCAGGTAGTGGTACATTAGGTCGGCGGCTTCATTCAAAAACAGATCCCGGTCGTTATCTTTAGCTTCGATGATGAGTTCTACGGCTTCTTCGCCTACTTTCTGGGCTACTTTGTTCATACCTTTCCTGAACAGGCTGGTCGTGTAGGATTCTTCTTTGGGATGGTCACGCCGATGGCGGATAACGTTTTCCAGGTGGTGGAGAAAAAACCCGGCATTGTCTTCCGCAAAACAGGTTTCGGTGCCTCGGTGGCAGGTGGGACCGTCGGGGTGTACGCGCACCAAAAGCGTATCCTTATCGCAATCGGCTTTAATATCGACGAGGTGCAAATAATTTCCAGAAGTTTCGCCTTTTGTCCAGAGCTCGTTCTTGGAGCGGCTAAAAAAAGTGACCACCTTTTCCCTCAGGGTTTTCTCTAGTGCTTCACGGTTCATGAAACCGAGCATGAGGACTTGGTGCGTCTGTGCATCCTGGATAACTGCAGGGAGCAACCCCCTTCCTTTGGCAAAGTCGAGTTGATCGATGGGTAAATCTGGATTCGAAGGCATAGTGCTTACAGGTTGGTTAACAGAAAGGTTAAAAACGCATGGGGATCTTTTGATCCACAAGGTACTGTTTGAGGTCGCCGATGACTATTTCCCGAAAGTGAAAAATGCTGGCGGCCAGCCCGGCATCGGCTTTCCCGGTCGTGAAGACATCGCGAAAATGCTCCATATTGCCGGCTCCTCCGGAGGCGATCACAGGGATGGATAGTAGCTCGGAAATACGGGCGGTAGCTTCCAGTGCAAAACCACCCTTTGTACCGTCGTGATCCATGGAGGTGAATAAAATTTCTCCTGCGCCTCTGGATTCGGCTTCTTTTACCCAGTCAAAAAGTCGCACATTGGTGGGGACCCGTCCGCCGGAGAGGTGGACAATCCACTCGCCATTTAGGTACTTGGCATCTACTGCAACGACGACGAATTGGCTGCCGAATTGCAAGGCCAACTCGTCGATGAGGTCGGGCCGCCGCACGGCTGCCGAATTGATGCTGATCTTGTCGGCGCCGCTCCCGAGCAGTACGCCCACATCCTCAACGGAACGGATGCCGCCCCCGATGGTAAAAGGGATTCGTAGCTGCGCAGCGATGTCCTGCGCTAATTGCGATAAAGTCTTGCGTTTTTCGTGGGTAGCTGTAATGTCGAGGAAAACCAACTCGTCGGCGCCCTGGTCACTGTAAAGCGCCCCTAATTCGACGGGGTCACCTGCATCGCGCAGGTTGACAAAGTTTACCCCTTTTACCGTGCGGCCATCTTTAATATCCAGGCAGGGGATAATACGTTTAGCGAGCATTGGCGTAGGCTTAATTCTCCAAATGATTGTCCATCCATTTTTGCAATTCTTTGAGCGGAAGTAGTCCTTCGTACAGGGCTTTTCCAATTATGGCGCCATAGCAGCCTACGGCATGCAGGCGGTTGAGTTCCGATAGGCTACAGATACCGCCCGAAGCAATGAGCCGCAGGTCGGGCAATTGGGCAGCAATGCGCTCGTAGGTTTCCAGGGCCGTCCCTCCCAACAGACCGTCCTTAGCAACATCGGTGCTAATGGAATAGCGAATGCCTTGATCAAAGTACCCCTTCAGAAAGGTGTACACGTCTTGGTCGGTCGACTCTGCCCAGCCGCTTACCGCAATCTTGCCTTCTTTAAAATCGGCACCTAAAATGATGCGTTCGCTACCGTGGGTTTGTAGCCAATCCAGAAAACGACTGGGTTCCTTGACAGCAACGGTTCCGCCGGTAACTTGGTGAGCACCGCTTTCAAACGCTATTCGTAAGTCATCGTCTGATTTGATGCCGCCGCCGAAATCGATTTGTAGCCCAGTACTTGCGGCAATGCTTTCCAGTACCCGGTAGTTGACGATGTGTTTAGAGCGTGCGCCATCGAGGTCGACCAGGTGCAGACGTTCCATGCCAGCATCCTCGAAAGCTTTCGCGACTTCGAGTGGATCTTCATTATAGACCTTTTGTCTGTCGTAGTCACCTTGCGTCAAACGTACGCATTTGCCGCCTAGAATATCGATTGCAGGAATGAGATACATGCGGGGTTGATTTCTATTCGAATAAAAAATTTCGCAGGATCCGCTCGCCCACAAAGCCCGACTTTTCGGGGTGAAATTGGGTAGCGATAAAGTTATCCTTGCGAATGGCACTACTGAAGGGCACCGTATAATCTGTCGTAGCGATGGTGAAGGGCCCCTGCTCTACGTAGTAACTATGCACAAAGTAAACGTGCTGGCCTTCCAAGTCGTTGGGAAAAACATCTGCAGCTAGCTGGTTGATCGTATTCCAGCCGATGTGCGGCACTTTTTCGCCTTGCTTTGGGCGGAAGCGCAGGACCTGCTGAGGAATGATTCCCAGACATTCGGTATCATTTTCCTCGGAATGGGTGCACAACAACTGCATTCCCAAACAGATTCCCAAAACGGGTTGTTCGAGCTCGCGAATAAGGGCATCCAGCCCTTCCTGACGCAGGTAAGCCATGGTTGTACTGGCTTCTCCGACACCCGGGAATATGACTTTTTCGGCCGACCGGATTTGCCGGTGATCATTGGTCAGTTTGGCCTTTACTCCGAGCCGGTCGAGGGCAAAAAGGACCGAGCGTACATTCCCGGCATTGTAATCGATTACAGCAATCATGAATGGTTTTTTTACCCTAAGAAGCCCTTAGTAGTAGGTAGTTCTTCCCGTTCGGGATCGCGTTGAATGGCCATCTTTACCGCACGGGCGAAAGCCTTAAAAACGGCTTCCACCTGGTGGTGGTCATTTTCTCCCTGCACACGGATATGAATATTAGCCCGCGCGTGGTCAGAGAAAGATTTGAAGAAATGGTAAGCCATCTCCGTTGGGAAATCGCCGATTTTTTCCCGTTTAAGCCGGGCATCCCACACCAGGCAAGGGCGCCCGCCAAAATCGACTGCAGCCTGTGCCAGGCTTTCGTCCATTGGTAGCAGGAAAAAGCCATAGCGCTCGATGCCTCTTTTGTCGCCCAGGGCGCGGCCGAAGGCCTCGCCAAGAGCGATAGCGGTATCTTCAATGGTATGGTGCTCATCGATATGGAGGTCGCCGGCTGCCCGAATCTCGAGGTCGATACCGGCATGTTTGGCCAATTGGTCCAGCATATGATCGAAAAAACCGATGCCGGTTTGGTGGCTGTACGCCCCTGATCCATCCAGATTGAGCTGGACGGTAATCGCGGTTTCGCGGGTGCGACGTTCGACCGAGGCGGCACGGCTGCCGTTCCGGAGAAAACGGTAGATGGATTCCCAGCTCTGCGTACGCAGCGCGATGGTGGATTGCAGATCGCTTTCTCCATCGGCCAGCTCGTCGGCGCCCAATTGGGGGTCGGTATGGAGCCAAATGCCCTGGGCACCTAAGTTTTTTGCCAGTCCCATATCCGTAATCCGGTCGCCAATCACGTAAGAGTTGGCCAGGTCGTAAGGGCCCTCGAGATAGTGGGTGAGCAATCCGGTATTTGGCTTTCTCGTCGGCGCGTTTTCGTGCTTAAAAGTACGGTCGATGAGCACCTCCCTGAAGACAATACCCTGGCTTTTGAAAGCGTTCATGATTGCACTGTGTGCCCGTTGGAAGTTTTCTTCGGGAAACATTGACGTACCTAATCCATCCTGATTGGTGACCATGACTAGTTCGTAGTCCATCTCCTGCACAATGCGAGAAAGGTAGCGGAACACATCCGGATAATAATTGATTTTCTCTACGGCATCAACCTGATAATCATCCGGTTCGAGAACCAGCGTGCCGTCGCGATCTAAGAACAGTATTTTCTGCATGGTGATTAATCCTGTTGAGCTACAATAGTATTTTGAAATTGTTGTAACGCTTCCAGGAGGCGGTCATTTTCTCCTGGCCGGCCCACCGTGAAGCGCAGACTACCTTCGCATCCTGGAGCTTGCGACCGGTTGCGGACAATTATTCTGCGTTCCACCAAAAAGCGGTAGAGTTGGTCTGGTGCCTCGACGCGTGTCAGTAAAAAATTTGCGGATGAGGGGAGGACTTCCCGCACAAAAGAAAATTTGGGCAACTGGTCTTCCAAGCGCGCGCGCTCCTGGAGTACCTTTTGGCACTCGTTCTTCATTCGATTGGGATCTGCTAATGCTTTGAGGGCGGCCTGCTGGGTGAGGGTATTGAGGTTGTAGGGCGGCTTGACCCGGTTTAGCAAATCGATGATCTCGGGGTTGGCGTAGGCCATACCTAGCCGGATACCGGCTAACCCCCAAGCCTTTGAAAAGGTCTGCATGACCACCAGGCGGGGGTAGTGCTCAAGCCATCGGATAAAACTTGCCCGTTCGGTGAAGTCGATATACGCCTCGTCGATAATAACGATACCTTGGAATTGGTCTAGCAGGCTACGAACGGCCGCTACCTCCATTTCATTCCCAGTCGGATTGTTGGGGCTGCACAAGAAGAGGAGTTTGGCCGAAGGACGGGCGGCCTCCAGGATGCTGGCAATATCGGGCTGGAACCGGGCTGTCAGGGGAGTTTTCAGCACTCCAACATCGGCAATATCGGCCGATACGTGGTACATGCCGTAAGTTGGCGGGTTAATGATGATTTGGTCCTTCCCCGGCTCACAGAAAATGCGAATCAATAAGTCGATAGCTTCGTCGCTACCATTGCCCAGGAATAACTGTTCGGGCTGGACGCCCTTGTACTCAGCGATTTTTCCTTTCAACCGTTGCTGGAGCGGGTCCGGGTAGCGGTTGAGTCCCGATTCAAATGGGTTTTCATTGGCATCGAGAAAAACCTCGGCTGCTCCCTTGAATTCGGATCGAGCGGAAGAATAGGGCTTTAAATTTCTAATATTTGGACGGACTAAGTGTTGGATGCTCATGGGGCGAATTAATCTTTTAACGACTCCAGGCGAATCCGTACTGCATTACGGTGGGCCTGAAGCGCTTCGGTTTCGGCCATTAGTTCCACGGTGGGACCCAGGCGGCGCAAGCCGTCGGCGGTTAGTTCCTGGTAGGTAATTTTGCGCACAAAGCTCTCCAGGGATACGCCGCTGTAGGCCCGTGCATATCCGTTGGTCGGCAAGGTATGGTTAGTACCTGAGGCGTAATCGCCAACCGATTCCGGAGTGTAGGGGCCAATAAATACCGATCCGGCATTAACGATAGCGCGCGCAAAATCGTTGGCTTCGCTCAACGAGAGGATGAGGTGTTCGGGTGCATAGGCGTTGATTACGTCAGCCGCGCGTTGTCGGTCCGAAACGATGACCGCCACACTGTTCTCCAATGCCTTGCGTGCGATAGCTGCCCTGGGCAAGTCGGCAAGCTGCTGCTCTATGGCTTGTTGAACGAGGCGAACGGTATCTTCCTGGAAAGCAACCAATACGACTTGGCTATCGATACCATGCTCAGCCTGGCTGAGCAAATCGGCAGCGACGAAAGCCGGATTGGAAGTTTTGTCGGCACAAACCAGTACCTCCGAAGGTCCGGCGGGCATATCGATGGCGGTACCTTGCTGGCTGACGAGCTGTTTGGCCGCCGTCACGTATTGATTGCCGGGCCCAAAAATCTTATAAACCTGGGGTACGGTCTCGGTACCGTAGGCCATAGCGCCGATGGCTTGGACGCCCCCTGCCTTGATAATCGTAGAAATCCCGATGAGATCCGCCGTATAGAGAATAGCCGGGTGTAAGCGACCCGAGTCACCGGGCGGCGAGCACAAAACAATTTGCCGGCACCCAGCTATTTTTGCCGGCACCCCTAGCATAAGGACGGAAGAAAAGAGCGGCGCCGTGCCACCGGGCACGTAGAGCCCCACCTTTTCGATGGCCACATTTTTACGCCAGCAGCAGACGCCAGGCATGGTCTCGATAGGCCTTTCGATATGGTTTTGTTGAGCGTGAAAGCGCTCGATATTGGTCCTAGCTTGCTGAATAGCTGCTTTTAGATCGGTCGATAGATGGCCTTCGGCCTCCCGTACCTCGGCTTCGGTTACTTGTAAATGTTCGATATCGACCTGGTCGAACTGGCGAGTATAGTGGCGTAAAGCTTCATCGCCTTCGCGTTGGATGTCCTGTAAGATTTTCCCAACCCGATCGAAAAGCGGAAGGAGGTCGAAGGTTGGGCGGGCCAATATTTGGGGCCAATCCGAAGGTGAAGGTTGTACATACACTTTCATAGCGCGATCAGTTTGTATTCTAGATGAAAGCCCGGGAGCGCCTCTCGGGTTTGGCTACACAATCATTTTTTCAATAGGGATAACCAGAATGCCCTGGGCGCCTTGTGCTTTGAGCGCATCGATAATTTCCCAGAAACGATCTTCGGTAATCACCGTGTGAATAGAGCTCCAACCCGAAGAGGCCAGCGGCATAACGGTCGGACTTTTCATGCCCGGCAGGATGTTGATGATCTCATTAATGTTTTCGTTGGGAGCGTTCAACAGCAGGTATTTGTTGTTGCCTGCCGCCAAAACCGATTTCAGGCGGAAGACCAATTGGTCGAGGAGCGGCTGCAGTTCAGGATTTAACTGCTGGTTGGCAACGAGCCAGGCTTCTGATTTAAGTATGACTTCCCTTTCCTCCAGACCGTTCTTGAAAAGCGTATTACCGGTACTTACCAGGTCGCAGATGGCATCGGCCAGGCCGATATTAGGAGCAATTTCAACCGAGCCGGAGATTTCATGAATGCCCGCATCGATTCGTTTTTCTTGTAAAAACTTACGCAAGGTATTGGGATAAGAAGTGGCGATCTTTTTGTCCTGTAATCCTTCCAGACCGGAATAAGCAGTGTTTTTAGGTAGCGCAATCGACAAGCGGCATTTGGAAAATCCGAGCGGCAGGACCATTTCGAGGGGTAAACCCTTTTCGATAACCGTATTTTCTCCCAGAATCGCAATGTCGGCTACGCCATCGTAGACGTACCGCGGTATGTCCGAGTTGCGTAGGTAGTAAACCTCCAGCGGGAAATTACTGGAATGCACCTTGAGTTGGTCTTTACCATTGTCAACGCGAATACCGCATTCTTTCAGGAGCGCCAGAGAGCCGTCAAGAAGTCGGCCCGATTTCTGCACGGCGATTTTGAGTAGTTTTTGCATGGATTAGCGGGTGTAGCGGTTAGGCAAAAAAAAAGAGGCCTACCGGTAAATGGTAAACCTCTCTTTGGGTTGTGCACACGATCACCACTTACCTTCTAGATAACAGATTGCAATGGTGATGATGTGTGGCGGTAAACAACATATGATTTTTTTGATGGTGGTGTGGGGCGGGATCGAACCGCCGACACCAGGATTTTCAGTCCTGTGCTCTACCAACTGAGCTACCGCACCGGATCTACCCATTTCTCTACGGGCGGGACAAAGATAATGCTTGGCCCGAAATTAGGCAAGCCCCTTCTGTAGAAAGTTGGGTATGGGACAGAACAGAAGCCTTCCCGTGCAAGTTCCAAAATTGGTAAAAGGCTATGGATAGCAATAGTATCAGACTTTAGCTAACTTAGCTGACACAACCACAAGATATGGAATCACAAGACAACAAAGTGCGCTCGGAAGAGTTTCCGCAAACCTTCGAGTCGCCGACCATCATAGACGATGAGGAATCATCGGAAGGGAAATATTACGACATAAAGAAATTTACCTACGCCAGTCCTCAAGATTCCCGGTTCAAGCGCTGGGTCATTACGACCATTGAGAACCTGACCGGAAGGAAAGAACTACAGCGTAAGTATGAGGAGCTGTATGCCAGTCGCCCTAACGCCCTCAACATTTGGGGGCGAGGTCTGGAGCTGCTCGACATTAAGATGGACTACGATCGGGTACAGCTGGATAAGGTCCCCAAGACCGGTCCGGTTATTTTCGTAGCTAACCATCCTTTCGGGGTCGTGGACGGCGCTGTTTTGTGCCATATCGTAACGCGGGTACGCAAAGATTACTTTTTACTGGTAAACGAAGTATTATCGCACGAGGCGGCCCTGGAAGGTCACCTGTTACCAGTCGACTTTCGGGGCAATGAAGAAGCGCTGGCCACCAATCTGCGCACAAAGGAGCGAACGACCGAACGGCTCAATAATGGCGAAGCATTGGCTATTTTCCCCTCGGGAGCGGTGGCGACTTCTTTGAAGTTCGGTGGAAAGGTGAAGGAGCTGCCCTGGCGGCGCTTCATCTGTACGCGTATTCATGAGACCAGGTGTACGGTGGTACCCCTTTATTTCTACGGTCAGAATAGTCCGCTCTTTCAATTTGTCAGTAAAATTAGCATGAACCTGAGGCTGGGCTTATTGCTGCACGAGGTGATGAACAAAAGGGGTAAAACCATTTCAGTAGAGATCGGCGACCCCATTCCGTACTCCGAAATGGAGCCCTACCAAGATCGCCAAGCCCTTATCGAGTATCTGTACGGGCGAACGATAGCGCTGAATAAAGAAAATCGCTAGGCGAACCGCTTTCTGAATTTTTTACAGGCCTTTTTTTTGAGCGGTTTACCATGGCCGAAAACAGCAGCTTCGAAGTTGTACGCTGCTAATTTTTGGAGGTCTATTTTACCCTGATTGAAATTTTCCATTGCCGGTGGCCAGCGGAGCCCAAAAATATTGACGCAGGTGTCAGCCGCAATGAGTAACCCGCCGAAGTCGTGGTAGAGCAAAGCAACTTGACCCGCACAGTGTCCCGGTGTGTGCACCACTGTGAACCCTTTTCCAATATCCAGGTAATCACCATCTGCTACGTACAGGTCAGTCTGGACCGGGATGATTTCCGGTTCCAGTTTCTGAATGAACTGCCGGTAGATAAACTGATTCAGGACGCCCGGACTGGGTTTTAATTCAGAGCGTAAGGCCATACCGGCCGATACCATTTCGGCATCATCGGGGTGCATGATAACACGCGCCCGCACTTGCTGCTGGATTTCACCCAGTCCGCCTACATGGTCGGGGTGGGCATGGGTGATAATGATGTTCTCAATTTCCTGAGGGGAGCGTTTAAGTTCGCGCTCAATGTATTGGAAGATAGCGGTACTTGATCCGGGGTAACCGGCGTCGATGAGGGTAAGCATGCCATGGTCGAGCAGGTAGGCATTTACTATACCTAAGCGCATTTGGTAGAAATGAGGAAATATGGCCGGCATGAGTGATGAAGAAATGATTGTTGCGAAGGATAAAGAAGGGAAAAAATTTCATTTAGCCAAACTGAAATTGCGAGGTTTTGGGGAAAGATGCTACATCTAAAAGCGCAGTAATACCTTAACCCTCAACGCTTAAGGTAGTTTTTGCAAATCTTTCGACGAAAAGCTATTCGATTGTCCGAATTGCCGGGCCTAGTGATTGTAAATGCTCGCCTTTTTCTTTTCGGTCAAAACTAGTAATATACTTTAAAAAATGCCCTCCAGGATAATCGCTATTCCGTTCGCCATACTTCTTGGCGTTATTCTTTATTTAGGATATACCTACCGCTTAGAAAAGGTTTGGTGGGCAATAGTGCCGGTCGTTATGCTGGGTGCTATTTTTGCTCTCGGCCCCCAGATTAATTGGTGGTACTACCGGCGTAGGCCACCTCGACTTCCCGGACCTTTCCTTACCCTGTTAGAGCAGCATTTTCCCTACTACCAACGCCTGTCGGAAAATGAGCGAAAGGCTTTTCTGGATAAAGTTGCGCTTCTACAGATTGGTACTGACTTTAAGGCTCAGGGCGACGATAAAGTGCCCGAGGATTTGCAATTACTTATTGCGGCCCAGGGGGCCGCTTTATTACATGGTCGGGAAGCGTTGACGATTCCCGGGTTCGAGGTGGTCGTGGTATATCCCCACCCTTTTCCATCGCCTCAGTATCCAGAGTATGTACATACTTCTGAGTTGTTTGCGGAAGACGGGGTGTTTTTATTTAGTGCTGAGCAGGTCCAGCGGAGTTTCTTGTCGCCCCTACAATATTATCCACTTGTCTTACACGAATACGCGCATGCCTTCCACCTGGCTTTTCCCGATGAAAATTGGCCCACAATGAAGCCCCAAGCCTGGGACCGCCTGGCACAGATTAGTCCCTACAATTTGGAGTGGATTCAGCAGTGGATCAACCGGCCCGACCTGCGCGGTGAAGCACTCTATGCCTATGTCACGCTCTACTTGACGGCCCCACAGATGCTGGCCAATGGTGATGTAGCTACCTACCAGCAATTGAATCGTATTTTTGCTAATTCCAATTGAGCTGACTGCGCTTCGCCCAGTAGTCAGCTGATGGCTCATACATCCCTTCGATGATGGTCAGGGCATCGGCGTCCAGTTGTACGTTAAGGGCCCGCAGGTTGGATTTGAGGTGCGGTTCGGCCGCAGCTCCGCTAAGAGCAAGGTGGGCCCAGGGTTGTGCTAGTACAAAGGCCAGCGCTACAGCATCAATATCGGCGTGGAAAGGCGCGCCGATGTCTTGCAGTTGTTCTTTTCGCGGTACAAATTCGGGATGGTTGTTGCGACTGGTCAGTCGGCCGTTGGCAAACACCTCCTTTACGATAATCCCCAATCCGGCTTCGGCCGCTTCTGCCAGGGCCGGCCCGCAGGAAGTCTCCAGGATATTGTAAGTTGCCTGCACGGCGTCGAAGACGCGCGTACCATCGACGGTTTTTTCCATCGCAGTGTGCAGAACCGCTGCCTGCTGGGCTCCGCTTAAGGTAAGACCAATGAGGATGCCCTTCTGCTTGAGTTCGACGAGCCGGTTCAGAACGGGCGTTCGATCCAGCACACCACTATCGAATGTAGCGGAATGAATCTGATACAGGCGCAAATGCGGCAATAACCTCTGCGATGCTTCCCACTGTTTATTCAAGTTCTCAAGGGTGTGTTCCTTCACTTCGTGCTTGTCGGCCTCTACCTGCCAGCCCGCAGTGTAGGTATACCCCCATTTCGATCCTGCGTAGACCGCTTCGGGAGGAAGCTGTTTGGATTGTAACCAAGAGTGGAAAAAATCCTCAGCGCGACCATAAGAGCGGGCCATGTCGAAATAGCGAATGCCTTCGGCAAAGGCGAGATCGAGCATGCGATGGGTGCGCCCTTCCATGGCGTCCATAACGTAATTGCGCGCTAAATCCTCAGCGTGCCCCAGGTTGATGTAGCCCGGGCGGCCCAATGCAGCAAGGCCCAACCCAATGCGGGGCAGGGAAATGCCGGAATCGCCGAAGTGGTTCTCTGGGATGGCCATCTTTCGGTGGTTTTGGATGAATTGTTGCCGCTAAAATAAAAAAGCTCTCCGGAGGGAAGAAATGGGAATATCTACGTTCCGGCCACCTTTTCAGCTCTATTCCCCGGGCTTCCTTTTTAATTTCTTGAGTCTGGGGCGCTTTCGTTTCCGGCTATCGATGCGCAAAGCTTTAGCCAGGCTCAAGCAGCAGCAAACGAGGAGTAAGCTTTGCAGGAGGCCGCCGGAAATGGATGCTGCTTGCAGTGCGTTGAGCCCCCCGGCAAAGAGCAGCACGGCACCGGCAGCACCTTCTGAAATACCCCAGAAGGCGCGCTGGGCCACGGGCGGATTGGGGTGACCACCGGAGGTTACAATGTCGTCGACCAAAGAACCAGAATCTGAGGAGGTGATGAAAAAGATGATCACCAAGACCAAACTTAGCCATTGGCTGATTTGGGATAGCGGTAATTTATCCAGCAGTATGTTGAGCGACATGGAAGGGTTGTCTTTTACCACGTTGTACAAATTGGTGTCCGCAAATTGCTCCAAATGTAAAGCCGTACCCCCGAAAGCGGCAAACCAAAGAAAGGTAACTAGTGGCGGAATAAGAAAAACGTGTCCGATGAACTCCCGGATTGTACGCCCCCTCGAAATTCGGGCAATAAAAATGCCGACAAAGGGCGACCAGGAGATCCACCACCCCCAATAGAAGAAGGTCCAGTTGGATTGCCACTTACTATCTGCTCTTAAGTCGAGCCACAGGGTCGTGTAGGGGAGCTTTTGCAGGTAATTCCCCAGGGTGCCTACGAAGATTTTAAGCTGGTACAAGGTGGGTCCGGTAATCATAACGAACACCAATAGCAGCAGCATGATGGTCAGGTTGGTCATGCTGAGGTACTTGATGCCGCGGCCCAGCCCCGAAATGGTGGAAACGGTGGCGGCAAGCGTGATGATACCGATGATGAGCAACTGATTATTGACATGATAGGCGGCGCCCGTTAGTGCATTAATCCCGGAGTTGATTTGCATGGCGCCTAAACCCAAGGAGGTGGATACGCCTAGGAGTGTGCCCACTGTGCAGATTATATCGGCCAGGTGTCCGATTGGGCCCCAGATCCGTTCCCCAATCAAAGGGTAAAGGATGGAGCGCGGTGCCAAGGGTAAATCATGCCGGAAATGGAAGTAAGCGATACTCAGGCCGAAAATGATGTAAATCGCCCAAGGATGGAAGCCCCAGTGGAAAAAAGAGAGCCGCATCGACTCTCGCAGTGCATCAACCGTGCCGGCCTCGGCCCGCGGCGGGTCTCGAAAATGCGTAACCGGTTCGGCTACACCCCAGAAAATTAACCCCATGCCCATTCCGGCAGCAAATAGCATAGTCAGCCAGGCGAATTTGGAGAATTCAGGGCGATCGGTGTCTTTGCCCAACCGTATCTTGCCGTGAGGAGAAAAGTAAAGCCAGATTACAAAAACCAGAAAGACCGTGGTGATTAGGACGTAGTACCAGCCAAAGTTCGTGGAGATGAAGGCAAGGGTTTCGCTAAATACCTCTTTGGCCGTCGCAGTCCAGATGCCGCCAAAAGCAATAACAGCCAAAACAAAACCGCCCGCACCAAAAAAAACCGGGGGTTTCATCATCTTGGTCCAGGTTTCAAAAAACTGCCTAGCCCTCTTCCACATGTAATTGGTTCGATGTTCCTTGCTTTCGCAACGTAGGTTTGTCACCTCAATGTTTAGCACCTATTCAAAAATTTCATCAATTGGTTTTCCTGCGCTCAATCCTGAAAATTGAAACCTACTATGCGGAGCAATAAACCAATGCGTGGTAGGAGCTATGCTGGCAGTTTGCCCAATGGCTGCAGCAAACAAAGCTGGTGGTGAAATTCCACAGGCTTTGTTTGCTGTTTACCATTTCGTTAGTTGCTAGACTCTTCTTCCGGGATTTCAACGGCACCCTCAAACGGTTCTTTGCTGAAAGTCAAACCTTTGGCATCGGTATCGACATAAATCGTATCGCCGGGGCCGAATTCACCGGAGAGCACGAATTTAGATAGCTCGTTGATGACTTCCTTCTGTACAACGCGCTTCATCGGGCGAGCACCAAACTGCGGGTCGTAACCCAGGTCAGTCAGCAAATCCTTTGCCGAGTTGCTCAGACGAAGCATGATGCCCTGCTTATTCAGCATTTTATTGACACCCTGTAGCAGTAGATCCAGAATTTGGTGGATCTCATTGCGGGTCAAGGGTAAGAACATGATCTGGTCGTCGATCCGGTTGAGGAATTCCGGACGCATGTTCTCTTTCAATAAGTCAAAAACTTCCTGTTTGGTAGTTTCCAGAATTTCGGTGCGGTGCTTATCGCCTAAGGCGTCGAGGTCTTCAAAGTTTTCCAAAATCACCTCAGCGCCCATATTGGACGTCATGATAATAATGGTGTTCTTGAAGTTAGCCACGCGCCCCTTGTTGTCGGTCAGTCGGCCGTCGTCGAGCACTTGCAGCAAGATGTTATAAACATCTGGATGGGCCTTCTCGATCTCATCTAGCAGGATGATGGAATAAGGTCTGCGGCGTACGGCTTCGGTAAGCTGACCACCTTCTTCGTAGCCGACATATCCGGGGGGGGCACCGACCAGTCGACTCACAGCGTGTCGCTCTTGAAACTCACTCATATCAATTCGAGTCATGGCGCGCTCGTCGTCGAAAAGCACGGCAGCCAGGGTTCGGGCAAGCTCGGTTTTACCAACGCCGGTGGGCCCCAAAAAGATGAAGGAGCCAATCGGCCGCTCCGCATCCTGAAGGCCGGCGCGGGAGCGGCGAATTGCATCCGATACCGCATGCACGGCTTCTTCCTGGCCGATTAATCGGCGCCCGATCTCTTCTTCCAGTTGCAAGAGCTTGTCTTTCTCGCTTTGGCTCATTTTGTCTACCGGAATACCCGTAGCACGCGAGACGACCTGGGCAATATCGTCGGCCGTTACCTGCTCATTGGTGAAGCGCTTTTCGGGTGGCAGCTTAGCCAATTTTTCTTCGGCGGCCTGTAGCATGGCTTTTTGTTCCTCGAGGGCTCCGTAGCGGATTTTGGCTACTGCTTCGAAATCGCTGTTGCGCTCGGCCCGTTCGGCCTGCAGCTCGAGCTCCTCGATGCGCTTGCGGATTGTTTGGATGGTATCCACAATCTCCTTTTCGCTCTGCCAATTGGCGCGTAGGCTGTCGCGTTTTTCCTTAGCATTGGCGATTTGCTCATTAAGGACGGCTTCCTGTTTTTCGTTGCCTTCCCGTTTGATGGCCTCGCGCTCAATTTCCAGCTGGCGTACGCGCCGGTCCCACTCATCGATTTCTTCGGGCACACTGTCCAGTTCCAGCCGCAGGCGCGCTGCCGCCTCGTCGATCAGGTCGATGGCTTTATCGGGCAGCTTGCGGTCGGCGAGATACCGGTGCGAAAGCTCGGCAGCCGCGATCAATGCCTCGTCCAGGATTTCGATTTTGTGGTAGACCTCATAGCGCTCCTGTAGTCCACGCAGGATGGAAATAGTGTCTTCCACACTGGGTTCATCAATATAGACGGTCTGGAAACGGCGGACCAGTGCTTTGTCTCTCTCAAAGTACTTTTGGTACTCATCCAGAGTCGTAGCACCGATCGTGCGCAATTCGCCTCTCGCCAGGGCCGGCTTTAGGATGTTGGCTGCATCGATCGCTCCCTGGCCGCCTCCGGCGCCGATAAGCGTATGGATCTCATCGATAAACAGAATGATCTCGCCATTAGCTTCCGTGACCTCTTTGATGACGCCTTTGAGGCGCTCTTCGAATTCGCCCTTAAATTTGGCGCCGGCAATCAGGGCCGAGAGGTCCAGTGCATAGATGCGTTTGCTTTTGAGGTTTTCGGGCACGTCGCCTTTGACGATGCGCCAGGCGATACCCTCCACGATGGCGGTTTTACCCACTCCGGGCTCGCCAATGAGGATGGGGTTGTTTTTCTTGCGGCGTGATAAAATGTGTAGGGTTCGCCGGATCTCATCGTCGCGACCGATAATGGGATCCAGTTTGCCGGACTCGGCGCGCTCATTGAGGTTGATGGCGTACTTATTGAGGGCATTGTAGGTCTCTTCGGCATTTTGGTCGGTGACCGAACTCCCCTTGCGCAGTTCGTCAATTGCAGCTCGTAAGTCTTCCGAAGTAGCACCCAGTTCCTTTAGGATGCTGGCGCCCTTATCTTTGCCCTCGAGGATGCCCAATAAAATCAGTTCGATCGAAATGTATTCATCACCGAATTCAGCCAGCCGCTTTTTAGCACGGCTGAGTGCTTGATTCGCCTCACTACTCAAGTATTGCTTTTCCGCTCCTTCAACTTTAGGGTAATTTTCGATGGCGGCATCCAATTGCTTACGCAAGGCAGGCACGTTGATCCCCATTTTCTGGAGAAGAAAATTGGCCACGCTTTCGTCCGTATCCATGATGCCTTCGATCAAGTGGGGCGTGTCAACTTGTTGCTGGTCGAATCCGGCCGCTATTTGCTGGGCTTTCAGGATCGCTTCCTGGGCCTTAATGGTGAAATTATCGTACGTCATTATCTTTGCTGGTGTTTGCTCAATACGAATTAAGATGATTGGGAACGAGCTGAATGCGTTACCCCGTTAGGCACGTTGCGGTTGTTGTCAGAACGTGGTCCGCAATACACGCGTTCGATCTTTTCCTCGACCCGGACGATATCCCGGCGACTCACAGGTGCGCCGGGTGCCTTTTCCAGGGTTAAGAAAATGATCAGTGCTTTTTTTAAGGGTTTATACGCTTCCACCAGATCTTTCGCCGTTTCGAAAAGCGAACCTTCCCAGATTAATATCTCCGCCAAAATTTTTAACTCGTTTGGGGAGAAGCTGCGATCTTCCAGCATTTTAAGGAAGGCACTTGTTTTCATGGCGCAGATCTCTTCGCGCTCCAATCCGAACAAGCGCTGATAATAGCGTTGCACCAAACGCGCACCCTTTTGAGGGTGCTTGTTTGCTACCATTCGAATAAGGTCGATAAGGATCTGGTTCTCGTCCATCATTTCGTATTTACACCGTGCAAAAACTTAGCCAAGGGTTAAAGGCTGCCGTTTTGTCGGGAAATTTTGGAAGTGTATGTCATTTTGGCAAATCCGTTTAATTTTTTCGAGGTGATTTTAGCAACGGTAGCCGGAGGGTTTTTCATTGGAAATTTAAGAAAAATACCCTGATCTAAAAGGGCGGCGGCTAGTTTTCTTTGATGACATCACCCCGTTCGAAGTTCCCCCCGGAAACGATTTTACAGGCCGCGGCTTTACCGTCAGCCACGTTATTGTCGACCACTTCCACGCTACCGATTTTTTCATCGATCGATCCCAACTCGAGGCCAGTCTCGGGGTCGACAAGCGCCTGTCCCTCTCGGTATACGTAAAAAGATTCACCTATCTGTAGGTTGTCAAGGGCGCCACTGTTGATATACACCAGGCCGTCCTGCACGGTAATGATTTTGGCTTGCCAGGGAACGATTTCGGCCTGCTTGTTAATTTTCTGTACGACGTCTTCCACTGATTTACGGGTCACTTTACCGACCAGTGATTCGTCGAAGCTGCGCTGATTATCGAAGGAAAAGTCTTTGACATTGATGCTTCCACTCATGGCGCGTTTACTGTTGCGCACGTTCTCTGCAACCATGATTTCACCGGTGGTCGTGTTGACGATTCGCAGGTCTATACCTGCAACCGCTGTCTGTTTGCCTACGCCCAGCCCGGTAGATCCAATGCGGATACGGCTGTCGTCGCGTACATAACCGTATTCGGTCACTGCCCCGAAGACGGCGATCTCCACACCCAGTACTTTGCCCACTTGGGCAGCCGATTCTGGGGTGACGATCCCGCTGGTACCCAAGTCTTGTTCTTGCAGGATCTTATTCAGCTGGTCGCGCTCGATAACCCGGTATTGATCGGCATTTACCAATTCCGTAACAATCATGTCGGACACACCTTCGCCGACGCTTTTTTGTCCCCACCATCCGAAATCACTATCCGATTTGTCTTCAAAGCCCAGCACCGCGATGCGTTTCTTAGGGCTGTTTTTTTGAGCAGAAAGTGGCTGCTGCGCAAATATCATTACAAGTATGAGAAGTAGGGTATGCCAATTCAGTTGCATAGCTGGTTTGGTTTGAGTTAATGGAATAAAACTTTCGATTAAGATAGGGCCCCTGAAAAAATCAGGCAAATAAAGACTGGCCGAATTTGGGTGATTAAACGCTTGGTACTTTGCCGGCATTGCCTACTTTGGCTTGCAAAAACTGCAGATAGGAATTGTCGGGGAAAAACAGCGAACCGGCAATCATTCCAATAATTGCGGCCAGAGTACCCCATAACAGACTGGGTATTTCAGAGTGAACCAGAAATTCGGCTCCTATCCAAGTGGTCATACCTGCACCCATTGCCATTAAAGCACCGGTATCGGAAGATCTTTTCCAGTACAAGCCTCCTACCAAGGGGACAAAGAGCGATACCAGACTGAGTGCCGAAGATTGGGCTACCAGATCATAGATGTTGGCACTAGCCATGGCCATGAGGGCCGAACATACCCCGACAAATACTACGGACAACCGCATCGCGCGCAGCATCAGCTGATCGGAAGGACTTTCGAGTAGCGGACGGATAATGTTTTCACCCAACACCGTGGCGGGTGCAAGCATAGCGCCCGCAGTGGTACTCAGAATGGCCGATACCAGGGCGCCGAAAAAAAGGATCTGTAACCCCAAATTTCCATGACGCATTACCAGGGCGGGAATTAAACCCTGAGCGTCGCCCGCTCCGATCCCAGGATAGAGTATACTTGCGCAAAGACTGATAAAAAGCGGGAGGAGGCCAATGGTGAGGTACAGCAGCCCAGCTAAATAAGAGGCCCGAACTGCGGTATCGACGTTGCGGGCCGCCATTACGCGCTGAAATACATCCTGTTGGGGTATGGACCCCAGTCCAATCGTGATCCAGGCAGCGAGGTAATGGGCGTAGTTGTGCCATCCGGGGTCGGGAATGAAACGAAAAAAACGGGTGGGTGTAGCGCTTAAAATAGTTTCCCAGTCGCCAATCTGCCGGAGTAAAAGACTGGACAAAATAAATAATCCGGAAATAATCACAACGGTTTGGATCGCATCGGTAACCGATACCGCCCACATGCCACCGATGAAGGTGTAGAAAACAACAATTAAGGCGCCGCTGATTATGCCATACACCAAGGGTATGCCGGCCAATACCTGAAACATGACAGCCAGGGCAACCAGTTGGGCGGCAATCCAACCAAAATAGGAGGGGATCATGAAGAGGGCGGAGACCAATTCGGCAGTCCGGCTGAAGCGCATGCGGAAGAAATCGTTAAACGTTAGGATCTGCAAGCGGTAAAGCGGGCGGGCGAAAAACGCGCCAACCAGTAGCAAGCATAGGGCTGCACCGAATGGGTCTTCGATTACGCCCAGCAGGCCGTGTTCGACAAACTCGGACGAAGCCCCGAGTATGGTCTCCGAGCCAAACCAGGTGGCAAACAGGGCGGAGGCAGCAACTAGCAACGGCAAGTTGCTGCCGGCTACGGCAAAGTCCCGGGTATTGTGCACCCGGTGCGAGGCCCACCAGCCTACCAGTAACGTTAGGAGGAGATAAAGTGCAATGAACCCAATCAACATGCTTGCAAATTAAGCCAGCTCAACCGAATTGTAAATAGTTGACCACCTCAGGAATTTGCCCCCGCAAGTTGGATAATAATTCGCGCAACTGCGGAGTACGCTCCCTAAATTGCCGATTGGCCGACAGGTAACCTTCCAGATGATTTCGAATGGCTTGTTGATTAATCATCCCCTCTTTGTAACGGGCCACTTCGGTATACCAATGGATACTGGGCAGGTAGTTTGTACCTGAAATGAAAGACGCTTCCCGTTCCTCTAGCCGGTATTTTTCTGCCACGCGCAATAGTTTGCGGTATTTGTGCTGACCCAAAAGGGCTTCCAGGTAGGCAGAAAAGAATGTATGCCAGCGGTATTGTAAAACCTCCCGCTCGTAGGCCTTGAGAAAAGTTTCGGCGTAGTTCTCGGCATTACGGAAAAGCTGATTACCGAGCAGGCTCTTTACATAATAGGCTACAAAACCAATTTTGTTGTGCATGTTTTGGGTAGTCTTCATCTCCTGGGTGGCGTTGCGCATCAATTGCAACGCTTCCTGAGCCCGCCCGGCACGCTGGAGAACGGCGCTGAGGTTGTTGACGTAGAAAAGGTAATCGTGGGTCTTGCCTCGAACCGAAAGGTAGCCGTAGTAGATCGACTGCTCAAACTCCCGCAGCTTGGCGCTGAAAAGCATTCGAATGCTGTAATAGTTCAGCAGAATCCGTCGCGAATAAAACCGCCCTTTTAGGAAAGCCCGGTCAAGGTGGTCGAATTTTTCCTCCAGCAGGTCAAATTTGCGGTAATTAAAGCTGATAAAAGTAAGCCGCACAAAAGCCATGTAGCAGTGGTAGCCATCCAGCTTTTCGTCGAAAAATATCCGGTCAAGCCATTTTTCCCATTGAATGGATTCGACGCTGTTTTCGGCGTATTGCTTGACAATATCCTGGGTGGCCTGGTGCATTTGCTCTTCGGTGCGTTTACTGGCCAGGTAGGCTTCGTGGTATTCCTGTAAGAAATCGTTGACCAACTGGTGGTCGGCGTGGCGCATCCGGATGAGTAAAAACTGCCGGTAGTTGCGCAGCAATTCATAAAATTTCGAAAAGTAAAAAGCTGGATGCTGGTAATTTCGGACGGCTCGCAACAGTTGCTTTTCTTTTGCCTGATCGATCCGGTCGGTCACGATTTTTTGCTCAAGATCGATCATCCAGGCAAATTGCCGGTCCACGTCAATGGCATCGAGGCGGCGCACGATCCAGTTTTTGAGATGGGAGTATTTGCGCTTATCGATTTTAGTGTCGAAGGGGGTAAACTGGTCGATATGTCGGCAATTGTAGTCGATCCGCTGTAAAATTTCCAGCTTTTGCGGATCTTCCAACTGCTGCACCGACAGTAAATATACCGTCTCATGCGGCAGGAGCGTATTGGCAAAAGCGGTGAATTTTTGCAGTTTACTTCTCATCCCTCAAGGAATTTCCACCATTACGCACTAAATGTACGGCTTTTTAGCCTAGAGAACGAGTCCGCCGTCTACACTTAGTGTTGTTCCGGTAATGAAGGCGGCCTCATCAGAAGCCAGAAACAAGTAAGCATCGGCGATCTCTTCGGGGAGTCCCAGGCGGCCCAGGGGAGTCTTTGCGGCCAGATCATCCAGGATATTTTGTGGTACGGCCTCGACCATTTCGGTGCGGATGAAACCCGGAGCCACCGCATTCACCGTTATGCCTTTGCGTCCGAATTCCCGGGCCCAAACCTTGGTCATTCCGATCAGGCCGGCTTTGGTAGCGGCATAATTGGTTTGTCCGAAATTTCCGTAGAGTGCCACTACCGAAGCGGCATTGAGAATGCGTCCATATTGCCGCTCCAACATATACGGGCTTACGGCTTTGGTGCAATGGAAGACCCCGGTCAGGTTGACGTCAATCACTTGTTGCCACTGCGTAGGCGACATTTTCTTCATGGAAGCGTCCCGGGTGATGCCAGCATTATTGATAAGGATATCGATCTGGCCATAATCCTCAACTACGGTAGCGGCGGCTTGTTGGGCTGACTCCAGGCTGGTCGTGTCGACCTTGTAGAATCTGGCGTGGTGGCCCTTAGCCTGTGCCTGGGTAGCGATTTGGCGTCCTTTCTGTTCATCGATATCCCAAATAGCGACTTTGGCGCCCTCAGCCATGAATCGTTCGGCAGTAGCTTTACCGATGCCATTGGCAGCGCCGGTAACAATTGCAACTTTATTTTCGAGTCGGTTCATTAGATGTTAGGTTATTAGTCGGTGACAAAATTTTGAATGGCTTCATTGACGGTTTCGGCGCAGTCCCACTGTACAAAATGACCACAGGGCGACAGCATTTTGAGTTGGCTGTTGGGCAGTTGCTCGTGACCGCTTTCGGCCACTTGTTGGGTCGTCATTTGTGGGTGCAAGATGCGATTGGGAATGAGGGCATCTTCTTTGCCGTATATGATCAGCGTCGGCAACGTCACTTCCGCAAGGCGGTCGAAGACCGGTTCGGCTAACATGCCGGCAACACAACGTGGAATCATAGCGCAGTAGCGGCCGTAAGCAGCTGTATCGGCTCGCATTTTAAGCCGGTCTTCATACATGAAGCGTGCCGATTCCGGCATTGTATTACCATGGAAGTTGAGGTTGAAATTAAACTCAATTTGTTTGGGCGTATTTTTCCGAATGCTTTCTGGCGTCAACAGGCTGGCGAACCATGTGCGATGGTCTTCGGTAAAGGTTTCAAATCCGGCCGGAGCGAGTAACACAAGACCTTCAATCGGTGGGTCGGGCTGTAAGGCAAGGGTTAAAGCAATTTGTCCGCCCATAGAGTGGCCCACCAATATTACATTGTCCAGCTTTTTGATTCTTATAAAATCAGCAATGGCTTCGGCAAAAAACGACATCGTGAAAGGATAATCACCCGAACTCGATTTGCCGTAATTGGGAAGGTCGACTGCGATGCACCGGAAGTTGGTCTGGAGTTTTTCGATATTTTTTTTCCATGCCAGGGAATAACTGCCCAAACCGTGTACAAAGAGTAACGTTTTCGGGCCTTGCCCCACCTCGAGGTAGGCCAGTTCGATGTCATCGGCTATTTTCTGGTATTTTACCGGAAAGGGATAGTCGACGTTTTTCATGGCGGCTTCTGGATGCTGGGCCGAAGCCCAGTAGTTAAGGATTAGTAACGCTAAAGTGATGGATGCTCTCATGAACTTTGGTTTTAGGAAGCATGGGTAGAAGCTACATTCTGCGTTTGGGTGGTCGATGGTGAATCGGGTGCCGTAGTTTTTCGCAAAGCAAAATACAGGATAAGTCCAACCGCCAGGGAACTCAAGATGGCCAGGGTAGCGGCCACGGCCGGATTGCGTACCTCGGCTTGCATGTACCACGTCAGGCGGCCGTAATAAACCGAAAAGTGGACCAGCACCGCGGTGATCGAAGCGGCAATGGGTGCAGCACGGGGTACGTTGCGGAAGAAAATACCCAAGAGCACCGGAACGAAAGCTGCAGAGAAGTAGGCGTACACCCCGTTTTGTGCGAAAATGCCAACACTCAAACTGGGATTGACCAATTGCTGGTAGGATAGACTGATAACTACTACTGCTAGCAATACGATGACAACCTTATTAATAGCCTGTAACAAACGCGGACCGCCGGGGCCCTGAGTAACGCGCTCCCCAATAATGGGGGCTACAATATCGGAAGTGATGCTGGTCGGTACGGTTTGGACCAGTCCTTCCAGGGTGGACAAACCTGCAGAGAGCAGTCCCAGAATGACTACGAGGCCAATGTAAATTGGGAACTCCTGGACTAC
The DNA here is from genome assembly GCA_964530825.1 of uncultured Saprospiraceae bacterium. Taxonomy (GTDB): domain Bacteria; phylum Bacteroidota; class Bacteroidia; order Chitinophagales; family Saprospiraceae; genus CAZHCA01. The sequence goes on from CAZHCA010000019.1 coordinate 59,115, forward strand.
GTAGGCCGGAATGATGCCGTCCATCTTCAGCGGCTCGCCCCCGACGGTCAGGTCCGGAAAGCTCAGGCGTGCGTAAAGCCCGGCCGCAACTACAGAAAAGAACAAGGCCTCAACCAGAATGGCAACGATCAGGTAACGATTTACATCCCGCTCGTCTTTGAGCAGGAGGGACTTCGTGATAATATGTGGCTGACAAACAATGGCGATGCCAACGATCATTGAACAGAAAATGATTTCAAAATAATCGCGAAAGAGGAAGCTAGAGGGATTGGTGGCGGTTACCAGCAAGGGGTCGACTGCACGCAATTTTTCCACAAACCCCTGTACGCCTTCAGAAAAATGTTCGTATCCGGAAGTGAGTAGAATAAAAGCGACGACGATCATGATGCCGGCTTGTATGGTGTTGGTGTATACCATGGAATTGGCTCCGCCGAACATCATGTAGCCAAAAACAAATACGACCAGGCTGATCAGTACAGGCAGTTCAGCAACATTGAGTGATTTGCTCAGCACCTTGGTCATGCCTACGCAAATCAATACCATGAAAGTGATCAGTAGCAAAGATAAAAAGCCGAAAAAGATGGCAAATCCAGGGCTCTGGTATCGCTTTCCGATCCATTGCGCCATGGTCAGCGCCTTGACATGCACCCCTTGGCTGCGAAAGCTTTTCGTCAGTATGACCAACGATACAAAAACCCCAAAGGGCAGCACGATGCCCAGTGCAATGATGCCGCTCCACCCGTACAGTGCGATAAATCCGGGGTTGATGATGAATGTGGCTGCACTAGTGATGGAGGCGGCCAGTGATAGGGCTACCGTGTAGGGCGAAAACTGAATACTACCCACGGCATACTCGGCAATACTGCCAGTGCGCATGGCGCCCCTGACGACAAAAAAAAGCAGCAGGGCGGCGTAAAGGCCGATCAGTATGGCCGTAGCAAAGACAAGTTCCGGTGATGCCATAAGGTGCGGGTTTTATAAGACGACCGGCATGGTATTTTTTGAATGATTGTGTGGCCGGGATCGCAAGTCGCAATATAAATGATCGGCAACCTACACCAGCGATGAAATAATGTTTTAAATAATATTTTTTAGGGGTTGACGATAGAGCCTTTTTCGGAATTTTTTTGATTCGAAGTTTTTTAGATGGTACAATAAATTGAATATCAATTTATTGTGTAGTAATAAAAACTGCTTACTGTGCATAATTTTAGCATGGACTTTTCTGAGAGGTAGGTAAGATTCTAACCCCTATCAAAAGCGGATTGGCTAGGGTTGACTTTTAGTAAATTCCCTTGTTGAGGCCCCATTTTCCGAGCATTGGGGAGGGATAGGACGTTTCGAGGCGCTTTTATCGATCTGTTTTTCAGGGGGCTAAGTAATAAGTCTCTTCAATTTTTTCGGACGAAATGGCATAAAGGTCAACCTAAAAAATCTATGATTTTAATAATTGATAATCAATAAATTAAAGCTAAAATGTCTTAGCTGAAGCTTTTTAGTCGACTAGTTTAAATTTATGTTCTGGTGATACAAACATTTCATTATCCCCTAATTTCGATTCAGAATTTTTAAAAATGTTGCGGAATTCAGCCAGGATATAATTTTTACCGACAGCTGATAAGCCGCATAAAGTATCAAACGATTACCGAAACCTTATCAACATGAAGAAATTTTATAGTACATTCCTAGGTCTGTTCCTGGCGACTTGGGTGCTCCAGGCCCAGTCCGGTACCATAGCCGGTACCGTGAGTGATCAGGAAACCCGCGAACCGCTTGTCGGCGCAAACATCGTATTAGAGGGTTCGACGCGCGGTGCCTCTACCGATTTGGACGGTTCATTCCGTATCAGCGGCCTCGACCCCGGCAATTACACGGTTAAAATCTCCTATCTGGGCTACCAGAGCGAAGAGCGTGATGTAGCACTAGGCGAAGGGGGCGAGGTAGATCTTGATATCACCCTGGTAGCGGGCGCTACGGTAGGTGAAGAGGTCGTCGTATCGGGATCGCGACGGCGGGAAAAGCTGACCGAATCTCCCGCCACGATCGAGACTATTTTTCCCCAAGAGTTGACCGACCATGCCGGGAACTCTGCAGAACTGCTGGCCCGCCAGAAGGGGATCGACTATTTCCGGGCCGGCGTAGCGGGCATTGGGATCAACGTTCGGGGCTTCAACTCAAACTTTAATGCCAAGAACCTGCAGGTAACCGACGGACGCTATTCCACTTTGATTGCGACAGGGCTGCCTTTTGGACCCCTTAATACCGTGATCGAAGAAGATATCGAACGCATTGAGGTGGTTCTGGGACCCAACTCGACAATGTATGGTCCCAATGCGCATAACGGATTGCTCAATACTATCACCAAAGATCCCCGCAACTCAGCCGGAACGGATTTTGTGGTGGGTGCGGGTAATCAGAGTCAGTTTTACACCCGGGCTCGACACGCCCAGGTCCTGAATGACAAGTGGGCGTATAAGGTCAATGTGGGCTATTCCAGGGCCGAAGAGTTCGAATATGTCGACTCTGTGTACATCGATCGCCTAATGGCCGACGGCAGCCTGGGCCCCGACGGGGAGGTCGAGGCCTACGAAGAATTCATGCTCGATCGCGACCTGGAATTCCTGCAAACGGAAGCTGCCGTTTATTTTACGCCTAAGGAAGGGCACGATTTAATCTTCAACTACGGGCGTAGTAATAGTACTTATCTTTCTCCTACCAACGTGGGGCGCAACCAGATTATTGATTGGCGCATCAACTACTACCAACTGCGCTACGCCACCGACAACTGGTTTGCTCAGGTTAATTTGACGACTAGTAAAACCGACGACACCTATTCGATCGACGAGCGTACCAAGCAGTATTACCGAGGCTTGGACGCAGGGCTGAGTGAGGAGGAAGCCGGTGGCGACTTTTCCTTTGCCAGTGGTGCCAAATTTCAGGATGACTCTCGCCGTTGGGCAGCAGAGGTACAATACAACGAAAAGTTTGGCAATTTAGAACTGGTTACTGGGGTGCAATACTTCCTAGACCAGGCCAACAGCCTTGGGACCTATCTGCTCGATGAAGACGAAGACGATTTCATCAACGTCAATCAGGTGGGTGGTTACGCGCACCTGCAATACGACTTCGGCGGTGGCTGGCGGGCCATTGCGGCCGCCCGGGCCGATAACCACGAAGCCTATGGCTTTAACTTTGTACCCAAAGTGGGCATCTTGAATGTAGGCGATAAAGGCACCTGGCGCCTGACGTACGGCCAGGGTATTGCCGCACCTACCATCCTCAATCTGTACGGTAACTTGTTCAACGGCTTGATCCTGGGTAATGCTGAGGGCTTCACCTTGGTCGACGGTTCGACTGTACCGGCGCAGGAAGTTGAGCGCTTGCAGACTATCGAGCTGGGTTACCGCGGACAGCTGGTCGAAAGCAAGTTATTCCTGGATGCCAATGCTTACTTTAACATCTCCGAGGATTTCCTAAGTCCGTTGCAAGTATTGGGTGTGGCTGCCTTGCGCGGTAACACGCCCATCGAAGAAGTGCAGGATGGGTTCGAAGCGCTGGGTGGTCTAGTGGCCTCCTACGTCAACTTCGGAGAATTCAACACCTACGGGTTCGATTTAAGCGCTACTTACTATTTCACTCCGCAGCTGAGTGCCACGGCTAATTATTCCTTCTTCAGCTATGATATTGACGAAGACAACCTGGAAAATGACTTCGATGGTAACGGCGAAGTTAATTTTCTCGATCTACTTGTGAATGCACCTGAGAACAAGGCCAATCTGGAGCTGCGTTATGCCGGCAGTCGTTTCTTCGGCAGCTTCTTTACACGTTGGGTACAGGAGTACAATTACTTCTCGAGCTTCCAGATTGCTTCGGAGACCATACCTGGCGTATCCTACCGGGGTGTTCCTATCGTTGAGAATGCTCGCTCTGCAGATGCCTTTAACTACGGTCCGCTCGGTGGGTTTGTTACCTTCGACCTGGGTATGGGATACCGCATCAATGATATCTTTACCGTAGCCGGTAACGTCTCGAACCTCTTTGATACCGAAATGCGGGAGTTCACCGCAGCTCCGCCTACCGGCCGATTATTTGCCCTGGAATTACGCGTCAAGTTGGGGGCCATCGATCCGATAAAGTAAACTTGGAAATCTTCCTATGTCAGCTGGCTCCGGGGGGTATAGCCTATTGGGTTAGACCGCTCCCGGGAGCTGGCTTTTTACAATAAAATCATGCGAAACGCCAGAATTATATCCGTTGGGGCCCACGCCCCGGAACGGACACTGCCCAATAGCTATTTCAACAAAATCCTAGAGGAAGATGTCGATACCTGGCTGCGCGAGGTGGTTCAGATTTACGAGCGGCGTTGGTGCAGCGATATGGAAAGCACTGCCGACCTCGCCGAAGCTGCTGCTCAGCAAGCCTTGGCGCGCGCAGGAGTGAAATCCGAGGAACTAGACCTTATTGTTTTGTCAACTGACACACCGGAATTTGTTTCCCCCTCTACTGCCTCGGTGGTACAGCACCGATTGGGGGCGACCAACGCCGGTACTTTCGATATCAATACGGCCTGCGCTGGTTTTGTGACGGCCATGGATATCGGTGCGAAGTACATTCGTTCGGACGATCAATATAACCGGGTGCTGGTTATTGGCGCTTACGCGATGAGTAAATACCTGGATTTGTACGATAAAAAAACGGTAACGCTCTTCGCCGATGGGGCCGGAGCGGTGGTTCTGGGGGCGGAAGATGACCATCCACACCGGGGCTTTCTCGGCAGTGAGCTCATCTCACGCGGAGAGTACAACGAATGGATGGGCATCTATGGGGGCGGCACCCGTCACCCAGTCGGTGAAAAAGGAGTCCTAGAACGCAAGGATCACCTGTTGAAGTTTGTCAAGAAATTTCCCAAAGAGCTGAATCCGCAGATTTGGAGTCAAATGGCGCGCAACCTTTGTAGTCGGCTCGATGTGGAGCCCAAAGCGGTTGATCACTACCTGATCACCCAGATCAATATCAATGCAATTTGGGAGACCCTGGATTTGTTGGGGGCACCCCGGGAAAAGGCACACACTATTATGCATTATTACGGTTATACGGGCTCGGCTTGCATTCCAATGGCTTTTAACGATGCCTGGGAAAAAGATAAAATTAACGAAGGCGATTTGATATTTTTCATCGGGTCCGGCGGCGGCCTGGCATTTGCCAGCGCAGCCTTCCGGTTGTGAGTTACAATTGATCTTACACCAAGAACGGTTGAAGCGATATGGAACAGTGGACTACAGACTGGACGGCCAGGTGGGCGATTTACAGCCCCCATAAAATAGCGCTGAAAGAATGGGAATCGGGGCGCACGTTGACTTACGGAGCGCTCAACGCACAGGGAGATGCTCTGGCTTCCTATTGCTCCGATCACTTCGGATTGAAAAAGGGCGATCGCGTAGCGGTTTTGGCCGACAATTGTCTGGAGTATGTCGCCTTATTTGCTGCAGCACAAAAGGCCGGCACTGTCTTGGTGCCGCTCAACTATCGACTGGCACCGGCCGAAATTGATTATCAGCTACAAAATTGTGATCCACAGCTGGTCATCAGCGAATCGAAGTACCAGTCACTATTAGACGAAGCTCCTGGATATATTAAGATCAAGGCGCGCTGGTCGTTGGAGGAGCTGTCCGAATACCTCCAGGAATCAACTGGAAAAACGGATCTTTTTCCGGCACGGACGTTGGAGCCGGATCATCCGGTATTTATTTTATACACCTCTGGTACGACCGGTTTTCCCAAAGGCGCCTTATATACCCATGGAATGCTGTTCTGGAACAGTGTAAATACCGCTTTGAGCCTGATTTTAAATTCCGAAAGTCGCACGATCAATTTTATGCCGCCCTTTCATACCGGCGGCTGGAACGTACTGACTACACCACTGCTGCACCGGGGCGGTTACACCTGCTTATTCAAGAAGTTCGATGCAGCAGCCGGATTGCGGGCACTGGAAACGGAACAGTCTACTATTTTCATGGGGGTACCAACTATGCTCCGGATGCTGGCTGCCGAACCGGCTTTCGACGCTGCTGACCTTTCAACGCTTCTCTATGCTATCGTAGGGGGTGAACCCATGCCAATACCTTTAATCGAACAATGGCACAACCGCGGTGTAGCGATCCGGCAGGGCTTTGGCATGACTGAGGCGGGCCCTAATCTGACCTCCCTGCACCAGGACGACGCGGTGCGAAAGAAAGGCTCCATCGGCAGACCTAATTTTTATGTACAATACAAGCTGGTGGGGCCCGATGGTAAGCAGGTGCCACCAGGCGAGGCGGGTGAATTATTACTGCGCGGTCCCATGGTTACTCCGGGCTACTGGCGAAACCCGGAGGCCACTCAAAAATCGATTGTCGACGGCTGGTACCACTCGGGAGATATGCTGCGCGAAGATGAAGCGGGTTACTTGTATGTCGTAGATCGCATTAAAAATATGTTTATTTCCGGAGGTGAAAACGTCTATCCTGCCGAAGTCGAGCGCGTCATTAACCAACATCCAGCAGTTAAGGGGGTGGTAGTACTCGGGGTGCCGGACCCAAAATGGGGAGAAGTAGGCCGGGCTTTTGTTGTTACGACCGAGAGCGGAGGCCTCCAGGAAGAGGCATTGCTCGAACATTGCCGTCAACACCTGGCCCGCTATAAAGTGCCCAAGTCGGTAGTTTTCCTGACTGAATTACCCTTAAGTCCAAGCGGTAAGATTGACCGTCGCCGATTGCAGCAAGATGCCTAAACTTTCTTGCCGCATACCTAAAAACCATCATTCATCCCGACCAAGAGAAAGGTCTCCATCCTTTTTGGAGTCGAAGGCTGTTTTTGTCAGTTTTTCATCAACTTGTGCCACCTTGGCAATCTAAATCCGGAGACAAAGCGTAGTTATAGGTAAGTGTTCGAGCGGAGTGCAGGTAAAACGACAAACCGATTTTTGGCATCTTTTGCAGGTGATCATTATCATTGGCAAGCCGGTTTTTGGACATTATAATTGTACCAGTAAGCAAGTTCCACCTTTTTTTGTCTAAACGTCGTTTCTTACCTCGCTTTGCGTAGAAGGCGCAAAAGTGCTGGGATAGTAAGGTTCTGTCATAGCTTCTTGACCCATATGAGAATCTTAACGAAGCAATCTAACACCGGCAAAAATTTTTTGTTTAACCTTGTTTACAGAGTCGTGACATTATTACCTAGTCTGCCAATTATTTTTGCAAAAGCCTAGACCGTTCAGGGATCATGTTGAACCATTATAAGATCATCACCGTAACGCACAAGCGGATTAGCTTAAAAAATATCTGTGATTTTGTTGTCAAAACCACAGATGAAAAGGATTTGCGGGGTCAACTGGATGAACTCAAAGCAGCTTTTGAACTTCCAGAGTTGTTGTATCTCGCTACTTGTAACCGGGTGATGTACTTTTTTACTTCCGATCAGAACCTGGACGAGCAATTCCTTTATCGTTTTTTCCGTCAGGTTAATCCTACCCTTTCCGATGAGCAGTTGTATTCACTCAATGAAAAGGCTTACCAATTGGAGGGTATGGAAGCCCTACGTCACTTGTACGAAGTAGCCGCCTCTATTGATTCTCTGGTCATTGGCGAGCGCCAGATTCTGGGGCAACTGCGCGAAGCCTACGATCAGTGTAAAAGCTGGGGGCTTACGGGAGACGATTTGCGCATGGCTGTTCAGCAAGCCGTGGTGACGGCAAAAGGCGTTTATTCAACCACTCAAATCGGCGATAAGCCGGTATCTATCGTTTCGCTGGCTATCCAGAAGATGTTACATGCTCATGTCGCCAAAGATGCACGCATCCTGCTCATCGGTGCGGGCCAGACCAATCTGCTGGTGGCTAAATTCTTGAAAAAACACGGTTTCGAGCGAGTGACTGTCTTTAACCGTACCATTGGCAAAGCTATAAACCTTGCAGCCATGCTGGACGGCCAAGCATTGCCCATCCGTGCTCTGCAGGATTACCAAGGCGGTTTCGATTGCATGATCGTGTGCACAGGATCCATTGACCCTATTGTAACACCCGAATTGTACGAACGGCTGCTGCAGGGCGAGTCCGGCCAAAAAGTACTTATTGATCTCGCGATTCCCCACAATGTAGATATGGCTGTTGTGGAGCGTTTCCGTCCGACCTATATTGAAATCGATGGTCTTCGGAATTCCGCGAAGGAAAACCTTGCCTTTCGCGAGCAGGAAGTAAAAAAAGCGCAAGCCTTGCTGGAAGAATACATTGAGGAGTTTCCGGTGCTTTATCGTCAGCGCCAGATGGAAATCGCTATGCGCGAAGTTCCCGTGCAAATTAAAGCTGTGAAATCGAAAGCGATCAACGAAGTCTTTCATAAAGAAATCTCTTCACTCGATGACCAATCGCGCGATTTGATGGAGCGCATGCTCGCCTACATGGAAAAAAAGTGTATCGGTATTCCGATGAAAGCGGTACGCGAAGGGCTCACCTAATGTTTTAACTTTCTGTGATGGAGTCAAACCAAATCCCGAAGGCTGACTGCGAACGGCCATCGGGATTCGGCGTTCGTTCTCTATACAGGCGCAATGGTAATGAGGCGCCGTGCTGCGGAATTTCCGCCCGCAGTATATTAGCCGCCTTGCGAATTTCGTTGGATAAGTACAACTTACCGCAGGATAAAATTTAACCGGAATCGAACGTGTGAATTATGAAGAAGCTTTTGGTGGGGATCATTATGATCGTTGGGGCCAGCTACAACCCTCAGGCACAAACAATGGGAACCGTGACGATCGACGGTAATATTTATCCTTTTTCGGTAGATGAGTGCGGGGATACGATCATCCTGGCGAGCTTGCAAGATGTTGCGGTTAGCTCCTTCCGTACATTCGATGATCCTGATGACTTTCGGAGATATCGTCTATACCGCCACTATGCCACAATTGTTTATCCATATGCCGTAGAGGCCATCCGGCAGTATCGCGAAGTAGAGTACGCGGAAACGGTAATGGGTAAGCGGAAATACAAGAAATTCGTCAAAAATCTGCATAACGAGCTTAAGGATGAGTACAAGGATCCCCTCAAGGGCCTTACCAAGACCCAAGGTCTTATCCTGACCAAAATGATAGAGCGGGAGCTCGATACCCCGATTTTTTACGTAGTTAAGGAATTGCGGGGCGGCCTGACCGCCTTTTACTGGGGTACGATCAGCTCATTTGCAGGCTACCACCTCAAGGATGGTTACACGGAGGGAGAAGATGAGGTACTGGATGCGGTGCTACAAGATTTCAATATCTCCTACACCCTGCCCAGTAGCCGTAAGCACGAAATCAAAGCGCTGGGAAAGAAGAAAAAAGATTGAGCTACCGGGAGGGTGTAATGTCTTTTTTCTACGTTTTTCCAACCTGGGTATTTCCTGGTCTGGAAAGTAAGCGGTATTTTCAGATAAAGGTGGATTATGGCTACTTCTTTCGACGCCTTACGAGCCCAATTGAGTGGTGATATCCGTACTGATCAATTGCATAAGATCTTATATGCCACAGATGCATCGGTATACCGGGCCTTACCGCAAGCCGTTATTTTCCCTAAGCACCAGAAAGACATTCAAAAAGTCGTCAATTATTGCTGGAAACACCGGGTACCCATTGTGCCACGTGCGGCTGGCACCTCCCTTGCCGGACAGTGTGTAGGTGAAGGCATCGTGCTGGATACTTCCCGTTACATGAACCGCATTCTGGAGGTCAATCCCGAGGAGGGTTGGGCACGTGTGCAGCCGGGTGTTATTCGAGATGAGCTTAATCACCATCTGCGCGCCCACGGATTGTGCTTCGGGCCCAATACATCGACTGCCAACCGGGCAACCATTGGCGGTATGGTGGGTAATAATTCCTGTGGTAGCTCCTCGATCATATATGGTACAACGCGTCAGCATTTGCTAGAGGTGACGGCCGTCCTCAGCGATGGCTCCCCGGCTGTTTTCGGGCCACTCGATCCAGGGCAATTTCGGGTAAAAATGGAGGGGGAATGGTTAGAAAACCGGTTATACCGCCACATTTACGAGCTACTAAGCCACCCGGATAATCAAACGCACATTCGCCGGCATTTTCCCCATCCCACTATCCAGCGCCGGAATACCGGATATGCGCTAGACCAGTTATTAGCAATGCAACCCTTCGACGCCGGGGGGGCACCATTCAATTTTTCCAGCCTGCTGGCCGGCTCGGAGGGCACGCTTGCGATAACTACGGAAATAAAGATTGCACTGCAACCGCTACTCCCTCCGGCTGCTGCTGTGGTAGCGATTCATTTCCGGCAGGTGATCGACGCCTTGCGCGCCGTTGAGCCGGTTCTCGACTTTCGTCCCAGCGCTTGCGAGCTGATGGATAAAACCATTTTGGACTGCACCCGGGAAAATATTGCTCAACAACGCAACCGGTTTTTCTTGGAAGGTGATCCACAGGCAGTACTTCTGGTAGAAGTACGCGGCGCTAACCCGGCACGTGCCTGGCAAGAAGCCGAGCGCTTGGCAGACGCTATGCGCGCCCGGAGGTGCGGGTATGCCTTTCCAATAATCGAAGGGGAAGATACCCAACGCATATGGGCCTTACGCAAAGCGGGCCTTGGGGTACTTTCCAATCTGCCGGGCGATGCCAAACCCGTTGCCTGTATTGAAGATACGGCCGTAAGGGTTGCGGATCTACCGGCTTACATCGAGGAGTTTACCCAGCTTATGGAGGGTTTCGGTCAAAAAGCAGTTTACTATGCCCACGCCGGCGACGGGGAGTTGCATCTCAGGCCGATCCTTAACCTCAAAGATCCGGGTGATCGATCGGCCTTTAAAGCCATCAGCGAAGCCAGCGCGCGGCTGGTGAAAAAGTACCGCGGCTCCCTCAGCGGGGAGCACGGCGACGGGCGGGTGCGTGCCCCATTTATCCCGCTTGTTCTGGGTGAAGAAAACTACGAGTTACTCCGCTTGATCAAGCAGCACTGGGATCCTTTTGGGCTTTTCAATCCAGGGAAAATCGTGGATGCCGCCCCAATGGACGAATCCTTTCGGTATGCTTCCGGCCAGGATTTACCGCAAGTGAAGACCTTCTTCGACTGGTCGGCTGATCAGGGTATCCTGCGTGCGGCAGAGCGGTGCAATGGTTCGGGCGATTGTCGCAAATTAGCGCTTTCGGGAGGTACCATGTGTCCCAGTTATATGGCTACCCGCGAAGAAAAGGATACGACCAGGGCGCGGGCGAATGCGCTACGGGAAATGCTCACCCACCACAGGCCCGAATTCCTTAACCCTTTCCAGCACGAAGATCTCTACGAAGTACTGGATCTTTGTTTGTCCTGTAAAGGTTGCACCTCCGAGTGCCCGTCGAATGTGGATATGTCGACGATGAAGGCAGAGTTTTTATACCAGTATTATCAAGGCAGGAGACGGCCGTTGCGCATGTGGGCCATTGCCAACATCGGTCGGCTCAATCGCCTGGCGGCCTGGGCACCTCCAGCCGCTAATTTTCTCCTTACCCAGCCCGTTTTAAGCAGATTGGTGAAAAAAAGTCTGGGCCTGGCTCCAGACCGGTCGTTGCCCAAGGTACATCGGTCGTTGCGTTCCTGGTACTGGTGGAATCGGCGGAGATGGCGAAAACGTGCATTTCCGAAAGGGGCGGTACAACTATACTGTGATGAATTTACTGATATCAATGACCGGGATATCGGGATCGCTGCTATTCGTTTACTAATCAATTTGGGATATCGGGTGCATTTGGGGCGTGGGGCAGATAGTGGAAGGGCGCACATTTCCAATGGGATGCTTGATGAGGCACGCAATCTGGCGCGCGCCAATGTGCTGCATTTTGCCGATCGCGTAAACGCCAACGTTCCGCTAGTGGGTATTGAGCCTTCTGCTATCCTGGGTTTTCGCGATGAGTATCCCAAGCTTGTCGGTGATGATTTAAAAGAAAAGGCTCAGCAATTGGGAGAGTATTGTTATACTCTGGAAGGCTTTCTATGGCGCGAAGCTGAGGCCGGCAGGATTGGCCCCAGTGACTTTACGGAGCGGGCGCAACACATAGTATTACATGGCCACTGTCATCAAAAAGCACTGGACGGGATAACAGCCAGCGCAATGGTTTTAGACTTACCCAAACGGTTTACCGTCGAGCACCTGCCTACCGGTTGTTGCGGGATGGCCGGGTCTTTTGGATACGAGGCCGAACACCACGCGTTGAGTATGCAGATTGGGGATTTGGTGCTTTTCCCGGCATTGCGCCAAATCGAGGAATCGACCTGGATCGCTGCGCCCGGCACGAGCTGCCGGCATCAAATATTCGACGGGACGGGCTTACGGGCGATGCACCCGGCGGAAATTTTGTGGAAGGCCTTTCAGGAGCGATAACCAAGCCCAAGGACAATGGAGCAAATCGAATGCGTACCAAATTTTAGCGAGGGGCGCAGGCCCGAAGTAATTGAAGTGATCGCCGAGGCCATTCGGTCTGCTGAGGGTGTCGAATTGCTACATATCGATCCGGGTGCGGGCGCCAACCGAACGGTAATGACTTTTGCTGGCCCACCTCCAGCTGTGGTTGAAGCAGCATTCAGGAGTATAAAAATGGCAGCCGAAAAAATTGACATGCAGCTACACCAGGGAGCGCATCCACGCCTTGGCGCAACGGATGTTTGTCCGCTCATCCCGCTTTCCGGGATCGACCTAGCCGATACCGTTGTTTGGGCGCGGCGCCTGGCAGAACACGTTGGCCAAGCATTGGGTATACCCGTTTATCTTTACGAAGCAGCAGCAACCCACCCTGCCCGCAAAAATTTGGCGGACATTCGCCGGGGGGAGTATGAGGGGCTCGTCCACAAATTAGCGGATCCTGTGTGGAAGCCCGACTTTGGGCCAGCTCGTTTTCATGAGCGGGCAGGGGCAACGATTATCGGCGCTCGTCCTTTTCTGGCAGCCTACAATGTTAACCTGAACACCGACGCGGTGGGCGCTGCCAAACAAATTGCACGGCGGGTGCGCGAAAGCGGCTTTCGAGCCATTACCGGCAAGCGCAATCCAGGGCGATTACAAAACGTCAAGGCTCTCGGATGGTATATTGAAGAATACCGGCGCGCTCAGGTTTCTATGAACATTACCGATTTAAGCGTAACAGGGTTGCACCAGGCCTACGAGGCCTGTCGGGATGAAGCCAAAAAAATAGGAGTGGAAGTAACCGGCTCGGAACTGGTTGGCATGATACCCCTATGGGCCTTCCTAGAGGCCGGCCGGCACTACACAGCCGGTGGGCAGGCAACCGAGAAGGATTTAATTTGGGCAGCGATCGACGGTCTAGGCTTAGCAGACCTTAGCCCTTTCGTACCTGAGGAGCGGATTATTGAGTACCGCTTGCAGGTGCTGCGGGATAAAAAACCGTTGTCAAGTTAACAATACAAACAGAAAGGTACTCACCGTAGCGATAAAGCCCAGCATAAAGATATTGTAGGAAATAGTCAGGAAGCGGTATTTTTTTTCCAGGACTTTGCCAAGGTAGTATAAGTCGCGCGTCATATTGCCGTACAGTAACTCGGGGTCGCGAAACAGCCGGTCCATTGCGGCTTCGTACTCTTCCAGTTTAAGGTGTACAAAATTTCCAAAGAAAACCACATTGTGCCGGCTGTCAAGGGCTTCTTTGAGGTTCTTATTAACGTTGGTCACTTTGGGACGGGCAGATAGCACCGCAAAGATCAGGGAAGCCAAGCCGGTAACCAGGAAAATGACAATCGGGAGCAGGATCATGGGGTTTGTTTGGCTCAGGTTGCGGTAGGTGAGTATGCTAATCAGCACCGAGATCAGGATAGAGTTTACGCTGATCATAATATTTGCCTTATTATCAGCAATCGCGCTTAGGTTAATGTGGTTGCGATAATTCGCCCGGAAGAAAGTCTGTACCGGCTTAGTTGGGTTTCCGGTGTCGAGGTCGTTGAACAACGGAGGCGTGCCAGCCAAATGTTCAGTATTTTGACTTTCCGCATTGGCTTTTTGTAGACGCACATATTGCTGCTGGAGCAATTTCGCTAAATTTTCACCGTAAGTAACCTGCGCATATGAGGTGTAAAAGACGAGATGCCTCAATTGTTCCTGTAAAAAGGCCGTCCAGTGTTGCTTATCCAGCGGCATTCCTAATTTTAGGTGGCGTTCGAGTTGCCAAAGCGGTAGGCGGTCGTTGGCGCGCACGAGGAAAGTAGCTACAGTTAGAGCATCCAGTAAGACTGCTTCGTATTGTTTCAGGGGGGGGTGTTTGTCCAGTACTTTATGCATCCATTGGAGAATGCGTGCCGCTCGTTTTTCGGGATAATCTTCGGCTTGCAAAAATTTGCGGGCTTCCTGCAGGCTGTAAGGAGTAAAGTCCAGGTAATCGTAGATCTTACCGGAATAGAGGAACCAGGCGGCAATTTGGACGCCCTCGCGTTCGGTTTCTTCCAATTCAAGGACTTGAGTGAAGTGCCGGCAGGTTTCAACCAGGGTATGCGCAAAAGAAAAATTGTGAAATACCAGGTGGGGGTCTTTTTTGTGAAGGAAAAGATGATGAATGTATTGTTCTGCGCGCTGCAGTACCGGAGATGTAAGAAATGGAGTGGAAGCTGTCGTCATGGGATAAAGCGTGCTGTTAGCAAAGCCGGTAAAAAAATAAAAATACAACAATAACTTATATCAAGCCAGGGGGTATTTTCGTTGGCTAAAGGAAGATTAATGGATGTTTCTATTCAGCTCACTTTTAGTGGCCGGACATGAAGGGGTGGGCGGGTTTGACAAAAATCGTATGCATGGATCGCTATTTTTTGTTGTTATTGCTTTGCCTTGGAGGATTTGCCTGTAACAAAATTAACCAGATTGACGATGTCGAAGATGTGGATTACGAGGCACAATTTGCCATACCTTTGATCAACACCCAGTTCACAATGCAACAAGCATTGGACGAATTCGACGAGCTGGCAACAATCATAATCGACGAAGATGGGCTGATCCGGCTACGCTACCGAGGTGATGTGCTGACCCAGACCAGCGAGGAGGTTTTTGAAGAAATAAATGCATCGATTCCACCCGTCATTCCGGTACTCGATCAGAATATGATGCTGCCAATTGAGTTTCCGGAAGACATCGAACTCGATCAGATTTTGCTGGGTTCGGGCACTTTCGCCTATCGGTTTGAAAACGACCAGAATGTGCCGCTGGATGTCACCTTCACCCTTCCGGAGATTACCGCCGGTGGAGAAGCATTAACCTTTACCCATACGATTGCGGCCCATTCCGGACAGGGGCCACGTCCGTTTGTAAGCACTACCGATATGCCGCTGGATTTGACGGGATATTCAATCGTGCCCAGCGACGGCACCATCAATATCGAGTACCAAGCCCTCGATCCAATGGGCGAATCGCGCGATCTGGTTAATTTCGTCATTGTTATCGACGATATCACCTTTGGGTACGCCGAAGGTTACCTGGGGCGTCAGGTTTTTGAAGGAGGCGGCGACACCATTTTCATCGATTTCTTTAATGATGATTTGGTCAATGGCAGTATTTTCTTTGAGGATCCTTCCGTTACCTTCATCATTAGAAATTCCTTTGGCGTACCTACCGAAGCTATTGTCAATCAATTCGATGTATTTACTGTTGGCGGTGAGGTCTTGCCCATTGAAAGTGAATTGATCGACCAGGGCATCGATTTTCCTTTTCCCGGTTTAGATATGGTAGGTGCCAGCGTGACCGGAAGGATTCGTTTTGACAACACCAACTCGAACATTGTAGAGGTCATGAGCGCAGGGCCCACCGGCGTAGCTTATGATGTCGATGCCTTACTTAATCCCGATGAGAATCCCGATATCCGGGGCTTTATTACCGATTCGAGTTTTTACGAAGTGCAGGTAGAGGTCGACCTGCCGCTATTCGGGCGAACCGAAGGATTTGTCGGTCGCGATTCTTTCGAGTTGAGCTTGGACGATATCGAAAATGCCAAAGACGCCGAGCTTAAAATCGTTGCTGAAAATACCTTGCCAATCGATGTCATTCTGCAAGGTTTTTTCTTGGAAACAGGAGGCCAGGTGCTCGACTCTCTTTTTGCGGATGGTGCAGATCAACTAGTGGAGAGTGCGCCGGTAGACGATAATGGTAACGTCACTGGGATCACGGAAAAAATCACCTTTGTCTCATTCGAGGAAAATCGTTTTGATAATGTGAAAGCTGCTGACCAGTTCTTATTGATTGTCACCTTTGTCACTGCTCGTAACGGTCAGGAAGCGGTGCGTATCGAAGTGGACCAGGGGGTGGAAGTGCGGGTTGGCAGTATTCTGACGGTAATTGGAGACGAAGGATAAGGCTGGTATTGTTTTCATCATTTCATCACGCCTAATTTTCCAAAGCATGATCGATCCTTATTCTTTTCGCCTGTCCTTTAGGGTTGTTCTTTTGTTCGGTATTTTATTGCTGAATACATCGGTAATGACCGCGCAACTGGATTTAACTACTCATTTTCTGGAAGGGGTATACCAGCGGAACCGGTCTAATCCGGCATTGTTACCCAACCACAATGTAGTGGTCCAGCTGCCGGGGATTTTCAATAATTTTGGTTCGCGGGGTATTACTTATAACGATCTCATTACCGAGAATGCTGACGGTGAAACCATTTTATCGATTGATCAAGCACTCGAGGGGTTAGAGCCTGATAACTATGTGCGGAACAACTTAGATGTGGAGGCGCTCAGCTTTGGCATTTTCGTAACCCCGAATGTTTTCGTTCAGGCCGGCTACACCGCTCGGGGCAATGCTTACTTTTTATTCCCAAAGGAACTGCCCTCTCTAGTTTGGAACGGCAATGCACAATACATTGGACAAGAAGTAGAGGTAGCGCCGGATGTGCTCACTAACGTCTACCACGAAATACAACTCGGTGCAGCCGTAAAAGTAAACGAAAATTTCACCGTTGGCGGTCGCTTCAAGATTTTAAACGGCGTTGCCGATATCTCGGTAGATCGGAAAAACTTTTCGGTCTTTACGGATGATGATGTTTATCAGATTCGAACCAATGCTGATTTCCAAGTCAGCTCGACCGGAGCTTTAATTTACGATGAAGATCTGGAGGATATCGAATTGGATCCTGAAAACGGCAACTTTACCTTTGAAAATATCTGGACTGGGAACAACGGATTCGCAGTAGATTTGGGCGCTCAGCTTAGGCTGGGCAATCTTGAAATTTCTGCCAGCGTACTTGACCTGGGCAACCTGAACTGGAACGACAATGTTAACAATCTGTCGATTGGTGGGGTGTTTGAATTCGCAGGTTTGGATGCGTCAGATGCTATTTTGTCAGATTCTTTAGAGATTGGCTCGGTTATCGATAGTCTGGAGGATGCCTTCGATGTGGTGGAAACCAATGAGACCTATACTACCCGTTTGCCGGTAAAAACGTTCTTGAGTGCCAATTACCATTTTAGTGATTTTTGGAGTGCCGGCGGCTTGCTTTACCTAGAAGGCTATCGGGGAGCATTTTTCCCTGCTCTGGCCGCAAATGTTCAAGCCGCCCCGTTGCACTGGCTGACTGTCGGCGGCACCTATTCCTGGCGCTACAACCGGTTTGATAATTTAGGGCTTAACGCTGCGGTTCGTCTTGGTCCGGTCCAGTTGGTGGCTGCTACGGATAACATCATTACGGCCTTTGATCCAGGAAACGCCAACCATACGAATTTCCGTTTCGGTCTCAATCTAGTTTTCGGCGACCGCCGGGTCGGCCCGAGATCCCGTCGGAATAAGAGCTACCGAAAAGTGAATGATGCCAACAAATTTTTCTAAATGAAAAATGCTTCGGCAATTGCCGAAGCAAGGAATAATTTCTTGGTAGCGTGGGAGAGGCTTGAACTCTCGACCTCAGCATTATGAATGCTGCGCTCTAACCAACTGAGCTACCACGCCATGCTATTTTTCTCAGGCGACTGCAAATATATTTCAAAATCGTTTTTGAAGCAACTGCTAAATTCAACCTGCATTGATTTTTTATATCAGGAAAGCAAGTATTTATGAATGATGGTAGGGAAAAATTAAGGCCGGAAGTGGCGACGAAAGACAGCGCAGCGAACCCAGCAGAAGTTTTTCAGAATGATGTATTGCGGCCTATTGCCAAAATGCAGAATGCCCTTCTACTGGAGGTGTATCGTCATTTCCTGACTAAGCGCAAGGTGCCTTTTCACCGGATGTCCAAACAAGAGCGGTTGGAATGGATAGGCCAGAGCCTGAGCAAAGACAATCGCTTACGCGGGATGATGCTGGGTGTCATTATGGGGCAATTCACGCCAGCGGAAATGCGGCTTTTCCTTAAAGTGGAACCAGAAATGCGCCGTAGGGTCATCGGATTGATCACCCAGCGATTACAAGATCAGGTTGATCTTTTGCTGGGTTAAGCAGAGAGGAGAAAAAGGCTGTTAGGGCTATAGCGCTGTCAGCGCTATAGCCCTAACAGCGCTTAAGCGCTGTTAGCTCTTGCATCCCATTTTAAAAATCCCCATCTTTATTTTTCCAATCTCTTTTACTTCTTTTGCAAGTTCCCTTATAGTTGAATCCAATAACTAATACTATGCGTTCAAAGTATTTGCAACCTTTGCACAGTGGTTGTATGTATCACGTGTACAACCGGGGGAATAACAAGGAGAAAATTTTTCTGGAGCCGACCAATTACCAATATTTTTTGAGTAAAGTGCAAGAGTACATTGCACCAATTGCTTCGGTGTACGCCTATTGCCTGATGCCCAATCATTTTCATCTATTAATTCGTTTTAAGGGTTATCCAGCGATGGTGCGTGCTTTTCCCGAAAAATTTCCTACCGGTTATCAGGTAGAACGGGCAATCGATGCTTACACAGCTGAGCATACAGCATTCGAAAAAAAAGTATCAACCTTGCTTTCCCGCCAGTTTGCCAATTTATTCAGTACTTATACTATGGCTTTTAATCGCCGGTACGAGCGGTCGGGTAAGCTGTTTTCTTTACCCTTTCGGCGCATCCGGGTCTGGGAGCCGGCCTACGCTCGTCAATTGATACTCTACCTGCACCGCAACCCCATTCACCATGGCTGGGTGCAGCACTACCCGGATTGGCCTTACTCCTCCTTCTTGCCGCTCCTAAAGCCAATAATCCACGACCATTGGCTGGCCGCGGTGGTGCCTACGTTCTTCGATGATCCATCGGATTTTATCCAGGCACATCGCGATTACCAGTCTATAGGAAGCGACTTGCCTGCCCGCTTTTTACTGGAAGCAACGGCTTAGCGTAACCAACTTTTCTTATTTTCCCGCCTGCTTTGCCACGTCTAGTAAAAGATCTACTATTATGGAAGAGTATGGCTTCCTTTCCTTGTTGCCTCCTGTATTGGCGATTTTCTTAGCGATCCTGACCCGTCAGGTATTCGTATCCCTCTTAGTAGGGATATGGTTAGGCTGGTTTATTATCTATGACTACCATTGGTTGGGCGGTACGATGGCAAGTGTGCAGGCACTAGTCGATGTCTTTAAGGACCCGGGTAATACGCGGACGATCATGTTTTGCGCGCTGGTAGGCGCTTTGATTGTCTTTATTCAACGGTCGGGAGGTGTGGAAGGCTTCATCCAGCATATCCACCGGATCTTAGAAAAATTCGAACGACGCCAATCGGGTAGTAATCGCGTTCTTATCCAGTTCTTTGCCTGGTTAACCGGTGTTATCCTTTTTGTCGAGTCGAGCATATCGGTGCTCACGGTTGGTGCTTTATACCGGCCCATGTTTGACCACCTGCGCATTTCCCGGGAAAAACTGGCTTATCTGGCAGATTCCAGTTCAGCACCTTCCAGTATTCTTATTCCACTGAATGGTTGGGGAGCGTTCATTATGACCCTTCTGGTTGCCCAGGATATTGAAGATCCTTTTGCTGCACTGCTCAAAGCGGTCTCCTATAATTTTTACCCCATGCTTGCCTTAGGGTTAGGGTTAATCCTCATCTTTACCGGGTGGGAGTTCGGGCCGATGGCGGCAGCGGAAAAACGGGTGCGCAACTCCGGCCAGTTACTATCGGAAGGAGCCCAGCCAGTGATTTCCGAAGAACTGACCGGCCTGTCGCCCGACGATGAACTCCGGCCTAAGGCTTATAATATGATACTGCCCATTCTGGTTATGGTGCTCATGATGCCGGTCATGTTGGCTTACACGGGGTGGACTTCCGCTTTAGAACAACGACCCGGGTCGGGATGGGCCGATATCTTTTTTTTCTCCATCGGGCAGGGCTCCGGGACCACTGCCGTTTTGATCGCCGTGCTTACCGCCATTTTGTTTACCATGATCTTCTACCGTATACAGGGCTTATTTCGCATCAAAGCCCTCATCGACATGGTACTCCAGGGCATTGGTGGCATGATGCCGCTGGCGCTACTCATGCTGATGGCCTTTGCAATTGGAGATGTCTGCGGCGTTATGGAAACCGGGCCTTTTGTGGCCGACCTGGCGCAGACCTGGCTTACACCCGGTTTCGTTCCTTTGGTGGTTTTCCTGGTCAGTTGCTTTATCGCTTTTTCTACGGGGACTTCCTGGGGGACTTTTGCTATCATGATAGCTATCGCCGTACCCATGGCTTACCAAATGGAGGCCAACGTATACCTAACCATTGCAGCTGCTCTGGGGGGCGGTGTATTTGGTGACCATTGCTCTCCCATTTCTGATACGACCATCCTTTCTTCTATGGCCTCGGCAACCGACCATATCGACCACGTCAAAACGCAACTGCCTTATGCATTAATTGCGGGGACTATCACTGCCTTGGCTTATTTTCTGATGGGGTTGTGGTAAATTACCGAGCTTCTTACCTTGACTTTAAAATCACCTTCATGCAACGGTTCCTCCTGATCCAAACGGCTTTTTTGGGAGATGTGGTACTGGCTACCGCTTTGGCGGAAAAATTGCACGACCATTACCCCGGTGCCACCATCGACTTTCTGGTGCGAAAAGGCAATGAGGGCCTTTTATCCAGCCATCCTTTTCTCGGCAAGGTATTGGTGTTCGATAAAAAAGAAAAAACCCGCAGTCTGCGGCAGCTTTTGCGAACCGTTCGCGCTCGCCGCTATGACGTGGTGGTAAACGTGCAACGCTTTTTTAGCAGCGGGCTGATCGCTGTACTTTCCAATGCGCGCCAAATCATTGGGTTCGATAAAAATCCTCTCTCTTTTGGCTTTACACATCGCATCCCCCATCACATCGACCACCAGTCCGACAACCCGCCGCACGAGGTATTCCGTAATCTGCGTCTGATCGAACATCTGACCGATGATTCGCTCGTCCGACCTCGATTGTACCCCCCGGAAAAGTCTTATCAAAAAGTTGCCCGCGATCACCCCTACGTTTGTTTGGCGCCCACTTCTGTCTGGTATACCAAACAGTGGCCGGCCGAAAAATGGATCAGCTTAATCGACCAAATCGACACAAAACTCGAGGTCATACTCATTGGTGGCCCGGCCGACAGAGCGGCTTGTGAAGACTTGAAAACCCAAACCCACCATCCGTGGGTCAATAATCTGGCAGGAGAACTGAACCTGCTGGACTCAGCCGCACTAATGGAAAATGCTGTAATGAACTTTGCCAATGATTCCGCACCGGTACACCTGGCTAGTGCCGTCAATGCACCGATTACTGAAATCTATTGCTCGACTGTCCCGGCTTTCGGGTTTACTCCGCTATCTGATAGAAGCCGAGTGGTGGAAACTACACTTGATTTAGACTGCCGGCCCTGCGGATTACACGGCCATCGCGCCTGTCCAGAGGGGCATTTCAAATGTGCTAAAACCATCACCACCGATCAGGTATTGGTTCCGGAGGTGAGCGATTCTCAATCGGGGCGCTTACTCTAAAATTTCGCTAAATTCACCGTGAACAGCGACAGACAGCCGGTCGTAATGACCAGGTAATTTCGCAGTTGGGTCTATTCAATGAATAAAACTGTAAAACATGATTCGCCAACAACTCAAAGCTTTGCGTGATGTCTATGGCTTTCCCTGCCTGACTATTGCTTTGCCAACACACCGCACCCACCCGGAGAACAAAAAAGATCCCATTGTACTCAAAGAACTGATTAAAACTAGTGAAGGCCGACTCGAGAAAGAAGTTGATAAGCGCGTGGCCCGTGATCTGTTAGAACGGCTACGGGCACTGGCCGACTCCATAGACCACCAATACAATCTTGATAGTTTACTGCTTTTCGTAGATCAGAAGCGTGCCGAGATGATTCGACTGCCCATCCGTGTGGAGGCACACGTTACTTTAGATGAAACTTTTCAAACGCGCGATCTCTTCCGAGCGCTCAATCGGCAAGCTAACTACTATGTGCTAAGTTTAAACCAACAAGAAGCCCACCTGGTCGAAGCTATTGGGCCAGACCGGGTGGAAGCCTTTCAACCGGATGGATTCCCCATGGAAAATAATTTCACCCTGGGTAGCTACGACATGATGGAAGATCCCAAAAAGCCTGATCGCTACGTGGCTGAGTTTTTTAACCGGGTTGATAAAGCCGTGCAACAGGAGGTCAAGGATAACCCGCTCCCTGTTCTGGTAGCCGCTGTAGAGCGAAATTATGCAGTTTACCGGGAAATTGCGGATCGTCCCGAAATGCTGCGTCTTCAATTACTCCCTCAGGATAAAAAAGAGGACTTATCGGCTTTGGTTCGTCGGGCATGGGATGCTTTTGCCAAAGCACTTCGTCAAGAAAGAATGGAGGCCCTTGCTAAATTGGAAGCAGCTGTTGGACAGAATAGAGTGTCAAGCGACTTGAATGATATCTGGCAAGCTGTACAACAGGGGCAAGGCGACACCTTATTAGTAGAGGAAGGCTATTTTCAGCCGGTGCGGTTGGTCGATAACCGGGTTGAACGAATCGAACAGCGAGACCAGCCCGATGCCATTGATGACCTTGTCGATGAAGTCATCGAGCAAAATATGGCTTTCGGCGGTCAAGTCGTATTTCTGGAGGATGGCACACTCGAGCAATTCAATCGCTTGGCCCTTATTCGTCGCTACTAAATGGATTAGGCTTTGGGCTGCGGAAACAACCGGCCGATCAGGCGACCGAAAAAGCGTCCGGTTACAAAACCTAAGAAACCAAGGAAGAGTATAAAGAACGGGGTAGTGTATTCGGCATAGGGAAGTCCTAGGCCGAAGCTAGCGGCGAAAACTATATTTTCGTAAACTGCAATAGGACCAGCCCAGAAGGGCTCGTCGGGCAGCTTGCCTAAGAGGTGAGCAGGATAGATGAAAAAGAAAGGACCCAAAAATGCACCTAAATAGGCGCCTAATCTGCCGAGCGTATCGCGCATTTCGTTTTTTTCATACAACAGGAAGCTCCTCCGGAGGTTGAATCTGCCCAAAAGATACCAGCGAAAAAAAATGGATATGACACCACCTCTACCATCCCTTTCGAAACTGGATGAAGCCCCCAATTGGCGAGCTATTGCTGCTACGGGACAGGCCATCGCCCGGTTCGTGCATCGAACTCCGGTTTTGCGTTGCGCTAGTTTGGATGAGATCAGCGGCGCCCGCCTGTTTTTTAAATGCGAAAATTTTCAGAAGGTTGGCGCTTTTAAAATGCGCGGCGCAGCCAGTGCAACCCTGCGCCTGTGCCAAGAGGAACGGGAGCGTGGACTGGCCACCCACTCTTCTGGTAATCACGCCCAGGCCGTGGCACGGAGTGCTCAACTATTTGGTGTGCCTTCCTACATCGTTATGCCGGAAAATGCTCCAGCGATAAAACGAGCGGCGACTCAATCATACAGCGCAGAAATCATCCCCTGCGCCCCCACCCTCGAGGCACGGGAGCAAACCCTAGAACAGGTGGTCGAGAAGACTGGTGCTACCTTCATTCATCCCTATGACCACTACGATATAATCGCCGGACAGGGCACGGCAGCCTGGGAATTTATGGAGGATGCGCCAATCTTAGACACTATCATGGCACCAGTGGGTGGCGGCGGACTGATCAGCGGTACGGCGCTTTACGCAAAAGGAAAGCAGCCGGCAATCGAAGTGATCGGTGCCGAACCGGCAGCTGTAGATGACGCTCATCGATCCTTTATGAGCGGTGAGATCGTTCATAATACAACCATTGATACTATAGCTGATGGTTTGCGCACCAATCTGGGACGGAAGAATTTTGCCATAATGCAACGTTACCTGGACGATATCCTTACCGTAGAGGAGGATGAAATCGTCTGGGCCATGCGACTTATTTGGGAGCGGATGAAAATCATTATTGAGCCTTCCTGCGCCGTACCTTTTGCAGCAGTACTTCGTAACCCCGGCCGGTTTAAAGGCAAAAAAGTGGGTATCATTCTCACGGGCGGAAATGTTGACCTGCATCACCTACCCTTTTCTAGGCAAGCCTAAACATTTGA
Source organism: uncultured Saprospiraceae bacterium (assembly GCA_964530825.1). Taxonomy (GTDB): domain Bacteria; phylum Bacteroidota; class Bacteroidia; order Chitinophagales; family Saprospiraceae; genus CAZHCA01. The sequence continues at coordinate 83,532 of CAZHCA010000019.1, forward strand.
CCCCCGCAGGCTTTTGGGAATTAGCGTATTGTAAATAGCACATCATGGATACCATTTACTTCCGTTCCCGTCAGTCATTTATTGAAGATTACAAAGTAGTGGATATTATCATCAATGGGGTAGGGCTTCCTCAAAAAGTCGCGCCCATGAGTGCTATTTTTCTGTGATCGGT
>CAZHCA010000020.1:0-83063 GCA_964530825.1 uncultured Saprospiraceae bacterium
CACGGGCAATTTGCTGGCGCTTTAAGAGCTTGATCAACCAATTTGACCCATTACCGGATATGTGTTGCTTACCTTTTTGAGACAGCAACAGATTACCCATCAAAATAGATACGATGACGCCAACACTGCCTAGCGCAATGACAATTAAACTCGATACAGGAAGTGTAATGTCCATGGAATTAGGATATTTTCGTTATCTCCAAAATAATAGAAAACAACCAAGTTAGCCCCATACACCGTTAAACGGTGTATGGTCGGCTCGTCATTGTCGGATGTTTTTTTAATCGATTAAAAGTAATAGATTCGCCCAACAATGGCCTCCGTTCGCTCACCAGAAATATTTTTAGCCCCCCTGAATTCTGTAATTACTTTTCCTGGGCAACTATCAGAATGATACCATGCAAAAAGAGATAAGAACCCCTAATGCTCAACCTATTGACTGCTAGCTTTCCAAAAAAGGCAAGGCTACAGAGGGATTGATACGCATTGACCACCTCTCATAAAATTCTGCACCACCGATTTTTTTTCTACTTTAATGCTGCCGGAGAAAAAGGACGCCAATCCGCTCCTCGGCCCAGCTCGACAACCGGCGGCCCGAAGCGGATACGACCCCATAACCGACGGCCACCCGTAACTTTTAACGAACCTTGATCAGCAAGCATCATTATTCATGGAAGCAACCATAAAGCAGCAAAAAGTCGGTATTGACATCGTCCAATCAGAGCACGACCGCTTTTTCAGGATCTCGAATGTCGACGCAATGCGCCCCTTCTTCATGAGCATCGTGAGCGACTCTGACCACTGGCTCTTCATCGCGAGTAACGGCGGCCTGAGCGCCGGCCGGCGAAATGCCGAATATGCCTTGTTCCCTTACTATACGGACGACAAAATCACCGAAATGGCCGACCTTACCGGTAGCAAGGCTATCTTTCAAGTGCAGCAAAACGACGGCCAGGTGTCCATCTGGGAGCCTTTCTCCGAGCGTCACCAAGGCCGTTACCGCATCACCCGGAACCTTTACAAAAACCTGTACGGCAATAAAATTCGCTTCGAGGAGATCAACCACGACTTGGAGCTTACCTATACTTACCAGTGGAATTCCAGCGATAGGTTTGGTTTTGTAAAAACCGCCGCCTTGACCAACCATGCGGACACTGAACGGTCGGTCTTAGTAGTCGACGGTTTCCAGAACATCCTGCCCTACGGTGTAGGGAGCTACTTGCAAAACCAATCTAGTAACCTGGTCGACGCCTACAAGCGCAGTGAACTGGACCAGGAGACGGGGCTGGGCATTTTTGCGCTCAGCGCTATTATCGTCGACAAAGCCGAGCCCAGCGAGGCGCTAAAGGCTAATATCGCCTGGTCGGCTGGTTTCGATCACCCAACTTACCTATTGTCGTCCTTGCAGCTCAACAACTTCCGCAAAGGCCTGCCCCTTACCAGCGAAACCGATGTCAAGGCGGAGAAGGGGGCCTACCTGGTCGCTGACCAGGTAACCCTCCGCGCAAGATCGGAGAAAAACTGGATGTTCGTGGCCGATGTGAATAAGAACCATGCGGCAGTCGCCCAAATAATCGATCGCTTGAAAAAGGACCCCGATCTGGCCACCCAGGTAAAACAGGATATCCAGCGCGGCACGCACAACCTGATCAAACTGAATGCCGCAGCCGACGGGTTGCAACTTACGGCCGACCCCCTGCGCGACGCACGCCATTTTTCGAATACGCTTTTTAATATCATGCGGGGCGGCATTTTCGACCACAATTACCAGGTTGAAAAGTGGGATTTCACCGATTACCTAGTCAAAGGCAACAAACAAGTAGCCGAATTGGCCCAACCGCTACTGGACACCCTGCCGGAGGTGTTCTCGCTATCCGATCTGCTGCAGTTGGCCTACCAAAGCAAGAATACCCACTTCCGGCGCCTCTGCCTGGAATACCTCCCGCTCAAATTCAGCCGCCGGCACGGCGACCCCAGCCGGCCCTGGAACCGCTTCTCGATCAATACCCGCAACGAATTAGATGGCTCCAAAATTCTCGACTATGAGGGTAACTGGCGCGATATCTTTCAAAACTGGGAAGCACTGGCTCTTTCCTACCCGGCCTTCATACATAGCATGATCCACAAGTTTCTGAATGCAAGCACCTTCGACGGGTACAATCCCTACCGCGTAACAAAAGACGGATTCGATTGGGAGACCATCGAACCGGATGACCCATGGTCCTACATCGGCTACTGGGGCGACCACCAGATCATTTACCTGCTGAAACTGCTGGAGCTTTCGGAAAATTACTACCCGGGTAAGCTCGCCGAATATTTCGTAGAGGAACACTTCGTATATGCTAATGTCCCTTATAAGATTAAAAGCTACGACCGGATCCTCGAGCATCCTAAAGACTCCATTGACTTTGATACCGCCCTGGATGTTGCCGTGCGCCAAAAGCGATCAGTTGTCGGGGCGGATGGCGCACTGCTGTATGATGCCAACAACGCCATTCACCAAGTCAACTTTATCGAAAAAATCCTGGCCAGCCTTTTAGCCAAGTTGTCGAATTTCATCCCCGAGGGCGGTATCTGGATGAATACCCAGCGCCCGGAGTGGAACGATGCCAATAACGCCCTAGTGGGCAATGGCGTTTCGATGGTCACCCTCTACTACCTGCGGCGGTTCCTAGAGTTTTTTGATCGCTTGCTGGCCGGTGCCGATGTAGCGGCGGTCCAGGTCTCTGAAGAGCTGGTCACCTGCTACGAACGCATCTTCGAAACCCTGGAGCAGCACCGCGACCTGCTCGCAGGCGCCATTAAGGGCGAACAGGCCAAGACCATCCTAGACGGCCTTGGCCGAGCCGGCAGCGATTACCGGCTACGCATTTACAACGAGGCCTTCACAGGCAATAAGAAGCAAGTCGAGTTAGCCCATCTGCGCCGTTTCACCGCCTTGTGTCTCGACTACATGGAGCATTCAATCCGGGCCAACAAGCGCCCCGACCGGCTTTACCATGCCTACAACCTGGTCACCTTTAGCGAAACCGGCGAGGCGCTAACGATCTCCTACCTAAGTGAGATGCTGGAGGGTCAAGTGGCCGTGCTCAGCTCTGGCTACCTGTCGGCCGAAGAAACGGTAGAGCTACTGGATAGCATGAAAAAAAGTCGCCTGTTCCGGCCCGATCAATACAGCTACCTGCTCTACCCGGACAAAGACCTGCCCCGATTTAGAGAAAAGAATGTGATCCCCGAGCAGGCCGTCGCCGGATCGAAGCTGCTCACCCAATTGGTTGCCGACGGCCACCTGCAAATCGTAGAGAGGGACATCAACGGGCAGTACCACTTCAACGGCAATTTCAAAAACGTCAACGACCTGGATGCAGCCCTGAACGCGCTGGTCGACTCGACCTATGCCTCACTATTAGCCGCCGAAAGGAAGCGGGTGCGCCAAATTTTCGAAGAGGTATTCAATCACAAAGCATTTACCGGGCGCTCGGGTACTTTCTTCGGCTACGAAGGCCTGGGGTCGATTTACTGGCACATGGTATCCAAGCTTCGCCTGGCAGTGCAGGAATGTAGCTTGCAGGCCATAGAAGACAACCAACCGGATGCGGTTATCGGTCGTATGCTGGACCATTACTACGAGATCGAGGCCGGCATTGGGGTACATAAGCCACCTACCTTGTACGGAGCCTACCCGACCGACCCCTACTCGCATACCCCCGCCAATAAGGGTGCGCAACAGCCCGGCATGACCGGTCAAGTGAAAGAAGATTTTATCTGTCGTTTCGGAGAGCTGGGCGTTTTCGTGCGAGACGGAAAGCTTTATTTTGACCCTTGCCTGATGAGAAAAAAGGAATTCCTGCAACAACCCAACACCTTCCGCTACGTCGATGTGGAGGCTGCCGAGCAACAACTTTCACTGCCAGCGGGTGGGCTCGGTTTCACCTACTGCCAGATACCGGTCATTTATCAGCTGTCTGATCAGGGCGAAGGACTGGAAGTGATCAAACGAGAGGGCGACCGGCTTAACATCGATTCCTTACAGCTGGATGCCGAATGGAGCCGCCAGCTTTTTGAGCGGACAGGCGCCATCTCCCGAATAACGGTCCGAATTGATCCGTCAAGGTTAAAATAAAGGTCCACCAACTTTTTCGCTCGATCGAACATATTTGAAAGCATTGTATTTAACCAAACACCTGCCATATGAAATCCATTATCCAGGCTTTATCCATAACCGCTGTTTTAAGCATTCCTTTTTCCTGTAGCCAAAACCCAACCACAACCACCGAAGAAGAAAAACCAACACAAGCAATGACCGTAACTGCATCTGAGATTTTAGGGAATCCCAATTACCAAGCCATCTGCTACGGTGGCTACCGCGAAATTAGCCGCGATATCCAGCCCACCGTCGCAGACATCAAAGAAGACATGAAAATCCTGTCGGCCATGGGGATTAAAATCGTGCGCACCTATAACACCAAACTCCGGCACGCCTCCACCCTCCTTGAGGCCATCACCCAACTCAAAAAGGAGGATCCGTCCTTTGAAATGTACCTCATGCTTGGCGCCTGGATCGATTGTAAAAACGCCTGGACAGATAACCCCAACCACAACGCTGAAGATGTGGAAGCCAATACGGCCGAGATCGAACGCGCAGTGAAAATGGCGCAGCAGTACCCCGATATTGTTAAGATCATTGCGGTCGGCAACGAGGCCATGGTCAAATGGGCTGCTGCTTACCATGTGCAACCAGGTATCATCCTGAAGTGGGTGAATCACTTGCAGGGCCTTAAAGCCAAGGGTGAACTGCCAGCCGACCTCTGGATTACCAGCTCCGACAACTATGCATCCTGGGGCGGCGGAGACCCCGAATACCACGTCGAAGACCTGGAAAAATTGATCCGGGCAGTGGATTATGTATCCCTGCATACCTACCCCATGCACGAGACCCACTATTTTCCGGAGTTCTGGGGGGTCTCCACATCGGATGCCGACCTGACAAAGACCGCCAAAGTAAAGAACGCCATGGAGCGGGCGCTGGAATACGCCCAACGACAATACGAAAGTACGGCAGCCTATATCGAAAGCCTCGGGGTAGAAAAAGCAATCCACATTGGCGAAACGGGCTGGGCCACAGCTTCCAATGAGCAGTACGGCCCCGAAGGCACCCGGGCGACCGACGAGTACAAATCCGGCATCTACCACGAATTGATGCGCGAATGGACCAACCAGGACGGCATTGCCTGCTTTTACTTCGAGGCCTTCGATGAAATCTGGAAAGATGCCGAAAACCCGGATGGCTCCGAAAATCACTTCGGCCTTTTTACCATCGACAGCCAGGCCAAATACGCCATCTGGGATATGGTCGACCAAGGTCTTTTCGAAAGCTTGGGCCGCAACGGCCATCCGATAACGAAAACCTACGATGGTAATAAAGACGCTTTGCTCGAGCAAGTGCTGCTACCCCGTAAACCGCCACAATAACCGCTGGCCCCCATAATAAAAAAAGAAGGTATGAGAAATATCTATCACATCATCGCGGCCGCCCTCGTGGCGGCCTGCTGGAGCGCCTGCACCATGGAAGAAGCATTAGACATAACAGTGTACGAAACGGCTGCCAATGGCCATCAGCTACACCAACTGACCGACTTCCCAACGGCTGATCAGCAGGTGGCCATACAGCTCCGACCCACAGAAACCTATCAGACCATTACCGGATTTGGGGGGTCCTTCACCGAATCATCGACTCATCTGTTGACCCAGCTCGGCGAAGCTAACCGCAACAAAATCCTGGAAGCCTACTTCGGGGAGTCGGGCGCACGCTACTCCCTAACCCGCACCCATATAAACTCCTGCGATTTCTCCCTGGGCAACTATTCTTACGCGCCGGTACCGGGCGACACTTCACTCGAGCATTTCTCCATCGACGAAGACCGCGATGATATCATTCCCATGATCAAGAACGCCATGGCGATCTCTAAAGACGGATTCAAGATCATTGCATCACCCTGGACGGCTCCCCCCTGGATGAAGGACAATAATGATTGGAAAGGCGGAAAACTGCTCCCGCAGTATTACGACACCTGGGCGCTCTTTTTTACCAAATACCTGGACGCTTACCGGGCGGAAGGGATTGACATCTGGGGCTTTACCGTAGAGAACGAGCCCCTGGGCAATGACAGCAACTGGGAAAGCATGCACTTCACCCCGCAAGAGATGAACGATTTTGTCAAAAATCACTTAGGTCCGCGACTGGAGGCTGGCGGCTACTCGGCAAAAATTCTGGGTTACGACCAAAATCGCGACGAAGAGCTAAAAAAATGGGTGGACGTCATGTACCAAGATGCCGAGGCAGCGCGGTATTTCGATGGCACTGCGGTGCATTGGTACGCTAGCACCTACGACTGGTTTCCAGAAGCGCTCCAGTATGCTCATGAAGCCGCCCCTGAAAAACACCTCATCCAATCGGAGGCCTGCGTAGATGCCGAAGTGCCCAAGTGGCAAAACGACCAGTGGTACTGGTCAAAAGAAGCCACCGATTGGGGATGGGACTGGGCGCCTGAAGACCAAAAGTATTTACACCCCAAGTACGTTCCGGTCTATCGCTACGCACGCGACATCATCGGTTGCCTAAATAACCATGTAGACGGATGGATCGATTGGAATATGGTCTTGAACCGGCAGGGCGGCCCCAATTGGGCCAGTAACTGGTGCGTGGCGCCTGTGATTGTCGACCCGGACAGAGATGAAGTATACTTCACCCCACTTTACTATACGTTGGCGCATTTTAGCCGTTTCATCCGGCCCGGCGCCAAAAGGATAGGCTTCGAGCTTTCAGAGAAGTCGTCCCTTATGGTGACGGCCCTGCAAAACCCCAATGATCAAATCGTTGTCGTCATCCTGAATCAGGATCCTGAAGCAAAGTCCATCTCCATCACCCTAGGTGACCAAACTGCCAGCCTGGCCATCCGTGGCCGGGCCGTCCAAACGATACTTTTACCCACTAAAACCTAATTGTTTTGTCAACAGGAACCAAGCACGTCCCTTACGGACAGAAAGTCGCATTCGGGTTGGGCATGTTTGCCAACCAAATGTTCCCCGCCGCGCTAGGTATATTCATGGTCGTCCTCGTTCAGGATTTAGGATTTCCAGGATGGATGTGGGGTATTTTGTTCTTCCTGCCTCGAGTGTTCGACTCGATCACCGACCCCATCATGGGATTCATCTCAGATAATACAAGGTCGCGCTGGGGCCGACGCCGGCAATACGTCTTCCTGGGAGCGGTGATCATGGGAGTTGCCTTCGTAGTGATGTGGCAGCTGTACCGGGTCAACGGCGTAAATTATAATTTCACCTATTTCCTCCTTTGGTCATTCGTATTCTACTTAGGGTTGACCATTTTCAGTGTTCCCTACGTGGCGATGGGATACGAGATGAGCCCCGATTTTCATGAGCGCACCGACATCATGGCCATTGCCCAGTGGGTCGGTCAATGGGCCTGGGTCATTGCCCCCTGGTTCTGGGTCATCATGTACGACCCAGAGTGGTTCGAATCAGCCGACGTCGCCACCCGGCAATTGGCAATATGGGTCGGCCTTGGTTGTATGCTTTTTGCTATGGTGCCCGCGCTGTTTATCAAGAGTAAATCAACGCTGCACGAAGATTATGCGCCCCTCAACTTCAAAACTATTGGCAGCAGCCTGGTTGAGATCCTCGAAAACTTCAAGGAGGCCTTTAAGTCTAAGCCCTTCGTCAAGCTATGTATCTCTACCTTTCTGATCTTCAATGCTTTCAACACTATTGCAGCTTTTTCTTTCTTCATCATCGTCTATCACCTCTTCGACGGAGACGCCGGTGCAGCGGGCGTCTGGCCAACTCTTTTCGGTAGCTTGGGTGCCATTGTCACCACCTTCTTGGTTATCCCAACCGTAGCCTGGATGTCGAAAAAAATCGGGAAAAAGAACGCCTTTATGCTCTCCCAGGGTATTTCCATCGTCGGGTATATCCTGCTATGGTTTCTGTTTATTCCAGGAAAACCCTACATGTTCATCTTTGCGTTGCCCTTTTTCTCCTTCGGCATCGGCAGCTTGTTTACCCTGATGATGTCCATGACGGCGGATGTAATCGACATCGACGAGTTAAATACCGGCAAGCGTAGAGAAGGTGTCTTCGGCGCCATTTATTGGTGGATGGTCAAATTCGGTTTTGCAATAGCCGGACTACTCAGCGGCGCCATTTTGTCATTGGTTGGTTTTGATGCCTCCCTGGAGAGTCAATCCGAATCGGCCATCACCGGATTACGGCTGTTTTACTCTGGCCTGCCCATTCTGGGTACCACGATTTCTTTGCTCGTCATGCGCAACTACGACGTCACCGAAGAACGTTCTAATAAAATACGCGCCCAATTAGAGAAACGCAAAAAAGGGTTGAAAGAAAACACTGCATCGGTTTACCAGACAGATAAACTCCAGTCTTTGGCGCCCTTTGCCGAGAATATTTCTTCCAATTCGGAAACTGATTTCAGCTCCATGTCGGAATCGGAGATTAAGCAGTTGTTCCAAAAGGCGCTTAATGATAAGCTTTTTGGGCTTTGCTTCAGCCCTTATCAGGAGGGTCAAGATGTAGGCGATCCATTGAGCGAAAGTCAGATCCGGGCACGGATGGACGTGATTGCGCCCTACACTCAATGGCTGCGCTCGTTTTCGTGCACGAATGGAAATGAACGCATTCCTAAAGTCGCCAGGGAGCGAGGACTAAAAACTATGGCGGGCGCCTGGATTAGTAGTGATGAGGCCCAAAATGAGAAAGAGATGCAGGCCTTGATCTCCCTGGCACAGGCTGGGTACGTGGATGTGGCCGCCGTAGGAAATGAAGTGTTGCTGCGTAACGAACGCTCCGAAGCGGAAGTACTGGAATACCTTGGCAGGGTAAAAGCAGCGCTACCCGGCATTCCCGTCGGCTACGTAGATGCCTACTACCAATTCCAAGAGCGCCCGCAACTGGTTTCGGCTTGCGACGTAGTCCTGGTCAATTGTTATCCCTTCTGGGAGGGGTACTCCATCGATCAGGCTTTGTTGTCCTTGAAGCAAATGTATGCCGTAGCGCAGCAGGCTGCGCAAGGGAAACCGGTATTCATTGCCGAAACCGGCTGGCCCAATAAGGGCCGTAAGGTCAGCCATGCCGAACCCTCCACCCAAAATGCAATGAAGTATTTTATCAATGTGCACCATTGGCAGGAGGAAAACAACATCCAGCTTTTCTATTTCTCCTCTTTTGATGAGTCTTGGAAAATACACCAGGAAGGCGACGTAGGCGCCCGCTGGGGCATCTGGGATAAAAACGAACAACTAAAATACGTCTAGGTATGTCCTACCGAACAAAGCGCACCTTAAACCCAACCCGTAAAGCCTATGCCGACAAGACGCAGGCCCAACTGCGCGATCTGTTCCGGGAGCGGCTCGAAAATGGTATCCACGGCCTCTGCTTCAGCGCTTACGAGGAGGGTCAGCAACCCGGTTCTATCCTGTCGGAAGAACAGGTACGGCGTCGCATGGCAGTTATTGCCCCCCACATCCGTTGGGTCCGTTCCTTCTCCTGCATCGAAGGCAACGAATGGATTCCCATGATTGCCCGCGAATTCGGCCTGAAAACACTGGTCGGCGCGTGGCTGGGAACCGACCCCGACCTGATCGAGCAGGAAATCGCCGGCCTGATCCAACTGGCAACGAAAGGGTACGTCGACATTGCAGCCGTCGGGAATGAAGTATTATACCGTAACGACCTGACCGAAACAACTCTACTGCAATATATTCAACGCGTGCAAGAAGCGATACCCAATATTCCGGTCGGCTACGTTGATGCCTACTACGAATTTGAAGCCCATCCGCGCATCGCGGCTGTTTGCGACGTCATCCTCGCCAACTGCTATCCCTACTGGGAGGGGTCGCATATCGATTATGCCCTGATCCACATCCAGCAGATGTACTACCAGGCCTTGGCGGCCGGTGCCGGAAAGCAGGTGATCATCACCGAAACCGGTTGGCCAAGCCAGGGCACTCCCCTAGGCGATGCGCAGCCCTCAGAAGAAAATTTCCTGCGGTACTTTATCGGGGCCCAAGCGTGGACTACCCAGCACGGTATTGATTTATTCTATTTTTCGTCCTTCGACGAATCCTGGAAAACCGGCAACGAGGGCGATGTAGGTGCCTACTGGGGGTTATGGGATACTGCGGAATCCCCTAAGTTTAGATAAGTCCACGATCTCAGAATAGGAAAAGCCCCCTTACATGCAGACCATCTCCATATTACCGATTCTATTCGGCCTTGTGGCCTTGCTTCCCAACCTGGTACGGGCCCAGGTAGAATCCGATACGACTCAGCTCTGGCGCATCGAACTCGTCAATGAAAACGAATACATCGGTACCATCGTGAAAAAGGATGCGCAGACCATTGTTTTTGATAGCCGGGAATTGGGAACTATCAATGTTCAGGTGCGGGACATTAAGCGACTGGAAGCAATATCGGCGAATAGGATCGTCGAGGGCACCTATTGGTTCGAAAACCCGCAGTCGACCCGTTATTTTTGGGCACCAACTGGATTTGGGCTCCGGGAGGGAGAAGGGTACTACCAAAATGTCTGGATATTTTTCAATCAGATGAGCTACGGCCTCACCGACAACCTGTCAGTAGGAGTGGGTTTGGTTCCGCTATTTCTTTTTGGCGGCGCACCGACGCCGGTCTGGATCACCCCCAAGGTCTCTTTCCCTATTGCCGACCAGATTAATGTGGGGGCGGGCGCCCTGGTGGGCACCGTCTTGGGCGAAGATATCGGCGGCGCTTTCGGCATTGCTTACGGGGCCACTACGTTCGGTTCGAGAGACAAAAACTTTACGATCGGCTTGGGGTATGGCTTCGCCGACGGAGCATGGGCCAATGTGCCGACCATCAACCTAAGCGCGATGATCCGTACAGGCAAAAGAGGATATTTTATTACCGAAAACTACCTGATCGGGTCCGGCGAAGAAACCTTTGCACTCCTTTCCTTGGGCGGCCGAACGGTGGGCAAAAAGATCTCGGTCGATTACGGCGGCATCTTGCCCCTTCTTACTGATAGCGATTTCTTTTTTGCCATTCCTTGGCTGGGCATCTCCGTCCCTCTAGGCCGCGGAAAGAGCTACCGGGAATAACCCAAACAATCAATACCCCTCCATTAAATGATAAGGATTCCCTACCTTTCTCCCAAATCCCGCAAAACACCTACTGAACCGTCAACGCATGAAATACTACTTTCTTGTAATTATCTTAATTACACTGTATACTTGCAGCAAACCAGAATCCAAGTCAACCCAATCCATGGTATCGCCTTATCCCACGCTGGGCAGTATCGAACGCATCGACTCGGCCATCAATGCCGTCATTCCGCCCGACGCCCAGATTGAGCAGATTGCCGAAGGGCTCACCTGGTCGGAAGGCCCCCTCTGGATAGAGCAACACCAGATGTTGCTCTTTTCCGATGTGGTTAAAAATAGAATATACCGTTGGACGGCAAACGAAGGCCTCGCCGTATATTTGGAACCTTCCGGTTTCACTGGCGATACCACCGACAGCCGGGAAAAAGGCAGTAACGGATTGATCCTAAACCCCGACGGGCAACTGGTTCTGTGCCAGCACGGCAACCGGCAAGTGGCCAGGATGGAGTCCAGCCTGGATGCCCCCCAACCCCAGTTCCAAACCGTTGTCGATAACTATCGGGGTAAGCGCTTCAACAGCCCCAATGATCTGATCTACGATTCGAAGGGCAACCTGTACTTTACCGATCCGCCCTTCGGCCTGAGCGAAGCCATGATGGAGGATCCGAAGAAAGAACTGCCCTTTCAGGGCGTCTACCGGTACGACACCCAAGGTAAACTCATTCTGCTGACTGCCTCTATGAGTCGCCCCAACGGCGTAGCCCTCTCCAAAGACGAAAAGACGCTCTACGTCGCCAATGCCGATCCGGAGCAGGCGGTTTGGTACGCCTTTGACATCGAGGGCGACACCCTGGTCAATGAACGCATCATCTACGATGCGACCGACCTGGTCGGTACGGCCTTGGGCCTACCCGACGGCGTAGATGTAGACGATCGGGGCAACATCTTCACTGCTGGTCCCGGCGGCATCTGGATCTTTACCGAAGATTTTAAACTGCTCGGCAAAATCAAAACCAAATACTGGATGACCAACTGCGCCTTTGATACCGATTACGCCACCCTGTACATTACCGCCGATGATCATGTATTGCGGTTGCGGTTGAAGTAGAGGCCCAACTGCAGGTGTATCCATTATAACCAGTTGTGAGAATTGTTTGCCTTTCTGAGCAGGCCTGGCTCTTATTCTATTGTCCCCAGCCCCATCCAATCGATCTCCAACCTGAACGCCTCTGCTCTTTTGTTGGCGATCAAAAAGGCTACTTCGGCCAGGGTGTCACCAGCATAGTTGGGCAGGTCCAGCCGACGCCCCCGGAAATTGGCGTACATACCGGCCATGGGCAGCTCGATGGTCTGCCAGTCTCCAGAGGTGGAAAACTCGTTGATGTAGTAAGCATAATCTTCCTGTCGGGCTTTGATGCGAAATTTAAAGCGCTTGCCGTCGCCCCGCAGGTGCAATATAAATCGGTCGGCCGTAGTGATCGGGATAGGGTCTGCGAAACGGTAGCGCACACTGGTGAAGCCGCCATTGTTGTCGAGTGAGACTTCGCCGTGAAAAACAGCGTGGCCTGCTTCGTTGAGTGTAAACTGGCCGACCGAGCGGCCGCCCATCACGCTATCGTCCACGACCTGCCAGCCGGTCAGGTCGCTGCCAGGGGTGAATTCAAAAAGTTTTTCTGCTGCGGACATGCTGTATGGTTTTTAGGGTAAATGCACTGAAATAGTTACCCTACGTAATTTAATAAGCAATCCGTAGCAAAAAAACAGGTGCCAGAAAAGGAGATTTTTGTTACGGACGGATAAATGACAATGACTTACCGGTTCGCGCTAGAGCACACCTAAACATGCCCGTATTGTATCCTACCAATTTATGAACATCTCTCACTACACTATGTGGCCGATCGATGCGTACCTGAAGTGTTTAGCGGCGGTTTAATGGCCGTTGGTGGCCAAATGGTTGGAGACTGACTTAAAAAAACCTGCGGAAAAACCCTCAAGGCCTTGGTTTATGGGACCATTATTCCTCATTAGCGTACATAGAAATTACAGAATTATTCGTAGTACTTGCCGCATTTAGTCTTTAAGCTGTAAGTAGCGCGTTTAAAATTTTACTGGTATCCTTCGCTACTGCCGTTGCCTTTGACCCATTCGTAGGGATGCTAGCTTTCTCTACGCAGAAACTTTTTGTTGACGTACAGTTCCATAGATTTAATGTCCTTGGTACTTCTCAGTATCTACGCGTACACATAGATCATCGCCTTGGCTGTAGGTGGTATTATCCTTAGGATACTTAAACCAGGACTTGTTTTGCAGTCCTGCCGGTTGCCACCACCAGCGCATGGCGCATTGGCCTGACGACATCATCGATGTACCGATTTTCAGCTTTTTTAATACCTAATGGTGCATTTTTTCCTATTTTTAAAATATTTCCCCAAAAAGCCAGTCCTTGGGCAACAATTCATCCGATCGAACCGGAACCCGTCAGTGAAAGTGCCCTGATACAGCTATTCATTCACAACGAACTATACATCATGCGATTAACTTTCCTGATCCTATTACTTACCTCCTTGCTAGGAGGCAATTTGTGGGCACAAGAAGAAACCGACCCCACCGCTATTGACGAAGGCAAAATCTCTGCCTTCAAATTCCGCAACGTCGGCCCGGCCTTTACCTCGGGACGCATTGCCGACCTTGCCATCCACCCCGACGACGATAACGTCTGGTACGTGGCGGTCGGATCGGGCGGCGTCTGGAAAACCACCAATGCTGGCACTACCTGGGAGCCTATCTTCGACAAATATGACTCCTACTCTACCGGCTGCATTACCCTTGACCCGCAAAACCCAAACATCGTCTGGCTGGGTACGGGCGAAAACGTCGGCGGCCGCCATGTGGGCTACGGCGACGGTATTTACCGCAGCACCGACGGGGGCGAATCCTGGACCAATATGGGCCTGGAAAAATCGGAGCACATCTCCAAGATTATCGTCCACCCCGAAAACTCCGATATCGTCTGGGTAGCCGCCCAGGGGCCATTATGGAATCAGGGAGGCGAGCGGGGGTTCTATATGACTACGGATGGGGGCACAACCTGGACCCGAACCCTGGGCGACGAGGAGTGGACCGGCGTGACCGATATCGCCGTCGATCCGCGCAACCCCGATCGCCTATATGCCGCTACCTGGCAGCGGCACCGTACCGTGGCAGCCTACATGGGCGGTGGTCCGGAGTCGGGCCTGCACCGATCTGAAGACGGCGGTAAGACCTGGACCAAGCTCGAAACCGGCCTACCCAGCGGCAATATGGGTAAAATCGGTCTAGCCATTTCGCCGCAACAACCCGATGTCCTCTACGCCGCCATTGAATTGAATCGCACCAAAGGTGGCGTTTGGCGCTCGACCGACCGGGGGGCTAGCTGGGAAAAACAATCCGATGCCGTATCGGGCGGCACCGGCCCGCACTACTACCAGGAACTGTACGCCTGCCCACACCAGTTTGACCGCATCTACTTGATGGACGTGCGCATCCAGGTTTCAGACGACGGAGGCAAAAACTTTCGTCGCCTAAATGAAAGCAACAAACACTCCGATAACCACGCCATGGCCTTCCGAGCCGATGACCCCGACTATCTACTCATCGGCTCCGACGGCGGCCTATACGAAAGTTTCGACTTGGCTAAGACTTGGCGCTATTTCGATAACTTACCCGTGACGCAGTACTACAAGGTGGCAGTCGACGACCGCAAACCGTTCTACCATATCTTTGGTGGCACACAGGATAACGGTTCCCACGGTGGTCCGCACCGCACCGACAATGGGGTGGGCATCACCAACGGCGACTGGTACAAAACCCTAGGCGCTGATGGCCACCAGTCGGCAACCGAGCCTGGCAATCCCAATATTGGCTACGCCGAAGGCCAACAAGGATGGCTCCATCGCCTAGACCGCATCACTGGCGAGGCGGTATCAATCCAGCCGCAAGCTCGACCGGGTGAAGATCCCGAGCGCTTTAATTGGGATGCTCCCATCCTGGTAAGCCCGCACGAGCCTAGCCGGATTTACTTCGCTTCCCAGCGCGTTTGGCGGTCCGACAACCGAGGCGATAGCTGGACACCCGTATCGAGCGACCTCACTCGCGATGAGGAGCGCATCACCCAACCCATCATGGGTAAACAACAGAGCTGGGACTCACCTTGGGACATGAACGCCATGTCGAATTTCAACACCATCACCTCCCTTTCTGAATCGCCCCTAGAGAAAGGACTGCTCTACGTCGGTACCGACGACGGCATCATTCAGGTGACGGAAGACGGGGGCGAAAACTGGCGTAAGATCGAAGTAAGTAAGCTCCCCGACTGCCCCGGGCGGGCCTTTGTCAACGACATCAAGGCCGACCTCTTCGATGCCAATACCGTATATGTGTGCCTTGACAATCACAAGGAGGGCGATTTCAAGCCCTATGTATACAAGTCGACCAACCGCGGCAAGAGCTGGAAAAGCATTGCCGGCAATCTCCCGGACCGCCACCTGGTCTGGCGGCTAGTACAAGACCACGAGCAGCCGAACCTGATGTTCTTGGCTACCGAGTTCGGCATCTTTTGCACGCTTGACGGGGGCGAAAAATGGATTAAAATGAAAAGTGGTATCCCAACCATTTCCTTCCGCGACCTGGTCATCCAGCGCGGACAAAATGATTTGGTCGGTGCGAGCTTCGGACGCGGCTTTTTCGTACTGGACGACTATGCCCCCCTTAGAGAAATGACTGAGGAAGTGATGGATAAAGATGCTGCGTTATTTACCGTGCGCCCAGCGCCCTGGTACAACCCGCGCATCTTAGTGGGTTCTCAAGGTAGTAATCGCTACGTAGCGCCCAATCCAGAATTTGGCGCCTTGTTTACTTACTATTTACAGGAAGGTCCCAAAACCGCGAAGGAACTACGCAAGGAAAAGGAAAAAGAGCTGGCTAAAGAGGGTAAAGATATTCCCTTTCCCGGCTGGGAAGCCTTGGACGAAGAGGAGCAAGAGCCCGAGCCTAAAATCTGGCTTACGGTACGCGATGCCGAAGGCCATATGGTCAATCGCATCACCAGCCCCACCTCCGCCGGCGTGCACCGCGTCAATTGGAAGCTGGACTACGCTCCTACCAGCCCCATCAAGCTGGAAGGCGAAGATCGGGGCCGTAGCGTAGGCATGGCCGTACCCGGCGAATACACGGTCGAATTGGCGATCCAGAGGGGGGGCAAAATCAAAGCGCTTGCCGGTCCGGTCCCTTTCCAGGTCGAGCGACTGCGCAAGGGCGCCCTACCTGGTGCTAGCCCCGAAAAGATACTGGCCTTCCGCGCAGCCTTTAACGCTCTGCAGACTGACATCGCTGCCCTAGATTACACCATGGAACAGTCCCGCAATAAAATCGAAGCCATGGAAAAAGCCCTGGTACGAACAAGTACCCAAGGCATGCCGGCCATGATGGAGAAGCTGCATAGCTTGCGGGAAGAAATGGAAGCCATCGATTTAGCCATGAACGGCCCCGACTCGAAAGATGAAATTGGCGAGCCTAACGTCAAGAGCATGCGTTCGTATCTCTGGACGGCCGCCAGCGGTTTACGCACCACTTATGGCCCTACCGGCTTGCAGCAAGAATGCCTCAAGGCGGCCCAGACCTTGTTTGAACAGCATAAAGATGACATCCTGAATATTGCACAGGTGCGGCTGCCCGAGATGGAAAAGGCCCTGCGCGAAGCTGGGGCGCCATGGATCGAAGGCCAGCCACTGCCAATCGGATCGCAGGAGTAGATAGATACCATCCCGGCACATATTACCTTGGATCAAATTAAGGCGAGTGTTGTAGTAGTTACAACGCTCGCCTTATCCTTGGAAGTCCTCGACTCGCCATCGGTAGGGCTTGTAGAACGCGGCGCTACCGGTACGATGGCATTAAAAAAGCCGCCCTGGACAGCGAACTGCCAGGACAGCCATGCGAGATGCATTACAATGTATGGAATAAAACTACTACAAGGTAACCTTGAACCGTTGATTGAGTCCTTTGAGGTACGCGTTCATCTGAGAGAGCATGAGCTGTCCTTTTTTGTACTCCACCTCGACATCGCGAAAATCAATCCGATCTTTGTTTTCCGCCACCAGCGGAGCATCCTCGGTAGGCACTTTAAGACGTAATGGACCCAAAATATTGGAGCGCAAACGGAAGTATTCCCCATCGGCGTTGTAATCACCAATTTCAATATCGCCGTTCCAGGAAACATTGGTGCTGTAATAATTTACGAATCGATCGATAAGCTCATCGCGAATCTCCTCGCTAACTTTATCTTTGTTATTCATCCGTTTTTTGTAGTCCGAGTTTCGCTCGTATTCCCCCCGTACACTCCACTTTTTGATGGAGTCGGCTACCATCATCTGGAAACGCTCCTCCAGGCTGGGGATTTCCCATAAGCGAATCGTTCCGTCGCGGCTGGCGCTGGCTAAGATTGCTCCATCGGGACTAAATTTTACTTCCTCTACATCCGAACGAAAAATGTTGCCCGACACATCCATAATCATCCGCTGGGTGGACATATCCCAGAGCTTGACCTTGCGATCACCCCCTGAGGTAGCCAACAGCAATCCGTAAGGGTCGAAAGATACCGACCAGACATCGGTAACGTGGCCGGGCAATACGCCGATTTGCTCACCGGTTTCGACATCCCAGATACGCGCCCGGTTGTCCCAGGCGCCACTAGCCAACAGATTAGCAGCATGCGACCATTTAACATCCCAAATCTCATCCTGGTGACCTTTCAACTCATTTACCAAGCTACCATCTTCGATATTCCAAATACGTAGTTTATGATCGCCACAGCCCGTTACAATTTTTTCTCCATCGGGACTGAAGGCGACTGAAGTTACATTATCCTGGTGGCCACTTAAGGTTTGTAGGCGCAGGCCGGAGACAACGTCCCAAATGATGGCCGTTTGGTCCCAGCTGCCGCTGCATAGGTACTTGCCATCCGGGCTGAACTCCAGATCGCGAACATAATCGCTATGGCCGTTGAGTTCCATTACTTTCTGACCCGAGATTAAGTCCCACAGAATAATCTTCTTGTCAACACCTCCCGATGCGAAGAGGCGACCGCCTGGCGAGCAGGCAACCGCCAGAATATCGTCCTCGTGCCCTTCGAGGGAATAAACCACCTCACCGGTCGGTACGTAGCGAACCTCAACAACACGGCTGGCCCCGCCAGAGACTAGATACCTGCCGTCTTTGGAATAGTCAATCGCGATCACGGCGCGATCGGTGACGTAGCTCTCCTTCAGGTTGCTTCTTTCATTGGAGAGGGATTGCTCTACCAAGGTACTGGACTGTGCCGGTAGAGTACTTGCAGAAAATGCTAAAATTAGCCCTAGTAGTAATCGTTTCATGTCTGAAAGTTTTTTAATCAAATGATGGAGATAGTTTTGTTCCCAAAACTGATATTAATTAATGCGCTAATGTTTTATTTCTAAAAAAGATTGCTTGCGCTTCCATGCAAAAAGAATTTAAATCGCTAAACTCAACTAATTAAATTTTAATTTAACACACAATTGAAAGTTCGAAATAGTAAGAGTTAAATGCCAAACCCAAACCGCTGGATCATCTCCTTTTTTAAATAAAAGATAATCAAGTATTTACACGCAATCATTCAGCCTGGGTTTTCAGTTTTAGTAATTTTCTCTAAAAACCACATCAAAAAGCTACACAAAAGTCGACATTAAAATAGATACAACTATTTTCGTATTCCAATTAGCCTATCTGCTCTGTATCTGTTCCATTGTTTTTTACACTGATTCCAGCTCTTTAGAGCTGGTTTTCAGGTGCGCTGGTTTCCCTTTATCAATATATGCCGGCCGCTTTGCGCTTAACCGGTACTAAGCTCCCGTCTGTTTTTGGCAGTTCAAATTCTTCCGTATGCTTCTTTAAAATGGTACTATCATTCAGACTCATTAAAAATGCCTGGATACTCGCCTGTTCCTTTTCCGATAGGGGAATTATCCCCGGCGGATAATCGGCCCGGTTGTCAGCTTTTTCGTTTGGGGTAAAAAGAAAGTGCAGCGTACTATCTAAATGGTTGAAGATGCCATTGTGCATATAGGGGGCGGTAAAGCTCAGATTACGCAAACTGGGCGTCTTGAAAAAGTAGTGGTACGCAGCTCCCATCTCTTTACCCATTCCGTAGTCGGCATCTTCTGTTTCATTGTCCCATATTAATCCGCGGTGCACGCCGTGGGAGTGGAATTCCTGCATTTTATAGTCCGGTGGCGTCATTCCCGAAAATAGAGGTGGGAAATGACATCCTCCGCATTGTGCTTTGCCCATAAACAAATTGTATCCACGTATGGCCTCGGGGGCCAGTTCTGCGCGTTCACCGCGCATGTGGCGGTCGAAGGGCGCATTGAAACTCACCAGCGCATTTGTGTAAGCTGTTATGGCCTGTAAAACACGAACCGAGTCTACAACTCCCCGGGTGGGAAAGGCCCGCCGAAATAATTGCCGGTATTCTTCAGAGGTTTTCAGCCGGGCAACGATGGTCTCCATATCAGCCCGAAACTCCTGCGGATGATGAATGACCGACAAAATTTGTCCCGACATTTCCGGGTGGCGATTATCGTGGCCAAAATACTGGTTAAAAACGGTGTTGATCAGGGAGGGCCCATTGCGCTCCAACTCTTCTGACATATCGAATCCCTGGCTCGTTTGCCGACCATCGGAGAAGGCCTTCTGCGGCTTGTGACAGGAAGCGCAGGTTCGCATGTTGTTCTTCGACAGTAACGGGTCGAAAAAGAGCATCCGACCTAACCTTACGAGCGCTTCCCGGTTCGTGGTCGGATCAGTCGGGTGAAAAGCATCGGGCTCCAACCAGTCATCCGAAAACGGTGAAGCACCTTCCCATTTATACTGCTGCGCCCATTCCGGCACGTAGTTGTCCTCCCGCACCTCGCGGATAATGGTGGTGAGGCGCTGCCACAGGTCGCGCAGGTGCTTATCCATGAATTCAGCTCGATCTAGCTCCGAGAATTTAGTGCGCTGCAGGTACTTTTGTGCTTTTTGTAGCTGCTTCCCGATGCCATGGAGCTCTTTGCGATACATTGTAGTTTCGGAAAGTCGGTAGGCCAAGGCCGCCTGTCCGGCCAAACTAGCCTGATACTCCAACAAAACCTGATTCGTATCAATGCGCTCGTATCCGGTGGCGCTGCGAAAATATTGCCGGTATTGATCAAGCTGCATGGCGTAGAGGTAGTCGACCAGGCTTACTTCCATCTGCTCGGCAGCACTGCGGAATAAAAAAATAAGGCTATCCACTCTAGATAAAGCAGGTGCGAAGGTGGTATCTGCGTCGGGGTTAAAACCATTGAGCAGAATGTACTCCATGCGTTGCATACTACCAGCCTCCGGGTAAAGACGCTGAGCCGTAGCATCACGCCAAACCCAAAACTTCGAATTATTAATGCCCGACATAGCTTCGGGCTCCAGCAGCATAGGCGTTAAAAATTCTAGTGATTTGTACCGGAGCCTAAATTCGTTGTAAGCTTGGTACTGTTTGCCGTTATCGGCTAGTTCTACCTTGAAAATGGCCCAAGCCTCCGATAAATCCTTAATCTCCTCTTGCAGGAAAACCTGGATGCGTCGGTCTGCGTCATGCTGCCCATACTCTCCTGGCGCCATCCAGACTACAAACAACAGCCCCGCACTTACCCAAGCCGATATTAATGATTTTTTCATTGTACTAGGAGTTTATGGGTTCTTACCCCCTAGTACGGCCAATGAACAAGGAAGGTTTCAAAATTCAGAAAGAAATGAAATGAAATTCGAACGATTGTCTACTACACTATTAAACAATGTTTTATGAATTTTTATTTTTATAAAAATAATCAAAAACCGTTAAACAACTTTGAAATCCGGCGATTAAACTCCCTATCAATGATACAATATTTAAATCATAAATGCGCTTTTTTCAAGACCTTAGCCAAAAAAACAAGCCAGCAGATTTCAACTGGCTTGTTTTTGCTTCATGACCAGACTTTTATACTATCGTAACTACCCCTCCAGTTCGGGCTTATTACGCAAATGCTGCTCCAAAAATTCCAGAATTTTCCCGTAGGCCTCGATTTGATTGGCTTTCTTCACAAATCCGTGCCCTTCGTCTTCGAAAAGCACGTATTCAACCGGAACGTCGTTTTCCCGAACAGCTTCAACAATTTCGTCAGACTCTATCTGCAACACTCTCGGATCCTGTGCCCCTTGTAAGACCATCACCGGCTTGGTTATTTTATCGGCGTGGAAGAGCGGTGAGATTTCATAAAGCCGGGTGCTGTCCTGGGTACTCGGATCCCCCATCTCCTCGTACAAGGCATCTTTAAAGGATTCCCACCAGGGCGGTATACTTCGCAGGGTACGTAGCCAGTTGGTTACTCCGAAAAGATTAACGCCTACGTCGAAAGCTTGAGGTTCGCGGGTCAGTGCAGCCATGACCATAAACCCGCCATACGAACCGCCGATAATGCCGATCTTAGTCGAATCAATGTAATCCCGCTGCGCCAGCCACTTTTTCCCGTATATGCAATCCTGTAAATCCTCCTCTCCGTGCCGTTGATCGTCCATGCGATAAAAGGACTTTCCATACCCGCTGCTACCCCGGTTATTGACGGCAAGGATGGCATAACCATGGTTGACGAGGTATTGGATCGTAGGACTATATTGCTGCCGGGTTTGCCCACCAGGGCCGCCGTGTACCCAAACCAACGCCGGTGCCGGCTGTTCTTCCTTAGCTTGCTTGGGCTTGTAATAAATTGCCGGAATGGCTAATCCGTCAAAAGAAGGAAAACGCACTACCTCAGCGGCCACTAAATCATCGGGGTCAATCTCGGGATTGAGGTTATCCGTCAACTGAGTAAGTTCTTCCGTTGATAGATCGTAGTAGTACAAATTGGTCGGAGTAGAGGAACTGGAGACGTAAAAAATAGCTTTATCCTCGGCATCATTAAAGTTGATTTCGGCAACATTTCCCCGTTCAAATTCCGGAAAGTCAGCCGGTACACCGGCTTCTACATCCTGTACGAATACCTGGGTTTTTCCGTCGGCATTGATGCTGGCGACCCGGTATTTGCCGCGATGGGAAAAATAATAAGCCCATACATCCCAGTCCTTTTCCCACACTTTCGCTCGTTCGCCACTTTCCAGGTTATAACGGACTACGTAGCTGAACTCAGCCCCGGCATCGGTACGATAGTAAAGCGACTGGCCATCGGGAGCGAAATCGGCTACACTGTGGCTGGCCTGCTCCTGATTAATCTGCTGCATGGTTTCCTGCTCGAGATCATAGATAAATAAGTCCGAGTCGTTGGTGTTCACCGGTTTACTCAAGGCTAGGTAGCGCCCATCGGGCGAAATGCCATTGAACTCGTAAGCGCCGTCGTTGGCGTAAATCATTTTAGGTGTCAGGCTAGCAACGTCCATCGCGTACACATCCATAAGGCGGGGATCGCGCTCGCTGTAACCGTAATAAAAGTGGCTGCGATCATCGGCCCAGCCGTAGAAGATGGCCCGGGCCTCCGCAGCGGGTGTCAGGTCGATATCCTGCCCCTGCTCATCCCGCAAGTACAAATGATAGATTTCGTTACCATTATCGTCCATGCGGTAAAGGAAGCGATCGTCCTCGGGGAAAAAGCTCACGGCAAATACAGAGGAGCTATCCGATTGCGTAAGCGCTGTTCGCTCCCCGCTCGCTAGATCAATGCTGTAAACGTTGTAGATGCCGCTTTCATTGGAGTGGACCAATAGCCGGCTGTCATCGTGAGAAAAGAACCCGCCACCTACCGATGTATTGTTCATAAATTCCTCGATGGTGTAAGTTTCTACAGTTTGATCGACGGTGGTTGCTGAATGTTCTTGACAAGCTTGCCAAATCGGCAATGCCAGCAACAACCAATACCAGTTGGGTTTCATGGCGGCTAATTTAAATGTGAAAAAAATCGCTTGCAGGAAGATAAGAAAAAGAATATACCCTGATGGTATGGGTATAAGCCAGATTTTTTAAAGTCCTGACTACCAGAACAGGAGCAGCGCTGTAAGAGCTGGCAGCTTGCGGCGTGGCTTTACCTGGCGTACACCCTTTCGGCCGAGGAGTGATGAAAAAACGCCCGGACCGAAGGCCCGGACGTTTTGGTTACTGCCCTTCATAATTCCAGCTTTAGAAGGCGTATTGTATACCGGTTGTAAGCAGGTAATCGGTCTCTAGTTGCGGCCCGTTGATATTCCGGTAGAGCGGTAATTCCAATTCAAGCCCCAGTCGCAAATCCTTCAGGGCGCCGCCGGGAACGAAGAAATTAATTCCCCCACCGGCATAAAGCTGGGTGCCGCCAAAGTTCTCCGGGAAAACAGTAGGTACCATATTCATTGCCACGGCTCCTGCATAGGCGGGGTCGGCGCCCTCAATTTCCCCTTGCAGCCGGCCGTGCAAGCGCACTGAAGCACTGAAATAATCCGACAGCCGGTAAGCTACCCAGGCATTAGCGTCCAGTATGTGTCCGAACCGGTAATTCCGCTCATTTTCTGCCAGGCGAATCGTTCCCATCAGTTGAGCCCCAAATGAAGTTTTTACCCGCTGGGCCAAATAGGTAATCCCAGGCATCAAATCCCAGGTACCGGAACCTATCTGCATTGGATATGGCAGCTGGGCCTCGTTGGGAGCCGAAGCAGGCGTAACATCCGTTTGATCAATACTGCCCGTGGGAATGCTTATCCCCAGGTTGGCATGCAGGCGCTTATTGCCAGCATCGAAAAATTTATACAGGGCCGAAAAGCGGGTGTCTCCAAAACCATTCGAACGGGTAGTAAAACTCCCGCCCATCCGTGTTCGGTGGTCCATATCAAGTTGAATAAAATTCCCCATAGCCATCAACGTAAGTTGGTCACTCAGGGCATACATGACCCCAACCATATGCATATCCATCGGCATGTTGAGAGGTGTAACCATGAAATCGGCCAAAACATCTTCGTTATTCAATGCATCGGTACCCTCGCGCATACCTTCCATTTCCATGCGCATGTAGCGATACGAAACCATCCACTCTCCCCGACTATGGGTATGGTCGCCCATCAACCCGATAGGAGCGTGCCCATCCGGACGGCCAGAAGTCCAATCAATAACGGGCTGGGCAGAAGTCATATAGCCCGTTAAAATCATAATCAACGATAAGCAATACTTATTTAAATGCATTTTGTTTGAGTTAAAAAACAACAGCTCAGTTGGCAGTCCTACGTACCGTCAGCCAAACAGCTAAAGCAAATCACCTACGATTGCAGTCCTCGTAAGGAGAGCTATTGTTTCAGATGAAAATTGTGGAAAAGAAAGAGACAGGGAAAGTCCTAGCCAAGCCGGGGCGGACGTAACAACTGTTGCAACCCATCCTGCGCGTACAATAGAAGCATGTACACGTTTAATACGCCCTTATAGTATTTTTCAAGCATAGGCGGATAACCGTGGACGGGCAAAAGAGCAGGAGAAGTTAGAACAACAATCGTCCATTCGCCATCTAAGCCATTCACGGTACGGGATTGTTCCTTTACTACTTCAAGAAAATAACATCGACCGCTGCAAAGCAATTCAGGACGCGAAACATTAACACAATGCATCTCCACAACTCGCTTTTGGAATAGCTTGAACAAGCCGTAAGACACGCTTACCTGACAAGCTTGCGCAACCGCAAGCGTGCATAAGAAACCAATTATAAGTTGCTTCGAAATCATTTCTTCATTCTTGGAGTAAAGATAGCGGTATTTCTTTGCTCGACAACACGTTGAAGATCAGTTTTGCCACGAATTCCACCCCTTCATGGGGTACCGAATCAGTGTACGCCTTTTCAAGTTTATGTAATTTTGAATCGAATTGTTAGAAATAAAGCCTCGAAGCTAGAACCAAACCCAAACTCCCATGCACATCAACTGTCTACCCGCCGGGCAGCCTTCCTCAGATTGGCTGCAACA
The DNA here is from genome assembly GCA_964530825.1 of uncultured Saprospiraceae bacterium. GTDB lineage: Bacteria > Bacteroidota > Bacteroidia > Chitinophagales > Saprospiraceae > CAZHCA01. The sequence goes on from CAZHCA010000020.1 coordinate 25,188, forward strand.
AATTGATCAGCTTATTCAGCAACAACTACACAATCCGCAACTAAACATCCAACAACTTGCACTACAGCTACATTTGAGTGAGCGCCAGCTTTATCGGAAGGTTAGAAAAGAGACCGGTAAAACACCGGGGGAATACCTGCGCGAGCAGCGTTTGTTAAAAAGCTGGGAACTCCTCCATCAAGGAAAAAAGGAGACCGTAGCGGAGATTGCCTACGCCGTCGGTTTCGAAACCCCCAGTTACTTTACCAAGGTTTTTAAGAAAAAATATGGATTTCGCCCGTCAAGCCGTCTCTAAACTATGAACACACTTGATTAAAGATAAAAGCAAACGGCAGGATTGTCCACCTATATGGCAGGATAGTCAGGTTGCGAAGTCCTTTTTTTGTATTTGGGAACACTAACTAGGGAAACCTAGCTATTTATGGATGAGAGGCGCCTAACGTCTGGTATTTATACTTAAGGGGAACGGAAAACTGGACGAGAGTAGGGCCTCTTTCTTTTTTTCTTTTCGTATTATTCCGATTTTCCTTTCTGGAATAATTTCTATCCTACATGTCAACACTACAACCCGATCGGAACCTGGCTATGGAGTTGGTCCGTGTAACGGAGGCCGCTGCCATCTCAGCGGGTCGATTTATGGGTCGCGGCGATAAGATAGCCGGCGACCGCGCCGCCGTCGATGCCATGCGTGCTTTTTTGCGTACCGTCGAGATGGACGGCACCATCATCATCGGCGAAGGGGAAAAAGACGAGGCGCCGATGCTGTTCAATGGCGAAAAGATTGGAAGCGGGCAGGGCGCCGCCGTCGACGTGGCCGTCGACCCAGTGGAGGGCACGTCGCTTCTGGCGCTCGGCCGACCGAATGCAATTGCCGTAATTGCCGTTGCTGAGCAAGGGAGCATGTGGAATCCAGGACCTTCTTTGTACATGGAAAAAATCGTCGTCGAACCAAAAGCACGGCAGGTTATTGACCTGCGCATGCCGGCGGGGCGAAACCTGGCCCGCATTGCCGAGGCCCTCGACCGTGATGTGCACGATCTGACAGTTTTTGTACTTGATAAACCCCGCCATGCCGAACTCATCGACCAAATCCGCCAAACGGGCGCCCGCGTAGCACTGCACTCCGACGGTGATGTCATGGGTGCGTTGTTAGCTGCCATACCAGGCACAGGCATTGATGTGCTCATGGGAACGGGCGGCACCCCAGAGGGCGTCATTACCGCCTGTGCAATCAAAGCCCTACAGGGAGGCATGCAAGGCCGGCGCGACCCACAATCGGAGGCCGAAAGAAAAGCAATTATGCAGCAGGAAGGGATTCAACTCGACGCTCTGCTCACCCTGGATGACCTGGTTGCTTCGGACAACACGTTTTTTTCAGCAACCGGCATTACCGAGGGGACCCTGCTCAATGGTGTTCGCTTCGATCGAGATGGCGGAGCAACGACCGAAAGTATTGTGATCCGCTCCAAGACAGGATCCATCCGGTATGTCAAAGGTATTCATAGGTTGGAACGAAAAAATATCTTCCTGAAATAAATGAGGCGCGACCACCTCCAGGTAGCCGCACCTCAGCAAACAGTGAAAAAAATCGACGTATTTGGGAACAGATTACGGGTTAACAATAGTGATCTTACCGCTCTCCCGGCGACCGTTTTGTTCCAGCCGGTAGAAATAAGTGCCGCCCGGTAATTGTAGCAGTTGCACCTGCAGTAGATTCTCGCCTGCTTCAAGCGCGAGTTGTTGAACATTTACTTCCTGCCCGAGCGCAGAATACAGCGTCAGCGTCGCTGCTCCACCCTGCTCGCTGAAGGTACGGAGCCACGCCTGATGGCGCGCCGGATTGGGATACAGTCCGCTCGCTGGCGCATCTCCTTCTCCACCCTGAAAATAGGCAAACGTCTGAGGCGCCGTAGGCGGCTGGATACTACCACATCCGGAGCCTTCATAAATCCGAACATTGCGGAAGAAAGAGTTACCGTTACGCGATCCGCTATCGTGGTCGGCAACGAAGAAAAGCCGGTCGAAAGCGCCGGTGTAAAACTGACCGACCGGGATGACATACGTCTTCCAACTATTATTGCCGGGGTAGTCTTTGTAATTGCGGTAGCCCCAGTTCTGGATGCCATACACCTGGAAGGTGCGGTTGGAAGAGATATTATTATCCACATCGAAACCCAAACCGTGAATCTCTCCTTGCCGGGAAGATGCAAAGTCAAACGCGATAACCGTATTTTCAGTAACTGTATAATTCAGATCGATCGATTTCCAGGCATTATTTTCCATGTAGAGTACATCTCCGCCCTCTAATAACTGATGTCTGCCCCGATCCTGGCTGCCGCCGTACGACTCGATGGCAAAGTTGTTGAAATCGATCTCCGTGCAATTGCCACCACCATCACCGCCGTTACCGCCAGACGCATCAATGCAGATCTCGTGGGTCCGCTGGTCGCCGAAATCATTGCCCGAAGCAACAATCCTGCCGTTGGCGTCCTGAATGACGTACGATCCGTTACCGTAATCACAGCAAATACCATCGCCGAATTCATCCCGGATGATAAAGTCATAACACCCTAGCGGCAAACATTCCATCGCGACCTCAATTTGCTCACCGGCAATTTTATTGCTGTACGGCCCTCCTTCCTGAACGGTGGCTCCCTGTGCGTTGAGCAACTCCCAGGTGGTTTCCGAGCCAAAATTGTCGAGTGTGAGGGTGAGGAAAAGATCGCCACAGTCATCACCATTGCCGCCGTCGCCGCCATCCGTTCCGCAATCCTGTAAACAGCCGGCCCGCGCAACGTAATTCCGGATGAGGTTGCCGGGCTGATCTCCAAATCCTTTGGAAAAGTTTATCCGGACACTCGTAAGGTGGCAATACGACATAATGGTACCGCCGCCCGAAGGTAGGCCGGGGGTTGGGCAACTTCCCTCCGTATACCCGGCACAGCCATCGAGCGCTGTGTTGTTGCCATTCCACACACAGGCGTGGGTGTGTTGCGATCCGAACAAGTGGCCGAACTCGTGCGCTACTACCATGACCGAGAAGGAATAGGTAGGGATCGATTTAAAAGTCGATCCAATGCTGGAAAAGCTGAGTTTCTGGGCGGTACTGAAACCGCAAAGGCCATTAACAACAGCAATACCTCCACTGGCTTTGTAGGAAAGCAATTGACCCAGATCGCCATTGATAGTCGTGCGCGTCGATTGGAACTGCCGCAGCAGGGAATACGAATCACTCCCGGAATACGGGCTGCGGGTGTTCCATAGAAACATTTCGGACAGCTTTACCTCAATGCTTTCGTTAGCATAAAGGGTAGCCACCTCATTGAACAAACTGGAAATATAATTGACCGTACCGGATTGCCCCCCCTTGTCCTGGTAGATATCATTGTCTACCTCCAGGTACAAACGCACGCATTTCGCAGCCGAACGCAGGGATGGAGAACTCATCAAATCTTCCCGGGTATACTCCAACTCCCCATCTTCGACATGGCAAAAGTTGGCGCCTCCGGCCAACACTTCTGCATCGTTGTAGAGAATATAACGCGTTTCGGCGGCCTCGGGTACTTGTCCAATGACGTAGTTGCCGCCTTCGGGATCGCTGAATAGCCCCATTACCTTACCCTCCGTAAAACTAACTGCGGCTATGCTATTGGGTGCACCGCGAACAACACCGCGATAATGAACGCTGGAAGGGCGTTCGTTCAGGATTTCTCCCGTCGCAAGTTGAATGCGGAAATCGCCAGTAAAAATTTCGACGCGGTACAGCTCAAGGGTTACCTGGGATCTGTTCCGGCGGGGAAAGGAAATCTCCAGATAGTCGGGCGTACGTCTGACCAGATCCTGTAAATCGCCGCGCCGCAAGTCAAGTAATGTATACTCCGACACCTCCAGCTGCAGGTTTTCACTGCGCGAAGACGGTGCGAGGGTAAAAAGATCGGCTTGCGCAAAAAATTGTCCTTCCTGTTTGCTCTTTTCAATACGGAGCGCGGGCTTCAAGTTGGTTTGCCCGATGAGTTGTCCGAAAACTCCGCAGAGCAAGAGCGTAAAAATAATTCTCATGGCGTGTGTGGATTTTTTATTTTTTCAATATCAGTGCATGAAATAGCTATTCAGAACGCGGACGCTACCGCGACTGGCATAAATGGAAGTTTGGTGCATGCAATACATGCATACGGACAGGGACAGGCAATGAATACACCCATTGCGGATTCACGCTCCACAGCCCGACGCGAAAGTAAATTGTTGAGAATTTGCGCTAGCAAAACGCCCTCAGACAGCCCGGCTTAGGCCACCTACTCGATTCTTCACAGGATGGCGCAAATGAGATTACGAAATGCTACTATGATTGCGATTAGATACCCGGAGAAAACTCATTCAAGATTATGAGAAGAATAGCGATATAAATGATCCAGGTTGCGAAACCAAGTTAAAGGGTTCTCTATTTTTTCCCAAGGCGTATAGAGGAGTTTCACATATCTTTAAGATTTTATTTTATTAGCTACTTACCTTGTTTTCCTAATTGAACGGATTACGTATAAAATTATTTCCAATAAAAAGTATAGTAATTGTTAAAATAAAAAAGGCCCTGCAACCATTGTTGCAAAGCCCTCCGTACCTGACTGCTATAATTAACCAAAACTATCTCCTTACCTGAGTACACGATAATGCTTTAACATCCGGTTCAATGTTCGGGGTTGTTGTGAAAGCATCATCAGTACTGTAAAAATATAGCCCGAAAGGGACCATAGCAGAACGCTATATTGGAAAAGCAAACTGACAAAAACCCAATTAAAGAATAGGAGATTTTGACAGCATTAGGAATGGAAACTTTCTCGTGTTTGCCATCTAAAAATAAGACCTATCTTTTTGCTGTGCAAATAAATTTTCTCAAAACCTTAAGAGCCACGCAAGCACTTTGTTACAAAAGGTCCGCTTATTGCATTTCAGCCACCACTTCCGTAACCTCAGGCACCATTCGCTTGAGCATTCCTTCAATACCTGCTTTTAGCGTTACCGTTGAAGAAGGGCAACCACTGCAGGCACCCTGCAAAATAACCGTAACCTTCCCTTGATCAAAGGCTTTAAACTCAATGTTACCACCATCCATTTCAACTGCCGGTTTAACGTAGGTTTCGATCAGATCTTTAATCTTGGCGACGATTTCTGCCTCTTGTCCGGAATATTCGTAACTGGCACCGCGCTCAGCTTCGATCTTAGCCATAGCTTCGGCAAAGCCATCCGCGATGATGCTTTTCCCGGACTGGACGTATTCCTTGATAAACTCTTTCAGCTTGAGCATAATATCCTCCCAAGCGTAATTGAGTTCTTTGGTAATCGTTACAAAATTATTGCTGATGTAAACCCCCTTGACGTAAGGCAGGGCAAAAAGCGCTGTAGCCATGGGCGACCATTCCTGAGCGAACGCTGCTTCACGAAAATCGGCAGTCCCTTTATAAAGCATGCGGTTGGTAACAAACTTCAGCGATTCGGGATTGGGCGTTTGCTCGGTATATAACATCACCGGACTTTTGGTTGCGGTCTGGTCCATATGCTGTTTATTTATTTTTTCAAAAAAACATTATCCATATACAACAACGTTCGAAGATGCAGAGGGTTTGCCGCTCCCGGCAAATCCTGCTGCCGAATAACGGTTTGACCTAAGCACTCATTTCCCGAAGTGCGAACATCGTCGGGAAGCCGCGCCGAGTAAAATAGTCGGATAATTCGGCTGGATCCGCTCCGCTCGCTACCAGGACAAAATCGCCGCCCCAGGCGCCCAGCGACTTGATCGCTCCGGGGAAATCGGAAAAATGTGTTTCCTTCACTTTGGGTAAGGCCAGCCATTGACCGATAAGTGTTTCGTGCTCCTCCATAATCGCGCTGCAAGTTTGCCAATCGGCCGATAACCCCCATTCCAGGCTCAACTCACTGATGCGCCTTAACAAATATTCAGGGGCCTCACCCCGATTGCGGTAGCGGGCAATACCTTGCCGGCTGTTTTGCTTTTTCCCCAGATAAACTCCGTAAAGACCCGCCGGCGACTGCCAAGGGTGTTCGACAAATTGAGCGGTTTCACCCCGCCGCTGGTAAAGAATAGGCCGTTGAGCCTGGGCGCATGCAATATCATAACCCGAACCACCAAATACACGCCATTGCAACCGATAAGGGTCCACTTCCCACCACCGGGCCACGGTGGCGACCAAGGTAGAGCTGGTACCCAGCCCCCACTGCGGGTTAAACTCCAATCGCGTTTGGATGGCATAGCCGCCGTTTTCTGGGGCTACATTTCCCGCCAACGCCTGCGCAGTTTTTAGCAGGAGCACCAATCGATCACTGACTTGCTGATCAGAAGTGCGGAGGATGGACAAAGAAGGCCAACGAAACGTACCCTCAAACCAAACCTGCTGCTGGTCATCCAGGCTGGTCCAGGTAATCAGGTCTTGCGGCAACCTGCCGGCCGAAATTTCCAGAGATTGCCCCCATTTGACGGGCAGCGCGAAACTCAAAGCGCCGTCGAGCACCGCATACTCACCGGTAAGCAGAAGTTTGCCGCGAGCCCAAAAAACGCGGGTTCCATCCGTTACTGGCATGCCTGAGGATTATTTTTTGGCAGTTTGTAAAACCGAAGTGCCGTTTTTGCGGCGAAGCCGCTCCAGATATTCCCGCACAGCAGTGAATGAGACGGTCGTATTTTCGAAATGCGCCATCACTTTTTTGCGTTCCGACTCATTGGCGTGGAAATGCTGCAGGATATTTTGCAGATGCATTTTCATATGGCCCTTTTGTATTCCGGTAGTCACGAGCGAACGTACCGCTGCAAAATTCTGCGCCAGCCCGGTGGCCGCAATAATCGACATAAGCTCTGAGGCACCAGGGTTACCCAGAAGGGCTAGCGATAATTTGGCAAGCGGATGTAGCCTGGTAAGGCCTCCTACGGTACCGACGGCCAGGGGCAGGTCCAGCCAGAACCGGAACCGTCCGCTTTCCAAAGTACAACTACTCAAACTGGCGTACTGTCCATTACGCGTTGCAAAAGCATGCCCGCTTGCCTCGATGGCCCGAAAATCATTTGCTGTGGCAATTACGACCGCATCTACACCATTGTAGATGCCTTTGTTATGAGTCACGGCCCGATAAGGATCGATTTGAGCGATTCGTACGGCCTTGGCAAATTTCTCGGCAAATATTTGCCCCTTCATTTCAGCACACGCTCCCTCCAGTTCATTTATTGAGCAGGTTACTTCGGCTCGCACCAGGCACTCGGGCGTATAGTTTGACAGTATAGCCATGATGATGTCTACCGTTTGTTCGGCAGACGTAAAATCGGCCTGATTTGCCACAAAGGTCTTCAGGGTGCGCGCAAAAGACTCCAACACGGAGTTGATGAAGTTTGCCCCCATAGAATCACAGGTTTGAAACCGAACGCGCAATTGATAATAGTCGGGCTCCTGCCCGGTAAAGTCGAGCAATTCGATACCCTCTATTCCGCCTCCCCTTTTCTCCATATTCGCAGTAAGAGATGCCGTTTGGGCACGCAATTGGCGCTCTAGTTCAGGCAATTTAGCCCGCAGTCTTTCACAATCGCCTTTCCAGGTAAAATGCACTTGCCCGAGTTTGACCGTATCGACAATCCTGGTGCGGAATCCACCACGTCTGAGCCAAAACTTAGCGGCACTCGAAGCTGCGGCTACTACCGAACTTTCTTCAATAACCATGGGTACCGCGTACATCCGATCGTCGATCAGGAAATTGGGGGCGATGCCTAACGGGAGCCAATAATTGGAAACCGTATTTTCACTAAATCCGTCGAATACGCTCTGCAATTCCGGATCCTGGTGCCAAAACGAACGAAATGCATCGGCTACCTCTTCATCCCCGTCGAACCAGTGATTGATGAGCCAGCGAAGTTTAGCCGCCTTATCGAGCTTGGAAAACCCTGTTATTCTCCTTTCCTGCATGTCTCTGATTGTGTTCAGCTGTTAATCTTTAGGAGCAGGCTTGATGCGCAGTAGGGCATGTGCCAGTTGCAGCCCTTCAATCTGAGCAGCTACGTAAGTCTGTAATTCCTCGTACGAACCGCGGGCATGCCGCAGGAAACCGGAAGCCTGACCGTAAATGCTCGGTAGTGCTAATGATTGCGTTAAGTAATATCCGTCGAGAAAAGAGCGAACCCCCCCGGAAATGATGATTTCCCGGCATCGTAAACTGGAACTCAGTTCTTCTTTTAAGCGATTAACCAAACGTACCATTTCTTCAGCGCTATGACCGACGTTGGCCAACTGGCCATAAATTTGTTGTTTTACTGCATCGTTTCGCAACAGCTCCAACCTGGCAAAATTAGTACCGCCATTGGCTGCAAAATCGACTGCTGCGAGTGGTAACTGCAATAGTGCCTTAAGGCTGTGGTAACCCATACCCTGCCCTACTTCCTTGACGATGATGGGAAAATCAGCAACATCCAGCAAACGTTGAATCGTATCCAGCGGAGGGTACTTAAAACGGTCTCCTTCTGGCTGCAGCCATTCCTGGAGCGGATTGACGTGAACGATCAAGCCGTCGGCACGCAGGCGATCGATAAGTCGGCGGATGCCATCATGGTTCTTTCGATCGAGCAATTCTTCCAATTGAGCAATTCCCAGGTTGGCGTAAAGGGGCAGGTCGTCGCCCATCAGGGCCCGTACATTAAAATCCTCGAAGTGCTCGTCGCTGTAGAGCAAAGACCGGCAGGAGCCGAGCCCCATTCCCATTCCAAATTCACCACAAACGCGGGCCAGGTTGTGGTTGATAGTCCGCGCCCATTCAGTCCCTCCCGTCATACTCGATACCCAGATGGGCGCTCGCAGTTCGCGCCCTAAAAAAGATTGTTCAAGGAAATCACCTGCTACCGGATGCCCGGCCAACATGGGCTCATAGTAAAAACGGTCATCGAGCTGTTGCGCCTGTACTTGAGATTGAAAAGCAAGTTCAATGTGATCCTTTTTGCGAGAACCAGCAGTAGGATCTTCGGTGGTTATGATTTGCGTACGCTCCGTCTTTTTCATGAAGGCGCTTAGACAGTTTGGAAGTTTTTTAACAATCCCCGAAAATGTAGCTAAAGCTCACTCAGGTTCCAAACAAAACAAGCCCTTGGAAAAATGGTTTAGGCCGGGAAAAGGAGAAGGGAGCACACCACCATCGGTAGCCCCCATTCCCCATCATGAAAAAACTTGTATCGTTATGGAGTACGCACTGAGGCTTCTCCGGATTATTCTAGCTCTATGCTAATGATTTCGTTGCGTTAATAGCAGTTACCTAAAATAATTTTAAAGAAACATCCTTTCAATTTACCAGAAAACATCTTTTCACGCAAGCTTGGTTCATATCCTGACATGAACCCCGATGGTTTTTACCTAAAATAGACTAAAACAAGTATCGTTCTTGTAAAAACAAAGTTTTTAGCCCTAAAAAAGCTAACGGGTAATTAGAAACCAGCACAACGAGACAAGCGTCTTATTTTTATAGGCGAAATTTTAACTGTTTTTCAAGGATTTATAAATCTCACCTTTATTTTTTTTGGATCCAATTGTTGTTTATTGATCGCAATAGGAATATCTTTGCACCTGCTTTACCAAAAATGGGGTTAGAGTATTGGCCTTGGTAAGGTATTATCAACTATTGCATCAAAAACCATAAGAAGTGGATACGTTAAGTTACAAGACCGCATCGGCGAAAAAAGAGGAGGTAGAGCATAAGTGGTACGTTATTGACGCCGAAGGCGAGGTGGTTGGCCGTTTGTGTTCGAAAATTGCCACCGTACTGCGCGGGAAGCACAAGCCAAGTTATACCCCTCACGTAGACTGCGGCGATTTTGTCGTGGTAATTAATGCGGATAAGATTCGCTTTACCGGCAACAAAATCTGGCAGAAAGAGTACCAGACCTTTTCGGGTTATCCGGGGGGGCAGAAACGTACCCGTGCCAAAGACATGCTGGACAACAAACCGGAGCGGGTTATCGAGCGCAGTGTGAAGGGGATGCTACCAAAGAATAGTCTGGGCCGAGCGATGTTTCAGAAATTATTTGTGTATGCAGGTGCCGAACACCCGCACGAAGCCCAGCAACCAGAAACGCTCACCTTAACCAAAAAGAAGAAAAGCGTGCGTTAAGCACGGTTAAAATTGGATAATTATGGACATGATCAATGCTATCGGCAGGAGAAAATCGTCTGTTTCGCGGGTCTTTGTCACCAAGGGTGACGGTAAGATTACGGTGAATGGCAAGGATTACAAAGAATACTTCCCGCAAAAGCATGTTCAAACGAGCATCATTGCCCCCTTTCAGACGGTAGAGGCTGAAAACATTTACGATATCAAAATCAATGTAAATGGTGGAGGTTACAAAGGACAGGCGGAGGCTACGCGCATGGCCATTTCGCGTGCGCTGGTTAAGCTCAACGAAGACTTCCGCAAACCGCTCAAGGACAGAAAGTTCCTTACCCGGGATGCCCGCGAAGTGGAGCGCAAGAAATACGGAAAGCCCAAAGCCAGAAAGAGCTTCCAGTTCAGTAAGCGTTAATGCGCTTGCCGCCTAACTTTTTTGAATCAAAACAAGCACAAGGAAAATGGAAAGTCCTACCTATAAAGAGCTACTCGACGCCGGGGTACACTTTGGACATCTGAAAAAAAAGTGGAACCCCAAAATGTCGCCCTATATTTTCATGGAGCGCAAAGGCATCCACATCATTGATCTGAACCGCACTATTGAGTCGATGAATAAGGCGACCAATGCGTTAAAGCAAATCACCAAGTCGGGCAAGAAAGTAATGTTTGTAGCTACCAAAAAGCAGGCGCGCGACATTGTATCGGAAGCAGCTCGCTCGGTGGGTATGCCCTATGTGACCGAACGCTGGCTGGGTGGTATGATGACGAACTTCGCTACCATTCGCCGTTCTGTCAAAAAGATGAACAACATCGACAACATGCTGAACGATGCATCTTTGACAAGTGTCACGAAAAAAGAACGCCTCACACTTACGCGCGAGCGCGACAAACTGGAAAAAGTGCTGGGCGGTATTGCTAATTTGAATCGCTTGCCCTCAGCTATTTTTTTAGTAGATATTGCCCACGAGCACATCGCACTGGCGGAAGCCCAAAAGCTTGGCTTGGTCACTTTCGGTATCGTTGACACCAACTCCGATCCTAATAAAGTCGACTACGCTATTCCGGGTAATGATGATGCCTCGAAATCGATCCAGATCATTGTAAACCACGCTGTGGAAGCCATCCGCGAGGGTTTGGAAGAGCGTCGCAAGGCAAAAACGGAAGGAGAAGCAGCTCGCAGCTAACCCTGCACTGCGCCGATTGGCAATACCATGCGCATTCGACTGTTTTACTAAATAAAGACCGTAACCCAACATGAGCGATGTAAACATCTCAGCTTCCGACGTTAAAAAACTGCGCGAAATGACCGGCGCAGGTATGATGGACTGTAAAAAAGCCCTGACCGAAGCCGGCGGCGATTTCGATAAGGCCATCGAAATCCTTCGCAAAAAGGGCGAAAAGCTCTCCGCCAAACGCTCTGATCGCGAAGCCACGGAAGGCGTTGTGATCGCACTGGTCAACGACGATCGCAACCGGGGCGTCGTGATCAAACTCAGCAGTGAAACGGACTTCGTAGCCAAGAACGAAGCATTCGTCACCCTGGCACACCAAATTGCTGCTAAAACCCTGCAGGCTTTCCCTGCCGACCTAGAAGAAGTCAAAGCCCTCGACTTTGATGGCAACATGACAATTGGCGACAAAATTACCGAGCAGGTAGGAGTAATCGGGGAAAAAATCGAACTGGCCGAATACGAGCGTCTCGAAGCCGATGTTGTTAGTCCCTATATCCACATGGGTAACAAAGCCGGGGTGCTGGTCGGGCTGAATACCGGTGTCGGACAGGAAGCCGTCTATAATGCCGGCCGCGACGTAGCCATGCAGGTGGCTGCAATGCGCCCCCTTGCCGTCAACAAAGACGGCGTAGATGCCTCTGTCGTAGAAAAGGAAATCGAGATCGGCAAAGAACAAGCCCGCCAGGAAGGCAAACCCGAGGCTATGCTCGAAAAAATTGCCTTGGGTAAGCTGAATAAGTTTTTCAAGGAAAATACTTTACTCGGCCAACAATTCGTGAAGAACAACAAGCAATCGGTAGCTGATTACCTCAAATCGATCGATAAAGACCTCACCGTTACCGGGTTCAAACACGTTACCCTTGGCTAAAGAAAAAAGGCGAATTAGCATGCTAATTCGCCTTTTTTTTCTTATTTCAAAGAGTCTTCTTACTTAGTACCTACCTGGACGCGCATGGAATTGAAGTACAAAAGAGTTCTTTTAAAATTGAGCGGTGAAGCACTTATGGGCGATCAACGCTACGGCATATCTCCCAACATGCTTATCCACTACGCCGAGCAGGTTCGCGACATCACGGCAGTAGGTGCCGAGGTAGCCATCGTAATTGGCGGCGGTAATATCTTTCGCGGCTTACAAGCCGAAGCTGCCGGACTCGAGCGCGTTCAAGGAGATTACATGGGTATGATGGCCACCGTAATCAATGGCATGGCCCTCCAAAGTGCTTTGGAAAGTAAAGGCGTATTTACCCGACTGATATCGGCCATTGAGATGAAGCAAATCGCCGAGCCTTACATTCGCAGACGTGCAATCCGGCACCTGGAAAAAGGCCGTGTCGTCATCTTCTCCGCAGGTACCGGTAGCCCTTACTTTACGACCGACTCGGCCGCCGCACTGCGCGCCAACGAGATCAACGCCGACGTCATCCTCAAAGGCACCCGTGTAGACGGCATCTATACCGCCGACCCCGAAAAAGATCCCACCGCTACTAAGTTCGATAACATATCTTTTGCGAAAGTCATCAGCCTGGGCCTCAGCGTTATGGACATGACCGCTTTTACCCTCTGCCAGGAGAATAACCTGCCCATTATCGTTTTCGATATAAATGCAAAGGAAAACCTGCGGCGCATCATCATGGGGGAGACCGTAGGTACCCTGGTCGCTGGTTAACCTACTGCTAATGCCAAGGTGCACACGCTCAGTCGAATGCCTGGTGATGCCCGAAACAGCGCCTGTGCACAGGCCTCGAGTGTCGCACCGGTAGTCAGCACATCATCAACCAACAGCCAGTGGCCCGGTGGTAAAGGTTTCCGGGCCTCAAAAGCATTCATTACATTCTGGATCCGATCGGAGCGAGATTTGTGCGTCTGAGATCGGCGATGGCGGCGTCGGTGCAATACATTCGCGACCAAGGGTACTTCCAAAGCCCGGGCCAGTCCGATGCCAAATGCTTCACTCTGGTTGTATCCCCGCTTATGCAGTTTGCGCCAGTGCAGTGGTACGGGTACGATGCCGCTCAGGTCTGGAAAGACAGCTTCTTCGCGTAACAGTGCACCGTAATAGTGCCCCACCCGCTTGCACAAGGTGATCGCACCCCGGTACTTCAGGGCATGCACCAAAGACTGAACCCGACCGCCCTTGTCAAAGTAAAAGAAAGCTACGCCTGATTCGAGCGGCACGCGCCCCCAGAGTCTATCCACAATGGCATTGGCCCGAGGATAATATTGAAAATCGGTTTGGGGTAAGTAGTAAAAACAGGCCGGACAACAGAAAAAACCACTTCCTATTGGTTGATCTGAACAGACCGGACACCGTTCCGGGTAAAGTAAATCTAGTATCGGGGTATACCAAGTAGCGCCGAGCATAGGGATACTTTTGCGCCCCACCTTGCCAAAAAAACGCCCAACCTAAGTTCAGGATGGGCGCATCAAAACAAAACGAAAAACCAACTTTAAACAAGTCTTTTATAGGCAAAAACTCTAAATGCAAAAATTATGTTTCATTCTCACTGTTAACAAAATCCTAAGGGAAAGGAATTGTCGCCTATTATCGCTAGCGGGTATCACTCATCCTGAGGAGCAGACCGCAATCTCACCGGAATGTCGATGTACTCGCCCTTCCGGTTCACCGTTAGGTTAACCGTCTCACCCACTTTGGCCCGCCCAATGATTTCTTGCAGTTCGGGGACAGTATTGACGACCCGGCCGTCCACTTCGACAATAACATCTTGCTCAAGCACGCCAGCATACTGGGCAGAACCGCCATTGACCAAGTTGCCGACATAGACGCCCTGCGTGATATCGAGACCGATTTGGTTTGCCAGCTCTTCGTTCATTTCGGCGATCTCAACGCCAAGGAAGGCCCGTTGGAAGCTGCCGAATTCGATAATGTCATCAGCAATTTTACGCGCCAAATTTATGGGAATAGCAAAAGAATATCCTTGAAAGACGCCGGTACGCGTGGCAATAGCAGTATTGATACCGAGCAGTTGACCTTCGGTGGTCACCAGTGCTCCACCGCTATTGCCCGGGTTAACTGCCGCATCCGTCTGGATAAAAGTCTCTATGGCATCGCGTCCTGGCAAAAGCTCCAGTGAGCGCCCTTTAGCGCTTACAATTCCAGCCGTAACCGTAGAGGTAAGGTCGAATGGATTACCTACCGCAAGTACCCATTCACCGATTTCCGACTCGTCGGAATCGGCCAGGGATAGCGTGGGCAGGTTGCGCCCTTCAATTTTAATAACCGCAAGGTCTGTTTTGTCGTCGCGCCCCACCAAAGTAGCTTTAAACTGCCGGTTATCGGTCAGGGTGACTTCAATGTCATCGGCGAACTCAACGACGTGATTATTGGTAATAATGTACCCATCTGGGCGGTAGATCACCCCCGAGCCAGCCCCCTGGACCGGCCGGTCGCCGCGGAAGGGGTTACTGAAAAGATCACCAAAAAAATCCGGATAGTCCATGCGAGGCGACGCATCTTCCGCCGAAGCCGTTCCGGAAGCCTTGATATGCACTACCGCGGGCATCGCCTGACGTGCAGCCTTCGTAAAGTCGAAGTTCGGTGGCGTAAAACCTTTCGCAGGTTGTACATTGCGCACCGGCACAACCATCGCAGAAGATTCGGGCTCGAGCGATGGTAAAGGGGTAAAGAAATAGACACCGCCTAAGACAAGCAGTCCGCCTAAGAGGCCGGAGAAAAGGTGGGGAAGGGTTTGCTTCATCGTTCGTAATATTTTTATTTTAAGCCGAGTTATCATTTGGAAAAATTCAGCATACGTTCTGAAGGGGAGTTACGGTTTGTACATGAACAGGCATTTAGCACCCTGAATAAAAAACAAACTTACAGCCAAAATGCTTTGTTACGCCCGTAATTTCGTTTAACAGGATCTTAACAAGCAATTGCATTCCCGCTTAGACATCACTCCAAATTTAATGACCGTCTTTAATGTTTAAGAGAAGTTGAGTAAAGCGTTTTTAATGAATGCCTTGTCGCCCGAGAACGAGCTGGAAGCGCGCTTTTTCGATGAGCCAGACTTTCTGACCGGCCTCACCTGGGGCGTGCCCCGTTACGGCCACCCCGAAGGAGAGATTTACAAGCACGTGCAGGAGGTCCTCATCAATATCGACTCCTGCGGAGTAGACGACACGATTCGCCAACAGCTACGCTTTATTGCTTTCACCCACGACACATTTAAGTATAAAGAACACAAGGGCGAGCCCCGGGACTGGAGCAGGCATCACGGCGTTTATGCCCGGCTCTTCCTAGAGCGATTTATCACAGACTGGGCAGTGCTCAATGTCACCGAACTGCACGACGAGGCCTACTACGCCTGGAGGCTTTCCTACCTATATCAGCAACCCGCTGTAGGAAAAAAAAGGCTGGAGCGCTTACTTGACAGGATCGGGAAATATATTCAACTTTACTACATATTCTTTAAGTGCGACACGAAAACAGGAGACAAAAACCAAGCACCCCTCAAGTGGTTTGAAGCCACCATACCTGGCATTGAAATAATTTCTTTTTAATACGGCGCACGATCCCCAAGGCCAAACGGCTAACGCTCTGCAATCTTATGAAACTTTTTTTCAAAAAAGTAGGTTATTGATAACGCACTGTAGGCAAGTCCATTACAGCGCTCTATTTCGCCTACAAAGGAAAGCATGTCTGACGACAAACAACAACACATGAATTCAGACCTCATTTTCGAACGCGAGCTGCTGCCGCAAATCGAGGCGCTGTATTCTTTTGCCTATCATCTGACGTACAACGAAGAAGATGCTAATGACCTTGTGCAGGAGACCTACCTGAAGGCATTTAAATCCATCGGTAGCTATCGATCGGGCACCAACGCCAAGGCATGGCTCTTCAAGATCCTGAAGAATAATTTTATCAACCAATACCGGAAACAAAGTAAACAACCCATCCAGGTTGATTACGAAGATGTCGTCAAATACCAGGACGATGAGGACAGTCAGTTCTCCAGCTTTCTCGATTTGCGGGAAGAGATGTTCCAGGATATGATTGGCGACGAAGTTACCAATGCCATTAATGCCCTACCGGTCGACTTCCGGCTGGTAATACTGCTATGCGACATTGAAGGATTTACCTACGAGGAAATATCGAAAATTATCGACACGCCCATCGGCACCGTGCGATCGCGATTGCACCGGGCAAGGAATATGCTGAAAGAAAAGTTAAAAACATACGCCGAAACTTTAGGCTATAAAGACCGGCGGTAACAATTTGTAATCCAATTTTAATCACCGCCACGGGATAATCTAAGCCGCAACTCTCCGCCTCGGTGGGTGGAGGATGCACAAGTGCTTTACTGCTTTCCACAGCCCCCAGTTAGTTGAATATTACGCTATCTCATAAACTATGCTTCAGGTTCTTTATCACATCATTATCAAAAAGGCGTTTTTCAACGGAAAAGCCAAGCCAAAGCACTTAATTGGCGGTCATCCTAAGTGGCACAAAAACTCCAATCATGAGCAACCACCAGAACTACCAAGAGTTGGTTCGGAAAGTTACCATGTACCTGGACAACGAGCTGAGTGAAACCGATGCTCGCGCTCTACTCCGCGACATTGAACAAAACCCGAGTTATTACCAAGTTCTGAGTCAGGAAAAATCCTTTAGGGAATTCTTGAGGAGTAAAATCCATCGCAGGAAACCATCGCCTGCGCTCATCCAATCGATCAAGGAAAAAATCCGTCTCACCTCTGCTTAAATCCGGTCTATGCTGAAATTCGTTGCGCAAGGGGAAAAAGCTAAGCATGGGATAGAAAATAAAAGATGCGAAAAGATTGCTTCGCAAAAAGCCAATTTATCACCCGGTGCAACTAATCGAAAGACCACGATGAGCAGAGTGGATGATCCACTAGCACGAAATACGTTTACCCATCCCCGCCCGGCCGCCCTCCGGCCGGGCTTTTTACTGGCCATTCTCCTGGTAGGTGCCACCTCCATTTTAACGGCCCAAAGGCCTTCCTTCGACCGACTGCTGACCGAAACCCAGGTGGTGCGCAACCTTCCCGTCGAAGGGCAATTCAAGCCGGTTGCATTCGACACTGACACCCTTTTCCAGTACGGCATGCGCTCCCGCCTGGAAAAACTGCATATTTATTACCGAATTGAGCCCTACGATACGCTTTTACCAGCCTTCAATTATCCGAACATTCGCAGCGGACGTCTACTCATGCATCTGTCCCGCAATGATGGGGAATACCTGATTACCGGCAAACCGATCGAACCGGAATTACTCCAAACCCGCTACCAAGCAGACTGGGGCGCGGTCTACTTCTTTCAGCCCAAGCGCAAATACGCACCCTTCCCACATGCCAAAATGACGGTCGTCTACCGCGAAAGTGCCGGTACTGCCTACACTCTCTATTCATTCGAAGACCCGACACCCACTCTCGACCGGACCGTCTTCGACCTGCGTTTCATCCAAGAACCGGAAGAATAAATTTTTCTACCAAAAGATTTTTTAACTTTTCCTTAATCTTCGAGGTCATAATTTTGCAAAAACAGATCTGGTGAAAGATCTTGTCGTTCGCCTAACCAAATTATTACCTGATGGAATCCATTAGCGTCTTCGACATGTTGAAGATTGGAATTGGGCCGTCCAGCTCGCACACTCTAGGGCCGTGGCGAGCCGCCCAGCTTTTCACCCAAGAGTTGCTAGACCAGCGCCTACTGGATCTTACCGTCAACGTGCACGTACACCTTTATGGCTCTCTTGCCCTCACCGGACGGGGCCACGGCACCGATGTTGCCATCCTACTAGGCCTGACCGGCGCCGACCCCGTCACGATCCCTACCGAAGAGGTCCATCATATACCTGCTGCCGTCTCTGAATCGCGGCAGCTAGAACTTCTTGGAGGGCGCACCATCGCCTTCCATCCTGACGAGCACCTGCATTTCCACTTTTCCGAACGCCTACCCTATCACGCCAATGGTTTGCGCTTCGAAGCGCTCGGCCGAGCTGGCGAACGGCTGCACGAAGCAGTCTTTTACTCCATAGGAGGCGGATTTGTGCACCGCGAGGGCGAAAAAGAAGAAACCATCGGCGATTCCAAAGACTTACCCTTCCCGGTGAATAGTGGTGAAGACATATTGCGCTATTGCAAAACCCGCGGCATCGGCATTGCCGAGATGGTGTACCACAACGAACGCACCTGGCGTTCGGGGCGAGAAATACACCAAGGACTGACCCGCATCTGGGAAGTGATGAAACAGTGCGTGTACCACGGCTGCCATACCGAAGGCGCCCTGCCGGGCGGACTCAACGTAAACCGGCGTGCTCCGGCTATCAATCGCAAGCTTCTGGCCGACGTCGAGTACGGAGGCGTAGACCAATGGATTAAGCTGATCCGACACGGGCGCTACGGGTTTTCTGAAATTATCAAATGGATTGGCTGCTTCGCTATGGCGGTCAACGAAGAGAATGCCAGCTTTGGTCGCGTCGTAACGGCACCTACCAACGGTGCAGCTGGGGTGATTCCGGCTGTGATGTTCTACTACATCTGTTTTTCGGGTAAACAAGTAATCGATAAAGACATCGTCAAGTTTTTGCTCGTCGCCGGCGAAGTGGGCAGCCTGTTCAAGAAAGGCTCGACGATATCGGCAGCGATGGGCGGCTGCCAAGCCGAAATTGGCGTTTCATCCGCTATGGCCGCGGCGGCCCTCACCGAAGGGCTGGGCGGCAACTGTGGCCAGGCCCTAATGGCCGCCGAAATTGCTATGGAGCATCACCTTGGGCTCACCTGCGACCCTGTCGGGGGGTTGGTCCAGATTCCTTGCATCGAGCGCAATTCCATGGGCGCCGTCAAAGCAATTACCGCTGCCAAAATAGCCTTAGAGAGCGATCCGTCGAAGGCGCGCGTATCCCTCGATGATGTGATCAAAACCATGTGGGAAACTGCCCAGGATATGCACGCGAAATACAAAGAAACTTCGCAGGGTGGGCTAGCGACCAACATTTCGATTATGCTGCCCGAATGCTGATTTGCCGCTTGAAACTATTGCGCTGCTTTGGGGTTGTGCGGAGCGGTTTTTAAGTTATTTACTGATCTCGAGGTGACGTAAAAAATAAGCATGAACGGATTATTCCAAAAAAGCGGAACACGGCACGCTTAAAAATAGGCCTAGAGGGGCCGCGCAGCTGTCCCTCTCCTAATAACAGAATGACCAAGGGAAGAAATGCGGTAACGCCAAATAACAATTCATAATACCAGGGTAAAAACCCATAGCCTCCCAAAAGAAAGTGCCCTGTGGAAATAGGACCAGTTCGCTCAGCATAAAACCCCAAAAACAGCAGCCA
Organism: uncultured Saprospiraceae bacterium; assembly: GCA_964530825.1. Classification (GTDB taxonomy): domain Bacteria; phylum Bacteroidota; class Bacteroidia; order Chitinophagales; family Saprospiraceae; genus CAZHCA01. The sequence goes on from CAZHCA010000020.1 coordinate 44,878, forward strand.
TGCCCATGCGGCTGCTTGGATTACGCAATTGGAACATTCCCTGACGCAGTCCTTCGGCGAATAGGAAGAACGTCATTACCCCGAGCATTATCAAGTGAACGAATCCAATGACGTAATTGCGAATTGAATATGCTGCTTTTGCATTGAAATGGTGTGCTATTTCCAGCAAACCTGAAGCGGGTGGGTGGTACCCCACCCGCCCTTATTTTCACATCTCCATCACTACCTCTTCTGCCACCACGTAAACCCGATCCCCCATCTTAGGCCGGATGGGCGCAGTACCGGTAAACGCGCCAAAGGCCGGCAGGATGCCGTTCCGCTCGCCAAAATAAAAACAGGGTAGCTTCAGGCGCTGACGCGCCCGCCCGTTGAGTAAAACACTAGGATGGATGTGTCCGGCCAGATTATATGCCGACTCCGGTACGGCTTCCATAGGATGGTGCGAAAAAAGAAAAGGCAAGCAGGCCAGTGGAGCCTCATGTACTACCAGATTCGCCATCGCGTAAGCAGCATCATCCAGGATGTCGTGGTTGCCTTTTACCAGCTCGAAACAGATAGCCGGAAAACGAACTAACAGTCCGCAGAATTCATCCCACTCCTGGTTATAATCGCTATGGAAAAGGTCGCCCAGGAACAGCACCCGCTCCGGCGCAAACTCCAACAATAGCCCAATCAACTTATCAATATTGACGTTGCGCACCTCAGCCGGCACCGCGATGCCCGCACGTCGGAAGTGAGTCGCTTTCCCCAAATGGAGGTCGGCCAGCAATAAGCTTGCGCCTTCCACCCAGTAAGCGGCACGCCATGGATGAAGGAATAACTGCTGACCGGCAACATTCGCTGTGGCTGTAGTCATAGGGTGAAGTTAGGAAATTGTGCATGGGCAGATACCCTCAGCCTTTGGTTTTTCTAAGGAATACGAATAAAGATCTTCTCCTACGGTGTCGGTCGATTGAGCCAATTCAACCAAAGGTCACAAACTAGCCTAACTGCAGCCTCACCGCTCCAGCTGTAATTGCATCTTACGCACCCGGTCTTCCAGCTTTTCGGAACTCAGGCGCTCGCGCAGTCGATCCACAATGATCGGAAAAGCGAAGGGGGTGGCACGCGCCGGTTGTTTTAATACGATCTGCTGGGCCCGGATGCGGTTCAGGGCGGATCGAAGACGGGCCTCCTCCAATTGAAAGGTCATAACCTCGTCGTAGGCTTGAGCCAGCAACAGGTTGTTGGGCTCGTAATCGGAAAAAACATCGAAAAAGAGCTGGGAAGAAGACTGCAGATGCTTTTCCTTTTTTTGTTTTCCCGGAAAACCTTTGAATACCAAACCCGCCAAGCTCGCAATATCGCGAAATCGGCGCCGGGCCAATTCCGCCGCATTAATACTGGATTGAATGTCGGCACTCAGTTCGCCGATGCGAAACAGATCGTTATCCAAGGCTTCTTCGATAGGAATAGGCTGGTCGCAGAGCAATTCAAAACCATAGTCATTCATGGCGATAGAAAAACTTCGAGGCGCCAGTTGCGCAATCCGGTAGGCCATCAAGGAGCCCATACCTTCGTGTACAAGACGCCCTTCAAAGGGATAGAAAACCAAATGGTATCCCTCGCGGCTTTTGAAGTACTCGATCAAGCACTCTTCCTCGCTGGGTATATGCGAGCGTTCGCGCTGTACTTCGAGCAGGGGCGCCAGCGTCTGCAGCTCAATATCTTTTAACTCACCCCGCCTGGCTTCTTCCATCTTGCGCCGCATGAAGGCCGATAGCTGGGAAGAAAGGGGCATGCGGCCGCCCATCCAAGCCGGTACTTTTCCCGTTTTTTTCTTACTGCGCCGCACCTGTACTGTCATTTCTTTAATACGCACCAGCTCCAAGCTACGCCCAGCAAACCAAAATACATCACCGGGTTTGAGCTGGGCGATAAACCACTCTTCGATAGTTCCCAGATATCCGCCGCTCACGAATTTGACCCGCATGTTGCTATCGCCGGTGATCGCTCCGATGGACAGGCGGTGGCGCATAGCTACCCGGCGACTATCGACAAAGTAACGGCCACCCTCCACCAACACTTTTTTGTATTCATCGTAGGCTTGCAAGGAATTGCCGCCTGTTACGATAAAGTCGAGCACCCAGGCCCATTCTTCGTCGGTTATGCTGGCAAAAGCGTACGTTCGCCGTACCTCCGGCAGAATTTCTTCGGGGCGGAAACCCTCCGATACAGCCAGGGTTACCAAATATTGCATCAGCAGGTCAAAGCAGCGAATATAAGGCAGGCGGTTTTCCAAATGCCCTTCCGCGATGGCCGTGCGCAGGGCGGCGCCTTCCATCAACTCCAGGGAATGCGTGGGTACAAAGTAGATTCGACTGCGGGCGCCCGGCTGGTGGCCGCTGCGGCCGGCCCGCTGTACAAAGCGCGCAACTCCTTTTGCGCTGCCCACCTGAATGATGGTCTCGACCGGTCGAAAGTCGACACCCAGATCGAGACTAGAGGTACAAACTACCGCTTTAAGGACGCCCTCGTGCAAAGCATCTTCTACCCAACCGCGCAGGTCGCGACTGATGGATCCATGGTGCATAGCCAGCACACCCGCCAGTTCCGGGTCGGCTTCGAGCAGACGCTGGTACCAGATCTCGCATTGGGCACGGGTATTGGTAAAAATTAACGTACTGGTGCTGTTATTGATGATCGGGAGTACTTTTTCCAGCAGCTTTACGCCTAAGTGGCCTGCCCAAGGGAAAGTCTCGATTTCGTCGGGTAGAATAGATGAGACTTCAATCTCTTTTCGGATTTCAGCGCGTACGATGGCTAGTGTCTCGGCGGGTGCCTCCGGCCCGTGCAATACGGCAATGGCTTCCTCCATGTTCCCAATGGTAGCCGAGATACCCCACACGCGCATACCTGGCAACATCCCGCGCAGACGAGAGAGCGCTAATTCGGTAAGTACTCCCCGCTTGGAACCAATCAGCTCGTGCCATTCATCTACCACAATAGCCTCCAGGTGGGAAAAAAACTTTGGATAACCTTTACTGGCTAAAAGTAGATGCAAACTCTCCGGTGTGGTGATTAAGATTTGGGGTGGGTTGCGTTTCTGGCGCTGGCGCTCGCTGCTGGAGGTATCGCCGGTACGAAGGGCAATTTCCCAATCCAATCCAAGTCCGTGCGCTGCCCTCTGCGCAGCTTGCTGGATTTCGCGGCTCAGGGCCCGGATGGGGGTAATCCAAATGGCACGCAGCCCTGTATTGGCGTCACTAGTAGCGGCCGTATTCAACCCCTCCAGCAGAATGGGTACCATCAAGGAGTAAGTTTTTCCGCTTCCAGTAGGGGCGTTGACTAACCCCTGCTTACCCGACAAATAAGCCAGCCACGCTTCCCGCTGAAAGGGAAAGGGCGACCAGCCTTGTTCTTCGAACCATGTGTCCGCCCGGTGTATCCATTTTTGATTGGTCATAAAAAAAGCAACCTATGCAACGTGTGGAACAGTCCACATAGCTAAAGGTTGCTTTTGGCTCCTTACTCAGTAGAGCAAGGCGCAATAAAATGGCATATGAAACCCTAGGCTTCCGGTTGGCGGGCGCCCTTGGGTGGATAGTTTTTAAACATATCTTCCATAGCGTTATTGATCTTGCGGGTTATAGCTGCCGGCTTGCCGCTGGTCAGCGTACCCTGGGTTGATCCCCGCCAAATTAATTGCTCTTTTTCGGCATCTACCAGGTCGACAATCAATTCACCTTCTACGTATTCAAAAACGTCGGGGCCGCCGGCCCAGCCGAATCGCCAGTAGCGATATCCGTAGTCGCGCACATCAATTTTTTCTTCCGTAGCGACGTGGTATTTTACTTCCAATTCGGCATTTTCATCCTGCGGCTCTAGGCCTTTTTTCCGCAACTCCTCACGGATAGCCCGGTCGATTCTCTGCTCGATGAGCTGGCTTACACGAGGATCCTCACTTGTCATTCCGGCGATATCAAAGGTTTCGTACTTCGTAAAGTCGGCTTTGGTATCATAATCGTACATGGTCTGGTAAGACGAACAAGACCCAAGACTCAATAGCAAAACCAACACACTTATACTTCGCAATAGTCGCATAATCACTCTTTTGGTTCTGTTTTTCATTTAATTTACTCTCGTAACACGAACCCAAAAAGATTGTGCGATCAGTACCCGCAACCAATCGGTGACCCGTCGGGCAGGTCTGGAATGGCGGGTAATTTGTACCGCAGTGGATCTGCTTTAAATTGCTGGATCTCTCTTTGTAAATAAGCAATATGGGCTTCGAGGGCGGGCGTGCGACGGGCTCGGCCCTCCAGTTCGTTCTCCAACTCTTGGGCGACTTGCCAAGCCGTTGCCGCCACCTGGCGGTTGATATCGCGGTCGCCAGCTAATTGGAGTACATGGTGCACAAAGACCTTTTCTACTGCACGTGCAATTTCTGCATCTAGGCCACCTTGCCGTTGATCGGCACGTACGCTTTCTGCTGCTAATCGCATTACTTCGTAAGGCGATGGATAACTATCATCCTGTGCGTGTTGCGCAATCAGGCGCGACAGCCGTTGCGGATTGAGCATAAAAGCCAGGGTATGGGTTGCAGCAGCTTCAGCCGCAGCCAGGGGGTCAAAACCCATTCCCGTGTACGTCTTGAACAGCTCCCGGTCTCGGGTATATCCCGGCGGCTGGGGTGGGATCAATCCGATCACATCCTCCGGAATCATCAGATAATCTGGCTCTACCGTTTCCAGAAGCGCTTCGATCGCCTCTCGCTGCACTGCCGGATCAACGGGTTTGACGACTTCGCCCGTATCACCCCGCATAGCATAGTTGTATTCCACCCCTCCAACCATTTTGGATACGGCCTCCACCTGGTAGCGATGACTCAGGTAAAGTGGCGCCAACACGCGCTCCAATTGTCCCATCGGACTACCTTCGGGTATATTTTTTTCTCCGAAACGGTCCAGCGCCTGCCTACGCATACGACCTAAACGATAAAGTTCGGCCACTGCCGATTTGCCATTATCCCACAAATGGGCCAGCGGATGGGCGCCGTAAGCCGGCCGGGCATCACGGTCTGTAATGTAGTACAATCCCATAGCGTCATTTTCATTTAAAATAGCCTTGAGCGCTTCTGACTCGTCGGTGCCCTCCGTAAAGTCCTGATAGCCATACTGAATGGCACGTTTATCCCATGCTCCGATACCCGTATCATAGGCTTGAGAAAAATCCATTTTGCCCTTTTCGTCTAACTGGATAAAGGGGTGCGGATAATCCATCACGGAAGCCCGATCGTCGGTACTGGCCGCAAAATTGTGCGCCAGGCCCAGCGTGTGCCCTACTTCGTGGGCCGATAATTGTCGCAACCGGGCCAATGCCATCGCCTGCAGGCGCGGATCGGGTATTTTCCCTGCGGCGTAAGCTTCAACCAGGCCCTGCGCAAGGAGAAAGTCTTGGCGCACGCGGAGGGAACCCAATAAAACGTGTCCCTTTATGATCTCTCCCGTACGCGGATCGGCAACCATACTGCCGTACGACCAGCCCCGAGTCGAGCGGTGCACCCAGTTAATGACGTTATAGCGAACATCCATTGGATCAGCGCCTTTCGGAAGCATTTCTACCCGAAAAGCATCCCGATAGCCAGCCGCCTCGAAAGCTTGATTCCACCAGCGGGCGCCTTCCAATAGCGCTGAGCGCACCGGCTCGGGCGTACCCGGGTCGAGGTAATATATGATGGGCTCGACCGGTTCGCTGATTGCCGCTTCGGGATTTTTCTTCCCCAGCCGATGTCGATAGATCAAGTGCTTTTCCAAAGGCTGGTCGATGGGTGTCGCATAGTCAAAATAGCTGTTGGGAAAATACCCACAGCGCGGATCAAAAGCACGCGGCTCGAAACCCGGCCCGGGCAGTTCGACGAAGCTGTGATGCATGTTGACCGTCAGAGCAGATGGCGTAGGCGTCACGGAACGTATCATACCGCCAGCCGGGCTCCCTTCAAACGTTATGATAGCATCGAAATCAGTATTTTTGGGGAATGCCTTGCTGCGCTCCAGATGAATGGCCGACCGGCTCTTATCGACTTTATAGTTGCCTTGCTTACGCTGCTTCAATCGACCGGCAACACCATGGGCATCGCGCAGCAGAAAGGACGTAAGGTTGATCAGCACCGCCTCATCCGATTCCGCTTCGATTTTGAATCCCGCCAGGACGGAGCGTGCGAAAGCCTCACGCACCGACTGCCGCTCGAGGGCATTATCGCTCTCTGCCCGGTAGCGGTAGTTAGGCTGCTCGAGTAAAAGCTTCGGACCTACCCGGCGGAATAGCACGATGCGGGTGTCGCCCAGTTGATTTCGGTCCAGACCGATATCGTTAGAACCGATCCCCGCCGAAAGGGAATTGACGTAAATAAATTCTTGATTGATTTTATCGACGACGAGCCAGATTTCGCCTTTTCCGGGGTCCCAGTAAAAGTCAAAGAATCCGGAATAGGCTTCCATACCATCTACCTTATCAGCGATAGCCGGCAGCCCTTGCTCTTGTCCGAATAAAAAGCCTACCCTTCCGCACAGGAAGAACAACAATAGCATCGATGTACGCATACCCATTTTTTTAATTGAAAAAAGGAGCACAGAAAATAACAAAAATGGCGGGGCCAAAGAAATGGTTAACCTTCTTCTCCCTGGTTGGTGTAAACCGTTAACATTCGGTGCAAGTCTTCCAGGGTATTGGCTTCTTCGATAGGCTTGTCCTTGCGCCAGCGATTCATGCGCGGGAAGCGCAGGGCAACCCCCGATTTATGTCGATTGGAGGCCTGAATACCTTCAAAGGCAATTTCAAAAACGTAGGTAGGCTTAACCGAGCGCACCGGACCGAAACGCTCTACGGTATTGCGGCGCACCCAGCTGGTAATTTCGCGAAACTCTTTATCTGTAAGGCCCGAATAAGCCTTGGTGAAGGGTACCAGCTCTGTACCGTTCCAAACGGCAAAGGTGAAATCCGTGAAAAGATTGGCCCTCCGACCATGCCCGCGCTGAGCATAGATCATCACCGCATCAATCACCAGCGGGTCGACCTTCCACTTCCACCAGTCACCTCGCCGCCGGCCAGCCCGGTACGCCGAGTCGCGCTTTTTTATCATCAGGCCCTCGCTATGATAACGGCGGGCGTTGCGTCTCGCTTCCTCGAGTTGGGACCATTCCTCGAAAGGAACAGCCTCTGACAGCAGGAGCGTGCCACCCGCGTCGTTTCGTTCGATGAGCTTCTCCAGCAGGGCTCGTCTGTGCGCTAAAGGCTTTTCTCGAATATCTTGCCCCTCCCATTCGAGCAGGTCGTAGGCAATCAATACGATCGGCGCTTTTTCCAAAATTTTTTTGGTAAGGTTTTTGCGTCCGATGCGTGTCTGTAAGGCCTGAAAAGTCAGAGGCGCGCCGTTTTTAAAGGGCATAATCTCACCGTCCAAGACCGTACCATCGGGTAAAATATCGGCCAGGGGGTGAAACTCCGGAAATTTATCAGTTACCAATTCCTCTCCCCTGGACCAGACGAAGAGTGTGCCTTGGCGAACAATGAGCTGACCCCGAATCCCATCCCATTTGTTTTCGGCCTGCCAACCGGGTGGGTCGCCGAGGGTGGCAGGGTCATCCTCCAATGGATAAGCCAGATAAAAAGGATAAGGTCGCGACACATCATCGAGCGGATCTTCTGACAAAACCAGCTCTTCGAACGTGGTTTCGGCAGGTGTCCAGTTACCCATCAGGCGGTGGGCCAGTTTGTTTTCGTCGATCGCCGTGTAGTGCGACAGCGCACGCACCATTAGCTTTTGAGATACGCCCACCCGGAAGCTACCCGTTATCAGCTTATTAAAAATAAATCGCTGTCGGCGGTCTAATTGTCGCCAGGCAGCAAAAACGCAAGCGCGGCGTCCTTCCTCATCCTGGTCGCCCATGGCGATAACGTATTGGATCCAGTAGGTTAGACTGTGGTCACTCTCTGCTTCCGGATCGGGCAGTACCAGGGTAATGGTTTCTGCCAAATCACCAACCACGTGGTACGATTCTTCGAATAACCACAGAGGGATTTGCGCGTATTCGGCCGCCCAATGGCGTAGAAAAGTAGTATTTACTTTGCGCTTGGGCCTTCGGTGCGAGAGCAAGGCGATGGTCCACAGCTTATCACTATCGGAGGCCCGTCGAAAGTAATCGGCCAAGGCAGCCACCTTCATATTGGTCTTGGTGGTCTGATCGAGCTGAGTGAACAACGATGCAAATTGCTTCATGCCTGGTCTCCTTTTTCCTCCGTTTCGCTAGTTTCACCCATTTCCCAGAGCTCCCCTTCAAATTCGGTGGCTTCCACCCTGGCATCAAAGCCTTGCTCCTGCAGCCAACGAGAAAAGATCTCGGTATACCCATGCGTAGCTACAATACGCTGAGCGCCGGTCTCGGCAATGGCTTGATTCAGCCCGTCCCAATCGGCGTGGTCGGAGAGTGCAAAACCGCGGTCGACGTTCCGCCGACGGCGGGCGCCGCGGAGCGACATCCAGCCTGAAGCTGAAGCGATAGAAGGGTTCTTGAATTTCTTCATCCAGGGTGATCCAATAGCAGAAGGGGTTGCAATGACCAAACTACCGGGATAATCGGACGCTTTTTGCGCGCCACTTACTTTTTCGGTTGCGGGTAGGTCAATCCCTTGCTTGCGAATGACCTCATTGACGTTTTCGACAGCGCCGTGGGTGTAGACAGACCCGATAGAGGTATCCAGGCTCCACAGAATGCGTTGTGCCTTACCCAGTGCGTAGCCCGACAAGATACTCACCCGGCCGGCCCCGGCGTTCGTTCGCCACCAGTTGTTGATCTCTTCAAGAATCGCCTCCTGTGGTTTCCACTTATAGACCGGAAGACCGAAGGTGCATTCAGTAATAAAGGTATGACAACGGATGGGTTCAAAAGGGGTCGCCAAGCCATCGTCCTCCAGCTTGTAATCGCCAGAAACGACCCAGATCTCTCCGCGATATGCTATCCGAATCTGGGCCGAACCCAGAATGTGGCCGGCCGGATGGAAAGAAAATTGTACTCCATTAATGGTTACCACTTCGCCATAAGGCACAGTCTGTATATTGACATTACCGAGCCGGTAGCGAATAACGGGCTGGGCAGCCTGGGTACAAAGGTAGTGCCGGTGCCCCCAGCGAGAGTGGTCGGCATGCCCGTGGGTGATCAGCGCGCGCGGTACGGGCTTCCAGGGGTCGATGTATACATCGGCCGCAGCGCAGTAAATCCCTTTATTAGTGAATTCCAATAACGCCATGTATCTGGCCAAACAACTACTAGGCCTTTTGGTTCTTTTGGGAATCGAGTGCCAGGCGCGTGCTGGAAGCATCGTAGATGATCTTCAGCTCGACGATTGTTCCCCGCTGGTCAAAGTCGAAAATATCTACGCAATCAAAAAAGACGTGGCTACCGTTACCCAGTGTCCATTCGTAAAGAAAATTAGCGCTGGCCCGGTTTTTTTCTGGATGATAAAAAAGATCGATGAGCGTGATCTTAGATCGGGAGGTATCCTTAAATAGGTCGCGATAAAAATCGTAGGCAGGCCGCTTACCGTACAAAGGAGAGTGCACCAGCGCTTCCTCCGCAAAAAGCTCCATTATGGCCTGATAATCGGCGTTTTCCAAGGCCTTTAAATACGCTCGGATTTGCGCTTCCATAGTATACGTGAATAGATACACTGGAAAAATACACAGAATTTCCCGCCCGTACGGGTTGGCAAAAGTTAAACCGGCAACTGACTGTCAACTATTTTTGTGGCTGGGAAAACGCACCTTTACCGCATTCAAAACTATTTTACACAGACTCTAATTCATTCATTCTGGGTTACTCCTCGTCTTTGGTAAGAACCTCCAGCAGCGCTTCATCAATTGGTAAAACTACACCATAGGCAGCCCCCAATCGCATCTTTTCGGCGTAAAGAAACCAGAGTTTTTTTCCGGCCTGCGTACTTTTCAGAGTATTGATCAGATCGGTCTTGTTCTGCCGGACCAGGCGGGTCAAGTCTCTTTTAGTCCAATTGCCGGCTTTATCAAAACCAATCATTATGTTGGCCACCTCTTCGCCGGGCAGTTGAAATGGCCGGATGCGCTTTTCAAAGCTTTCTCCATCGTGGTTACGAGGAGTATCATTGTACACAATGTACCCGCCAATTTCCGTAGTAAATAAGCTATAGCTGAAAAGTCGCTCATCTTCCCAGGAACCGATCTGACGTTTGGGAACGCGTTGCATCCACTCCATTTTTTCCTGTGCCGGGGTGAGGCGCACCACCATTATTTCGCCGTATTCCGAATTGCCCACCGGATTCTCCAGGTCGGCCCGCTGCTCACTTACGACAAATAAACCATCGCCCCGCACAAAGAGCCGGTCGACGAAAAAGTTCTCGAAATCGCGATACCTCGATTTAATTTCTGGATTTAACACACTGCTTTCGTACAAAGCTTCCGGAATTCGGTAGGTTTGTTTGACTTCCTGGCCAGTATTGGTATCCAAGATAAAGAGCTGCAGACCGCTGAGGTTATTTTTATCCTCTTTGTAAAAAGCAGCGCCTGCCAGTAAATTTCCGGGTAGCATTTGAAGTTTGAGCCCAGTGCTGATCCGGTTAGGTAAATTCAAGGAATAGCGTTGATATTTTTCTGCTCCTTGTCCTACCCCCAGGATAAAGTACTCAATCCTGGACTCATCGATGCGTGGCCCCACCCGCCCGGTATAATTTTCACAAAAAAGATAGGCGTTGCCGCCATCATTAACGGCTGCCCCGAAAAGGTAAAGCTTGTCATTCGTGAAAGGTAGCAAGTAACGCCGCTCCCATTCCGGTTTAAGGTCATTGTTTAAGACCTGCATATTTACGCGGGCGTAATCCTCGGGCAAGGTGTAGGACCAGCTGTACAAAAGGAGTTTATCTTGGTTAGGAGAAAGGGCGTACCCAAAGGGTATGCGGTAGCGGTCTGGGGTGTAAGCCTCGGATATCAGCTCCATATCTTTGCGCTCGAGTTTAGGCAAGGTGAATCGGTACAGCCGGAGATGATTGCGCTGCGGTCCCGGATAATATAAAGAAGATAAAACCACCAAATCGCCCCGCCAATAGAAAATGCCTTCGATTTGTCCGGGTAATATTTCCTGCGAAAGAGAGATTACTTGCTCGCTTTGCAGGTTCTGCTCCGCATCGTAATAACCCAACCGGAGTTGACTAGGTCCGTCGCGATTATCCACTAGCGCCAGCACAAAAGACCCGTCGGGTATGGCTACTATTTCTTCTAAAAACCAAGTCTCCTGTGCGGTCGTTTGCTGGCCCCAGCCTATGACCAAAAAACTGATTGATATCCAAATACCTTTTATCATTTTCATGCTTTCTTTATTCGTTAATTACCAGGTTGATAAAACCCTGAATCTTTTCATTTGGCACGGTAACCGAAAGGTGGTAGTGCTCGATCTTCCATCCATCGGAGGTCTGTACCATCACCCCCGAGCCCCGGCATTCTCCCATCCAGGTATCGAGTAACTCTTCGAACCAAGCCATGGTCTGGTCTGCAGAGAGGTAGACATTTCTTTCCACAGCGGTAAAGGCCCAAGCGCTCTTTTCGGCGAAATAAGGTTGAGCCCATTCGCGCATGTCGTCGCGCCTCCATCTTTCACTGGCATCCGTGCCGAGATAAATAGCCTCGGGCGTCATGGCTCCAAAAAAAGCATCGGCATCGGCGTTCGCAGCCGCCCGGTGCCAGTCATCAAGTAGCTGACCGATTACCGCAGTCTGGTCTACGGGCTCGGCCTGGCAGCCCCTACGATGCTGCGTATCGGTAATCTGGATGATTTGCCAGCCCTCCGCCGAACGGGCAAGCTGAAAAGCATTCACCCCACAGTGGCTCAGCCGGCCGTCGAAAATAAAGGTGAAATCGGTCCAGGCGCTGGCCAGATTCTGATCGATGCGAATGTCGTAGGCCGTAATCCGTTCGTCTAATTGCCCCTGCGTAGCCGAAGCGACCCGTTCAAAAAAGCTTGCAAAATCGGTCGCTTGAACGACCGGGCGACCTTCCTCATCGTTGGCAGTACGCAAAAGGCGGGCTGCAGGATGGAGCGTGCGGCCTATCAAGGTCGTATCGGCCTGGCGCATTCCCTCAAAAAAATTTTCGATGGTCTCCTGCACTGCAGCATGATCGGCTTTCTCCTGTGCCGACAGGCCGGAAGAACAACAAAGCAAGATCAAGTAGACGAACAGTATTCTCATATTTTTTCCGGAGAAGATAAAAAGCCTGCCCCGGAAAAAAGGCGCCTGCCTATATTTTTTTGAAGAAAAACAGGCTTTGTCCAGTAGTTGTAAATAATTTTTTCTTTAAATATTCGTCCGTATCTTGAATTCAATAAACCGATCACCCGCAGCAAGGGCGCATGGACATGTACAACCGTAAATCAAGTTGGCAAATATATCTCGCGATCGGCGGGGCGGTCATCTTGTTGGTTTCGCTGATTTATACTTACTATCTATCTCAACAACTTGCCGAAGGTGAACGCCAGAAAGTCAACAACTTTATTCTGGCGCAAGAACAAATTAACGATCCCGATCGGCCCGACGATGCGGAACTGACCCTGCAATTGCAAATCTTGCAGTCCAACACCAATATACCGGTCATCTTAATGAGTAAAACCGGTGATATTCAATACGCGGTAAATTTCGGTGAGGACCTCGACAACAACGAAGATTTTTTACTTCAGCAGGTAGCCAACCTCGAGGCCGACGGTTTCGCACCCATCGAAAACCAGGATCAACTGATCTACTATAAAGAATCCCGTGTATTGCGGGCGCTACGCTATTTCCCACTGGTACAGCTCATTCTGATTGGTGCTTTTATTTTTTTCGGGTATCTAGGTTTCAGTTCGGCCCGCCGCGCCGAACAGAATCGCGTCTGGGTAGGTATGGCTAAGGAAACGGCCCACCAATTGGGTACGCCCATTTCGGCAATTGTCGCCTGGATCGAACACCTGCGTGCCACCCGTCAGAAAGACACCGAAGTACAGGAGGTCATCGACGAGTTGCAAAAAGATATTGAACGGTTGGAACTGATCGCCGATCGCTTCAGCAAAATCGGCTCCGCACCAAAGCTGGAGACCATCAATGTGGTTCAGGAATTAGAAGAATGCCGGGCTTATATGCAGCGCCGCGCTTCCCGTAAGGTGAAGTTTCACTTTCCCGATCCGGATACGCATGCTCCCATGTATGTCATGATGAATTCTCACCTCTTTGATTGGGTAATTGAAAATCTGCTGCGCAACGCCCTTGACGCTATGGACGGTAAGGGTACAATTTCTACCGAGGTTTACGAGGATGACCAATACGTCCATATCGACATAACCGATACCGGCAAGGGCATTTCACCGGCTAAACACAAACGCATATTCCAGCCCGGCTATACCACCAAAACCCGGGGATGGGGCCTGGGCTTGTCCCTGGCCAAAAGAATTATCGAAAATTACCACGATGGAAAAATATTCGTCAAGCGGTCACAGGAAGGGGCGGGAACGACTTTCACCATCAAACTCCGCAAGCATCAAACCTCCGGAGACTCCAAACCCGGCCAACGAACTATTGGTAAACAACCCGTTACACAAACTTAATAGTAAATTTCACTGGGTTGTTTACCCGATAATCGGAATTATGTTTTAGTTTTAGTCTAACACACAATTCGTACCTCCAAATTGAACACCTATTACTATCTTATAAAGAAGCCGGATCGTCGAGATACCGGCTTTTTTATTGGCTGCTAAACAACCATTTTGCTAAGGTTCGCAGCCCTACTTTCTTCCCGTACAATAAAATGCCCACCCGGTAAATTCGCCCCGACAACCACGTGAAAAATAATGCCGATAACGCCAGCACCAACACACTGACTACAATTTCCCAGGCCGGCGGCTCGAAAGCCAGTCGAGCGGGCATCACGATGGGAGAGAACAGCGGAAAGATGGAGGACCATTTGGCCAGACTGGAATTTGGCGCCTGTACGGCAACCATCATAATGTACAGCGCAAGAATAACGGGGATCGTTATCGGAATGGTTAGAGATTGGCCTTCGCCGGTGTCGTCACTAATTGCCGAGCCTACTGCGGCGAACAAGGAGGCATAGAGGAAATATCCTCCTAAAAAGAAAAAGAGAAACAAAGGCAGTATTGTCCACCAATTCAGGCCATTGATTTCCTGTAACGCAAGGGCCGCCATGGCCTGCGCATCGTCGGTATCTACTTGAGCCACCGCTTCATTGGTCATTCCCATCTGCGGGTTGGGATTGGTCTCGATTCCAAATATAAGCTGAGCTAATAAAACCAGAGTTGGTATAAGAATTACCCAAACCAAAAACTGGGTGAGTCCGACTGCCCCCACCCCGATGATTTTACCCAACATCAACGGGAAGGGTTTGACCGATGAAATCATAACCTCGACTATCCGGGTGGTCTTTTCCTCCATTACCGACCGCATGACCATCATACCGTACACGAAAACGGTAATGTACATGATGAATCCCATCAGGCCACCGATGCCGGCTGCAATATATCCGGTAAACCGGGTGGCGTCTTCACCGCTTTCCTCAATTGGTTCGGGTTCAAGATCAACGCGGGTATTGAGAGCCTCGAGTTGCTTGCGTTCCAGTTGTAGGGCATCGATCTTGTAATCGCGCAAGCTCTCCGATACCCGCTGTCGCATGACGGTCTCGATATCTATGCTCGGTTGTTGACCAGAGTAGTAGTAAATGGTATGCTTCGTATCCAGGATGTTTTTTACATCCGGAATCACCAGAATGCCGTCAAAATCCGTTTCGTCGAAATGAGTACGCAGGGTATCCAACGGCTGGTCGACAAATTGAAAGTAGAGATTGCGTTCATCTTTTATAGCACCCTTTAGGATATTGCCCTCGTCTATGACGGCTACTTTTTTTTGATCATCGCTTTCGTAAGAAAAAATAACACCCACAATTACAAAAAACAAGGCAAAAGCGAAAGGCGTAATCAGGGTAGCTATAATGAACGATCGTTTGGTTACGCGTGTCAAGTATTCGCGGCGTATAATGAGCCATAGTTTCTCCATGGTGGCGTTTTATGTGTTTTACAATCACTAAGCGGAGGCCATGAGTTCCTTCCGGGCTTCTTCGCCAACTTGGCCGATGAAGATCTCGTTCAGGCGGGGCAAAATTTCCTGGAAAGAAGTCAAGTGCACGCCCTGGTTGACCAAGTAGCGTAGTAAATCGATATCTTCGTTCTCGCGGTTAAGCTGCACCACGACCCGCTGGGTCCCCGATTCCACAAGCTCGAATTGCTGGGCAAAGCCAGCCGGTAACTCCCCACGGTACAGGATTTCGTATCGATTCTGTTTGAATCGATTTTTAATCCTGGCGACTTCCCCTTCGAGTACGTTCTCCCCTTTGCTGATGAGCACGATGTATTCACAGATCTCTTCTACCTGCTCCATCCGGTGGGTTGAAAAAATAATACTCACACCGGCCTGGTTAAGCGCGTAAATTTCATCCTTGATCAAATTAGTATTTATGGGATCGAGTCCGGAAAAGGGCTCATCCAGGATCAGCAACTGTGGCTGGTGTAATACCGTGGCTATGAACTGTATCTTTTGCTGCATCCCTTTAGAAAGTTCTTCCACCTTTTTGCTCCACCAGTCTTCGATATCGAATTTTTCAAACCAGTAAGTGATCCGGCTGCGTGCCGCCTTCCGGCTCAGACCTTTGAGCTGGCCCAGATACATGAGGTGATCACCCACCTTCATCTTACGGTAAAGGCCGCGTTCTTCAGGCATATAACCGATCCGGTCGGGGTGGCGATTGTTGAGGACTTCGCCATTGAAATAAACCGTGCCTGAATCGGCCCGGGTAATAGTTGTGATAATGCGGATTAGTGAGGTTTTACCCGCACCATTGGGTCCGAGCAGACCGAAGATCTTTCCTTGCGGCACTTCAAAACTAACGCCGTTAACTGCCACATGGTTATCGTAAGTCTTGACGATGTGATCGAGTCTAAGAATGCTCATTTGGCTGCATTTGCATGGATGAATTTGAATCGAAAGAAAACTACAATCTGTTCCCGATTTTTCATTTGCTTATTCTATGTAAGTAACCAAATACTCGATGGAACTTTTACTCTTTCCGGAAAAAAGTGACCTTCTGCAGGCCCATCCGTCCTAATTTTTAGAAACAAACCTATAACTCGTCATGAAAAAAATATTACCCATTTTAGTTTTCGGAATTATGGCTGCCAGCCTGCCTGGTCAGGTAGAAGAAAGTGTATGGGGCATGAAAGCCGGTCGTGCAAACGGTTTTTCCATCACCATCCCCGATGCCGAAGACAAATTTGTACTAAAACACTGGGTTGATTATCAACGCTCCAAATACGGAAATAAATTCAAACGGCAAAGCAAAAGAGAATACCTGGCAGAAGGGATCGTTTTGCCAGGAAACCCTACCTCCGGCCTGATGAACATGCGAATCCGCGCCGAGGATATCGGTCGAAGTACCCGAGTAACAGTTTGGCTAAGTTCCGCCGGGACTTATGTGGATAGCCGTAAACAACCCATAGCGGGCGACGCCGCCACAGAGATGTTACTTGATTTTCGCGCCGAAGTATCCCGCGAAAAAATACGAATCGCACTGGCCGAAGAAGAGAAAAAGTTGCAAAAGCTAGAAAGGGAAATGGACCGACTGGCTGCAGCCCACCAACGCCACCACCGGTCGATTGAAATTGCCGAAGAACGCATTCAAAAGGCCAAAGAAGATATTACCCTTAACGAGCAAAGCCAAGAAGCCACGGCGCAATTACTCGAAGAACAGTCGGAAATTGTCGATGCTATCCAGCAACGATTACTCAATATTCAGTAGTTGCTACCAGCATACAATGAGCAGGGCGCTGTGCATATAATTGCTGCGCCCTTATTTTTTTCCACATTTCCTCACCTGTGATTTTGGGCTTTCCTTAAAATCTCCATTCATTAATTTGCGAACAATGTACTTTTTTTGCGAACTTCAAAAAAATTTGTGTTCGCAAGAAGGCTCAAGGCGGCGGAACTATGCATAGCGAGACTTTTTCATGTAATCACAACTAATCCTCGAACGCCCCTACTTAATACTGACTTAACAATGACAGCCCGGTTTTCCACATTCACCCCGCGCTTTTTCACACCCGTGGATAAATGCCTTGATTTTTTTAGCTGGACTCTACGCCAAGGAACCGTTAGATTTGATGATAATATTCAAAAGCAGCGCAATGGACGATAACGGCAAAACGACTCAAAAGGGTAAGCCGAAAGGAAAAAATCCTTTTTCAAAGCCCAATCATGGCGATCTATCCAATATGGTATTTGGTAAAGTACAGCCGCAGGCCG
Organism: uncultured Saprospiraceae bacterium; assembly: GCA_964530825.1. Lineage (GTDB taxonomy): Bacteria > Bacteroidota > Bacteroidia > Chitinophagales > Saprospiraceae > CAZHCA01. The sequence goes on from CAZHCA010000020.1 coordinate 62,272, forward strand.
TCCCCCTGGAGGAAGCCGTCTTGGGCGCTCTCATGCTGGACAAAAACGCACTAACAAATGTATTGGATATCCTGGGTCCGCGTTCATTTTACCTGGAAAACCACCAAAAGATTTACGAAGCTGTCTTGCGCTTATTTGAGCGTTCCCAGCCTGTCGATTTGCTGACTGTTACGGAAGAACTCAAAAAGGCCGGTGAATTTGAAACCGTGGGTGGCGGCTATTATCTGGCGCAGCTTACCAGCAAAGTGGCTTCTTCAGCAAACATAGAATACCATTCGCGCATCATCTCCCAGAAATTCATTATGCGGGAGTTAATTCGGGTATCGACTAATATTATCCGTGATGCCTACGAAGAGACCACTGACGTGTTCGAACTTTTGGATGAAGCCGAGCAAGGCCTGTTCGAAATTGCCCAGCGCGGCATGAACCGTAGCTACGAAGACATGAGCTCGCTGGCTACTAAAGCCCTCCGGCAGCTTGAGGAGCTGCGCAACCGCGAAGATGGCCTTACCGGTATCCCTAGCGGGTTCACAAAGTTGGACAAATTGACGTCGGGCTGGCAGCCATCCGACCTGATCATTATCGCTGCCCGCCCAGGTATGGGTAAAACTTCTTTTGTGCTCTCGCTTGCTAAAAATGCAGCAACGATTTACAAGAAGCCGGTGGCTATTTTCTCGCTGGAAATGTCGAACCTTCAGTTGGCACAGCGTTTGATTTCGATGGAAGCTGAAATCTCCGGTTCTAAAATGCGCAACGCACAATTAGAAGAGTACGAATGGGTGCAGTTACATAGTGCTATTGAGCGCATCGGGGAAGCACCAGTATTTATTGACGATACGCCGGGCATTAATATCTTCGAGTTGCGCGCTAAGTGTCGCCGACTAAAGATGCAACACGACATTCAAATGGTCATTATCGACTACCTGCAGCTGATGAGCGGCGGCACCGACAACCAGCGCGGCAACCGCGAACAGGAGGTGAGCGCCATCTCCCGAGCGCTCAAGAGCTTAGCTAAAGAGCTGGAAGTACCAGTCCTAGCCCTTTCGCAGCTGAGCCGGGCGGTGGAGATCCGCGGTGGCACTAAGCGGCCACAGTTGTCGGATCTTCGGGAATCGGGCTCGATAGAGCAGGATGCCGACCAAGTCGCCTTCATTTACCGCCCGGAGTATTACGATATTCTGGAAGATGAAGAAGGTAACTCTCTAAAAAGTGTAGCCGAAATTATCATCGCCAAGAACCGCCACGGACGACTGGATACGGTAAAACTGAAATTCACCGACGAATTTGCCCGCTTCTCCGACCTCGACGACTTCGGCCTCGACGATATCGGATCCGATGCCCTTGACAATGCTTACACCAATGTGATCACCCGCCCCTCAAAATTCAATAAGGATGAGGATATTCCTTTTTAAGTAAGAATTTTTTTGTCAGTTGGGAAAAAAGCTGTTAGGGCTTAAGCGCTGTTAGGGCTTAAGCGCTGTTAGGGCTTAAGCGCTGTTAGGGCTTAAGCGCTGTTAGGGCTTAAGCCCTAACAGCTGTTGCAATGTATCCACAAAAAACCTAGATTACAAGATTAAATACCCACCAAATCACCTCCTGACCCATGGCCAAAAAGAAGGTCGATTTCCGAAGCAAGAAGCATTTCACGGACCTACAGAATTCTTCGGGGCGAACGCTGCCCCCCAGCGAGGGCATGCGGCTGAATAAGTACGTGGCGCATTGCGGAGTAGGCTCTCGCCGCCAGGCGGCCGAATACGTAAAGCAGGGGATGGTCAAAGTCAACGACCAGATTGTAAAAGAACCTTATTACCAGGTGAAAGCTAACGATGTCATCAAGTATCGCGATCGGGTGATCAGACCGGAAGAACAGCTGGTCTACTACCTGATGAACAAGCCCAAGAACCACATTACGACCACTAAGGATGAGCGGGGCCGCCGCACGGTCATGGATATCCTGAAGGGACGGGTAAAAGAACGGGTGTTCCCCGTCGGCCGGCTCGACCGCAATACCACCGGCCTCTTACTCCTGACCAACGACGGGGACCTGGCGCAGAAAATGATGCACCCCAGCTACGTCATTAAGAAGATTTATCACGTCAAACTGCTTCCTGCAGTAAAGGAAGAACACCTGCAGGAAATTCGAATGGGTATTACACTGGAAGACGGACCGGTTGCTGCTGATAAGATATACTTCCTGAGGGAAGATCGCAAAAACGAAGTTGGTATAGAGCTTCACATTGGCCGCAATCGAATCGTGCGGCGCATCTTCGAGCACTTTGGCTATGAGGTCAAGCGGCTCGACCGGGTTTTTCTAGGCGGACTTACCAAAAAAGATCTGCCACGCGGCTATGTACGTCCCTTGAGCGAGCGCGAGATCGTTATGCTCAAGCACTTCACGGGTAAGCGCTAATTACTGACGTACCAGCCCGCCGATTAAGCGGATCAATTCGGTTTCGGTTACCTTTAAATCAAAAATTGCCTGCAAACGCTGCTGCGAAGCCTGAATATAAGACAACTGGATCGACCGGTAATCGAACGAGTTGATCAGACCGCCCCGGAACCGCTCTCCGGCAATATCCAGGTTTTGCTGAGCGTTTTCGAGCAATTCGCTGTTGAGCTGCACCAACCGCTTCTGATTCTGATAGGTAGCATAGGTATTGAGCAACTGGGTATTCAGGTTGCGTTTGAGCTCATCGATATTATATTGAGCGGAGAGCTCCTGTACTTTGGCGTTCTCAATATTTTTTCGCCTTGCACCCCAATCAAACAAGGTGTAACTTGCATTAAGATTGACGAAATAGCGAAAGGTCCTTGCGGCAATGGCATCGATCTCCAGCGTCTCACCATTTTGTTGCTCGCCTTCGCCGTTTTGTAAACTTACATCGTAGCTGGCACCGGTACCTACATTTACCTGGGGGAGCATTTCGGATTCTTCGATTTGGGTATTCACTTTGGCGATCTCGCGGTCGACGAATAGGTTCTGCAGTTGTCGGTTGTTCACAATCATCCGCTCCCGCATCGCTTCGTAGTCATAATCGTCTTCGGGTACCGCCAGCTCATCGGTAGGCTCAAACGCAACATTGAGGTCATCCAGACCCATTGCCAGCTTCAGGTTGCGCATCGAGTTTTCATAGGTCAGCTTTTGCGCCAGGTAACTTGTCGAGTCGTTCAGGAAGGCGTCCTGGGTCTGCAGGCGATCAAATGTCGTGGCCTGCCCAAACTCTTGGCGCACCGCATCGTAGGCGACCCGATCGCGCGAAAGCTGCAGCACATTCTCCAGCACGTCGAGCTGTTCGCGATTGAGCAGGGCGGCGTAATAAGCCGTTATGACCTCCTGGATCGTATTCTCTACTGCAATGTCCAATGCAATATCGCTCTGGCGTTCTAATTCTTCCAATCGCTGCTTGTTGTAGCGAATGCGGTAGCCGTCAAAAAGAACCATGTTGGCTGCCAATTGTGGCGTAACGCCCACAGAGACCGAAGAAATGCGCGGCACAAAAGAGACCGGATTACTGATATTGGTATAGCCGTTCTGCGAATTAACCGTAAAATCAACAGTGGGGTAACGGCCGGCAACTACCCAATCGTTATTGGTCTCTGCTACCGACTGGTTATTTTCGGCAACCCTTATCTGATAGTTGTTTTCCAGCGCGATCTGAATCGCTTCGCTCAGAGTTAGCGCTTGTTGGGCCTGGACATTACTCGCCAAGAGGAGAAAAATACCCAGATACTTCCAGAACCATCGTGTCATAAACTTCTTTTTAGTCGACCGTGAAAAACCGGCCTTCAAAGACAAACCGTTTGAAATAAAAATTATAGAAAAACACCAAGCCGGTTGCCAGCAGCTTGGTTATATACTGCTGCTCGGCGAAAAAGGAAATTTCATTCAATCCGTAAATGAGGCCGGTGCTCAACAACAATCCGCCCAGGGAAACTAAAATAGAGCCCAGAAAAGCCTGGGTATTTGAACGCTGCTGCTTGAATACAAAGCGTTTCTGCATTAGAAAATTTACCACCACCGCTACGGAGTAAGAGATTAAATTTGACGTAACCGGCGTAAAAAAACGGCCGACCAGCAAGAGGTAACCAAAGTAATCCACGCTGGTTGCCACTAGACCGGATGCGGCGAATTTGGCTTTCATCAAAAACAGTTTACGCAGGTACGGCCACCAATTCTCCATACGCTTTTCTTTTAAAGCGCGAAGCTAAGGCGCCTCTTCCAATTCGCGCTGAAAAAATGCCCGGATTTCCTGCCAGTCATTCACCCGAGTAAACTGGTTATCTTCCATATTGTGCGATGCAGTATATAGTAAACCCTTTCCCTGAAACCCTTCGAGATTAAAAACGTGATCGTCGATCATGTAATCGGCCCGAACGATCTGCTTATTTCCGCAAAAGACGTAGTTTTCCCAGGAAATAAATGGAAAATGTGCTTCCAGCCAGTCGTATTTGTCGGTCAGGGAATTGCGAAATTCTTGTGCAGCAGTTACAACAAACACTTCATAATCTTCCATCAATTCCTTTACGACTTCCTGGCTGCCAGACATCACCCCCAAGTCGCGGAAAAAGCCAGGCTCAAAAAGGACGTCGCGCATACCCTCTGCACCCGGTAGTTGGTAAATCTTTTTTCCCCGATATTCCTCCGGGCGGGGCCGGCGACCGTGGTTAGATTCGTAGATGTCGAGAAATTTCGAAACGACGTCGGCCAGTACTTCATCCATATCCAATGCTATGCGTTTCATGAGGCAGGATTACTTTAATTTTTTTATGAAAAGAGTGCACTAAGCTGAGGTCGTAAAAAAGCGATAAGGGCGCCCAGAGCCATAATCCCAAAAAACACATACCACATGAACTCATAGCTGGTCTCTTTGCGAATGACCGGCTCTACCGACTCATAACTAGGTTTTCGTCCGGTCCAGAAATAGGAGGCATAAACTTTGAACCGATTGGCAATGATCAGCAAAACCGGCAGTAGCAATAGATTAACAGCAGTGACTGCCAGTAAACCGTAAGAAACGGAAATCGCCATGGGGATCAGGAATTGTGCCTGCAGACTTTTTTCGAACAACAGAGGCGTCAGGCCCGCAAAGGTCGTAAGCGTCGTTAGGATAATGGGCCGGAAACGAGACGTACCGGCCTCATAAATAGCCGCCATCTGGTCCTTACCACTACTTACCAGGTAGTTGTACTGGGATACCAAAACCAATGAATCATTGACCAGGACCCCGACCAGGGCAATGATACCCAAGGCAGAGAACAGGCTGATCGGCGTATCCATTAGCCAGTGACCCCACCCCACTCCGATGAAGGCAAAGGGGACTAGTAAAAATACGCACAAAGCCTGGCTAATCGATCGGAAAGTGAGGGCCACGATAAAAAACATGATTGACAGGATAACCGTCCCGGTAGTTTGGATCGAAGCGGCCGACTTTTCCTGCTCCCGGTTTTGCCCTTCATAGAGGGCTGTCACTGAGGGATAGTCGCGCAGGAGGTTCGGAATGATATCGTTTTTCAGGCTAGCCGTGATATCGCTTACCGATACATCGTCGTTGGTAATGTCGGCTTCGATTTTTACTTCACGCTTGCCGTCAATGTGGTTGATGCTCGTCACCCCGCGTTCGGTACGCAGGGTAGCCAGCTCAGAGAGTGGAAACTCGCGACCATCGGTAAAGCGTACGCGCATGTCCTGCAGATTCGATACATCGGAGCGGTCGACTTCGCTGTAGCGTACCCAAACTTTCACCTCGTCGCGCCCGCGTTGGAGCCGCTGAACCTCACTGCCAAAAAAGCCGGCACGCACCTGACCGACGACATCCTGCAGCCGGACCCCCAGGTAGTCGGCTTTGTCGGTCAACTCCAGATTGATTTCTTTCAGCCCTTCATTATTCAGATTGACTACATCGGAGAGTTCAGATAGTCGTTCCATTTCAGTCTGAACGCTCATAGCAGCAGCCTCTAATTGAGCGTAATCCTCGCCCACTAGTGAGATAGAAACCGGCTTTCCGAAAACCGAGTTGAATCCATAAGTTATCAGTTCGGCTTCTTCAATTGTTCCGGCTTCTTTGCGCACTGCATTTATGACATCGCGCACCCGCATGTTACCGCGGCTTTCCCCGTCGAGAAGCGCCAAGTTAACCGCCCCTTCATAAGTGGTAGGTCCAATCTTTTTCTCAATGCGCAAGATGGGACCTTTGGTGCCGTCGAAAAAGTTTTCGGCAAGCTGTCCGTTAGCTCGCTTGGCGGCCTTTTCAATATGGTTGAGCCAGTCCATCGTAATACCCTCGCGGGTACCGGCCGGCATCTGTAGGGTGATATTGACATTGTCGCGCTCAATGACCGGAAAGAATGTTCCCTTGATTATCCCTCCGGCAATGGCTCCAAAGGTGATGACCAACAGACCGGTCATTACGGCGATAGTGAGGAATTTATTCTGCATAGCAAAGCGCAGTACCGGTCCGTACAGCCGATCGCGCATGTAAGCCATAATTCTTTCAAATTTACGCTGGAAACGGCTAGAGTTGCCTTCGGGAGTTAGGGCTTTGGAGTGTGCCAGGTGAGTCGGCAGGATTAAAGCTCCTTCAACCAGAGAAAAGGTGAGTGAAAAAATCACCACCGTGGCCATCTGCCGGAAAAAATCACCCAGCTGACCGTCGATAAAGTAAAAAGCTGAAAAGGCAACAATGGTGGTAAAGATGGCCGAAAAGACAGGTGACAAAACACGCATCGTTCCCTTAGAGGCCGCCGGCAGAGCGGCTTCTCCTTCCTCATAGAGCTGAAATATACTTTCGCCGATCACAATTCCGTCGTCGACCAAAATACCGATCACCAAAATCATCCCGAAAAGGGAAATGACATTGATAGTCACCCCGACAGCGCTGGCAAGGATAAACATACCTGCAAAAGAGATCGGAATAGCTAGGGCTACCCAAAAGGCCAATCGCAGGTTGAGAAACATCGCCAACAACGCCATCACGATAAGAAACCCGAGGATCCCGTTCTCAGTCAACAGGTTGATGCGGCTGCGCAGGGTCACCGAACGGTCGCTGATAATGGTGGCCGTCACCTCTTTGTTAATGGCGTTAAACTCCTCGATGTAAGCCTTTACCATATCCGTAATGGCCAACAGGTCCTCCTCGATTGTATTACGCACATTGACCACAATCGAGGGGTTGCCGTTCACGTAACTGCGGCTAGGATCACTGTCAGACCATTGGTCGGTGATGTCGGCTACCTGGTGTAAGTAAACGACCCCGCCTTCCGCTGAGGTTTTTATGATAATATCCCGTAGTCCCTCGGCATAATAAGATTTATTGTCGGCACGTACGAGTAGCTCTTCCCGTTCGCCCTTCACGCGACCGCCGGTTACCTGGATATTGGCGGCGGCAATAGCCTGGCGCGCATCAGCAAAGGTTAGGTTGTAGGCACGAAGATCGCGCTCGCGAAAAGCAATTTCAATTTCTTCCTCCGGGAATCCGCTCAGCTCGACCTTTGAAATACCTTCCATTGCCAACAGGTCATCTTCTGCCTGCCGGCCAAAACGCTTAAGGGTGCGCAGATCTACATCGCCGCTAATGGCGAAGGAGATCGCATCGCCGATATTTTCTCTTTTGTATACTACAAGCGGTTCCATCCCCACCGGAAAACTGCTGATCTGGTCGACGGCGTTATTGACATCCTGCAAGATCACATCGATATCGTACCCGCGAAAAATCTCGACGGTCACGGTTCCGCTATTCTCCCTCGATACTGAAGTCACGCGCTCGACCCCCGTGACGCCTTTCAAATTTTCTTCAATTTTATTGACCACCCCTTCTTCTACCTCTTCGGGAGAGGCGCCCGGGTAAATGATCTGAATGGAAATTATTCGACTTTCCGTTTCCGGGAAGAAAGTCGACTTCATGCTGAGCAATCCTACTGCGCCCATGATCAGTAAACCGAACATGAGTAAGTTAGCAGCAATCGGGTATTTGATGAAATAGTCTATGATGGAACGCATACAGCATACTTTTACATCCTGCGGTTTACAAAGTACCTACAGGTTGATTCGTACTTGAATTGGGTTCTGCTTCGACGGCGTCGGTCGCATTTTTTGGCTGCACCCGCATACCGTCGAATGCCGCGGGTAACCGGGTTTTCATCAGTAGCTCGCCGGCTTTCAGACCGCGTACAATTGCCTCCTGTTTCGTCATTTTGATGACCTGGACCGGCCGGCGCCGCAGTACGGTATCCTGCACCATAAACACATACTCCTGGTCGACCAGTAGCTCGCGCGGTATGGCCACTGCGCTGTCAATTGGCGGAGCAGAAATATCGCCCTTGAGGTACATGCCTTCCCGCAGGTTTTCTCCGCTTGTGCCAATAAATACCTTGACGGTTTGGGTCGCCGGGTCTACCTTATTACTAATACGGCGTACGCTTCCCAACCACTGCCCTTGCACATCGTCGGAATAGAGTTTTACCTGAGCGCCCGGTTTGATGGATTGTAAGTCCCGCACTGGAACGGTGGCTTCGAGCTCGTAGCTGCCAGCATTCATCAACTCTCCCAACTTTTGACCGGCTCTGACCAACGCTCCCTGGTTGATGCTGCTTTCGGTGATCACGCCGCTAAAAGGTGCATAGATGGTAAACTTACTCAGGCGCTCCTCGGCACTCTTGATGGTAAAATATTGCGCCTGAATGTTGCGGCTGGCAATGAAGTAACGTTCCTGCTGATTCAATGGCTTAGGTAAGGGCGCGATGGAACTTTCCAGATCGAAGTTCTCCAGGTATGCATTCCACTGTGCGAAGCTCTCCGGATAATCAACCTTAAGGTCGGGCATCATCTGGGTGATCGCATTGAGTAGGTTGGCCTTTTGAGAAAGAATCGAAAGCCTAGATTCTTCCTGATCGACCTGGATCAGCACCGACCCTTTAGGGAAATAAGCGCCTTCCTTGAATGGCCGTTCGGTATCGACCATCGTACCGCTTACTTCGGTAAAAATATCGATCTTGTTAAAGGCTGTCAATTCACCCTGTACCTCCAATGTGGTAGGAATTCGGTCCAATTCTATGGGCAGCACTTCTACTTCCTTGGACCCGGAGCTTTCCATTTTGCGTTTGGGCGGCGCCTGCATACTGGCAAATTGACGCGATAATGCAAAAGCGCCGATCAAAACGATCAGCCCCGCTATGGTGCTGACGATTATCCGGCGATTGTTATTTGTACTCATTGAACGTAATAATTTCCAAAGAAAATTACCTTCCTTTTTCGTTGCGCAAACAACTATTTGTCGTATGTACGCAGCGAAAGCTTTTGGTATAAAAACAAAAGTACCGACTTACAGACATCCACCTGCTGCGGTGGCAGTTCCCGCAACAGGTCGTCCATGATTTGCTGGGCCCCCGGTAAAATATCCTGTTTCAGAGCCTGCCCCTTGTAGGTCAGAAAAATGCGTTTGTTGCGTTTGTCGAGTTGATCGGGTACGCGTACCAGGATATCCATGCGCTCTAACTGATTCAGGGTCCGGGTAATTGTTGCTTTATCCTTGATAACGGAAACCGCCAGATCGACCTGGCGCACTCCGTCTTTCATCCAAAGGTCTACTAAAACGCCCATATGTTGGGGTAGAATCTCCGGGGCTTGATTACCCAGCTGATCACGAACGGTCAGGGAAAGTAACTTTCCGACGCGTTTGGTCAGAAAGATGAGCGAATCCAGCGGGTGATTGGGCGATGTAATTTCCATGGCAAAAATTGCAAACGCAACTGCAACGCATGGCTTAGAACAAAGTTTATCAGAAAGGCATTTAGGAGGTATGAAAAAAGGTAGGCGGTTAAATTTTGGGGAGCGAGAGCCATACCGCTCAGTCGAATCTCTTTTCCGAAAGAACGCTAAAGCGGTGAGGCTCCGCTATTTACGTTTGGCTGGTCCTTTGCCTAGCCTTATGAGATGATCAATTCAAAGAAAACTGATAATCCACCGCTTGATGGGCGTCGTGAAACATCAGTTCGGAAATATACGGATCGGTATAACCACTTAATGGCAATTGGGAAATGATTTCCATCACCTCGAATTCCGAATCGGCTTCAATGACGGCCCAAAGCACGGAGCGGTCACTGGCCAGGGAATACGAGCGAATTTGTCCCTCTGCTAAAAGGCGGTTTACAATCCGTCGTTGTTCCGGAATGAGAGCTACGAACTCTTCCTCGAAAGCATCGGGGAGTTCGAACTCCACCATATAGGATTTTCTCATACGAAAAGAACGTTTTTTTCAATCTAATACAAAGCTAAGTTTCCACCTAATCCTTTTCAAAAAAAACCGAGGGTTAATAGAAACTTAACTTATGTTTGGTAAAAACTAGTCAACGTAGAATCCCATTTTACCCATCTGGTAATCGCGCATGGCTTCCATGATTTCCGTCTGGGTGTTCATCACGTAGGGCCCCCAATGGGCCATCGGTTCTTCAATCGGCGCACCCGCCAACAGTAAAGCACGGGTTCCAGCCTCACCTGCCAGCTGTTTTTGTGTGCCATCCTGCTTAAAATGCAACAGGGTTTCCCCCGGGTAATCAAATCCGCCGGACGAAGCCAGCTTCCCATTCAATATGTAAACCATAGCGTTGAAGTCACTGGGTAGGGGCACTTCAGCCGTTCCATCTTGTACAAATCGGATTTGCAGCACCAGGATGGGGGTAAAGGTTTTCGCTGGCCCTTGCATCCCCAGGACCTCACCAGCCACTGCCCGGTATTCAACGCCATCTGACTCCCGGCTGGGAATCTGTACGCTTTTTATATCCTGGTAATGCGCTGGCGCCATTTTGTCTTTCTTAGGCAAATTGACCCACAGTTGGATACCCTCCATAGTACCGCCTTTTTCCAAGAACGGCTTAGAAGCGCGCTCACTGTGGATTATGCCGCGGCCAGCAGTCATCCATTGCACGTCGCCTCCTTCCAGAACGCCTTCATTGCCCTGGCTGTCTTTGTGTCTGATGCCACCGCTGTACAGGAACGTCACCGGCTCAAAACCGCGATGTGGATGCGGGCCTACGTCTAACGGGTCTTGGCCCGGGCCAACCTTCGAGGGGCCAAAGTGGTGCAACAATAAAAATGGACTGATCTGGTCGACCTTTACGGTGGGGAGCGGTTGCTTAACTTTTGTACCGCCCATATCAAGCACCTTGCTCGATAGAATATTGGCAACGGATCGTATTTTCATGATTGTTCCAAATGTCTTTCATCAAAATGCCTTAAGGACCTAAATGGTTGACCTTAGCAAAAAAGTGTTACTTTTTCCAGCACAATGATGATGGGAAGGCATCAGCCTGACTCCGTTTTGCGTTTAGGCAAAATAAAGGTTGCCTGCTTTACGCTTTTTTAGCGGCTAAAAATGTAATGGAATTCCAATGAACAGAACCGTCCTTTTATTAAGTTACTTCGGGTTGGTGCTGAATAGCCTGCCAGCTCAACAAGCGGATTATTACCGCATTGCTATCGGTAATTTTATCGACCCGCGACCGGAAGAGTTTGCGGCAATCCAGCCCCTAGGTTTCATCTATGCCGAGCCGCTTGGAAACTACACCCAAGTATTTATGGGTGGCTATACCAATCCTGCCGGAGCTCAAGCCAAACTTGAAGAGATTCGTTCGCGCGGCTACCGCAGTGCCTATCTGCAGGAGCGCTTTACCGATGAGGGCACGACGATGACACTGATTCAGATCTCCACCCTTTCGGCTAATAAAGACATTGACTGGAAAAAGTACGTCGCGGCGGGTAATATCTTTGTGATCATACGCGACGAACTAGTCAAACTAGCCGTGGGGCCCTTCGCTAATGTCGAAGCAGCCCGCGAACCGCTAAAGCAAATCCGCGCAACCGGGTTCAAGGATGCGTTCATCAAGAACGTAAACTCGATTTTTGTGCACCGGGTTACCCCCTTTGAGACTGGCAACGGCGTACAGGAACTCTTCTCACTTAATTTGCAAGAGGAAAACGCTCCTCCACCCGCTTCCCCTCAGGATGCCACTTTGCCTCAATCCTTCGACACCCGCTCGGGCACTACTCTTTCCTTGCAAAAGTCTAACCGGCCCGCGATTCGCAACAATATTAAGCGGCCTTCTGTAATCGAATTCCAGAAGCTCCTTAAAGATGCCGGCGTTTATCAGGATGCCATTGATGGGCTTTACGGTCCGACTACCGCCCAGGCCTATGACGATTTAAGGGAGCGCCACCGCCAGATCCAACAGAGCCTGGCTCTGGCAAAATCGAGCACCGCCCCCGATGCAATAGGCGCTGACGCTTTGCAACAAGCCATCAACGAATTGCCCAAAAAAGCCGAAGCCATCACCGTCATTAATACAACTAATCACCCGGTAGCTTTAGCCTACCGCGCCTATGATCAATTTTATAAAAAAGGACCTCAACCCGAGGTTAACCAACTGATGAGCCAGGCACTACGCCAGTCTTTCCCGCAGGGATTACCCAAGAATTTTCCGCCCTTCGATCCCACGGCCAGCTATGCCTACAATTCGCTCGACCAGCTGATACTGCACCTGCATTACATCCATAGCGCCCCGGAGAATACCTACAGCGCACCCTGCTGGCTATTTGAACGTCACCCTCAAGAGACCCAGCGGGCCGAAGCTAAATTCGCCAACTATTCCAACGCCTTATTTAACCGTCAAAGCTGCGATTCATTTAATGAGTGGGAGGAGATCCAGCTTCTCAGTGGTGCTGCACGAACGCTCAATCCCGCTTCCAGTATCGATGCCAAAGCACGCGCCAAAGCAAACGCACGCCGGGCCCAGCTGACACTCAAAGGCCAGCCCCTTTCTCCGGAAGAGAAAAAAAGTGTGGAGAGCTGGACTGAAAAGATCATGAATGAACTCGACAAATGGGGTAATGCAGACCCGCTGCATAAACCTTACGTACGTGCCCTGAAAATCGGCTATTATCAATCCCAAATCCGGTTGGAAGATTACTTCATGGATCAAGGGCTCCCCCTCAAAGAGGCGACCCCGCTGGCGCAGGCGACCCTGAAAACATTTATCGAAAACCACCTGAAGCGATTTAACTAAGCCCGTCTGTAAAGATACTGACACCGGGCACCACCTCCCGCAACAACGGAAAAAAGCTGAACATTCCGCCTATCACCGGTAGGCTTCAAATACCATCTCAAACTGGGTATCGATGGATTGCGGCGAGGGTCGTAGTAAGAAGAACACGATTTCCAGTTTCACCCGTTCCTGGCTCATTAATTGCTCGACGTTGCGTAGGTCGTTGGGTAGCAATCGCACCTGATTACCGACATTCTCGTTTTGTAGGTTATCAATGAAAAACACCTCATCGGCCGGTGTGCAGGCGCTAGTTCCTGCCGTACAGATGCGCACCGAAACTTCCTGCAGGAAATCGAACTCCTCCCCGAGAAAGGATTGAAAACGAGCCGAGAACGGACTAATCCCTGCGATGGCCGAGGTATCGGTTTGGAACTCATTGCGGTAAAAGGCGAAATCCGTAGCAAAATTATCAATCTCGAACACCCGCGGTAGTCCGGGGCTGAGGCCCGCTGGAATCTCAAATCGAATATTTGGATATACCATCTCAAAGATGCGATCCCGACTGTCGCGCTGACAACCGAAAAACAAACCGACCAATAAAAGGGTATAGACCGTTTTTGTAGTCTCTTGCACCATGGACCATAATGGATTGTTCATAGCTAACAATGCACTTTAGGGAATTTTATTATTTTATACCTGATAATTGCTTATTCCTTGGCCCATACCTCGTCGGATAAACTCCAATGATGCTGATTACGGCAGGTTAAGCAGTAATTTTTAACTGGCCAGTATGGTAGGTAGCCTACCTGGCTTTACAAGATTGCAAAACGCAAAGCCGATGCATGCCAACGACCTGCGCGCGGGTGGAGGCGGCCCTCAGATGACCGCTTTTGTACAGCGACTCTTGCAAGATATCCAATCCCTCGAATACATGCTCCAAGCCGATTGGATTGAGAAGGATACGCTCCGAATCGGTGTCGAGCAGGAAATGTGTATTGTCGATGCCAAAACCCTCAAACCGGCTCCCCTCGCTATGGAGGCATTAGCACATATGCAGCACCCTTATTGGCTATCGACTGAGCTAGCCCAATTCAACCTGGAAGTCAACCTCGACCCGCTCATTTTCCGGGGCGATTGCCTGCGGGTAATGGAAAAAGATATCCGCGAAAAGCTTCGCCTCATCCAGGGATCGCTACGGGCAATGGGTGCCGACCTGGTACTTACCGGCATCCTGCCCACTATCCGGAAGTATGACCTGGAAGATCACAATCTTACCCCACTGCCCCGTTACCGGGCGCTCATGCAAGCCATAAACGAACAACTTATTGGCAGCGCGTACGAGTTGCGCGTTAGCGGGATCGACGAATTACTAGTCAAACACCGAACCCCATTGCTGGAGGCCTGTAACACGAGCTTTCAGGTGCATTTACAGGTACATCCTCAAGCATTTGTGCGCACTTACAACATTGCACAGGCCGTGACAGCCCCCGTTATGGCAGCGGCCGCCAACTCGCCCATCGCTTTTGGTAAGCGCCTATGGCACGAAAGCCGTATCGCTCTTTTCCAGCAGGCCATCGATACCCGCACCACCCACGAACATATGCGGGAACGCAGCCCAAGGGTCAGTTTCGGCACCGACTGGCTAGAGGACAGCATCCTTGAAATTTACAAGGAGGATATCGCCCGCTTCCGGGTATTACTGACGGCCGACACCTCCGAACAATCCTTAGAGTGCATTACCCAGCAAAAAGTACCCGACCTGAAGGCGCTGAAAGTGCACAACTCGACCGTTTACCGCTGGAACCGGCCTTGTTACGGTATCTCCGACAATGGCCAACCCCACCTACGGATCGAAAACCGGTTTTTACCTGCCGGCCCCTCGGTGACTGATGAAGTGGCCAACGCCGCTTTTTGGTTGGGGCTCATCTCCGGCATGGCTGACGAGCAAATGGATTTCCCTAAACTCATGAGTTGGGAGGACGTACGGGACAATTTTGCAAAGGCCGCCCGCTTCGGTATTGACTCTAAATTTACCTGGACGGGCGAACGCAAAATTCCCGCTGCCGATCTCATCCGGCAAGAGCTGCTGCCGTTGGCCCGCACTGGCCTTCAGAATCGGCAGGTAGACCAACAGGACATCAATCACTACCTGGGCGTAATCGAGGAGCGGGCCGAGCGACACATGAACGGCGCTCTTTGGCAACTGCGCGCCTACAACAAACTTAAAAAGGAAGCCGGTAAAGACGAAGCGCTAAGCGTACTCACTACATCCATCCTCCAGAACCAGTCAACTGACCAGCCGGTGGCCCGCTGGTGTATGCCGGAGTTGATCGACCTGGAGGAATACCGTCCGGTCAATTTACAGGTAGAAGAGTTTATGGAGACCGACCTTTTTACCGTCCAGAAAGACGACCCTATTGAACTGGTAGCCGAGCTCATGGACTGGCGCAAGATCCGCTATATGCCGGTCGAGGATAGCAAAGGCCGTCTGTCGGGCCTGATCACCTCCCGTCTGCTGCTGCGGCACTTTGTCAATCGCGGGCGCCAATTCGGCCCTGCGCCCAGCCTGGTCAAGGAGATCATGGTCGAAGATCCGATAACGGTGCCTCCCGATACCTCCATCATCAACGCTATGCGCCTGATGCGCGAACACCAAATGGGCTGCCTGCCGGTGGTACAAAACGAGGAACTGATCGGCATTATTACCGAAATGGATTTTCTGAATATCTCGGCCCGTTTGATCGAGCGCCTAGCTGTAGAGCCTCGTCTTACTAAAAATCCGCCAGCAAACCAACCGCCCAAAAAAACTGATCACTAAGCGGTTCTATTACAATTTCATTATCCAGTACTACCGGCCGCACGTAGTTGGCCGTAAGTTGCAACCCGAAAGCACCGTGGTAAAACGTCACTGGCAACGATACGTTCCAGGCCATCAAGCCGAAGGTCGTTTCCGGGCTAGCAGCACGTGAGGATCCAACGCCGCTAGCACTTCGGATGAATCGTCGGTCGCTCCACGGGCGGCCGAAGCTGCGCTCAAATTGCCCGAGCGGTAAAACGGCAAAAGGAGCATTCTCCGTACCAAATGCCAGGTCGGTACGCGCACTGATGGACATCCCGTCCATCCACCCACCTAACGATAGCCACCAATATCCACCGACGTAAGGACTTAGATGATAGCCAACTTCTTCGCCCAGGTAAACCGAAAACTGAAGCCCGGTTTGCCAAGCCCCCAAAGTACCGCCCAGGGAAATGCCGAAGCCATTGTCCATCAAACCATCTTCCAGCGGATGAAAGACAAAACGGCTATAGTAAAGATCTAGAAAAAAATGATTGCCGAAGTTGGATTGATAGCCTAGAGAAAAAACGGATAGCTCATAGTTCAGCTCCGGTTCGCTAAAAAGAGAACCGCTGTAGCTGATGTAAACGCCGCTTTTATGGAAATAATCGAAGTAAGGAAATATGCCGAATTGTTCTTCGCCAAAGTTTCGGCCTGCAGCAATGACCTGACTTTGGTATTGCAACTGAGCGCTAAAACTGGAAGAAGGTTCGCTCAGCGAGGTATTGGTCAGCGTATCCGCTTTTGCTTGTGCGAAAATTGTCACCGGATACATCCCTAAATAGAGCAGGAAGGCCTGGAAGAGCGTTTTGGCATACATGCGCAACTGCATTGTAAGAGAGCAAAAGGCTGCCGGAAGCGCCCTAGCGTTTCCGAAGCAGCCCTCTCCAAAGTAATGTAATGCGACTAACGGGTTTGCTCTAGTTTCCACCGGCTTTACCACGTCGGTTTGTAGCGTTTTTTTGCGCGGTGTTGCGGCGATTATTCACGTTGTTGGCACCGGTGCTGCGGCGGTTGCCAGTATTTTGCTGAGCGGTGCCCTGGCGATTTTCTGCATTCTCCTGACCAGTAGCTTGGCGACGTGACAGATTGCCCTGGGCATTTTGTTGCCGCTCGCTGGCATTTTGCTGTGCGTTTTGCTGAGCTTGATTAGCGTCGAACTGGCCATCACCAGCATTCTGCTGGCGTTCGGCAGCGTTCTGTTGGTAGGTCGCCTGGCGATCTACTTGGTTGGAAGCAGCTGTCTCCTGCCGATTAGTAGCATTTTCCTGAACAGTTGCTTCCCGGTTACTCCGGTTTTGGGTAGCCGAAGTGGTGCGATTGTTTTGGTTTTGTTTGACGGTTTCTTCGCGGTTTTGCTGGTTTTGTTCCGGTACGGTTTGTCCAAAGCTGGTCATGGTGAGCCCTGACACTAAGCAGACGGTAGTAGCCATTTGAATAAAGAATCGATTTTTCATAGTCTGTCTCTTTTTGGAATTAAGCGAAATGTTGTTGTCGATTCAAAAGTGGTCGAATGGAAGAAGAAAGCGAAAAACCTTCAACCACCGGAGTTCTTTTTTCAACCATTGACCTTGGCTTTGATTCCGGCGCTTACGGAAAGGCAATAAATCATGCCAAAGAAGCGGGACTACCAAAAACATATTCGGGAAAAACACGGTATAATAGGTAGGATTTTGCAAAAAGGCCCATGTATCCGATCATTGGGCTGCAATGGGTAAAAATTGTACTTTTACCTTTACATCAACAATAATGACACGCATACTCTATTTATAAACAAAAAATTGCCAACCTACCATGCCATTTGACATCGATATGATTAAGGCTCATTACGAGTCCTTTCCCAAACGGGTGGATGAGGCCAAAGCAAAGCTGGGCCGGCCGCTTACCCTCACCGAAAAGATCTTGTACGCCCACTTACATCCTGAGTCCCCAATGCAGAATTATGAGCGGGCACGCGATTACGTGTTTTTTGCTCCCGACCGGGTAGCCATGCAGGATGCAACCGCTCAAATGGCTCTGCTGCAATTCATGACTGCTGGGCGCGACAATGTAGCCGTTCCCTCTACGGTGCATTGTGATCACCTGATTCAAGCGGAGGTGGGAGCCGACAAAGACCTGGCAACTGCTCTCGACGTCAATAAAGAGGTTTACGATTTTCTCGCTTCCGTATCCAACAAATACGGTATTGGTTTCTGGAAGCCGGGTGCTGGTATCATCCACCAGATTGTGCTGGAGAACTACGCGTTTCCGGGCGGTATGATGATCGGTACGGATTCGCACACCCCCAACGCGGGCGGCCTTGGTATGGTGGCCATCGGCGTAGGCGGCGCTGACGCGGTCGACGTGATGGCAGGTATGCCATGGGAGCTTAAGATGCCTAAGGTAATCGGCGTCAAACTAACCGGTGAGATGAATGGCTGGACTTCTTCAAAAGACGTTATCCTGAAAGTGGCCGGTATCCTCACGGTGAAAGGTGGAACGGGTGCTATTGTCGAATACTTCGGCCCGGGCGCCCAATCTCTATCCTGCACTGGCAAGGGAACGATTTGCAATATGGGTGCTGAAATTGGCGCCACGACCTCTACCTTCGGATATGACAAAGCTATGTCGCGCTACCTGCGCGCCACCGAACGCGCCGAAGTAGCTGATTTGGCCGACCAGGTTAAAGAATACCTGACCGGTGATGACGAATGCTACGCCAATCCGGAAAAATACTTCGACCAAGTTATCGAAATTGACCTTTCCACTCTGGAACCCCACATTAACGGACCCTACACGCCGGACCTGGCCTGGCCAATATCAAAATTTGCCAAAGCTGTAGAAGAAAACGGCTATCCGCAAAAGTTGGAGGTCGGCTTGATCGGTTCCTGTACCAACTCCTCTTACGAAGATCTGGACCGCGCCGCTTCGCTGGCCAAACAAGCCATGGCGAAGAAACTACGCGCCAAGTCCGAATTCACTATTACCCCGGGCTCTGAGCAGATACGCTTTACCGTCGACCGCGACGGTCAGCTGAAATCCTTCGAAGATATTGGGGGTGTGGTCCTGGCCAATGCTTGCGGCCCATGTATCGGGCAGTGGGCACGCCATACGGACGACCCCGACCGCGCTAACTCGATTATTACCTCTTTTAACCGTAACTTTTCCAAACGGAACGACGGTAACCCGCAAACCCGCTCATTTGTAGCCTCTCCTGAAATCGTTACTGCTATGGCCATCGCAGGCGATCTGAAGTTCAACCCCCTTACCGATACCTTGGTAAACGAGGACGGCGAAGAGGTAAAACTGGATCCGCCTACTGGCGTGGAATTGCCGGCTAAAGGATTCGATGTGGAAGACGCTGGCTTCATCCCGCCCGCAGAAAACGGACAGGAAATTGAAGTCGATATCAAGTCCGATTCGAATCGATTGCAACGTCTCATTCCTTTCGAACCTATCACCACCCAACAGCTAACAGGTATGCGACTGCTCATAAAAACCAAAGGCAAATGCACCACCGACCATATTTCTATGGCCGGTCCTTGGTTAAAGTATCGAGGCCACCTCGAGAATATCTCGAACAATATGTTCATTGGAGCCATCAACTACTTCAATGATGAGATGAATAATGTCGCTAACTACGTAGACAGTACCGACGAGGCCGAGTTCTTGCCGGTGCCCGATTCGGCCCGTAAATACAAAGAAGCTGGCATCGGTACGATCGTCTTCGGTGAAGATAACTATGGCGAAGGGTCCTCCCGCGAGCACGCCGCCATGGAGCCTCGATTTATGAATGTGAAAGCGGTGGTTGTTAAATCCTTTGCCCGCATCCACGAGACCAACCTAAAAAAACAGGGCATGCTAGCGCTTACCTTTGTGAATCCCGACGATTACGAAAAAGTCCGCCAAGACGACCTGATCGATATCAAAGGGTTCGACAAGATGAAGCCTTACGAAAATCTGACAGTCGTGCTACACCACAAAGATGGTACTGAAGAACGCTTTGAAGTAGCCCATACCTACAACGAGGCACAAATCGAATGGGTCCGTGCCGGTTCTGCACTGAACAAAATTCGAGAGGAGTTGACTAAATAACCGCTAACCTCTTCACCTTAATAAACTACCTGTGCGATCCCGAATGTTGGCTTTGGCTAGCATTTGGGATTTTTCGATTTCGCTCAATACAGGTATTTCGGCTACATTATTACACACTTCATAGGTCGGGTGAATGTATACCCCGATATTAATCTCCTGCTTTACCTTGGAAACCTCAGGTAATCGATTTTAGTCAAAATAAACCGCTGATCCTTGTGACCGACAACAAAAGATCCGAGATCCATAATTTTTATGTTACTTAGAAAATGAAGTAAAAAACTTTTTTTATCCCTGGAAAGTCTGTTTCTTTACTGTTAGAGAAAATAAGACCAAGCGAAACACCTTAAACTTTTGTATTGCAACTGAATTTTGAGCTTAACCTATGCTGATTAAAAGATCAGCATCGCCAAGAAATTCTGCTTCCGAGACCTGGCTGAGACGAGACCTAACAAACAAATCAAAATCTCTGTAAAATGCCCATCATCCCTTTACACTCGCTGGGTAAAAAGGTGTTCAGTCAGTGTATCATCCTACCCAAGCCGTCCACTCTGTCCATTCACGAGCTTCGGACCGCCTCCCTTCTCTGGATTATAAAAACTTTATCCTCTAATCTTTCTTCGCACAAATCTTATCCGGCGCTGCTATTCCTGGCACTATCATTAATGCAAAAATTAACGCTCGCATGGTTCCTCGGGGCTGCATCGACCAATTTCGTGTGGATTTACTACAGCAAATCAATACTTTGATGTAACAGGTATTATGCAATTATTTACAGGAAGAAAAGAGAAAGCTTTAAAGACAATGGCGACAACAAGAAAAAAGAAGTACAGCGGGCCGAGACGAGCGTGAC
>CAZHCA010000021.1:0-82781 GCA_964530825.1 uncultured Saprospiraceae bacterium
ATTTACGGTTTTTACCAACTAAGCCACTGGCTCGAATTTTGGGGGGAAGCACAATCCGTGTCGGTAAGTTGATCGTTGTTTTCAATGATGAAATCCAGACCGACACTTTGCAGGTCGGCCAGGCCGTCTAGATTTGTAATTGCCGAATTATCCGCGATACGTAAATTTCCAGTAACCTCAGTTAAACCCGCTAATGAATCTAAATTGGTAATGGCGCCCGGACTACTTTCTTCGATTATCAAGTTTCCATCTACCACTGTATTTGAAAAGGCATCCACTTCGGCCTGATTAGTAAGAAAAATATCACCGCATTGGTCCTGAACATCATCCGTCGAATTACAATTACCGGCCGGGGCATTATTGGCAACTGTTACAAAGGCACTACCCGAAATCCCATCACAGATCAAATCAATGGCACAGTCCGAAAGCTGGTCATTATCTTCTATATTAATACGGCCTTCAAAGAAAATAGATGAATTGAGCCCCTCGATACTAGTCAAAGCGTCGTTATTTATAATCTCAAGCCGCCTTCCCAACCTGACCGTACTACCAATTCCATCTAAATTAGTCAGTGCAGCATTGTCAACAATTTCCAGCGTCCCGGCTATCTCCAGGGTTCTTCCGGAACCCAGGTTAAGGTTATCAAGCAATGGATTATTTTCGATAACAATATCTTCCTCTACCTCGTCAAGCGTAGGATAATCAATGGTGGTCAGGTTAGGATTATCCATAATCATCAGGTCATTACCGATGAAGTTTGCGAATCCCACATCCTCGAAGTCGACCGTCGTCAGATTCATATTATCGCTGATCCTAATCCGCTCTCCCACACTATCCAAGGCTGGCATTAATGTAAATGTACTTCCGATGATCGTCAAGCCGTCATTACTTCGTACTTCAAAACTACCGCTAAGGGAGGTTAGATTTCGAAAACCTATTATTTGGGTGATGCTTGGGTTATTCGTGATACTTATACCTCCGACAGTTTCTAAGTCAGCAAACCAAGAAGACTCCAAGCCGGTTAAAGCATCGTTTCCATCTATAATTAAGCTTCCCGTCACTTCTGTGACCCCACTCAATGGTTCAAGGGTAGTGATATCTCCGGATATGGCTTCCTCTATCCTTAGATTGCCATTCACGACTGTAAGGGTAGGCCCTATGGAATCGATATCTGCCTGGCTGGTCAAGGTAACATCTTGGCCATTAACCACCGCGGTGCTACCCAAAAGGCTAATCAACACACATAAAGCCAACTTGGCATTGGTGAAAATGGGATTCCAGAGGGTCAGATAAAGGCCGACAAAGGCGCACCGGCTCATCACCCGCGTGTAAAGGTGCTGCATGAGATCATGAATTTGTTAGGTTGTTATAATCGTCTTTTCCGCTCGCTTGGAGCACTTGGTCCTATTTATTCCAGTGTAAAAATACAGGGAGTTGCTCCTGGCTTGAAATTTAGACCGGGTGATTTTAGGGTGATATTTTATCACATCACATCACTAGGACTGAACTTTCTTCTTCTCTCTTCACCCGGTTATGCTTTGAATTGAAGTAATTGATCCCATCAAATCAAGCGCATAGAGCGCAGCCGAAGTACTTGTATTGAACGAAGTCGAAAGGATCGACTCCTAAACCCAAGTAGCTCAAAACAAGAAGCTACAAAACCGCTACCTTTAAACCGGCTAAATTTCCCTGCTATGAAATTCGGCAAAGTCAGTGACCTTAGTTCCGTCCGGTTTGATTTCCCAACTGAACCAGCCCTGAACGCAAAACGCCTGGGCATCCGTAGCGGTAAAAGTGCCCTGCCCGTTTACCTGGGTTGCACCGGGTGGTCGATGAAAGAGTGGGTAGGCAAAGTATATCCGAAAGGCACAAAGAACAGCGACTTCCTGGCCCGCTATGCCGAGCAGTTTAATGCCATCGAACTAAATAACACCCACTACCGGGTGCCGAGGGCCGAGACAGTTGAAAAATGGCGGCAGGAAAGCACACCTGATTTCCGCTTTTGTCCTAAGGTGCCGCAGCAGATAAGCCATAGCCGTAACCTGGGTCTGGGCGAAGATACCCTACCCGCTTTTATAAAAGTTATCGCTAAGCTGGAGGAAAAAATGGGCTGTTGCTTCGTTCAGCTTCCTCCCTACTTTGGAGCTGATCGACTCGAGTTGCTCGATCGATTTTTGCAAGCCTGGCCGAAGTCGATCCCTTTGGCCGCAGAGGTACGGCATGGAAGCTGGTTCGACCAAGCAGTAACGGCCGAGAAGTTATTTGAAACCTTTTACCGGCACAAAACTGCCGCCGTCATTACCGATGTGGCGGGTAGGCGCGACGTACTGCACCTGCAGCTCACCGCACCCCGCTCCATGATACGCTTCGTGGGCAATGGCCTCCACCCTACCGACTATGCTCGCGCCCAGGATTGGGTAGACCGTTTGAAAACTTGGCAAACCTATGCTTTAGAAGAGGTGTTCTTTTTTCCACACCAACCCGACAACCTGCACGCTCCGGAGATGACGGCGCATTTACACGGATTACTGGAAAAAGCTGGCGGTTTTGTCAGCCGTGGACCGGAAATACGCGATGCCTCCGATCAGGGTGACCAGTTGTCGTTATTTGGGTAATAGGCGAGAAAGCTTTTTTATTGCCCCCGTTTTTATTGTTATTTTTCGAAGCCTACAAATCAACTGCAAATGCCATTATCGACGATTAGTTTTTCGCCCAGTCAGGTGGTCATGGAAACTGCCGACGGGTTGCCCTATATCCATCGCGATATAAGCTGGCTGAGTTTCAACTTCCGCGTACTGCAGGAAGCTATGGACCCCACCGTGCCGCTATTCGAACGCATTAAGTTTATGGCGATTTACAGTTCCAATCTGGATGAGTTTTTTCGGGTGCGCATGGCCAACCATCGCAATCTTTTAAGGGTGGGCAAAAAAACCAAGGCCGAGCTGGAAATTTCCCCCAAAACGATCGTCAAGGAAATAATCGCTATTGTCAACCGGCAGCAAGAGATCTACAGCCAGGTTTTTGAAAAACAAATCATCCCTGAACTGCGCGAACACGAAATCAACCTGTTGCGCCGCCTCGACCTCAACGAAGAGCAAATCGAATTTGTAGAGAATTTCTTCGAAGACCAAATGCTGCCTTTCGTGCAGCCGGTATTGCTCGTAAAGCACAACATCCGTCCTTTCCTCAATAATGCTGCCCTCTACCTGACCCTTTGGATGAAACCAAAAGGCAAGCCCGATGCCACGGATGAGTACGCCGTCGTGAAAATTCCTTCCGATCACCTGCCACGGTTTATAAAATTGCCGTCTCCATCGAACCGACATGACATTATCATGCTCGACGACATCGTGCGCCACAGCGTGGCCTGGATGTTCCCGGGGTACGATATTATTGATACCTATTCGGTAAAACTCACGCGTGATGCTGAGCTGTATATTGACGATGAGTTCTCCGGCGACCTTATTCAGAAAATTAAAACCAGCCTTGCGCGCCGCCACGTCGGTCCGGCATCCCGCTTCGTTTACGACCGCCAGATGCCCGACGAAATGTTGAGTTTTCTCAAAGAAGTGCTCAATCTGGAAAAATACGATGTGCTCAAGGAAGGGCGTTATCACAATAATTTCGACTTTTTCAAATTTCCCGACCTGGGTATGAATCATTTGAAAAATCCGCCCCTGCCGCCTCTCGCTTACAACGAGCTGGAAGAAGCCGAAGATTTTTACGCTGCCATCCGGCGCCGGGACCATCTGATTCACGTTCCTTACCAATCCTACGAGTCGGTGGTTCGATTCTTTGAAGAAGCCGCCCGCGACCCGATGGTTACCCACATCAAAATAACCCAGTATCGGGTCGCCAAACAGTCGCGGATCATGCAAGCATTGATGGATGCCGTCAAGTCGGGGAAGCAGGTATCAGTATTCATCGAGGTTAAAGCCCGCTTCGACGAAGAGGCCAACCTGGCCTGGGGGGAGCGCCTGGAAAAAGCCGGGGTAGCTGTCCACTACAGCTTTCCAGGAGTCAAAGTCCACGCAAAGATTGCGCTTGTTCGGCGCCTCGAAGATCGAGGCCCGAAAATGTACGCCTACCTCTCCACCGGAAATTTTCACGAAGACACGGCCAAAGTATATTGCGATTTCGGGCTGTTCACAGCCGATCCGCGCCTGGTGAATGAAGTCGCTCGGGTTTTTTCTTTTCTCGAAACCGTAAAGGTGCCGCAGCACGGCTTTGAGCACCTTTTAGTCGGCCAGTTCAACCTTCGAACCGAACTGGAACGCCTAATCGAATACGAAATCGAAGAGGCCAAAGCAAGTCGTCCTGCCCGCATTGTGCTCAAGATGAACAGCCTTCAGGATCGGGCTATGATCGAGAAATTATATGAAGCCAGTAATGCCGGAGTCGAAATCCAACTGATCATCCGGGGCATCTGCTCCCTGGTTCCCGGTCTAGAGGGTTATAGCGAAAATATCGAAGCCGTCAGCATTGTCGATCGCTTCCTGGAACATGCGCGCATCTTCATCTTTCACCACAGCGGGGAAGAGAAAATTTACCTATCCTCAGCTGACTGGATGGTGCGCAACCTCAGTTACCGAGTCGAAACGGCCTTTCCCATCTACGACCTGGATGTACGCAAAGAAATCAAAGACTTTATCAATATTCAGTTGACCGACAATGTAAAGGCCCGCTACCTGGATCGGGAGCTGACCAACACCTACCGCCGCGGAGAAGGGGACTTGGCGATACGATCGCAAATGGAAACGTATTATTACAATAAGCGTAAGATGGAGCAGGTCGTGCGGTAGGAAGGTTTCCTTTTGCGCCGAAGGTTTCGGTTTAAATGGGGACTTGCGCTTCCCGCGGCTTTGCTGTGAAGCGCGGACAGTTGCCCCCGACGTGCCGCGATCAAGAAGGGCGTAGTATCTCGACAAAGGGCGCCCCCATTGATCCCGACACACCAAAGGCGCTCTGCCTACTCATCACTTGATTAATCCAGAAATATTGCGATCTTTGCAGCTCCAAGCCCGGATGGTGGAATTGGTAGACACGCAGGACTTAAAATCCTGTGGCCATTGCGGCCGTGCGGGTTCAAGTCCCGCTCCGGGTACACTTTTTGGAAAGCGGATCTGTCTAACCGGCGTTAGCCAGGTAAATTCCAGTCCCTTTCCGGGTACGAAAAAAGCCCTTCGATGATCAAAATCGAAGGGCTTTCTATTTTTGGCCGCTGTTTTCGCTCAATCAGTTTTTGATCATCCTTTGAGCTGGTTGAGTTTATACTCTGCATTTTGCTTGTAAGGCGCGTCGGTTACTTTGCCGTAAGCTTCAATTGCTTTGGCTTTTTGTCCCTGCCCTTCGTAGGCGGTGCCTAACAGGTAACTGTATTTGCTATCTTCTTTCCCGTCGCCCATTTCAATGGCCTTCTCCAAGTGGGCGGTGGCATCAGAATACTTGTCTTGCTCCAGCAATGCACGGCCCAGCAAATAATGGCTGTTTTCGGTTTCCTCGGCCTCCAGTACGCTTGAAGCGATGGACTGCGCATCACTCCAACGCTTCTCATTGACTGCGATGATGGCCATGTTCTCTACTTTCTTAACAAATTTGGAAGCCAGATTATTCTTATCTGCAGCTTTAGCTTTTTCAGCAGCCAGGATGTAGGCGGCTGCCGCATCGGTTTCTCGCTCCAGCTTTTCGAGCGACTGGGCGCGGCCCATAAAATTCCCGTAGAAATCCGGATTGTACTCGATACCTTGTTCGAAGCGCGCCAGAGCATCTTCATATTCGCCGGCTTTGCGCAATCCATTTCCTACGTAGTAGGTAGCAATAGCACCATTGGTTTTCGACAGATCGAGTACCTTTTGATCGGTCTCGCTGGCCGTGTCGACTAATTCAATGGCCTCCTCTACTAAGGGCAATGCAGCCTCATAGTCTTTGGCTTTCATTTTTTCCAAGGCGTCGTTATACACAGACGCCGCCGTCCTGGCCGGCTGTTCTGCTTGCTCGTCCTGGGCTGCCAGGCTGGTCGTTAATAGACCGATCACTGCAACTAGGAAACACCATTTCATTCTTTCCAACATGATCAAAACGTTTTGCAATACAATGATTTGGATAATAGATTCGATTAGTTGGCAGACCAGTCTAAGCGACCGCCCTACGCATTTTAAACAAATGCAAAAATAAAAGTTTCGCACAAGAATAAAAATTGCCTTGCTTTTGGGCGAAGACGGCTGGATGACGAAATATAGTTAAGAACAGGGACCGGATGACCGGAATTTCCCAATACATAAGGGGTGGTGCTGTTGACCGGAAGGTAGTGCCGCGCGCAGGGGGGGCGACACTATACCATCCGGAACGAGGTCTGTTAAAAAGTTTAAGTTCAGGGGTTCAGCCTTATTTGGCGGCCTGCAGATTGATCACCAAACCAATCTCGTCATTGATGATCTTATCCGCCACCGTACCGATACCGGCCGAGCGAAACTGAATGCCCCACTGCGTGCGGTCGATGGTAAACTGCGGCGTCACCGAAGCAATTTGCCCCTCCTCTAGTTCCACCATGGCGGGAATCTGAATATTTTTCGTCTCCCCGAGCGTGGTCAGGTTACCGCTGATCAGATAGTTGGCGTCATCGCGACCTTCAGCTTTTTCGACACCGGTAATGACAAATTCAGCGGTTGGATAAGCCTCCGTTTTGAAAAAATCTTCACTGCGCAGGTGCCCTTCCAGTTTTTCTTTGCGGCCTCCTTGCAGATCACCAACCTCGATGCTCTGCATATCGATTACGAATTGACCGCCCGCAAGCTCCCCTTCAGCTACCTGAAGCTCGCCCGATTCGATTTGGAGCGTGCCGTAATGACCGTTTCCTACCGGTTCGGTACCTTGCCAGTTGATTACGCTATTCACACGGTCTACTTGGTAGACAATGGCCTCAGGGGCTGCTGCTTCTACGTCCTCGGCTTCAGAAGCTACGGCCTTTTCTCCTTCCGGGCCCTGGTTACAACTAAATGCCAGCAACAGTAAAAACGCCAGTAAATAACCTTCCAATACCTTGCTCATGATAATCAGTTTGATTTAGATTAAATAAAAAGAAAGATGAATTCACCGGTAAAAATACAAAAAGGCCTGACCTCATCTACCCGGTTTTTCCATCCCATCCTTTTTCAAGATTTATCCTGACAAAATGGCACATCGAAGAAAAAAAACCCTTACCTTTGTCATTCTTTTAGCCATTGCAGTGTTAGATCACCGTACGCCAATCGAATCGTAAGCTATGTACAACGACAACCCGACCTTAGCGAATGTGAGCCGGCAGCTGTTGGGTGAGGAACGCCAGGGCGAAGTCTACACATCTCCTCAAAACAACACTACCGACAGTACGGCCACCAAGCACTTTTACATCGAAAGCTACGGCTGTCAAATGAATTTCAGCGACAGTGAAATCGTTGCTTCTATTTTATCAGAAGTGGGGTACCAGCCTACACGTAACCTGGAAGAATCAGACCTTATCCTGATCAACACCTGTTCGATTCGGGAAAAAGCTGAGGAAACCGTTCGCAAGCGACTACGAGTATTTGACCGGGTAAAAGCACAACGACCAGGTACTTTGGTGGGTGTGCTGGGCTGTATGGCCGAGCGCTTGAAGCAAAAGCTACTGGAAGAAGAACGCTTGGTCGATCTGGTCGTAGGGCCCGACGCTTACCGCGACCTGCCTAAACTCATCGGCACCGCTAATGAAGGCGAAAAGGGCATCAACGTCTTTTTATCGCGCGAAGAAACCTACGCAGACATCAGTCCGCTGCGCCTTGACTCCAACGGGGTTTCGGCCTTTATCTCTATCATGCGGGGATGCGACAATATGTGCTCTTTTTGTGTCGTGCCTTTCACCCGTGGGCGCGAGCGCAGCCGCGATGCATTTAGCATTGTTGCCGAAGCCGCCGAACTGTTCGAGCGGGGATACCGCGAGGTGACTCTGTTGGGGCAAAATGTCGATTCGTATAAATGGGAAAATCCAGAGACCGAAAACCGGACTACCTTTGCCGAACTGCTGGAAATGGTGGCAAAGGTCAACCCCGATCTACGCGTGCGCTTTTCTACCTCCCACCCCAAGGATATGACCGACGAAGTCCTGCATACAATGGCCCGCTACGAGAATATTTGTGACTATATCCACCTGCCAGTACAATCGGGTAACAGCCGCATCCTGAAACTCATGAATCGCACCTATGACCGCGAATGGTACATCCACCGGATCGAAGCCATCCGGCGGATCTTACCTGACTGCGCGGTATCGTCTGATATTATTGCCGGCTTCTGCAGCGAAACGGAGGCAGAACACCAAGATACGCTGTCTATTATGGAATACGCCAATTACAGTATGTCCTACATGTTTTATTACTCCGAGCGGCCGGGAACCCTAGCAGCCCGTAAATATCCCGACGATATTCCACTGGAAATTAAGAAGCGCCGCTTACAGGAAATTATCCGATTACAAAACCAAATCTCCTACCGGCACAATCAGGCCGATATCGGCAAAACGTTTAAAGTGCTGATCGAAGGTGATTCCAAACGGTCGGCCGATGATTTCCGGGGGCGGAACTCCCAGAACAAAATGATCGTCTTTCCCAAGCGGCCCGGACTGCAAAAGGGCCAGTATGTCTGGGTCAAGGTGCACCAAGCCACCAGTGCAACCCTTAAAGGCGAGCTGGTAGACGGCCCTGCCTAATCATTATTGGCTCATACAACCCAATTCGACCATGAAGGAAAACCTTCAATCCATCAAGCAGCGCTTCGGTATCATCGGACAGTCTGAGCAGCTCGACCGGGCCCTCTACACGGCCGTGAAGGTCGCCGGCACCGATCTGACCGTCCTCATCACCGGCGAAAGTGGCGTGGGTAAAGAGGTTTTCTCTCGCGTCATCCACACCCTGAGCCCGCGTAAGCACAACGGCTTCATTGCGATAAACTGCGGCGCCATTCCCGAAGGGACGATCAATTCCGAGCTCTTCGGACACGAAAAGGGTGCGTTCACAGGCGCAACCGGTGAACGCAAAGGCTATTTCGAGACCTACAACGGCGGCACCATCTTCCTGGATGAAATCGGCGAAATGCCTCCCGATACCCAATCGTATCTGTTACGCGTGCTGGAATCGGGCGAATTTATCCGCGTTGGATCCTCTAAAGTATTGCGCACCGACGTACGCATCATTGCAGCTACCAATGTCGATTTGCAAGAGAAAATTGATAAGGGCAAATTTCGCGAAGACCTCTTCTACCGTCTGAACACCGTCATGATCAACGTGCCGCCGCTGCGCGAGCGCACCGAAGATATTTATATGCTGTTCCGGAAGTTCGCCGTAGACTTCGCCGAAAAATACCGCATGCGGCCCATTCAGGTCGAACCCGAAGCCCGAAAACTATTGGAACACTACCGCTGGCCAGGCAACATCCGCGAGCTGAAAAATATGGCGGAAAAGATCTCAGCCCTCTCTGAAGACCGCGTCCTGACAGCCGACCGGCTGGTCGAAATCGTTCCCGACATCGTAAAACGCCACCTGCCTGCCATCGCAGAAGAGGTCGGGACCAATAATATGCAGGAACGAGAAATCCTCTACAACCTGCTTTTTGATATGAAAAACGACCTGAACCTGCTCAAGGATCTGGTCTTTGAATTGATTAAAAACAATGACCTGCAGGTAGCCGATAAGCATACCCTGCGCGCACTCAATGCCCCTGACGCCGTGCAAAATGCCGAATCCGGTCGGGAGTATAATTACTCCGACTATGAAAAACACACCCCCGACGATAAGGCCCCCGAGTATCCCAGTGGACAACGCTCGCCCATTATCATCAATGCCCCCGACAAGGAAGAATACGACAGCATAGAGATCCTGGACGAAAACCTCAGCCTGATGGACAATGAGAAAGATTTGATCCAGAAGGCGCTGCGCAAGCACCACGGCAAGCGCAAAGAAGCCGCCAACGACTTAGGCATTTCTGAGCGTACCCTCTACCGGAAAATCAAACAGTACAACTTGTAATTTCCATGAATCGATTATGCAATACGCTGGGGGGTTGCGCCCTGCTCTTCTTGAGCGCATGCTATTCTTTCAGCGGCATCAGCATCGGACCTGATGTCGAAACCTTCTACGTTCGGCCCTTCGATAATAATGCACTTAATGCGGTGCCGAACCTAGAGCAAGACCTGACCGTTGATTTACAGGATAAAGTTCGGCTGGAATCCCGCCTGAATCTCGTCAATGAGAGCCAGGATCCCGACGTGATCTTTCGCGGTACTCTGGTCGATTTTCGAATCTCTTCCGAGGCGCCACAGGCCGACCAAACCGTCGATATCAACCGGCTGACGGTCACCCTGGCAATAGAATACATCAATACGCCCGAGGAAAAGGAATGGAAACGCAATTTTTCTTTTTTCTTTGACTTTCCCGCTACCACCGACTTAGCCTCGATCCAGGATGAAGCTATTCAAACAATCTCCGACCAGTTGATGGAAGATATCTTCAATGCGGCCTTCACAGAAGACTGGTAAAAAAGACGCGCGAGGCGGCCCGAAGGCTACCATCGCGCACTTAACAAAATTTGGATCAGAATAGTATGCGAAATTTGTTCTTTTAAAACAGTCGCCAACTCGACTATTGCAGTCGAAAGTAAACCGGTAGGACGACCATGGCCCGAACGCATTGACCGTCTTTGACGCCCGCACGCCAAGGTGGCATCTTGCGAACCACTCGGATTACCGCTTCGGTCATTTCTGCGCTTGGGCTATGCAATACCTGTACGGGACCGATGTAGCCATCCGATTCAATTAAGAACCGAAGAATGACCTTTCCTTCCCTTCCACCCTCGCGATCCGTCGGCGGATAGATCCCGTGGCGGTTAAAGAAAGTAGTTAATGCCTCCGGACCTCCCGGAAAAAACGGCTCTCTATCAAGCTCGAAATGCCAAAATGGAACGAGTGCGATGTGCTCATCTTCGTAAGCTGATGCACGTGCGTAAACCTCGGTGAAAGCAAAGTCTGAATTATCTTGCAGAGAATCGCTATAAACAAAAAGCTGTGCAGGCAGCGCCGCGGACAGCGCCACCTGAATCAGCATCACAAAATGGATACGTAGCATGGGGTTTAGGGTTTTAGGTGTTGGAGCCGAAGCCCCGCTGGGTTAAACTGTTGGGTTAAGATTTAATTTAATCGAGTTCATTCAGACGGTTCCGGGCTAGCAAATAGCTGCCGTATTGATAATGTATTGTGTTCTTTTCTCTTTAAAAAAGAATTTTCTTTTTCTGGTAAAATTGAATTCCATAGACGTTTACCTTCAGCATGCATCATCATGGAAACGCCTGGTTGGTTAGCGGCATGATCGTGCAAAAAAAGCCGCTAAATACGGTATTATTGGAAACAACGCTCTGCAAACACTTTCGTATACGCTCGCAAAGGACAGGTAGCTATTTCATTCAGAGGGATTTAATGAAAACCCCACATTTCCTGAGCCTTGAATAAAGGGGAGACGCGAATAGGTTGAGCTAAAATCTAGGAGAGATTAAGTAGGTTGTTAATCTAAAAGTAGATACAATTTATCGTCCTGTCAATTTGCTGACTTTTTTTTAACTTATGAATATAAAATTAAAGCGAGGCTGCCCAAATACAGTTAAAAACTGTTAACACCGGACCGGTGTGCTTTTTTATCGACGATTAACCTGCATTCAGCGATCATCCCGGACAGACCATCCCCTCCCCTAAGGTTGCTCTCCAGCTCTACTATTAGGTAAACAGAGAAAACCATCAGATATGAACGACCTATCCCGACGGATGGAAGGATACAAACTTGATCTTATCGAAAAAAAGATTTAATATTTGCCTGAATTAATTTTTTGGTTAGTCTAAATCATTGATTTAATTAAAAATCTTATGGGAAAGATCCTCCTTCTACTTGTATTCCTCGGGTGGGCCGGCTTACCGGCTCAAGGCCAAACGGCGGAGTTAAAAGGCACGATTCAGGACGGCGACCTCCCCATGGCTGGTGCCAACGTACAGCTGCAACAGGCCGAAAACACTAGAGCAACAACTACCACTGCCTCGGGAAGCTTTGAGTTTCACAATATTCCTCCTGGGTTATACACGCTGCGGATCAGCTACCTCGGATACCGAACCCTTGAGGAAGAATTGGTGCTTGGGGAAGGAGAGGTAGTCAATCGGACTTTTGAACTGCGGACCGACCGGCTAAATATCGACGGCGTAGTCATCAGCGCCACGCGCTACGCTCTGGACCGCTCCAGGGCGCCGGTTATGGTAAATATTTTGGATAAAAAAGTATTTGAAGCCGCCTCGTCCATGTCGCTTGCCGAAGGCTTGATCTACCAACCGGGGGTGCGCATTGAAACCAACTGTCAAAATTGTGGCTTTACCCAGGTTCGCCTTAACGGTTTAGAAGGGGCTTATTCTCAAATACTGATTAACAGCCGGCCAGTATACAGCGCCCTGAATGGTGTATATGGCCTGGACCAAATTCCGGCAAATATTATCGAGCGGGTCGAGGTAGTGCGCAGCGGGGGGTCGGCCCTATATGGGTCCAATGCCATTGCGGGTACGATCAATATTATCACAAAGGAACCGAGGTTCAATACTTGGTCGGTGAATAGCAACTTTGCCTTAATCGACGGCGAAGCACCCGATCATACCATTAACTTCAATGCATCTTTGGTCAGCGACGACCTCAATAGTGGCGTCACTTTTTACGGTATGCGCCGTCAGCGCGATGCCTACGATGCTAATGCCGACGGATTTTCCGAAATAACGCGCCTAGAAAATAACACCTTTGGCGCCAAAGCTTTTCTTAAACCAGGCGACCGCAGTGAAATCACCCTCGACTTCAGCGCCATCCAAGAGTATCGGCGTGGCGGTGACCGCCTGGAGTTGGCTCCACATTTTACCGATATCACCGAAGAGCTGGACCACAATACCTTACTCGGCGGAATCACCTACACCTTAGACGGACGCGACGGCAGCAGTCAGTTCTCGGCTTACCTTTCCGGCCAGACCACCCAACGCGATAGCTATTACGGAGGACTGGGCGGCGGCACCACACCTGCCGATAGCACCCTAGCGCTCAATGCCTACGGCGCGACCGACGATCTGGCCCTGGTCGGTGGTGTTCAGTATGCGCGTACCTTCGACTCAAAAGATATACTGACTGTAGGTGTTGAAAATCAGTACAATGATGTACAGGACATCATCCCTGGCTATAACCGCCTGGTCGACCAGCAAGTCCACATGGTGGGCGTATACGGCCAATACGAGTGGAAACCCATAAACCAGGTTACTGCCTTACTGGGCGTACGGTATGACTACGCCACCGTAAATGGACTTTATGAAATCGGCAATATCGAACGCAGCGCTGGGGTCGACGTCGGTGTGCTCAGCCCGCGGCTCACCTTGCTATACGATATCAACAAATTCCTGCAATTCCGTGGCGGCTATGCCCGTGGTTTCCGAGCGCCCCAAGCCTTCAATGAAGATTTACACGTTGCTTCGGTAGGTGGCGAGCCTCAATTCGTGATACCTTCCGACGAACTGGAAACGGAATTCTCCAATGCCTTTACTGCCTCGTTTAATTACACCCGCACGTTCGGGAATGTCCAAACCAACTTCTTAGTCGAAGGATTTTACACCCAGTTGGAAAATCCATTCACGATCGTAAGTACCGGCGCTACCCTTCCGAATGGATCTATCCTGGAAGAAGTGCGCAACGGGGCCGGTGCCAACGTCGGCGGTGTCAACTTTGACTTTGGTGTTACCCCTTCGGCTGCCCTCTTTTTCCAACTCGGTGGCACGTTACAAACCACTGGCTACGATGAAGCGCAAGTCTTATTCGAGCCCGAAAACGGCAGTGAAGCTACCCGCGTCGTCGTCGATGAATTTATCCGCAATCCGAATGTATACGGTTATTTTACCGCCCTGGTGGCACTTACCGACCGCCTCGATATCGACCTTACGGGCGCCTACACCGGCGCCATGATCGTTCCCCGGGTCGCAGATAGTGCCGGATCCCTGGACCTGGTAGATACCGATCCGTTTTTTGAGGTGAACCTTAAGCTAGCCTATCAATTTAGTTTATTGGATCGCTTTAGCCTGGAACTAAATGGCGGCGTGCAAAATATCCTGAATAGCTTCCAAGATGACTTTGATACAGGCCCTGCACGGGATTCGGATTACGTGTACGGACCGGCCCGTCCGCGCACGTTTTTCCTGGGATTAAAATTTGGAGATTTTTTTAAATGAGTAAAATTTTATGATGTACAAACTATGGATCGGAATGCTGCTCGCATTGTTGGTATGGAGTTGCGAGGCGCCGGCGCCAGCTTCAGATGACGCCCTGCTCCGCATCGTAGCTACAACCGGTATGGTAGCCGATATGGTAAAAAACGTAGGCGGCGATTCTGTACAGGTCAGCACGCTCATGGGGCCGGGAGTGGATCCTCACCTGTACAAGGCGACACAAGGCGATTTGCGTAAGCTCCAGGAAGCGGATATCATCTTTTACAATGGTTTGCGGCTGGAAGGCAAGATGGGTGAAATCTTTGAAAAACTTGGCCAGCTCAAAACGGTAGTCCCATTGGCACAGGGGATCGATTCAACCCAGCTTATGGCCGATCCCGTATACCAGGACGCATACGATCCGCACATCTGGTTCAATGTAGGTTTGTGGGCAACAACAGCCGATCAAGTTGCCCAAACCCTTGCAGCTGTTGATTCCGACAATCGAAGATATTACCGTGACAATGCTGAGGCCTACCAGGCGGAGCTGCAGCAGTTACACCGGTGGGTAGCCGGAGAAATCCAAAAAATTCCGGCTGAGCACCGTATTTTAATCACTGCTCACGATGCCTTTAACTATTTTGGCGAAGCATACGGGATTGAGGTACGAGGCCTGCAGGGGATTTCCACCCTATCGGAATTTGGCCTGAAAGACCGAGTCGATTTTGTCGACTTGATCGTCGAGCGCCAGATCAAGGCCGTCTTTGTAGAGACCTCGGTTTCGGAAAAAAATATCCAGGCCATCGTAGAGGCTTGCCGCCAGAAAGGGCACGAAGTCGCCATCGGGGGCAAGCTTTACTCCGATGCCATGGGCGCTCCCGGCTCCGATGCGGGCGATTACCCCGGTATGGTACGCGCCAATGTACGCACGATAGTCGACGCTCTTTTGTAAAATTCAATGCAACGTGTATGCGCATCGACGCTCCTGATCCGGTCGTTGAATTTCACGACCTCACCGTTTCTTACGATAAAAAACCAGTCCTCTGGAATATCGACATGACCCTGCCGCGGGGTGCACTAACGGGTATTATCGGACCCAATGGCGCCGGAAAATCGACGCTCATCAAGGCAGCCATGGGTCTGTTGCCGCTGGGTTCCGGATTTATCCGGCTGTTTGATCAGCCACTTGATGACGTAAGAGAACGGGTGAGCTACGTGCCCCAGCGCGAGACCATCGACTGGGACTTTCCCACCTCGGTACTCGACGTCGTTCTCATGGGGCGCTACGGTAAACTAGGCCTATTGAAACGCCCCGGTAAAAAGGATAAAGCCATTGCCATGGAGTGTCTGGAAAAAGTAGGCATGGCCCCCCTCCGGCGGCGCCAGATTGCCCAGCTATCGGGCGGGCAGCAACAACGCGTCTTTCTGGGGCGGGCCCTGGCCCAGGAGGCGGATCTGTATTTTATGGACGAACCCTTCGCCGGGGTGGATGCCGCAACAGAATCGGCCATCCTGAGTATCTTGCGGGAGCTCACAGCTCAGGGCAAAACCGTCATCGTCGTGCACCACGACCTACAATCGGCCGCTGAATTCTTCGACTGGATCGTTTTGCTCAATTTGCGCCTGATTGCTTCGGGCCCCATCACCGAGGTTTTTACCAATGCGCTTTTACAAGAAGCGTACGGAGGCAAACTGACAGTATTGGCGGAAGTAGGTGAACTCGTGCGCAAGCGTCAGATTCCCAGCCGTGAAAACTATTAAGTTATGGAAACGTTGCGATCATTTTTCTCTTTCAGCGATCCCAGCGTGGTTTCCGTTACGGTGGGCACTATTTTACTTACGGCTTCCTCTGCGGTCGTAGGTACCTTTACCTTTTTAAAGAAGCGGGCGCTGATCGGTGATGCCGTGGCCCATGCGGTTCTGCCCGGGGTATGCCTGGGTTTTTTACTGGCCGGCAATAAAAACCCGCTGTTGTTGATTGTCGGCGCCTTCGCAACAGGTTGGCTGTCACTGGTTACAATGGACATTATAACCGGGCGCTCCAAGATCAAACAGGATACGGCTATTGCGTTAGTCCTGTCGGTATTTTTCGGTATTGGGATTTTGCTGCTCACTTACATTCAGCAGCAGGGCAATGCCGCTCAAACCGGGCTGGATTCTTTCCTTTTCGGCAAAGCAGCGGCTTTGACCGGTAGAGACCTTTGGATGTTCGGTGCTGTTGCCTTCCTGTTATTACTCGTAGTAGGACTCTTCTTTAAAGAGTTGAAACTGATGGCATTTGACGAAAACTATGCCCGTGCTCTGGGTTTACCGGTACGCCGGCTCCGCTTGCTGTTTACGACCATCACGGTTTTGGCCGTAGTGACAGGCATTCAGGCTGTCGGTGTTGTACTGATGGCTGCGATGCTCATTACCCCCGCAGCAGCAGCCCGCTTTTGGACTAACGATGTTTTTGCCATGACTGCCTTTGCCGCCTTCCTAGGTGCCCTTTCGGGCCTGGTCGGCGCTTTTGTCAGCTATTCCGCGCCGACAATGCCCACTGGACCCTGGATCGTGATGATCATTTCGGCGATCGCATTGCTTTCTTTTTTCCTGGCCCCGAAACGCGGCATCCTTGCCCGCAATTGGCAACAAGCGCAATTGCGCCGCCAGCTCATGGACGAGAACGTCCTCAAGGAGTTATTTCGCCTAGGAGAACGCGATGCCGCCCCTTTCCAACGCAGAACGGAAGCCACGCTGATTCAGGAACGGCATTTTCCGCCCGCCCAGCTACGGGCTTCGCTTAAGCGATTGCGGCGCCGGGGATTTTTACAAAG
Source organism: uncultured Saprospiraceae bacterium (assembly GCA_964530825.1). Lineage (GTDB taxonomy): Bacteria > Bacteroidota > Bacteroidia > Chitinophagales > Saprospiraceae > CAZHCA01. The sequence goes on from CAZHCA010000021.1 coordinate 17,074, forward strand.
AAAAACCGGCGGTTGGCAACTGACCCAGTCAGGATTGGCCAAGGGCCGGCGCATGGTTAAACTGCACCGTTTGTGGGAAATGTATCTGACCGAATACCTCAAGATTGCTCCCGACCACGTGCACGAAGATGCCGAAACTATCGAACATGTTATCACCCCCGAGCTGGAGCGCGAACTCGAGCATATGCTCCGCTATCCGCCGACTGATCCCCACCATCGCAAAATTCCGTATTAACCATGGATGCCCTGTACATCATTCTTACCGCCAGCCTATTTTCTATATCCTGCGGATTACTGGGCTGCTTCCTTATTCTTCGCAAGATGGCTATGGTAGGCGATGCCATTTCCCACGCTGTCCTGCCGGGTATCGTTATAGCATTTCTATTGACAGGCACCCGCGATTCTTTTGAAATGATCGTCGGCGCAGCGCTTTTTGGTTTACTCACGACTTTTTTGATCGAATTTTTTAATAAAAAAGCTAGACTGCAAACGGATGCAGCCATCGGCGTAACCTTTACCTGGTTATTTGCGCTGGGAATCATTCTCATCTCCGTTTACGCCGGGCAGGTGGATCTCGATCAGGACTGCGTACTATACGGCGAGATTGCGTACGTACCAATCGACCCCTGGATTACCAAAGCAGGGGTCGTCATGGGGCCGCGAGCGCTCTACATTGCTGGGGCTGTTCTGGTAATGAACCTACTGTTCATCGGCATTGGATTCAAACAGCTCTATCTGACCACTTTCGATCCCGAATTCGCAGCCACGATCGGTATTTCCATAGCCCTCTGGAACTACCTGCTCATGGGGGCCGTCAGCGTTACCACTGTAGCTGCTTTTGATTCAGTGGGCGCCATCCTGGTGGTGGCTTTGCTGGTTGCCCCGCCAGCTACAGCCTATCTTTTGACCGACCGTTTTCTGGCCATGCTCTTTTTTACAGCCGCTATATCCGTAATCAATAGTGTACTAGGGTATTACCTGGCGGTCGTCCTGGATGGTTCTATTGCCGGAGCTATTGTATCAGTGGCAGGCGTTTTATTTGCAGTTGCATTTTTATACAAACTGCAAAAAGGAAAGCCGGAAGCTCTTAAACATCTTGGGTAAATTGCTTGACTTTTAAAGGCATAGCTCCGATTTCGAGCCGCATCACTCTCAATACTTCTATTTTTATGGTAGCTCGCGAATCCTTCAACGTTGATGACCATAACATTTCAGCGCTGAGCGCCGGCAACCCGAGTCATCCGGTTGCACTTTTTCTGCACGGTATTCCAGCCGCTGCTGAGCTTTGGCGAGATATTTTACCGGCTGTTGCCGATCGCGGTTGGTATTGCCTGGCGCCGGATTGTCCGGGGTACGGCTACACTGTAGTGGGTCGCTCCGGCGGTTACTCCATTTCCGACACAGCCGACCTCCTTATCCGCTGGATCGGGCGAAATAACTGGAGAGATATATGGCTGATCGGTCACGATATTGGCGGCGGCATCGCCCAACTCCTGATGACACGCGCCGGTGACCGCTTCCAGAAGGTCACCCTCTCCAACTGCGCCACCGCCGATACCTGGCCGGTGCCAATTATCAATGCTTTGATTTTCACTGCTCGGATGGGCTTGTTTCCGCTGGCTGCCCGCCTGGGATTGGCGCAAGCCATAGGCACCAGCAGCCTAAAAAGCGCTTTCGGCCATCCCCGTCAATTGACAAAGGATATGAAGGAAAGGATTTTTTTCGATCGCAAAATGCAGGAGCCCGCAGGAAGAAATCAATTTGCAGCGATGCTCAAAGCGCTAGGCAACCAGGCCACCGTAGATAATATGCAGGCCCTAAAAAATGCCTCTATGCCCGTGCACTTGGTCTGGGGAATGAAGGATCCAAACCAGCCGTGGCATAAGACCGGGATCATTCTTGAGCAGGTGCTCTCGAACCTGCGCGTCACCCAATTACCCAAAGCCGGACACTTTCTTCAACTTGATCAGCCCAACCAATACCTCGAAGCATTGTTGGGTTAATGGAAAATTGTTTAATCCAATCTCGATTCAAATGGAGCAAAAATTTTCTCACCCTGGCGAGCATCCCCGCGCAAATTTCGAAGCTAACTCCTTCTGGGACCAGCGCTACGCCGCCGAAGGATATATCTACGGTACCCAACCCAATGTATTTTTCCAATCCGTAATGAAAGAACTACAGCCTGGCAAATTACTTTTGCCTGCCGAGGGTGAAGGCCGTAACGCCGTGTACGCCGCGCAGCAAGGCTGGATGGTACATGCTTTTGACTTCAGCAACCGCGCCCGGGATAAAGCTCTGACATTGGCCAAAAAGAAAACAGTAGACATCCGGTATGACCTTGCCAAAGTCGAAAATTTTGAATCCGGTGAACGATTCGACCTGATCGCCATGATCTTCCTGCACCTAGGACCCGAAGGGCGAGCAGAAATATTTCAGCGTTACGCCCGCATGCTGCGCCCGGGCGGTCAGCTGATCGGAGAGTTCTTCAACACCCAGCAGTTGGGTAACACTTCAGGCGGACCCAAAAAAGCCGAATGGCTGATCGACCGCGATGAACTAGCCGCAACTTTCAACAATTTTACGATAATTTACCTAAACGAGGTAGAAGTACACTTGGATGAAGGTCCCTATCATGCTGGCAAGGCCAATACCACCCGGGTGATCGTTCAGCAATAATGGACTAATTTTCCCACGCTCCCTCTTGGAATATTTAAAATCCTTTTCTAGCTTTACCTTAGATTTTGTCTAAATAAAAATTAATCGTTCTAATGACCCGATTTCTTCTGTTTTGCCTTGTGCTCGTCACTAGCATGCTGGATGCTCAATCGCCGGCAGAGATTGCTGCCATCAAAGGTTTTTGCGGCTGCTTTGAAGTCGACTTTCGCTACAAAGAGACCTTTGCAACCGATGATAATTACGAATTTCACGATCCCTATCAAGCCAGCGCCTTAGAGCTGGTCGTTGCCGAGGAAGAAACAGCCGACAAGCTGGTTTTACAGCATATCTTGATCATTAACGATACTATGTTCATCAAACACTGGCGTGAGGATTGGGAGTACGAACCCGATCAGGCCTTCACCTTTCTGGGCAACAATACCTGGGAGGCCATGGCGATCGAGGGTACGACCGGACAATGGTCGCAAGAGGTGTACGGTACGGACGATACCCCCCGGTATTCCGGCGCGGCGACTTGGTTTTTAGCCGACGGCAAACAGGTGTGGGAAAACACGGCCGACTGTCCGCTACCCCGCCGCGAATACACCAAGCGCGATGACTACCATCTCATGCGTCGTACGAACCGCTTGATTGTGGAGGACTGGGGATGGATCCACGAACAAGACAATGAGAAAGTGATATTGACTGAAAAAGGCGAAAAAGTATTGGTCGAAGAAAAAGGTCGCAACACTTACCGCCGCACCGAAATGGAGCGCTGCCAAGCTGCAGCCGATTGGTGGGCTACCAAGGGGGGTTTTTGGCAAGAAGTGCGCTACGAATGGAACCAGTACTTGGCCCAACCTCGCCGGTATACGGTGCATAAAAAGCAAGGCGAAGATTTTCTGCCTTACGAATTGCACGACCTCGAAGAACAAACTTTCTCTAGCCCAGCTGCCACCCGGGCCGCCATCCAAAAGACACTGGCTAAATATCGTCAAGAGGTAAAGGGCGTCCAGCCTTAAACTTTAAAAATCAACATGATTCCCGCTGACCATTATCAAATTATGATGAGGAATAAATGGTCAGGCAATAGTACCGGTCCTTCTTCGGACCGGTTTTTTATTTTTCAACCTGCCGCCATGTCTAGGAGACAGATGCATAATTTCTAGAAAAAAACCGATTAGCAGCAAAAAAAAACTGCTGTTAGCGCTGAAGCGCTAACAGCAGTTTTTTTTGCTGCTAATCATCTAATTAATCGAAAAAATACAGCTCAGGTGCCAACGCTTACCTTTGGCACTATGTCCGGAAAATGACTTTTTAGGCCCAATTTTTTGACATTCTGCAAACTTAATCTCAGGGATGCTTGTTTTTGTGATAGTTTTACTATTACCTTTGGTAGCTGAATAACCATTGGACTCAGTCCTAACCGCATAACCAAACAGTCAAAAAACATGTCCTTAACCACTTCCAACCAGCCCCGCCCGGGGGCCGAATCGGTAACACCGCTACATCCACCGCGCGTCACCATTGCTCACGGCGACGGTATCGGGCGCGAAATTATGGAATCCACATTGGCCATTCTCAATGCTGCCGCTGCTGAATTAACGTACGACGAGATCGAGATCGGCGAGCAAGTGTACCTTAAGGGGTACACTTCCGGCATCAGCCCGGAAGCGTGGGAGACCCTGCGTAACAATCGGGCTTTCCTGAAGGGGCCCATCACGACTCCGCAGGGCGGCGGGTATAAAAGCCTCAACGTCACCATCCGCAAAACGCTTGGCCTCTATGCTAATGTGCGCCCTTGCCGGGCATATACCCCTTTTGTCGACTGCCACTTCCCGACTATGGATCTGGTAGTCGTACGCGAAAATGAGGAAGACCTCTACGCTGGCATCGAACACCAACAAACGCCGGAAGTCGTACAGTGCCTCAAGCTAGTCTCCCGGCCGGGTTGCGAGCGAGTCATCCGCTACGCCTTTGAATACGCCCGCGCTTATAAGCGCAAGAAGGTAACCTGCATGACCAAGGACAACATCATGAAGCACACCGACGGATTATTCCATGAGGTGTTCGACGAAGTAGCTAAAGAATACCCCGAAATCGAAGCGGAACACTACATTATCGATATTGGTTCTGCACTACTAGCTGCCCGTCCCGATAAATTCGATGTCATTGTCACATTGAACCTATACGGCGATATCATTTCCGATATCACAGCCCAGGTCGCAGGCTCGGTAGGGCTGGGGGGCTCAGCCAATATTGGAAACAAGGTATCGATGTTCGAAGCTATTCATGGCTCCGCGCCTGACATCGCCGGTAAAGGAATCGCCAATCCCTCGGGGCTTATCCACGCAGCGTGCATGATGCTGACCCACCTGGGACAGCCCAAAACAGCAGAGCGCATCCTGAACGCCTTACTTAAAACCCTGGAAGACGGCATTCACACCGCCGACCTCCATAACGAAACCTACACGCGCCAGCGTGTGGGGACGCAGGAGTTTACCCAGGCAGTCATTGACCGGCTGGGACAAAAGCCTAAAATGCTGAATCCCGCCACATTTGGTGACCGCAACCGCCCCATTGAAATTGCCGTACCGGAGCGCCCCCTGCCGAAAAAAGAACTAGTAGGGACAGATGTGTTTATCGATTGGAGTGCCAATGACCGCAACCCCGATGTATTGGGCCGAGCCTTGGAAGAATTAGCCGGCGAGCACTTACAGCTTAAAATGATTACCAACCGGGGGGTAAAGGTTTATCCGAATGGATTTCCGGAAACGTTTTGTACCGACCACTGGCGTTGCCGATTCGTCTCTAAGGCCTCTTTACTGCAACCAAAAGCTGAGGGCATGCGCGATAGTGTCGCCATCCCGTACGATACCATAACTGCACTGCTAAACCGGCTGGATAAGGCAGGGCTGCACTTTATCAAGATTGAGAACTTATACGAAATGAACGGCAAGCGGTCTTACTCCCTTGGTCAGGGTGAGTAACCGCATAAGAAGAATGATAGTTTAGAATCGTCTCAACAGTAGGTATGGTTGGCTTCCTGGCGGCGTAGGCCGCCGGGAGCCACTTTTTTCCCGACAACCGCATGAACTATAAACGAATAGCTATCGTCATTTCTTTGCTACTGATTGTAGCAGGGAGCGCAATGCGATTTTTCGAAACGGTTTTTCCGCATATTGCCAACCGGCTATTGCTTTTTGGCGCTATCGGAACGATTGTAACCATTCTGATTCATACAGCGCCCAAACGGCGTAACTCAGAAGATGCTGAGTAATAACATCTGCATTGGTTCATATGTCAAGCATACTGGGTGTTAACCTATTCTGTTGGAATTTTGGCCCCGATCCACTCGATCGGGGCTTTTTTGTTGAACATCGGACTCGGAAAAGGCGTACAGAAGAAAATGACGCTAAAATTCCACTATTATGCCTTTCATAACCATTGACGAAACCCAAAGCCAAGAAAATCTCCAACTTTTTTTCCAGGATTACGGCCAAGCCGACGGCCAACCGGTAATCCTCATTCACGGATGGCCGCTCAGCCACCGCGCCTGGGAACCCCAAATGCAAACACTGGCCGACGCCGGGTACCGCGTTATTGCCTATGACCGTCGCGGATTTGGTGTTTCCACCCTACCTTACCACAACTTCGATTATTCGACCCTGGCTAAAGACCTTCGTACCCTCCTGGTCGAACTCGATCTGCAAAAAGCCATCTTGGTCGGGTTTTCCATGGGCGGAGGCGAAGTCGTGCGCTATTTTACAGCATACGGTAGCGACCGCATCGCGAAAGCAGCACTGGTCTCGTCGATCGTTCCGCTGGTCGCCCAAAAAGAAGATAACCCCGACGGTGTTCCGCAGGAAGATCTCGACGATATCCTGCAGGCCGTAAAAACCAACCGGTTAGCTTTTTTGCGCGGATTTATCAAAAACTATTTTAATGCCGAAGCTACCAAAACGCCGGAAGCCGAACTGGAATACGCCTGGAACCTGGGCGCTTTTGCCTCGCCCCGCGCTACGGTCGAGTGCGCCAAAACATGGGCTAGCGCCGACTTTCGCTCCGAATGTGCCAACGTCGACGTGCCGACGCTGATCGTACACGGTGATGCGGACGGGATTGTGCCAATCGCTACCGCCGGTAATCAGGCCGCTAAATTAATCCCCGACAGTCAGTACCATATCGTGAAAAATGGCCCCCACGGCTTGAATTTGACCCACCGCGAAGAATTGAATACGGCCCTGGTTGAGTTTTTTATGGATTAGAAAACAATATCACGAAGTCAGCCAGGCTTTAAATTCAGGTGATCGATACAATGCTCTTGCATCGTGGCCTACGCTGCTTTCCGCGATCTGTGCACTTGATGTACAGCAGGATAAGCAGTGGTGATCCAGCGGTATATATTTCTTCCACGCTCCATGAAATTGTTGTAATACCAGGTTTCCCGAACGCTGGCAAATGGCTTGTGGTAGGCAATGCGCTTGACTAGGGCATCTTTGTCAGTACTCGGAAAAAAGTGCCACGACAAATCGCGTCGGGGAATACCGGTTCAATGGCTCATCAGATCCTTGATAACCACCTGGTTATTCAATTCATCATTGTAAAAAGACAGTCCGGGAATGTACTCCGCAGGAGAATCATCGAATGACGACTTTCCCTTCTCACGCAGGATACCCAATAACCCGCTGATAAAAGCCGCTAAGGGTAGGATCAGTAACTAACAAAACAAGGATGAGCTAATTGAATTCATACGGAATGAATTTTTGTGTTTTCGCAATCATTGCCAAATCAGCGCGTGATCTTCGAGATGGTCGTCCCCTTTTCCTCTAATTCGGTATCGCAAGCTTCCAGGGATTGGGTTACCGCCGACCGCACCAACGCCTCGACCGGACCCCGTCGGTAGTCGGAAGTGGTTTGTACCGGGATATGCCGGATCCACTTGCCCGTGCCGGTAAGTAACTCGTGCGGATCCTCCAAGATAGCTCCTTTATTGAAGCCCAGGTTGAGATGGTCGGTATAGATGGCAATATGGCAATAGGCATCCCCCAAACTTGGGGAGACGCTATACACCGAACTCAAAGCGTGGGTGTGGTAGAGCAATTCATGACCTTGTGGATAAATATCCAGTAAAAAAGCGCGCAAATCAGTATACAACTCGATGAGTTGCCTGGACTTGAAGTCCAGGAAATACTGAAAATCGGGATGAATGGGCCGCATTCCACCGGTTTTGTGAAGCAATATCCTGGTAATTTACGGAAGATTAAGTTTATAAAACAACTCTTAACCCGACACATTTCCTCTACCGCGGTGCCTGTTCCCACACCTGGTAACCCCAGGCCGAAAGGCTAACATCCAAATTTTCACGTATGGCAATATTTCCTCCGTTAAACAGCTGCTGGTATCTTCCCGGATAATCCTGCAGGTTAAGAACTACCTGTAAGGGCTGGTCGCTGAAATTGAAAACGGCCAGCACCCGGTGGTCTTCCTTTTCCCGGATAAAAGATACGACCTGTTGGGGCTTATCATTGTCGATACGCACCATCTCTCCGCCCCAGGCTCCATTCCACAGAGCCCGGTTGCGGTGTTTTAATTTAAAAAGGGTTCGGAATAGATCAGCGTGTGGATGGTACTCCCACTCAATCTGATCTTTTTCAAAAAAAGCAAGGCTGCGGTCCAGTCCGGCTTCTTGTCCGCTGTAGACTAGCGGCATGCCATTTACCGTTGCGCAGAGCACAATGGCGGCTTCGAGACCTTCACCAAAATTCTTCCGTGGTGTGCCCTCCCAGGAATTTTTATCGTGGTTATCGGTGAAGGTCATTCGGTAGCCATCACGCGGGAAGGTATTTACATCATGGGCTAGGTATTCGATCAAGCCGCCCAGCGACTCGCCCTTGATGGTCACGGCGTGCAGCTCGTCCCACAGACTCCAGGCATAGGTCATATCGAAAGCCCGCCGGTGCAGATCACGTGACTCCCATTCCGCCAGCATAAAAACTGGTTTAATGGCATCGAGCTCACGGCGGGCATTTTCCCAAAAATCGATAGGCATAAAGCCGGCCACATCGCAACGGTACCCGTCGATGTCGTATTCCCGAACCCAATACTTCAGGGCCTCGGTCATGTATTCGCGGATACCTTGCTGTCGGTAGTCGAAGTCGATAATATCCGTCCAGTCGTACCAAGGAGTGGGCTGGAAATCTCCACCCTTGGTCCGCGTATACCAGTCCGGGTGCTCGGTTACCAGAGCGTTATCCCAGGCCGAATGGTTGGCTACCCAATCCAAAATGACATACATCCCCATTGCATGTATGGAGTCGACCAGCGCTTGAAACTCCTCCGCCGTACCGAATTCGGGATTCACGCCGTAGTAGTCTTTCACAGCGTAATAACTACCAAGTGTCCCTTTGCGATTTTGCTCTCCGATTGGGTGGATGGGCATCAACCACAAGATGTCGATCCCCAACTCTTTCAGCCGGGGCAAGTGCCGGGAAAAAGCCATAAATGTACCTTCCGGCGTATATTGCCGGATATTCACTTCATAAATGGTAGCATTTTTGCTCCATTCGGGGTGCCGGAGCTCGACGTAGGTCTGGGGTTGATGATTAGTAGATTGAGCGGACATAAACTGCCAAGTACCCAATTGGATGAATAAAATAAACACTACCCACTGTAATAATTTTGCTCGCATTCGGAAAAGCTTAATTAAGGTTGTCTGAAAAATAGATGTTGTTTTAAAATATAAGTAATCCATACTCATGAGCACTTACGAATTAGCGAATGAACAATGGGATTAGATCGTGATCTTTTACAGGAAAACAAGGCGGTAAGGGCCCTCTCCCCAGATAAGGATGTCAAGTCTAGCATTGCGGTAGACCATTAAATATCCAAAACGAGCTATGCAGGACACTTTGTTCCTTTCTTGTCTGTCTTCAGGTGTTATCGGCATGAAATTGCCCGTAATTTACTGCCCGCACCGTACCATCCGGATCGCGCACAAAGGTTTCCATGCCAGGCAGCACTTCGGTATTATGGGCGGCCTCACACCACCAATGTTCTTGATCATCCTGTTGGAGCACGAAAAGAAAAATCGTTTGCCGCTCTTGAGGGGTCGGCCCGGAATCCAGTGCAGTCTGATCGACCAGGCGCATCTTCGCGTGTACGATGGCCGCATGACTACCCAGGTGGCGGACCTTACTGCGCATCAGGGAAAGCGTAGAATGTTTGAAAATCACTCGCAACCCGTAATCGTGTGCCTGGAAGATGCGCTCCCGGTGATGCCACCACAGCCCTACTACGTTTACAAACTCGGCATCTTCCACGAATACCGCTGCTAATCGTTCGGCATCACGGGCATTCCAGGCCTCAATAAAATGATCGGCAATGGCTTCCGGGGCTTGCAAGGGAATCATCCGGTACTTTTTAGGCCTCCGGAAATAGCATTGACCAGCAGCAGCAATTGGCGCAGTAGTGCTTCATCGTCATTGCCGTTTTGCCGCCAGGCTTGCAGATAGCGCAGTTGCATATCGTGCAGGGCCGACAAGCCACGTCCGCGCCGCGCTACGTTTTCGAGCTGAGAGATGCGGCGGTCGGTAGCGGGGGCTCCCATCAGTAACTCGATATGTCGCCGGCCTTCGGCGTGTTCCTGCAAAATCATCTCCATAAGCTCGGCGCGCACCACTTCATCGTCTACTAGCTGGGCAAAGCGCTCCATAATCTCAGGTGCCGCCTTCAGTAAATTGGTTTCGACTTGGATGAGGGTGTATTTCCAGAAGGGCCAGGTGTCGACCACCTCCTGCAGTTGCAGGTAATCGTCCGGGTGATTGGTTTGCAATTGCTGCAAGGCTGTGCCCGTTCCGAACCACCCAGTTAAGTGAAAGCGGGCCTGGCTCCAACTAAAAACCCAAGGAATGGCGCGCAGGTCCTCCAAGCTACGCCGACCGGTACGGCGTGCCGGGCGCGACCCGATCTTACTTTGCTCCAGTACATCGATGGGCGTTGCCTGGCTGTAGAAGGGAATGAAGCCCTCGTAATCGATAAGTTGGCGGTAGCGCTTCAGCGACAGGTCGGCCAGCTTTTGCATAGCTCCCTCTGGATACCCTGGAGCGGATTGGGTCCGTTTTGCCAACATAGTTTGCTTGGCAACTCCCGAAAGTAACATTTCCAGGTTATAAGTAGCGTTGATTAAATTAGCATATTGCTGGGCAATGGACTCCCCCTGTACGGTCATTTTGATGTGCCCGCTCATGGAGCCCGGAGGCATACTCTCCAGAAAGCGGTGTGTCTTGCCGCCACCACGGCTAATGGTGCCTCCTTTGCCGTGGAAAAAACGCAGAGCTACCCCATGGCGGTCAGCCACCAGTGTCAGGTCTTTTTCCGCCTGGTAAATGTTCCAGCGACTGGCTAGAATACCACCATCTTTATTACTGTCGCTATACCCCAACATAATTTCCTGCACATTAGAACCGGATTGCTCCCGGTGCCGCTTCGTGATGGGATGGCTCAGAAAAGCATCCAGGATTTTTCCGCCTGCCTTCAGATCGTCAATGGTTTCCAAGAGCGGCACTACCGGCAAGGGGGTATTCAGCAAACCGACCTCGCGCATGAACAGGTAGACGACCAGCATATCGCTCAGGCTGCGCGTCATGCTCACAATAAGCGATCCTATACCACCGGTTCCATAGCGATCGATGTAGCGGCGCAATACGCCAAAATAGCCTAGTACTGCATCAGCCTCGGGTCCGCATGCGGTGCCTGCCACCACAAAAGGACGGCCACTTTTCAATTCCTGGTTGAGAAAATCGAGTCGTTTTTGCTCGTCCCAGCTCCCGTAGTCGGCATCGGTAATGCTCGCGGCGGCCAACAGTTGGCTCAATGCTTTTTCATGGTAGGCGCTATTCTGACGAACATCGAGCTTGGCCAGGTGAAACCCAAAACAACGCACCATGCGTTCGACGGGAAACAGCTGTTCCTGGGCTATCCGGTGCGCACCAATCTCTTGCAACGTTTGGCGCAAGAAGCGCAGATCTTCTTGCAGTTCCTCGGGCCGGGTATAGGGCCATCCACCCCCTTCCCGTAAGGTATGCTCGAGGCGTACGCGCATCAGATTAACGTATTGGCGCCAAGGTTCGCCGGGGTTGCGATCGACGGCCTTTGTTCCGGCTTCACCCAAGCTCGCTACCATTTCCTGGATCTTGCGCTCCAGCCCTTGGGGCACCGGGTTGGTATAGGCCGAGAGGCTCAATTTGGACCCCAAATCATACATTCCCGCCTGCAGCAGCTTCAGGGCCTCGCGCCGGTGCTCCAGCAGGGTATCTTCGGTAATTTCAGGTGTCACGTAAGGGTGCCCGTCGCGGTCACCGCCCACCCAACTGCCAAATTGCAGGAGTGGAAACTGTTCGGGATCGTGCAGCAATGTCTCGGGCAGATCCATGGCTGACCAGGCTGCCCGCAGGTGGTCGTCGCTCCAATTAAGGGCTGCCGGAAAAACCTGTGTGAAGTAGTGCAGTACGTTGCTGCGTTCGGCCCGCAGGTCGGGTTTGTCGAGGTAGATCTCGCCCGTACGCCACCAGCGTTCGAGCAGAGCTTTCATATCGTTACGCAGGGCTTGCCGCTCAGAAGGCGACCAAACGGTATTTTCCCGCTTGACCAGCAATAGGTATAGCTCGCGGTGCTGCCCCAGCACGGTCACCCGCTTTGCCTCCGTAGGGTGCGCGGTCAGAACCGGCATTACGTGTAACTGAGACAGGGTGTCAACCATTTGCCCAGGATCCATACCTTGGGCTTTCCACTGCCGGAACGTCTCGGCCCAGGAACCACGAATGGCCTCGGGGCCGACCTCGGCCTCCACACGGCGCCGAAATTGAGCGGCCGCATTTTCTTCGACCATGTTCAGCAATTGGAAAGAGATGCTGAGCGCCTGGATGCGTTTGTCTGCCGGCACGGAATCGACTGGCATTGCATGATTGGGATCGTTAACCCAGGGAAGGGTTTTAGCCAAGTCATTTTCACCGAGCGACTCTAATACCTCGCGGAAAGCAGTCATTACAAAATGCAGGTCAGTCCGGATTTTTTCTAATCCTAATTTTTCCAGTTGGGCTTTCGTCATGAAGATTGGGTGTTTTTTCCGAAGAACTGGTTAACCGGAATTTGGTTTCCTTCGCATCGCACTTAATTCCACGCAATTATTCCGGATAGCCGACTATCCATTTTTCGATTACCGCAGCCCGGCCCATCAGCAAAAGTTTTCTGCGATGTCCGGACAAACTGGACTCAAATTAAGAGATTACCCTTACTTTTCCCGCACCCGGCGGATATAGGCCACCAATGAAATAAGAAAAACAACTAGCCCGGCAGCTGCAAAAGTATAATTAAAGGTGAGATTGGTACCGTTAAGGGCCGAAGATAAACCCATTAAAAATAAAACCAAGCCAAGGACGATACCGACAATAGTCGGCAGTTTAGAGGGTTGTTCAGACATAAAGTACGAAAAGTTGGTACACGCTTCTTTATTGAAAAGCTTTTTGTGGTCAAAGGTTTGTTGGCCGGGGTCGAAAATCAAAATCTCTACTGTCACACGGTAGCGCTTCCGGAATCTAAAAGCAGACAGATCACGCGGGTAGGCATCGGTCGGATATCTGCTGCGAGGCCCTCCAGTTTATCGGTAACCAAAAATGATTAAATGAACCTTCCCAACCCTTTCGACCCAACTTACGACAATGCAGAAAATCTTCAACTGATTGCCCAGATTGAAAATGGCTCCCACAAGGCATTGGAACAACTAGCCAGACGGCATCAGCACTATATCTCTAATATCGCCCTCAAGTTCGTGCTGACCCCTTACGATGCAGAGGATATTACCCAAGTTTAAGGAAAAAGCACACCATGAAAAATTGATCAGAAGCCTGATCCGGGAAGAAAGCTTTCTTAGAATATTTAACCTAGACAGAGGGGATAAAAACTGATAACAGAAAAAACGCCCTAAAAGGCTTCGGCGATATTGATATAGTAATTATTGGTGCGATCGCCGAATCCCCAATCCAAGCGGATATTGAGGTTCTCTTTTTCTTCGAGTAAAAAACGAAGCCCCAGACCAACGGAAGGCTTTAAGTTGCTGAAACTAAAGGAGGAAAAATCAGAAGCCACCTCCCCCACTCCGGCAAAGGCGACCATACCCCAGCGGCCGAAAAGGTGTTTTCGGTATTCGGTTTGAACCGCTATCAGGTGCCGGTCGATGAAACGCCCTTCGTAGTAGCCCCGCATAATTTCTTCACTACCCAAACGGCCCAACTCCCAGAGGGGAGTATCGCCGAAGCTAAAATGGGTCTTTAACTGAAAGGCTAACACATCATCGTTTTTGCGGAAAGGCTGGGTAAAATACCGAAGGTCCAAACGGGTGAGCTGAAACTCATTGGTGCCGCCAAACACCTTACCGTAAAAGCCATGGGTAAATTCGGCGTATAATCCGTTCTGGGCATTGAGCAGGTTATCGCGATTATCGTAGACGATTGCGAACTCCGCTCCTACCGATGTGGAACCATGCGCCCCGGACACCTCCGAATTGTCCAAAATTCCATCGGGTAATGCTTCGACACCGCCAAAAAAATTGTAACGTATGCCGGCCCCGGCAAAAAGATAGCGAATAGGTGTCTGTTTGAGCAGGATGGGTTCGATGAGCACCTGACTAAAGTCGAATTCTTCCTCGTTGGTCTCGGGGCTATTGTTGCCAATTCCGAAGTACAGTTGGGAAAAGGAACGGATGTCTAAATTACCAGTCAACATCCATTTTTCCTGGGGCGAAAAAATTTCGAAACCAGAAAAAATGACAAATTGGTTTTCCAGGGTGTACTGCAGTGAGATCGGCATGTTAGAGGTTCTCGTCTCGGGGCCTGATCCCGGTAACTTGAACAGATACTTGGCCCCGACCCCGAAACTCCAGCTGGTCTCGGGAGCGTAAGTAACGACCGGCGACATGATGACTTTAGCCGGATAGGCGGATGGATCTCGCATGAGGGCCTTTTTATTGGTATGGACGGTGAAGAATTCAATAAGGTCGTCGATGCTTTGCGCAAAAGATACTTTTGCCTGGAAAAACAAAAAAAAGAAAACAAGTGGCAGGAATATGGACCGCGAAAAACTTTGAAGCTTTATCTTGCAGGTAATATACCGGGAGGGGCCATCTGGAGGTTTGGTTTCGATCTTGCCTGTAGTGAAATCGCTATGCTGCATCAATAAGATATTTACCTATATAAATTCATGCCTCCCGGTTAGGTAAGTGTACCGGAAAAATAAATGGTATTACCGGGGCTGACCACTCTTCCAACATGCATTCAAAGAGCTGAAAGCCTAGGCTATCAATTTTACCGGCCTGCTATCTTGTCGTGCACTTATCCCAAACAGGTGTGCCCGAAGACTATTACAGAACCGGCTATTCTCCGATATGGTTGAGTTTCCGTTACACTTCCATGACCGGTGCACTGCGGCCGACACCTGTGCCCTGGACTAATGGGTTACCGTTAAAACAAAAGGAAATTGGAGCAGGGAGATCAATTCCCTGCTCCTGTAGAGGTAGTTGAAAGCGTGCAGCATGCTTATTCTGGAAGGTATGTCTTTACATGCTCGCTCAGGTCGTAGACCCGAGCTTGGTCGCCCAATTCGCCGGCTACAATGCTGCTACCCGCAGCCGAGCGGTAACCACCGGCGCAGTGTACTACGATCGGCTTGTCGGTAGGAATCTCCGCTACCCGTCCCGGCAATTCTGGTAGCGGAATATTAATAGCATTTTCGAATGCTTTTCCGGCGTTAAATTCCTCAATACTTCGGATATCGACAATGGTATAAGCCGTAGGATTTTTGTCAAAATCTCGTTCGTTCAGTTGCTCCATGGAAGCGAGCGGTGCCAGACCGGGCCGGTATAAAAAGGCGGCCCGAATGCGGCTCTCGTAACCGATTTTAGCTGTTTTGGCAATTAAATCTTCCAGGGTGGATGCTTCGTCTGCTACCAGGTAAAAAAACTCGCTGGGCCGCAGTAGGGAACCTAACCATGTTTCGAATTTATCATCTTGCATAATATTGATGGCACCTTCGTAGTGCGCTTTTTTAAAAACGGCCTCGTCGCGCGCATCCACAATGCGAGTGTCTGGATAGAGTTGTAGGAGTTGGCCATCGGGCCTCGGTACGGCTTTCAGGCTATCGGCAAAACCCTCGGCCCCGGTTTTGTTTAAATCAACGTCATAGCCAAAATAAGCTGGAATGAAGGGCTGCCCTTCTAACAGAAAGTCGACGAACTGATCTTCGGTCATCTCTTGCAGGGCGGCATTTTCCTCCAGCTGCTGGTGCAGGGTGCTTGAGCGCTCTTCACTCATGTTTTTACCACATAGGCTGCCCGCTCCGTGGGCCGGATATACGATAATGTCTGGATCGAGGGGCATTATTTTTTGGCGCGTGGTACGGTACATCATGCGCGCCAATTCTTCGCGCTTGGCCTGCATGGCACCAGCCGATTCGCGCAAATCGGGCCGCCCGACATCGCCGATGAACAGGGTATCGCCGGTAAAAATGGCGTGGTCCTTGCCGTTTTCATCCCGAACAATCACCGAAATGCTGTCCGGCGAATGACCGGGGGTATGGATGGCGCGCAGTTCGACCCCATTGAGCAAAATGCGATCGCCCTCATCAAATGGCTGATGCGGATAGTGGGCTTTTACCATAGCGCTTACGTAAATGGTAGCACCCGTGTCGCGGGCCATCTCTAAATGGCAGCTCACAAAATCAGCGTGGGGATGGGTCTCAATGATACCCATCAGTGTAGCGCCCTTTTCACGCAAATAATCATAGTAAGGTTGCGGGTCGCGCCCCGGGTCGACGACAACGGCGCGGTCGCCGGCAATCAGTGCGTAAGAGGCATGTGCTAAGCCTTCGTCATAAAATTGATGGATGTGCATAATCATATGCGCTTTTAAGCATATGAACATATTTTCATGGATTGATGTTGAGCAAAAATCTCGGGAAAAAGCTAATGCGGTGTGCCTTTTCTCATTCTCTTCTAAGTCAAAGCTTTGGATGGAAGCAAACACCCGTACCGACAGCACGCTCCTATCAGTTGTCGAGATTTTAATCAGCCCACGCCTGTTTCGACCACTTCTCCTTTTTCCCACATCTTCTTCGGTACGCTATGGCGGATGAGTTCGCCAATCTCTTGCAGCAATGGACTCCGCACGTGATTGGGCAAGTGCAGCAAGCTGATCTCCCGCACCCGGCGCGGCCCGGCCAAGGCTTTAATCATATCCTCGCGTTCGCTGTCGAAGTGCAGGGTAGTCAGTTCGGGCAAAACCGTTACGCCGCCTTTGTATTCAACGATACGGCAAAGCGACTCTATCGAATGGCTCTCGAAATAAAACAGATTCTGCGCCTGGGCGCCCTGCTGTTTCAAATCGCAGATATTATCGACCTGGTTGCGCAGACAGTTGCCCTCCTTCAGCAACCAAAGATCTTGCAGGGGCACCTCACTGATGTCGACCTGGTCACGGGAATAGAGCGTATGCTCGTGCGACACAAATAGTAGGAAGCGCTCGTAAAAAAGCGGGTGGGTTGAAAAGATGGTTTTGGATTGAATAGGAGTCGCCACCAGTCCAATGTCCAGCGCTCCGGTTCGGATCCCCTGCAGCACTTCTTCGGTAATGGCCTCCTGCACATGAATCTTCAGCTTGGGATACCGCTGATTGAGTTGCTCGATAAAAAGGGGTAACAAATAAGGAGCCAGGGTGGGAATGATTCCAATAGTCAGACGGCCTGAAAACTCTTCACGCAGTGTGGCCGCCAGATCGCGTAACTGACGGGCGCGGGTCAGCAATAGCTCGGCGTGCTCCAGGAAGACCTTGCCGGCCACCGTCACCCGTAATTGACGCTGGGAACGGTCGAAGAGCTGGATATCGAGTTCTTCCTCCAATTTGCGGATCTGCAAACTCAATCCCGGCTGGGATATGCCTAAAGTACTAGCAGCCCGCCGAAAACTACCGGCCCGTTGGAGCGTAAGCGCATAATTGATTTGGGTTAGCGTCATAATCAATACTTATCGCAAGGTTAAATTAATAAATAAAGATTATAACAAACTAGAAATTTAGGAGGCTTGTGTATAGCATGCATTACCTTTAAGTGCATTAAAACGTGAACGATGTCTGATATTTTCGAATCCATTCGCCAGGGGGCTACCGAGGCGGTAGCTTCGATCATCGAGCAGGATCCGGGAGCCGTTCAAGCCACCGACCCCCGCGGGTTCACCCCTCTGGTATTGGCTACTTACATAGGGCATTTACCGGTCGCACGGTTGCTTTTGGAAAAGGGTGCCCCGATAGATGCGCGCGATGGCGTCGGTAACACGGCGCTGATGGGCGTAAGCTTCAAAGGCAATACCGACATGGCCCGTTTATTACTGGAAAACGGTGCCGACGTCAATGCTCGCAACCATAGCGGAGCTACGCCTTTGAGTTTTGCAGCTATGTTTGGTCAGACTGCCATAATAAAATTATTATTGGAAAAGAACGCCGATCCTGCTCTTGCCGACCATCAGGGTTATACCCCGCTACAGCATGCCCGGATGAAGGGACATGCCGAAGTGGTGGCGTTGTTGACAAAAACTACTTAGAGCTTTTACGGAGTGCAACACATAGCAAGACTGGCGCGAAGCTGAAGTAGCTCCTTACCGATTGTTCCCGCGCTGTGGTCGACCGCGTCCGCCAGATTTCCTGCGATGGTTTTTTCCTTTGTAGGGCCCCCGGCCTTTACCGTTACTGTTCGTTTTGGGTGGGTTATGATATTGCTCATCATCCGGCCCCGGCAGGAAAGGGTGCTCCTCGATGACATCGATCCGTTTACCGATTAACTTTTCGATATCTCGCAGATAAGCTTTTTCTTCAGTATCACAGAACGAAAGGGCCAGACCGCTGGCGCCGGCCCGGCCGGTGCGGCCGATTCGGTGCACATAGGTTTCGGACACGTTGGGCAAATCGAAGTTGATAACGTGTGACAGCTCGTCAATATCGATCCCGCGGGCGGCGATATCGGTGGCTACTAGTACGCGAGTCTTTCGGGCTTTAAAATTGCGCAATGCCTGTTGGCGCGCATTCTGCGATTTATTACCGTGAATGGCTTCGGCCTGAATGCCCTTCTTTCCCAGCTCTTTGACAACCTTGTTGGCCCCGTGCTTGGTGCGGGTGAATACCAGCGCCTCATCGACGCCATCCTGCCGAAGCACGTGCAGCAAAAGGCTGCGCTTTTTATTCTTAGCCACAAAGTAAACTGATTGATTGACCCGCTCGGCGGTTGAAGAATTAGGCGCAACTTCCACTTTGGCAGGATTGCGCAGGATCTCTTTCGACAATTGCAAAATATTCTTAGGCAGTGTAGCCGAAAAGAAGAACGTCTGCCGGTCTTTTGGCAGCTCCCGAATAATTTTGCGCATATCATGGATAAACCCCATATCGAGCATGCGGTCGGCCTCGTCGAGCACCAACCATTCGATGGCATCGAGATGCACGAACCCTTGTTGCATCAGGTCGAGCAGACGACCGGGTGTGGCAACGATGATATCAACCCCTTTTTGCAATTTCCGCACCTGAGTGCTCTGATTGACACCGCCAAAGATGACCAAATGACGGTAGGGCAGATATTTGCCGTAGGCTGCAAAGCTGTCACCGATTTGAATGGCCAGCTCGCGTGTCGGAGCCAGGATCAGCGCTTGCGGTTTCCCCTTGGAAACTTGACCCATCATCTGTAGGATGGGCAAGGCGAAGGCCGCCGTTTTACCGGTGCCGGTCTGGGCGCAGGCCAGCAGGTCATTACGATCGGTAGCCAACGGTATTGCTTGGGTTTGAATGGGTGTCGGATGTTGATAACCAGCTAATTCTAGGGCCCGCTGGATGGGCTCCTTCAGTTGCATTTCCTGAAAGGATGGCATGAAAATAAGTTATAACGGCTGGCTTTGCTCTGGAACAGCAGTTGAAGTGAATGAAATTGAAGAAGAGGAAGGACTTCCAGTACAAGCGTATTCTTCTCAAATCTGCTGCAAGATAGGCTTTTTTTATTGAAATGTTGTTTTTTTCTGCACTGCCCCAATTATGCCATGACAGCCAGCATTTCAAAAACGGGCTCGCCCAACTCTATATCGCCGTCGATGGTCGACTGTACCCGAGCTTCGCTACGGGAAATGCCTTTCGTAAAAATTCGCCAGGCAATGTGACCTGGTATCGTCACGGTACAGGGCGCATAAGTAGGAGCATCAGTAATCAGTTGCCAATCATCGGCGGCAGCACGGTGTAACCACCAATCGCCGCCTCCGGCTCCGGTGACCCGGAAGTGTATGATCGTACCCTTTCCGGCTTTCACCGACCGGTAATGGTAAGGCAAGGCACGCATACTGGTATCCAGGTACGGATGATAAAAAGCACGGTGATACAATATTTTTTCCTGACCTACGGCCAGACGAATCTGCTGCTGGTGATGCCATTTTTCGGTGTATTCGCGCGCAATGTGGAACCAGTTGGCCGATTCGGTTTCTCCTGCCCAGGCTACTGCGAAGGGCGCTTTATCGTGTGGCGGCAATCGGCGTAAAAGTTTATGGTATTCTTCACCCGATAATTCCAACAAGGCCACCAGAATGCGTGGGCTGATCCGGCGCATGGCCTTTACCCAATCGCTGTTCAGGCCATTGAGCCAATCGACCAGATCCTGGTAGTTTTCCAGCTGCCCAGGCTTTTCTCCGGAATAGCCGTCGCGCAACATGGAGAGGGTGCGTAGATTCCCGTCGAGTAAATGAGCGGCTACATCTTTGACCGTCCAATTGCCGGCGATAGTGGGTCGCTCCCAATCTTGCACGGATAAGCCATTGAGCAGGGTAATCAATTTTTCATCGATAATCGGCAGGAGGTCGATCAGGTACAGGGGACCTATAGGTTTCATAAAGAAAAGATAAGGTTTCCAGTCGGTTCTCAAAGGGTTTCCATTAGGGCAAAGCATAAATCATCGATCAACTGGGCATGCGGCCCCATGGCGGTGGCATTAGACAGCACGATAACTGCTCGTCGATTTGCTACATCCACTGCCATACTACTGCGGTAGCCGCCTGTACCACCGTTATGCCAATGCCAGATATCCTGACCGGAAGAGCCTTTGTATAAAATATGCCACCCCAGCCCGACCGCCATATCCTCACCTATCCGGTGGGTCGGTTGGCGCGTCAGCATCAGATTTTGGCGGAAAGTATCCCATTGCACCCGGGCAAAACGCGCCAGATCGCTGGTGGTAGACAAAACCGCACCGGCGCTTTCCAGCACATTCAGGTCCCAGTTGGGCACTTCTCTTCCCGTCGTATCGCGACCGGCCACTAGTCGGTCGGTTACAGTAGTTCTTTTGGTCGTGGAATGCGACATAGCCAACGGCTCGAAGAGTCGACCTTGCAGTAACTGCTCGTACGTGCTATCGGTAAGGTGAGTAAGTGCATAACCCAATACACCGGCGCCTAGGTTTGAGTATGCGTAATCG
Source organism: uncultured Saprospiraceae bacterium (assembly GCA_964530825.1). Taxonomy (GTDB): domain Bacteria; phylum Bacteroidota; class Bacteroidia; order Chitinophagales; family Saprospiraceae; genus CAZHCA01. The sequence continues at coordinate 38,266 of CAZHCA010000021.1, forward strand.
CCGGCGTCTTCCGGATCCCATTCTAACTTTTTACTCAGGTACTTTTGTAGCTTTTCTTCGGTGTAGAGCTTGTACGGATTCTTAGGGTTGCGCAAAGAACTCCAGATAAGAAAGGGGGGAATGCTCGATAATCCAGAGGTGTGATTAGCCAGTTGGCGAAAAGTGATCTCGGCACCGCTATTCATTTCGAAAGGCAGAACCGGACCAATCGGATCATCGAGGGCAATAGCGCCCTCACCGACCAGCTGCGCCAACAAGGTGGCTGTAAAAACTTTGGTAATCGAACCGATCTCGAAAACCAAATCCCGGTTGTCGATAGCATGAAGGGTATCCTGACGGCGCTCAATGCCGAAAAACACGGCTGAGGTATCGCTTAGGAGGGCGATTGATAGTTGCGTATGATTGGGATAAGGCCGGGCGTGCGCTTCGATCAGGGAAACCTGATTAAACGAAATGGCTTTGGTAGGTGCCAGCTTGGATGCAGCGGGCTGTACCGGCTGAACTTCGGAGCAAGCCGCTAGCCCCAATAACAGGCCTGAGGCCAACCGAAGGAAAAAGGTCATAGCAGAACAAGGTTTTTTCATAGCAGTACCCGCAGAGGTGCGCAGCCTAGCCGCTCTGCGGGTACATGGCTATACCAAAGATTAATAGGTAAACACGGTGGGGTTTTGTTTGATCTTAGCCATCATCACTTCCTCTTTAGCTAATTCCATACCGCCCAATAATGCACTGGGCGAAAGGCCCTCGGCTTCGAGGCAATGCGGGCATACCAGTACCTGACCTCCGGCGTCAATGATACCGTCAAGAATCTGTTGGAGTTTTTCTCCCTGAAACTCGATTTTATTGGCGCGAGGCGCAAGCAGGCGTACCCCGTCTACGTTTAGGAAGACCGTTACCGGGATATCGTTCTTCAAGGCTGCCTCTGCAAAGTGCATGCCCATGAGCGCACTATGGGCATCTTTGCCGGCATCGCTGGTAATGTTGATAATCAGTTCAGTAGGTTGATTGAGCGCAGGGGGCTCACCCGCTTGTTGCCAGGCCACAACCCCAGAAAAAAGTACCGCAAGCAAAAGCGACGGAAATAACGGCTTTTTCATGATCATATCGGTTTTGGTTAGAGAATATCCGTCTTCGAATCGCACCGTCAATCCAAGCATTAAGGTTTACAATAACTTATACAACCAAGAGATCAAAAACAATGAGGTTTGTCACGCTTCGGGGGACTGAGGCCAGGGGTAACCAAAAGTTTAAATCTTGAATACTACAAAAAATCATCCCGAACATTGATCCAGGCCAATATTCGGGATGCGACAAATTACTTTACACCAATATTGGCGCATTTTTTTTATTGTTTCATGATGGTTTCTTCGCCCTCTTCGTAATCGTAGTTGGGGGTTGTCCAGGTTGCGTTTGCCTCTTGCATGTCGGCATCGAACGTATAGATTTCAAGGCCGTAAGAACCCCCGATCCCCCAAACACCAATAAGGTTGCCTCTTTTCTTGTAAGCAAAACCCTGATAAGGCGTGCCATCGCCCAAGTACCAAGACAACCGGTAAATGTTGCCCTCTTTTTTGATCTTGAGGGTACCCGAGTAAGTCTCGGAGGCACCTAACGCTACATCGCCCAGAGAGCGGCGGCCCACGACCTCGTATGTGCCTTCAATCTTACCGCGCTTCAACTTACCGCCGATCAATTCGGCGCCCACGCCTTGGTGTGAGGTCCAGCTGCCAGATCCTTCCAGTCCGCCTTTTTCATTGAGCGGGTACTGAATCAGGCCATAACGCAGGGTATTAATCCCATAAGCAGCATACATCCTATTGGATTGCTTATCGTAAATGCCGGTGCCCGGGAAGACCTCGCTAGATGATTTGTTCTCGTACCGGACATCCCACTGCAACTTGTGCAAGGTATTATTAAGAGCTTCGATTTCGAGGGTACCTTCGTAAGAGACCTCGTTCGGATTCGCTCCTTCTACCTTCCAGGTGCCTTCCAGGTCACTCTTTTGAGCCCATATGCTCGAAAAGGCGCCAGCCAGCAATAGCAGAATAGTAATAAATTTGGATTGCATAATAGTATGGTTTTTGATCAATGATAGGCATTTCGTACAACCTTGAGCTTCGTATGTTCCAAGCCAATGGGGGTGATGCCCCCCGGCGGCCTGTTGTGACGGGAAAAAACTCGATAGATCTATTGGTTTTTTCCCGTTAGCCGATTTTGAATCCTGTGCGATACATTAGACAATTTTTTAATCACCACAAAATTATGGTGTCACTTTCCGGGCAAAAAATCACCTAAGCATTCAAGAAAAAATGTAACGAATTACTGTTTCCGCAACCCTAATTTTGCTCCAGTCTACCAGATACACCCTCTGGTAAGTAAAAAGGAGTGGGATTAATCATCGGTGCTTCAGGTACGGAAATAAGGGCTTTTTACGACCGGCAGCCGTTCCAGTGCGAATTAGGTACGGATATAATCTACAGTATCAACGGTCTTGCCTTCTTTGAATTTGGTAGGAGCTACATTAGGCCAGAAAGTGCAGCGACTGGATCTTACGGCCGGCATATCTTGAGCATTCCCCCAGAGCTGACAATCTCCAGACTACTGGTATTGTACGGCAAAAGCAGTTGATAGGCGTATTTGTCCAGTCAGTAGAATTTCTGGATATTGGAAGCAAGAATTTTCAGAAGCCAGGGTTTATTGTTATTTGCAGGAGTGGACAATTGAAACTGCCCCGCCATTCTATGCCTTGGCCATCTTAAACACATTTATTAATACCCAACAAAATGAGCAAACAGCTTAAGCAGATGAACCAGCGTCTCTGTGCTGATCCACCAGACAAGTATGACGACTTACAGGTACTATTTCTCAACTGCACCCTGAACCGAACCCCTGTCCTGTCGCATACCGAGGGACTCATTCAGGTGGCACAGAATATATTTGAAAAGGTGGGAGCGTCTACCATGGTGATTCGGCCTGTCGATTATGATATCGCCGCTGGTCTGGGCCTTGATATGTCCAAAACTGCGGAGTGGGAAAAAGACGATTGGCCCATCATCCAGCAAGCAATAGATGCCTGTGATATACTCATCCTTTGTACTTCCGTTTGGCTGGGCGAAAAATCTTCGGTTTGCAACCGTACCCTGGAGCGCATGTATGGCTACACCCATCAGTTCAATGACAAAGGCCAATACCGCGACTATGGTAAAGTAGGGGCCACTTTGATCACTGGCAACGAAGATGGGGTCAAGCATTGCGCTATGAGCATCCTATTCTCTCTATCCCATATCGGCTTTACGGTACCACCCCAGGCCGATGCAGGCTGGATGGGTGAAGCGGGTCCTGGACCTTCCTACCGCGATCCTGGGTCGGGTGGTCCTGAGAACGATTTCACCAATCGCAATACCACCTTTCTAGTCTGGAACTGCCTGCACCTGGCCCGCCTACTGAAAGATAACGGCGGCATACCCGCTCACGGCAACCAACCCGATGAATGGGATGCTGGCTGCCAAGCCGGATTTGATAGTCCAGAGCACAAGCGGTAAAACCTCACTCCTATACGATAGAAAAAATTTACAAAGGCAAAGTCACGGTAGGCTTTGCCTTTGTTATTTATCCTCATTTCGCCACAAAAAAAGCGGTAACAAGAAGTGCGGGAGGCGCACTAAAAATTGGAAGAACCACTGGTGCACCGTTAACCAAAATAGATGACCGAAAACAAGATAACTCGTCAGGCGTGCCAGAGATGTTAGCCCGCCCCAGAAGAAAGCGTAAAGCAGTGAGTACTTGCGTAAACCGGGGATAAAGACACCAACGGCTACCCCTAAGTCCAACCAACCGGCCACGTAAAGCACGTTTTTGGCTTCGGTATCCGTCAGCGGTATATTTTGAGTCAGCATGTAGACAAAGTCACCCGGCACAGGGTGAACACCCAGAGCATACAAACCATGCCCGATAAAGGTGAGCGCCACAACGGCGTAAGCAGTAAGCCTGAAGGCCCGGGTCATCCCGGGCCGGGCCGCCCAAATCGCCAGCACAGGCATTGCAATCTGCGCACTGTACTCGATCCATTGCCCAAGCTGGTACCCTTTTTCCAGATAAAAGCCGAAAGCCAGAAACAACAACAAGAGGCTATTGAAGATAGCTACCGGCCAAAGCCACCGAGGCCGGGTTTTCCAAAAGAGCGCAAACAAAAAGGCAGAAAAAATAAATACGATGCCTGCAATTCGCGTAAATATCCGAATGTGGGCATCGGTCTCCAACGAGAGGGCATAATCGGTCCAACTCCCCTTGCCCGTAAATTGTGCCACTGCCCACCCAAAAAGTTGCTCATCAAGAAAGAAAGCGCGATATGGCCCCTCGAACCAAAGATGTTGATAAGCCCGACCCAGAAATACGCCTAAAAGAGCAAGCAATAACAGCCAGGCCCAGCTTTGGGAATTGATTCGTTGCTCCACGGGTGGCTTTTTTTCAGAAACCAATAACAATGCTTTTTCGATTTTTTCGCAGAGGTATAAAACTTAATACAAAATTAAGGTAAGGATTTCGCAGGTCTTCCAGGCGAGACATTAATTTAAGGTAAAAATTATTTTACATGCAGCGTTTATACCCTCTAATCCTTTTCATCTTGCTGGGAAGTCTGGCTTTCGGAGCCACGGACAAGTACCGGCTCATCATCACCGGAGATCCGTCTACCACCATGACCATCGGCTGGAATCAGATCTCTGGACACAGTGTAGCCGTATTATACGGCACGGAAGACTACGGACAAGACTTCGAGCGATACGAAAATTTTCAGTTACCCGATCGCACCGTGCTGTATAAAAGCATGAACAACCACTTTGTCCGCCTAACCGGTTTGAAGCCCAATACAGCTTATTACTTTGTCATTGTTGATAACGAAAGCATCAGCCAGCGCTTCTGGTTCAAGACCTTGCCCAACACCCCCGATCAGCCCCTTTCGATCATTGCGGGTGGCGACTCCCGGCGCTCCGGCAGCCAAACTACGCCCCACGAACCGCGCATCCAGTCGAATCAAATTGTTCGCGCTGTTCGTCCCGACTTTGTAGCCTTTGGCGGTGATTATACCGATAAAGATACCGATGGCCAATGGCGAACCTGGATGGATGACTGGCAGTATACCACCGGCGAAGACGGTCGCATGTTTCCCATCCTGCCTACCCGCGGCAACCACGAACGCAACAATGAGGTGATGATGAACCTCTTCGACGTTCGTCACCCTGAAATATATTACGCTATTAATTTCGGTGGCAGCCTGATCCGTTTCTACACCCTCAACGTGATGATCTCGGTTGCGGGCGACCAAACCAACTGGCTGCGCAACGATCTGGAAGAAAATGACGACAAGACGATATGGAAGATGGCACAATATCACTATTCCATTGCACCCCACCACTCCGGCAAAACCTACAAAACGCCCATGTATCTCAACTGGTCGCCACTCTTTTACAAGCACAATATGCAGCTGATCGTCGAGTGCGACTCGCACGTGGCCAAAAACACCTGGCCGCTGCGCCCGACCGATGAATCCGGCAGTGATAAAGGTTTTATTCGCGACGATGAGACCGGCTCGGTCTACACCGGGGAGGGCTCCTGGGGACTGATCCGGGACGCCGACCAGGGCTATGAATGGACCCGGGAGAAAGGCAGCTTCACCCAGGTCAAATGGATACAGGCCAATACTGATTCCCTGGTAGTGTATACGATCAAGTCGGCTACCAGCACTCCCGGCGAACCCGTATCTGATGATGATCGCTTCCGCATGCCGAATGGACTCGACTTGTGGGTAACTGAAAATGGTGATCACTTTGTCATCGACCGGCCCAATCCGAACTACAACGGCCCCGTCACTTCGGTTACCGAAGTCGCTGCCGAAAGCGCCGATTTTATCGATCGCCTTTTTCCCAACCCCACCGCCGGCCAGCTAAATGTACGCCTAAACGTCCCCCAGCGCCTGCAATACGCCTTGTTCGACCTGCAAGGAAAGTTACTGCGCGCTGGATTGCTGCGCGACCAACAGACCACCCTCGACATCCAAAACTTTGCTAACGGAGTTTTCCTACTGAAAGTTTGGAACGAAACCAACGGTCAATCACAAGTCGTGCGCTTTGTAAAAAGCAACTAATCGACCCCTCCTAGATCTATTCGTCACTCTGGAGCGCGCCCTGCTCCGGAGTGACGATTTTTTTGAATCCGTATATTTTAAACAAACACCTATGAAAAAGACGTACTTCTTTGTTTTGCTAATGGCTTTGTCCTTAGCAACATGCGCCCTCCATGCCCAAGGCAATGTTACCGCACGCTTCCCGGTTCAGGAAGGTAATGACGACGCCGAAGAATCGACGGTTAACGGCGCTATGAACCTCTCTAGCTCCGACCTGGAACTGACCCGCGAGAGCACTGTGCAAATAATCGGGGTCCGCTTTCAGGGAGTAGACATTCCGCAGGGCGCCACCATTAACAGTGCCTTCATTCAGTTTACCGTAGACGAATCGGATAGCGAGCCCACGAACCTATTGATCGAGGGGGAACTCGAGGATAGTTCGCTGGCTTTTACCAATGAAATCAACAACCTCACCTCTCGTGCACGCACCAGCGCCCAAGTCAGTTGGAACGATATCCCGGCCTGGACCAACCCCGGCGAAGCCGGCCCCGATCAACGGACCCCCGATTTGACGGCTATCGTCCGTGAGCTAGTCAATCAAGAGGGCTGGAAAAGTGGCAACGCCATGACTTTCATAATTAGCGGCGACGGCAAACGGGTAGCCGAATCCCGCAATAAGAATGAAGGTGGCGAGGCAGTGCTGATCGTCAACTACGTGTTGGAAGAATTCCCGCTGGCCGATTTTCCTATTGGGCCCGAATCAGTGTGGCGCTACGAGGACTCCGGTAACCCGCTCGACTCCACCTGGATTACCCTGGCCTTCAATGATTCAACCTGGGCATTCGGACAGGCCAAACTCGGCTTCGGGGATGGGAATGAAAATACCACCGTCGATTTTGGTGGTGACCCCGAAAACAAGCACATCACTACCTATTTCCGTAAAACGTTTACGGTAGCCGATCCATCTGTAACCGACTCCCTCACTTTCGAGCTGTTGCGCGACGACGGTGCCATTGTCTATCTGAACGGTGAAGAAATACTACGCAGTAATATGCCCGAAGGTCCGGTCGATTTTAACACCCTTGCCTCCGAAGCAGCAGAAGGCTTTGAAGAAGATCAATATTTCACCTTCCAGCTTGCGGCTGACAGGCTACAGGAAGGTGTCAACCTCCTGGCCGTCGAAGTACACCAACATGCCCCAACCTCCTCAGACCTCGGGTTTGACCTGGCACTTAGCGGCCTTGAAATCCTTCCCCCTGCTGTCCAGCTCATTCACAATGCGCCAGATCCCTCCTTAGCCCTAGTCGATATCTATGTGGATCTCTTCAACCAAGGCAATTTTGTGAATTTCACTCAGGGTATTCCTGTGCCCTTCCGCGTCGCCACCGATTATATCACGGACCTGCCCGCCGGTACCCATCGCATTGCCGTATCGCCCTTCGGTCAGGCAGATTTCGAATGGAGTATCGCCGAATTCACGGTCGAAAACAATAAGCGTTATATCGTGATGGCGACCGGCGTGCGCGATACGACCCAATTCGAAACCGAAGTAAACGGAGGCGAGGCCATCGCCTTCCGGTTCATCATCAACGAAGTGCCCAGTGCAGAGAATGTGGACTTAGGTGAAGTTTTGCCGCTGCTTTTCCACGGCGTACCCGACCTGCCCAACGTGCGCATCATCGCTGTAGGGGCAGGCGATGCAACGGAGGCTTTTCCCGATGGCTTGCCCTACGGCTTCGATCTTACGGGCGGAGCAGTAGATGCCCTGCCCTTCCCGCGGGTACAGGTTACCAACAACGAAGTCAATGAAATATTCGGCGAATACAAGGTAGACCTCACCCCATTTGCTGGCCAAGTGATCACCGTAGCCGCCAGCGGATTTTTTACCCCTGCAGGCGACGCCGGCGTAGAAGAATCCAACTTCGGCATGTTTATCATTCCCGGGCAAGAGGGCTTTTTCATTGAATTACCCGCTCCTGATCCGCCACAGCCTGGCCAAGTACAGATCCTGCACAATTCACCCGACCCGGAACTCAGCGAGGTAGACATTTACGTCAACGGTCAGCTGGCTTTTGAAAGCCTGCCTTTCCGAGGCTCAACCGGCTTTCTGGACATTCCTGCTGGGCTGAACCGGGTAGCCGTATCTCCCGCCGGGGTAGTCGACACCGCCTGGAGCGCCTTTGATTTCGAAGTCGGTAGTGTACTCAATGTCGAGCAGTTTCGGGAAGACGGATTGCCCTATATCGCCGTAGCCAACGGGGTGCGCAATACCTCTGATTTCGCCAACGACGCCAATGCAGCCATTAATTTTAACGTCGCAGCCATACAGGCCCGACTGGAGGCTTCCGACGAAGAAAATACCGATTTTATTGTCTTTCACGGCGGAGTTGATGCGCCCGAGATCGATATTATTCTCGAGGGTGAGCGTTTCCCGATCATCAATAATCTTGGCTTTGGGAATTTTTCACCGACTTATTTATCGCTGCCCGCAGACGAACTTTACCAGTTGAACCTTACTGATAATATGGACAATGAACAGGTGATAAAAGCTTACGAACTCGACCTGAACGGTCAAGGGGGGCAGGTTTTCACAGTGTTGGCTTCGGGCATGCTGGCTCCGTCTGCAAACCAGGCCCCCTTTGCCCTGCTCGTGGCCAGCGACAGCACCGACCAGGCCACGCCCCTGCCAGAGGTTGTGGTGAATAATGTGCGGAAAATTTCCGAGATAGGCATTGAGTTGTACCCCAATCCGGTTCGGGACTTGCTGCAGGTCACCACCCCGCACCTAATCGAACAGCTGAACATTACCAGCATTGAAGGTCGCCAGCTCAAACGCTTCCGCAACGTTCCCAGTGGTACTGCTCTGGATGTATCCGATTTGGCAGCCGGTGGGTACGTGGTACAGGTAGCCGTTGCCGGTGAATGGTACCAGAAACGGTTAGTAGTAAGCCCTTAAGAGATAGTATCGGGGTATACCTAAGAAGGACCTGCGGGCCGCCGGGTATTGGGGGGCGGCCCGTTTTTAATTATGCTTCTTCCTCTGGTAGTCGATCTTTGAAGACCCGTTGGTTTTACCTACACTTGATCCCTGCGGAGCTAATCGGTAAACCAACGCCCCTTTCGGAGCAGCATCAGCTTCTATCCTTACGACCTATCGTGCCGTTAGGTATGGCAGGTAAAATCCTAACCGCTAGGGTCATCCGTTACCCACGGATGTTTCCTTCGGAAGCATTGGATAGGTAGCAGAAATCCCGCTCTAAACTTACGATTCCTAGCATTGCTAAGAATCCCATATAGGCACCCTTTAAAATGGTGCAGGGGAGAATCTTTTACAACCTCAACCTGAAATATTGACGGTTTAGCCCGGCGAAAACACCCAATCCACCTTCGATATTCGTGTATACATTGGCAGGCTCCGCAAAAGGATTTTCTTCAATTTGGGAGACCAATTCCAGAGAGCGGTGGTATTCGTAATAATGCTCGTCTACGCGGTAGAGGAACACATCGATTGATTCATAATTACTATTGAGGATAATACTTAGTTCTTCAGATACCAAGCGGTTCCCCAACGCATTTTCACCGTGTACAAAATCCGTAAATTCACTGGTTTGGAAACCGGCCATAAAATTTTGAGTTAATCCTAATGCATAGTAATCAGCCTCGCCGGGTGCATTAGGCCAACTGAGCCGGAAATAGCCTATTTCTTCATTGGAGCGAGCATCTACCGGTAAGACGGAATCAGCCAAAACGGTGTCAGCCGGAATCGTACAGACCGCCGAAGCTTCGAGGCCCGTCGCTGGTTCGACAACCTCTAATTCATAGGTTTCCCCCTCAAACAATGGAAATTGCCGGGACGGTAGCTGATAGCAACGGCAAAGCGAATCATAGGGCAATTGGGCAAACCGGGCAGATGTGCGCAGCACCACCCCGGCCTGATCGACAACCGGATGCCGTTCGTTAAATGTGGAAGCCCCCACCGCTGGAGCATTACGGCTTACCCGAACGGTAATCAGGGAATCCTGAGGCGATAAATAACTCACCACTACCAGTTTAGGTGTATACAATTCAGGAGCGTTTTTCCAGGGAACACCAGTGATGTCCTCGAAACATCCGGCAGCCAAAATCACCAATGAAAAGACCCAAAAAAGCGAATACCAATAATTCTTTTTCATTTTTTCCATTTTTTAAACTGCCCAATTAACGGATGGCAAAATTGAAGTTTAAATAAGGCAACATCGGGAACAGTCCTACCTGGTTGATACTCGTTTCGGAAATATTATCTGAATTCCTTCCAATTTCCAGATAAAAAGGATTAACCCGATTATAGAAATTGTATAACCCCAACTCCCAGCGGGCCCAGCGTCCCTGACGCGAAAGGCTCACATCGAGACGATGAAAAATAGGCATGCGGTAGGCATTACGGTCTGTATATTCGGTAAAACTGCTCTGGATACCAACGTTTCGCGGCAGATCCTGGCGCACCCCGAACGTACTTACTGGCAGGCTAACTGGCACACCGCTACCAAAAACAAAATTTGTCCCTAAGCTCCATTTTTCAGTACACTGGTAGTGTACGTTCAAGGCAAGGTTGTGTCGACGGTCCTGAGCGGCCCAGAAATAGTTGTCCCCATTGACACCATCTAACCGGTGTTGCACCCAGGCCAGGGTATAGCTTAACCAGGCACGCCAACGTTCATCCTCGTAATCAGCCAAAAGCTCCAGTCCGGTAGCATATCCGTCACCAATGGTAATGTTTTCCTTTACATCGATCTGCTCAATCTCTTGGGGATCAGGACCTAGACCAAGTAATAAGAAACTAGCACCTTCCCGATACCCAATGACGTTATCTAAATCACGAAAATAAATTTCTCCGCTAATGCGCAGGGGAAAGTCCGGCAGCTGCCGAACTGCTCCCAGTGACCACTGTTGGGCTATCTGGGGAGCGATATTGCCTGTAGCAGGCACCCACAGATCAGTGGGCATACCTTCCCCTGAATTACTTAGCAAATGCAGGTACTGATAGGCACGGGCATAGGATCCCGAAAAACTCCAGTCCGGAACGCCCTCCCAGGTCAAGCTTAAGCGGGGTTCCCAGCCCCTGTAGCGCTCTCCTTCGACCGCAAATTGACTGTAGCGCAATCCGTAATTCATCCGCCAGTTACTACCTATTTGTTGCGTATTTTCTCCATAGACCGCCCACTCTCGAGCCTTAGTCTGCTCGGCCCGGGTTTCCACTTCATTGATATCTACATTGCGTAAAGTAATCGCGCTAAGTGTGAAATCGTGATCGTAAAAAATTCCCCCAAAGCGGAGGTGATGGTTGCTATTGGGAATGAACTCCACATCCTGCTTGACGCTGTAATTCTGGATACCGCTTTCGAATTCGGAGGAAAAAACATTCTCTCCTTTATCGTCGATATTAAAAACGCGAAAATTAAAATCAGAATACAGCACTGTGGTATTGGAGAACCACCGCTTGCCCCATATCCGATTCCATCGCACCGTTCCGGTCGTATTGCCCCAATCGAAGCCGTTTTGGTTTTGTTGGTCGGCTGCCGAACTTTGAAAGTGGTAATTATCCCGGCCATGGTAGCCGCTTAAATAGATCCGGTCCCGTTCGCCAAGCCTGGCGTGCAGCTTAGCATTGAAGTCCTGGAAAAACAAATCCGGCGCCTCCGGGTCAAATAAATCCAAAATGCCATCGAGATAGGTGCGGCGTCCAGATACCAGAAAAGAAAGCCGGTTTTTCAGAATGGGCCCTTGTACGCTCAAGCGGGAAGACAACAGGCCGACGCCTCCGTCAACCTGGAACTCTTGTAAGTTGCCCTCTTGCAATTGGATGTCCATTACCGAGGCGATACGGCCACCGTAGCGGGCCGGGAAGCTTCCTTTCAAAAGTGTAGCCTGCTTTACCACGTCGGGATTGACGGCCGAAAACAAGCCAAAAAGGTGATGCGCATTATACACGCTTGCCTCGTCGACTAGAATCAGGTTTTGCCCATAATCACCACCCCGTACAAAAAGACCGCTAAATCCTTCGCGAGGATTTTGCACGCCCGGGAGTAATTGAAAAGTTTTGAATACGTCCTTTTCACCTAAGAGCATAGGAGTTTCCTGCAGTGTGGCTCCCGAAAGCTGTAAGCCGCTAAAAGCTTTTCGCCGAATGGTAAGAAGCGGAGACACCGCTGATATATCGATCTCCTTTAACTGTTGGGCCGAAGGCCGAAGGTGAATGTCCTGCCGGATATCTCGCGCCGGAACCCGCGACCAGAACAAGGTATCGGACGCATACCCTAGATAACTAAAAACCAATTGAAAAGTATCGGAAGGTGGAATACTCACGGCGTAAAAACCATACGCATTCGTCGTTGTACCCAGCCGACCATCCGTGCTATAAATATTCACACCCGGCAAGAGTTCGCTACTACGCTCATCAAGCACACGGCCACTAAGGGTGTAGGACTGGGCCCTCAGGGAAAACCCCAACGGAAGCAAACTGAGGAGTACCCACCAGACACAGAACACCAAGGCGTTTCGATGGAAACGCGAAAGATATTTGTTTGGCATGGCCTTACAATTAATTTAGATCCGTATGACTAAACCAAAACGAATTATTCACCTTGTTCACATTCAGTTATTTTACTACCGACAAAACCACTTCTCCTTCACAATCGCCAAAGCAAAATTGCATATCTAACTCCAGGTAATCATCTTCTAATGATTCGAACAAGTAGGTGCCGGGTAAAACATTCGCCAACTGTTGCAGATTCGGATCTTTTGCTTCATTATAAGGATAGTAAATATTAATTATACTTGTGTTTTGGCGACCATACTGAACAGTGTATTCCATATTTATAGTCTCGGATGGTGTCAATAGGTAAAGATTGCAATTTTGACCGTTCCTGTTTTCGTTTTTACTGCAGTCATCAAAGTAAATGGAAACCGAATCAGGTAGCGTAATATTTTTTTGTGCCGTGTTTTTGTAAGCAACCGCCTGAACCAGCCATTCACCTTGAACCTTCCGTATGTATTTCATTTCTTTTGAACAGGAAGATAGTAACCATAAAACTGAACATAAAACAATAACAATTTTCACCTTCATGATTAAATATTTTGGTTAATGATAAATGGGCCCCTCAAGTCGGGGCCCAAAAAGAATTATCTAGTACTGATGGTAAAACGCAAAACCGGACCACCGTAAACCTCTGAACCAAAGCACTCTCCCATGCTAACTGGATAACTTCCAATCACCTTATCATTGCTTTTCAAAAGCAGAGGCACAGGGATAGTCACATTATCAATTTTAATGGATGAAGCCTCTGGATCAAACAAACCGCCATTTTCCTCGATCCAATAAAAGTATACGATAGGCTCCAAACTGTTATACCAGTTAAACAGCCTTGTATTAACGGACCACCATTTATTATTTACGTCGTCTCTTTTATTTGGCTCGAATAGATTGTTGTACACCATTTTAGCCTCCAACGAAAATCCGCTTTCTTCGGCCCCGTAAACATAAAGCCGAAACTCAGGTGCACCACTTATCCAGCTTTCGACTGCAGAAAGATTTTCGCTTTTCAGGCGGTCCAAGTAAAGCGTAAAACCATAATTTCTTTGGCAAGGACCGGAACCTGGTTCACCTGAACCGCCACCGGTATTATCATCTCCACCCGGACCGCCGGAGCCACCACTCCCACCCGGAGGTACAATAATGGTTGGACCGCCAGGGAAACCAGGAATGTCAAAACCCTCCGTGCTGATCAAGCCTGGATCAAGGGTATATTGCCCGGCTTCAAATTTCATCCGCTCATTGATCCCTAGTACCACAACCGGTTCATTCGGAACGACTTCGGTAGACAGCACCACCGTTTTTCCGCGGGCATCGAGACCAAGAATGGTATCGTGGCGCGCTTCGGTAAAATCAGGCCCCTTAATCCCCAGGATCGGCATATCCATTTCTGGATCAAAAACATCCATGTGCGCCGGAATTGCCAATTGTACCAATGGATAATCCTCAAGTATGCGGTCGGTAAGGGTACCGTCTGCCAGAGCAGTTGGATTCAGCGTTTCCCGCTCTAGATTGCGAAAGAACTGAATTAACTCCACACCTGGTATAACTTCTCGGTTTCGAGAAAAGCCAATAAGCATATTGTAATCCCCGTCGACCCGTCGACCATTCTCTGCTCTTAGGAACTTCCGAAAAGCAGGCTTTTTCAAAGCCTGGTGAACTAATTCAGCGAATTGATTCAATGCCTCTGGAGCAGTATGGGTCTCCTTGGCTACCTCGTCAGTAGTAACTTCAGCTTCCTCCTGCGGGGTAATTAGGTCTTCATCCTTTTCACAGGCAAAGACAACCAAAATCAAACCTAATGTGATCAATATGTATTTTAAATGCTTCATGATTCGAGTAATTTTTGGAAATAAAATAGCTAGATAGCATTGCGCCAACGCACCTGCATTCAACCGTCATTCAATGTTATCCAGTAGCTGGAAAAGGATACGCCTCTCCCCTATCCAATCATCACCGTAACCTTCCTAATGCCGAAGAGAATTATTCAGAATCGACGGACCTATCTGCCTTGTTTCCAGTAATGGGTTGAATCGCTTGCAAAAGCGTTGGGAATGTTATCTAGCTAAGGGCAATATAAGAGCATGCACTATAATATAATTGCAGTTTGCCCCTTTAGCATAGTTTGTCAATAATTTGACAAACAAAAATGCCGCCTGTTAGCCCTGGCAATAGAACGTAAAAAAAGTGTTATGGGTACTTATGCATTACAATGACTTGATGCTGTAAACTTGCCTAATACGGGCAAGCAGCTCCAAATCAAGTGACTGTAAACAAATTAACGTTTTTCCAAAAAATATGGCAGCCTCCCATGTATTTTAAGAAAAAAAAAACGCATAGATCGCCCTTAAATACTGTGAATCAGAACGAAAGACCAGTAAAACCGAAGTTGATATCGAAACGGTCAAAAACGGTTTTAAGAATTCATTAGTATTCTTTTTGAACAAAATTAAGACTCCATCTCCAAGCGAAATGCAACGTACCACTCCATTGCTTCCGGATTGCGCATACTGTCTTTATTGGCTGCCTGCTCGACTGGGTGGCCCATCAGGATCTTTTTGACTGGTTTTTCCATCTTTTTACCACTAATGGTGTACGGGATAGCGGGCGTCGCCACGATGGCGTCGGGTACGTGGCGCGGACTGTAGTCGGTGCGCAACTGGGTTTTGATACGTTGTACCAGTGCCCCATCCAGGGGTACGCTTTCTTTCAGAACCACAAAGAGGGGCATAAAATGGCTGCCATCGGGTCGCTCAAGGTTAACGATCAGGCTGTCTTCTATCTCACCGATGGCGTGGAGACTCCGGTAAATCTCGGCCGTCCCGATACGGATGCCCTGGCGGTTTAGGGTAGCATCGGAGCGGCCCAGGATTACCAGGGTATTGCGAGGGGTGATGCGTACCCAGTCGCCGTGGCGCCAGGTGTTTGGGTAGGTGTCGAAATAACTCTCGCGGTAACGTTCCTTGCCGGCGTCATTCCAAAAATAAATAGGCATGCTGGGCATGGGCTGGGTGATGACCATCTCTCCGACCTCATCGAACAGGATATGGCCAGCCTCGTCATAGGCTTTGAGGTCACAGCCCAGAGCCCGCACCTGAATCTCGCCTTCGAATACGGGTTCGAGCGGACAACCACCCACAAAGGCCGTGCACACGTCGGTACCCCCGCTCATAGAAGTAAGCCAAACATCGGGCTTGATGTATTCATACACGTAGGTGAAACCTTCGGGCGGCAGAGGCGCACCGGTCGAACCTATGGAGCGTAGCTTTGAGAGGTCAAACTGCTGCGCCACCTTCAGCTTCCGTTTCATACAGGCGACGATGAAGGGGGCCGACGTACCGAAATGGTGAACACCGGCCTGCTCGGCAAACCGCCACAATACCTGGAGGCTCGGGTAACCCGGTCCGCCGTCGTAGAGGGCGATGGTTGCCCCCAACAACAGGGCGCCTTGCAAGAAGTTCCACATCATCCAGCCGGTGGTGGAAAACCAGAAAAAGACCTCACCAGGGTGTACGTCATTATGGAAAGCCAAGTACTTGTAGTGCTCCAACAATACGCCTCCGTGCCCGTGGGTAATGGCCTTGGGCGCCCCAGTCGTGCCCGAAGAGTAAAGCACCCAAATGGGATGGTCAAAGGGTACAGGCACAAAGGATAGGCCTTGATGGGGGGTCTCTAGGGCATCGGACCAGGGTAGACCGTGGGGGAGCTGCCCCGCATTGGCCGCCGCATTGAGGTATGGCACCATCACTACCTTTTCCAGGCTAGGCAGCCCAGCGCAAATCTCTTGTAGTGTTTCCATCTTGTCATACGCCTTGCCGTTGTACTGGTAACCATCGACGGCCACTAGCACCCTGGGTTCGATCTGGCGAAAGCGATCGATCACACTGCTGATGCCAAAGTCAGGCGAGCAACTCGACCACACTGCCCCGATCGAGCAAGTAGCCATAAAGGCAATGGTCGCTTCCGGAATGTTGGGCAGGTAGGCCACCACCCGGTCACCGGTTTCCACCCCCTGATTTTGCAGCCACTGGGCAAAGGCAGCGACACGTGCTTCCAGCTCAGCCCAGGAAATGGCCTGCAGCTCGTGTCGCTCCGACTGAAAGAGGATAGCTGGCCGGTCTGGGTTTTTATGCCGAAAAAGGTGCTCAGCGTAGTTCAGTGTGCCGTGAGGAAACCATTCGGTCTCGATCATGGGCGTCTCGGTGCGCACCACACTGTAGGCATGGTGGAAGCGGATGTCGAAATAATCAGTCAGGTACGCCCAAAAGTCTGTTACGTGGTCGACTGACCACTGCCATAGTTCGTTGTAATTACTGAAAACCAACCCATGGTGGGCCTGCAGCCACGCCATAAAGCGCTGTAGATTGCTGTTATTTTTGATCTCAGGGGTGGGCGTCCAGAGGATGCGGGGTGCGGTCATGGTCAAGGCTTTTTCCAAGGAAAATAAAAAAAACAACAGGTTATTAGCGCACCCGGTACACTAATCGGAATCCCCGATAAGGGTCGCCCTTGCCGGGGCTTGCCCGCTTGCGACGCGCCACCCGGCAGTCGTTGTCCAGGCCATGCACTGAGCCGCCACGCACCACTCGGGCCGTACCTTGGTCAGGACCGGCAGGATTTTCCAGCACCTGGCCGCTGGCGTAAACGTCACGGGCGTACCAATCCTGGCACCACTCTTCTACGTTGCCGCTCATATCGTAGAGGCCTAATTCATTGGGCGCCAATAGCCCGACCACCTGTACGTCGTTTTTGCTGTTCGATATAAAGTGCGCTACTTCGTAAATCGTATTGCTGCCGGCAAAAAGCGTATTTTGGCTTTGCTGTCCGCCGCGGGCTGCGTACTCCCACTCGGCCTCGGTCGGCAGGCGCAGCACGTAAGGCCAGTCCAACTTCCGTTGCATGCGACGTGCGAAGGCCACTGCTTCATCGTAAGTGACATTGACGACCGGGCATTCCATGCAGGCGGGGTCATTGCCGCGAGGCAGATCGCCAACCACTTCCTGCCAGTAGGCGCGCGTCACTTCGTGCTGCATAATAAAAAAGCTGCTCACATCTACCCGTTGCATTGGCTTTTCATCAGCTCCGCAGCCATGCTGCCCGGGGGTGCAGCCCCGGGCGTAGCGGCCGCCGGCCACGTACTCAAAGCCAGGCAGTTGAAACTGCGTCGTGACAAACCCTTGCTCCATCATATCGCGAGTAGTAGATTCGGGCGTGTTCGTCCTATCGCTTTGGCTATCGGTATTTCTTCTGCTACTGGCTTCGGTAAGTTGCAGCAAAAAGGGATACTGACCGTAATTGGTCAGGAGATCTATCGCCTTATCCAATTGTACGGCGGTGGCTTGGCTGGTCTCAGCTTCAATAATGATGCCCGCTACACCTTGCGCGGTGAACAGGGGGGCCCCAGATGTACCGCGCGACAGCCCGATCACGTCCACGTAGATGCGGTCGTTGCGCACCTGGTTCACGGTGCCGTAGGCGGCCTCGGTGGGCACGTACCATTCGCCGTTTCGCCCCACGTAGAGGGCGCGGTCGCCCCGCTCAACCTGGCGGCCTGCGATGGCCGGATCGCGCTGGAAGGCCGAAGGGGCATCGCACTCCAGCAGGGCCAAATCCCATTCGCTGTTTGACCGGATGAGGGCGGCGCTGTACTCCCGATAGTCGTCGCGGAAACGCACTTTGATAGTGGCCGACTCCCCGCTCTGCTCTACTACATGGGCAGCGGTGGCGATGAAAAGCTTACCGTCGCGGGCACCGGTCACCAACCCGAAGCCGTCCTCGCCGTAGCCGCTTTCGAATTCGGTATGGATGGCAGTGACCTGGGGCGTGACTTTTTCGCTCATGACTTGTTCGGGCGTGAGCGCCTGGGCCAGCAGATGCAACGGAAAACAAAGAAAGAGCAAAAAGCGCAGCATAGTTCGAATTTTCGCAAGGGCTAAAATAAGCACTTTGTTGGAAAGTGGTAAGGTATACCAGTGATGAAGAACACTGCCTCAATTTAACCAGCCCAACTCCGCCAGCACCGGAAAGTGATCCGAGTAGAAACGGCCATCTTTGGTGTCGGTCAATACGGCGTATTTCTCTACTCGAAAATCGCCCGGCGTGCAGAAGATATAATCGATCCGCCGTAGAAAAGGCGCCTCCTCCGGCCGGAAAGCATTGAAGGTACCCAGCGGACCAAAAGGCGAGAGCTCCGTTTCATCGTAGGTATCGACCAGCACTTTACTGAACATCCGGACCGGATCTGACTGGGGCAAGGCATTAAAATCGCCCATTACCAAGGCAGGGTGGCCCAGATTCTCGTTGCGCAGAGCTAGTTGCTCCAGAACGAGAAGGGACGACTCGCGACGCGCTTCTTCCCCTACGTGATCGAAGTGTGCATTGAGCACCCATAGGTGCCTGCCGTCGGTGCTTTTCAGCAGGGCGGCCGTACAGATGCGCTCCAAAGCGGCGTCCCACCCTACCGAGGGTCGGTTGGGTGTGGGGGACAGCCAGAAGGTCGAGGACTCGACCAGCGAAAAGCGATCGGTGCGAAAGAAAAGGGCAGTGTATTCGCCTTCGGTTTTGCCATCGTCGCGCCCGACCCCCACGTAGGTGTAGTCCTGTAGGACCGAATCGAGGTAGGTGACCTGGTGGTGCAGCCCCTCCTGAATGCCTAGTACATCGGGCTGGTAAAAACGGATCTGAAGGGCCAGGTCGGCCTTGCGGTTGCCCCAGTGATTGGGCGCATCGCTCGGATTATCGAACCGTATGTTATAGGTCATGACAGTAAGCGACTGGGCCATGGCGTTGATATGGAAGAACAGGAATAAGCAAATGGATAGCAGCTTGGTCATCATCGTTTTTTTTGGTGAATATAAAAAGCCCCGAAGACAAAAAAGGGTACCTAGGGGTTTAACCAATTCCGCGGTGTAAGCGGTAAGCTGCTATGGACGCTAGTGGCATTCTTCGATGGTGAGCGGCCGTCTTGCGAAATAGAGCGATGCCCGGAAACTAGCCTATCCAATCCGATCGCGATTCAGAGAACTGACCCGGTAGGTCTTGGTAATAAGGCCCCGGTAGCCCCCGCGGGATGATCCCGGAAGTGCTGATCCACCTGCAAAATTTTGTGCCCTCGCAGAAATCGATTCATGATTTCTTGTTCCGTACCGTCATCCTGCAACGGTATGGTAAATATTCTTATTTGCATAAAAAATTGGGGGGCTTGCGCCCCTGGTTTCCCTTCTGCCTTTGCGGTGGGCACGCCGACCCGGGCGGCTCGGGCGCTCCGCCGCCCAGCCAGCCCGGGCCCGCATGCCCACCGCTTGCTCATAGACAAGGCTGCCGAAGATAAGATTTTCCCCGGATAAATGCCCGCCGAATCACTGGGAGGAAACCACCCGGAAACCGACATAGCCGCTGCGGGCGTCGGGATTGCCGTTGTCGCGATTAGCAGCACGGCAGTACTGCGGACTGCTGATCCAGCCGCCGCCGCGGAGCACGCGATCCGAGCCTCTACCAGGTCCGGTTGGATTTCGTTGCGCCGCTGCCGGATACTCTCCGTACCAATCCGCACACCACTCCCACACATTGCCACTCATATCGTAAAGACCTAATTGGTTGGCCTTTTTTTGCCCTACCGGGTGGGTTTGCCCACCGCTATTCCCATCATACCAAGCTACCTCGTCGATAGTATTGCTGCCGCTGTACAAGTGGTTATCTTTTGCGCCCCGTTCGCCGCCCCGGGCCGCGTATTCCCACTCTGCCTCGGTCGGCAGGCGGTAGTTTTGTCCGGTCTTTTGGCTCAGCCATTCTGCATAAGCAACCGCATCATTCCAGGAAACGTGAATGACCGGATGGCGATATTCTACTTGAGGCCTAATATCACCCGACACATCGCACTTCCAGTTTACCCCATCCTTTTTTTCGTAACTACTTCCCGTCCAAATATAACTCCACCCTTCTTTATCAGTATCGGTTCTGTAGCCACTATCCTCAATAAAAGCCATAAATTGCCCTACCGTCACCTCATGCACACTCATGTAAAAGGCATCCACGGTCACCTCGTGGGCGGGCTTTTCATCATCCTCGCAATCCCCATCCCGCGCTTCGCTGGCGCAGCCCATGGTGAAGGTACCGCCGGGCACGGTTACCATTTCGGGGGTGGGTGTTGTAGATAATGGTACATTGTTATCACCTCCAAAAAAATAGGAAAATTCCCCATAGTTGGTCAGCACCCGCTCGAGTCGATCCATAGTTACGGCTTGCGCTACAGCCTGCTCTGCATCAATGATCAGTCCGACAATTCCCGCCCTACTGATCAGGGGCGCCCCGGAGGTGCCGCGCGAGAGGCCGATCACATCGACCAGGATACGATCGTCGCGTACCGTGTTGACCAGGCCATCGGTTTTCGTGGTTGGAATATACCACTGTTGGTTTCTACCCACATAGCTCACAGCGGCCCCATTTTGTACCATTTCCCCCTTGTAATCCGGATTCCATTGATAGGCCCTGGGTTTTTCACACTCCAGCAGGGCGATATCCCATTCGCTATTGGAGCGAATCAAAGTGGCCGGGTATTCCCGGTAGTCGGCCCGAAAACGCAGCTTAATGGTAGCCTGCGCTCCCACCTGCTCTACTACGTGTGCGGCAGTAGCAATGAAGAGCAGGCCATCGCGCTCGCCGGTCACGAAGCCGAACCCATCCTCGGCGAAGCCATTCGCAAATTCGGTATGGATGGCCACCACATTTTGCCGCAGGCGCATGGCCGTGGCGCGCTGCGCTTGGGCAATTACGCAGGAAAGGAAAAGGACAAAAAGCGGCAGCAGCAAAAAGCGCATACAAGGGTTGGGTTTAGAGCGCTGTTAAAATAGCAAAAACCATTGATTTGGTAGCCACCAGCGCTGCCAGACTGCCGATTTACCCCTCCGCGTTCTCTGTGTCCTCTGTGGTAAAATCATTACCTTTACATCAAACACCAACCTCATGCGCTTCACACTTTTTTCTATCGTATGCTTACCCCTGCTAGCTTTCGGCCAATGCCCGGAACTTCCAGCTTCGGGGGGTGCACTGGGCTATCAGGACCGCGGCAACCGCTGCGAGGGTCTTTACCGGGCCAGGGTGAGCAGTGCTGATCTGGAGCTAGTGCAATTCACCATGGGTGCGCTGGTTTTCAAAGGAGAAGAAGACGAAGTTATCATACTGAGCACCCCGGCGAAGGGCATCGATGGGGCCGTCAAGGTGCGGGCACGGGGTATCCCCAACGACCTCTTTTACCGTATGGACGCCGAGCTGGCCCACCCCCGCGCCACCCTCGAGTGGCGGGTACGCGATGTACTGGCCCGCGACAGCCGCACCCGCTACGCACGCAATATCGGCCTCTACGGCTACCAGGACGAATCGGCCGACCCGGTGTATGTGCCCATTCGCGCTAGCTCTACCGCCATGGAAAGTATACCCCTTGAGGATACCCTGTTGATTCAACTAATCAGTTCAACCCGCCTAAGCCGAGTAGAGTGGAAGATCCGCAACCAAACCGAATACCAACTGCTGAACGACGGGCGTTCTTATCGGGCGGGGCGTCCCATCCTGATCCGGCTACCCAAAAACCTGAAAGCACTCGAATACACCATCGAAATCCGGGCCAAAGTTTACAACGAGCCGGATACCCTGCAACGTCGTTTTGACTTTCGCCTATGACACCGAAAAAAGAGCTCACCGACCTGCTCGTACACAACGCGTTCGATGCGCTGTTTAACGCCCTGAAGAGCGACGCCGCCGGTGCCAAGCGGACCCAACTGCTCGACACCATCCATCTTGTAGAAGCCAAATACCGCGAGTTGCGCGAAGATGAGATACGCGGTAGCCAGGCCGCTGCTACGATTCAGGTGCGGTACAATCAGTTGCGAGAAAAACTACAAGAGATCATTGCCGACCTGCACCGCCCGCAAGTGCCCGTTATCCGGCGTAAGCAGTTCTGGGCGCCGCTATCCATCTTTGTAGTCACTAGCCTGGGCCTTTTTTGGGGATTGTGGCCGGTCAAGACCCTCCATTTCCAGCTCGATGCCCAACTGACAACCTTGAGTGTGCGTCTGCTGGAACCTTACGACTTGAACTACGATCTCTACCTGACGCTGTTCGAAGGTGGCCCCTTCGAGCGGGTGCGTACTGCCGACCAAAACATCACCTCCGAAGCCTACGGTCCCTTCGACTGGGAACTTTACGATGGGTACTTTCAGTTGAGTCGCTTTCTATTGCCCCAAAAGATGCGCATGAACCTGAGGGTCGACGGCCCCGAGGTCTTGCTCAACCTGGCCGACGGCCAGGTGCGGGGCGAGCTGGAGGTCGACAGTGCGCTGACGATCGTTGCCGACGGTCTTATCGCTATGCCCCTGCAGCACGATTCCGCCCGTATCGAATTGATCGAATTCACCACCTCGGAGTCGGCCGAGTTGGCGCTACGTCCGGCCCCCACAGACACCTTTCACCTGCAGCGCCTGCGGGTGGGCGTAGGTTGGGATTACACGGAGCGCACGGCCGGGGGTGGCATCCGTTCGACGATCCGATCGGGTGAGCTACGCGCCAACAGCTTGCAGTATCCCCTAGCCAGAGAACAGTTCATCGAGATGGAAACCCTGGAACGAGGCTACCTTAGCATACGCAAGTTGGAGGATGTTTTTCAAATCAGGCTGCGAGGAACAGCTACCGGACTGCGCATCGGTGATGACCGGGAGTCGTTAAAGGCCATAACAACCACCCGTATTGAGCAATTGGCCAAGAACCGGCGCGCCAACCTTTTGTGGCAGCTTATATTGGGACTTGCTTCCTTAGCAAGTTTGTTGGTGACCATTTATCAGGGTATCAGAGGAAGCAGATAGGGTTGATGAATGGAGTAGTTTAAATTAAGGCCTCACTTGAGTTATTTGGTTAGATCAATAAGTAAGGTAAGAAAGTCATGCTCCGAGGGCTTTCTTGAGCTGTGAAAGTGCGCAGCGGGGTGCGTCCAAAGGCATCGCGTTGAGGAAGGAATGGTACCTTAGATCAGTGAGCAAACCTCATCGGTAGTGGCAGTCCACCTTGCTACCCGCTCCGCAGGAGTCTGCCCGCTGCCCTCGGCAGCAATACCCGTTCCGCTTTGGCTTGTGCCCCAGGACGGACCAAAAATCGGAGCATCAACCTCGGGATAGGCCTCGGCAACAATTTTTTTACAAGTAACAAACCAAAAAATCCAAATTCGAAAACTTAAATTGTACAAAAGACATGAAACGCTACACAATAAAATCCGGACACCATACTTGCCGGCCGTTGCGCCTAAAGATTCGCTTTCGGGCAGGCGATATCGGCTGGCGGATAATCATGGACAACAACTGTGATTATGACCTGAAGGGTGTCGATCAGCTCGATTGGTGTAAACTGGTAGGCGTTTTTTATAACCCTTTCAATATCCACGGTGACACGGCCATGGTAGGTTGGCGCTATAATTTGGAGACGAGGCGGATCGAACTCAATGCCTATTACCACATCGACGGCAAGCGCACCTATACCGACCCGTTGATGGAGGTTGGTCTTTTGGAAACCTTTACCTGCCTTCTGCGCATAAGTACGGGTCGTCACGAATACGAATGGACTCTGCAGCGGGCATCCGACAACTTCAAGGTCGTGCACGTCCAGCCCTTTCGGCACGATCGCAAGCTTTCGATCGAGACCAATTTCTACTTTGGCGGCAATCAGCCTGCGCCCCAGGAGGTAAGCTGTCAGTTGGAGAATATCTAGGAAAGGCAGGCGGGCTAAACTTTTGATCTCCCTACGCCTTTTAAAAAGAAATTATCTTTCGCCAAACGACTAACCATCTATGCCAATTACTGCCACCGAAGTGCACCATCTCCCGTTCGATAAAATTCCCCAGCTCTCCAGCAAAGACATCGCATACGCCACCGCCGATCCCCGGCTCCGTAATTTCTACAAATATCCTGTTAAGCTCGAAGCCTTTGCCGAGGTCATCGACGATAAAAAACGCGCCGATACTGACCGTCAAACTCTAGTGCGGGTCCTCAATCGCCAGTACAGTGAGTTGTCCAGATCGGAAAAAGTACACGCAAATGTAGATGCCTTACTGTACCCAACTACATTCACTATCACGACCGCCCACCAGCCGTCGTTGTTTACCGGGCCGCTGTACTATATCTATAAGATCATCTCGACCATCAACCTGGCTGAGTGTCTGCAGCGGAAATATCCAGACTATCACTTCGTACCGATTTTCATCAGCGGGTCTGAAGACCACGATTTTGAAGAAATCAACCACGCCAATCTATTCAACAAGACTATCACCTGGGAAAACGACGAATCGGGTGGCTGCGGTTTCATGC
The DNA here is from genome assembly GCA_964530825.1 of uncultured Saprospiraceae bacterium. Classification (GTDB taxonomy): domain Bacteria; phylum Bacteroidota; class Bacteroidia; order Chitinophagales; family Saprospiraceae; genus CAZHCA01. Next base: position 63,299 of record CAZHCA010000021.1, read on the forward strand.
GTACAGAGGGTTTAAAGCAGCCCCTTGCGGAGCTCAGGGAAATCCTGGGCGATACCGATCGGGCACAGCATATTTTTGGCATCATAGAAAAAGCCTACACTCGCCACGGGCGCTATGGCGAAGCCACTCAGGAGCTAGTGCACGAACTGTTTAAAGACGACGGATTGGTGGTCGTCAACATGAGCGATGCCGAGCTGAAGCGGCTGTTCATTCCGATTATGGAAGAAGAAATCCTCAAGCAGCCCTCCCAGCAATTAGTGGAAGAAACTCAGCAGGAACTAGCCGAAAGAGCCGGTTTCAGCGATCAAGCGCACGCCCGTAAGATCAATCTCTTCTACCTTGATGATCAGCTGCGCGAACGGATCGTGTTTGAAGATGGGAAGTATCAGGTACTCAACACCGACTTGGCTTTTACGGAGGCCGAGTTGAAGAAAGCGCTCCACGATCATCCCGAGCGCTTCAGTCCAAACGTAGTTATGCGGCCTCTCTACCAGGAGTTGGTCCTGCCAAACCTAGCCTACGTGGGCGGCGGGGGCGAAATCGCCTATTGGCTTGAGCGCCAAAGTCAATTTGCACATTTTGGGGTCAACTTTCCCATGCTGGTGCGCCGCAACTCGGTCCTTTGGGTCGATGGTGGGATGAGCAAAAAAGTACGCAAGCTCGACTTATCAATCGAAGATCTTTTTATCGAGACCGAAACCCTTATCAAAGCCTACGTTGAAGAAAATTCCGAAAATGAACTGAGTTTGGAGGAGGAGAAAGCCAAGTTACAGCAGCTGTTCGACGAGTTGGCCGAGCGTACCAAAGCCATTGATCCCACCTTGGAAAAAACGGTACTAGCCGAAGGCGCCAAACAAGTGAAATCTCTGGAAAACCTGGAAGGCCGTCTTATGAAGGCCGAGAAGCAAAGGTTCGACACCTCCTTAAACCAGATCCGCAGTCTCAAAGACCGTCTTTTCCCCAATAATGGTTTGCAAGAACGCCACGATAACTTCTTGCAATTTTATTTGAAGTACGGAGATGATTTTTTCCAAATCCTCAAGGAAAATCTGGAGCCGCTGCGACCGGAATTCGTGGTGATTGTTGATAATTAGTTAGGCAACTACTTGTAATCCTCGCGCACGGGTTGGAAAACGTCAATTACGTAGCAATCCGTGACGCCGCGCCCGGAATGGGGCACGTTGCCCGGAATAACCACTACGTCGCCCCCTTTACAGAGGTGTTTTTCGCCATCGATAATCAGTTCCAGTTGCCCTTGGATAACATTCGTTACCTGTTCGTGCGGATGGTGATGCTCAGGCAAGACTGCGCCTTTCCCGATGCGCACATGGGCGACGGTCACCCCATCGCCGTGAACGAGCTTAGCGTCAAAGCCGGGGACTAACTCCCGGTTGGCGAGTTCTTCAAGATGCAAATGTTGGTACATATTGATTAAGGTTTATCAACGCCGGGGAATCAGGGTTGTCGGATAGACCACCACGCTCTCGGCGCCATTTTTACTCACCGAGGCGACCCCGAAGAGGAAGTTATCAATAATGATATTTTCCAGGGTATAATCCGTCATGCTCTTGTCCACAAATCGACTTTGCTGCCACTGTGGGGCAGTTGTTTCGCGCCAATAGATTTTGTATCCAGCCAGGTCGGGGTCGTCGACGGGATCCCACTTTAGGCGGGTCGAGGGCCGGACCGCACCACCAATCATTACGCCTGTAGGAGACGGGGGCGCCCAAGCCAAACCAGCCAGGACGATAGCATTTACTCCGGTAAGTTTAGCTGCATAATCAAAGTTGACGCCTTCCAATACATCGCCGTAGGCGATACCGTCTTCGGTGCGGATATCTTGATGTTGGCGGTTGTAATTTTCGTGGCTTTCCATGATACGCACCCCAGGAAAGCCTAAGTCGTTGAATGGTCGGTGATGACCACCGCGGCCGAAGCGGTCGAGGCGATAGACCATCATCGCGTCCAAATTTCGGCAATACTGATCAGTCATTCGGTCTACATAACGGGCAAGCTGGCGGGAAGGCCCGTCGACTTCCCCGCCGTAGAAGCGGCGCCAGATACGGTCGCGCTCGGTCTCCAGTACGGGCGTGGGCTCGGAAAACACCCGGAAAGAAGTATTATCAATTACCCCGTCGATTCCCTCGATATTGCCGATCATATCGTTGTTGAGTACGCCGATGATCTCCCATGCTTCCTCTTTGGCCATCTCGGCCATAGCCTGACCGCCGAAAAGACCTTGCTCTTCGCCCGAGAGACCGGCATAGATAATGCTAGTTGGGAACTCGTACTGGGTCAGTACGCGTGCTGCTTCAATGGCTCCCGCCATTCCCGAGGCATTGTCGTTTGCGCCAGGAGCATCGGTGGTTGCGTCGGTAGCGCTAGAAGCACGCGAGTCAATATCGGCGCTCATGATCACGTAACGGTTAGGATAGCGCGTACCCCGTTGGATAGCCAAGATATTGACCACCCAAGTATCTTCTGGAATCCGGCGGTTACCTTCGGCCGGCACCAGCTTACGCTGGTAACGCACCTCCAGGCAGCCCCCGCAACTGACAGCGATGCGATCAAACTCGGCCTTGATCCACCGGCGCGCCGCGCCGATGCCCCGGGTTTCGGAGGTGGTATCCGAAAGCGTATTTCGGGTCCCAAAACTCACCAGTTTGCGAATGTCGGCTTCGATGCGATCGGAGCTAGGCGCTTCGGTGATGGCGTAAAGTTCGGCTACCCGATCAGGCGGATATTGTTGGCCGTGACTTAGATCAGAGAATAAGAAGAAAAACAATAAGCAGTACGTACTTCGGTACATATTAGGTGTAAGTTTCCAGTTTATAGTCGCGAGTAAGTTATTCTTTCACGGCAACGATCATCGTAATTTCAACGGCAATATCACCCGGCAAGCTGCTCATGCCCACCGCGGCGCGGGCGTGCTTACCCCTTTCGCCGAAAACCTCGACCATGAGGTCGGAGAAGCCGTTAACTACGGCGGGCTGATCGGTAAAATCGGAGGAACAATTGACCATTCCTGTAACCCGTACGATGCGCTCTACCCGGTCGAGGTCGCCCAGGGTTTCCTTTAACACCGCCAGCTGATTGATCCCCACCAGCCGCGCTGCTTCGTATCCCTCTTCTACTGTGAGGTCCTGCCCTACTTTGCCGGTGATATTGGATCCATCGGGGCGTCGTGGCCCCTTACCAGCTAGGAAAAGTAAGTTGTCGGTTTGTACAGCATTGACGTAGTTGGCTACCGGTTCGGAGGGTTGGGGCAACAGGATACCCAAATCAATGAGCTTCTGTTCTGTATCCGTTTCCTGAGCGGCTAGCGTACTTATGGAGATTGCCATTGTGGCAAATAGCAGAAGGTGTCTTTTCATGATCAATGGTTTCGTATGGAATAAGGAAATTAGCAAAATTTAGGCAATTCCAGTCGATCGATATCCTGCTTTTGATGCCTGCCCCGGCGTTTCTGGATGATACCAGCCAAATAAAATTCTTCACTTTTGTCGGAAATTATCATTACAGGTTGTTGGAGACTGACTTTCAGGGGGCTAGAATTGTTGTTAGGACTATAGAGCTAACAGCGCTTAAGCGCTAACAGCGCTACAGCGCTAACAGCTCTTGCAAATAATATTTGGCAGCGATAAATTGCAATTTCCCCATTCCAGACTTTTCCCCTTTAATCAGAAGCTTTTTTCTTTCGTTAATAACATATCTCAACGCACCCGATACCGACCAATGCGATCAGATCGAAAAAGCGGAATATCCAAAAGATTGGATAAGTGCTACGGAGTCGCAACCGGCATTGCGTTAAGGCTGTGCCACGACAAATTAGGGGAACTTTCCAGAACAAGATTAAAGATTATGGGATAGAAACCGAAGCCAAACGGTTTTCGTCAAAGAAATACAGCAGATCGGAAAGCCGCTCTTTGAGGTCTTTGCGATCGACGATGAAGTCCAGGAAGCCGTGTTCCAAAAGAAACTCGGAGGTTTGAAAACCTTCCGGTAGATCTTTTTTGATGGTTTCCTTAATCACCCTCGGACCAGCGAAACCAATAAGCGCTTCGGGCTCGGCAAAGTTGATATCGCCCAGCATGGCAAAGGAAGCCGTCACGCCCCCTGTGGTGGGATCGGTCATCAGGCTGAAATAAGGAACACCGGATTTAGCTAATAGGGTAAGTTTTGAAGAGGTTTTGGCCAATTGCATGAGGGAAAATGCAGCCTCCATCATGCGGGCCCCACCCGATTTGGAGATAATAAGGAGCGGGGTGCGGGTCTCCAGGCAGTAATCAATAGCCCTGGCAATGCGTTCGCCAACCACAGAGCCCATCGATCCCCCGATAAAGTTGAAATCCATGGCCGCAATGACGATTGGCTTGCGGTTCAGTTTGCCGCGAGCGATGGAAATGGCGTCTGTCAGGCCGGTTTTTTCGTAGGCCTCACTGAGCCGCTGGGGGTATGGCTTTAAATCAACAAAATCGAGGATATCCTGGGCACGCAATTCTTCGAACATGGTCTCGTAATTTCCATCGAAGAGCAGGTCAAAATAATCGAAGGAACCGATGCGTACATGGTAATTGCACTTCGGACACTTGAAAAAGTTTTCTTTCAACTCTTTCATGGTACTGGTCTCCTTACAACGCTTACATTTATACCAAAGCCCCTCAGGCGCTTCTTTTTTGTTTCGCGTAGCCGTCTGGATGCCGTCTTTCAAACGTTTAAACCACCCCATATTTCCCTTTTTTCTTAAACATCCTCTCTAGTATTCACTCCGGAAACCGATCGACCGATTTGCCGTCGAAATGACAAATTTAAGAAAGCCCAGTAAAGTAGACGAATTAAAATGCGCCCAGGATGTAAAAATGTGTTGGAGGGCTTATCTACCCTTAATGGATGGTCGATTTAACCGTGTCTACAAAACGCTTGACACCGTCGAGTGGCGTGTCAGGATAAACACCGTGCCCTAGATTGGCGATGTGGTGCGAACCAAAAGCCTCCAGCATCGCATGTGTTCGTTGCTCGATGATAGCACCGGGGGCGTAAAGCAGACAGGGATCCAAGTTCCCTTGCAATACCTTGTTTCCAACCTGTTGGCGAGCCCATCGGGGATCAGTATTCCAATCGAGCCCCACCACTTGGCAGGGTAGTTGACCGATGGCCTCCAGTGCGAACCAGGCACCCTTGGCAAAAACGGTAACGGGCGTCTCCTCAATTGCCTGGCAGATTTTTTCGATGTAGGGAAGTGCGTATACCTGATATTGCTCTGGCGGCAGTATACCTGCCCAGGAATCAAAAACCTGTACCAATTGGGCCCCGTGGGCAATCTGTTGCTTTAAATAGGCGATTGTAGCATCGGTGATCAAGGTGAGGAGCCGGTGCGAAAGAGCCGATTCGCGGTAGAGCCATCTACGTGCGACTGAAAAGGTTTTACTCCCTTGCCCCTCTACCATATAAGCGAATATCGTCCAAGGCGCGCCGGCAAACCCAATCAAAGGTACCCGCCCGTCCAAAGCACGCGTTGTGTGGGTAATGGCTTCGTAAACGTAAGTGAGCTGTTCGGCGGCCGTCTCCGGGTCGTGCAGTTGTTCGATGTCGCCAGCCGATTCTATAACCTTTGGAAAACGTGGCCCCTTTTTTTCCACCATTTCATAAGGCAGCCCCAACGCTTCGGGAATTACCAAAATATCGGAAAATATGATGGCGGCGTCCACGCCCAACTCATCAACAGGCTGTATGGTCACTTCGGCCGCTAACTCCGGTGTTTCAACCAACTCTTTAAACCCGCTAAGTTTCTCTCGAATGGCCCGGTACTGCGGAAGGATTCGGCCTGCCTGACGCATTAGCCAGACCGGAGGCCTCTCGACAACCGCTCCGCGAGCAGCGCGTAAAAAAAGATCGTTTTTTAGCTCCATATTATCTTTCCTGTCGAATACTGATGAAAGGGTATTTCTAAATAAACCCCTATTTTTTTCGTACGCACGATTATACGGGAATGAATCAAGCATTTCCTAATATCTTGGATATTTTACGGTTTTTTGATTTGATTATAGGCAAGTTTTTTTTCGTCTGAGTAAAATTAATTTCTAAATAAAATGGTTGCGATTGGTGGTCTGCGTACCACTGCTTAAAGGACGGCAAACTGTCCGGCTGCAGTCGGCATGGGGACAAATAAATTCCCTATTTTGGCACATTCACTTTGTAAAATGCATAACTACTATGTGGTCGAAACTTCCGCTGCATTGGCGCATCATCATAGGTTTGATTGTTGGTATTATTTACGCTTTAGCGTCAAGTTACTTAGGCTGGAACCAATTCACTCTCAACTGGATTGATCCTTTCGGTCAAATATTCATCCGCTTACTGAAGTTTATCGCCGTACCGTTGGTTTTATTTTCTATTATCAGCGGGGTATCGGGGCTACCGGATCCCTCGCGCCTGGGCCGTATGGGGGCTAAAACGCTAGGCGCTTACTTGGTCACCACAATTTTAGCGGTAACGGTGGGATTGCTTCTTGTGAACCTGCTTCGACCAGGCAATTACATTGCCGAAAATCAACGCATCAATAACCGCCTGGCCTACGAAACCTGGGTCGCTCAAACGCCAGGCGTGGATATTCTGGACGGCAAAAATTATCTGGACAACCCCAGGTACGCAGACCGCCTCGACGAGGTGCAGCAGGAGCTGGACACCGAAGCTGCCAATCTGGAAAAGCGACAGCAAGATGCCGAGGCGCTGAAAAATCAAGGGCCTTTGCAATTCGTTGTGGATATGGTTCCCGATAATATCTTCGCCGCGCTCTCCGATGGGGGCCGCATGTTGCAGGTGATTTTCTTCGCCATTTTTTTTGGTATAGTCCTCCTTCTGATCCCACGAGAAAAGGTACAGCCGATCATTCACCTAGTAGATGCGATCAATGAGGTATTCCTCAAAATGGTAGAAATCATCATGGAAGCGGCGCCATTCTTTGTCTTTGCTCTTATGGCTGGAGTTATTGCAAAAATGGCCAACACCCCCGCCGAAGTCATCGAGATTTTCAAAGGATTACTGAGCTATTCGGTAGTGGTCACCCTGGGGCTGGTTATGATGATTTTCATGATCTATCCCTCGCTCATTGCCTTTTTTGTGAAAGGTATTTCCTACGGAGAATTCATGCGCAAAATCAGTCCGGCACAGTTTCTGGCCTTTTCGACCAGTTCGAGTGCCGCTACGCTACCCGTAACGATGGAGTGTGTGCGAGAATTAGGCGTATCGCGCAATGTCACCAACTTTGTGCTTCCCATCGGAGCTACCGTCAATATGGATGGTACCAGTCTTTACCAGGCAGTGGCGGTTGTTTTCCTGGCGCAAATTCACCTGGTCGATCTCACCCTAGACCAACAACTGACCATCGTTCTCACTGCAACCCTGGCTTCCATAGGTTCGGCAGCCGTACCCAGCGCCGGACTGGTTATGCTGATCGTTGTTCTGCAATCCGTTGGTCTCAACCCCGCCTGGATCGCCATCATTTTTCCCGTCGACCGTATTCTGGACATGATCCGCACGGTGGTGAATGTCACAGGCGATGCTACGGTATCGACTTTTATCGCTAAGTCAGAAAATGACCTGGATACCGGGATTATTGCCGAGCCCCAGGAAATAGTGGAACAAGTTTAGTCCTGGAGCGTCAACCCTTAAGGCTGCCGCTTCGTTTAGCTACAAAATATTTGAAAACAGCTATGCGTCGCTATCTGATCCTGATTTCTACCCCACTGATTTTTGTTGTACTACTGTCGGGTTGTTTTGTAATAGAAAACACCTTCACCGGGATTCCTCCAGGGCCCTGGCGCGGAGTACTCTTGCTAGATGGCCGCAAAGACTTTCGCGATCCGCAGGAAAAACTGCCGGCCGACGCCAATGTCCTTTTTGAAGAGGTCACACAGGGCGAGTTGCCGTTTAACTTTGAGGTGCGATATCCCTCTCCGGACAGCTTTATCATAGAAATCCAAAACGGAGAAGAGCGCATTTTACTCGATCAGATTGATTTTGGCCGCAAACCATCGCGTGCTCGGGACTCGATCCGGATCGAATTCCCCATTTACAATTCCTACATCGTGGCGCTTTACGAAGAAGACGTCATCGAAGGCTATTGGTACGATCGCAACCGAGGCGACGAATATCGCATTCCCTTTGTCGCCTACCACGGCCAGGTCCACCGCTTTACGACATTGAAAAAAACGCCTAGCATGGACATTTCCGGCCGCTGGGCCGTCACCTTCGGATTAGACGACGACCAAGAAACGTATCCAGCAATCGGCGAGTTCCAACAGGAGGGCAATATGCTGACTGGCACGTTCCTTACGGAAACCGGCGACTACCGCTATTTAGAAGGTACCGTTCAGGCTGACAAAGTCTACTTATCGACTTTCGATGGCACCCATGCCTACTTATTTGAAGCCAAAATATTGCCCGACAGCACCATGATTGGTACTTACCGTTCGGGCAATCATTTCCAGACTACCTGGGAGGCCCGGCCCGACCCCGATGCCCGATTGAAAAGCGCCGACTCGCTTACCTTTATACGTACCAACTACGATGTTATTGATTTTTCTTTCGAAAATCCGGAAGGAGAAGAAATTTCTTTGCAAGATCCTCGTTATCAAGGCAAGGTAAAAGTTATCCAAATTATGGGTACCTGGTGCCCCAACTGTCGAGATGAAACCGATTTTTTATTAGACTACATTGAAAAGAACCCTTCCAAATCCGTAGCTGTTATCGCGCTGGCTTTTGAAAAAGCCCCGACGAAAGCTGATGCCAAAGCAGCTATCCGTAAGTATAAAGCGTATATGGGGGTACCTTATGAAATCCTCTACGCTGGCCCGGCGGATAAAGCCGCCGCCGGTAAAGCGTTGTCCATGCTCAATGCGGTAATCTCCTTCCCCACTCTCCTCGTTTTGGATACGAATAATCAGGTTCGTATGGTTCATACCGGATTTGCGGGGCCTGCGACCAGCAAATACAAGGATTTTACCACCAAATTTGATAAATTGATGGCTAAACTATTGGCCCGGGCAAATCCGGAGGGGTAACTTTCTATCTTTTACACCGTACAAAGAATGATTTCTCACAATATGCATTCGGACGCCTGGGCGCCAAAAACTGAGAACTACCCAAGTCATGAAAACCAAAACCATAGCGCTGTCATACAGCATTGATAACTTGCGAACGGCTGAGCATATCGAACGCCAACTGAGTACTTCCCACCTGGAGTTCAAGCACTTTTATGGCAAAAAAGACAAGCCCGGTAATTCCCTGGCCGACCAGCTCGATTCTTTCCGCGGTCCCATTTTATTACTTATCAGCGATAACTTCCTGAAGTCAGTCCAATGCATGGACGGCGCCTTGAGTTTATTGCAGGATCACCCCGATCAAATTTTACCGATCGTCATTCCCGGCACTGTACCGGGTGAGCACGGGGAGGCCCCCAAAACCGTGGAAACGAAGTTCCGCAAAATTGGCGATATTATTCCCTACATCAATTATTGGCAAAACAAGTATCTAAATTTACGCAGCCAGAAGCGGCAAATGAAAGACCTGGACGAAGCCAATTTTGACCAATACCTCAAAACTATCCGCCAAATCTCCAGTGAAGCCAGCGATTTCTTTCGTATTCTGGGTAATGCCGAATACCTGGAATACGAACTTTTCGAGGCCAATCACTACGAGGCGCTTTTCTTGTTCATTGACGATACGGAAGGTTGGCGCCACTACAAAAATCAGCCAATGGTGCCTCTCCTGGAAAAGCCGGAATGGGAAATTTCTGCCACTGACGATGAGGCGGCACCTCCACCGCTGCCCGAGCAGGAAGCTTCGTCTGAGGAAGAAGAAATTGACCTGTCGGAAGATTCGCCCGAAGTCGACCTAAGTGAAATACCCGGCCTAGGCATGCTGGAAGGCAGTGAAAATATCAAGCGCATTTTGGCCCAGAAAAAAGCGGAACAAAGCGGACCTACCCCACCCAATGATCCGGTTCCCATAGACGAAGAAGAGGAAGAAACTTTCGAACTGGAAGAGCGCCCGAACTGGAAGGAAGATCGAGACGACCTTACCGAAGAAGAGCAGGAGTACCAGTCGGAACTTACAGGCAATTCCTGGACCCCAGGCGGTCAAAATGGCCAGCACCCCAACCCGGCAGAACCCGAAGAAGATCCGCAGGAGAAGATCAATGATCTCATCCGGCAGGCCATCGAACTGGGACGCGCAGGGCAGGTCGAAGATGGTATTGCCTTCCTGCGTCAGGCCAATAAGCGCTTCCCGGAAAGCGCAGAGTTGAAGTACAATTATGCACTTATGCTGGCGCAAAACTCCGATGACTTCAGCCAGGCGGTTGAGCAACTCGAAACCTTACTACTCCTCGACCCAGAGCACGAAAACGGCAATTTCCTACTGGGTGAATTGATGGAATTACAGGAAGAGTTCGCGAAAGCCCGCAAATACTACGAAAAGGTCGCCGAGCAAAATCCGGCCTATCCCGATATTTACTACCGGCTGGGCATTGTTACCGCTAATCATTTCCCAGGCGACGCGGAGTTGGCCGATCAGTACTTTAAAAAAGCTATTCAACAACAACCTGACCTAGTGGACGCCCACTATCAGTATGCTATTCTCTTGCACGAGCGCTTGGGTAAGCCGGATAAGGCGATTAAGCTGTTGGAAAAAACGCTGGAGCTACAGCCAGAACATCCATTCGCCTATTACGACCTGGCTTTGATTTTTTACCAGAAAGGAAAGAAAGAAAAAGCTCGCAAACAATACCGTCGCGCTACGGCAATCAATCCGGAACTTAAGACACCGGCTAATGATCGTGCCTTTGGGTTGGTGACCGAACCGGCCCCCCAACCGACACCGGCGCCAGCGACCACGCCTCCGCCCCTCCCAACCGAACCGGAAGTGGAGGCGCTGCAAATTGAGCAGAGCACCATCGATGCCCTCAAGGACAATATTCGCAAATTGGAAGAACTTATTCGCAACCGTACGCAGCCCGTAGCAGAGGCTGTTCCTCCTGAACCAACCGTCGACCAAACGGTACTGATTACCGGTGCAACCTCAGGGATTGGCCTGGCTACGGCCCACATTTTTGCGTCTTACGGCTATCGGGTAATTCTCAACGGTCGCCGCGAAGATCGACTGGAGCACCTCCGCCAGACCTTTCAGGAAAAATACCCCCAACAGGTCCGCATCCTGCCGATGGATGTGACCAACCTGCACGAGGTACAACTGGCTATCGACCACCTGCCCGCTCCCTGGTCGGAGATAGACATTCTCGTCAATAACGCTGGCAAAGCAAAGGGTTTGGCCCCCATTCACGAGGGTAATCTCGAACATTGGGAAGAAATGATCAACACCAACATCAAAGGGCTTTTGTATATCACCCGTGCAGTAGCGCCTGGTATGGTTAAACGCCAACACGGACACATCATCAACGTTGGATCCGTCGCCGGTAGGGAAGTTTACCCGAGTGGTAATGTCTACTGTGCCACTAAGCATGCTGTAGAAGCGCTCACGAAAGCCATGCGCCTTGACCTGTACCAGCACAATATCCGCGTTAGCCAGGTAAGTCCGGGACATGTGGAGGAGACAGAATTTGCCTTGGTACGCTTCGACGGGGATGCCGAAAAAGCTAATATCTACGAAGATTTCCGTCCCCTAACTTCTCATGATGTAGCGGATGCTATTTACTTCATGGCCACGCGTCCGCCCCACGTCAATGTACAGGATATGTTGCTTTTCGGCACCCAGCAGGCCAGCGCCACCACGATCGATCGCAGCGGCCGCAGCAGTCAGGAAGAAGAGTAGGTCCCAGATCTACTGGGGATACGACGGCTACTAGAATGAATGGTGCCAAGTCTTTTACCCGGAAGTGGAGAGAAAAAACCGGAAGGAAGCCACCATAAACCAATTGTATTCTAGTCGATTATTGTTTAACTACCCGGAGACTAAGGCGTTCTTCCCGGCTGTTTTCTAAAGTCAGCACATAGATCCCCCTCGGTAAACTAGAGATTGTGATCTTTTGCCTGTCTGATTCCAGGCGTCCTTGACCAACCAACCGACCTTGCAAGTTAAAAAGCCGGAAAAAAGAAGGGCGGAGTGTCGTACTGCCGGTCCAACGGATCTGTATCCAATCAGCAGCCGGATTAGGAAAAACACTTACCATCCAATCGTCAATCAGTACTTCGTTGGTGTTGGTGATCGGGTCACCTTCTAGGATGGGACCAAGATCATAAGTGAGCATGGACTGCCCGTAAGTTCCAATGATTAGTTCTCGTCGGGTTGGGTGATATTCCAGGTCGAAAACTGCCACCCGCGGGAGGTTGGCGCCTAGGCGTTCCCAACTTTCACCACCCGAGATGGTACCATATACCCCCGCATCGGTCGCCACGAAAAGGATACTGTCAGCCGTGCCTGGAACCACCAGCACGTCGTTGATAGCCAGATTGGGCAAATTAGCGCTGATTGGGGTCCAGCGATTACCGCGATCGTCCGAACGAAACAAATGAGGGGTATTGTCATTATCTCGGTATCCGGAAAAAGAAACGTAAACCCGCTCTGGAAAGGTGGGCGAGGTCACCACGGCCGTGACATACCGGTTGGGCAGGGCGCTTATTCGCAGGTCCCACCATTTGGCGCCCTGGTCTTCAGTGCGCCAGATATTGCCGTCGCTGGTACCGACATAGAGCAGACCCTCCACCAGCGGAGATTCGTCCAACGTACTTATGGTATGGAAACGGTCACCAAAGATCGGCCCGTCGGTGAGATCGCCACTAATGGCCTCCCAGCGGGGGGGGCCATCTACATCAGACCGGAACATCCTGAAGGTTCCCGCGTGCAAGACATTCGGATTGTGTGGAGACATTTGGTAAGGGGTATCCCAATTGCGCCGGTCACTGACGGGAATGCCGTTGGTACCGGTAATAAATCTGGCACCGCCATTATCGGTATACCGGATACCGCCGTTTTGGGTCTCTACGTAAAAAATATCCGGATTAGTAGGATGAAACACCGGCCTGAAACCGTCGCCTCCAAAAATGCGCGTCCAGTTATCTTCAAGCGAAGAACCGAAGAGGGTACCGTTATCCTGGGTACCCCCAAAGTAGTTTTCTGGCTCGTGCGGATTGTAGGCCACCCGGTAAAACTGGCAGGCAGCGATACGTTCGAAATCTTGCCAGCTATTGGCGAAGTCAAAACTGCGGTATACCCCCCCATCGGTAGCCAAATACCAAATGCCTGAAGGGTGGAAGACCATATCATGCTTGTCGAAATGGACTTCGTAAGAGGTGGCAGGCGGAGCAGCCAATTCCCAGGTTTCTCCTAAATTACGCGTTCGCCAAAGCTCTACCCCGAGTAAAAATATATCTTCATCGTTCTCGGGATTCAGTCGGATCTTACCAAAGTACCAGCCGAAGCCGCCTAGCGCAAAACAGGGTAAAAAACCGCTTCCATTTTCACAGTCGACTAGCGGGCGCCAGGTTGCGCCCCCGTCTTCGGTGCGGTAGACATTATCCAGCTCATTGTCGGGTGCAACCACTACTGCTACCAGGGTCTTGGGATCGGCCTGAGCAATATCGAGTCCGATCCGGCCTACATTTCCCGTGGGCAGTCCGCCGCCCAGCCTTGACCAGGTATTGCCGCCATCTGTGGTCTTGTAAACGGCCCCGTTCGGACCCGACACAATAGATTCCCGATTACTACGGATGCGATCCCAGGTAGCGGCATAAATGATTTGGGGGTTGGTCGGATCCATCACCACATCGATCACACCGGCCTGGCCGCTCACGAAAAGCACCTGCTCCCATGAATTACCTCCGTCATAAGAGCGGTACAAACCACGATCGCGCCCACGCTCGAAGGGTAAGCCCATCGTGCCTGCGTAGAGGGTATCCGGATGATAGGGATGGATAAGGATCTCGGAAATGATTCCCGTTTCTCCCAACCCTATATTGATCCAACTGTCTCCGCCGTCGGCAGAACGGTATACCCCATTACCAAGGAAGGGGTGGATGGTGATGTTAGGGTCGCCCGTTCCGGCGTATACAACGTTCGGTTTTTTTGGGTCAATGGCTACATCCCCAATAGCCAAATAAGGTGCATCGGTAAACAGCGGCTCCCAGTTCCGTCCACCGTCTTGCGTGCGGTAAAGCCCACCGGAAGAATATCCTGCAAAAGCCACATCGGGATCCTGCGGATGCACAGCCAGCGTATTTACTCGCGCTCCAATGTTAGCTGGTCCAACGGAGGTCCACTGCTGATTAAATCCCGGCAGAGTAAAACGGGCACCTGCACTGGTTTTTGCTTCTGCGAGCGCTTTTTTAAAAGCCGCAACCGGGAAAACCGTGTCAGGATAAGACCGCTGTAAAAAAAACCATTCGGCCGGTGCCTCTTTGGCCTCCAGGGAGGCATCCGGATCAAAAGACTCCGTAGCAGGCGGCTGGCAGTTCAAACAAAAGCCGGAAACCAGTAATAGAAGAAGCCATCGGTTCATAGGAAAGATAATTCGTATTTAGCAGTGTTCTACAGAAAGAACAACCTTATCGGTCGGCAGTTTGTCTCAGCTTATCCAAAGGGGCCCTATTTCGTGGAGATAATCGTCGGCTGGAAAGAAGAAAAGTATTCTTTGAGTCCCATTGCCTCTTCCGGCTTCATACGACCACTGAGAACCAGCCGGGCCTCCCTTCGGCGGGGGGCCGATTCGAAGCGCTGCAGCTCTATCTCGGTAAGGGGCGTTACCCCTGGGACCGGAATCGGTTTTTGCTCTACATTGTCAATAGCCACGAAGGTGTAATAGGCATGATTGCAGCGGCGGTAATTATGACCTTTGATATCGGCGGCAAAAACTTCTACATAAACCTCAACGGAGGTACGAAAAGCACGCGTTACGGACGCCTCCAGCGTGACAATATCGCCCAGCATGATGGGGCGTTGAAAAGACACGTGGTCGACTGAGGCCGTCACGACATTGGCTTCGCAATGCTTACCCGCGCAGATGCTGGTTACGATATCCATCCAGCGTAAAAGGTTGCCTCCCATCAAGTTACCGGTAGGGTTAGTGTCGTTGGGCATGATCATTTCGGTCATCACCGACCGGGATTCATCGACGCGTTTTAAACGTGGGCTAGAACTCATGTGGTTTTGTTTGCAGGTAATGGAAAGCGGGTAACAAGAGCTTACGCTCTGCCAACCTATTTAATCATGACCCCTTTTTTGTTCAATATGGGTACACGGGTGAAATTGAATTCGCTAATACTCCCCTTTACAAAGACATATTTTTTGTCGTACATGTAATCGTCGTGTACGAAGCTAACCCAGTACTCATTGGTCAGGTCGAAAAGCTTCGTCTGGATGGGTTCGATTTGCACGCCTTGCTGGGGGCCGATCTCCTCAAAAAAGTGTCGCAGGATTGTCGTTTTCATGCGTTCGCCCTTGATTTCTCCGTAGCCTTTGGAGCTTACGATCACTGACGTAATAGGCGATTCTTTCAGGTTGATGAGATAAATATCCCACATCTCTTCTTCGTCTTCCCGGGGAATGACAGCCAGCGCTAGATCGCGAACCTTATATTGAGGAATGTCTTTTTTCATATCCAGGCGTTTCTTGGCGTTCAAAGATGCAACATTTCTTTCGACCCCTGGAACGTTATCAAGCGAAGTCAAAGTCGAAAAGCTCAGCGAAGTGGGTTTTTAGCTTAGCTTTTACTTCCGGTATCGGGACAGCATAACCTAATTCCTTGCGCATTGAGGTGATTTGTTTATCCGCTTCGGCAATACCACAGGGTACGATGTGGTTAAAATGCGATAAATCCGTTTTCACGTTAAAAGCAAACCCGTGCATGGTCACCCACCGGCTGAGGTGGACCCCGATCGCACATATCTTTCTGGCGGGTTCTTTCCTATCGCCTAACCACACCCCCGTATACCCTTCGATGCGTTTGCCTTCCAGCCCGTAGTCTGCAATCGTGCGAATAACGGCTTCTTCCAGGTAGCGCACGTACCGATGCACGTCGGTAAAGAACCCGTCGAGGTCAAAGATGGGATAACCCACGATCTGCCCCGGTCCGTGGTAGGTAATATCACCACCACGGTTGATTTTGAAAAACTCGAAGCCTTGTGCATGCAACTGTCCTTCCTTCAGCAACAAGTGATCTACGGAGCCGCTCTTGCCAAGGGTGTATACCGGATTGTGCTCGCAGAATAATAGGTAATGGACCAAGGGCTCGGCAGCTTTTCCTTTCTTTTCACGCGCCCGATTTGCTAATTTGCGGTCAATAACCTCTCGGTGCAAACGTTTTTGCAGGTCCCAGGCGTCCGCGTAACGGATTCGCCCCAAGTCGAGAAATGTAACGCTTCTGGTGCTTTTTTCAACGTGGTCCAAAGGTAAGGATATTTGATTTAAGTTGCTAAAGGTCGTTATTTTACCGTACCTTAACTACAAATCAAGGAAGAGAAAGTTTGCGGGTACTCAACACCTACTCCTATTGAATAAGCACCTGCAAAACCACACTCAACACTCTATGTCTCGATTGATTCTACTAGCCATTTTAGCCTTTTCCGGCTTTTCCCTGGTTGCCCAAAATGGCCAGCCCAATTTTCGCGGCGCCCGCAGTCTGGCGATGGGCCAAACCGGTATTGCTTTTCGCGACATCAATGCCGCTTTGAACAACCAAGCAGGCTTGGCGTTCCTTCCCGGCTTTTCGGCGATCGCTTCTGGCGAAAGCCGCTTTGCTATGAGCGAGCTGAAGTCGGTATCAGCGGCGGCCGCCTTACCTACTAATAGCGGGACCTTCGGTCTGCAGGTGCGCTATTTTGGTTTCGAAGGCTATAACGAACAACTGGCCGGCCTATCGTACGCCTTAAAGTTAGCCCCCAGCATCAGCCTGGGCGCACAATTTGATGTACTGCGCACCGATATTCCCGAGTATGGTACCGCCAATAATTTCACCTTCGAACTGGGCGTGTTAGCCGAACTTTTACCCGGCCTTTGGCTGGGGGGGCATCTGTTTAGCCCGGTACGGCAGGAAATTGGAGAAAGCGAAGATTTTATCCCAACCCTGGTAAATGTGGGCTTGGGCTTTCGGCCAACTGAAAAGTTACTATTACAGGCCGAAGTCGAAAAAGACATCGAGTACGATGCCAGTGTTCGGGTGGGTGTAGATTACTATCCAATCGAAATACTGGCGATCCGAGCTGGGATCAGCACCGCTCCTAACCTCGCAGGCTTTGGCCTCGGCCTCGAAATCGGCGATGGCTTCCGGATTGATGCTGCCGGGAACTACCATCAAGTACTTGGTTTCACACCGGCATTTACCTTGGCCTGGCAGCCCCGTAAAACTCCAACTGAATAGTGTATGGATATCCTTATCGTGAGCGCGACCCAGCTGGAAATCCAGCCCCTATTAGAGCATCTTAAAACCCGGTGGGTGGAATATGGCTCCTACCAATACCAGCGCGGCGAACTCCAAGTCAGCATCCTGCTAACGGGCGTGGGTACACCGCAGGCAGTCTACAGCCTTACCAAATTACTGGTGCAAAAGAAGTACGATCTTGCTATCCAAATCGGTATTGCCGGTTCGTACCGGCGCGAACATGAGCTGGGTAGTGTTTGGCAGATTACCAGCGATACGTTCGCCGACCTCGGCGCCGAAGATACCGACGGCCGGCTGATGTCGGTTTTTGAAATGGGCCTGATCGATCCTGACCAGCCCCCATTCCGGGCCGGACGACTGACGCTGGAGGATGCCGAAGCTTTTCCCTTCTTGCCGCCCATGAAAGCAGTGACGGTTAATCGGGTTCATGGCTATCCTACATCGATCAAACGCTTTCTGGGGCATAATGAAGCCGACCTGGAGACGATGGAAGGCGCCGCGTTTTTCTACGTCTGCATGCTGGAAAATCAGCGCTGTCTCCAGATTCGCGCTATATCCAACTACATCGAGGCCCGCAACCGCGATCATTGGGAAGTAGGCCTGGCCGTACAAAACCTCAATCAGGTAGTACTGGAAATGCTGGATGGCTTGGGTTGACCGACATTTACTCCGCTTCACCAAGGTACTTGTAAACCGCATCTTGCCAGCGCGGCTCAGTAATTTTTTCCAACAATACCCGGTCGATATTCTCCCGGAGCGGACTTTCCTCCTGTAGGGCAATCTCCATATTGTTTTTTAACAGCCAGCGGGGTGCTATCGCTAACTCGCCGTAATATTTGGTATTGTTGAAATATTTCAAAAAAGGAACGTTAGATACAATACAATCAATTTCTCCATCGAGCAGGGACCGTATTGCCGAATCGTAATCGTCATAAGGGGTGAAGCTGATCTTTTCCCGGATCAAATACTCGGCCCCGGAGGAGTGAGCCACAGCACCAACGCGCGCCCGTCGCAGGTCCGCATTGGTCTGAATGCTAGACTGCACTCTGGCAGTGGTAATTATAACACTTGCATTGGCCGTAAATAGTGAGAGAAAAATAATACTGGTGAAAATCCAAATGATCCCAATGGATTTACCCAGCAGGGTTTGCGGTACTTTATCTCCGTAGCCGACAGTCGTCATGGTGACAGCCGACCACCACAGAGCATCCGGAAATCCCTTTATCGTTCGATCGTCGGTACCACTTTTCTGTGCTGCCCGGCTTTCGGCCAGCCAGACAATGGTACCCGACAGAATAAGGACCATAAGCAGCAGACCGATTAATTGTCCCAGGCTTTTCAGAATGGGTTTCCAGTAAGCCTGAAAGGTGTTTTGCTGGGCACTTCTCGCCATCGCGATACCTGTTCCCGAGGGATTCACCGGTTGGGAGAAATCCACCAGCACCTCACGGCTTGGGGTGATAGAAATAGCGCCTAGACCTACGTCGTAGGTGTGGTCCTGTAGGCCGTTCAACACCCCGTCTAAGTCATTGAGTTCGTAGGTGTATTCCCAGCCAAGCTCACGAGCAATGGCTTCCCAGATTTCTACCATCAAACCATCGTTGGAGCCGTCGGGATTTTGATATCCGAATGGGGCAGCGTCATAGATGGCTACCTGCAAAAGCCGGGTAGTATCCGGTAACCCTTGTGCCGAATGACCAGTCAGCAGCACCAACAAAAAAGCAATAAATCCTATTCGTAGCAATCGTCTCACAGATTGAAAAATTAGGTCGCTAAGATTAAGTAGGTGTTAATAATGCGCAATTGGCTGGTTTTTAGGGCTGGAGTGAAAACAAGTCGATAAAGTAAACCTACCCGAGGCTGACGTTTTAGTTACAATTTACCGATTTAATGCGGCCAAATTTTATTTTTT
Source organism: uncultured Saprospiraceae bacterium (assembly GCA_964530825.1). Classification (GTDB taxonomy): domain Bacteria; phylum Bacteroidota; class Bacteroidia; order Chitinophagales; family Saprospiraceae; genus CAZHCA01. The sequence continues at coordinate 82,600 of CAZHCA010000021.1, forward strand.
AAACTTCGTGGAAGATGATCTCTAGCCTACAATTGAGCATCAATGAATATCCATTACAAGCGCAAACAGTAGTGTAGCCCTAACCCCCTTGCTATTTTTTCTGCATCTTTGAATATTAGTAAGAACCTATTGTGCTTCCCCCCAAAATTCGAGCCAGTGGCTTAGTTGGTAAAAACCGTAAA